>NZ_JBVJDL010000011.1:108610-165227 GCF_055582305.1 Streptomyces sp. NPDC042102
TACCCCCGCTTTAGCCGGGTGGGGGGGGGGGGCGGGTGGGGTGGCCCCTGGCCCACCGCGGGGCCCACCGCCGGGGGGGGGGGTTGGGGGGGGGGGGGGGGGGGGGGGGTGCCCCGCCCCCCCCCCGCGGCGGCGATGCCGTGGACTGCCTCGTGCAGCAGTCGCTCGAAGGAGAGTTCCGCGCCACAGGCGGACGAGGACTCTCCGATCAGGGACTCGGGCGCGGCAAGGTCAGGCAGCTCGGGGTGGTACCGCTGAATGTCGGCCCACGCCTGCGCCAGCTCTGCGGCGAGAACAGGTGGTGTCGTGCTCACGTCGTGACAACGAGCCGAGGTGCCACGGTGTTCCGATTCCGGGCCATTCCAAATTTTTTGCACGTACCAGTCAGTTCAGTCTCATGCGACCGGACGAGGGCGGGTGCGCAGAACTCAGGAGGAGTCGGTACGTATGGGGGTCCCCCGGACGTAGTCGCCTCACGGCCGCCCCACGTCCGGGGAACCCCCGGAATTCACCGCCCGCGCGCGCCACCGGCGCGCGCGGGCCGGCGCGCGTCAGTACGAACGCGCCACGATCGCCAGCGTGCCCGGGGCGTCGTCCGCCACCGGCACCGAGCCGTCCTCGGCGATCAGGCACCGTACGGAGACGGCCTGCTCGGCGAGCTTGGCCTCGCCCTCCGGGCCCAGCACGTCCCACGGGATCCGCGCCCAGCCGCCGGCGATCGCGGCCTCGGCGGCCTCGGCGATCGTCGCCACGTCGCTGGTACGGGCCTCACGGCGCTCGCGGGACTCACGCAGCAGCTGCGCCTGGTCCTCCTCCAGCACCTTCGGCAGCAGGTCGGCCAGCGCGTCGATGCTCACCGGCTCCTTGCCGCCCGGGATGCGGCGCGCGAGCATCGCGGTGCCGGCCTCCAGGTCGCGCGGGCCGATCTCCACGCGGACCGGGACGCCCTTGAGCTCCCAGTCCACCGCGCGGCGGCCGAAGGGCGTGTCCACGCGGTCGTCGACCTGCACGCGGATCCCGGCGGCCTTCAGCTGCGCACCGAGCTCGCGCACCTTCGCGACGGCCTCGTCGCCCTTGATCGCCATGACGACGACCTGGACGTGGGCCAGCCGCGGCGGCACGCGCAGACCGTTGTCGTCGCCGTGGGACATGATCAGACCGCCGACCATGCGGGTCGAGACGCCCCAGGAGGTCTGCCAGACCAGCTCCTGCTGGCCCTCCTTGGACAGGTACTGGGTGTTGAAGGCCTTGGCGAAGTTGGTGCCGAGCTCGTGGCTCGTGCCCATCTGCAGCGCCTTGCCGTCGCCCATCATGCCCTCGAGGGTGAGGGTGTTGATGGCGCCCGCGAAGCGCTCCTTGGCGGTCTTGCGGCCGAGCACGACGTCGATGCCGAGCACGTTCGTCATGAAGTCGCCGTAGACGTGGCGGTGGATGTGCGCGGCGTAGTCGCGGGCGTCCTCGTACGTGGCGTGGGCCGTGTGGCCCTCCTGCCACAGGAACTCGCTCGTACGGAGGAAGACGCGGGGACGCATTTCCCAGCGGACCACGTTGGCCCACTGGTTGATCAGCAGGGGCAGGTCGCGGTAGCTCTGCACCCACTTGGAGAAGTAGTCGTTGATGATCGTCTCGGAGGTCGGCCGGACGACGACCGGCTCCTCCAGCTCCTTGCCGCCGCCGTGCGTGACGACCGCGAGCTCGGGCGCGAAGCCCTCGACGTGCTCGGCTTCCCGCGTCAGGTACGACTGCGGGATGAACAGCGGGAAGTACGCGTTCTGGGCGCCCGCGTCCTTGATGCGCGCGTCCATCTCCTGCTGCATCCGCTCCCACAGGCCGTAGCCGTACGGTCGGATGACCATCGTGCCGCGCACCGGGCCGTTGTCGGCCAGCTCGGCCTTGTTGATCAGATCCTGGTACCAGCGGGGGAAGTCCTCCGACTGGGGGGTGAGAACGGGAGCCTTTGCCATGGCGCGAATGGTACGGCGCCGGGCGCGTCGAGCGTGAATCGGGTCCGGCAGTCCTCTGGACGCGGGGGCGAAGTGGGAGTTCTCTGACAACGGGGGCATGGGGGCGAGACGGGAATCAGGAGCGCTCTTTCGATGACACCGACGCTGACGCCGACGCTGGCCGCCCGGGACTGGGCGGAGATCCAGGAACGGATGCTGGTACCGCTGTACGAAGCGGTGTACGAGCGACTGGAGGTCGGGCCGGGCTGCCGGCTGCTCGGCCTGGACTGCGGGGCCGGGCTGCCGCTGCTGCTGGCCGCCGGGCGCGGCGCCACGGCGACCGGCGTGGAGCCGGACCCCGCGCGCCGGGCCCTGGCGCGCGAGCGGCTGCTGGAGGTGCTGCCGCAGCCGCCCGCGCCCGCCGCGGCCCGCCCGTACGACGTCCTGCTGGCCTTCGCCCCGGATCCGGACGCGCTGCCGGCCGCCGCGGCGCTGGTGCGGCGCGGCGGGGCGGTGGTGCTGGCCGACTGGGGGCCGCCGGAGCGCTGCACGGCACCGGCGGTGCTGGGCGGCGGGCCCGTCCCGCGCGACCTGGACGCGCTGGCCGAGGCGGCCGGGCTGCGGCCGGACGGCTCGGGCCGGGTGTTCTGCCCGTTCGGCTACGCGGACATGGAGAGCGCGGCGCGGGGACTGCTGTCCACCGGCCTGTACGACGTCTCGGACCCCGCGCAGGCGGAGAAGGAGCTGACGGAGGCCCTGCACCCGTACGAACGGGCCGACGGCACGGTGTGGCTGCCGAACATCTTCCGCTACGTCGTCACCCGGGTGGGCTGAACGCCCTCCCCTCCCGCGGGCCCCGTGCGCGGCCCGGCCGCTTCCGCACCGGTCACTTCTTCGTGCGGGGGACGCCGGCGGCCGCGTACGCCGCCTCCTCGTCCAGGGTCTCCTCCGCCAGCAGGGCCGTGGCCAGGGCGTCGAGCCGGTCGCGGTGCTCGCGCAGCAGCCGGCAGGCGTTCTCGTAGCACTCGTCGACGATCCGCCGCATCTCCGCGTCGACGGTGTCCAGGGTGGCGGGGGCGGCCGCGAGGCCGTACGCGACCTGGCTGTCGGCGGGGACCGCGGTGAGCCTGCCGACGCGCTCGCTCATGCCCCAGCGGCCGACCATGCCGCGCGCCAGATTGGTCACCTGTTCGAGGTCGTTCTCCGCGCCGGTGGTGATGACCCCGTAGACCACGTGTTCGGCGGCCATGCCGCCGAGCGCGCCGATGATCCGCCCGCGCAGGTACTCCTCGGTGTACGCGTACCGGTCGGCGTCCGGCGTGGACAGCGTGACGCCCAGGGCGCGCCCGCGCGGCACGATCGTGACCCGGCGGACCGGGTCGGCGCCCGGGTGCAGCATGCCCAGCAGGGCGTGCCCGCTCTCGTGGTACGCCGTGCGCCGGCGCTCCTCGTCGGGCATGACCAGGGAGCGCTCGGCGCCGAGCTGGATCTTCTCCAGGGCGTCAGAGAGGTCTTCCCGGGTGACCTCGGTGTGCGCGCGGCGCACGGCGAGCAGGGCGGCCTCGTTGGCCAGGTTGGCGAGCTCGGCGCCGGTCATGCCGGGGGTGGCCCGGGCCACCTGGACGAGGTCGGTGTCCGGTGCCAGCGGGATCTCGCGGGTGTGGATGGCCAGGATGGCCGCGCGGCCGCCGCGGTCGGGCGGGGAGACCTGGACGGTCCGGTCGAAGCGGCCCGGCCGGGTCAGGGCGGGGTCGAGGACGTCGGGGCGGTTGGTCGCGGCGATCACGACGACGCCCTCGGAGCCGGAGAAGCCGTCCATCTCGGTGAGGATCTGGTTGAGCGTCTGCTCGCGCTCGTCGTGGCCGCCCATGCCCGCGCCGGCGCCCCGGGCCCGGCCGATGGTGTCGATCTCGTCGATGAAGATGATCGACGGGGCCACCTTGCGGGCCTCGGCGAACAGCTCCCGCACCCGCGAGGCGCCCACACCCACGATCATCTCGATGAACTCCGAGGCCGAGGCGGAGAAGAAGGGCACGCCCGCCTCGCCCGCGACGGCCCGTGCCAGCAGGGTCTTTCCGGTGCCGGGCGGGCCGGCGAGCAGCACCCCGCCGGGCATCCGGGCGCCCATCCTGCGGTAGGCCGCCGGGTTCTTCAGGAAGTCCACGACCTCGCTCAGCTCGGCCTTGACCTCGTCGATGCCGGCGACGTCGTCGAAGGTGGTACGCCGGGCGCCCGCCAGCTCCACCGGTCTGGGGGGCGTTTTCCGGCCGAGTCCGCCGAGCCCGCCGCCCATCGCCGAACCCATCCGGCGGGCGACGAGCACCCACAGGCCGACCAGCAGCAGCATCGGCGCCAGCGAGATCAGCAGGTTGACGAGGAAGCTGCGGTGCTCGACGACCGGGGAGGCGGTGACGGTGACGCCCTTGGCGGTCAGGTTCGCCCAGAGGTCGTCGTCGGCGAAGGCGGGCCGCTGGGTGATGAACTTGGTGTAGTCGCCCTTGCCGCCGGGCACCGGCTGCTTGCTCTTCAGCTCGCCCTCGATGGCGTCGCCCTTGGAGTAGATCTTCGCGACGTTGCCTTCGGCGACCTGCTTGCTGAACTCGGTGTACGAGACGGTCGGCTCGTCGCCCTCGTTGAAGAAGGAGAGCACCAGGTTGGTGAGCAGGTAGACGATCAGGGCGGCGAGGATCAGGTTCCGCCAGCTGATCTTCTTGCGGGGCGGCGGGGACGGCGGGGCGCCTTCGGAGCGCCAGGGCGCGCCGGACCGGTCACGCGGGGGCACGGGGGTGGGCTGGGGCACGTGGCCGCCTCCTTCTGCCGTCCTCCCGGCCGACCATAAGCGACAAACCGGGCGGTCGCTCCCGGAGGATCATGACGAAGGGCCCCGCCGGTCCGCCCGGCGGGGCCCTTCGTCGTACGCGCGCTGCGCGCTACTTCATGAACTTCTTGAACTCGTCCGGCAGCTCGAAGTCCTGACCGGGCTGCCCGGCCGGCAGGCCGAACGGGTTGCCGCCGGCGACCGCCTCGTCACCCGGACCACCCTGCTCGCGGCGGGCCGCGGCGGCGGCCTCCTCGGCCTTGCGCTTCATCGGGTTGCCGCTCTTGCGCTTGCCCTTGGCCTGCTTGACCTGCTTCTTCTGCCGGCCGGGGCCGCCGCCCATGCCCGGGATGCCGGGCATCCCGGGCATCCCGCCGCCCTGGGCCATGCGCGACATCATCTTGCGGGCCTCGAAGAACCGCTCGACGAGGTTCTTGACGGCGCTGACCTCGGTGCCCGAGCCCTTGGCGATACGGGCGCGGCGGGAGCCGTTGATGATCGTCGGGTCGTTGCGCTCGGCCGGCGTCATCGACTTGATGATCGCGGCGGTGCGGTCGACGTCGCGCTCGTCGATGTTGTTGATCTGGTCCTTGATCTGCCCCATGCCCGGCAGCATGCCGAGCAGCTTGGAGATGGAGCCCATCTTGCGGACCTGCTCCATCTGGGACAGGAAGTCGTCGAGCGTGAACTCCTTGGGCCCCTTGGCGAGCTTGGCCGCCATCTTCTCGGCCTCGGCCTGCGAGAAGGTCTTCTCGGCCTGCTCGATGAGGGTGAGCATGTCACCCATGTCGAGGATCCGGCCGGCCATGCGGTCGGGGTGGAACGCGTCGAAGTCGTCGAGCTTCTCGCCGTTGGAGGCGAACATGATCTGCTTGCCGGTGACGTGCGCGATGGAGAGCGCGGCACCACCGCGGGCGTCGCCGTCGAGCTTGGAGAGCACGACGCCGTCGAAGCCGACGCCGTCGCGGAAGGCCTCGGCGGTGTTGACCGCGTCCTGACCGATCATGGCGTCGACGACGAAGAGGATCTCGTCGGGGCTGACGGCGTCGCGGATGTCCGCGGCCTGCTGCATCAGCTCCTGGTCGATGCCGAGGCGGCCGGCGGTGTCGACGATGACGATGTCGTGCTGCTTGGTGCGCGCGTACTCGATCGAGTCCTTGGCGACCTGGACCGGGTCACCGACACCGTTGCCCGGCTGGGGCGCGTAGACCGCGACACCCGCGCGCTCGGCGACGACCGAGAGCTGGTTGACGGCGTTGGGGCGCTGGAGGTCGCAGGCGACGAGCAGCGGCGCGTGGCCCTGGCCCTTGAGCCAGAGGCCGAGCTTGCCGGCGAGGGTGGTCTTACCGGCACCCTGGAGACCGGCGAGCATGATCACGGTGGGCGCGGTCTTGGCGAACCGCAGCCGGCGGGTCTCGCCGCCGAGGATGCCGACGAGCTCCTCGTTGACGATCTTCAGGACCTGCTGGGCGGGATTGAGCGCCTTGGAGACCTCCGCGCCGCGGGCGCGCTCCTTGACGTTCGCGATGAACGAGCGGACGACCGGGAGGGCGACGTCGGCCTCGAGGAGGGCGATACGGATTTCCCGCGCCGCAGCGTCGATGTCCTGCTCGGAGAGGCGGCCTTTGCCCCTGAGGGACTTGAAGGTCGCGCTGAGGCGGTCGGAAAGCGTATCGAACACGGTGGTCGCGATTCCTCGGGTCGGGGGCAGGGTGGTCGTCCCCCAGGGTATCGGGCTCCGCCACGGCCCCTGCCCCACGGGCCGCATTTGCCGCCGATCTCGGCCCTTCCGGGGTGCGGGCGCGGGGGTGGGGGGGGGGGGGCCCCCCCCCCCCCCACCACCCCCCCCCCCCCCCCCCCCCCCCCCGGGCCCCCCCCCCCCCCCCCCCCCCCCCGGCGCGGGGCCCCCCCCCCCCCCCGCCGGCCCCGGGGCCCCCCCCCCCCCCGGCCCCCCCGGCGCGTCTTGCGCCCCCGCCCGGGCCCGGGGGGGGGGGGGGGGGGGGGGGGGGGGGGGCGCCCCCCCCCCACCCGCTACACCAGCGCCGCCTCCACCGCCGCGGCCAGGGCCGCCGCCTCCGGCCCCGCCAGCGGCTTGCCGTCCGTGTCCACGACGTACACCGTGTCCACCGCGTTGGCGCCCAGTGTCGAGACGTGCGCGCTGCGGACCCGGACCCGGCCCGCCTCCAGGGCCCGGCCGATCCGGTGCAGCAGCCCGACCGCGTCGGGGGCCCGGACCTCCAGGACCGTCGCCAGGGAGGAGACGTCCGGGACCACCGTCACCCGCGGGGGCGGCGGGACCACCCCGCGCCGGCGCGGGTACGCCGCCTCCCGGTCCGCCAGCTTCGCCGGCACGTCCAGGGAGCCGTCCAGCGCCCGGACCAGGTCCGCGCGCAGCCGGGCGGCCTGCGGGAGGGAGCCGTACTCGGCGGCGACCCGCCAGCGCAGGACGAGGACCTCGCCCAGGTGGTCGGGCAGTTCCACCGAGCGCAGGTCGGCCGCCCGTACGGTCAGCCGGTGCAGGGCCAGCACCCCGGCGACGGCGGGCAGCACGCCCGGCTGGTCGGGGACGGCCACGGCCAGCTCGACGCCGACCACGTCCTCCTCGTGCCGGGCGTGCAGGGTCAGGACCGGCTCCCGGGTGCGCAGGGCCTCGACCGCCAGCCGTTCCTGCTCGGTGCTCGGGGCCGGCGGTTCCGCCGCCGGCGCCGTGCCGTCCAGGACCGCCGCGACCCGGCGCACCAGGTCGGCGACGAGCGAGCCCCGCCACGCCGACCAGGCGGCGGGCCCGGTCGCCAGTGCGTCTGCCTCGGTCAGCGCGTGCAGCAGCTCCAGCGTGACCGGCGAGCCGACCGCCTCGGCAACGGCCCGGACGGTGGCCGGGTCGTCCAGGTCGCGGCGGGTCGCGGTCTCGGCCAGCAGCAGGTGGTGGCGGACCAGCGTGGCGAGCACCGTCACGTCGGCGGGCTCGAAGCCCAGCCGTGCGGCGACGTCGCGCGCGATCGTCTCGCCCGCCACCGAGTGGTCCCCGGGCCAGCCCTTGCCGATGTCGTGCAGCAGGGCGGCCATCAGCAGCAGGTCGGGGCGGCCGACCCGGCGGGTCAGCTCCGAGGCCCGTACGGCGGTCTCGACCAGGTGCCGGTCCACCGTCCAGGTGTGGACGGGGTTGCGCTGCGGGCGGCAGCGCACCCGTTCCCAGTCCGGGAGCAGCCGGGTGATCAGCCCCTCCGCCTCCAGGGCCTCCCAGACGCCCACGGTCGGCTCACCCGCGCCCAGCAGCGTCAGCAGCTGCTCGCGGGCCTCGGCCGGCCAGGGCACCGGCAGCGGTCCGGCGGCCTCGGCCAGCCGCCGTACGGCGTGCGGGGAGACCGGCAGTCCGGCCTGGGCGGCGGCGGCCGCCAGCCGCAGCGGGAGGACCGGGTCGCGTTCGGGGCGGGCGGCCAGGGCCAGGACGACCTCGCCGTCCTGTTCGACCACGCCCTCCGCCAGCGGGGCCCGCTCGACGGCGCCGCCGCGCGGGCCCAGCAGGGCGCGCAGCCGCGGCCGGGCCGCCCGGGCCCGCAGCACGCGGCCCACCTCGCGCCAGGTCACGTCGCCCGCGTACGCGACGACGCCGGCCGCTTCGTACACGTCCCGCAGCAGGGCGTCCGCGTCCAGCACGCCGAGCCGGCCGGCGACGGCGTCCTGCTCCTGGAGGGAGAGCCGGTCGGCGGCACGCCCGGTGACCAGGTGCAGGGCGTCGCGCGTGTCCAGCAGCCGCCGCCGGGCGTCGGCGAGGCCGGCGCGGGGGGCGTCGGCGACCCAGGAAGCGGCGACCGCCCGCAGCGCGGTGATGTCGCGCAGTCCGCCGCGGGCCTCCTTGAGGTCGGGTTCGAGCAGGAAGCGCAGCTCCCCCCAGCGCTCGGCGCGGTCCCGGCACATCGAGTGCAGCTCGGGCAGCCGCCGGGGCGCCTGGTTGCGCCAGTCGGCCAGTACGGAGGTGCGCAGGGAGGCCAGCAGCCCGAGGTCGCCGGCGACGGGCCGGGCGTCGAGCAGTCCCAGGTGCACCTTGAGGTCCTCGGCTGCCGTCTTCCGGGCCTCGGCCGGGGTGCGCACCGAGTGGTCGAGGGCCAGGCCCAGGTCCCACACGGGGTACCAGATCCGGTCGGCCAGCGCGCTCAGCGCCTTGGCCCCGGCCTTGCCGTCGTGGAGCAGCAGCAGGTCCAGGTCGCTGCGCGGGGAGAGTTCGGCGCGCCCGTAGCCGCCGACGGCGACGAGGGTGGCGCCGCGGACTCCTGTCTCGCGCGCGGCCGTCGTGAAGAGGGCGTTCAGCCAGTCGTCGGTCAGCCCCGCCAGCGCGGAACGCCGCGAAGGCCCGGACCGCGACTCCTCCTGGAGGAGTCGCAGCCGGGCCGCGGCGTAACCGCTGGCTCCCGGGCCGGCCGGATCGGACGGATCCGTCGTGGAGTGCTCGACGCTCGTCACCCAGGAGCTCCCGTCCGCTAGAGCGCGTCAGCGCCGCGCTCGCCGGTGCGGACCCGGATCACCGTGTCCACGGGGACGCTCCACACCTTGCCGTCGCCGATCTTGCCGGTCTGGGCCGCGGAGACCACCACGTCCATCACGTCGTCGGCCGCCTCGTCCTCGACGAGGACCTCGATGCGGATCTTGGGGACCAGGTCGACCGTGTACTCGGCACCGCGGTAGACCTCGGTGTGGCCGCGCTGGCGGCCGTACCCGCTGGCCTCGGAGACCGTCAGGCCCTGGACGCCGAACTGCTGGAGGGCTTCCTTGATCTCGTCCAGCTTGTGGGGCTTGACGATCGCGGTGATGAGCTTCATGCGTCTACCTTCTTGCTCGCGGCGGCAACGGGGGCGGGTGCGGCGGTGCTGCGCGAGGAGGCGCCGCCACCGGCTCCGCTGAAGTCGTAGGCGGTCTCGGCGTGCTCGACCTGGTCGATGCCGGACACCTCGTCGTCCTCGCTGACCCGCATGCCCATCGTCTTGTCCAGGAGGAAGGCGAGCAGGGCCGACACGACGAGGGAGTAGGCCAGGACCGAGAAGACGCCGATGGCCTGCTTGCCGAGCTGCTCCAGGCCGCCGCCGTAGAAGAGGCCGGCCACGTCGGACTGCACGCCACCGGTGGCGAAGAGGCCGACGAGGAGGGAGCCGAGGACACCGCCGACGAGGTGGACGCCGACCACGTCGAGGGAGTCGTCGTAGCCGAACTTGTACTTCAGGCCGACGGCCATGGCGCAGACGACACCGGCGATGGCGCCGATGGCGATCGCGCCGAGCGGGGAGCAGGAGCCGCCGGCGGGGGTGATGGCGACGAGGCCCGCGACCGCGCCGGAGGCGGCGCCGAGGGTGGTGAAGGAGCCGTGGCGCAGCTTCTCGTACGCCAGCCAGGCCAGCATGGCGGCGGCGGTGGCGACCTGGGTGTTGACGAACATCACCGCGCCGATGCCGTCGTCGTTGCCGAGCCAGGAGCCGGCGTTGAAGCCGAACCAGCCGAACCACAGCAGACCGGCGCCGAGCATGACCAGCGGGAGGCTGTGCGGGCGCATCGGGTCCTTCTTGAAGCCGACGCGCTTGCCGATGACGAGGATGACGCCGAGGGCGGCGGCGCCGGCGTTGATGTGGACGGCCGTACCGCCCGCGAAGTCGATGACGCCGAGCTCGAAGAGCCAGCCGCCGGGGCCCCATACCCAGTGGGCGACGGGGAAGTAGACGACGGTGACCCACAGGGCGGTGAACAGGGCCCAGGCGGTGAACTTCACGCGGTCCGCGAGCGCACCGCTGATCAGCGCCGGGGTGATGACCGCGAACATCAGCTGGAAGACGGCGAAGACGTACACCGGGATGGTGTAGCCGTCCCACAGCTGGGTCAGGCCGATGCCGCTGAGGCCGACGTAGTCGGAGGACCAGCCGATGACGGAGCCGGAATCGGTGCCGAAGGCGAGGCTGAAGCCGTAGAGGACCCACAGGATCGTGACGATCCCGAGGCTGATGAAGCTCATCATCAGCATGTTGAGGCTGCTCTTGACGCGGACCATGCCTCCGTAGAAGAAGGCGAGGCCCGGGGTCATCAGCATGACCAGGGCGGAGCAGATGAGCATGAACCCGGTGTTCGCGGCAGACAGCTGTGGGGCGTCTGCGGCAAGGGTCGTGATGGCTGGTGCCATCGGCGTCTCCTCGTCGTCGGTACGTTCGCGTGCGGGCGATCGTGAAAACCTGAGCGGAGCCAGTGCGGGGGGCCTGGGGACTGGCCGGTTATTGGCCATGAGATTCGCGCAGGCCGGTTTCCGGCGGTGCCGCTCGATGTTTCGCGACGGTGACGAAGAGGTCGGGCGTGTTACGCGCCCATGAACCCCGTGGGGGCGACGGCTGGGGAGCCGGCCGCGGCAGTGACCCGGATGACCTGGCATGGGGGAGCCTGATCGGGCTTCACGGGGTGACTGCCGCGGCCGGGGCCTCGGGGAGGTCCGCGGCGGACCTCAGACCGCCTCCGCGGACTCGGGGAGGCGGGCGGCGAGGTGGTCGGTGAGGCGGACGACGTCGGCGACGTCGCCGTACTCACGGGCGGCGGTGTCCACCGTCTTGCGGAGCCGGTTGTTCACGCGCTCCGAGCGCACCTTTTGCGCCACGGTGAGGGCGCGGTCGATCAGGGCGGTGGCCTGCTCGGGCTCGCGCCGCAGCAGGTGGACGGTGGCGAGGCCGACGAGGTTGAGGGCGTAGCTGCGCTGGTGTTCCGCGTCCTTCTCGAAGAGCTCGACGGCGCGTTCCATCACGGGTTCGGCGAGGGAGGCGTAGGTGGGGCTGCGGCCGGCGACGTAGGCGAGATCGCGGTACGAGTGGGAGTTCTCGCCGTTGAGTTCGGCCTCGGAGAAGAACCGGATCCAGTCGGGCTCGGGCTCGCCGCCGAGGCCGACGTCGCCGAAGGTGTCCTCGGCCATCCGGACGGCCCGCTTGCAGCGGCTGGGCTGGCCCATATTGGCGTACGCGCGGGCCTCCATCGCATACAGCATGGCCTGGGTGCGGGGGCCGGCGCAGTCGCGGCTGCCGTACTGGGCGAGGTGGATGAGTTCCAGGGCGTCCTCGGGGCGGCCGAGGTGGATCATCTGGCGGCTCATGTTGGAGAGGATGTACGAGCCGAGCGGCTTGTCGCCGGCCTCCTTGGCGGCGTGCAGGGCGAGGACGAAGTACTTCTGGGCGGTGGGGTGCAGCCCGACGTCGTAGCTCATCCAGCCGGCGAGTTCGGCGAGTTCGGCGGCGACCTTGAAGAGGCGTTTCATGACGGGCCCGGTGTGGTTCTCCTGGAGCAGGTCGGTGACCTCGTGGAGCTGGCCGACGACCGCTTTGCGGCGCAGGCCGCCGCCGCACTGAGCGTCCCACTGGCGGAACATGGCGGTGGTGGCCTCGAGGAGGTCGAGCTCGGGCTCGGACAGGCGGGGCGGCCGGTGTCCGGCCGGGCCCGCCCCGCCCCCGTCGCGTGGTACCGGGTCGGCGGCCGGTACCGGCACGAGCCAGCGCTGCATCGGCTCGATGAGGGCGGGGCCGGCGGACAGGGCGAGCGAGGTCCCGAGGAAGCCGCGGCGGGCGAGCATCAGGTCGCTGCGGGAGAACTCGCCGAGCAGGGCCACCGTCTGGGGGCCGGCCCAGGGCAGGTCGACGCCGGAGACGGACGGGGTCTGGTGGGCGGTGCGCAGGCCGAGGTGCTCGATGGCGACGACCGTGCCGAAGCGCTCGGAGAACAGCTCGGACAGGATCCGCGGGACGGGTTCGCGGGGCTGTTCGCCGTCGAGCCAGCGGCGTACGCGGGAGGTGTCGGTGCTGATGTGGTGCGCGCCCATCTGACGGGCGCGGCGGTTGACCTGGCGGGCGAGCTCGCCCTTGGACCAGCCGCTGCGGACGAACCAGGAGGTGAGCTGGTCGTTGGGGCCGGTGCCGCGCGCCGCGCAGTCCCCGGGGTCCGCGGCGTCCACGTCGGGTCCGCCTGCGCCGTTGCCGCTCACTGGAACGCCCCCATTCCGGAACACTTCTTGCCTCCGGCATACCCACGGATGCGGAAGCTTCGCCTCTCGTGCACTGAAAGTAATCCTACGATCACCCCCTCGGCGAGGTCGATTCCACAATCGCCACCATTCGCCACCCCTTCGAATGAACTCGCCACCCGCCAAGCGCGATTCACTTGACACACGACAGCCGTAAGCAGGTGGCGGACGGGTGTACGGCGGGGCGCGCGCGGCACGGAGCGCGCCGGCCGGCCCCCGGGGACCGCTACGTAACCACCGGTGCGTCCGACCCGTTGGAGGGGGCATGGGCATGGGCTTCACGATCGGCGGCAGCATCGGCGGCCGGAGCACCAGGGAGTTCCGGTCCGGCGCCCGGCGCCGCAGCCGGATGTCGGAGTGCACAGCGGTGGCGGAGTACACCGGGCTGTGGGGCTGGGACGTGGTCCCCGGGGCGCGGGCCGCGGCGCCCGGGCGGGACTGTTCGTGCGGGGACGCGCAGTGCGCGGCGCCGGGCGCGCATCCGCTGGCGTTCGAGGCGGTGGTCCCGGCGGGGGCCACGCTGGACGAGGTCACGGTGGCGTGGGCGCGGTTCCCGGGGGCGGCGCTGCTGCTGCCGGTGGGCCGGGCCTTCGACGTGATCGAGGTCTCCGGGGAGGCCGGGCGGCGGGCGCTGGTGCGGCTGGAGCGGATGGGGTTGCCGCTGGGCCCGGTGAGCGCGACCCCGGACGGGCGGGCGCAGTTCTTCGTGGCGCCGGGCGCCGCGGCCGAGCTGCCGCACCTGCTGTACCGGATGGGCTGGGACGACGCCGGCCTCGACCTGCACGCGCTGGGCGCGGGGTCCTTCCTGACCGCTCCGCCGTCCGACCACGCGGGCCTGGGCCCGGTGACGTGGCTGCGGCCGCCGGCGCTGGACTCCTCGCGCCCGCCGGAGGCCCGGCTGCTGCTGGGCACGCTCGCCTACATCTGCCACCGCTCGGAGCGCTGAGGGCGTCGGACCGGCGCCTACGCCAGGGGCCCCGCGGTCCGGTGTGGATCGCGGGGCCCCTGCTGGCCGTACGGGTGCGGTACGGGCGCCGTGCGTCAGTCGCCGATGAGGGCGTCGACGAACGCCTCCGGCTCGAACGGTGCCAGGTCGTCGGGGCCCTCGCCGAGGCCGACGAGCTTGACCGGGACGCCGAGCTCGCGCTGGACGGCGACGACGATGCCGCCCTTGGCGGTGCCGTCGAGCTTGGTGAGCACGATGCCGGTGATGTCGACGACCTCGGCGAAGACACGGGCCTGCGTCAGGCCGTTCTGGCCGGTGGTGGCGTCGAGGACGAGGAGGATCTCGTCCAGCGGGCCGTGCTTCTCCACGACGCGCTTGACCTTGCCGAGCTCGTCCATGAGGCCGGTCTTGGTGTGCAGGCGGCCGGCGGTGTCGATCAGGACGACGTCGGCGCCCTCGGCGATGCCCTCCTTGACGGCGTCGAAGGCGATGGACGCCGGGTCGCCGCCCTCGGGGCCGCGCACGGTGCGGGCGCCGACGCGCTCGCCCCAGGTCTGGAGCTGGTCGGCGGCGGCTGCGCGGAAGGTGTCGGCGGCGCCGAGGACCACGGAGCGGCCGTCGGCGACCAGGACCCGGGCGAGCTTGCCGGTGGTGGTGGTCTTGCCGGTGCCGTTGACGCCGACGACCATCACGACGCCGGGCGTGTCGACCCCGGACTCGGTCTTCACGGCGCGGTCGGCGTCGGTGCCGATCAGGTGCAGCAGCTCCTCGCGGAGCAGGGCGCGCAGCTCGTCGGGGGTGCGGGTGCCGAGCACCCGGACCCGCTCGCGGAGCCGGTCGACCAGCTCCTGCGTGGGCTTGACGCCGACGTCGGCGGTGAGGAGGGTCTCCTCGATCTCCTCCCAGGTGTCCTCGTCGAGGTGCTCGCGCGAGAGCAGCGTGAGCAGCCCCTTGCCGAGGGAGTTCTGCGAGCGGGCCAGGCGCGCGCGCAGCCGGACCAGGCGGCCGGCGGTGGGCTCGGGCACCTCGATCTCGGGCGCGGCCGGAGCCTCGGGCTCGGCCGCGGCGGGGGCCTCGGGAGCGGCGGCCTCCGCCTCGGGGAGCACGACCTCCTCGATGGTCCGGCGCGGCTCGGCGACCGTCGGAGCGGCGTCCTCCCCCACCTGCGGTTCGGCGGGCGGGGCAGTGATGGTCGGCGCGCTCGGCGGCGGGGGCGGCAGCTGCTTCTTCTTGCGGCTGCTGACCACGAGGCCGCTGATGGCACCGACCGCGACCAGGGCGATGACTACAGCAAGGATGAGGATGTCCATAACGCACCCAGTATCGGCCACCGGACCGCCGGCGGGCCGAACCGACCGGACCGGCCGCGCTGCGTACCGGGACCGAAGCCCCTATTTGGGTATTTCGGCCGACACCTACGATGATGGGCGACTCCCCCTCCTCATCCCCATCGGAGTAGCGCATGCCTGCCGAGTCCGCCGACGGCGCGATAGAGACCCGCGGCCTGGAGCCCGTGCCGGACGGTGAGCGCACCGGCCGCGTCCGGGAGCTCGTGCCGACCTGGGTCGCCGCCAACATCAGCGTGCTGCTGCTGACCATGGGCGCCGGTCTGGTGATCTTCAACGGGCTGAACTTCTGGCAGGTGCTCCTCGTCGCCTTCGCCGCGCCGGTCCTGTCGTACGGGCTGGTGGGGCTGATCTCGATCGCGGGCAAGCGCGGGGGCGCGCCGGGCATGGCGCTGTCGCGGGCGGTGTTCGGCCAGCGCGGCAACCTGTTCCCGGGCTCGCTGATCTGGGTCGCCCGGTGGGGCTGGGAGACGATCAACGCGGTCAGCGGCGCCTACGCCGTCCTGACGGTGCTCGACCTGCTCTTCGGGATCCAGAGCAACACCGCGCTGATCGTCGTCACGCTGGTGTTCTTCGTCGGCTGCACGTTCGCGGTCTCGGGCCTGGGCATCAACGCGCTGCGGGTCTGCTCGACGTGGTCCACGTACCTCTTCGGCGGCTTCAGCGTGCTGGTGCTCGGCTACCTGGTCGCCACGACCGACTGGTCGGCGGTCTTCGGCAAGCCCGCCGGGTCGACGGCGATGATGATCGCGGGTATCGGCACCATCGCGGCGGGCGGTATCAGCTGGGTGCCGTCGGGGCCGGACTTCACGCGCTATCTGCCGCGCACCGCCTCCTCGCGGGCCATGGTCGGCGCGACCGTCGGCGGGGCCGGTGTGGTCGTGGTCCCGATGGTGCTGATGGGCGCGGTCATGGCGGTCGGCACCCCGGACCTGGCGAAGGCGCAGGACCCGGTCTCCTTCATCGGCGAGCTGCTGCCGACGTGGCTGGCGGTCCCGTACCTGCTGATCGCCCTGATCGGCATGCTGCTGATCAATTCGATGTCGATGTACTCGGCCGGGTTCACCGCGCAGACGCTGGGCATCACGGTGCCGCGCGCCTGGGCCGTCAGCGTGAACGCGGTCATCAGTCTGGTCTTCGGTTTCCTGCTGATGGTGGTGGCGACGAGCTTCTTCGGGTCGTTCATCTCCTTCCTGACGCTGCTGGCCGTGGCCTTCTCGGCGTGGATCGGTGTGTTCGGCGTGGACATGCTGCGCGGGCGGGTCTACGACGGGGCGGCGCTGCTGGACACCACGCGCACCAGCGCCTACTGGTACCGGGGCGGTTTCGCCTGGCAGGCCATGACCGCCTGGGGCGTGGCGCTGGCGGTGGGGCTGCTGTTCACGTCCGTGGACTGGTTCAGCGGTCCGCTGGCCGGGACCTGGATCGGGCGCAACGGCCTGGGCTGGGTGGCCGGCATCGTCACCTCCGGCGTGCTGTACGCCGTACTGCCGCGCGCGGCGGCGCCGGCGGCCGGGGCCGACGGCACGGACCCGGAGGCCGATGCCGCCGCCGGCGACACCGACGCGCGCGTGCCGACCGGATCCCTGTCCAACTGACGCCACGTCAGCTAACGTCCCCCCTCGCCACCCACACCCGGCGGAGGGGGACTTCTCCATGCCCATCACCGTGGCCCGGTTCAACCTCGTCGACCCCGACGGCACGCCCGAGACCCTCTCGGCCCGCTACCGGGCCGCGCTGGAGATGGCGGCGTACGCCGACGAGCACGGCATCGACACCCTCCAGACCGAGGAGCACCACGGCACCGGGAACAACTGGCTGCCCTCTCCCCTGGCCTTCGCCGGCGCGCTCTTCGGCGCCACCCGCCGGATCTCCGTCACCGTCTCGGCGATCATCGGCCCGCTCCACGACCCGCTGAAGGTCGCCGAGGACATCGCCGTCCTGGACCTGCTCAGCGGCGGGCGGCTGATCACGGTCGCCGGTATCGGCTACCGGCCGGAGGAGTACGAGCAGCACGGCGTCGAGTGGGGCCGGCGCGGCCGCCTCCAGGACGAGCTGCTGGAGACGCTGCTGCAGGCCTGGACGGGCGAGCCGTTCATGTTCCGCGGCCGGACGGTGCGGGTCACCCCGGTGCCCTTCACCCGGCCGCACCCGCTGCTGCTGGTGGGCGGCAGCTCGCGCGCGGCGGCCCGCCGCGCGGCCCGGCTGGGGCTGCCGTTCTTCCCGAGCGCCCACCTGCCGGAGCTCCAGGCGTACTACGAGGAGCAGCTGGCCGAGCACGGCACCGAGGGCTTCTGCATGATGCCGGCCGCGCGGACCCCGTTGCTGCACATCGCCGAGGACCCGGACCGGGCCTGGGCGCGGTACGGCGAGCACTTCCTGCACGAGGCCGGCATGTACGCGTCCTGGCAGTCCAAGGACATCCGCTCGGCGGTGCGCTCCGGCGCCCGCAGCGTCGAGGAGCTGCGGGCGGAGGGCGTCTACCGGATCCTGTCGCCCCAGGAGGCGGTGGCGTACGCGCGTGAGGCGGGCGAGGCGGGCAACCTCGTCCTGCATCCGCTGTGCGGCGGGATGCCGGTCGAGGAGGGCTGGCGCAGCCTGCGCCTGCTGTGCGAACAGGTACTGCCCCGGCTCGTGGACTGAGCCGGGGCAGTACCCGTGTCGAGGAGAGGGGTGTTGGCGGGGGTGGTTACCCCATCTCCTCCAGCGCCTTGCCCTTGGTCTCCGGCACCCACTTGAGGATGAAGGGGATCGAGAGCAGAGCGAAGCCTGCGTAGATCACGTAGGCGCCGGAGAGGTTCCAGGCGGACAGGTCCGGGAAGGACACGGTGATCGCCCAGTTGGCGAGCCACTGCGCGGAGGCCGCGACACCGAGGGCCGCCGCGCGGATCCGGTTGGGGAACATCTCGCCGAGCAGCACCCAGACCACCACGCCCCAGGAGAGGGCGAAGAAGAGCACGAAGACGTTGGCGGCGACGATCGCGACGGTGCCCTGGAGGTCGGGCAGCGAGATGTCGTCACCGGTGCCGGTCTTGTACGAGAAGGCCCAGGCGCAGGTGGCGAGCGCCAGCGTCATGCCGGCGGAGCCGATCAGGGCGAGCGGCCTGCGGCCGATCCGGTCGACGAAGATCATCGCGATGACGGTGCCGATGATGTTCACGATCGAGGTCTCGAACGAGTAGAAGAAGGAGCTCGCCGGGTCGATGCCGACCGACTGCCACAGCGCGTTGCTGTAGTAGAAGATCACGTTGATGCCGACCAGCTGCTGGAAGACCGACAGGCCGATACCGACCCAGACGATCGGCAGGAAGCCGAACCGGCCGCCGAGCAGGTCCTTGAACGTCGACTTCTGCTCGCTGTGCATGGCGAGGCGGATCTCGGCCGCGCGGGCCTCGGGGTCGGCGGCGGGCCCCTCGACCTCGGCCAGGATCTTCTTGGCCTCGTCCTCCCGGCCGACCGCGATGAGGTAGCGCGGCGACTCGGGGATCACGAAGGACATCAGGCCGTAGAGCACGGCCGGTACGACCATGACGCCGAGCATCCACTGCCAGGCCTCCAGGCCGGCGAGGACGCCGCGCTGTTCGCCGCCGGCCATGTTGAGGATCGCCCAGTTCACGAGCTGGGAGATGGCGATGCCGAGCACGATGGCGGCCTGCTGGAAGGAGGCGAGGCGGCCGCGGTAGGCGGGCGGTGCGACCTCGGCGATGTACGCCGGGCCGATCACGGAGGCCATGCCGATGCCGAAGCCGCCGATGGCGCGCCACACACCCAGGTCCCAGACGGCGAAGGGGAGGGCCGAGCCGATGGCGCTGGCGGTGAAGAGGAGGGCGGCGATCCGCATGACCCGGATCCGGCCGAGCCGGTCGGCGAGGCGGCCGGCGACCGCGGCGCCCACCGCGCAGCCGAGCAGGGTGATCGCGACGACCGTGCCGAGCTCGGTCTCGGAGATCCCGAACCGCTCCTTGATCGCGACGCTGGCGCCATTGATCACGGCGGAGTCGTAGCCGAAGAGGAAGCCGCCGAGGGCGGCCGCCGCCGTGATGAAGATGACGTGGCCGAGGTGTTCGGGCCGGGGCCCGCCGCCCGGCGTGGGCGCCTTCGCTGTGCTGGTCAAGGTGTACTCCGTGGGGGATTTGTCCGTTCTCCTAGTGGCGCACAGGTCAAGATCGGACACCACCCGAAGAGGGAAGACGGCAGGGGTGAGCCTATGTCTTCATTTTCTGAAGTCAAGACTTCGGATCAAGTCCACAGAATCCGGCGAAGAGCGCACCCGACGAAGGCATGTCGTTCAAGACTTGAAGAAACGAGGGAAGGCTGCCGCAGGGAGGAAGTCAGCGCAGCCGCTGGCTGATCACCTTCGACACCCCGTCACCCTGCATCGATACGCCGTACAGCGCGTCGGCGACCTCCATCGTGCGCTTCTGATGGGTGATGACGATCAGCTGGGAGCTCTCCTGGAGCTCCTCCATGATCCGGATCAGCCGCTGGAGGTTGGTGTCGTCGAGGGCGGCCTCGACCTCGTCCATCACGTAGAACGGGCTGGGCCGCGCCTTGAAGATCGAGACCAGCAGCGCCACCGCCGTGAGCGAGCGCTCGCCGCCGGAGAGCAGGGACAGCCGCTTGACCTTCTTGCCCGGGGGGCGGGCCTCGACGTCCACGCCGGTGGTGAGCATGTTGTCGGGATCGGTCAGGATCAGCTGGCCCTCGCCGCCGGGGAAGAGCCGGGAGAAGACCCCCTCGAACTCCCGGGCGGTGTCCCGGTAGGCCTCGGTGAAGACCTGCTCGACGCGCTGGTCGACCTCCTTCACGACCTGAAGGAGGTCCGCCCGGGTCTTGCGCAGGTCCTCGAGCTGCTCGCTCAGGAACTTGTGCCGTTCCTCCAGGGCGGCGAACTCCTCCAGGGCCAGCGGGTTCACCTTGCCGAGCTGCTGGTAGGCGCGCTCGGCGGCCCTGAGCCGCTTCTCCTGCTGCGCCCGGACGAACGGCCCGGGCAGGTTGCGCGGATGCGCGGGGTCCTCGGGCAGCTCCTCCCCGTCGGCGGGGAGCGAGGGCGGTACGGGCTGGTCGGGCCCGTACTCGGCGATCAGGCCGGCGGGCTCGACGCCGAGTTCCTCCAGGGCCTTGGTCTCCAGCGCCTCGATGCGCAGCCGCTTCTCGGCGCCCAGCACCTCGCCGCGGTGCACGGAGTCGGTCAGCTTGTCGAGCTCGCTCTTCAGGTCGCGGCCGCGGGTGCGCGCCTCGCCCAGGGCCTGCTCGCGGCGGCCCTTGGCGTGTTCGGCGGCCACCTTCTCCTGCTCCGCGCGGGCCAGCGACACCTCGATGTGGACGAGGAGCTGGCGGGCGCCGTCGGCGACCGCGGCCGCCACCTCGGCCTCGTGGCGCAGCCGGGCACGGCGGCGCTCGGCACGCGCCCGGGCCTCCCGCTCGGCGCGGGCACCCCGGTCCAGGGCGTCGGCCCGCCCGGCCAGCCCCTTGACCCGCTCCTCGTGCGTCCGCAGCTGGAGGCGGGCCTCCATCTCGGTCTGGCGGGCGTTGGCGCCGTCGGCGGCGAGCCGGTCGCGGACGGCGGTGTCCGGCTCCTCCTCGATGGGCATGTCCTCGGCCACGGCCAGCCGTTCGGCGCACTCCTCCACGTCGGCCTGCGCCTGCTCCAGCGCGTCCTGCGCCTTGGCCGCGGCCGCGGCGCTGCGCTCGGCCTCGCCGGCGGCCCCCTTGGCCTGCCCGGCCAGCCTGCCGAGCTGCTGGGCCACCCCGGCCCGGGCCCGCTCGCCGGCCCGCTGCCGCTCCGCCAGCGTCTCGACGGCGGCGGCCAGTTCCCGGCGCCGCGCCTCGGCCTCCGCCTGTACGCCGGCCAGCTCGCCGCACCGCACGTCGAGTTCCGCGAGCTCGCGCCCGGCCTCGTCGACGGCGGCCTGCACCTCGATCAGGCTCGGCGCCCCGGCCGAACCGCCCTGCGCGAGGTGCCCCCCGAGCACGTCACCGTCGGCGGTCACGGCCACCAGGTCCGCCCGCTCGCGCACGAGGGCCTCGGCCTCGTCGAGGCTCCCGACGACGACGTGATCCCGCAGCACCCACGCCAGCGCCCGCACGACCCCGGCATCCCCGTGCACCAACTCCACGGCGGGGATCCCCTGCCCGGCCGCGGCCGACGGAGCGGCGGCGCCCCCGCCGACGGCCACCGCGGCCGCCGGGACCGGCGCGCATCCCTCGGTCTCCTCCCCGGCCGGGTACGAGGCCCCGCCGTCGGCGGGCCCGGCGGTGGGGGCGGGGCCCCCGCCGGGGGCCGCCGCCGGGGGCGCGACGGCGCCGCCGACGGGAGCGGTTGCCGGCGGTGGGACCGGGGCGGAGCCCTCGGACCGGGCCGCCGCGAGGTACGGAACGGCTGCGTCGGCGGGCGCGGACGCCGGCGTGGGAACCGGGCCCGGGACGGCTCCCCCGCCCGGGGGCGCCGCGGGGTGCGGGACGCCTCCCTCGCGCGGCGCCGGCGCCGGCGTGGGCACCTGGGCCCGGGGCGGGAGGACCGCGGGGGCCGACGGGGTGATCAGGAACGTGGCGCGGCCCGCGTCGCTCGCGCGCAGGTGCCGGATGGCGTCGGCGGCCGAGCCCGGTGAGGTCACCGCCAGCGCGTCCGCCGCCGACCCGAGCGCGGCGGCGACCGGGATCTCGTGGCCGGGGGTGACGGAGAGACGTTCCGCCGCCGGGCCCAGCAGGCCCGCCAGCCGTTCCCGGGCGGCGAGGACCGCGCCCGTGCCGTCCTTGCGCCGCAGGCCGAGCGCCAGCGCGTCGCGGCGGGCCGTGGCCGCCGCCCGCGCGCGTTCGGCCGCGCCCAGTGCGTCCCGGGCCGCCGCCAGGTCCGCTTCCGCTGCCCTCAGCGCCGTGCGCGCGCCGTCGAGTTCGGTCTCGGCGCCGGCGCCGGCGCCGGCCAGGTCCTCGACCTCGGCGGCCAGCGCCTCGTACTCCTCCTGGGCCAGTTCCGCGCGTGCGCGCGCCTCGTCGCTCGCCGCCACCAGCCGGTCGATCTCCGCCTGCGCGGCCCCGGCACGGGACCGCGCGGCGGCCAGCCGTCCGGTCAGCCGGGCCAGGCCCTCGCGCCGGTCGGCGATGGCCCGCGCGGCGTCCCGCAGCCGCCGTTCCTCCTGCGCCAGCGCCCGTTCCAGCTCCGCCCGGTGGGCGACGGTGTCCTCCAGGGCCCGCGACGCGGCTTCCAGAGCCGCCGTCAGTTCCGCCTCCTGCTCGCGGATCCGGGCCGCCTCCCGCTCCATGTCCTCGGGGTCGCGGCCCCGGCGTTCCTCCTCCTGCGGGGCCGTCGCGCTCTTCACGCGGGCGTCCGCCAGCGACACCGTGCCCCGTACCCGCTCGGCGAGCTGCGACAGCTCGTACCAGGTCTGCTGGGCCCGGGCCAGACGCGGCGCCAGTTCCCGTACGGCCGCCTCCAGCTCGGCCTCGCGCCGCAGTGCCTGGGCCAGGTCGGCCTCGGCGGCCTCCTTGCGCTCCTTCAGTGCCGCCTCGTCCGCGACCTCCGCCGCCAGCGCCCCGCGCAGCGTCACCAGGTCGTCGGCGAGCAGCCGCAGCCGCGCGTCGCGCAGGTCCGCCTGGATGACCGCCGCCCGCCGGGCGACCGCGGCCTGCCGGCCCAGCGGCTTCAGCTGCCGCCGCAACTCCTCCGTCAGGTCCTGCACCCGGGCGAGGTTGGCCTGCATCGCGTCCAGCTTCCGCAGCGCCTTCTCTTTGCGCTTGCGGTGTTTCAGGACGCCGGCCGCCTCCTCGATGAAGGCGCGCCGGCCCGTCGGATCGGCGTGCAGGACGGAGTCCAGTTGGCCCTGGCCGACGATGACGTGCATCTCGCGGCCGATGCCGGAGTCGGAGAGCAGCTCCTGGATGTCGAGCAGCCGGCAGGTGTCACCGTTGATCTGGTACTCGCTGCTGCCTCCGCGGAACATGATCCGCGTGATGGTGACCTCGGCGTAGTCGATCGGCAGGGCGCCGTCGGAGTTGTCGATCGTCAGCGAGACCTCCGCCCGGCCCAGCGGCGGCCGCCCGGTGGTGCCGGCGAAGATGACGTCCTCCATCTTCCCGCCGCGCAGGGACTTGGCCCCCTGTTCGCCCATGACCCAGGACAAGGCGTCGACCACGTTGGACTTGCCCGAGCCGTTGGGGCCCACCACGCAGGTGATGCCCGGCTCGAAACGCAAGGTGGTCGCGGAAGCGAACGATTTGAAGCCACGCAGGGTCAGGGACTTGAGGTGCACGCCGCCGGACTCTACCTCTCACGGTCGGTTTCGCCCATGAAGGTGCAGGGCACAACAGACGTCAAAAGATCCGGTGCGAGGACGACGCAAAGGGCGGCGCAAAGAAAGAAGGGACGCCGGAGCGTCCCTTGCAGATCATGCGGGGCTGGAGTCGAGCGACGAGATAGCGCGAATCAGGTGAGCGCAGGCTCCGCCTTGGGTACGTCGAGGTCGATGCTGTCCAGCAGCGAGTCTCCGTGCTGAGCGGCGGCCGCGTTCAGCGCGTCGTTCTCGGACTGAATCCGTACAAGCTCGGACTCGAGGTCCTGGACGCGCTGCTGAAGCCGTCGCATCTCGGCGAGGAGTCGCGGGTCGGAACCGCCGACGTAACCGAGAAGCGCCTTTGCCATGATGGATGGTCCTCCACACTGAGTGACCGACCGAAGCGGTGTGGGTCGTGAGGGAATCGCACCCGCGGTGTCTGGCAGCGCCTGTCAGTCTCTGCGCTACTACTGCCAACACGGCCAAACAGCTCAGGTGCGCGGGGACTTCCAGCGTCTCACCAAAAAGTTTGACGGTCAACACGATCACGCCCCGTATCGGCGGGCAACCCTGTCCGCACAAGGGTCGTGGTGATCGTCCGGGCCCCCGTGAGCCCGTCGCGGAAAGCCGGGCGGTCGGGTTTCGGGGACGTAACCGCAGTTCCGGCGGTATGGAGATGTGATCGGTACATGATCAGCGAATCGCGAAGCCCTCGTAGCCGCCGCGCGGCGTCCCCCAAATCTCCGTGACTCCGTCGACCCGTCCCGGCGTGTCGGAAGATCGCAGCCATTCGAGCAGCCGGTGGCAATTCTCACGTTGACCTTCGGCCACCACCTGCACTCGGCCGTCGTCGAGGTTCAGCGCGAAGCCCTGCAGACCGCCGATCTCCAGAGCGTTCTCCCTGGTGAACCAGCGGAAGCCCACTCCCTGTACACGGCCGCGCACCCATGCGGTCAGCCGGACGTCTTCGTTCATGCGTGAACGCTAACGGGACGCACACCGTCGGGCCACGCCACCCCCCGCGTTCCATGGCGTAGTGTCCCCCACCAATGAACTCACCCATTTGGGTGGGTAATGGCTGATCTTGGAAGGCTCGCCGATGGGACGCCACCGACTTCCCGCTCCGCGCTCCCCGCGCGGTTCCGTCGTGCGCAATGGGCTGCTGGGGATCTCGGTGGCCGTGGCCCTGGGCACCGCGGCCGTGACCACCGGCGTGGTACCGGTCGGCGGGTCCTTCCCGTACGTGGGCACCGAGGGCAAGAAGACCGAGGCCGGGGCGACGCCGCGCACCCCGCGCGCGACCGCGTCCGAGGTGGAGCAGCAGGGCGGGCTGGCGAACCTCTCCGCCCGCGCCACGGCCGATGCCGTCGCGAGCGGTTCCCCGGCCCCGTCGGCCTCCGCGTCCCCGTCCCCCTCCCCCTCCCCCTCCCCCTCGGCCTCCGCCGCGCCGACGCCGTCCGCGTCCGCTCCCGCCGCGAAGGAACCGGACCAGCCCGAGAAGCCCGAGAAGCCCGGGAACCCCGAGAAGTCCGAGAAGTCCGAGAAGTCCGAGAAGACCGGGAAGCCGGCCCTGCCGGACGTGAAGCCCGCGCCGCGCACGGCGGCGCCCGTGGCTCCCCCGGCCCCGAAGACCCCGAAGGCCCCGGCACCCACCAAGGTCCCCGAGCCCCCGAAGAACGTGGTGCCCACGGTCGCGACCGGGCACGACGCCGAGGAGAAGGCCGTACTGGAACTGGTCAACGCGGAGCGCGCCAAGGCGGGCTGCCCGGCCGTCCGCGCGAACCCGCCGCTGGCCGCTCTGGCCGCCGCGTTCAGCAAGGACATGGCCACCCGGGGCTTCTTCTCCCACACCGACCCCGACGGCAACACGCCGTGGGACCGCGCCGACAAGGCCGGCCTGGCGGGGATGGGCGGCGAGAACATCGCCCGCGGCCAGGGCGACGCCCAGGCCGTCATGACCGCCTGGATGAACAGCCCCGACCACAAGGCGAACATCCTCAACTGCGAGTTCCGCACCCTCGGCGTCGGTGTCCACGTCGCCGCCGGCGGCCCGTGGTGGACGCAGGACTTCGGCTTCTAGCCCACCCGCGCACGAAACGGACGCGACCGCGCCCCCTGTCACCACGACAGGGGGCGCGGTCGCATCCGGGGTGGGCGTGCCTCAGGCGGCGACGGCGGCCAGTGCCGCACGGCCGGCCAGGACGACGGCCGCCTGCTCGGCGACCCGGCGGCCCAGGTGCCGGGCGGTGGCGAGGTCGGCCTTGTGCACGCCCTCCGGACCCTCGTCGGAGTTGGTCTGGGCGGCGGCACCCGCGAAGAAGCCGAGGCGGTTGAGGTCGTTCTCGGATCCCGTGGAGCTGTTCCAGCCCGGCTTGAGGCCCAGGTTGACCCAGTTCATCCCGTGCTGGGCGGCCAGCGTCTGGAAGAACTGCAGGGTGTGCAGCTTGTCGCCGCTCTTGGAGGCGGAGTTGGAGAAGCCCGCGGCGAGCTTGTCCTGCCAGGCGTCCTGGAACCAGCGCTTGGAGCTGGCCTCGGCGAAGACGTGGAAGGCGCCGGAGGCGGTGCCCATGTAGGTGGGCGAGCCGAAGACGATCGCGTCGGACGCGTCGAGCAGCGCCCACTGGGTGTCGTCGATCTCGTCGACCTTGATCAGGTGCACGATGGCGCCGCCGTCGACGGCCCCGTCGCGTACGGCTTCGGCGACGACGGCGGTGTGGCCGTAGCCGGAGTGGTAGGCGATGGAGACGACGGGGGTGTGAGCGGTGGCGGACATGGCGGGGACCTTTCCTCGGGGCACTGCGGGCGGGGTGTCGGCGCGGCGGTGCGGGGGCTCCCCCGGCGGCGACACCCACAGAAAAGCACTTTCCTTTTGAAAGCGCAATCTGCAAGTTAGCGCTACCCAGGGGTACGCTTGCCTCATGGAGACTCCCGCCCGCACCGAAACCGCGACGGCCTGCGAACTGGCGTTCGATGTCTTCGCGCGCGCGTGCCCGTCCCGCGAAACGCTGGAACACGTCACCGGCCGCTGGGGCGGCCTGACCCTGGGAGCGCTGTACGAGGGTTCGTGCCGGTTCAACGAACTGCGCCGGCGCGTCGACGGCGTGAGCGAGAAGATGCTGTCCCAGACCCTGCACGCGCTGGAGCGCGACGGGCTGGTGCACCGGGAGGCGCAGCCGACGAACCCGCCGCGCGTGGACTACGAACTCACGCCGATGGGGCGCGAGGTCGCCACCCGGCTGCTCACGCTGATCCGCTTCCTGGAGGAGGGCATGCCGCAGGTGCTGGCCGCCCGGGAGGCCTACGACGAGGCGCGCGGCACCCTCTGACAGCGCGGGCAGAAGTAACTGGACCGGTTCATCCAGGGCCGGCGCCGCATCGGAGTCCCGCAGCGCCGGCACGGCTCGTCCTCGCGGCCGTACGCGTCGAGCGAGCGGTCGAAGTAGCCCGATTCACCGTTGACGTTGACGTACAGACTGTCGAAGCTGGTCCCGCCGACGGCGAGGGCCGCGTTCATCACGTCGCGTACGTGGCCGAGGAGTTCCACGCTCCGGGGCCGGGTCAGCCGGTCGGTCGGGCGGTCGTAGTGCAGCCGGGCCCGCCACAGGGCCTCGTCGGCGTAGATGTTGCCGACACCGCTGATGAGCGACTGGTCGAGCAGCGCCCGCTTGACGGTGCTGCGCTTGGCGCGCAGGGCGAGGTGGTACGCCGTCTCGTCGAACAGCGGGTCCAGCGGGTCCCGGGCGATGTGGGCGATGACGTCGGGCAGGCCGTCCGTACTGCCGGCGGCGCTCTCGTGCAGCGAGAGCCCGCCGAACGTGCGCTGGTCCACGAAGCGCAGCTCGGTGCCGAGGTCGTCGCGGAACCTGACCCGGATCCGCAGGTGCTTCTCGTCCGCGGCCTCCTCGGGCTGGACGAGCAGCTGACCGCTCATCCCGAGGTGCCCCAGGACCGACGTGCCCTGCCCTTCGAGGGGCAGCCACAGGTACTTGCCCCGGCGCATCGGCACGCCGATGGTCCGCCCGGCCAGCCGGGCGGCGAAGTCGGCCCCGCCGGCGGGGTGGCGCCGTACGGCCCGCGGGTGCAGCACCTCGACGGAGTCGACGGTCCGGCCGGCCACCCAGCGCTCCAGCCCGCGCCGTACGACTTCCACCTCGGGCAGCTCGGGCACGGTCTCTCCTGGGGAAAAGGGCGCGGGTCGGTCGTGGTCGAGCCTACCGACCCCGCCCGAAGGCCCGGAAAACGGGGCCGCCCGCCCCCTCGGACCGAGGGGGCGGGCGGGATGCCCGAAGGAAGGGCGGGTCAGGCGGAAGGAGTGTCGGCAGGGGTCGGCGTCCCGCCGTCCTCACTTCCTCCGGCGGCCGCCGCCGCGGCCTGGGCCGCGATCCGCTCGTCCGCGGCCGCGCGGATCGCGCGCCACGCGGACTCCGCCGCCTGCTGTTCCGCTTCCTTCTTGCTGCGGCCAGTGCCGGTGCCGTACGAGACACCACCGACGCGGGCGGCAGCAGTGAAGGTCTTCTCGTGGTCCGGACCCGTCTCGGTGACCAGGTACTCGGGTACGCCAAGGCCCTCGGCCGCCGTGAGCTCCTGGAGACTGGTCTTCCAGTCCAGGCCGGCTCCGAGGTTCGAGGACTTCTCGATCAGCGGGTCGAAGAGCCGGTGCACCAGCTCCGAGGCCGCGTCGAGTCCCTGGTCGAGATAGACCGCGCCGATCACCGCTTCCAGGGTGTCGGCGAGGATGGACGCCTTGTCCCGTCCGCCCGTTCCCTCTTCGCCCCGGCCGAGCCGGATGAAGGAACCCAGTTCGAGGCCACGTCCGACCTCCGCCAGCGCACGCGAATTGACCACCGCGGCCCGCAGCTTGGCCAGCTGGCCCTCGGGCAGGTCGGGGTGGGTGCGGTACAGCGTGTCCGTGACCACCAGGCCGAGCACGGAGTCCCCGAGGAACTCCAGGCGCTCGTTGGTGGGCAGGCCGCCGTTCTCGTACGCGTACGAACGGTGCGTCAGCGCACGCACCAGAAGGGCGGACTCGAGCGTGTAGCCGAGCCGCCCTTCCAGAAGCGTGTGGGACGAGGCCGCGTTGCTGCTGTCTGCCTGCTTCTTATCGCCGGCAAGCTCAGACATTGCGCCTCTCACCAGCCGCTCAGACCTCGAGGACCTGGCGCTTGTTGTAGGTGCCGCAGCTCGGGCACGCGATGTGCTGGAGCTTCGGCTCCTGGCAACGCTCACACGAAACCAGGGTGGGGACCGCAGCCTTCCACTGCGACCGGCGGTGGCGCGTGTTGCTGCGCGACATCTTCCGCTTCGGAACAGCCACGGCTACTTCTCCTGCTTCTCGGCGGCGCTCTGAACGTCGTCAGATGCAGTGCCGCTCATGTTGTCCTTCTCGCCGTCCTGATCGGTCACGACGAGTCCCTGCAATGCCGCCCAACGGATGTCGACGGCTTCATGGTGGTGGTCCGGGTCGTCGTTCAGGCTGACCCCGCATTCGGGGCACAGTCCGAGACAGTCCTCCCGGCACACCGGCTGCAGCGGCAGTGCGAGCACCACCGCGTCCCGCAGCACGGGTTCGAGGTCGAACAAGCCGTCCTCGAGGAAGAGCCTGTCCTCGTCGTCCTCGGCGTCGTCGCCCGGCTCCGCCTTCACGCGGCCCCGGTCGTCGGCGTCAGGGTACGAGAACATCTCCTGGAAGTCCGTGTCGAGCTCACGCTCCACGGCCTCCAGACACCTTACGCACTCCCCCACGGCCGATGCACGGGCGGTGCCTGTGACAAGCACCCCTTCCATGACCGACTCCAGGCGGAGGTCGAGCTGGACGGGGGCGCCCTCCGGCACCCCGATGACCCCTTCGAGACCGAGGTCCGCCGGAGCCGCGATCTCGCGGGACAGCCGCTGCATGGCACCAGGACGCCGTCCCAGCTCGTGCGTGTCGAACACGAGGGGGTTGCGGTGGTCGAGGCGGGCGTTCAGGGCCGTTCCTGCTTTCGTGAAATCGCTCAGATAGCCGCCTGCGGGCAGCATGGAGGGAGTCGCATACGCGCGACCGAACAGCCAGGATACCCGGCGCTTCGCCCTGAGCCCAATCCGGGCCGGTCGCGCGGCTAGGCCCGGTCGTCGAAGTGGCCGCGCGAGGGAGGTGCCCCCAGCCGCAGCTGGTCGAGATTGATCATGCTCGTGTCGAAGAAGCTGGTCTCGTCGAGCCCCGGCTGCGGCACCTGCGGGTACGGGTGCGGCTGCGGCTGGTGCGGCTGCTGCTGCTGGTGCGGCTGCTGGTAGGCGGCGTACGGGTCGCCCTGCTGGGGCTGGATCTGCTGCCGGGGCGCCTGCGCGTAGGCGGCCGCCGCGTACGGGTCCGGCTGCGGGTATCCCCCGTACGGGTCCTGGTACACCGGCTGCTGGTAGGAGTACGTCTCGTACACGGGTTCCGGCTCCGGTGCGGCCTGGGCCGGGATCGCCACCGGGGCCCCCGGCTCGGCCAGCCCCGCCAGGAAGTCCGCGTCGCTGCCCGAGCGCGACGAGGCCGGGCCGCCCGCCGCGTCCTGCGCCGCGATGTGCGCCCCGAGGTCCTCGTCGGGCAGCCGGCCCAGCAGCTTCTGCCGGCCCCGCCCGACGGCCTCCAGGGTCTTGGAGAGCACCGCCTCGAAGGTCGCGAGCTTGGCGTCCACGTACGCGTCGGCCTGCCGGGCGCGGGTCTCGGGGTCGTGGCCGCGCTCGGGCGCCTCGGCGTCCGCGTGACCGTGCTCGTCCGCACCCGGGCCGCGGCCGAGGAGCTTCTCGCGGCCGCGGTCGACCGAGCCGATGGTCTTGGTGAGGACAACCTCGAAGTTCGCCAGCTTGCTGTCGACGTAGTCGTCGGCCTCGGCCCTGATCTCGGCGGCCTCGTGGCGGGCCTGCGCCAGGATCCGGTCCGCCTCCTGCCGCGAGCGGCGGGCGACCTCGGTGTCGGAGACCAGCGAGCCGCGCTGGGCGTGCGCCGACTCGATGATCCGCTCCGCCTCCCGGCGGGCGTCCTCCACCATCCGCTCACGGCCGCCGAGCAGCTCCTGGGCCTGGGCGAGCGAGCCGGGCAGCGCCCCGCGCACCTCGTCGAGCAGGGCGAGCAGCTCCGCACGGTTGATCACGCAGGAGGCCGACATCGGCATGGAGCGCGCCCGGTCGACCGCCGCCACGATCTCGTCGAGCTTCTTCTGCACGTCCATGGGGTGCTCGCACTCTCTCGGCCCCGGCTGGTTCCCGGGACGGACGGGACGACTGTACGGCCGCCGGCCGGCCCCGGGACACCGGTCGCCGGGGTCAGCGACTGGCCAAACGTTCCATCAGCGCGGCGTGCACGTGCGGCGGCAGCAGGTGGGCGACGTCGCCGCCCCAGGACGCGACCTCCTTGACCAGCGAGGAGGACAGGAAGCTGTAGGTGGGGATCGTCGGCACGAACAGCGTCTCGACGCCCGACAGGCCCATGTTCATCTGCGCCATCTGGAGCTCGTAGTCGAAGTCGCTGACGGCGCGCAGGCCCTTGACGATGGCCGGGATCTCACGCTGCTTGCAGAAGTCGACGAGCAGCCCGCGGAAGGCCTCGACCTGGACGTTCCCGTACCCGGCCGTCGCCTCGCGGATCAGTTCGATCCGCTCCTCGACGGTGAACAGGCCCTGCTTCGTCTCGTTGATCCCCACGGCGACGTGCACGACGTCGTACAGCCTGGAGGCACGTCCGATGACGTCGAGGTGCCCGTTGTGGATGGGATCGAAGGACCCCGGACAGACGGCGCGGCGCAACTGAACCCCCTCGTTCATGAGTCTTCGCTTGTGAAGGCGGCGCGGCCGTACCACAGGGTGCCCTCGCCGTACTTGCGCGACCGGAGCGGCTCGAAGCCCTCGGGCCACGGAAAGGCACCGCTCCTGGTGCTGCGCTCCACGGTGACGAGCGCGTCGTCCGTGAGCCAGCCATTGGACCGGAGTGTGAGCAGGATCTCCCGAAGATCGTCATGGCTGACGACGTACGGCGGGTCCAGGAAGACGATGTCGTACGGCTCCCCGGAGGCCGCAGCCGCCACGATCTGCTCGGCCTTGCCGGCCCGGAACTCGGCGCCGGGCAGGCCCAGGGTCCTGATGTTCTCCCGGATGGCGCGGGCGGCCTTGGCGTCGGCCTCGACGAGCAGGGTGTGGGCCGCGCCGCGGGAGAGCGCCTCCAGGCCGACCGCGCCGGAGCCGCCGTACAGGTCCAGGACGCGGGCCCCGTCGAGGCCGTGCAGCGACTCCCAGGTGGAGAACAGGCCCTCGCGCGCCCGGTCCGAGGTGGGCCGGGTGCCGGTGCCGGGCGGCACGGCCAGGCGTCGCCCGCCGGCGGTGCCGGCGATCACGCGGGTCATCTGGGGTCCTTGTCGTCTGCGGGGTCGGGGCGGGGCGGACCGTCCCGTCGGGGGACGGCCCGCCCCCATTGTCAGCCCTTCTCCAGGAACCGCTCCCGCTCGGTGTCCAGCAGGGCGTCCAGCGCCGTGCGCAGCCCGGGCAGGGCGGCGAGCTCGGGGTCGGCGGCGACCACGCGGGTGGCCTCCTCCCGGGCCTGGGCGATGACCTCCTCGTCCTCGATGACGGACAGCACGCGCAGCGAGGACCGCACGCCCGACTGGGCCTGGCCCAGCACGTCGCCCTCGCGGCGCTGTTCGAGGTCGATACGGGAGAGCTCGAAGCCGTCGAGGGTGGCGGCGACGGCGGCCAGCCGGGCCCGGGCGGGGCTGGCCTCGGGCATCTCGCTGACCAGCAGGCACAGGCCGGCCGCCGAGCCGCGCCCGACCCGGCCGCGCAGCTGGTGCAGCTGGGAGACGCCGAACCGGTCCGCGTCCATGATCACCATCACGGTGGAGTTCGGGACGTTGACGCCGACCTCGATGACGGTGGTGGCGACCAGCACCGTGACCTCACCGGCGGCGAAGCGGCGCATGACGTCGTCCTTGTCGGCCGGGTCCATCCGGCCGTGCAGCACCTCGACGGACAGCCCGGCCAGCGGGCCGGCGGCGAGCTGCGCGGCGATGTCGAGGACGGCGAGCGGCGGCCGCTTCTCGGCCTCGTCCTCGGCGGACGCCTTCTTCTTCCCGCCCTTGGTCTCCTCCTCGTCGTCGCCGATGCGCGGGCACACCACGTACGCCTGGTGGCCGCCCTCGACCTCCTCGCGGACCCGCTCCCAGGCGCGGGTGAGGAAGTGCGGCTTGTCCTTGGCGGGCACCACGTGGGTGACGATCGGGGAGCGCCCGGCGGGCAGCTGGTCCAGGACCGAGGTCTCCAGGTCGCCGAAGACGGTCATCGCGACGGTGCGCGGGATGGGGGTGGCGGTCATCACCAGCAGGTGCGGGGGCTGCTTGCCCTTCGAGCGCAGGGCGTCGCGCTGCTCCACGCCGAAGCGGTGCTGTTCGTCGACGACGACCAGGCCGAGGTCGTGGAACTGCACCTTGTCCTCGATCAGGGCGTGCGTGCCGATGACGATCCCGGCCTCGCCGGTGACCAGGTCCAGCAGAGCCTGCCGGCGCGCGGCCGTGCCCATCGAGCCGGTGAGCAGGACCACCTTGGTGCCCTGCTCCGAGCCGCCCAGCATGCCGCCCTCGGCGAGCTCGCCCATCATCTCGGTGATGGAGCGGTGGTGCTGCTGGGCGAGCACCTCGGTGGGCGCGAGCATGGCCGCCTGTCCGCCGCAGTCGACGACGGCGAGCATCGCCCGCAGGGCCACCATCGTCTTGCCCGAACCGACCTCGCCCTGGAGGAGGCGGTGCATGGGGTGGTCGGTGGCCAGGTCGTCGAAGATCTCGCGGGAGACGTTCTGCTGGCCGTCGGTCAGGGTGAAGGGGAGCTTGGCGTCGAAGGCGTCGAGCAGTCCGCCGGGGGCAGGGCGGCGCGGGACGGCGGGCAGCTGGGTGTCGGCGTGCCGGCGGCGGGCCAGGGCGACCTGGAGGACGAAGGCCTCGTCCCACTTGAGGCGGTCGCGGGCGCGGGCGATGTCGGCCTTGGTGCGCGGGCGGTGGATCTGGTGCAGGGCCTCGGGGAGGGTGAGCATGCCGCGGCCCTCCCGCAGGGCGGGCGGCAGCGGGTCGAGGGCGTCCGCGGTGCTGGGGAGCACCGCGTCGACGGCCTTGGAGATCTTCCAGGTCTCCAGCTTCCCGCAGGCCGGGTAGATCGGGATGAGCTGGTTGGCGAAGGCGTCCACCGCGTCGCGGTCGGCGCCCTCGCCGCCGAGCAGCTCGTACGCGGGGTGCGCGAGCTGGAGCCTGCGGTTGAACATGCCCACCTTGCCCGCGAACATCGCGCGGGTGCCCGGCAGCAGTTCCTTGTGCGGCTTGTGGACGCCGGAGCCGAAGAAGACCAGCTGGAGCCGGCCGGCGCCGTCGGTGATCGTGACCTCCAGGCGGCGGCCGCGGCCGCCGTTGAAGGTGAGCACGCGGGCGTCGGCGACCTGCGCGACGACCGTCACGTGTTCGTCCAGCTGGTCGGCGAGCTCGGCGAGCGGGGTCAGCTCGCCGCGTTCGGCGTACCGCCGGGGGTAGTGGTGCAGCAGGTCGCCGACCGTGTGCAGGCCGAGCTGCTCGGCCAGCACCTTGGCGGTGGCGGGGCCGAGCGTCTTCTTCAGTGGTTCGTCGAGCGCGGGCACGTGCTCCATTGCACACCATGGGTGTGACAGGGCGGCTACTCCACCCCGATGAGCAGGGGGGCCGAGTAGCGGCCGCCGCGGTAGGTGACGGTGTCCACGGCCAGGTGCCCGCCCCGTACGTACGCCGCCAGCCGGTCGGCGAGCGCGTCCGGCACCTCGGGGCCCAGGACCAGGGTGACCAGTTCGCCGCCGGAGCCCAGCATGCGGTCCAGGACCGCCTCGGCGGTCTCCGGCAGCCCGGCGCCGATCACCGCGACGTCGCCGTCGATGAGGCCGAGGACGTCGCCGGCCTGGCAGATGCCGGCGGAGGTGAAGGACTGCCGTTCGGCGACGGCCAGTTCCGCGTAGCGGGTGGCCCCGGCCGCCGCGGTCATGGCGACCACGTCCTCGTCGAAGCTGCCGTCGGGGTCGTGCACGGCGAGGGCGGCCAGCCCCTGGACCGCGGAGCGGGTGGGGATGACGGCGACCCGTACGCCCTCGGCGCGGGCCGCTTCGGCGGCCTCGGTGGCGGCCAGGCGCCATTCGGCGTCGTTGGGCAGCAGCACCACCTCGCGGGCGTGCGCGCGGCGTACGGCGTCGGCGACCTCGGCGGCGCTCGGCGGCTCGCCGGGGCGGGCGAGCACGGTGGTCGCGCCCGCCTCCCCGCAGAGCCCGGCCAGGCCCTCCCCGGGGACCACGGCGACGACGGCCCGCTGGGCGCGTTCGGCGCGGGCCCGCTGCCGGGCGTCGTCGGCGAAGTGCGTGATGCGGATCCGGTACGGCCGCCCGGCCTCCACGCCGGCCTCTACAGCGGCCCCGGGGTCGTCGACGTGGACGTGGACGTTCCACAGCCCGTCGCCGCCGACCACGACCAGGGAGTCCCCGAGCCCGTCCAGCCGGGCGCGCAGAATGTCCACGGCGGGCTCCGCGGCCTCCAGCAGGTAGATCACCTCGTACGCGGGCCCGCCCCCGAGTTCCCGGTCGCAGGGCTCGGCGGGGCGTGGCACGGGTACCGACCGCCCGGGGACCGGCTCGGCGGCCGGTTCCTGTCCGGACAGCGCCTGCCACAGCGCACCGAGGACGGCGACCAGGCCGCAGCCGCCCGCGTCCACGACCCCGGCCCTGCCGAGGACGGCCAGCTGGGCGGGGGTCCTCTCCAGGGCGGTGCGGGCCGCGTCGTAGGCGGCCCGGGCCACGGCGGCCGGCGCCCCGGCGGTGGTCTCGGCGGCCCGCGCGGCGGCGCCGGCGACGGTGAGCATGGTGCCCTCGACGGGGTGGGCGACCGCCTTGTAGGCGGACTCGGCGGCCCGGGTCAGGGCGTGGGCGAGCCGCGCGCCCGGCTCCTGACCGGCGGTCTCCGGGACCCCGAGCACGTCGGCCATGCCGCGCAGCAGCTGCGCGAGGATGGTGCCCGAGTTGCCGCGTGCGCCTATGAGGGCGCCGTGCGCGTAGGCCGTCACGGCCTCGGCGAGGGAGGCGGCGGCGGTGGTCCCGCTCACGTGCCCGGGCGCGCAGGCCGCCTCGACCTCGCGGGCGGCCGATTCGGCGGTCAGGTAGAGGTTGGTGCCGGTGTCGGCGTCCGCGACCGGGTAGACGTTGATCGCGTCGATGTCCTCGCGGGCCCGGCCCAGGGCGGTCAGCGCCAGGGAGCTCCAGGTGCGCACCACATCGGCGTCGAGGGTGTGCGACTCGTGCGGCACCGGGCGTTCCTCCTCGTGCGGGCTGGGGTTCACCGCAGGGTAACGAAGGGCGGGGCGGCTGCTGCGGGGTCCATGGTAGTTTTCCTGTACGGGAGCAGCCGTTGTATGCTGCTCCGGTTGCCCAGCGAAAGCTGGGCCATTCCCCCGGCAAACCACTTCGGACTTATCGATTCCGGTGCGCCGGATTCACTGTAATTGCACCTGAAGTCTTTGGAGTGACCTGTGGCTGCCAACTGCGACGTTTGCGCCAAGGGGCCGAGCTTCGGCAACAACATCTCCCACTCGCACCGCCGCACCTCGCGTCGCTGGAACCCGAACATCCAGCGCGTTCGTGCCGTGGTCAATGGGACGCCGAAGCGCCTCAACGCCTGCACCTCGTGCATCAAGGCCGGCAAGGTCTCGCGCTGACGCTCCCGTCGTAGCGCAGCCCTTCCGGTTGCCAAGAAGGCCGGTCCACCTCGGTGGACCGGCCTTTTGCCTTGCCCCGGAGGGCCCGGCGGGGCCGGCGGCCGACGAGGCTACGCGCGCCAGCGCCAGGCGTGGTCGACCGGGCCGATGCCGCCGCCCAGAGCGAAGCCGCCCCGGATCGCTCCGGTGACGTACTCCTTGGCCGCCGTGGCGGCCTCCGGCACGTCAAGGCCCCGGGCCAGCCCCGCGGCCAGCGCGGCGGCCAGCGTGCACCCGGTGCCGTGGGTGTGCCGGTTGTCGTAGCGGGGCGAGCGCAGCCACAGCCGGCGCTCGCCGTCGGTGAGCAGGTCCGCGGCCTCGCCGCCGTGCGCCGCGAGGTGCCCGCCCTTGATCAGCGCCCAGCGCGAGCCGTACCCGAGAACCGCGTCGGCGGCCCGGTACATGTCGTCCTCGCTCTCCACGGCCACGCCGGTGAGCTGGCGCACCTCGTCGAGGTTGGGCGTGGCCACGGTGGCCCGCGGAAGCAGGGCGGTGCGGACGGCGTCCAGCGCGGACGCGGCGAGCAGGGTGTCCCCGTGCTTGGAGACCCCCACGGGGTCGACCACGACCGGGGCGCCGGTGCCGGCCAGCAGCTCCGCCACGGTCTCCACGAGCGTGGCGGAGGAGAGCATCCCCGTCTTGACCGCGTGGACGCCGATGTCGTCCACGACGGCCCGGTACTGGGCCGTGACGGCCTCGGCGGGCAGCTCCCAGGCTCCCTGTACGCCCGTCGAGTTCTGGGCGGTCACGGCGGTCACCACGCTCATCCCGTGCACGCCGAGCGCCTGCATGGTCTTGAGGTCGGCCTGGATGCCCGCGCCGCCGCCGGAGTCGGATCCGGCGACGGTCAGGCACAGCGCGGGTGCCGCGGTCACCGCAGCGGCTCCTCGGTGACGTCGCCGCCGAAGTGGTCCCAGCCGCCGGTGCTGGTCCAGGGGGCGCCGTCGACGGTCACCTGGGGCTGGGCGGAGGGGTTGAGCACCTCGCCGATGACCTTCCAGCGGGCCGGCAGCTTCACGTCCGGCGGGAAGGTGGCGACGATGGCGTGGTCCTCTCCCCCGGTGAGCACCCACTGGAGCGGGTCCACGCCGACGGCCTGGCCGATGTCGTGCATCTGCGTGGGGATGTCCACGGCGCCGGACCTGATGTCGATGCGGACCTTGCTGGCCTCGGCGATGTGCCCGAGGTCGGCGATCAGCCCGTCGCTGACGTCCGTCATGGCGGTGGCGCCGAGTCCGGCGGCCGCGGGGCCCGCGTGGTACGGCGGCTCGGGGCGCCGGTGCGCCTCGACGAAGGCCCGCGGGGAGCGGAAGCCCCGGGAGAGCACCGCGAAGCCGGCGGCGGACCAGCCCAGCCAGCCGGTGACGGCGACGACGTCGCCGGGCTGGGCGCCGGAGCGCGTGACCGGCTCGTGGTTGCGCAGATCGCCGAGGGCGGTGATGGCGACGGTGATGGTGTCGCCGCGTACGACGTCCCCGCCGACCACGGCCGCGCCCGCGACCTGGCACTCGTCGCGGATGCCGTCCATCAGCTCGGTGGGCCAGGTGACCGGCAGCTCGGCGGGCACCACGAGACCGAGCAGCAGCGCGGTCGGGACGGCGCCCATGGCCGCGATGTCGGCCAGGTTCTGGGCGGCGGCCTTGCGGCCGACGTCGTAGGCGGTGGACCAGTCGCGCCGGAAGTGCCGGCCCTCCAGCAGGATGTCCGTGCTGGCCACCACGCGCCGGTCCGGGGCCGACACCACCGCGGCGTCGTCACCGGGCCCGAGCCGGACCGCCGGGGTGCTGGTGAGCCGGGAGGTGAGCTCCCTGATGAGCCCGAACTCCCCGAGCTCGCCCACAGTGCCCTTCATCGCTGTGCTCCTTCTGGCCCAGTCCGCTTGCGGTCGCGAGCCGTCACAGCTCTGGGTACCGTCAACAGATACGTCAACTTCTGCTCTGCGTACGCCCCGCTGCGCGCGGCGCCGGGCCCGCGGGTCTCCCCGCGGCACGCGACGACGCGGTACCGTGGCGTCCCTTCTCCCCCGGGCCCACCCGATTTCCCTGGGCCCATCCGAAGGGTAGGGGAAATGATCCTCGTGGCCGCCCTGGAGGTTCCGTGGTACAGGCGTACATCCTCATCCAGACCGAGGTGGGCAAGGCGTCGGTGGTCGCCGAGGCCATCGGAAAGATCGAGGGGGTGATCCAGGCCGAGGACGTGACCGGGCCGTACGACGTGATCGTGCGCGCCCAGGCCGACACCGTGGACGAGCTCGGCCGCATGGTGGTCGCCAAGGTCCAGCAGGTGGAAGGGATCACCCGCACCCTGACCTGCCCCGTGGTCCATCTGTAGCCCCCGTCTACTCTTGGCCGGTGATGTCCCTGCACCGCCGGTCCCGCCGTCTGCCCGCCCTGGTCGCCGCGCTGGTCCTCGCGGGCTGCGCGCCCGGCGACCGCGAGGCGCGGGTGGAACCACCGCCCACGCCGCCCGCCGCGGTCGCGGGACTCTGTGCCGCGCTGCACGAGGAGCTCCCGGACCGGGTGGCGGGCCTCGCACGCCGCGAGACCGCTCCGCGCTCGGACCTGACCGCCGCGTGGGGCGGCTCGGCGATCGTACTGTGGTGCGGGATCCCCCGGCCCCGCGAGATGGCCGATCCGAAGCAGGAGGGCATCCACGTCAACGGCGTCGCCTGGCTGCTGGAGCAGCTCCCCGCGGCCGAGGGCGGCGGTTTCCGGTTCACGACCGGGGGCCGGCTGGCCTATGTCCAGGTGGCGGTGGACAAGGAGCACGCCAAGGACGCCGGGATGCTGGTCGGTCTCTCGGACGCGATCGCGAAGACCGTGCCGGAGGGCATCTCCTCGTACTGAAGCGGCGTACGGAAGCCGCGTACGGGACCCCGCCGCGGGGTCCCGTACGCGGCGCCGTCGGGTGCCGGTACCGCTCTAGCGCAGCCCGGTGGAGCGGCGCAGTGCGGCCTGGACGAGGCGGTCGACCAGCTCGGGGTAGCCGATGCCGGTCTCCTGCCACATCCGCGGGTACATGGAGATCGGGGTGAACCCGGGCATGGTGTTGATCTCGTTGATCACGAAGGTGCCGTCCTCGGTGAGGAAGAAGTCGGCACGCACCAGGCCCTCGCAGGAGGCGGCGTCGAAGGCCTCGACCGCCAGGCGCTGCACCTCGGCGGTCTGCTCCGGGGTGAGCGGGGCGGGCACGATCCCGGAGGCGGAGTCGATGTACTTGGCCTCGAAGTCGTAGAAGTCGTGGCTGGAGACCGGCGGGATCTCGGCGGGGACGCTGGCGCGCGGCCCGTCCTCGAACTCCAGGACGCCGCACTCGATCTCGCGGCCGCGCAGCAGCGCCTCCACGATGATCTTCGGATCGTGGCGGCGGGCCTCCTCGATCGCGTCCTCCAGGCCGGTGACGTCCTCGACCTTGGTGATGCCGATGGAGGAGCCGGCGCGGGCGGGCTTCACGAACAGCGGCCAGCCGTGCTCGCCGGCGAAGTCCACGATCCGGCGGCGGGCGCCGGCGGCGTCCTGCTCCCACTCGCGGGGGCGGATGGTCACGTACGGGCCGACGGGCAGCCCGAAGGAGGTGAACACCCGCTTCATGTAGTCCTTGTCCTGACCGACGGCCGAGGCCAGGACGCCGGAGCCGACGTACGGGATGCCGGAGAGTTCCAGGAGGCCCTGCAGGGTGCCGTCCTCGCCGTACGGGCCGTGCAGCACCGGGAAGACCACGTCGACCTCGCCCAGTGCCTTGGGGATGGCGCCGGGTTCGGTGTAGACGACCTCGCGGCTGGCGGGGTCGACGGGGAGGATCACACCGCCGTCGGAGTCGGCGAGCTCGTCGACGTTCGGGAGCCTGCCGTCGGTGATGGCCATGCGCTCGGGCGCGTCGGCGGTCAGCGCCCACCGGCCGTCCGTGGTGATGCCGATGGGCAGCACCTCGTACTTGGTCCGGTCGATGGAGCGCAGGACGGCGCCCGCGGTGACCACCGAGATGGCGTGTTCGGAGCTGCGGCCGCCGAACACGACGGCCACACGCGGCTTGCGACCCTGCTGCTCAGGGCTCTGGGAGGAGTTCTCGCTGCTCATATCGGCTTGAGACTACCCGCTCGGTGGCACGGGAAGGTGTCAGCGGCGTTCCGGTTTCGCACTGCGGGACATCAGGTCCTTGAGTGCGAGGAGCGGCGGCTTGCCGTTGTGGACGATGTCCACGACGGTGTCGGTGATGGGCATGTCCACCCCGTGCCGGCGGGCCAGATCGGCCACGGACTCACAGGACTTGACGCCCTCGGCGGTCTGCTTGGTGACCGCGATGGTCTCCTCCAGGGTCATCCCGCGGCCCAGGTTGGTGCCGAAGGTGTGGTTCCGGGAGAGCGGCGAGGAGCAGGTCGCGACGAGGTCGCCGAGGCCGGCGAGGCCGGAGAAGGTGAGCGGGTCGGCACCCATCGCCAGGCCCAGCCGCGTGGTTTCGGCCAGGCCCCGGGTGATGAGGGAGCCCTTGGTGTTGTCGCCCAGGCCCATGCCGTCCGCGATGCCGACGGCGAGGCCGATGACGTTCTTGACGGCGCCGCCGAGCTCGCAGCCGACCACGTCGGTGTTGGTGTAGGGGCGGAAGTACGGGGTGTGGCAGGCCGCCTGGAGGCGCTGGGCGACGGCCTCGTCGACGCAGGCGACGACGGAGGCGGCGGGCTGCCGGGCGGCGATCTCGCGGGCCAGGTTGGGGCCGGTGACGACGGCGACCCGGTGCGCGGGGACCTTGGCGACCTCCTCGATGACCTCGCTCATCCGCTTGGCGGTGCCGAGTTCGATGCCCTTCATCAGGGAGACGAGGACGGTGTCGGGGGCCAGCAGCGGAGCCCACTCGGCGAGGTTGCCGCGCAGGGTCTGCGAGGGGATGGCCAGCACCGTGAAGTCGGCGCCGTGCGCGGCCTCGGCCGGGTCGGTGGTGGCCGTGAGGCCCTTCGGGAGCTCGACGCCGGGCAGGTAGTCGGGGTTGGTCCGGCCGGTGTTGACGGCGTCGGCGAGCTCGGGGCGGCGGCCCCACAGGGTCACCTCGCAGCCGGCGTCGGCCAGGACCATGCCGAAGGCGGTGCCCCAGGAGCCCGTTCCGAAGACGGCGACCTTCACGGGACGTGTCACTTGCTGCCCTCTCCCGCGGCCTTGCGCCGCTGTTCCGCCCTGGCCCGGCGGTGGTCGTACGGCTGCGCGGGGGCCTTCTCGCCGCGCAGTTCCTCCAGCAGTTCGGTGATGGCCGCCATGATGACCTCGGTGGCGGCCTTGAGGACCTCCGGGGTGGGCTCGCGGTCGTAGAACTCGGAGAGGTCCACGGGCGGTCCGGCGAGCACCTTGAGCGTCTTGCGGGGGAACAGGCTGAGCTTGTTCTCCTTGGCGTACGGCGGCATCGCCAGGTTGGCGCCCCACTGGGCCACCGGGATGACGGGCGCCTTGGTGATCAGGGCGACCCGGGCGGCGCCGGTCTTCCCGGCCATCGGCCACTGGTCCGGGTCGCGGGTGAGGGTGCCCTCGGGGTAGAAGGCCACGCACTCGCCGCGCTCGATGGCGTCCACGGCGGCCCGGAACGCGTCCAGGGCGTTGGTGGTCTCGCGGTACACGGGGATCTGGCCGGTGCCGTGCAGGATCGATCCGACGATGGGCGCCTTGAAGAGGGCGGCCTTGGCGAGCAGGCGGGGCACCCGGCCGCTGTTGTACTGGAAGTGCGCGTAGGAGAGCGGGTCCAGATACGAGTTGTGATTGACCGCGGTGATGAATCCGCCGTCGGCCGGAATGTGCTCCATTCCCCGCCAGTCCCGCTTGAACAGCACTACCAGCGGCGGTTTTGCGATGACCGCCGCCAGGCGGTACCAGAAGCCGATTCTGCGGCGGGACACGCGTACACCTTCCTCTCGGACCGGCGCGGCTCTCGGGCACCCGGTCGGCCGGACAAGTGTCGCCCCAGGTCCGGTCTCTGTCGAGAACACCGTACGCCCCGCTCGCGGTACCGGGACCCCCGGTCGCCGTACGGGGGCGACAATGGACGGACGTACGTACGACAGGGAGGGGCCGTCACGAACGCCGTCTGGAGCCTGGTGGTGCCGCTGAAGCCCCTCGCGGTGGCCAAGAGCCGCCTCGCGGCGGCGGCGGGCGCGGACCGTGCGGGGCTCGCGCTGGCGTTCGCGCAGGACACCGTGGCGGGGGCGCTGGCCTGCGCGGCGGTCGCGGATGTGGTGGTCGTCACGGACGACGCGCTGGCCGGGGCGGAACTGGCCGCGCTGGGCGCGCGGGTCGTCGCGGACGTGCCGGCGGCCGGGCTCAACGCGGCGCTGGCCCACGGGGTGCGGGCGGTGCGCTCGGGCCGCCCGCGGGCGGCGGTGGCCGCGATGAACGCGGATCTCCCGGCCCTGCGGACGCCGGAATTGCTACGCGTGCTCGAAAACGCCGCGGAATTCCCCCGGGCATTTCTGGCGGATGCGGCAGGAATCGGGACGACACTGCTTTCCGCGGCCCCGGGCGTGGAATTGGCACCCTCGTTCGGGGGTCCGTCGCGGGCCCGGCATTCGGCGTCGGGGGCGGTGGAAATCGCGCTGGCGGACGTGGTGAGCGTACGGCGGGACGTGGACACCGCCGAGGACCTGCGGGCGGCGGCGGCCCTGGGCCTGGGCCCGTACACGGCCCGATACAGTGCCGGTATGCAGGCGACCGCGTACACGTACGACCCCCGGACCCGCAGCGGCAGTGTGCTGCTGGACGACGGCACCCCGGTTCCCTTCGAGGCCCCGGCGTTCGACGCGGGCGGCCTGCGGCTGCTGCGGCCGGGGCAGCGGGTGCGGATCGAGACCGAGGGGTCGGGCGGCGCCCTGCGCATCACGCTGATCACCCTGCAGACGCTCTGACGCCTCGTACGACTACGGCCGCGACCGCGACCGCCTGACCTGCGGGTTCCCGCGCGGCGGCGGGTGCGGACGCACCGCGGGCCGGCCTCCCCAGCGGGGAAGCCGGCCCGGCGTGTGTGACGGCTGCCCTACTTCTTGCGGGCGGGAGCCTTCTTCGCGGTGGTCTTGCGCGCCGTGGCCTTCTTGGCGGGCGCCTTCTTGGCGACGGCCTTCTTGGCCGGCGCCGTCTTCTTCGCGGTCGCCGTCTTCTTGGCGGCCGTGGTCTTCTTCGCCGCGACGGCCTTCTTGACGGCGGTCTTCTTGGCGGCCGTGGTCTTGGCGGCCGTCGTCTTCTTGACGGCGGCCTTCTTGGCCGTGGCCGTGGTCTTCTTGACGGCCGTCGTGGTCTTCTTCGCGGCGGCCTTCTTGGCGGTGGCGGTCTTCTTCGCGGCGGCCTTCTTGACCGTCGCGGAAGCGCCGCCGGTCAGGCTGCCCTTCGGCGCCTTCTTGACGGCCACCTCGTCACCCTTGGGGAGCTTCTTGGTGCCGCTGACCAGGTCCTTGAAGCCCTGTCCCGCGCGGAAGCGGGGAACCGAGGTCTTCTTGACCCGGACGCGCTCACCCGTCTGCGGGTTACGGGCGTAGCGGGCCGGACGGTCCACCTTCTCGAACGAGCCGAAGCCCGTGACCGAGACCCGGTCGCCCGCGACGACCGCGCGGACCATCGCGTCGAGTACCGCGTCGACGGCGTCCGCGGCCTGCTGGCGGCCGCCGAGCTTGTCGGCAATCGCTTCTACGAGCTGCGCCTTGTTCACGTCTTCCCCTTCGGAGACATCGCCAGAACGAATGTGTTCAAGCTATTTCGCACGTTAGGCGGATATATACCGCAAATCAAACACGAAACGGGCTAATCACCCTAGTGCCGCAACGATGGGGGCCGTTGCGGAGTTCCTTCGCATCAGTCGCCTTCAGGGAATCGACCCTCGTCGAGGTCCTTCATCAACCTGTCCAGGCGCCTTGCCGCATCGGCGAGATCATGCTTCGCCGCAGCCGTGACGACCAACAGCTTCCGGGACAGCGCCATCCTTACGCCCTCCGGGACTTGCAGTGAGCGCACCCTTGCGTGTGCTTCTTTCAACCGGTCCGCGACGAGTTCGTAGAGCTCGAGTTGACTGTCGCGTTCCATGCACAGATTGTGCCATCTGGGGCGAGTTGTCGCCTCACGGGGCCTCAACATACGACTGTGCCCCCCGCCGGAGGGCGGGGGGCACAGTGCCGGTGCGGTGATCACCCGAGGGGTGAAGAAGCGCTGATCAGGCTGGAATCAGAGCGCGATCGTGCGGGGCTTGTAGGACGGCCGGGCGCTTTCGTACGCCGCGATGTCGGCTTCGTTCTGAAGGGTGAGCGAGATGTCGTCCAGGCCCTCCAGCAGACGCCAGCGGGCGTTGTCGTCGAGCTCGAACTCGGCCTCGATGCCCGTCGCGCGGACCTGGCGCGCGACCAGGTCGACGGTGATCTCGGCGGCGGGGTCGGCCTCGGTCAGCTCCCACAGCGCGTCGACGGTCGCCTGTGGCAGGACCACCGTCAGCAGACCGTTCTTGAGGGAGTTGCCGCGGAAGATGTCGGCGAACCGCGAGGAGATGACGGTCTTGAAGCCGAAGTTCTGCAGGGCCCAGACGGCGTGCTCGCGGGAGGAACCGGTGCCGAAGTCGGGTCCGGCGACCAGCACCGTCGCGCCCTGGCGCTCCGGGCGGTTCGTGATGAACTCGGGGTCCTTGCGCCAGGCCTCGAAGAGCCCGTCCTCGAACCCGTCACGGGTGATCTTCTTCAGCCAGTGGGCCGGGATGATCTGGTCGGTGTCGACGTTGCTGCGGCGCAGCGGGACGGCCCGGCCGGTGTGCGTGGTGAAGGCTTCCATGGCTGATCAGACTCCGGAGGGGGCGGGAGCGGCGGAGGACTCGGACAGGTCGGCGGGCGAGGCCAGGTGACCCAGGACCGCGGTGGCCGCGGCCACCTGCGGGGAGACCAGGTGGGTACGGCCGCCCTTGCCCTGCCGGCCCTCGAAGTTGCGGTTGGAGGTGGAGGCGGAACGCTCGCCCGGGGCCAGTTGGTCGGGGTTCATGCCCAGGCACATCGAACAGCCCGCGTGCCGCCATTCGGCGCCGGCCTCCTTGAAGACCTTGTCCAGGCCCTCCTCGACGGCCTGGAGGGCGACCCGGACGGAGCCGGGGACGACCAGCATCCGTACGCCGTCGGCGACTTTGCGGCCCTCGATGATCCCGGCGACCGCGCGCAGGTCCTCGATGCGGCCGTTGGTGCACGAACCTACGAAGACCGTGTCGACCTTGATCTCGCGCAGCGGCTGCCCGGCCGTCAACCCCATGTACTCCAGGGCCTTTTCGGCGGCCAGGCGCTCCGAAGCGTCCTCGTACGAAGCCGGATCGGGGACCCGGGAGGACAGCGGCGCGCCCTGGCCCGGGTTGGTGCCCCAGGTGACGAACGGGGAGAGCGAGGCGCCGTCGATGACGACCTCGGCGTCGAAGACCGCGTCATCGTCGGTGCGCAGGGTCCTCCAGTACGCGACCGCCGCGTCCCAGTCCTCGCCCGTGGGGGCGTGGTCGCGCCCCTGGAGGTAGTCGAAGGTGGTCTGGTCGGGCGCGATCATGCCCGCGCGGGCACCGGCCTCGATCGACATGTTGCAGATGGTCATGCGGGCTTCCATCGAGAGCTTCTCGACGGCCGCGCCGCGGTACTCCAGGACGTAGCCCTGGCCGCCACCGGTACCGATCTTGGCGATGATCGCCAGGATCAGGTCCTTGGCGGTGACGCCCTCGGCCAGCTCGCCGGTGACCGTGATCGCCATGGTCTTGGGGCGGGCCAGCGGCAGCGTCTGGGTCGCCAGCACGTGCTCGACCTGGCTGGTGCCGATGCCGAAGGCCAGCGCGCCGAAGGCGCCGTGCGTGGAGGTGTGGGAGTCGCCGCAGACCACGGTGGTGCCGGGCTGGGTCAGGCCCAGCTGCGGTCCCACCACGTGGACGACGCCCTGCTCGACGTCGCCGAGCGGGTGCAGCCGTACGCCGAACTCGGCGCAGTTCTTGCGCAGCGTCTCCAGCTGCGCGCGGGAGACCGGGTCCGCGATCGGCTTGTCGATGTCGAGGGTGGGGGTGTTGTGGTCCTCGGTCGCGATGGTGAGGTCGAGGCGGCGGACCGCGCGGCCGTTCTGGCGCAGCCCCTCGAAGGCCTGGGGGCTGGTCACCTCGTGCAGCAGGTGCAGATCGATGAAGAGGAGGTCGGGCTCGCCCTCTGCCCGCCGGACGACATGGTCGTCCCAGACCTTCTCCGCGAGTGTCCTACCCATCGCTTTCCCTCCGGCCGACGGCTGCGCCGGCACTTCTCGGTGCCCGATTCGCGGGCCGTTGTACGGCCGCACAACCACCTTCGCAAGTTCCTGGCGAAATTGAACTTGCGTTTCACAGTGTGAGACGTGAATATCGTTTCATGGACAACTCTAGCGGCGTCGGCGTTCTCGACAAGGCAGCTCTGGTACTGAGCGCACTGGAGTCCGGTCCGGCCACCCTCGCCGGGCTGGTCGCGGCGACAGGGCTCGCACGACCCACGGCACATCGCCTTGCCGTGGCACTGGAACACCACCGGATGGTGGCGAGGGACATGCAGGGCCGGTTCATCCTCGGCCCGCGGCTGGCGGAGCTCGCCGCCGCGGCCGGCGAGGACCGCCTGCTGGCCACGGCGGGACCGGTGCTCACGCACCTGCGCGACGTGACGGGCGAGAGCGCGCAGCTCTACCGCCGGCAGGGCGACATGCGTATCTGCGTGGCGGCTGCCGAGCGGCTCTCCGGCCTGCGGGACACCGTGCCCGTGGGCTCCACGCTCCCGATGAAGGCCGGCTCGGCGGCCCAGATCCTGATGGCCTGGGAGGAGCCCGAGCGGCTGCACCGCGGTCTGCAGGGGGCGCGCTTCACGGCGACGGCCCTCTCCGGCGTACGGCGCCGCGGCTGGGCCCAGTCCATCGGCGAGCGGGAGCCCGGTGTGGCGTCCGTCTCGGCGCCGGTGCGCGGGCCCTCGAACCGCGTGGTGGCCGCCGTGTCGGTCTCCGGGCCGATCGAGCGCCTGACCCGCCACCCGGGCCGGATGCACGCGCAGGCGGTCATCGACGCCGCCGCCCGCCTCACGGAGGCCCTGCGCCGCTCCGGCTGACCCGTTCCGCCTGTCCCTCCACCCCCCGGGCCCCGGGGCGCGCACGACGCCGCACACGTTCGAACGCGCGCCCCCGGGCCCCTACTTGTGCCCGCCGGCGGGTCCCGGCGTACGTTCCGGAAACGACGAAGAGGCCCTCCGCGATCATCGCGGAGGGCCTCTCCTGTGCGTACCCCCGACCGGATTCGAACCGGCGCTACCGCCTTGAGAGGGCGGCGTGCTAGGCCGCTACACAACGGGGGCCTGCATCACAGCATGCGCTGCACTGCGCTGGGCTACCAGGACTCGAACCTAGAACAAAGGAACCAGAAACCTTCGTGTTGCCAATTACACCATAGCCCAAAGTGGTCTATACCAGACCGAGTACCCCCGACCGGATTCGAACCGGCGCTACCGCCTTGAGAGGGCGGCGTGCTAGGCCGCTACACAACGGGGGCCCTAGCGATCCTGCATCGAGACGTCCGGGAGCTACCCAAGAGACCTCGCGGGAAGGATCTGTACCCCCGACCGGATTCGAACCGGCGCTACCGCCTTGAGAGGGCGGCGTGCTAGGCCGCTACACAACGGGGGCTAAGCACTGCGTTACTGCTGCACTGCGCTGGGGTACCAGGACTCGAACCTAGAATAAGGGAACCAGAAACCCTCGTGTTGCCAATTACACTATACCCCACCAAAAGTCAACCCCCTGTGGGGCTTTCTTTTGAGTGGCGCCTCCGTCCGGCCTTTCGGCCCGCTCCGGCGGCGCAGAAAGAACATTACCGGATGCCTGACCGTGCTCCAAAACGGGTATCCCCGGCCAGCAGCTCCGGGAGCTGGGCGAGTCCCCTGATCCGGTGCACTCCGTCCGGTCCGGGACCGCGTTCGCCGTCCCGGTCCAGCCATACGGCGACCAGCCCGGCGTCCCGCGCGCCGCGGGCGTCGATCTCCGGCTGGTCCCCGACGTACGCCACGTCGGCGGCCGGCAGCCCCAGGGCGTCGCACGCCGCCCGGAACGCGGCGGCCTCGGGCTTGCTCACGCCCAGCTCGGCGGCGCACACCAGCACCTCGAAGCGGTCGCGCAGCCCCAGGTGACGCAGCTTGGGGTCCTGGTTGGCCGTACTGGAGTTGGACAGCACCCCGTGGCGGTAGTCCGCGCCCAGGGCGTCCAGGACCGGCAGGACGTCCGGGAAGAGCGCCCAGGCGGCCTTGTAGTGCGCGACGTACCGCTCGAACCAGTCGTCGGCCTCCTCGTCGCCCAGCTCGGGCCGCTCCAGGAAGTCCCGGACCCGGTCCCGCCGCTGCTCCTGGAAGCCCACCTCGCCGGCGGCGAAGCGCGCCCAGTTCCGGTCGGTGATCTCGCGCCAGCGGGCCAGCGCCTGGAGCGGTGTGCCGTAGCTCTCCCCCAGCCCCTCGTCCACCAGGTGGCGCGCCAGCCCGGCGGCGTCCGCCCCCGTGTAGTCGAAGAGCGTGTCGTCGATGTCCCACAGCACGGCGCGGATCGGCATGTGACCGACCTTACGCCGAAGCGCCCGGCGGCGGGGGGCCTTTCCGGGCGCTTCAGGACGTACGGGTGATGAACGCGGTGCGACGGGGTGCGCCGACCGCCGGTGCCTACGCGGCGAGCTTGGCCAGGGCCGCGTCGATGCGGGCCAGGGTGCGCTCCCGGCCGAGGATCTCCAGGGACTCGAAGAGCGGCAGGCCGATGGTGCGGCCGGTCACGGCGACGCGGACCGGGGCCTGGGCCTTGCCGAGCTTGAGGCCGTGGGCCTCGCCGGCGGTCAGGACGGCCTGCTTGAGCGACTCGGGGTCGCTCCAGTCCGCCGCCTCCAGGTGCGCGCGGGCCGTGGTGAGCAGCGCGGCCGGCTCGCCCTTCATCGCCTTGTCCCAGGAGGCCTGGTCGAACGCCGGCTCCTTCAGGAAGAGGAAGTCGACGTTGTCCGTGATGTCGGACAGGACGGTCACCCGGGTCTGGGCGTGCGGCGCGATGGCCTCCCAGGCGACCGGGTCGAAGTCCTCCGGCGCCCAGGGGGCGTGCGGGGCCCGCAGCCAGGGGGCGCAGGCGTCCGCGAAGTCCTTCGGGTCCAGCATGCGGATGTGGTCGCCGTTGATCGACTCGCACTTCTTGAGGTCGAAGCGCGCCGGGTTGGCGTTGACGTCCGTGATGTCGAACTTCGCCACCATCTCGTCGATCGAGAAGATGTCCTGGTCCTTGGAGAAGGACCAGCCCAGCAGCGACAGGTAGTTGAGCAGGCCCGCGGGCAGGAACCCGCGCTCGCGGTAGAGGTTCAGCGAGGCCTGCGGGTCGCGCTTGGAGAGCTTCTTGTTGCCCTCGCCCATGACGTACGGCAGATGGCCGAACTGCGGGATCTCCTTGGCCACGCCCAGCTCGATCAGCGCCTTGTAGAGGGCGATCTGGCGCGGGGTGGAGGACAGCAGGTCCTCGCCGCGCAGCACGTGCGTGATCTCCATCAGCGCGTCGTCGACCGGGTTGACCAGCGTGTACAGCGGCGCGCCGTTGGCCCGCAGGATGCCGTAGTCCGGCACGTTCTCCGGGGTGAAGGTCAGCTCGCCGCGCACCAGGTCGGTGAAGGTGATCGGCTCGTCGGGCATCCGGAAGCGCACGATCGAGGTGCGGCCCTCGGCCTCGTACGCCGCCTTCTGCTCGGGGGTGACCACGCGGCACATGCCGTCGTAGCCGGAGGGGCGGCCCTCGCGGCGGGCGATCTCGCGGCGCTCGTCGAGCTCCTCGGCGGTGCAGTAGCAGTGGTACGCGTAGCCGCCGTCGATGAGCTTCGCAGCGACGTCCGCGTAGAGGCCCATCCGCTGGGACTGGCGGTAGGGGGCGTGCGGGCCGCCCACCTCGGGGCCCTCGTCCCAGGTGAAGCCGAGCCACTTCAGGGAGTCGAGCAGCTGCTCGTAGGACTCCTCGGAGTCGCGCGCCGCGTCGGTGTCCTCGATGCGGAACACGAACGTGCCACCGTGGTGGCGGGCGAACGCCCAGTTGAAGAGGGCGGTCCGGACCAGGCCCACGTGGGGGTTGCCGGTCGGGGAGGGACAGAAACGTACGCGGACGGAGCCGTTAGCCACGCTTGATCACCTTGTTGGTGAGAGTGCCGATGCCTTCGATGGTGACGGCGACCTCGTCGCCGACGTTGAGGGGGCCGACTCCGGCCGGGGTCCCCGTGAGGACGACGTCGCCGGGGAGCAGCGTCATCGCCTCGGTGATGTGCACGATCAGGTCCTCGACGGAGCGGACCATGTCGCTGGTGCTGCCCAGCTGGCGCTGTTCGCCGTTGACCGTGCACTGGACGGCCAGGCCCGCGGCGACCGCCGCCGGGTCGAGGTCCGTCTCGATCCAGGGGCCCAGCGGGCAGGAGCTGTCGAAGCCCTTGGCCCGGAACCACTGCTTCTCGCGCTGCTGGACGTCGCGCGCGGTGACGTCGTTGGCGCAGGTGTAGCCGAGGATGACGTCCTTGACCCGCTCGCGGGGGACCTCGCGGCACATCCGGCCGATCACCACGGCGAGCTCCGCCTCGTGGTGGAGGTCCTGGGTGAAGGAGGGGTACGCGATGGGGTCGCCCGGGCCGACCACGGAGGTGGAGGGCTTGAAGAAGGTGATCGGGGCCTCGGGGACCTCGTTGCCGAGCTCCGCCGCGTGCTCCGCGTAGTTGCGGCCGATGGCCACGATCTTGTTCGGGAGCACGGGCGGCAGCAGGCGGACCTTGTTCAGCGGGACCTTCGTGCCGGAGAGCTCGAAGTCCGCGAACGGGATGCCCTTGATGATGTCGAGGACGAGCTCGCCCTCGGCGCCGGGGGCGGCGTCGCCCTCGACCGCGCCGAAGGCGACGTTGCCGTCGATCGAGAACCTGGCGATGCGCACGTGTTGCGTCTGCCCCTCTTGTGTTTCCGCTGGCTGGAGTCTGCGGACTCCAGGCTAACGCGGTGGGCAGCGCCTCCCCGCGCTGTTCGCGCGGCGGCGCGGGGCCCCGCCGCTACTGCGCGGCGGCGGCCGGGGCGTCCATGAGGACGGTGCGGCGCGGGTTGGCCGTCTGGGTGGGCAGCTCGACGGCGTGCTCCGGGGCCTGCGGCGCCTGCAGCTCCTCGGCGTCCTTGAGGTGGGCGAGCGTGGTGCGGCGCGGGTTGGCTATGTTGCGGAACATCATCGTCGTCTTCATCGGGGTATCGGGTCCTCGGTCACTGGGGCGGTTGTCGGATGTGCCACCCCTGTAAAGGCTCAGGCTAAACATCGGCATCCCCGCGGGAACCGGGAAGTAATGGCCACAGCTGTGTGAGTTTGCTCACCAGTGACCGGGCATTATGGACATTGCAGGCAGTCAAAATGACCCGAAGAAACGGACATTGCGCCACTGAATGCGCCATTCCGCTCCTGATCATCTCGACTGGGACACCTTGACGATCTCGTCGTTTGGGTGGTGTACGTCCGATTCCTACCGAAAGAGCCTCCACGCCACGTAGCGCCTCCGTCACGTGACGTCACCGACGCTCCGGGGCCACGCTCGCACCTTGTTGGAGATCGAGCACTGTGCTGGAATTCGCGGGACCGCCGCGGGTATCAGCCGGCGCGCAGGGGGCGCTTCCACGCGCCGAGCCCGGCGGGCAGGAAGGGGAGACGCGCCGGTCACCTACGACCACCATGGGGCCATTCGCGCCCCACGACTCGACACCGTCCCACCGGTCACCCGGAGGGACGCCTGGTCCAGAGGTTGCGACGCTAGTGCAGGGACGATTCAAGAGGGATGGCAGCGCTGCGGCGGAGCAGGAGCCGCGCGGCGGGACCGACCGTGGCTCCTCGCCCCAGCACGCCCAGAACCGCGGGCCGGCTGCCGGTCAAGGCGCCCCCGACACCTCCTCCCCCACCCCCGTGAAGGCGGGCAGGGGCCGGAACAAGGGCAAGGGCCGCGGCGCCACCACGCCGCCGGACGAGGCCGTCGAGCAGGACCAGGCGATACCCAAGGCCCCCAGTGGGTCCGGTTCCCGTCTGTCCATGCAGAACTGGCGCATCAGCACGCGACTGGTGTCGCTGCTGACCCTGCCGGTCGTCGCGGCCACCACGCTGGGTGGCTTCCGTATCAACGACTCGCTCAACGACATCGATCAGCTGGAGCACATGCAGCTCCTGACGACGATGACCCGGCAGGCCACCAACCTGGCCGCCATGCTCCAGGAGGAGCGGGACAAGTCCGCGGGTCCGCTGACGGTCGACAAGAACAACCCCGAGAAGGCCGGCAAGCCCAACAGCATCGTCGAGGGCGTCCGTGACTCCACGGACTCGGCCCTGGCGGCCTTCAACGCCGCGACGGACAAGGTCGACACCCAGAGCGACACCGACGAGACCCTCAAGTCGATCCGCAACAACATCCTGCAGATCGGCCGTCAGCTCGCGACCATCGACGACATCCGCAAGAAGGCGTACCAGGTCAGCGCCCAGCAGACGATCACCGAGTACAACTCGCTGATCGTCTCCCTGCTCTCGCTCTCCCAGGACATGGCCCAGGCCACCTCCAACCCGGAGATGATCAAGCGTACGCGCGCCCTGGCCGCGTTCTCCTCCGCCAAGGAGTACGCCTCGATCCAGCGCGCGATCATCGCCGCCGCCCTCCCCGAGACGGGCGACAAGCCGGGCGTCATGGACGAGAACAACCGTCTGTACGGCCAGTCCGCGCTCCGCGGTGAGGGCCAGGCGAGGAAGACCTTCGAGCTCGTCTACCAGGGCAAGGCCGAGGACCTCCTGCAGTCGCTCGGCGACGGCAACGCCGAGGTCGGCACCGCCGACCACTACGCCCGCCGCGTGCTCAGCAACCCGGGGCAGCTCGGCAAGGAGAAGAACCGGTCCTGGATGGACTGGTACGACGCGGACGACACCAAGCTCGTCGCCATGAAGGTCATCGAGCTCACGCTGCTCGAGGACATGGAGCAGAAGGCCCGCGAGCTCAAGAACGAGTCGCAGCGCGACGCCATCATCAACGGTGCGCTGATCCTCCTCGTCCTCGGCGTCTCCCTCGTCGGCGCGTTCATCATGGCCCGGTCCATGATCCGTTCGCTGCGCCGGCTCCAGGACACCGCGACCAAGGTCGCCCAGGAACGTCTGCCCGAGCTCGTCAAGCAGCTGTCCGAGACCGACCCGCAGGACGTGGACACGTCCGTGGAGTCCGTCGGTGTGCACTCGCGCGACGAGATCGGCCAGGTGGCCGCGGCCTTCGACGACGTGCACCGCGAGGCCGTCCGCCTCGCCGCCGAGCAGGCCCTCCTGCGGGGCAACGTCAACGCGATGTTCACCAACCTCTCGCGCCGTTCGCAGGGCCTCATCCAGCGCCAGCTCTCGCTCATCTCCGAGCTGGAGTCGCGCGAGGCCGACCCGGACCAGCTGTCCTCGCTCTTCAAGCTCGACCACCTCGCGACCCGTATGCGCCGTAACGGCGAAAACCTCCTCGTCCTCGCGGGCGAGGAGCCGGGCCGCCGGTGGACCCGCCCCGTCCCGCTCGTCGACGTGCTCCGTGCCGCCGCGTCCGAGGTGGAGCAGTACGAGCGCATCGAACTGGCCTCGGTCCCCTCGACCGATGTGGCCGGCCGCGTCGTCAACGACCTCGTGCACCTCCTCGCCGAGCTGCTCGAGAACGCGACCTCGTTCTCCTCGCCGCAGACCAAGGTCAAGGTGACCGGTCACGCGCTGCCCGACGGCCGCGTGCTGGTCGAGATCCACGACACCGGTATCGGTCTGTCCCCCGAGGACCTCGCCGCGATCAACGAGCGGCTCGCGTCGCCGCCCACCGTGGACGTGTCGGTCTCCCGGCGCATGGGTCTGTTCGTGGTCGGCCGCCTGTCCCTGCGACACGGCATCCGCATCCAGCTGCGTCCCTCCGACTCCGGCGGTACGACGGCGCTCGTCATGCTCCCGGTCGACGTGGCCCAGGGCGGCCGCAAGCCCGGCCCGATGCCCGGTCAGGGCGGTCCGGGCGGCGCGCCCGGCACCCCGGGCGGTCCCGGCGGCCAGCAGGCCGGCGCCCAGAACTCCATGGCCGCTCCGGGTGCCCGTCAGCCGGTCGGCGCGGGCCCGCAGCGCAGTCAGGTTCCCGGCGGCGCCCAGCGTGCCGCCCTGCCGGGCCGCGACGGCTCCGGTCAGCAGCGCGGCCAGCAGCGTGGTCCGGGCGCGCCCGCGGGTCCCACCCAGAACGCCTTCGGCGCCGGCGCTCCGGCCGGTCCCGGCCGCGGCCCCGCCGCGTCCTCGCCCGCCGGGCCGCCGGCCGGTGGCCCGCAGCAGCGTCCGGCTCCCGCGCCGTCGGCCCAGGCCGGTCCGGCCGGGTTCCCCCAGGGCACGGGCGGCTTCGAGCGGCCGCAGCCGGCGCCCCCGATGCCGGCCACGCCGTCCGCGCCCGCAGCTCCGCAGGGCCGCGGCCCGCGGGCGCAGCTGCCCCCGCGCGGTGGCGCGCCGCGTCCGGAGCTCCCGGGCGCCGGCGGCGCTCCGGCCGGCCAGCCGCAGACCACCAGCTGGGGTGCCGCCCCGGGCCGGGGCGGCCAGGACGTCCCGCGCGGTCACGACGAGCTGACGGGCCCCGGCTCGACGGCGGAGTTCGCCCGCCCGGACTTCAACGCCCCGTACCCCCAGTCCAACAGCGCCAACAGCACCACCGGCCAGTTCGAGCGCCCCGACGTGCGCGGCGGGCAGGACCCGGCGTCCACCGGTCAGTTCGCCCGCCCCGACTTCGGCGCGCCGCGGCCGGGCGGTCCGGGTGTCGGTGCGTACGGCCAGCAGGGCCAGGGCGCCCCGCAGGCGCCCGTACCGGCGCGGCCGGAGACGCCGCGGCTGCCGCAGGGCCACCAGCCGGAGGCGCTGCCGCCGGCCCCGAGCTCCTCGGAGGCCCGCAGCCCGATCTTCGACACGCTGGAGTCCAACTGGTCCCGCCAGGACGGCGGCCAGAACGTGCCCCAGCAGCCGCAGCAGGCGCCGACGGCCCAGCCGCCGCAGCGTCAGCAGCCGCCGATGATGCCGCAGCGCGGCCAGGAGCGCGCGGCCGAGCCCGCGGCCCAGGCCACCGGTGCCACGCCGACGGTGAGCTGGCGCTCCTCGCCCAACGACGAGCTGATGCGCCAGGCCGAGCGCGTGCGCCAGCCCGCCGCGGGCGGCATCACGACCTCGGGGCTGCCCCGCCGGGTCCCGCGAGCGAACCTCGTGGCCGGTACGGCGCAGCAGCAGGCCGACGCCCAGTCCGGCCCGCAGGTCTCCCGTGCCCCGGACGACGTCCGCGGCCGTCTGACCAACCTCCGACGGGGTATCCAGCAGGGACGTCAGGCCGGCAACAGCGGGCCCGCGACCGGCAGTTACCAGATCGACCCCACTTACCAGCAGGAGCGATAGTTGAGTTCGATGAGCCAGGCGGCACAGAACCTGAACTGGTTGATCACCAACTTCGTGGACAACACCCCTGGGGTGTCCCACACCGTGGTGGTCTCCGCCGACGGCCTCCTTCTGGCGATGTCCGAAGGTTTCCCGCGTGACCGCGCCGATCAGCTGGCGGCCGTGGCCTCCGGACTGACCTCGCTGACCGCCGGAGCCTCCCGCATCTTCGAGGGCGGCGCCGTCAACCAGACCGTGGTCGAGATGGACCGGGGATTCCTGTTCCTGATGTCCGTCTCCGACGGGTCCTCGCTGGCCGTGCTCGCGCACCCCGAATGCGACATCGGCCTCGTGGGCTACGAGATGGCCCTCCTCGTGGACCGCGCGGGCAGCGTCCTCACCCCGGACCTGCGCGCGGAACTGCAGGGCAGCCTGCTCATCTGACCGCCATCTTCCGGCCGGCCGGTACTGCCGGCCGGAAGACCCGGGCCCCTGGCCCCGGGAGCCAAGTACCACCACCAGGCCGTCATCTCTTCCCCCCACCGGCCCCGTCAGACGGCACGCTGACCACTGCTGTCCAGCCCGGAGGACTCATGACCCCGCCCCCCGCCTACCCCGATTCGTACGGAGATTCGTCGTACGCGGAAGGCGACCAGCCGCTGGTTCGTCCCTACGCGATGACCGGCGGCCGGACCCGGCCGCGCTACCAGCTCGCCATCGAGGCGCTGGTCAGCACCACGGCCGATCCGATGCACCTGTCGGGCCTGCTCCCCGAGCACCAGCGCATCTGCACGCTGTGCCGCGAGGTCAAGTCGGTCGCCGAGGTCTCGGCACTGCTGTCGATGCCGCTCGGCGTCGCCCGGATCCTCGTGGCCGACCTGGCCGAGGCCGGAATGGTGGCCATCCACCAGCCGGGCAATGGAGAGGCCGGCGGCACGCCGGATGTAACGCTGCTCGAGAGGGTTCTCAGTGGACTTCGCAAGCTCTAACGGAGGCTCCCACGCCGGGACCGCTCGCTCCACCACCTCCGCGAAGATCGTGGTGGCGGGCGGCTTCGGCGTGGGCAAGACCACGTTCGTCGGCGCGGTCTCCGAGATCAACCCCCT
>NZ_JBVJDL010000012.1:0-161633 GCF_055582305.1 Streptomyces sp. NPDC042102
GCCAGCGCCGCCGCACACGCGTCCAGGCGAGCGGCGAACACCGGCGACGCGCCGTACAGCTCCACCGCCATGCCCGCCCACTGCGACCCCTGACCAGGGAAGACGAACACCGGACGGTCGGCGCCCTTGGCCACCGTGCCCTCGGTCAGGTCGGCGGCCGGCAGGCCGGCGCTCAGGGCGTCCAGCGCGGTCAGCGCGTCGGCGGGGACCACCGCGCGCCGTTCCATCCCGGCCCGGGTGGTGGCGAGGGCGAGCCCGATGCCGTGCGGCGAGCGCGTGGTGTCCGCGGCGAACTCCCGCAGCCGCGCCGCCTGTCCGCGCAGCCCCTCGGTGCCGCGGCCGGAGAGCACCCACGGCAGCGCGGACCCGGGCAGCAGCGGCCGCCGCTCCTCCGCGTCGGCCCCGGCAGCGGCCCCGTCGGCCTCCTCGGCGTACTGCACGATCACGTGCGCGTTGGTGCCGCTGGCGCCGAAGGAGGAGACGGCGGCGGTGCGCGGGCCCTGGCCCGCCGGCCACGGCCGCTCCTCGGCGAGGAGTTCGACCGCGCCGGAGGACCAGTCGACCTCGGGCGTGGGGGCGTCCAGGTGCAGGGTGCGCGGCAGGACGCCGTCGCGGACGGCCATCACGGCCTTGATGACTCCGGCGACGCCGGCGGCGGCCGCCGCGTGGCCGATGTTGGACTTGATGGACCCCAGGTGCAGCGGGCGGCCCTCGGGGCGGCTGCGGCCGTACGTGGCGAGCAGGGCCTGGGCCTCGATGGGGTCGCCGAGGGTGGTGCCGGTGCCGTGCGCCTCGACCAGGTCGACCTCGTGGGGCGAGAGGCGGGCGTCGGCGAGGGCCTGCTCGATGACGCGCTGCTGGGAGGGCCCGTTGGGCGCGGTGAGGCCGTTGCTGGCACCGTCCTGGTTGACCGCCGTACCGCGGACGACGGCCAGCACGCGGTGGCCGTTGCGGCGCGCGTCGGACAGCTTCTCCAGCAGCAGCAGGCCGACGCCCTCGGACCAGCCGGTGCCGTCGGCGGCGGCCGCGAACGGCTTGCAGCGGCCGTCGGGGGACAGGCCCCGCTGGCGGCTGAACTCGACGTACACGTCGGGCGTGGACATGATCTGGGCGCCGCCCGCCAGCGCGAGCGTGCACTCGCCCTCGCGCAGCGACCGTACGGCCTGGTGGAGGGCGACGAGCGAGGAGGAGCACATGGTGTCCACGGACACCGCGGGCCCTTCGAGGCCGAAGGTGTAGGAGAGCCGGCCGGAGGACACGGCGGTGGCGATGCCGGTCATCAGGTGGCCCTCGACGTTCTCGGCGGCACCCTCGCGGTCGCTGCCGTAGCCCGTGTAGGTGGTGCCGACGAAGACGCCGGTCCGGGTTCCGGCGACGGCCGCGGGGTCGACGGCGGCGCGCTCGAACGCCTCCCAGGCGGTCTCCAGCAGCAGCCGCTGCTGCGGGTCCATCGCGAGCGCCTCGCGCGGCGAGATCCCGAAGAAGTCGGCGTCGAAGTCGCCGGCGTCGTGGACGAACCCGCCCTCGCGCACGTAGCTGGTGCCGAGCCGGTCCGGGTCCGGGTCGTAGACCGCGTCCAGGTCCCAGCCCCGGTTGACGGGGAAGCCGGTGACGGCGTCGCGCCCCTCGCGGACCAGCTGCCACAGGTCCTCGGGGGATCCGACGCCCCCGGGGTAGCGGCAGGCCATGCCGACGATCGCGATGGGCTCGGGCTCGTCCGCCTCGACCTCGCGCAGCCGCTGCCGGGTCTGCTTCAGCTCGGCGGTCACCCACCTGAGGTGATCGAGCAGCTTCTGTTCGTTGTCCATCTGGCGGGAGCTCCTTGGGTGACGTTCCGGCACGGCTACGACTTGCCGAGCTCTTCGTGGATGAACGCGAAGATCTCTTCGGCCGAGGCGGACGCCAGTTCGTCGTGGGCGTCGGTCTGTTCGGCCTTCTCCGGGCTGCCGCCGCCCCACTTGGTGAGCAGCACCTGGAGGCGGCCGGCGATGCGGTGGCGCGCGCCCTCGTCCGGCGCGAGCCGGGCCAGGGTGGCGTCGATACGGTCCAGTTCGGCGAGGACGGAGCCGTCCGTCCCGCTCTCGCCGTCCTCCAGCTGCTCGCGCAGGTGCTGGGCGAGGGCCGCCGGGGCGGGGTGGTCGAAGAGGAGGGTGGCGGACAGCTTCAGGCCGGTGTCGGCGGCGATCCGGTTGCGCAGTTCGACGGCGCCGAGGGAGTCGAGGCCCAGCTCCTTGAAGGGGCGCGCCTCGTGGACGGCGTCGGCGGTGCGGTGGCCGAGGACGGCGGCCGCGTGGCCGCGGACCAGCTCCACCAGCAGGTGCTGGCGGTCGGCGGGTGCGGCGGCGGCGAGCCGCTGCCGCAGGGCGGACGCCGACGCGGCGGCGCCCTCGGCATCGGCCGGGTCGTCGTCGGCGAGCGCGTCCCGTACCTCGGGCAGTTCGCTGATGAGCGCGCTGTGCCGCATCGCCGTGTAGGTGGGCGCGAACAGCGCCCAGTCCACGTCGGCGACGCCCACGCACGTCTCGTCGAGGTCGAGGGCCTGCTGGAGAGCGGCGACGGCGGTCTGCGGCGCGATGCCGATGACCCCGCGGCGGCGCAGGTGCTCGTCGATGTCCTCGGAGGCCGCCATGCCGGCTTCGGCCCAGGGGCCCCAGGCGACGGCGGTGGCCGCCCGGCCGGCGGCCCGGCGGCGCTCGGCGAGCGCGTCGAGGTGCGCGTTGGCCGCGGCGTACGCCGCCTGCCCGCCGCTGCCCCACATGCCGGCGCTGGAGGCGAACACCACGAACGCCGACAGGTCCAGGTCCGCGGTGAGTTCGTCGAGGAGGTCGGCGGCGACCGCCTTGGGGCGCAGGACGTGCGCCAGGTGCTCGGCGGTGACCTCGTCCATGAAGCCGTTGTCGGAGACACCGGCGGCGTGCACGACGGCCGTCAGCGGGCGGTCCGCGGGGATGCCGGCGAGCAGCGCGGCCAGCTGGTCGCGGTCGGCGACGTCGCACGCGGCCAGCGTGACCTCGGTGCCCCGCGCCCGCAGCCGGTCCGCCAGTTCGGCGGCCCCGGGCGCGTCGGCGCCGCGCCGGCTGGTCAGCAGCAGGTGCTCGGCGCCGCCGTCGGCGAGCCAGCCGGCGAGCCGGCTGCCGAGGGCGCCGGTGCCGCCGGTGACCAGGACGGTGCCGGTGGGCCGCCACGGCTGCTCGCCGGTGCGGTCGGCCGGTACGGGCGCCCGCCGCAGGCGGCGGACGAGTACGCCCGCGTCGCGCACAGCGATCTGGTCCTCGCCGTCCGGGGCGGCCAGGACCCCGGCCAGCCGGGCGGCGGCCCGCTCGTCCAGGCCCGCCGGTACGTCGACCAGGCCGCCCCAGCGGTCGGGGTACTCCAGGGCGGCGACCCGGCCCAGTGCCCAGACCTGGGCCTGGACACCGGTGGGGTCGGCGGCCGGGTCGGAGGGTCCGGTGGAGACGGCGCCGCGGGTCAGGTGCCACAGCGGGGCGGCGACGCCGGCGTCGCCGAGGGCCTGCGCGAGGGCCGTGGTCGCCGCCAGGGCCGTGCCGACACCCGGCTGTCCGGCGTGGGGGCGGGCGTCGAGCGGCAGCAGGGAGAGCACGCCGGCGAGTTCCGGGGTGCCGGCCAGCCGGTCCGCCCAGGCGGCGCGGTCGGCGGCGGTCGCGTCCAGGGCGAGGACCTCGTGCTCGGCGCCGTGGGCGGCCAGGGCGGCGGCGGCCCGGCCGGCGAGCAGCTGGGCCCCGTGCCCGGCGCCTTCGGGTACGACGAGCAGCCAGCGGCCGGTCAGTCGCGCGGCGGTGGGGTCGCCGACGGACTTCCAGGTGATCCGGTAGCGCCAGGAGTCGATGGTGCGCTGCTCGCGGTGGCCGCGCCGCCACGTGGACAGGGCGGGCAGGACGTCGCGCAGCGACTCGCCGTCGGGCAGCCGGAGCTCACCGGCGAGCACCTCCAGGTCCTCGCGCTCGACGGCCTCCCAGAACCGGGCGTCGACCGCGTCCTGCCCGGTGGCCGCGGCGGGACCGGCGGCGGGGGCGTCGAGCCAGTAGCGCTGCCGCTGGAAGGCGTACGTGGGCAGGTCCACCCGCCGGGCGGTCCGCCCGGCGAACAGCGGCGCCCAGTCCACGGACAACCCCCGCGTCCAGGCCTCGGCGAGCGCCCCGAGGAACGCCTCGCCCTCGCTGCGGTCCTTGCGCAGCACGGGCGTCAGCAGCCCGCCGAAGCCCTCGGGCAGCGACTCCCCGGCCATCGCCGCGAGCACACCCTGCGGACCCAGCTCCAGGAAATGCCCCACACCCTGATCGGCGAGATGACGTATCCCGTCACCGAAGCGGACAGCACCGCGCACATGCTCGACCCAGTACGCCGCACTGAACTCGGTGACCTGCTCACCGGTCACGTTCGACACCACGGGGATCGAAGGCGTCCCGTAGGTGAGCTGACCGGCGACCTCGCCGAACTCGGCCAGCATCGGCTCCATCAACGGCGAGTGGAACGCGTGGGAGACCGTCAGCCGCTTGGTCTTACGACCCTGCGCCGCCAACCGCTCCGCCACCGCGAGGACATCGTCCTCGGCGCCGGAGATCACCACGGACTCCGGCCCGTTGACCGCGGCGATACCGACGCGGTCGGCCAGGCCCGTCAGGTGCTCGCGGACCTCGCCCTCGGCCGCCCGCACGGAGACCATCGCGCCGCCTTCCGGCAGCGCGCCCATCAACCGGCCCCGCGCCTCCACCAGCGCACACGCGTCCTGAAGGGACAGGACCCCCGCCACGTGCGCGGCGGCGATCTCACCGATCGAATGCCCGGCCACGAAGTCCGGCCGCACCCCGAACGACTCCACCAACCGGAACAGCGCCACTTCCACCGCGAACAACGCCGGCTGCGTGAACTCGGTGCGGTGCACCTCCTCACCGCCACCGAAGACGACATCCTTCAACGGCAGTTCAAAGTGAGCGCACACCTCGTCGAAGGCGGCCGCGAACACCGGCTGCGCGGCGTACAGCTCACGGCCCATCCCCACCCGCTGCGCACCCTGACCCGAGAACAGGAACGCCACCCGCTCCCCCGACACGGCATCGCCGCGGCAGGTGCCGGCCGCCGACGCGCCGGTGGCCAGCGCGTCGAGCCCGGCCAGGAAGTCCTCCCGGTCCTCGGCCAGCACCACCGCGCGGCTCTCCAGCTGGGCCCGCGTGTCCAGCAGGGCGGCGGCGATGTCCGCCGTGCCGGGGGCGGATCCGCCGGCCGCGAGGTCCCGCAGGCGGCTCGCCTGCTCGCGCAGGGCGTCCGGGGTGCGCGCGGAGACCAGCCACGGCAGCGGCCCGGCGACCGGCTCCGGGGCAGCCGTGGCCCCCTCGGCGGGGGCCTGCTCGATGATGACGTGGGCGTTGGTGCCGCTCACGCCGAACGAGGACACGCCGGCCCGGCGCGGGTGGTCGGTGCCGGGCCAGTCGCGGGCCTCGGTGAGCAGTTCGACCGCGCCCGCCGACCAGTCGACGTGCGGGGACGGCTCGTCCACGTGCAGGGTGCGCGGCAGCACCCCGTGGTGCATGGCCATGACCATCTTCATCACCCCGGCGACGCCGGCGGCGGCCGAGGTGTGGCCGATGTTCGACTTGATCGAGCCGAGGAGCAGGGGCCGCTCCTCGGGCCGGTCCTGGCCGTACGTCGCCAGCAGCGCCTGCGCCTCGATCGGGTCGCCCAGGGCCGTACCGGTGCCGTGCGCCTCGACCGCGTCGACGTCGGCCGCGGAGAGCCGGGCGTTGGCCAGGGCCTGGCGGATGACGCGCTGCTGCGAGGGGCCGTTGGGGGCCATGAGGCCGTTGGAGGCACCGTCCTGGTTGGTGGCGGTGCCCCGGACGACGGCCAGGACGTGGTGGCCGTTGCGGCGGGCGTCGGAGAGCCGCTCCAGGAGGAGCACGCCCGCGCCCTCGGACCAGGCGGTGCCGTCGGCCGAGGAGGAGAAGGCCTTGCAGCGGCCGTCGGCGGCCAGCCCGCGCTGGCGGCTGAACTCCACGAACAGGTCGGGCGTCGGCATCACGGTGACACCGGCGGCCAGCGCCATGGTGCATTCGCCCTGCCGCAGCGACTGGGCGGCCAGGTGGAGCGCGACCAGGGAGGACGAGCAGGCGGTGTCGACGGTGACGGCCGGGCCCTCCAGGCCGAGGGTGTAGGCGATCCGGCCGGAGATGACGCTGGTGAGGTTGCCGGTGAGGGAGTAGCCCTCGACGCCCTCGCCGCCCATCTGCTGGAGTCCGCCGAAGTAGCCGGGCTGGGTGGCGCCGGCGAACACGCCGATGGGCGCGGACTTCACGCGGGACGGGTCGATGCCGGCCCGCTCGAACGCCTCCCAGGACGCCTCCAGCAGCAGCCGCTGCTGCGGGTCCATGGCGAGCGCCTCGCGCGGCGAGATCCCGAAGAAGGCGGGGTCGAAGTCGGCGGCGTCGTGCAGGAAGCCGCCCTCACGCACGTACGTGGTGCCCGGGTGGTCCGGGTCGGGGTGGTAGAGCGCGTCGGCGTCCCAGCCGCGGTCGGTGGGGAAGCCGGAGATGACGTCCGCGCCGGTGTCGACGAGCCGCCACAGGTCCTCGGGGGAGCGCACGCCGCCGGGGTAGCGGCAGGCCATGCCGACGATGGCGATGGGCTCGTCGAGGGCGGCGGCGCCGGTGTGGCCGGTGACGGCGCCGGTGTGCTCGCCGAGCACCTCGGCCCGTACGTACGCGGCGACGGCCGCCGGGGTCGGGTAGTCGAAGGCGAAGGCGGGCGCCAGCCGCAGCCCGGTGGCGGTGCCGAGCCGGTTGCGCAGGTTGACGGCGGCGAGGGAGTCGAAGCCCAGCTCCTTGAAGGCCCGCTGGGGGTCGATGGCGGCCGGCCCGTCGTGGCCGAGGACGGCGGCGGCGTGGGCGCGGACCAGCTCCAGGACCGTACGGTGCTGCTCGGCCTCGGTCAGCCCGGCCAGCCGGGCGCGCAGTTCCGCGCCGGCGGCGGCGTCGGCCTCCGCGTCGGGGGCGGTGTGCAGGGCGGCGAGGGCGGTGCGGGTCTCGGGGGCCCGGTGGCGGCGCAGCCAGGAGGCCATCTCGGGGAGCGCCTCGCGCAGCGGCTTGTCGCCGTCGATGTCCAGGGTGGCGATCAGTGCGTCGGTGTCCTCGTGGTCGACGGCCTGCCAGAACCGCTCCTCGATCGCGTCGCGGGGGGCGCCGGATTCGGGGGTCAGCCAGTAGGCGCGGCGCTGGAAGGCGTACGTGGGCAGCTCGACCGCCTGCGCGGCCGGGCGGCGGGGGCCGACGACCGGCGACCAGTCGACGGGCAGACCCCGGGTCCAGCCCTCGGCGAGGGCGCCGAGGAACGCCTGCGGCTCGGGGCGGTTCTTGTCGAGGAGGGCCAGGACCGGGCCGTCGAAGTCCTCGGGGAGGTTTCCCTGGGCCATGGCCGTGAGGACACCGGCCGGACCGAGCTCGAGGTACTGGGTGACACCGCGCCCGGCGAGGTGGCGGATGCCGTCGCCGAAGCGGACGGCGCCGCGGACGTGCTCGACCCAGTAGCCGGCGGAGAACTCGCGGATCTGCTCACCGGTGACGTTGGAGATCACGGGGATGGCGGGAGTCCCGTACGTGAGCTGACCGGCGACCTCACCGAACTCGGCCAGCATCGGCTCCATCAACGGCGAGTGGAACGCGTGGGAGACCGTCAGCCGCTTGGTCTTACGGCCCTGTGCCGCCAACCGCTCCGCCACCGCGAGGACATCGTCCTCGGCACCGGAGATCACCACGGACTCGGGCCCGTTGACGGCGGCGATGTCCACCGCCCCGGCCAGCAGCTCCCGGACCTCCGCCTCGGTCGCCCGGACCGAGACCATCGCGCCGCCCTCGGGCAGCGCGCCCATCAACCGGCCCCGCGCCTCCACCAGCGCACACGCATCGGCCAGCGACAGCACCCCGGCCACGTGCGCGGCGGCGATCTCACCGATCGAATGCCCGGCCACGAAATCCGGACGCACCCCGAACGACTCCACCAGCCGGAACAGCGCCACCTCCACCGCGAACAACGCCGGCTGCGTGAACTCCGTGCGGTGCACCTCCTCCCCACCACCGAAGACGACATCCTTCAGCGGCAGTCCGAAGTGAGCGCACACCTCGTCGAAGGCGGCCGCGAACACCGGCTGCGCCGCGTACAGCTCACGGCACATCCCCACCCGCTGCGCACCCTGACCCGAGAACAGGAACGCCAGCCGGCCCGGGCGGGTCGTGCCCTCGGCGACTCCGGCGGCCGGGGTGCCCTCCGCCAGGGCCCGCAGGCCGGCGTGGAAGCCCTCGGTGTCCTCGGCCAGGACGACGGCGCGGTGGTCCAGTGCGGAGCGGGTCGTCACCAGGGCGGCGGCGACCTCGGCGACCGGCAGGGCGGGGTCGAGGCCGAGCAGCCGGCCGGCCTGGGCGCGCAGGGCCTGGGCGCTGCGCGCGGAGACCACCCAGGGCAGCGGGCCCGGGCCGGAGTCCGCGGCCTGCGCCGCGGCCGGCTCCTCGTCGGCCGCCGGGGCCTGCTCGACGATCACGTGGGCGTTGGTGCCGCTGATGCCGAAGGAGGAGACGCCCGCGCGGCGCGGGTGGTCGGCCTCGGGCCACTCGACGGGCTCGGTGAGCAGTTCCACCGCGCCCGCCGACCAGTCCACCTGGGGGGTGGGCTCGTCCACGTGCAGGGTGCGCGGCAGCACCCCGCGGTGCATGGCCATGACCATCTTGATGATGCCCGCGACGCCGGCGGCGGCGGCCGTGTGGCCGATGTTGGACTTCACGGAGCCGAGCCGCAGCGGCCGGTCCGCCGGGCGGTTCCGGCCGTACGTCGCCAGCAGCGCCTGCGCCTCGATGGGGTCGCCCAGGGCCGTGCCGGTGCCGTGCGCCTCGACCGCGTCGACCTCGTCGGCGGAGAGCCGGGCGTTGGCCAGGGCCTGCTCGATCACACGCTGCTGCGAGGGCCCGTTGGGGGCGGTCAGTCCGCTGCTGGCGCCGTCCTGGTTGACGGCGGAGCCGCGGATCACGGCGAGCACGCGGTGGCCGTTGCGGCGCGCCTCGGAGAGCCGCTCCAGCAGCAGGACGCCGACGCCCTCGCCCCAGATGGTGCCGTCGGCGGAGGCGGCGAAGGCCTTGCAGCGGCCGTCGGCGGCCAGCCCGCGCTGGCGGCTGAACTCCTGGAACAGCCAGGGGTTCGGCATGACGGTGACGCCGCCGGCGAGGGCCATGGAGCACTCGTCGGAGCGCAGTGCGTGGGCGGCCTGGTGGACGGCGACGAGGGAGGAGGAGCAGGCGGTGTCGACGGTGACGGCCGGGCCCTCCAGGCCGAAGGTGTAGGCGACCCGGCCGGAGATGACGCTGCCGACGTTCCCGGTCAGCGTGTAGCCCTCCACCTCGCGGTGGGGGGTGCCGGTGCCGCCGCCGAGGTAGCCGGGGTTGCCGGCGCCGACGAAGACTCCCGTACGGCTGCCCTTGAGGGTGGCCGGGTCGATGCCGGCCCGTTCGAAGAGCTCCCAGGAGGATTCCAGGAAGAGGCGCTGCTGGGGGTCCATGGCCAGGGCCTCGCGCGGCGGGATCCCGAAGAAGCCGGCGTCGAACTCGGTGGCGTCGCGGACGAATCCGCCTTCGCGCACGTAGGTGCGGCCGGGTGCGTCGGGGTCCGGGTCGTAGAGGCCGTCGAGGTCCCAGCCGCGGTCGGTGGGGAAGCCGGCGATGCCGTCGCCGCCTTCCGCCACCAGCCGCCACAGGTCCTCCGGCGACGTGACGTCCCCCGGGTAGCGGCAGGCCATGCCCACAATGGCGATCGGCTCCTGCTCCTTCGCCTCCACGGCCTGCAGGCGCTTGCGGGTCTGCTGAAGGTCGGCGGTGACGAGTTTCAGGTAGTCGCGGAGCTTGTCTTCATTGCTGCTGGCCATCTGGGCAGTGCCTCCGGTGGGACGGTCAGGTCGGCGGGGGTGGATCAGTTGAGACCGAGTTCCTTCTCGATGAGGGCGAACATTTCGTCGTCGCTCGCCGAGGTGATCTCCGCGGGCCCGTCGGAGGCCTCCGCCTCGCTGTCGTGGTCGTTCTCGGTACCGGCCCGGTCGAGCTTCCAGAGGATCGAGCGGAGCCGGTTGACCGCCCGTTCCCGGCCGTCGCTGCCCGCGGGCAGCGCGGTGACGGCCGTTTCCCAGCCCGTCATGGCGTCGAGCACCGCGGCTTCCCGGGCGGCCGCGCCGTCGTCGCCGCCGACTTCCAGCTCCTGGTGGAGGTGGTCGGCGAGGGCGGCGGGCGACGGGTGGTCGAAGATCAGCGTGGTCGGCAGCCGCAGCCCGGTGGCCGCGCCGAGGCCGTTGCGCAGTTCGACGGCCGTGAGCGAGTCGAAGCCCAGGTCGAGGAAGCCGCGTTCGGTGTCGATGGCTCCCGGGTTGGGGTGGGCGAGGACGGTGGCCACGTGGCCGCGGACCAGGTCGAGGAGCACCTCGGCGCGTTCGGTGGCGGTGAGTGCGGCCAGCTGCTCGGTGAGGGCCGCGGCGCCGGAGGGACCGGCCGGCCCGTCCGCGGCGCGGCGTACGGAGCCCCGGATCAGGTCCTTGAGCGCCCCGGGCAGCCGGCCCGCGTCGGCCTGCTCGCGCAGCGCCGCCGGGTCCAGGCGTACGGCGGCCAGCAACGCCTCGTCGTGCCGGGGCCCCTCGTCGAACAGGGCCAGGCCCTGTTCGGTGCTGAGCGGGAGCACGCCGGAGCGGCTCATCCGGGCGAGGTCGGCGCTGTCCAGGCCGGCGGTCATGCCGCTGGACTCGGCCCAGTGGCCCCAGGCCAGCGAGGTGCCGGGCAGGCCCTGGGCCCGCCGGTGCTGGGCGAGGGCGTCCAGGAAGGTGTTGGCTGCCGCGTAGTTGGCCTGGCCGGGGCCGCCCAGGACGCCTGCGACGGAGGAGTAGAGGACGAAGGCGGTGAGGTCCAGGCCGCGGGTGAGTTCGTGCAGGTTGACGGCCGCGTCCACCTTCGGCCGCAGGACGGCGGCGAGCCGGTCCGCGTCGAGGGAGGCGAGGACGCCGTCGTCGACGACGCCGGCGGTGTGCACGACCGCGCGCAGCGGCCTCTCGGCCGGTACGGCGGCCAGCAGGGCCGCGAGGGCTTCCCGGTCGGCGGCGTCGCAGGCGACGACCTCCGCCGACCCGCCCAGCGCAGCGATCTCCGCGACGAGCTCGGCCGCACCCGGAGCGTCAGGGCCGCGACGGCCCGTCAGCAGCAGGTGCCGTACGCCGTGCTCGGTGACCAGGTGCTTGGCCACCAGCGCGCCCAGCGTTCCCGTACCGCCGGTGACGAGCACGGTGCCCGCCGGGTCCCAGGACTGCGGGACGGTCAGCACGAGCTTGCCGGTGTGCTTGGCCTGGCTCATGAACCGGAACGCGTCGGAGGCGCGGCGGATGTCCCAGGCCCGCACGGGCAGCGGCGTGAGCGCGCCCGAGGCGAAGAGCCGGCCGAGTTCGGCGAGCATCTGCCCGATCCGCTCGGGACCCGCGCCCTCGACCATGTCGAAGGCCTGGTAGCTGACGCCCGGGTGGGCGCGGGCGACCTCGTCGGCGTCGCGGACGTCGGTCTTGCCCATCTCCAGGAAGTGGCCGCCGCGCGGCAGCAGCCGCAGCGAGGCGTCGACCAGCTCGCCGGCCAGGCAGTCCAGGACGACGTCCACGCCCGCACCGCCGGTGGCGGTGCGGAAGCGCTCCTCGAAGGAGGCGTCGCGCGAGGAGGCGATGTGGGTGTCCGGCAGGCCCAGGGCCCGCAGGACGTCCCACTTGCCCTCGCTGGCCGTGCCGAACACCTCGGCCCCCAGGTGGCGCACGAGCTGGACGGCGGCCATGCCGACACCGCCGGAGGTGGCGTGGACGAGGACCTTCTGGCCCGCCCGCAGCCCGGCGAGGTCCACCAGGCCGTAGTAGGCGGTGAGGAAGACCGTCGGGATCGCCGCGGCCTGCTCGAAGGTCCAGCCGTCGGGGATCTTCACCACGAGCCGGTGGTCGACGACCGCGACCGGGCCGAACGCGCCCCGGATCAGGCCGGTGACCGCGTCGCCGACCTCGATGCCGGTGACGCCGGGGCCGACCTCGGTGACGATGCCCGCGCCCTCGTTGCCCATCCGGGCCAGCCCGGGGTACATGCCGAGCGCGATCATCACGTCGCGGAAGTTCAGTCCGGCGGCGCGGACCGCGACGCGGACCTCGCCCTCGGCGAGCTCCATCCCGGCGGCCGGGGACGGCATGAAGCCGAGGCCGTCGAGGGTGCCGGCGCGGGTGCTGCCCAGGATCCAGGAGGATCCCACGGGCAGCGCGGGCGCCGAGGTGGCGCCGGCCGCCGCGGCCCGGACCATCCGGGGCACCATCAGCGCGCCGTCGCGCAGCGCCGCCTGCGGCTCGTCGGTGCCGAAGACCGCCTCCGGGATCCCCGCCGCCGGGTCGTCGGTGTCGAAGAGCACGAAACGGCCCGGGTTCTCGGCCTGCGCCGAGCGCACCAGGCCCCACAGCGGGGCGTGGGCAAGCTCGGTGATGTCCTCGTGCGGCAGGACGGTCACGGCGCCCCGGGTGGTGATCACCAGCCGGGTCGACCGCAGCCGCTCGTCGGCCAGCCAGGCCTGGAGGCCGGCGAGCAGCGCCGCGGTGGCCGTGTGGGCGGCCGCGGCGAGGCCGGTGCCGGCACCGGCGGGGTGCGGGCCGGCGTACAGGACGGCCGCGGCGGGCACCGGGGCGCCCTCGTCGAGCGCCGTGAACAGGGCGTCGAGGTCGGCGTGGTCGGGGTCGTCGCCGCCGACGGCGACCCGCGGGCCGGCCGTGGGAGCGGCGGCCGACGGCACGGCGGTCCAGTCGAGCCGGTACAGCGAGTCGGAGCCGCCGGCGCCCGTCACGGAGGCGGCGAGCTGGTCCGCGGCGACCGTACGGGTCGCCAGGCGGTCCACGGACACGACCGGGTGACCGGTCGGGTCGGCGATGTCGATGGCGAGGGAGTCCGGGCCGGCCGGCGCGAGCCGGACCCTCAACCGGGACGCGCCCACGGCGTGCAGACGCACACCGCTCCAGGCGAAGGGCAGGCGGACCTGCCCGGCGTCCGTGGCCGGCCCGGCGACCGCGAGCCCGTGCAGCGCAGCGTCGAGCAGGGCCGGATGCAGAGCAAACCAGCCCGCCTCCTCCTGCTGCGCATCGGGCAGCCCCACCTCGGCGAACACCTCGTCACCGTCGCTCCGACGCCAGGCCCGGGCCAACCCCTGAAAGGCCTGCCCGTACCCGTATCCGGCTTCCGCGAGCCCCTCATAGAACCCGTCGAGAGCGACCGGTTCGGCGCCCGGCGGCGGCCAGGCGACCAGGTCCGCCACGGGCTCCGGGGTCCCGGCCGCGGCCGGGGTGAGCCGGCCCGCGGCGTGCCGCGTCCACACGGCGTCGGTGTCCTCGGAGCGGGCGTGGACGCCCACCGGACGGCTGCCGTCGGCCTCGGCCGCGCCGACGAGGACCTGGAGCTGGACGCCGCCGTGCGCGGGGATCACCAGGGGCGCCTCGATGGTCAGCTCGGCGAGTTCGCCGCAGCCGGCCTCCTCACCCGCGCGCAGGGCGAGTTCGACGAACGCGGTCCCGGGCAGCAGGACCGTGCCGGCCACGGCGTGGTCGGCCAGCCAGGGGTGGGTGTGCAGCGAGAGCCGGCCCGTGAGCAGCAGCTGTCCGCCGTCGGCGGGCACCACGGTGGCGCCGAGCAGCGGGTGCCCGGCAGCTCCGAGACCGGCGGCGACGACGTCGGCGGCGGCCGTGGCGGCGGGGCGCGGCCAGTAGCGGCTGCGCTGGAAGGCGTACGTGGGGAGCCCGACGTTCCGGGCGGTCGCGGACGCGGAAGCGGAACCGCCGGCCAGGGCAACGCGGTCGACGTACACGCCCCGTGTCCAGGCCTCGGCGAGCGCCCCGAGGAACGCCTCGCCCTCCCCCCGGTCCTTGCGCAGCACCGGCGCCAGCAGCCCACCGAAGCCCTCGGGCAACGACTCCCCGGCCATCGCCGCGAGCACACCCTGCGGACCCAGCTCCAGGAAATGCCCCACACCCTGATCGGCGAGATGACGTATCCCGTCACCGAACCGGACAGCACCGCGCACGTGCTCCACCCAATAGGCGGCGGAGAACTCGCTGATCTGCTCACCGGTGACGTTCGAGACCACCGGAATGGCCGGGGTGCCGTACGTCAGCCGCGACGCGACCGCACCGAACTCGGCCAGCATCGGCTCCATCAACGGCGAGTGGAACGCGTGCGAAACCGTCAGCCGCTTCGTCTTACGACCCTGCGCCGCCAACCGCTCCGCCACCGCGAGGACATCGTCCTCGGCACCCGAGATCACCACCGACTCCGGCCCGTTGACGGCGGCGATGTCCACCGCCCCGGCCAGCAGCTCCCGGACCTCCGCCTCGGTCGCCCGGACCGAGACCATCGCGCCGCCCTCGGGCAGCGCGCCCATCAACCGGCCCCGCGCCTCCACCAGCGTGCAGGCGTCCTGAAGGGACAGCACCCCGGCCACGTGCGCGGCGGCGATCTCACCGATCGAATGCCCGGCCACGAAGTCCGGCCGCACCCCGAAGGACTCCACGAGGCGGAACAGCGCCACCTCCACCGCGAACAGCGCCGGCTGCGTGAACTCGGTGCGGTGCACCTCCTCACCACCACCGAAGACGACATCCTTCAACGGCAGTCCGAAGTGAGCGCACACCTCGTCGAAGGCGGCCGCGAACACCGGCTGCGCCGCGTACAGCTCACGGCCCATCCCCACCCGCTGCGCACCCTGACCCGAGAACAGGAACGCCAGCTTTCCGGGCTGGACCGCTGTCCGGCCGCCGGCCGCCAGGGCGTCGAGCCCGGCGAGCAGGGTGTCCAGGTCCGGGCCGGTCACCGCGCCGCGGTGTTCCAGCGCCGTACGGGTGGTGGCCAGCGCGTGGGCGATGCCGCGCGGGTCCGCGTCGGTGGTGCCCGTACGGACGTGGGCGGCGAGCCGTTCGGCCTGCGCGCGCAGCGCCGCCTCGCCGCGGCCGGAGACGGTCCAGGTCACGAGGGAGCCGTCGGGCTCGGTGCGGGGCTCGGCCACGGGGGTGTCCGGCGCCTGCTCCAGGACGACGTGGGCGTTCGTACCGCTCGCGCCGAAGGAGGACACGCCCGCGCGGCGCGGACGGCCGGTCTCGGGCCAGGGGCGGGCCTCGGTGAGGAGTTCCACCGCGCCGTCGGTCCAGTCGATGTGCGGGGACGGCTCGTCGACGTGCAGGGTCTGCGGCAGGACGCCGTGGCGCATCGCCTCGACCATCTTGATGACGCCGGCGACACCGGCGGCGGCCTGCGCGTGGCCCATGTTCGACTTGATCGAGCCCAGCCACAGCGGCCGGTCCCCGGGCCGGTCCTGGCCGTACGTCGCCAGCAGCGCCTGCGCCTCGATCGGGTCGCCCAGGGTGGTGCCGGTGCCGTGCGCCTCGACCGCGTCGACGTCGCCCGTGGTCAGGCCGGCGTTGGCGAGGGCCTGCTCGATGACGCGCTGCTGGGAGGGGCCGTTGGGGGCGGTCAGGCCGTTGGAGGCGCCGTCCTGGTTGACGGCGGAACCGCGCAGGACGGCGAGGACCTGGTGGCCGTGCCGCCGCGCGTCGGAGAGCTTCTCCAGCAGCAGCACCCCCGCGCCCTCGGACCAGCCGGTGCCGTCGGCGGAGGAGGAGAAGGACTTGCAGCGGCCGTCGGCGGACAGCCCGCGCTGCTTGCTGAACTCGACGAACACGCTGGGCGTCGCCATGACGGTGACACCGCCGGCCAGGGCGAGCGAGCATTCGCCCTGGCGCAGTGCCTGGGCCGCCAGGTGCAGCGCGACCAGGGAGGACGAGCAGGCGGTGTCGACGGTGACGGCCGGGCCCTCCAGACCGAAGGCGTAGGACAGGCGGCCGGAGACGACGCTGCCGGAGGTGCCGGTGAGGACGTAGCCCTCGGCGCTCTCGGCGGCCTGCTCCACGTGGGTGGCGTAGTCGTGGTACATGACGCCCGCGAAGACGCCGGTCCGGCTGCCCTTGAGCGCGACGGGGTCGAGGCCGGCCCGTTCGAAGACCTCCCAGGACGCCTCCAGCAGCAGCCGCTGCTGGGGGTCCATGGTGACGGCCTCGCGCGGGGAGATCCCGAACAGCTCGGGGTCGAAGTCGGCGGCGTCGTAGAGGAATCCGCCACTGCGGGTGTAGGAGCTGCCGGTACGGCGCCCCTCCGGGTCGTAGAGGGCGTCGAGGTCCCAGCCGCGGTCGGTGGGGAACCCGGCGACGGCGTCGCGGCCCTCGGCCACCAGCTGCCACAGGTCCTCGGGCGAGGCGACCCCGCCGGGGTAGCGGCAGGCCATGCCGACGATCGCGATCGGCTCGTCGGGGTCGGCGGCGACGGCGCGGGCCGGGGCGGCGGCCGCCGGGGCCGTGGCGGTGGAGGCGAGGATCCCGGCGAGCACGTGGCGGGCCAGGGCGCCGGGGGTGGGGTGGTCGAAGATGAGGGTGGCGGGCAGCTTCAGACCGGTGGCGGCATTGAGGCGGTTGCGCAGTTCGACGGCGGTCAGGGAGTCGAAGCCGAGTTCCTTGAACGCCTTGTCGGCCTCGATGGCGGCCGGGTCGGCGTGTCCGAGGACCGCCGCGACCTGGCCGCGGACGAGGTCGAGCAGGTCGCGCTCGCGCTCGGCCTCGCCGAGGCCGGCGATCCGCTGGGCGAAGCCGGTGGCCTCGGCGTCCGCGGCGGTGGCCACGGTGCGCCGCGCCGGAACGCGGACCAGCTGGGAGAGCAGCACGGGCAGCAGTCCGGCGGCCGCGCGGGCGCGCAGGGCGGCGGCGTCCAGGCGGACGGGAACGACCACGGCGCCGTCACCGGAACCGGAGTCGTCCCCGTCACCCGAGCCCGCGCCGCCGGCCGCGTCGAGGGCGGCCAGGCCCTGGGCGGCGGTCAGCGGCAGGATGCCGGCGCGGGCGGCCCAGCCGAGGTCGCCGTCCGTCAGGTGGCCGGTCAGGCCGCTGGTCTCCCACAGGCCCCAGGCCAGCGAGGTGGCGGGCAGGCCCTCGGCGCGCCGGTGCTCGGCGAGGGCGTCGAGGAAGGCGTTGGCGGCGGCGTAGTTGGCCTGGCCGGGGTTGCCGAGGATGCCGGCGGCGGAGGAGAAGAGCACGAACGCGGCGAGGTCCAGCTCACGGGTCAGCTCGTGCAGGTGCCAGGCGGCATCGGTCTTGGGGCGCATGACGGCGTCGAGCTGCTCGCCGGTGAGCGAACCGATCAGACCGTCGTCCAGGACACCGGCGGCGTGCACGACCCCGGTGAGCGGTCTCTCGGCCGGTACGCCGGCCAGCAGGGCGGCCAGCGCCTCGCGGTCGGCGGCGTCGCAGCCGACGACCTCCGCCGACCCGCCCAACTCGGCGATCTCGGCGACGAGTTCGGCAGCACCCGGGGCGTCCGGCCCGCGGCGACCGGTCAGCAGCAGGTGCCGTACGCCGTGCTCGGTGACCAGGTGCCTGGCCACCAGCGCGCCCAGGGCGCCGGTACCGCCGGTGATCAGGACGGTGCCCTCGCCCCAGCCGCCCGCAGCCGCGGCATCGGTGGGGCCGGTGCGGACCAGGCGGGGGGCGAGCGGGACGCCGTCGCGGAGGGCGAGCTGGGGTTCCCCGGTGCCGACGGCGCGTTCGAGGGCGTCCCGCGAGGCGGCGCCGTGGTCGAGGTCGACGAGCTGGACGCGGTCGGGGTGCTCGGACTGCGCGGAGCGGAGCAGGCCCCACAGCGGGGCGAGGGCCAGGTCGGGCGCGGGGTCCCCGGCGCGGGTGCGGACGGCTCCGGTGGTGACGACGACCAGCCGCAGCGCGGCGAGCCGCTCGTCGGCGAGCCAGGCCCGCATTGTCTCCAGGGCGGCGGCGGCCGTGGCCCGGGCGGCCCGGGCCGGGTTCCGCGGCGTCGCCGTACCGTCCGGCGCGGGCGCCGGGAAGGGCAGCAGGACGTGGCTGGGGGCCGGGGTGCCCGCGTCGAGTGCGGCCGTCAGGGCGGCGAGGTCGGGGTAGCGGTCGCCGCCGAGGGCGGCCCATTCCCCGGCGGGCGCCGTGCCGGGCAGCGGTACGGCGGACCAGCTGACGCGGTGCAGGGTGCTGAGGTCGGGTCCGGTGCCGTGCAGGCGGGCCGGGTCGACGGGCAGCAGGCTGAGGGCCTCGACGGTGGCGACGGGCCGGCCGGCCGGGTCGGCGAGGTCCACGGCGAGTTCGCCGCCGGGCCCGGGGGCGATCCGGACGCGCAGGGCGGGGGCGCCGGTGGCGTGCAGGGTGACGCCGCTCCACGCGAAGGGCAGCTCGACGCCGGTGATGTCGCCGCCGAGCAGCGTGGCGTGGAGGGCGGCGTCGAGGAGGGCGGGGTGCAGGCCGAACGCGGCCGCCTCCTCGCGCTGCGCGGGGTCGAGGGCGACCTCGGCGTACACCTCCTCGCCCAGCCGCCACGCGGCCTTCAGGCCCTGGAACGCCGGCCCGTACGCATAACCCGCGGCGGCCGTGCGCGTGTAGAACCCGGCCAGGTCCACGGGCTCGGCGCCCGCCGGCGGCCACACCGACAGGTCGGCGGCCGCGCCCGCGGGGGCGGCGGCGGGGGCGACGACGGCGCCGGCGTGCCGGGTCCAGGGGGTGTCCGCACCGTCGGGGCGGGCGTACACGGTGACGGGGCGGCTGCCGTCGGCGGCGCTCTCGCCGACGACGAGCTGGAGCTGGACGGCGCCCGTGGCGGGCAGCGGCAGCGGGGTCTCCAGGGTGAGGTCGCGCAGCGCCCCGCAGCCGGCCTCGTCGCCCGCGCGGACGGCGAGTTCGACGAAGGCGGTGCCGGGCAGCAGGACCGTTGCGCCCACGGCGTGGTCGGCGAGCCAGGGGTGGCTCTGCAGGGAGAGCCGACCGGTCAGCAGGAACTGGTCGCCCTCGGCGACGGGAACGGCCGCGCCCAGCAGCGGGTGCCCGGCCCCGGCCAGGCCGGCCGCGGCGACGTCGCCGGCGCCGGAGGGGGTCTGCGCCCAGAAGCGGGAGCGCTGGAAGGCGTACGTGGGGAGCCCGGTGGTGCGCGCGCCGTGTCCGGCGAGTACGGCCCGCCAGTCGGGGGACGCGCCGCGGGTCCAGGCCTCGGCGAGGGAGGTGAGGAAGCGGCGCGGGCCGCCCTCGTCACGGCGCAGCGAGCCCAGCGCGACGGCGGGCAGGCCGACCGCGTCGATGGTCTCCTGGACGCCGACGGTCAGGACGGGGTGGGCGCTGGCCTCGATGAAGAAGCCGTGGCCGCGGTCGAGGAGGGCGCGGATGCCGTCCTCGAAGCGGACGGTCCGGCGGAGGTTGGTGTACCAGTACTCGGCGTCGAGTTCGGTGCCGTCGACGACGCGGCCGGTGACGGTGGAGAGGAAGGGCACGGCCGCCTTGCGGGGGGTGATCCCGGCGAGGGCGGTGAGCACGGCCTCGCGGATCTCCTCGACCTGCGGGCCGTGGGAGGCGTAGTCCACGTTGATACGGCGGGCCCGCACCCCGTCGGCCTCGCAGGCGGCGAGCAGGGCGTCGAGGGCCTGCGGGGTGCCGGAGACGACGGTGGAACCGGGGCCGTTGACGGCGGCGACGGCGAGGTCGTCGCCCCAGGCGGCGATGCGCGTGCGCACCGCGTCGGCCGGGGCGGCCACCGACATCATGCCGCCCTTGCCCGCGAGGGCCAGCAGGGCCTTGGCGCGCAGGGCGGAGACCTTGGCGGCGTCCTCCAGGGACAGCGCGCCCGCGACGGCGGCGGCCGCGATCTCGCCCTGCGAGTGGCCGACGACGGCGGACGGTTCGATGCCGCAGGCGCGCCACAGCTCGGCGAGCGAGACCATCACGGCCCACAGCGCGGGCTGGACCACGTCCACCCGGTCGAAGCCGGGCGCGCCCTCGCCCTGGCGCAGCACGTCCAGCAACGACCAGTCGGTGTACGGGGCCAGGGCCGCCGCGCAGGCGTCGAGGCGGGCGGCGAACACCGGCGAGGAGTCGTACAGCTCCACGGCCATGCCCGCCCACTGGGAGCCCTGCCCGGGGAAGACGAAGGCCGTCTTGCCCTCGATGTCGGCGACGCCCTCGACGACCTGGGCGGCGCTCTCGCCGGCGGCGAGCCGCGCGAGAGCGCCGAGCCGGTCCGCCGTGCCGACGACCACCGCGCGGTGGGCGAGGGCGGCGCGGGTGGTGGCCAGCGACAGGGCGGTGTCGGCGGCGGCCGGGGCGTCCTGGCCGGCGGCGAAGTCGTGCAGCCGGCCGGCCTGGCCGCGCAGGGCGGCCGCGCTGTGCGCGGACAGCGGCCACGGCACGAGGGCGTCGGCGGTGCCGGTGGCTGCGGTGAACGGGACCGGGCCCGGGCCCGGGACCGCCGGGGCGGCGGGCGCCGGCTCCGGGTCGGGCTCGGCCTGTTCGAGGATCAGGTGGGCGTTGGTGCCGCTGATGCCGAACGCGGAGACGGCTGCGCGGCGCGGCCGGTCGGCCTCGGGCCACCGGCGGGCCTCGGTGAGGAGCTCGACGGCGCCCGCCGACCAGTCGACGTGCGGGGTGGGCTCGTCCACGTGGAGGGTCCTGGGCAGGACGCCGTTGCGGATCGCCATGGTCATCTTGATGACGCCGGCGATACCGGCGGCCGCGGCGGTGTGCCCGATGTTGGTCTTGAGGGAGCCCAGCCACAGCGGGGCGTCCGCCGGCCGGTCCTGCCCGTACGTGGCGATCACGGCCTGCGCCTCGATGGGGTCGCCGAGGGTGGTGCCGGTGCCGTGCGCCTCGACCACGTCGACGTCCCGGGCCCGCAGCCGGGCGTTGGCCAGGGCCTGGCGGATGACCCGCTGCTGCGAGGGGCCGTTGGGGGCGGCGAGGCCGTTGGAGGCGCCGTCCTGGTTGGTGGCGGAGCCGCGGATCACGGCGAGGACCTGGTGGCCGTGGCGGCGGGCGTCGGAGAGCTTCTCCAGGACGATCACGCCGACGCCCTCGCCCCAGCCGGTGCCGTCGGCGGACGCGGCGAAGGCCTTGCAGCGGCCGTCCTCGGACAGTCCGCGCTGGCGGCTGAACTCGACGAACAGGCCGGGCACGGACATGACGCTGACGCCGCCGGCGAGCGCCATGGAGCATTCCCCGCCCCGCAGTGCCTGCGCGGCCAGGTGCAGGGCCACCAGGGAGGAGGAGCACGCGGTGTCGACGGTGACCGCCGGGCCCTCGAAGCCGTAGTGGTAGGCCAGGCGGCCGGAGACGACGCTGCCGGAGGTGCCGGTGAGCGAGTAGCCCTCGGCGCCGTCCTGGGCGTTGTGGCCGCCGACGATGTACGCGGGGGTGGCCGCGCCGACGTACACGCCGGTCTGGGTGCCCTTGAGGGTGTGCGGGTCGAGCCCGGCCCGTTCCAGCGCCTCCCAGGAGGTCTCCAGCAGGACCCGCTGCTGCGGGTCCATCGCCAGGGCCTCGCGCGGGGAGATGCCGAACAGGCCGGGGTCGAACTCCGGGGCGTCGTACAGGAATCCGCCGGAGCGGGTGTACGTGGTGCCCGCGTGGTCGGGGTCGGGGTGGTAGAGCGCGTCGCGGTCCCAGCCGCGGTCGGCCGGGAAGCCGGAGATCGCGTCCCGGCCCTCCGCGACGAGCTGCCACAGGTCCTCGGGCGAGCGGACCCCGCCCGGGTAGCGGCAGGCCATGCCCACCACGGCGATCGGTTCGCTGCCCCGGTTCTCGGCCTCGCTCAGCCGCTGCCGGGTCTCGTGGAGCTCGGCGGCCACTCGCTTGAGGGACTCGACCAGCTTGTCCTCGTTCGCCATCGCGGCGTGTCCTTCCCTGTTCTCGCGGGCTCCGGGGGTCAGGAGACCCCGAGCTCGTTCTGGATGAAGTCGAGTACCTCGTCGGCCGAGGCCGACTGGAGGCGGTCCGCGACGTCCTCGCCGGCGGCGGGGGCCGGGTCGGAGGCGGCGGCGAGCGCCTTCCAGCGCTGGAGGAGCTCCTCGATGCGGCCGGTCACCTCGTCGTGGCCGGGCGCGTCCGGGTCGGCGGCGAGCACCGCCGCCTCCAGGCGGCCGAGTTCGGCCAGCAGGTCGGCGCCGGGGGCGCCGGCCGCGTCGTCGGGCACCAGCTCGGCGAGCAGGTGCTTGGCGAGCGTGCTGGTCGTCGGGTAGTCGAAGATCAGCGTCGGGGGCAGCCGCAGTCCGGTCGCCGCCCCCAGCCGGTTGCGGAACTCGACCGCGGTCAGCGAGTCGAAGCCCAGCTCCTTGAAGGTGCGGTCGGCGCCGACGGCGGCGGGCGCCCCGTGGCCGAGCACGGTGGCCACGTTCGTGCGGACCAGTTCCAGCAGGACGTGCTCGCGCTCGGCGTCCGGCAGGCCGGCCAGCTGCTGCGCCAGCGGTACGGCGCCCTGCGCGGCGGCGGCCGCTTCGACCACGCGCCGGGCGGGGGCCCGTACCAGGCCCTTGAGGAGGTCCGGCAGGGCGCCGCCGCGCGCCTGGTCGCGCAGGCCCGCCAGGTCCAGGCGGACCGGGGCGAGCAGTGCCTCGTCCTGGCGCAGGGCGTCGTCGAGGAGCGTCAGGCCCTGCGCGTTGGTCATGGGCAGGAAGCCGGACCGGCCCAGGCGGGCGAGGTCGGTGCTGTCCAGGCCGGCGGTCATGCCGCTGGACTCGGCCCAGTGGCCCCAGGCCAGCGAGGTGCCGGGCAGGCCCTGGGCGCGCCGGTGCGCGGCGAGGGCGTCCAGGAAGGTGTTGCCGGCGGCGTAGTTGGCCTGGCCCGCGTTGCCGAGGACACCGGCCGCCGAGGAGTACAGCACGAAGGCGGTCAGGTCCCGGTCGCGGGTGAGTTCGTGCAGGTTGACGGCCGCGTCGACCTTGGGCCGCAGGACGGCGGCCAGCCGGTCGGGGGTCAGCGCGTCCACGACGCCGTCGTCGACGACGCCCGCGGTGTGCACGACCGCGCGCAGCGGCCTCTCGGCCGGTACGGCGGCCAGCAGGGCCGCGAGGGCCTCGCGGTCGGCGGCGTCGCAGGCGACGACCTCCGCCGACCCGCCCAGCGCAGCGATCTCCGCCACGAGCTCGGCCGCACCCGGCGCCTCGGGGCCGCGACGGCCCGTCAGCAGCAGGTGCCGTACCCCGTGCTCGGTCACGAGGTGCCTGGCCACCAGCGCGCCCAGCGTGCCGGTACCGCCGGTGACGAGCACGGTGCCCGCCGGGTCCCAGGCCTGCGGGACGGTCAGCACGAGCTTGCCGGTGTGCTTGGCCTGGCTCATGAACCGGAAGGCCTCCGGGGCCCGCCGGATGTCCCAGCTGCGCGTGGGCAGCGGCTTCAGCGCGCCCGACGCGAACAGCCCGGCCAGCGCGGCGAGCATCTGCCCGATCCGCTCCGGCCCGGCCTCCATGAGGTCGAAGGCCTGGTAGGCGACGCCCGGGTAGTCGCGGGCGACGGCCTGCGGGTCACGGATGTCGGTCTTGCCCATCTCGATGAACCGGCCGCCGCGCGGCAGCAGCCGCAGCGAGGCGTCGACCAGCTCGCCGGCCAGGCAGTCCAGGACGACGTCCATGCCGCGCCCGCCGGTCGCGTGGCTGAACCGCTCCTCGAAGGAGGCGTCGCGCGAGGAGCCGTAGTGGGCGCCCTCCAGCCGGACCTGCCGGCGCAGCACGTCCCACTTGCCCTCGCTGGCCGTGCCGAACACCTCGGCGCCCAGGTGCCGGGCGAGCTGGACGGCGGCCATGCCGACACCGCCGGCGGCGGAGTGCACGAGCACCCGCTCGCCCGCGCGCAGCCCGGCGAGGTCCACCAGCCCGTAGTAGGCGGTGAGGAACACCGCCGGCACGGAGGCCGCCTGCTCGAAGGACCAGCCCGCGGGCATGCGGGCCACCATCCGGGCGTCGGCGACGGCCACCTCGCCGAACGAGTGCGGCACCATGCCGAACACCCGGTCGCCGGGACGGACGTGGGTGACGTCCGCCGCGGTCTCGGTGACGACGCCGGAGGCCTCGCTGCCGAGCACGATCGCGTCCGGGTACATGCCCAGCGCCATCAGCACGTCGCGGAAGTTCAGGCCGGCCGCGCGTACGGCGATCCGCACCTGTCCGGCGCCCAGCGGCTCGGCCGCCTCCGGGAAGGGCACGAGGGCCAGGCTCTCCAGGGTGCCGCCGCCGGTGGTGTCCAGGCGCCAGTGCGGGGCGTCCTGCGGCGGGGCGAGCAGCGCGCCGGACCCGGCGCGGGCCAGCCGCGGGGCGAGGAACGCGCCGTCGCGGACGGCGATCTGCCCCTCCCCGGTGGCCAGGACCGCGCCGATCCCGCTCCCGTCCCCGCCGTCACCGTCGCTGTCGGTCTCGCTGTCGGTGTCGCTGTCGAGGAGCACCAGCCGGCCCGGGTTCTCGGCCTGCGCCGAGCGGATCAGGCCCCACACTCCGGCGTGGGTGAGGTCGGTGACGTCCTCGCCGTGCCGTACGGCGACCGCGCCGCGCGTACGGACGACCAGGCGGGCCGCGCCGAACACGGGGTCGGCCAGCCACTGCTGAACGGTGGCCAGCAGCCGGGCCGTGGCCGCGCGGGTCCCGTCGGCGGTGACCGCCGTACGGACCGGGGCGAGCGGCAGCAGGACGGCGTCCGGCACCGGGGCGCCGGCCTCGATCGCGGCGGCCAGCGCGGACAGGTCGGCGTGGGCCGTCACGTCCTCGCGGTCGGTGGCGCCGAGCAGGGCCCAGGTCGAGGGCGCCGCGTCGGCGGCGGCGACCGGGGTCCAGTCGACGCGGAAGAGCGCGTCGTTGTCGGCGGTCCTGGCCCGGTGCAGCTGGTCCTCGGAGACCGGCAGCAGGGTGAGCGCGTCGATGCTCGCGACCGGCAGGCCCGAGGTGTCGGCGACGGTGACCGCGACCGCGTCGGTGCCGGCGGGCACCAGGCGGACGCGGACCGCGGCGGCGCCCTCGGCGTGCACGGCCACCCCGCTCCAGGCGAACGGGAGCCGGATCCGTCCGTCCCCGGATCCGGCGGCGACGTCGAGCAGCATGCCGTGCAGGGCGGCGTCCAGCAGGGCCGGGTGCAGGCCGAACGCGGCCGCCTCCTCCTGCTGCGCCGGGTCGAGGGCGACCTCGGCGTACACCTCCTCGCCCAGCCGCCACGCGGCCTTCAGGCCCTGGAAGGCGGGCCCGTAGCCGTAGCCGGCCTCGGCCAGGCCCGCGTAGAAGCCGCCGAGGTCGATGCGCCGGGCCCCGGCCGGCGGCCAGACGGCCAGTTCGGCGACGGCCGGCACGACGCCCGCGGGAGCGAGGGTGCCGCTGGCGTGGCGGGTCCAGGCCAGGGCCGCCTCGGCGCCCTCGGGACGGGAGTGGACGACGACGCTGCGGCGGCCCGACGCGTCGTCCGGGGCGCCCACGACCACCTGGAGGCGGGCCGCGCCGCGCTGGGGCAGGGCGAGCGGAGCCTCCAGGGTCAGCTCCTCCAGGAGCCCGCAGCCGATCTCGTCGCCCGCGCGCAGGGCGAGTTCGACGAACGCGGTCCCGGGCAGCAGGACCGTGCCCGCCACCGTGTGGTCCGCGACCCAGGGCAGGGTGTCGGCGCCGAGCCGTCCGGTGAGGACGAGCCCGTCCCCGTCGGCGAGTTCCACCGACGCGCCGAGCAGCGGGTGCCCGGCGTCGGTGAGGCCGAGGCCGGCCGCCTCGCCGCGCGCGGAGCGGGACGGCTGGAGCCAGAACCGCTCGTGCTGGAAGGCGTACGTGGGCAGGTCCACCCGGCGGGCGGTCCGCCCGGCGAACAGCGGCGCCCAGTCCACGGACAGCCCCCGCGTCCAGGCCTCGGCGAGCGCCCCGAGGAACGCCTCGCCCTCCCCCCGGTCCTTGCGCAGCACGGGCGTCAGCAGCCCGCCGAAGCCCTCGGGCAGCGACTCGCCGGCCATCGCGGCGAGCACACCCTGCGGACCCAGCTCCAGGAAATGCCCCACACCCTGATCGGCGAGATGACGGATCCCGTCACCGAACCGGACGGCACCACGCACGTGCTCCACCCAATAGGCGGCGGTGAACTCGCTGATCTGCTCACCGGTCACGTTCGACACCACGGGGATCGAAGGCGTCCCGTACGTGAGCTGACCGGCGACCTCACCGAACTCGGCCAGCATCGGCTCCATCAACGGCGAGTGGAACGCGTGGGAGACCGTCAGCCGCTTGGTCTTACGACCCTGCGCCGCCAACCGCTCCGCCACCGCGAGGACATCGTCCTCGGCGCCGGAGATCACCACCGACTCCGGCCCGTTGACCGCGGCGATACCGACGCGGTCGGCCAGGCCCGTCAGGTGCTCGCGGACCTCGTCCTCGGTCGCCCGGACCGAGACCATCGCGCCACCCTCGGGCAGCGCGCCCATCAGCCGGCCCCGCGCCTCCACCAGCGCGCACGCGTCCTGAAGGGACAGCACCCCGGCCACGTGCGCGGCGGCGATCTCACCGATCGAATGCCCGGCCACGAAGTCCGGCCGCACACCGAACGACTCCACCAGCCGGAACAGCGCCACCTCCATAGCGAACAGCGCCGGCTGCGTGAACTCGGTGCGATGCACCTCCTCACCACCACCGAAGACGACATCCTTCAACGGCAGTGCAAAGTGAGCACACACCTCGTCGAAGGCGGCCGCGAACACCGGCTGCGCCGCGTACAGCTCACGGCCCATCCCCACCCGCTGCGCACCCTGACCCGAGAACAGGAACGCCAGCCGTTCCGTGCTCCCGGCGATGCCCTGGGCGACGCCCGGAGCGGAGGTGCCCTCGGCCAGGGCCCGCAGGCCGGCGCGGAAGCCCTCGGTGTCCTCGGCCAGGACGACCGCGCGGTGCTCCAGGGCCGTGCGCGTGGTCAGCAGGGCCTGCGCGACGTCCGCGGCCGCGGCCGCGCCGTCCAGCTCGGCGAGCCGGCCGGCCTGGGCGCGCAGGGCCTCGGGGCCGCGGGCCGAGAGGACCCACGGCAGCGGCCCGGCGGGCGCCGGTGCGGCGGCCCTCTCGGGCTCGGCGGGGGCCTGCTCGATGATGACGTGGGCGTTGGTGCCGCTGATGCCGAAGGAGGAGACGCCGGCCCGGCGCGGGCGGCCGGTCTCCGGCCACTCGACGGGCTCGGTCAGCAGTTCCACCGCTCCCGCCGACCAGAGGACCTCGGGCGTCGGCTCGTCGACGTGCAGGGTCTGCGGCAGGACGCCGTGGCGCATCGCCTCGACCATCTTGATGACGCCTGCGACACCGGCGGCGGCCTGGGCGTGGCCGATGTTGGACTTCAGGGAGCCGAGCCACAGCGGCCGGTCCCCGGGCCGGTCCTGGCCGTAGGTCGCCAGCAGCGCCTGCGCCTCGATCGGGTCGCCGAGGGTGGTGCCGGTGCCGTGTGCCTCGACGGCGTCGACGTCCTGCGGGGCCAGCCGGGCGTTGGCGAGGGCCTGCCGGATGACGCGCTGCTGGGCCGGTCCGTTGGGGGCGGTCAGGCCGTTGGAGGCGCCGTCCTGGTTGGTGGCGGTGCCGCGGACGACGGCCAGGACGTGGTGGCCGTTGCGGCGGGCGTCGGAGAGCCGCTCCAGGAGGAGGACGCCGACGCCCTCGGCCCAGCCGGTGCCGTCGGCGGTGGCGGCGAAGGACTTGCAGCGGCCGTCGGCGGCCATCCCGCGCTGGCGGCTGAACTCGACGAACACGCCGGGGGTGGCCATGACGGCGACACCGCCCGCCAGGGCCATGGTGCATTCGCCCTGCCGCAGCGACTGGGCCGCGAGGTGCAGCGCGACCAGGGAGGAGGAGCAGGCGGTGTCGACGGTGACGGCCGGGCCCTCCAGGCCGAAGGTGTAGGAGACCCGGCCGGAGACGACGCTGCCCTGGGTGCCGGTCAGGCCGTAGCCCTCGACCCGCTGGGGGTTCTCCTCGACGCGGAAGGCGTAGTCGTGGTGCATGGCGCCGGCGAAGACGCCGGTACGGCTGCCGCGGACGGCGTCGAGGCCGAGGCCGGCCCGCTCGAACGCCTCCCAGGACGCCTCCAGCAGCAGCCGCTGCTGCGGGTCCATGGCGAGGGCCTCACGCGGCGAGATCCCGAACAGGACGGGGTCGAAGTCGCCCGCCTCGTGGAGGAATCCGCCCTCGCGGGCGTAGCTGGTGCCCAGGCGTTCCGGGTCGGGGTCGAAGAGGGTGTCGAGGTCCCATCCGCGGTCGGTGGGGAAGCCGGCGACGGCGTCGCGGCCCTCGGCGACGAGCTGCCACAGGTCTTCGGGCGAGGCGACCCCGCCGGGGTAGCGGCAGGCCATGCCGACGATCGCGATCGGCTCGTCGTACGCGGCGGGGGTTGCCGCCGGGGCGGCGTCCCGGCCCGGCCGGGACGCGCTGTCGTCCTGGGCGCCGAGGAGTTCGGCGAGCAGGTACCCGGCGGCCGCCGTGACCGTGGGGTGGTCGAAGACGATGGTGGCGGGCAGCCGCAGGCCGGTGGCGGCGCTGAGCTGGTTGCGCAGTTCGACGGCGGTCAGCGAGTCGAAGCCGAGTTCCTTGAACGCCTTGTCGGGGCGGATCGCTGCGGGGTCGGCGTGGCCGAGGACGGCGGCGACGGCGCCGCGCACGATGTCCAGGACCGCCCGCTCCCGCTCGGCGGTGCCGAGCCCGGACAGCCGGCGGACCAGCGAGGACGTCTCGGCGTCGGCGGTGGCCGCTTCGACGGCGCGCCGGGCGGGGACCCGTACCAGGGCGCGGAACAGGCCGGGGAGGAGCCCGGACGCGGCGCGGGTGCGCAGGGTCGCGGTGTCCAGGCGGACGGGGACCAGCAGGGGGCGGGCGGGGGTGCGCAGGGCGGCGTCGAAGAGCGCCAGGCCGTGCTCGGAGGCCAGCGGCAGGATGCCGGCGCGGGTCATCCAGCCGAGGTCGCCGTCCGCCAGGTGGGCCAGCATGCCGCTGGTCTGCTGCCACAGGCCCCAGGCGAGGGAGGTGGCGGGCAGGCCCTGGGCGTGCCGGTGGTGGGCGAGGGCGTCCATGAAGGCGTTGGCGGCGGCGTAGTTGGCCTGGCCGGGGTTGCCGAAGACGCCGGCGATGGAGGAGTAGAGGACGAAGACGGCGAGGTCGAGGTCGCGGGTGAGCTCGTGGAGGTTCCAGGCCGCGTCGGTCTTGGGGCGCATGACGGCGTCGAGGCGCTCGTCGGTGAGCGCGCCGACCAGGCCGTCGTCGAGGACGCCGGCGGCGTGCACGACTCCGGTGAGCGGACGGTCGGCGGGAATGCTCGCGAGGAGCGCGGCGAGGGCGTCGCGGTCGGCGGCGTCGCAGGCGGCGATCTCGACGTCGGCGCCCAGCGCGCCGAGCTCGGCGGCGAGTTCGGCGGCTCCCGGGGCGTCGGGACCGCGCCGCCCGGTCAGCAGCAGCCGGCGTACGCCGTGCTCGGTGACCAGGTGGCGGGCCAGCAGGGCGCCCAGGGTGCCGGTGCCGCCGGTGATCAGGACGGTGCCGTCGGGGTGCCAGTCGGGCCGGCCGGCGGGCGGCTCGGTGGCGCGGACCAGGCGCGGGGCGAGCAGCGCGCCGTCGCGGACGGCCAGTTGCGGCTCGCCGGTGGCCAGGACGGCGGCCAGGTCGGCGGTGCCGGTGCGGTCCCGGGGGTCGAGGTCGAGGAGGACGAAGCGGTCCTGGTTCTCGGTCTGGGCGGAGCGGACCAGGCCCCACAGCGGGGCGTGGACGAGGTCGGCGGCGTCCTCGCCGGGCCGGGCGCAGACGGCACCGCGGGTGACGATCACCAGCCGGGCGGCGGCGAGCCGGTCCTCGGCGAGCCAGTCGCGGACGAGCCCGAGCACCCGTCCGGTGGCCGCCCGGGCGGCACCGGCCACGCCGGACCCGGCGGTGGCGCCGTGTGCCTGCGCGGCCAGGGCCTCGTACGTGATGACGACCGTCTCCGGGACGGCCAGGCCGCGGTCGAGGGCGGCGGTGAGGTCGGCCAGGGCGGGGTACGCGGCGCCGCCCAGTTCGGTCGCGTCCGCCACGGTGGCGGGCGCGGGCGCCGGGACGGGGGTCCACTCCACGCGGTGCAGGCCCTCGTTCCGGGCGCCGCCCAGCGCGCCCGCGGCGACGGGCCGCAGGACGAGCGAGTCGGCGTGGGCGACCGGGCGGCCCTCGGCGTCGGCGACGGTCAGTGCGACGGTGTCGGTGGCGAGCGGGGTCATGCGCAGGCGCACCGCGGTGGCGCCGGTGGCGTGCAGGGACAGTCCGCTCCACACGAACGGCAGGCGCACGCCCGCGTCCTCGCCCTTCGCCGCGCGGACGAGCTGCTCGGCGTGGAGGGCGGCGTCGAGGAGGGCGGGGTGCAGGCCGAACGCGGCCGCCTCCTCGCGCTGCGCCGGGTCGAGGACGACCTCGGCGTACACCTCCTCGCCCAGCCGCCACGCGGCTTTCAGACCCTGGAACGCCGGCCCGTACGCATAACCCGCGGCGGCCGTGCCCGCATAGAACCCGGCCAGGTCCACGGGCTCGGCGCCCGCCGGCGGCCACACCGACAGGTCGGCGGCCGCGCCCGCGGGGGCGGCGGCGGGGGCCAGGAAGCCGCTGGCGTGCCGGGTCCAGGGGGTGTCCGCACCGTCGTCCTCGGGGCGGGCGTGGACCGTGACGGGCCGTCGGCCGGAGCCGTCGGGGGCGCCGACGGTCGCCTGGACCTGGACGCCGCCGCGGGCCGGGAGGACCAGCGGCGCTTCGAGGGTGAGTTCCTCCAGGTGCCCGCAGCCGGCCTCGTCGCCCGCGCGGATGGCGAGTTCGACGAAGGCGGTACCGGGCAGCAGAACCGTTTCACCGACGCCGTGGTCGGCGAGCCAGGGGTGGCTCTGCAGGGAGAGCCGACCGGTCAGCAGGAAGCGGTCGCCGTCGGCGAGGGGGACGGCCGCGCCCAGCAGCGGGTGCCCGGCCCCGGCCAGGCCGGCCGCGGCGACGTCGCCGGCGCCGGTGGCGGGGGCGTCGAGCCAGTGCCGCTGCCGCTGGAAGGGGTAGGTGGGCAGCGCGGTGGCGGCCGTGGCGGCGGCGCCCGAGCCGATACCCGCGACGACCGTGCTCCAGTCGACGGCGACGCCCCGGGTCCAGGCCGTGGCGAGCGAGGTCAGCAGCCGCGCGGGGCCGCCCTCGTCGCGGCGCAGGGTGCCGGTGGCCAGGATGTCGGCGCCGGCGTCCTCGGCGGTCTCCAGCAGGCCGTACGTGAGGACCGGGTGGGCGCTGGACTCGATGAACGCCCGGAATCCCGCGGCGAGGAGGGCGCGGACGACCGGCTCGAAGGAGACGGGCCGGCGGCAGTTCTCGTACCAGTAGGCGGCGTCGAGCTCGGAGCCGTCGAGGACCTCGCCGGTGACAGTGGAGTAGAGCGGGACGGTGCCGGTGCGCGGGCGGACGAAGGCCAGCAGCTCCAGGATCCGCTCCTCGAGCCGGTCGACCTGCGCACAGTGCGAGGCCACCGTGGACGGCACGATCTTCGCGCGGACGCCCTCGGCCTCCAGCGCGGCGACGAGCTGCTCCAGCGGGGCGACCTCTCCGGCGACGGTCACGGCGCGCGGGCCGTTGATCCCGGCGATGGACAGGGCGTCCCCGTACGGGGCCAGGCGGGCCTCGGCCTCGGCGCGCGGCAGCGACACGGAGGCGACCGCGCCGCGGCCCACCAGCTCGTCCGCGAACAGCTGCGAGCGCAGGACGACGACCTTCGCCGCGTCCTCCAGCGACAGCGCCCCGGACACCGCCGCCGCCGCGATCTCGCCCTGCGAGTGGCCCACGACCGCGTCGGGGCGGACCCCGGCGGCCTCCCACTCGGCGGCGAGGCAGACCATGACGGTGAACAGGACCGGCTGGAGGACCTCGATCCGGGTCAGCGGCGGAGCGTCCTCCTGCCCGCGCAGCACGGCCTCGACGGACCAGTCCACGTGGGCCTCGACGGCGTCCGCGACCTCGGCGAACCGGTCCGCGAACACGTCCGAGGAGTCCAGCAGTTCCACGGCCATGCCGGCCCACTGCGAGCCCTGGCCGGGGAAGACGAACACCGTCCTGCCGCCGGCGTCCGCGACGCCGGTGACGGCCGGGGCGTCCAGGGCGGCCAGCAGGTCGTCGCGGGAGGAGCCGAGGACGACCGCGCGGTGCTCGAAGACGGAGCGGTGGCCGGCGAGGGCCGCGGCGACGGCGGTGTCGGCGGTCTCCGGGTGCGCCTGGGCGTACGTGCTCAGCCGGGCCGCGGCCTCGCGCAGCGCGTCCTCGGTCCGGGCGGACAGCAGCCACGGCACCGGGCCGGTGGCGGCGGGGGCCGCGTCGGCGGGGGCGTCCTCGGCGGGCGCCTCCTCCAGGATGAGGTGGGCGTTGGTGCCGCTGATGCCGAAGGAGGAGACACCGGCGCGGCGCGGCCGGCCGGTCTCCTCGGCGCCGGGCCACGGGCGGGCCTCGGCGAGGAGTTCGACGGCGCCCGCGGACCAGTCGATGTGCGGGGACCGCTCGTCGGCGTGCAGGGTCCTGGGCAGCACCCCGTGGCGCAGGGCGAGGACCATCTTGATGACGCCCGCGACACCGGCGGCCTGCTGGGTGTGGCCGATGTTGGACTTCAGGGAGCCGAGCCACAGCGGCCGGTCCGCGGGCCGGTCCTGGCCGTACGTCGCCAGCAGGGCGTGCGCCTCGATGGGGTCGCCGAGGCGGGTGCCGGTGCCGTGCGCCTCGACGGCGTCGACGTCGCGGGCGGCCAGGCCCGCGTTGGCCAGGGCCTGGCGTACGACGCGCTGCTGGGAGGGGCCGTTGGGGGCGGTCAGCCCGTTGGAGGCGCCGTCCTGGTTGATGGCGGAGCCGCGGATCACGGCGAGGACCTGGTGGCCGTGCCGCCGGGCGTCGGAGAGCTTCTCCAGCAGCAGCACGCCGGCGCCCTCGGCCCAGCCGGTGCCGTCGGCGGAGGCGGAGAAGGACTTGCAGCGGCCGTCGGCGGACAGCGCCCGCTGGCGGGTGAGTTCGACGAACAGGCCGGGGGTCGGCATCACGGTGACGCCGCCGGCGACGGCGAGCGTGCACTCGCCGCGGCGCAGCGACTCGGCCGCCAGGTGCAGGGCGACGAGGGAGGCGGAGCAGGCGGTGTCGACGGTGACGGCCGGGCCCTCCAGGCCGAGGCTGTAGGCGATGCGGCCGGAGGCGACGCTGGGCGTGCTGCCGGTCATCAGGTAGCCCTCGGTGGACTCGGTGCCCTCGTGCAGGCGGGGGCCGTAGTCCTGGAAGGTGGCGCCGACGAACACGCCGGTCGGGGTGCCCTTGAGGGAGTGCGGGTCGAGTCCGGCGCGCTCCAGGGCCTCCCAGGAGGTCTCCAGCAGCAGGCGCTGCTGGGGGTCCATGGCGGCGGCCTCGCGCGGGGAGATGCCGAAGAAGGCCGGGTCGAAGAGGGTGGCGCCGCGCAGGAAGCCGCCCTCGCGGACGTAGTGGGTGCCGGGGCGGCCCTCGGGGTCGTACAGGCCCTCCAGGTCCCAGCCGCGGTCGGTGGGGAAGGGGCCGATGACGTCGCGGCCCTCGGCGAGGACCTCCCACAGGGCCTCGGGCGAGTCGGTGCCGCCGGGGAAGCGGCAGGCCATGGCGACGACGGCGATGGGCTCGTCCGCCCCGGTGCCGGCGGCGCGCTGGGCGGTGGCCTCCTGGGCGGCGGCGCCGCCGAGGGCGCTCTCGCGCAGATGGCGGGCGAGCAGGACCGGGGTCGGGTGGTCGAAGAGCAGGCTGGAGGGCAGGGCCAGGCCGGTGCTGCGGCCGAGGCGGTCGCGCAGTTCGACGGCGGTCCAGGAGTCGAGGCCGAGCTCGTGGAAGGTGTCGCGCAGGTCGATGTCGGCGGCGTCCTCGTGCTGGAGGACGGCGGCGATGTCGGCGCGCAGCAGGTCGAGGACGGCCTGTTCGCGGGCCTCGGCGGGCAGCGCCTCCAGACGCTCGCGCAGGGCGCTGGAGGGCAGCGCGGACTCCGGCTCCGGCTCCTGCTCCTCGGCCGCGGCCGAGGCCGAGGCCGGGACGGACGTGCGGGTGGCGGCCGGCGCGGCGCTGGTGTCGATCCAGTGCCGGCGGCGCTGGAAGGCGTACGTGGGCAGGTCCAGCCGGGGTGCCGGGCCGGCGGTGCCGAGGACGGCGGCCCAGTCGAGCCCCTCGGCGGCGCCGAGGGTGTGCAGCCGGGCGAGGGCGTGCGTGAAGGACCGCGGTTCGGGCTGCTTGCCGGTGCGGGCGACGGGGACGAACGCGGCGTCCTCGCCCGCGCACTCGCGGCCGGCGGAGGACAGGGCGCCGTCGGGGCCGAGTTCGACGTACGTGGTGACGCCGGCGGCGTCGAGGGTGCGGATGCCGTCGGCGAAGCGGACGGCCTCGCGGACGTGGCGCACCCAGTAGTCGGCGGTGGCGATCTCGGCGTCGGCGACGACGGCCCCGGTGAGGTTGGAGACGACGGGCAGGCGGGCCGGGTGGTAGGTGAGGGAGGCCGCGACGGCGCGGAACTCCTCGAGCATGCCGTCCATGTGGGGCGAGTGGAAGGCGTGGCTGACGCGCAGCCGCTTGGTCTTGCGGCCCTGCCCGGCGAAGTGCGCGGCGATCGCGTCGACGGCGTCGGCGTCGCCGGAGACGACGACGGAGCGCGGCCCGTTGACGGCGGCGACGCAGACCCGGCCGGTGCCGTCCTCGGCCAGCGGCCGTACCTCGTCCTCGGTGGCCTGGAGCGCGGCCATGGCGCCGCCCTCGGGCAGCGCGTCCATGAGGCGGCCGCGGGCGGCGACGAGGGCGGCGGCGTCGGCGAGGGTGAGGACGCCGGCGACGTGGGCGGCGGCGAGTTCGCCGATGGAGTGGCCGACGACGTAGTCGGGGCGGACGCCGAAGTGCTCCAGGAGCCGGTGGGCGGCGACCTCGAACGCGAACAGGGCGGGCTGGGTCCAGGCGGTGCGGTCGAGGAGCCCGGCCTCGGCGGTGCCCGGCGCGGCGAAGGCGATCTCGCGCAGCGGGCGCGGCAGGTGCGCGTCGAGCGCGGCACAGGCCTCGTCGAAGGCGGCGGCGAAGACGGGCTGGCCGGCGTGGAGCTCGCGGCCCATGCCGGCGCGCTGGCTGCCCTGGCCGGAGAAGAGGAAGGCGGTGCGGCCGGCGCGGGCCCGGCCTTCCACCACGTGGGCGGATCCGGTGCCGGCGGCGAGGTCGGCGAGCCCGGCGGCGAAGCCACCGAGGTCCTCGGCGAGTACGACGGCGCGGTCCTCGTGGGCGGTACGGGTGGTGGAGAGCGCGTGGGCGAGCGCGGCGGGCTCCCCGTGGTACCCCTCGACGAAGGCACTCAGCCGCCCGGCCTGCGCGCGCAGCGCGGCCTCGCCCCGCCCGGAGACGGGCAGGAGCAGCGTCCGCCGCGCCCCGGGGTCGGCCTCGGCGGCTTCGGCAGCCGTGACGGCGTCGACCGGGCCCCGAGCCCCGGCCCCGGCCGGGCCGGTGGCCCCGGCCCGCGTCCCCGGGCCGGCCTCGGCTTCGGCCTCGGCTGCGGCCCCGGCAGCCGTGACGGCGTCGGCCAGGCCCCGGGCCCCGGCCCCCGCCCCGTCCGTGCCGGTGGCCGCGCGGGCGGAGTCCGTCGCGGCCGGGGGTTCGCCGATCACCACGTGGCAGTTGGCGCCGCCCAGGCCGAAGGAGCTGACCCCCGCGATCAGGGGGCGGTCGGGGTGGGGCCACGGGCCGGCCTCGGTCTGGACCCGCAGGTGCAGCGCGTCGAGGTGGATGTCCAGGTTGGGGCTGCGGAAGTTGAGGCTGGCCGGGAGCGTGCGGTGGCCGACGGCGAGGGCGGCCTTGATCAGGCCGGCGATTCCGGCGGCGCCCTCCAGGTGCCCGATGTTGGTCTTGGCGGAGCCGACCGGCAGCGGGTCGTCCTCGTCGCGGGCGGATCCGAGCGCGTCGCCGAGCGCGGTGGCCTCGACCGGGTCGCCGACGGGGGTTCCGGTGCCGTGGAGTTCGACGTACTGGACGGCCCCGGGGTCGGTCCCGGCGGCCGCCAGGGCGCGCCGGACCACCTCGGCCTGGGCGCCGGCGCCGGGCACGGTGAGGCCGTCGGTGGCGCCGTCGTGGTTGACGGCGCTGCCGAGCAGCACGCAGTGCACCCGGTCGCCGTCGGCCAGTGCCCGGTCCAGGGGCTTGAGCAGCACCAGGCCGCCGCCCTCGCCGCGGACGAACCCGTTGGCGCGGGCGTCGAAGGTGTGGCAGCGGCCGTCGGGGGACAGCGCGCCGAAGCCGTCGGTGATCTCGGAACTGCCGGGCGCCAGGCGCAGGTTGACGCCGCCGGCCAGCGCCAGGTCGGCCTCGCCGGTGAGCAGGGCCTGGCAGGCGAGGTGGACGGCGACCAGCGAGGAGGACTGGGCGGTGTCCACGGTCATGCTGGGGCCGTGCAGGCCCAGGGTGTACGAGACCCGGTTGGCGATGACGCCGCGGTTGAGCCCGGTGAAGGTGTGCGGCGAGACGCCGGCGGCGCCGGAGCGGCGCACGAGGTCGGCGTAGTCGTCCCAGATCGCGCCGACGAACACGCCGGTGCCGCTGTTCTTGAGGGTGGCGGGCAGGACACCGGCGTCCTCGAGGGCCTCCCAGGCCAGTTCGAGGACGAGCCGCTGCTGCGGGTCCATCGCGGCCGCCTCGCGCGGGGAGATCCCGAAGAAGCGGGCGTCGAAGGTGTCGACCCGGTCGAGGTAGCCGCCGCGGCCGGTGGCCGGTCCGGCGCCCTCGGGCACCACGTCGCGGCGTCCGCGCGGCGCCTCGGTGACGGCGTCGGTGCCGTCCCGCAGCAGCCGCCAGTACGCGTCCGGTCCGTCGGCCTGCGGGAACCGGCAGGAGATGCCGATGACCGCGATGGGCCCGGTGCCGCGGCCCGGGGTTCCGGATGTCCCGGACGCCTCCGGAGCCGCCGTCGTCTGCCGTGCCGAATTCACCGGGTCAGCCACGATCTCCCCCTTCGCCTGTTTGCCTGATGCGTCTTCAGGACTCCGCCGGGCGCGCGGGCGGACCGAGGACCGGGGAATTCCATGCAGACCGTCGAGACGCTGACGTCCAGCTCTAAAGGTCGGCTAAAAACCGTCGCCGGTCATCGGGACCGGGCGCCCCTAGGGGCCCGTAGGGGTGGGGGCAAGGGTTACCGCCGGGCAGGGGGCCGAGAAGCATGGCGATACGTCCCACTGGAACACCACGCGGTGAATGCCTTTCGCGGGATTTCCCCCGCCGCCCACCGCCACGGTTCAGGAGCCCGTCATGACAGCAATAGGAATTCTGGGAACCGGGTCTTATCTGCCTGCCGACACAGTCTCCAATCGCGTCGTCGCGGAACGGGCGGGGGTCACCGAGGACTGGATCCTGCAGAAGACCGGAATCCGCGAGCGGCGTTACGCGGCGGAGTCCGAGGCCACCTCGGACCTGGCCGTCGAGGCGGCCCGGGCGGCGCTGGACGCCGCCGGGATCTCGGCGCGGGACCTGTCCTGGATCGTGGTGGCGACCTCGACGCCGGACTCCCCGCAGCCGGCCACCGCCTGCCTGGTGCAGCACCGGATCGGCGCGGTCAACGCGGCCGCCTTCGACCTCAACTCGGTGTGCAGCGGGTTCGTGTTCGGCCTGGTGTCGGCGGCGCGGCTGCTGCCCGGGGCGGACGGGTCCGCCCGCGGCCACGCGCTGGTGATCGGCGCCGACGTCTACTCCCGCATCATCGACCGCGAGGACCGGCGTACCGCGGTCCTGTTCGGCGACGGTGCGGGCGCGGTCGTGCTGGGCCCGGTGCGGCCCGGGTACGGCGTCATCGGCGCGCACCTGGCCAGCCGGGGCGACCAGCACGACCTGATCCGCGTCGAGGCGGGCGGCAGCCGCCTGCCGGCCTCCGAGAAGACGGTCGCCGAGGGCCAGCACTGGTTCCGGATGAACGGGCGCGGGGTGCGGGACTTCGTGACCGCCGAGCTGCCGCGCGCGGTGCGCGAGGTGCTGGCGGAGCACGGGGTGGCCGCCGACGAGGTCGACCACTTCATCCCCCACCAGGCGAACGGCGTGATGCTGACCGAGACGGTGCCGCGGCTGGGGCTGCCGCGCGCGCTCACGCACCTGACCGTCGCCGAGCACGGCAACACCAGCGCCGCCTCCATCCCCCTCGCCCTGGACGAGGCGTTCCGGGCCGGTTCGATCCGGGACCGGGACGTCCTGCTGCTGGCCGGTTTCGGCGGCGGCATGTCGCTGGGCACGGTGCTCGTCCGCTGGGACGGTACGGCGGCTCCCGCCACACGGAAGGACTCCGCAGCATGACCGCAGCATCCCAAGCACCCCTGCCCGCACCGCCGTTCGCCACGGCGGCCGTGATCGGCCTCGGTACGGTCGGCTCCGCCCTGGCCCGCTCGCTCGCGCGGGCCGGGGTCACGGTGGTGGCCGTGGAGGCCGGCGCCGGGGCCCTGGCCGCGGGCCGGGAGCGCACCGAGGGTCCGCTGGCCGAAGAGCCGGGGGCGCGCGGTCGCATCTCGTACACGGTGGACCTGGCGGCGGCCGCGGACAGCGAGCTGGTGATCGAGGCGCTGCCGGAGGACCCGGCGCTGAAGGCGGAGGTGCTGCGGCGGGCGCACGGACTGTGCGCTCCGCAGGCGGTGTTCGCGACGACGACCTCGCTGTCGGTGACCCGGGTGGCGGCCGCGTGCGGGCGGCTGCCGCGCACGGTGGGCCTGCACCCGGTGGGGCACGCCCCGGAGGGCGGCGCGGTGGAGGTGGTGACCACGCCGGTCACCGATCCGGCCGTGCGCACGGCGGCCGAGGAGCTGGTGGCGGCGCTGGGCCGCACGGCGGTGCCGGCCAGCGACCAGCCGGGGTTCACCGGTGGTGGCCTGCTGATGGCGTACCTGGGCGGCGCGGTGGCGATGTACGAGCGGCGGTACGCCTCGCGGGACGCCATCGACGCGGCGATGACGCTGGGCTGCGGTCTGCCGCTGGGCCCGCTGGCCCATCTGGACCTGATCGGCCTGGACACCGCCCGGGACACGCTGCGCGGGCTGTACGAGCAGACGGGCGAGGCGCAGTTCCTGCCGCCGCCGCTGCTGGACCACATGGTGACGGCGGGTCTGCTGGGCGCGAAGTCGGGCCGTGGCTTCTACGCGTGGCCGCACGGGCCCTCGGGTCCGCGGTCGGGTGTCGCGGCGGCGGGCGCGGACGCGGCGGGGCGGCCGGCGCGGCCCGTGGAGCGGGTGGGTGTCGTCGGCTCGGGCACGATGGCGGCCGGGATCGCCGAGGTGTTCGCCAAGTCCGGGTTCGAGACGGTCCTGGTGGCGCGTACGGACGTACGGGCGAAGGCGGCGCTGGAGCGGGTGGCGGCGTCGGTGGAGCGGGGCGTCGAGCGCGGGAAGATCAGCGCGGCGGACGGCCGTGCGGCCCTGGAGCGGCTGACACCGGCGGACTCGCTGGAGGCGGTGGCCGGCTGCGACCTGGTGGTCGAGGCGGTGGCGGAGGAGCTCGAGGTCAAGCGGGAGATCTTCCGGGGTCTGGACGCGGTGTGCAAGCCGGGCGCGGTGCTGACCACGACCACGTCGAGCCTGCCGGTGGTGGAGTGCGCGGCGGTCACCTCGCGGCCCGGGGACGTGCTGGGCATGCACTTCTTCAACCCGGCGCCGGTGATGCGGCTGGTGGAGGTGGTCGGCACCGTGCTGACCGCCGAGGACGCGCTGGGCACGGTGCACGAGGTGTGCGCGCGGCTGGGCAAGTACCCGGTGGGCATCGACGACCGGGCGGGGTTCATCGTCAACGCCCTGCTGTTCCCGTACCTCAACAGCGCGGTGCGGCTGCTGGAGGAGCACCGGGCGGGCGCCGGGGACATCGACACGGTGATGACGGCGGGCTGCGGCTATCCGATGGGGCCGCTGACGCTGCTGGACACGATCGGTCTGGACGTGTCGCTGCAGATCCAGAACAGCCTGCACGACTCGTTCCGGGAGCCGTCGCTGAAGCCGGCGCGGCACCTGGAGCACCTGGTGGACGCCGGGTTCCTGGGGCGCAAGAGCGGGCGCGGGTTCCACACGTACTGATCCCGTGCCTCGTACCGCCACCGACCGCGTGGGGCGCACATCCCCCCACCGGTCGGTGAATTATGTAAGTTCACAAACTTCTGAATGTTCGGTAGAGTCACACACATGCAGCCCGACATGAGCGTCGACACCCTTTCCCTCTCGTGGTGGATCCTGGCCCTCGCACTGGCCGCGGTGTTCGGCGATTCCCTCCTGCCGGTGCTGCCCAGCGGCACCCTCGTGGTGGCCGCGGCCGCCTGGACCGCGCAGCACCGGATCACTCCGGTGCTGCCGGTCCTCGCGGTTGCCGCCGCGTCCTTCCTCGGCGACCTGGCCCTGGTCCTGCTGGCCCGGCGCGGCTCCACCTGGCTGCACGCCCGGCTGGACCGGCGGCCGGCCTGGCGGCAGGCGACCGAACGGCTCCAGGGCGGGCTGGCCCACCGGATGGGCCGGGTCGCCCTCGCCGCGCGTTTCGTCCCGGCCGGGCGGACCGTGCTGGACATCGCCCTCGGCACCTCGCCGGGCCTGCGGCCGCGCCACCTGAGCTGGTCGGCGCTGGCCGGACTGCTGTGGGCGGTCTACCTCGTGACCCTCGGTCACCTGGGCAACCGTTTCTTCGACACGGCCTGGCTGGGCCTGGCCGTGTCCGTGTGCGCGACCGTGGCGGTCAGCGCCCTCATCGCCCGGATGGCGACCCGTCACGATGGGCGCGCCAGCGGTCCATCAGCTCGTCCAGTTCCAGCTTCACGAAGCTGAAGAAGTCGGCCGTCTCCTCCACGCGCAGCCCGGCGGGCGTCCCCGCCCCGAGCGCCTCCACGCCCTGCTTGAGCGTGGCCGACCAGCGGTTGAGCATCTGGTCCCGGCTGGTCACCGCCTCGTACCAGACGTCCGCGTGGACGCGGTAGATCTCCCGGCGCTCCCCCGGTGCGCGCTCCCGGCTGACCATGTGGACCTGGGCGAGGTAGCGCACCGCGCCGGAGACGGCGGCGGGGCTGACCTGGAGGCGGCGGGAGAGCTCGGCCGCGCTGAGCGCGCCGGCGTCCTCGGCCAGCAGGCACGCGAAGACGCGCGCGGGCATCCGGGGCACCCCGGCGGCCACCAGGTCGGCGGCGAACCGCTCGACGAACGCCGACACCTCCTGGCCGTACTCCCGTTCCTCGTCGGCGCTCGCACCCACTCTGCCTCCCCGTGATCGTTCGTCGGGCAACACTCTCTCGCCAACTTCACAATATTCTGAAACTAGAGTATCTTCCGAAATATGATGAAGGCGATCGAGATTGCCGGACTGCGCAAGTCGTTCGGCCGCGCCCGGGCCCTCGACGGACTCGACCTCACCGTCGCCCAGGGCGAGGTGCACGGCTTCCTCGGCCCCAACGGCGCCGGCAAGTCCACGGCCATCCGCGTCCTGCTGGGCCTGCTGCGCGCCGACGGCGGACGGCTGAAGGTGCTCGGCGCGGACCCGTGGCACGACGCGGTCGCGCTGCACCAGAGGATCGCGTACGTCCCCGGCGACGTGAACCTGTGGCGCAACCTCGCCGGCCGCGACGTCCTCGCCCTGCTGTCCCGGCTGCGCGGCGGCACCGACCCCCGGCGGACCGGGGAACTGGTGGAGCGCTTCGAGCTCGACACGGCCACCAAGGGCCGGGCGTACTCCAAGGGCAACCGCCAGAAGGTGGCGCTGGTCGCCGCGTTCGCCTCCGACGCCGAACTGCTCGTCCTGGACGAGCCGACCTCCGGCCTGGACCCGCTGGCCGAGGAGGTCTTCCAGAGCTGTGTGGGCGAGGCGGCCGACGAGGGCCGCACCGTGCTGCTCTCCAGCCACATCCTCAGCGAGGTCGAGGCGGTGTGCGACCGGGTGAGCATCATCCGCGCCGGGCGCACCGTGGAGACGGGCACGCTCCACCAGCTGCGGCACCTCTCGCGCACCTCCGTCACGGCCGAACTGGCCGGTCCGGTCGGCGCGCTGGACGAGCTGCCCGGCGTCCACGACGTGCACGTGCAGGGCAGCCGGGTACGGCTCCAGGTGGACGCCGACCGCCTCGGGCCGGTCCTGGACGTCCTCACGCGGGCCGGCGTCCGCGGCCTCGTCAGCCGCCCGCCGACCCTCGAAGAGCTCTTCCTGCGCCACTACCGCTCCGCCCCGGAGCCCGCGGCCCCGCCGGCGCGGGCGCCGGAACAGGCCGGGTCGGTGAACTCCCGCTGAGCCGCGGGCCGCCCTCCCTCAACCGCCGTGCACACGGCATCTCTCCTTCACGCTCGTCCGCGGCCGGTCAGGCCGCGCCCAGCCGCCACACGCCGGGCCGGATCTCGGCCCAGTCCGGCCGCGCGCCATCGCCGTGGCCACCGACGTTGCCGTTGCCCTTGCCCTTGGCGCCGTCAGCGCCGCCGTTGCCGCGCACCTGACGCAGCCAGCGCACCGCGTACGCCTCCAGCCGGCGGTCGCCCAGCCGGGCCGCGAGGTCCAGGCACACGGCGAAGTGCGGCTCGGCCGCCCGCGGCCCCTCGGTCTCCAGTGCCAGCAGGGCCCGCACCCGGCGGGCCTCGTAGCGGTCGCGCAGGTTCCCCGGGGTCCGCTCCAGCGCGGCGACCACCGGGATGATCAGCCGCTCGGCCTCGGCGACCGCCGAGGCGTCCAGGCTCAGTTCGGCGAGCCCGGTCAGGGCGCGACCGCGCTCGCCCGCGGCGCCCGCGCCGTCGGCCGCGCGCAGCGCCCGCCGGTACAGCCCATGGGCGGCCGCCATCCGGCGGCGCTGCCAGGCGAGGTCGCCCAGCGAACGCAGCAGCCGGGACTGGGCGGTGAGGTCGGCGGTGCGCTCGGCCGCGTCCAGGGCCAGGGTGTGCGCCCGCTCCCAGTCCTCCCAGGCCGCATGGGCCTGGAGCGGCTCGGCCAGGGCCTCGGCCAGCCGGACGGTGTGCTTCCACAAGCCGGCGCCGTGCGCCCGTACCAGCGCTTCCACCAGAACGTGCCGCCGGGCGGCGAACCAGTCCGCGGTGTGCGGCAGCGCGGCGGCCGCCTCGGCCTCGCCGGCCAGCCGGCCGGCGAGTCGCGCGAGCGCGCCGGTCACCTGCGCGGGCGCCTCCAGATCGGCCACGAGCTCGGCGGCCAGCAGCCGCCACAGCCCAGGCAGCCGGTAGCTGCCGCCGGGCTCGGCGCGCAGCAGCCACGCCTCGGCCAGCTGTTCCAGGACCGCCTCGGCCGCGGCCGGCGTTCCGTCGAACAGTGCGGCGGCGTCGTCGGCCGTGAAGGGTCCGTCGGGCAGCAGGCCCAGCAGCCGGTAGGCGCGCCGGGCGGAGGCGTCCGCCGCGTCGTAGCCGGCGCGCAGCTGCGCGTCCAGGCCCGGCTGCGCGGAGCGCAGTTCGGCCAGCCGCCGCCCGGGGTCCGCCAGCCGGCCGGCGAGCGTGGCCATGGTCCAGTGCGGCCGGGCGGCGAGCCGGGCGGCCAGGGCCCGTACGGCCGGGGGCAGCCCGCCGCAGGCGTCGGCGACGGCCCCGCTCGCGCCGTCCGGGCCGTCGTCCTCCCAGGCCCGCCCGGCCGCGGCCAGCAGCAGCCGGCGGGCGGGCGCGGCGGGCAGGACGTCGAGGGCGTGCACGCGGGTCACGGGTCCGGCGGGGGCGCGGCGGCAGGTCACCAGCGCGGTGGTGCCGGGCGCGTGGGGCAGCAGCGGGCGGATCTGGTCCGCGCCGGCCGCGCCGTCGAGGACCAGCAGCATCCGGCGGTCCGCGGTGAGCCGCTCCAGGACCGGGCGCAGGTCCTCGGCGCGGCCGGGCAGCGGGCCGGTGACCCCGCAGCGGCGCAGCAGGGCGGTCAGCGCGCCGGCGGCGTCGAGCGGCCGGCCGTCGCCGTCGTCGAGCGGCAGCAGGACGCGGCCGTCGGGGAAGAGCGGGCCGGCCCGGTGGGCGGCGGCCAGGGCGAGCGCGGTCTTCCCGGTGCCGGCGGCGCCCGTGACCACGACGCAGCCGCCCGCCGGGACGTCGCGCAGCAGCGTCTCCAGCGCGGCCAGGTCGTCGTCGCGGCCGGTGAACAGCGGGTCGGGGGCCGGGAGCGCGTCCACGGGTCCGGCGGGCAGCACCGGTTCCGCCGCCGCGGCCGATACATCCGCAATGACCACCGCGTCCGCCGCGGCGGCGGACGGCGGCGGCCCGGCCGGCGGCGCGGCGGCGGGCGGCTCCTCGGGAGCGGCCACGGCCGCCGCGGCCGAGGGGTGCAGCAGGGTGGGGTCGCCGTCCAGGATCCGCGCGTGCAGCTGCTGGAGCGCCCGGCCCGGCTCGATGGCCAGTTCGTCGACGAGCGTGCGGCGCAGCCGGGCGAAGGTCCGCAGGGCGTCGGCCTGCCGTCCGGTGCGGTAGAGCGCCACCATCAGGTGGGCGTGGAACTCCTCGCGCATCGGCAGTTCGGTGACCAGGGCCTGGAGTTCGCCCACGAGCTCCTGGTGGCGGCCCAGGTGCAGTTCGGCGCGGATCCGCTGCTCCAGGGCGGCCGCGCGGACCTCGCCGAGGCGGATCGCGGTGCTCTCCAGCAGCGCCCCGTGCGGGGTGTCGGACAGCAGCGGGCCGCGCCACAGGGCCAGGGCACGGCGCTGCAGGTCGGCGGCGGCCGCCGGGTCCTGGGCGGCGGCCGCGGCCCGCCCCTGGGCGTGCAGTTCCTCGAAGCGGGCCAGGTCCAGCTGGGCCGGGGGCACCCGCAGCAGATAGCCGGGCGGCCGGGTCACCAGCGCGTCTCGGCCGGCGTCGGGGTCGATGGTGTGCAGCAGCTTGCGCAGCTGCGAGACGTACACCTGCAAGGTGGTGGTCGCCGTGCGCGGCGGGTCCTCGCCCCACAGTTCGTCGATGAGGCTGTCCACGGACACGATCTCGTTGGCCCGGACGAGCAGCGTGGCGAGCACCACGCGGATCTTCGCGGCACGCGGGGTCAGATCGCGTGCGTCGGGTCCCGCGGCGTGCACCTCCAGGGCCCCCAGCAACCGAAATCGCATGAGCCCCCCGCTCCCTCGACTGTCGTGCCGTGACACGGGCGGCGGCTGGCGCCCCCCGGCCCGGCCACCATAGGCGGGCCCGCACCCCCGGGTTCGGACACCGGGACCCCTGATCCGGGCCCGCGGACCCGGCAGGGCGGGCGTCCGCCGGACGCCGCCGCCCCGGGCTCCGCAAGCCGCGCTTTAGCCGCGGCCCGCAGCATGTCGGGGCGTTGGCGAGAGGGGCGCCGGGCATTCCGCTGCTGCCCCGGACGCGCCTGAAGGGGGCTGACGTTGACTGGATTCGCTACGTTCACGGACGTGCTGCGGCAGCGTGCCGCGCAACTCCCCGGCCGCGACGCTCTCGTGTTCCTGCACGACGGCCCCGGCGGGACCACCGTGGCGGAACACCTGACGTACGGCGAACTCGACCGGGCGGCGCGCTCCCTGGCCGTACGGCTGCGCGAGCACGGCGCCCAGGGGCAGCCGGTACCGCTGCTCTACCCGCCGGGCCCGGGATTCCTCAAGGCCTTCGCCGGCTGTCTGTACGCCGGTGCGATCGCCGTTCCGGCGCCGCTGCCGGGGGACCGCGGCGAACGGCTGCAGCGCGTGTCCGGGATCATCCGCGACACCGGCGCGCAGCTGGTGCTGACCGACTCCGCGCACGCCCCCGACGTGTCGCTGTGGCTGGCGATGGCCGGGCGCGGCGAGACCGTGTGCCTGGCCACGGACGTCGACGAGGGCGCGGCCGCCGACGCCTGGCAGCCGCCCGCGACCGGCCCGGACGACCTCGCCTTCCTCCAGTACACCTCCGGCTCGACCTCGCAGCCGCGCGGGGTGATGGTCAGTCACCGCAACGTGCTGGCCAATATGACGGCGATCCGGCGGGTCCTGGACTCCACCGACCGGGACGTCTTCGGCAGCTGGCTCCCGCACTACCACGACATGGGCCTGATCTGTCATCTGCTGCACCCGCTGTGGCTGGGGACCTCGACGGTCCAGATGGCGCCGAGCAGCTTCATCAAGCGGCCGGTGCGCTGGCTGCGCTCGATCGGCGAGTTCGGCGTGACCGTCGGCGGCGGCCCCAACTTCAGCTACGACCTGTGCGTGCGCCGGATCACCGACGAGCAGCTGGCGGGTCTGGACCTGTCGACGTGGCGGCTGGCGATCAACGGTGCCGAGCCGGTGCGCCGGCCGACCCTGGACGCGTTCGCCGCGCGCTTCGCGGCCGCCGGCCTGCGCCCCGAGGCGCTCTACCCGGCGTACGGGCTGGCCGAGGCGACCCTGGTGGTCTCCGGCGGCAGGCCCGGCGAGCCCTTCCGGACCCGGACGGTCGACGCGGCGGGCCTGGAGTACGACGAGCTGCGCCCGCCGCGGCCCGGGCAGCCGGTGCGCACGCTGGTCGGCAGCGGCGCCGTACGGGACTTCGCCGTACGGATCGTGGACCCGGTGACCGGCGGCGAGGTGCCCGACGGGCGGGTCGGGGAGATCTGGGTGCGCGGCGACAGCGTCGCCCAGGGCTACTGGCGCCGCCCGGCCGAGACGGCCCGTACCTTCCACGCGATCGTGGACGACGGCGAGAGCGACTTCCTGCGCACCGGGGACCTCGGTGTGCTCGACGGGGACGAGCTGTACGTCACCGGCCGCCTCAAGGAGCTGATCATCCTCAACGGCCGCAACATCTACCCGCAGGACGTCGAGTGGGCGGTCCGGGAGCGGGAGCCGTCGCTGGCCGCCGGTCACGGCGCGGTGTTCACCGTGGAGGTGGAGGGCCGCGAGCAGCTGGTCGTGGTGCACGAGGTGCGGGCCGAGACCGCCGACTGGGAGCGGCTGCGGGAACTGGCCCGCCGTATCCAGGTGCTGGTCGGGCAGGACTTCGACGTCCCGGCGGGCAATGTGGTCCTGGTGCGGCCGGGCACGCTGCGCCGCACCACCAGCGGCAAGATCCAGCGGACCCTGATCCGCAGGCTGTTCCTGGAGGGCGAGGTCGCCGGCTCGTACGAGGTGCTCGACCCGGCCGTCCGCGCCCTGGTGCGCCCGAAGCACGCGCTGCTCGGCGACGACCTGCTGCGGCCCGCGCCGCTGCCGTCCGCCCCGGGCGCCGAGCTGGGCGCGGACCTCGGCGCGGACCTGGGCACGGCGTGGTGAGCACCCTGGCCGCCGCGCCCGCGGCCGCCCGCCCCCTGCCGGCCCCGCCCGCGCCGGGCGCCCCGCCCGGCGCCGCCCTCGCGCCGTCGCCCCCGCCGTCGCCCGAATCGACGAGCGGGCAGGTGCGGGCGGCCGCGCTGGAGGCGCTGCTCGGCGATCCGGGCGCCCCCGACAACCCGGCCGGGCACCGGGAGCTGCTCGCCTCCGACCAGGCGGCCGCGCTGTCGCCGCGGGCCGAGGCGCTGCTGGACGGCTTCGGGATGCACCGCGAGTTCGTGCCCCGCGAGCTCGGCGGACGCTTCGACTCCGCGGACGGGCTGCTGCGCGTGATGCGGCCGGTGTTCCGGCGCGACGTCTCGCTCGGCATGGGCTACGGCATGACGACGTTCATGGCGGCCTCCGACGTGTGGATGCGCGGCGACGACCGCCAGCGGCGCTGGCTGGGCGAGAAGCTGCTGGGCGGCTCGAAGGCGGCCATCGCGCAGCACGAGACCGCCCACACCAACGACTTCGTCCGCAACCAGATCGCGGCCGCCCCGGCCGCCGGCGGCGGCCTGACGCTCACCGGCGCCAAGCCGGTGGTCAACAACCTGCACCGGGCGGACGCGGTGGTGCTGTTCTGCCGGACCGGGGAGCACTTCCGCGGCGGCTCGCAGAGCGCCCTGCTGCTGGACCCGCACGCGCTGCCCGCGGGCCGCTACCGCGTCGAGCGGCGGCCGGCGGCGGTGGGCCTGCGCTCCTGTTTCTTCTCGGGGGTCGCCTTCGACGCCTGCCCGGTGCCCGGGGAGGCGCTGCTCGGGGAGCCCGGCAGCGGGGTCGTCACCTCGCTGCTGTCGTTCCAGATGAGCCGGACCCTGATGTCCGCCCTCTCGGTGGGCGCGGTCGACACCAGCCTGCGCACGGCGGTCCTGGTCGACCGCCGGCAGGGCCCGGGCGGCGCCGGCACCTCGCCGGTGGACCCGCAGCACACCGCGAACACGCTGACCGGCGCGTTCGTCAACCTGCTGCTGTACGACTGCCTGGCGGTCGTCGCCACCCGGGCGCTGCACCTGCTGCCGGCCGAGACCAGCGTGTACTCGGCGGCGGTGAAGTCGCTGCTGCCGCGCGTGCTGGTGGAGACGATGTACGAGCTGTCGACCGTGTTCGGCGCGCACCTGTACACCCGCGAGGGCACCGTCGGTGTCCTGCAGAAGCACATCCGCGACGTGCCGGTGATCAGCCTCGGGCACGCGGGCACCGTCGCCTGCCAGGCGACGATCATCCCGCAGCTGAAGCAGCTGGCGGCCACCTCCTGGTTCGCGCAGGAGGAGGCGCCGGCCGCGCTGTTCCGGCCGGGCGCCCCGCTGCCGCCGTTCCGTTACGAGGACCTGGCGCTGGCCTGCGGGCGCGACGGCCTCAGCGCCGCCCTGGTGGCGACCGCGGGGGGCCTGCCCGGGAACGGGCCGGTGGGCGCGGCGCTGCGCACGATGGCCGGACACCTGGTGGAGGAACTGCGGGACCTGCGCCGCCGGGTGCTGGCCCTGCCGCCCCTGGACGGTGCCACCCCGGTCGGCCCGGCGTGGTTCGCGCTCACCGACCGGTACGTCCTGGTGCTGGCAGCGGCCGCCGTGCTCGGCGTGTGGCGGCACGCCGGCGACGGGCTGGACCCGTTCCTGGCGGACCCGTCCTGGGCGGCGGCCGCACTGCACCGGATCACCCGCCGGCTGGGCACCCCGCCGGTGGACCTGCCGCCCCAGGCCCTGGCCCGCGTCCACCAGGAGGTGCTGGCCCGCTTCGGCGACCGGCGCAGCTACGACCTGCACAACACCCCGCTTTCCGGCTGACGGGCACCGGCCCCGACCACAACCCCCGTACCCCGCCCGCACGCAAGGAGTCCCGGGATGACCCTCCCCCTGCCGCCGCACAGCACGGCCCCGCTGCACCACTGGCTGACCGACCGGCTGGCCGTCTACCTCGACCGGCTGCCGGACACCATCGACCCGACCGTCCCGCTCGCCGAGTACGGCATGGACTCGGTGGGCGCGCTGAGCCTGTGCGGCGACATCGAGGACGCCTTCCACATCGCGGTGGACCCCTCGCTGGCCTGGGACCACCCGACCGTCGTCGCGCTGGTCGCCCATCTGTCCGGGCGCGGTGTGGTCGTGGCCGCGGAGGGCGCCCGGTGACCTCCGTCGCCCTCGTCGGGCTGGACTGCGTCTTCCCCGGGGCGCCGGACCCCGACGCCTACTGGGACCTGCTGATGAGCGGCGCCGACGCGACCGGGGAGCAGCCCGGCCCGCGCCGGTTCGGGTCCGGTCACGACACGCCGGTGCGCGGCGGGTTCATCGAGGACGCCGACGTCTTCGACAACGACTTCTTCACCGTCTCCCCGCGCGAGGCCGCGGCCATGGACCCGCAGCAGCGGCTGCTGCTCCAGTGCGCCTGGCGGGCCCTGGAGGACGCGGGCCGCTCCCCGCGCGCCCTGGCCGGCAGCGACACCGGGGTGTTCGTCGGCACGATGGGCAGCGAGTGGGGCCAGCTGTACATGTCGGACGCGGCGCGCGTGACGCCGCAGCTGGGCGCCGGGTCCAGTGCGGGCATGGCCGCGAACCGGATCTCGTACCACCTGGACCTGAAGGGGCCCAGCCTGTCCGTCGACACCGCGTGCTCGTCCTCGCTGGTCGCGGTGCACCTGGCGGTCAACTCGCTGCTGTCGGGCGAGTGCGGCACGGCGCTCGCCGGCGGGGTCAGCCTCGTGCTGAGCCCGGCGCTGGGCCTGGTGTACTCACAGATGGGGCTGGCCTCGGCGGACGGCCGCTGCAAGCCGTTCAGCGCCGACGCGGACGGCATCGTGCGCAGCGACGGCGTCGGGGTCGTGGTGCTGCGCCGGCTGGAGGACGCGCTGGCCGACGGCCAGCGCGTGTACGCCGTCATCCGGGGCACCGCCGTGAACCAGGACGGCCGCAGCAACGGGGTGACCGCGCCCAACCGGCGCTCGCAGCGGGAGGTCGTGGCCGCGGCGTACCGCCGGGCCGGCGTGACCGCCGACCAGGTGCGCTTCGTCGAGGCGCACGGCACCGGCACCGCGCTGGGCGACATCATCGAGTGCGGGGCGCTCGGCGAGGTGCACGCCGTGCCGCGCGAGCAGCCGTGCGCGATCGGCTCGGTCAAGGGCAACCTCGGGCACACGGAGGCGGCCGCCGGGATCGCCGGGCTGATCAAGGTGGCGCTGGCGCTGCACCACCGGGTGGTGCCGGCGAGCCGGTTCGCGGACCGCGAGAACCCGCAGCTGCGGCTGGCCGAGCGGGGCCTGGCCCTGCTCAAGGCGCCGCTGCGGCTGCCGGCCGGCGAGGTCGTGGCGGGCGTGAGCAGCTTCGGGATGGGCGGCACCAACGCCCACGCCGTGCTGGCCGCCGCGCCGCGCTCCCCGCGGGCCGGACGCCGCCGGGCGGCGGCCGCGGCCGCCGCCCCGGTCGGTGTGTTCACCGTCTCGGCGGACACCCCGGAGGCGCTGCGCCGCAACCTGGCCGTGCAGGCCGCCGCCGTGGCCGCCCGCCCGCGCGGGGACGCGGCCGCCCTGTGCTGGACCAGCAACCGGGTCAAGACCGGACTGCCGTACCGGGCCGCGTTCCCGGCCTCCGACACGGCGGAGCTGGCCGCCGCCCTGCGCGCGGCCGCCGAGGACGAGCGGCTCGTGGCCGGGATCGCCGACCGGGCCTGGCGGCCGCCGGTCATCGGGTTCCTCTTCACCGGCCAGGGGGTGCAGGAGCCGGGCATGACGGCGCGGCTGTACCGTCAGTCGCCGCTGTACCGGCGCCGCCTGGACGAGGCCGACGCCGCGCTCGCCCCGCACCTGGGGGCGTCGGTGCGCGACCTGCTGCTGTCCGGGGACCCGGCCGTCCACCGCACCGGATGGGCCCAGCCCGCGCTGTTCGCCGTCGGGTACGCCCTGTCGGCGGCCCTGGGCGACCTGGGGGCCGGGCCGCACGTCGTCCTCGGGCACAGCGTCGGCGAGTTCGCCGCGGCGGTGTGCGCGGGCGCGCTCACCCTGGAGCAGGCCGCGGGTCTGGTGGCCGAGCGGGCACGGCTGATGGACGCGCTGCCCGACGGCGGCGGCATGCTCTCCGTCCGGGCGGGCCGCGCGGAGGTCGCCGAGCTGACCGGCGAGCTGCCGGGCGTGTTCCTGGCGGCGGTCAACGGGCCCTGCGACACGGTCCTGTCGGGGCACCGGGAGGCCCTGGAGGAGGCGGCCGCTTCCTTGCGCGCGTACGGCATCGAGTGCCGTCCCCTGGAGGTGTCGCACGCCTTCCACTCCCCGCTGCTCACGCCCGCCCTGGCGGCGTTCGCCGCCGCCGCGGAGGGGGTCGGGCCGGCCGTACCGCGGCTGCCGTTCGCCTCGACCCGGTACGGGCGGCTGCTGGCCGACGAGCCGCTGGACGCCGCGTACTGGGCGGGGCAGGCCGCCGAACCGGTGCTGTTCGCCGACGCGCTGGGCGACCTGGTGGCGCGCACCGCCCCGACCTGCCTGGTCGAGATCGGCCCGGCACCGCAGCTGATCCGGCTCGCCGGCCGCGGCGGGGCCGTGGACGGCGTCCGGTTGCTGCACCCGGCGCCGGGCTCCGACGCGGGCGCCGGCGACCTGGCGGGCACGCTCGCCGAGCTGTACCGCTCGGGGCTGGAGCCGCACTGGGACGAGCTGTACGAGCCTGCCCGGCGCCGCACGGAGCGGCTGCCCGCGTACGCCTTCTCGACCGAGCACCGCTTCCGGGCCCAGGGCCCGGCGGAGCCGGCGCGGCCGGCCGCGCCCGTTGCCGCCGACCGGGAGCCGCTGCCCGTCCCCGCGCCGGCACCCGCGCCCGCCCGGGTACCGGCGGCGCAGGACCCGGCCGCCGACCGCGCCGCCGACCCGGTGCTGGCCGCGGTCGTCGAGGCGGTGACCGAGGTCGGCGCGTACGAGCCCGAACGCGTCGTCCGCACCGCCCGGTTCTACGAGGACCTGGGCTTCGACTCAGTGATGATCATGCAGTTGAAGGACCGGCTGGAGTCCCGGCTGCCGCAGGCGAGCGGCATCACCGTGCCCCGGCTGCTGCCCGCGCTGCGTACCGTAGGAACGCTGGCCGAGTTCGTCGGCGAGTGGATCAGCGTGGGAGCCAGAACATGACCGAGACCACCACCGCGCTCGTCCTCGCCGGCACGGGTACGGCCCTGCCCGGAGCCCCGGTGGACAACACCGCCCTGGGCAAGCTGTTCGGTATCAGCGAGGAGTGGATCGACCTCTTCGTCGGCACCCGGACCCGGCATTTCTGCTGGGACCTGGGCACCGGCACCCTCACCCACAGCCTCGCCGACCTGTGCGCGGAGGCGGGCGGACGGGCCCTGGAGACCTCCGGACTGGACCTCGCCGACCTGGACTTCCTCATCCTGGCCACGGCCACGCCCGACGCGCTGCTGCCCACCACCGCCACCGTCGTCGCCGACCGGCTGGGGCTGAGCCACCTGCCGGCCTACCAGCTCCAGGCGGGCTGCTCCGGCGCCGTGCAGGCGCTGGACGTGGCCCGGGCGCTGCTCGCCGGCGGGCACCGGGCGGGCCTGGTCGTCGGCGGCGACGTCACCGACCGGTTCCTGGACGCGCACCGCGACCCGGTCAGCCTGCCCACCGAGGAGCTCGTCAACTACGTGCTGTTCGGCGACGGGGCGGGCGCGGCCGTGGTGACGGCGGAACCCGCCGGCGACGCCATCGCCGTACGCGGCCTGCTGCACCGGTTCACGGGGCGGGGCCGGGCCCCCGGCCAGATCGTGGACTGGCAGGGCGCGGCCCGTCAGGACCCGGCCCGCCGGATGCTGTTCGAGGACTACAAGGCCATCGAGGAGAACGTGCCCCTGATGGCCGCCGAGATCTTCTGGGAGCTGCTGGGCACGGCCGGCTGGACCCGCGAGGAGGTCGACTACCTGCTGCCGCCGCAGCTGTCGGGGCGGATGACCGCCCGGATCACCGAGCACCTCGACGTACCGGACCTGGTCGAGATCTCCTGCGTGGCCGACACCGGCAACACGGGCAACGCCCTGCCGCTGCTCCAGCTCGACCGGCTCGCCGGTGAGCTGGAGGAGGGCGAGCGGGCCCTGGCCGTCGTGGTGGAGTCCAGCAAGTGGATCAAGGCGGGGCTGGCGCTGGAGCGCCTCCCGGACCCGGACGCGACCCGATGAGGGCGCCGACGGCGCCGACCGCGACGCCCACGACCATCACCGCGCCCACGACCGCGGACGCCGAGCCCACCGACCCGGTGCGGGAGCTGCACACGCTGCACCGGGCCGGGCTGCTGGCCGCCCGGTGGCCGCACGCCGTCGCCCTGCTGGCCGAACTCACCGACGCCGGCGACCGCGAGCCGGACGCCGTGCGCGCCGACCTGGTGCGCGCCGGGCGGGTGCTGGCCGCGCTCGACCCGCGGGAGGTACGGGACCACCATCCGGACACCCCGGTGGTGACGGTGGCCGTCACCGGCCACTCCTCGGTCGTCCAGCTCGGCGACCCGCTGGTCGCGGAGCTGGCCCGGCACGGGCTGCTCGCGCGGGTCGTCACCGGTGACCACGGGGCCTACCTGCGCGACCTGCACGACGCGGACGGCGAACTGCGCCGCTGCCGGCCCGACCTGACGCTGTGCCTGCTGGACGCCGACGCGGTCATGGACACCGTGCCGGCGCCGTGGACCTGGCAGGACGTCGAGGCGGGCTGCGCCCGGCTGCTGGAGCGGCTGCGCGCGGCCGCCGCGGCGCACGCGGCCGGCGGCACCGGCACCCTCGTGCTCAACACCCCGGTGCTGCCCCGCGCCCTCCTCCAGCAGCTGGTGGGCCAGCGGGAGCGGGCGCTGCTCGGCGCGGTGTGGCGGGAGTTCACCGCCCGGCTGCTGCGCCTGACGGCCGACCACCCGGCCCTCGCCGTGATCGACCTCGACGCGCTCGCCGCCGCGGGCGGCCCGGCCACCGACCCGCGCCTGGCCCTGTACGCGCGGGCCGCGTACGACGGGCCGCTGCTCGCCGCGTACGCCCGCGAGGCCGTGCACGTCCTGCGGGCCCGGCGCGGGCTGGCCCGCAAGTGCCTGGTCCTGGACCTGGACGGCACCCTGTGGGCGGGGGTCCTCGGCGACGACGGGCCCGAGGGCATCACGGCCGCGCCCGGCACGCTGCGCGGCGAACCGTACGCGGCACTGCAGCGCACCGTACGGCAGCTGGCCGCGCAGGGCGTGCTGCTGGCGGTCAGCAGCAAGAACGACGCGGCCGCGGTGCTGCCGGTGCTGCGCGAGCACCCCGACATGCTGCTGCGCGAGGCGGACTTCCCGCAGATCCAGGCCCACTGGGAGCCGAAGGACACCAGTCTGCGCGCGATCGCGGCGGGCCTGGGCATCGCCACCGACGCGCTGGTCTTCGCCGACGACTCCCCCGCCGAACGCGCCCTGGTGCGCGCGCGGGTGCCCGGGGCCGCCGTCGTACCGCTGGGCACCGAACCCGCGCTGCACGTCACCCGGCTGCTGGCCGACGGCTGGTTCGACACCCCGCACGTCACCGGCGACGACCTGGCCCGTACCGAGCGCTACCGGCAGGCCGCCGCCCGCTCGGAGTTGGAGGCCGGCAGCGGTTCGTACGAGGAGTACCTGCGCGACCTGGGGGTGCGCCTGCGCATCGGGCCGCCGGAGCCGCACGAGTGCGAGCGCGTCGCCCAGCTGTCGCTGCGCACCAACCAGTTCAACCTGACCGGCGAGCGGCTGGGCGCCGACGCCGTCCGGGCGGCGGCGGCCGATCCGGCGGGCCTGGTGCTCGCGGTGCACGTGGCGGACCGGTTCGGGGAAAGCGGACTGGCCGGCGCGGTCCTCGCCCGGTACGCCGGCAACGGGCTGCACGTCGACAACTTCTGGCTCAGCTGCCGGGTGTTCGCCCGCGGCGTCGAGCAGGGCGTCCTCGCCGTGCTGCTGGCGCACGCGGCGGCCCGCGGCCTGCCCGCCGTGCACGGCCGGTACCGCCCGACCGCCCGCAACGGCCGGGCCGCCGGCTTCTACCCCTCGATGGGGTTCACGACGGCCGCCGCCACCGACGCCGGCGCCGGCGCCGGCGGAACGGACGACGACGACGGCGTACGGCACCACCGCCACGACCTGGCCGGGCGGCCCACCGCGCCCGCCCACCTGACGATCGACTCGCGCCTCGGAGGGGACGACGATGAGCCTGCTCGAACACACCGCTGACCTCCCCGGATTCCTGGACCTGATCAGGGAAGAGCTGGGCCTGGAGCTCACCGAGCAGGAGGCCGAGGCCGACCTGGACGCCCTGCCGGCGTGGGACTCGGTGCACCTGCTGCGCCTGGTGATGCTGATCGAGCAGGAGACCGGGCGCCGGATCCCCGTCGCCGCGGTCCTCCAGGCCCGCAGCATCGCCCAGATCCACGCCCACGTGGTGGCCTCGGCGGGGGGCGGGCCCCGGTGAACGCCCCCGCACCGGCCTCGCCGGGCGCACCGATCGCGGTGGGCGCCACCGGCACCGACGGGGACCAGGTCCGCGCCGACCTGCGCGTCCACGGCACCGCGCTGGTGTACGGCACGCTCGCCGACTGGCGGCCCGACGACCTCGCGCCGCACGCCCTGCGCGCGCTGCTGGGCCGTGACTGGGCGCGCTACCGCGACATCGCGCACGAGGACATCCGGGACCGCTACGCGGCCTCGCGGCGGCTGCTGAAGTCCGCGGCGGCGGCCGCGCTGCACGCCGAACCGGCGGACCTGGAGCTGACGTACGGGCCGACCGGGCGTCCCTCCCTGCGCGGCTGCGACCAGATCGACATCACACTCAGCCACACCGACGACCTGCTGATGGTGGGCCTGACCACGCGCGGCCTCATCGGGGTCGACGCCGAACGGGCCGACCGGAAGATCTACAGCAAGGGCCTGGACCGGCTGATCTGCACCCCGCACGAGCGGCTGGGCCTGGGCGAGCTGGCGCCCGAGGAGCGCAATCCGCGGCTGGTGCGGCTGTGGACCCTGAAGGAGGCCTACAGCAAGGCCATCGGGCAGGGGATGCAGTTCCGGTTCACCGAGTTCGGGTTCGGTCCGGACGGCCGTCCGCTCCAGGTCAACCGGCCGGACGGGACCCCCGGGGCGGGCGCCGAATGGGCGTTCCGCACGGACTACCTCGACGTCGGCGGCACCGCGTTCTGCGTGAGCGCCGCCGTGTACGACGCCGGGCTCGGCCGCACCCTCGACACCGGGATCACCACGATGCTCGACGCCGAGGCGGCCGAGGCCCTGGCCCGGGCGCTGGCGACGGCCGCCGCCTGACCCCCGGCCCCCGGGGTCCCGCCCGGGGGGCGCCCCCGCGTCAGTGGTCCTCGACGACCGTGGTGGTGGCCTCCAGGACGGTCCGACCGGCCTGCGCGAGGGTGAGGGTGAGCGGCGCCGTGCGGCGACCCTCGGCGTCCCGTCCCGGCCGGCCCGACACCGCGGCGCAGCGCAGCGGCAGGTCGGCCTCGGCGTAGCCGCGTACGTGCACCTGGAGCGAGGAGAGGGTGCTGCGGGCGGGCGCCATGCCGTAGCCGCGGCCCACGGCGAGCAGTGAGGTCTGGCGCAGCGCCTCCAGGAGGGCGAGGGCGGGCACGTGCCCGTCGCCGCCGGCCCGGTCGGCCGGCCAGTGCGGCGGTACGTGGACGCCGGCCGACAGCCGGCCGTGCGCGAGCGCGGAGGGGGCGTGCAGCAGCACGTTGCCGGGGTCCGAGCGGCCCACCTCGGCGGCGTCGACGGGATCGTGGGCGCGCGGCGGGGCGCCGGCGTCGGCCGCGTCGAGCGCGGCCCGGCGGCTGTGCGTGCGGTGGTTGCGGTGCACCAGCGGGGCGAGGAAGACCAGGTTCGCGCTGCCGGTGCCGCAGGGCACCTCGTCGATCTCCAGCGCCGTACGGAACTCCAGCGCGCGCGGCACCCCGTCGATGACCTTGTCGGGGCGCACGCTCATCACCGTCGTCAGCCGCCCCGGCCCGGGGGCCGAGGGGCGCACCCGCCAGGGGGCCAGGTCGGTGACGTCGATGCCGACCCGGTAGAAGATCCCGGTGCGTTCGGCGGGTACGCCGAACCGGTCGCGGCCGATGAACTCGCCGACCTCGCGGAGCATCTCCGCGGCCGCCTGCACGTCGTGGAAGTGCCCCGGTCCGTCGCCCAGCAGCGGGTGCCCGGCGGGGAGTTCGCCCGTCAGGACGAACTCCTCGGCGGCCGGTGGGGCGGCCGCCGCGAGGTTGGGCTCCCACGGCTGGGGTCGGTGCACCAGGTGCCGTGCGGCCCCGGTCGTCCGGTGTTCCCTGGTGACGACGGCGGTGTCCATGGCTGCGCCTCCCTCCGGCCCCACCCGGTGCTGAGGCCGCGGTTCCAGGCTGCCGAACGGGCGGTAACCACAACCAGACACCGGTCGTGGCAGCTTGTTGCCCGTCAGCTAGTGCCCGGGAGGACGCAGGCCACCTCCTCGCCGGGCTCGGCGCCCGCCGGGGCGAAGTCGGCGCCGAGCAGTCCGTACAGCGCGACGTTGACGCCGGTCTGGAAACGGCTGGTGGACTCCATCTCCTCCATGATCCGGGCGATGTGGCGCCGGCATGTCCGTACGGACATGCCGAGCCGCCGGGCCACCATCTCGTCCTTGTGCCCCTGCGCCATGAGCCGGATGATCGACCGCTTGAGGTCGTCGGCGATGTCGGCCGCCTCCGGCGTCCCGGGCACGAAGGGGGCGGCGCCGGCCCACATGTGCTCGTAGACCTTGCAGAGGAACGCCACCAGCATCGGCTCGCGCACCACGATGGCGCCGGGCCTGCGCCCCTGGACCTGCTGCTCCGGCAGGAAGGCGATCTCCCGGTCGTAGATGAGCATCCGGTCGACGATCTCGTCGGTGGTGCGCACCTCGGCCCCCTCGGCCGCGACGTCGCGCACGTAGTCGGCGGTCGCCTGGTCGCTGCGGACGGTGTGCTGGTACAGATGCTTGATCTGGACCCCCCGGCGCAGCCGTTCGACCGTCAGCGGCTTGGCCGCGTCCAGGCGGACGGGCGCACGCGAGCCGCCGGGCTGGGCGGTGAGCACCTCGGTGCGGCAGCGGGAGCCCCACTCGTCGAGCATCGACTGGAGCACGCTGAGATCGCTGATGACGTCGAAGGCCTCCGCCTGGTTGCGCCGGCGCCGTGTCTCGAAGTAGGCCGGAAGCAGGCCGAGCATGGTGCTCTTGACGTCCGTCACCGACTGCTGGAGATCACGGATCTCGGTCTCCACCGGCGCGACGAGGTCCGCCGCCGCCGCGTCCGGGCTCACCGGGACGAGGTACTCCGGACGGCCCGGCATCGGGCGCAGCAGACGCAGAGTGGACAGTAACTCCTCGACGCGCTCGGCCTCACGGTCCGACAGATCCAGGACGGACGCTATCTCGCTCCGGACGAAGCGGCCGAGCAGGACGGCTTGCTGGTACGCCGATGCGCTGACGTCGTCCAGCTGGCCGAACCCCACTGCCGGCAGGGAACTCCCGGACACCCTGTAGTTCACCCCCATGTACTGACAGGACTTGCTGCCAGGCAACTTTACGCCAGCATCTTTCCCTTGGAAGTCCCCGTACCGGCTGGCCAGGATGTTTGTGCAACGACACGAACGTAACTGTTGACGGGGGTCAATACATGAACAGCACCGCCCTGCGAAAGGCCACTTCCGGACTCGCCCTGGCGCTCGCCCTCTGGGCCGCCGGAACCACCGGCGCCGCGCAGGCCACCGAAGTCGGCGCCCACATCGCGACGCCGGCCATCAGCATCGACCTGGGTGGCACCGTTCCGCTCGCCGAGTGCCCGCTGGACGACCAGTGGGACCTCGCCTGCCCCTGAGCAGTCGGTTTAGGGCCGCACAAGCGGCCGCACCGCACACTGGGGGAACCGGCAGCCGGATCCCCCGCCGGCCCAGCCAGGCCGCCCGCCCCGCCCCTCGGAAGGGACGTTCCGAGGGGTGGGGCCGTGGCGTGAACGGGGGCAAATCAGGAATCCGGTTGCGGGCGCGCCCGCAAAGGGTTAATGACGGCTGCTCATGCCGACAATGTGTGCCACCTGGGTTCGCGAATTCATACCCAGTTTCTTGAAAATCCGGCTCATATAGGTCTCCACCGTCTTCACGCTGATGTCCAGCCGCGCGGCTATCTGCTGATTCGTATGCCCCGCCCCGACGAGCGCCGTGATGTCCCGCTCCCGCCCGCTCAGCAGGGTCAGCCGCCCCGCGTCCGGGTACCCGGCGGCGTGCGAGTCGATCTCGCGGGCGCTCTCGCGCGCGGCCGCCGCCAGGGCCGGGACCTCCGTACGCGCGGCCAGGTCCGCGACCAGCCGGATGCGTTCGCGCGCGCCCTCCGCGTCGCCGGACGCGAGCCGCGTCCGGGCCACGCCGAGGGCGAGCAGCCCCATCAGGTGCGCCTGCCCGCACTCCAGCGCCACCCGGTAGCCGCGCTCCAGCAGCAGCTGCGCCCGCTCCGGCTGGCCCAGTGCGCTCAGCGCCGCCCCCAGCCAGCGCAGCGCCTCCAGGACGTGCGCGAGCCGCGCGTCGTCCAGCTCCGTCAGCAGCCGTTCGGCCTCCGCGGCCGCCTCCGCCGCGGGCCCGGTGTCCGCCGCCGCCGCGTGGGCCGCGGCCAGCAGGGCGTACGCGCGGCCGCGGGCGGCCGGGTCGTCCGGCGGGGTGCCGGCCAGGGCCTGCAGGGCCACCACGGGCGCGTCGTCCCATGGCCCGCCGCCCGCGGCCGCCGGCTCCAGGGTCAGGGCGGCCCGTTCGGCGTCGGCCTCGGGGCCCGCGGGCGGCAGTCCGCCGTCGCCGTCCAGCACCGCCCAGGCATGGGCGTAACGGCCCGTCAGACGGAGGGCGCGGGCATGCCACACCGCCGATTCGGTGCGCCCGCCGACGGGCACCGTCTCGTGCGGCCGGGGAGCGTTCTCCCCGTACGTGCTCACCGCCTCCTCCAGCCGGCCGGAGACCACCAGCGCCTTGTGGAGCAGGATGCGCAGGGCCACCGGGCCCTCGAAGTCGGCCGTCAGGCGGCGCAGCGCCCGCAGCGAGCGGGCCGGGCGGGTGTGCAGCCCGTCGCGCACGGACACCGCCAGGGTCCGCACGTCCGCGAGGCCGAGCTCGGCGGCGTTCTCCAGGTGGGCGGCCAGCGGCCGGCCGGCGTCGGGGTCGGCGCGCAGCGCCTCCAGCGCCCGGTCCAGGGCGGCGCTGCGCCACCCGGCGCCGGTGGCGTGGTGCACCAGGGCCCGTACGGCGGGCCGGGCGAACCGGAAACGCGTACAGCTGGCGTCCGCCCGCAGCAGGCCCTCCCCGTGCAGTTCGTCGAGGCCGCGCAGCGCGTCCTCCAGCGGCAGGCCCGCCGTACGGGCGACGGAGGACGCGGTGAACGGGTCACCGAGGACCGCCCCGGCGCAGGCGCAGCGCCAGCCCAGGGAGGACAGCGTGTGCAGGTCGATCGCGTCCCGGCCGAGGACCGGCGGCACGCCTTCGGCGAGGTCCGCGGTCCCGTGCACGACCCGGCAGGGGTCGCCGCAGCCCGGGCCCCGGGCCAGGGCGTGCAGCAGCCCGGGCACGCCCCCCGCGTCACGCAGCACGAGTTCGGCGGCCAGCGGCGCCGTGCCCTCGGGAAGCAGGGCGCGCGCGTCGGCCTCGGGCAGCGGGCGCAGTTCCAGGTGGCGGACCTCGGAGGCGTCGTAGGGCACCGCCGACAGGTGGCGGCCCGCGGGGACGGTGCGGTGCGCGAAGACGGTCAGCACGGGCGCGGCCGGCGGATGGCGCACGAGGTGCTCGATCAGGTCGAAGATCTCCGGGCCGGCCCGGTGCACGTCGTCCAGCACCAGCAGCAGCCCGTCCTGGGCCAGCCGGCCGATCAGGGCGCGTACGGCGCGGATCACCGCGTAGGTCTCGGGCCGCTCGTCGGCCGCGGCCAGGGTGCCCAGCGCGGGGAAGACGGGCGCCAGCGCGCGCGTGTTGACCGCGCCGATCTCCTCGAACAACGAGCCGTCGGCGCGCGCCAGATGGTCGTCCAGGGCGTCGACGAGCACGTCGAACGGCCGGCGGCCGCCGGCCCGCGGTGCCCGTCCGGCCGCCACGGTCCAGCCGTCCTGCCGTGCCGAGGCCGCGAGTTGCCGCAGCAGGCGGCTCTTGCCGCTCCAGGGCTCCCCGGTCACCCGGACGAACCGCGGAGCCTCCCGCGCGAGCCTCAACTGGCGCTGGAGCACCGCGAGATCACGGATCCGTGCAGCCGTCAACGGCTGCTGCTGAGACACAGCAACCCCCTCCTCGTGTACCTGGTCAACAGTCCACTCCCCCACGAAGCAGCCTCCCCCATCGGACGGCCGTGACCAAGGTCCACATGCCGGACACAAGCTGCGTGTCAGGAACTGCGGACGGGGTGGCCCCGACAGGTGGGGAACGTCGGGCGGCTCCCCGACACCACCGGGTCGCCGCACCGGAAACCTGCCCCGCAGACGCATCGTAAAGGCCAGGTCAGAGCCGGGGCGAGGAGGAAAAGCCCCGACTGGTCCCGGTGGCCGGAACCGGTCAGGATCGGGCCATGCGCACACGACTCGGCTACGCCTCGGGCTCCTTGGTGACCGGTGCCTTCAACACGCTGCCCGGTCTGCTCCTGCTGCCCTACCTCACCGACACCCTGGGGGTCGGGGCGGCGGCCGCCGGCGCGGCCGTCCTGCTGCCCAAGGCCTGGGACGTGCTGCTCACCCCGCTGGCCGGGCGCGTCGGCGACCGGGCGCACGGCCGGCGCGGCGGTGCGCGGCACGCCTTCGTCCTCGGCGGCGGCCTGGCCGTCGCCGCCTCCTTCGCGCTGATGTTCGCGGGGTTCGCCACGGGCACGGCCGGAGCGCTGTGGGCGGCGGGCGGATTCCTGCTGACGGCCACCGCGTTCGCCTTCTTCCAGGCCGCGTACGCCGCCCTGCCCGCCGAACTGACCACCGACCCGGCGGCGCGGCTGCGCCTGGTAGGCGGCCGGGTGGCGGGGCTGGCGGTCGCCGCCCTGGTCGCCGGGGCCGCTGCCCCGGCCGTGGTCGAGGCGGGCGGCGGCGGACTGGCCGGGCACCGCTGGGCGGGCCTGTTCGGCGCCGCGGTGGTCGTGGCCGGCACGCTCGGCGTGTACGCGGGCACCCGGCGGGCGGCGGCCCGCACGGCCGCGCGGTCCGGGCCGGGCACGCACGGCGGACCGGCCGACGGCGGGAGCCCGCGGTCCTGGTCCGCGGTGCTGCGCGCGAACCCCGGCTTCGCGCGGCTGCTGCGGGGGGCCACCGTCATGGTCGTGGGCACCGGCGTGCTGCTGGCGGGCTGCCCCTACTACGCCGAGCACGTGCTGGACCGCCCGGGCATGACCGGGGTGCTGATCGCGGCGTTCGTGCTGCCCAACCTGTTCACCATGGGTCTGTGGCGGCGCCTGGGCGCCCGGCACGGGCGGCGCGGTGCGCTCGTCCTGGCCTGCGCCCTGTTCGCCGGCGGCAGCCTGCTGCTGGCCGCCGCGCCCGCGCTGCCGCTGTTCTGGGCGCCGGCCGCGCTGCTCGTGGTCGGCACCGGACACGCCGGACAACTGCTGTTCCTGTACGCGCTGCTGGCCGACTGCTCGGCCGCCGACGCCGAGCGCGCCGGGGGCAGCCGGGCGGGCACCCTGTCGGGCCTGTTCAGCGCCGGTGAGGCGCTCGGCCTGGCGGTGGGCCCGTTCCTGATGGGCCTGACCCTCCAGGTGTCGGGCTACGCGTCCTCGGACACCGGGCGGGCCGCCGGGCAGAGCGCCGGGGCCGAGTGGGGCGTCCTGGCGGGCATGGCGCTGCTGCCCGCCCTCGCCACGGCGGCCGGACTGATCCTGCTGCTGCACCGGGGCGCGCCGGACCCCGCGGCCCGGCGCGCGCCGGTCACGTCAGCCGCGGAGGCGCCGCCGGTTCGGGCATGACCGGTACGGCGGAGCCGTCGGCGCGCACGAGCTCGACGGGCGCGGCGCCGTCCCGCGCGTGTCCGCGGCCGTACCCGCCCGTCACGGTGACCTCGCCGACCACGGCGGCCGCGCGCCCGTAGGGGTGGGCGCGCAGCGCGGCCAGGACGCCGGCCACGGCGCCCGGGGCGACCAGCAGGCACAGGCAGCTCTCGCTGGAGGCGTGCAGCGGGTCGACGGCCATGGCCTCCAGGGCCATCCGGGCCTCGTACTGCACGGGCAGGGCGTTCTCCTCGACGCGCAGGGTGCGGCCCAGCTCGGCCGCGTACGCGTGCAGCGCCGCCGCCAGTCCGCCGCGCCCGACCGTGCGGGCGGCCCGCACGGCGCCGGGGCCGGCCGCGTCGCGGACCTCGGCCAGCAGCCCGGCCAGCGGTGCGCAGCCGCTGGGCACCAGGCTCTCGAAGCCCAGGCCGCGCCGTACGGACAGGATGTGCGCGCCGTGCCCGCCGAGCGCCGAGCTGAGCACGATCCGGTCGCCGGGCCGCGCGTCGCCGGCCCGCAGCGGGGCCCGGCGGTACACGCCGATGCCGGTGGTGTGGACGTAGACCTGGTCGGCCTCGCCGGCCCGTACGACGCGCACGTCGGCGTCGGCGACGACCACGCCCGCCTCCCGGGCGGCGTCGCGCACGGAGCCCGCCAGGCGGCGCAGCTGCTCCACGGGCAGCCCGGCCTCGACGACCGCCGACAGCGTCAGGGCCAGCGGTTCCGCGCCGGCGGCGGCGAGTTCGTTGACGGTGCCGCACACGGCGATGCGGCCGATGTCGCCGCTGCCGTAGAAGGGCGGGTCGATCACGTAGGCGCCCGCCACGACGGCCGGCGGCTGCGCGCCGAGCGGCGGGCAGGCGCCCCGTACCGGCGCGAGGGTCTCGTCCAGCAGGGCGCGCAGCCGGGTGCCCGCCGGGCTGACCTCGTCGTGGGCGAGCGCGACCTGGCCGCCGGCGGCGCCGGCGGCCGTGTCCGCTCTCACCGGGGTCATCCGGATTCCGGCAGCGTACGGCCGTCGCGGAAGCGGTTGATGGCGTCGAGGTGCTGCGCGCGCAGCTCGTGGTCGCGCACGCCCAGGCCCTCCTCGGGGGCGAGCGCGAGGACGCCGACCTTGCCCTGGTGGAGGTTGCGGTGGACGTCGTACGCGGCCTGGCCGGTCTCCTCCAGGGAGTAGACCTTCGAGAGGGTCGGGTGGATCCTGCCCTTGGCGATCAGGCGGTTGGCCTCCCAGGCCTCGCGGTAGTTGGCGAAGTGGGAGCCGATGATCCGCTTCAGCGACATCCACAGGTAGCGGTTGTCGTACTCGTGGATGTAGCCCGACGTGGAGGCGCAGGTGACGATCGTGCCGCCCTTGCGGGTGACGTAGACGGAGGCGCCGAAGGTCTCGCGGCCGGGGTGCTCGAAGACGATGTCGACGTCCTCGCCGCCGGTCAGCTCGCGGATCCTGGAGCCGAAGCGCTTCCACTCGCGCGGGTCCTGGGTCTGCTCGTCCTTCCAGAACCGGTAGCCCTCGGCGCTGCGGTCGATGACGGCTTCCGCGCCCATCGCCCGGCAGATGTCGGCCTTCTCGGGCGAGGAGACCACACAGATCGGCGTGGCGCCGCCGGCCAGGGCCAGCTGGGTGGCGTAGGAGCCGAGGCCGCCGCTGGCGCCCCAGATGAGGACGTTGTCGCCCTGCTTCATGCCGGCGCCGTTGCGGGAGACGAGCTGGCGGTAGGCGGTGGAGTTGACCAGGCCGGGGCTGGCGGCCTCCTCCCAGCTCAGATGCGCGGGCTTGGGCATCAGCTGGTTGGACTTCACCAGCGCGATCTCCGCCAGGCCGCCGAAGTTGGTCTCGAAGCCCCAGATCCGCTGCTCGGGGTCGAGCATCGTGTCGTTGTGGCCGTCGGAGGACTCCAGCTCCACCGAGAGGCAGTGCGCGACGACCTCGTCGCCCGGCTTCCAGGAGTTCACGCCGGGACCGGTGCGCAGCACCACGCCCGCCAGGTCGGAGCCGATGATGTGGTACGGCAGGTCGTGGCGCCTGGCGAGCTCGGACTTCCTCCCGTACCGCTCCAGGAAACCGAAGGTCGGCAGCGGCTCGAAGATCGAGGTCCACACGGTGTTGTAGTTGACCGAGGAGGCCATGACGGCCACCAGGGCCTCGCCGGGGCCCAGTTCCGGCAGCGGGACCTGCTCGACGTGCATCGACTTGCGGGAGTCTCGCTCGCGGACCGGGATGCCCGCGAACATGTCCGTCTCCGACTTGTGCACGGTCACCGCGCGGTACGACTCGGGCAGCGGCAGCGCCGCGAAGTCGGCGGCGGTGACAGCGGGAGCACCGCTGCCCGATGCGGTCGACGCGGCGATCGCGTCGAGGATTTCCTTCACAGTGGCCTCCGGCGATTCGGACGTAACGTTCCACTGATACGCAGACCTGCGCCCGAAGTCCCGGGCGCGGCCCAGTCAGTGGGGTGGCCGCCGCGGGGGTAGGGGGTGGCGGTCGCCCTGGTGGGGGCGGCCGCGCCGGTCCGGCCCGCGGCCGGCCCCGCCCGCCCAAGCCCGCCCAAGCCCGCCTTTAGCGCGCCGCCGGACGCTCGTCGGCGCGGCACCGGCCTGACCGGTGCCCGGCGCGGCGAAAGGGGCCTCATGAGCATCCGCGAGGAGATCCGGCACGCACACCTGAGGGAACGCACGGCGGAACTCGCGGACCTGCGCGAGCAGGTCGTGCGCGGGCCCGGCGAGGCGGCCACCGCCGCCCAGCACGCCAAGGGCAAGCTGACGGCGCGCGAGCGCCTGGAGCTGCTCTTCGACGAGGGCTCCTTCACCGAGGTCGAGGGGATGCGCCGGCACCGGGCCACCGGTTTCGGCCTGGAGTACAAGAAGCCGTACACCGACGGCGTCGTCATCGGGTGGGGCCTGGTGCACGGGCGCACCGTCTTCGCGTACGCCCACGACTTCCGGATCTTCGGCGGCGCGCTGGGCGAGGCCCACGCCGAGAAGATCCACAAGGTGATGGACCTGGCCGAGGCCGCCGGGGCCCCGGTCGTGGGTCTGTGCGACGGCGCCGGCGCCCGGATCCAGGAGGGCGTCACGGCGCTGGCCGGCTACGGCGGCATCTTCCGGCGCAACGTCCGCAACTCCGGGGTGCTGCCGCAGATCTCCGTCGTCATGGGGCCCTGCGCGGGCGGCGCCGCGTACTCGCCGGCCCTGACGGACTTCGTCTTCATGGTGCGCGAGACCTCGCAGATGTTCATCACCGGACCCGACGTGGTGCAGGCCGTCACCGGGGAGGCCGTCACCAGCGAGGTGCTCGGCGGCGCCGACAGCCACGCGGTGACCTCGGGGGTGGCGCACTTCGCGTACGACGACGAGGAGAGCTGCCTGGAGGACGTCCGCCACCTGCTCTCCCTGCTCCCCGCCAACAACCGGGAGCTGCCGCCCGCCGGGGACGACGAGGACCCGGCCGACCGCCGCTGCGAACGCCTGCTCGACCTGGTCCCCTCCCAGCCCCAGCAGTCCTACGACATGCGCGCGGTCATCGAGGAGGTCGTCGACCACGGCGAGCACTTCGAGATCCATGCCCAGTGGGCGCGCAACCTCGTGTGCACGCTGGCCCGGCTGGGCGGGCGGACCGTCGGCATCGTCGCCAACCAGCCCGCCAGCATGGCGGGCGTGCTCGACATCCACGCGAGTGAGAAGGGGGCGCGGTTCGTGCAGTTCTGCGACGCCTTCTCCATCCCGCTGGTCACCCTGGTCGACGTACCCGGCTTCCTGCCCGGCGTGGACCAGGAGCACGGCGGGGTGATCCGGCACGGCGCCAAGCTCCTCTACGCCTACTGCAACGCCACCGTGCCGCGCATCTCGCTGGTGCTGCGCAAGGCCTACGGCGGCGCGTACATCGTCATGGACTCCCGCTCCATCGGCGCCGACATCGCCCTGGCCTGGCCGTCCAACGAGATCGCCGTCATGGGCGCCGAAGGCGCCGCGAACGTCATCTTCCGCCGCGAGATCGCCGCCTCCGACGATCCGGAGGCGACGCGTCAGATGAAGATCAAGGAATACAGGAGCGAGCTGATGCACCCCTATTACGCGGCCGAGCGCGGCCTGGTGGACGACGTCATCGACCCCGCCGAGACCCGCGGCCGGCTGATCGGCGCCCTGGAGATGCTGCGCGGCAAGCACGTCCCGCGGCCGGCCCGCAAGCACGGGAACCTGCCGCTGTGAGCGCCGTCGACGCGGAACTGCAGCAGGCGGCGTTCCGGGTGGTCGGCGGCTCGCCGACCCTGGAGGAGGTCGCGGCCATCGCGGCGCTCCTGACCGCCCGGCTGGGCGCGGCCCCGGAGCCGGCGGCGCAGGCCCGCCCGGCGCGCACCGGCTGGCGGCGCGGCCGGGAGGCCTTCCGGCCGCCGGGCGCCTGGGCCTCGTAGCGCGGCCCCCCGCCGACGGCGGGGCTCCCGCCCACGGGGGCCTCCGCCTACGGGGGACTTCCGCCCCCCGGGGGTCAGCGGCGGCGCCAGGTGCCGGCCTGCCGGTAGCCCGTGCTCCGGTCCCAGCCGGTGGGCGCGGTGCGCAGCCACTGCCGTACGGGCGCCGCCGAGCCGGCCACCGCCAGGGCCAGGACGACGGCCAGGGCCGCGGTCTCCAGCGCGTCGGGCCGTCCCCGTACGACGCGCCAGGTGCCGTCGCCGCTCATACGGGCGGGTTGCCGTGCTTGCGCGAGGGCAGGTCGGCGTACTTGGCGCGGAGCATCCCGAGGGCGCCGGTGAGCACCGAGCGGGTCTCCGACGGGGCGATGACGTCGTCGACGAGGCCGCGCTCGGCGGCGTAGTAGGGGTGCATGAGCTCGGTCGTGTACTCCTTGATCTTCTGCGAGCGCATCGCGTCGGGATCGTCGGCGGCCGCGATCTCGCGGCGGAAGATGACGTTCGCGGCGCCTTCCGCGCCCATCACCGCGATCTCGTTGGTGGGCCAGGCCAGGGCCAGGTCGGCGCCGATGGAGCGGGAGTCCATCACGATGTACGCGCCGCCGTAGGCCTTGCGCAGCACCAGCGAGATACGCGGGACGGTCGCGTTGCAGTAGGCGTACAGCAGCTTGGCGCCGTGCCGGATGATGCCGCCGTGCTCCTGGTCCACGCCCGGCAGGAAGCCGGGCACGTCCACGAGGGTGACCAGCGGGATGGAGAAGGCGTCGCAGAACTGCACGAACCGCGCCGCCTTCTCGGAGGCGTGGATGTCCAGGACCCCGGCGAGGGCGGCGGGCTGGTTGGCGACGAACCCGGTGACGTGGCCGTCCATCCGGGCGAGCACGCACACCACGTTCTGCGCCCAGGCCGGCTGCACCTCGAAGTACTCGCCGTGGTCGACGACCTCCTCGATCACGCGCCGGATGTCGTACGACTGCTGCGGGTTGACCGGGACGATGTCCAGCAGGGCGTCGGTCGGCCGGTCGGCGGGATCGTCGCACTCCTCGCGCGGCGCGGTCTCGCGGTTGTTCGCGGGCAGCAGGGAGAGCAGGTGGCGGACGTCCTCCAGGCAGCTCTCCTCGTCGTCGTACGCGAAGGCGGCCACCCCGGAGGTCGCGGCGTGCACGTCGGCGCCGCCGAGCCCGTTCTGCGTGATCTCCTCACCGGTCACCGCCCGCACCACGTCCGGGCCGGTGATGAACATCTGCGAGGTCTCCCGGACCATGAACACGAAGTCCGTCAGCGCCGGCGAGTACGCCGCCCCGCCCGCGCACGGGCCCAGCATCACCGAAATCTGCGGGATGACCCCCGAGGCGCGGGTGTTGCGCTGGAAGATGCCGCCGTACCCGGCGAGCGCGCTGACGCCCTCCTGGATCCGCGCGCCCGCCCCGTCGTTGAGCGAGACCAGCGGGGCGCCCGCGGCCTCCGCGAGGTCCATCACCTTGTGGATCTTCTCGGCGTGCGCCTCGCCGAGGGCCCCGCCGAAGATGCGGAAGTCGTGGGCGTAGACGAAGACGGTGCGGCCCTCGACCGTGCCCCAGCCGGTGATCACACCGTCGGTGTAGGGCCGCTTGTGCTCCAGGCCGAATCCGCTCGCGCGGTGCCGCCGCAGGGCCTCGATCTCGTGGAAGGAGCCCGCGTCGAGCAGCAGCTCGATGCGCTCCCGGGCGGTCAGCTTGCCCTTGGCGTGCTGGCGCTCGGTGGCCCGCTCGTCCGGCCCGGCGACGGCCAGGGCCTTGATGTCGGCCAGTTCCGCGGCACGGTCCTGGAGCGCTACGGGCGGTGCGTCGGCGATGGTCATATGGATCCTCCAGGTCTGAAGGCCGGATTCAGCCACCGTCGCGCGGAGCCCTCAAGACTCCTTGGAAACCCGCTCGAATCCACCGCGACCGGTGGCCCGTCCACCCGTATGATCGCGGTGACTTGACGATTCGATGACCCGTTCATGACCTGACCACGAGCAGGGGGAATCCGACGTGGAAACGGCACGGCTCGCGTCGCTCATCGCCGCGACGATCACGATGGGCCTCGTCAGCGGCCTCTTCTACGGCTTCTCCGTCTCGGTGATGCCGGGCCTCAAGCGCACGGACGACCGTACCGTCGTCGAGGTCATGCAGAAGATCAACGTGGCGATCCTCAACGGCTGGTTCGTCCTCGGCTACATCGGCGCCTTCCTCTTCACGGCGCTGGCGGTCGGCCTGCACGTCCCGAAGGACGGCCGGGAGGTCCTGCCGCCGCTGATCGCGGCCCTGGTGCTGTACGTCATCGCGATGGGCGTGACCAACAAGGTCAACATCCCGCTGAACAACGCCCTGGAGAAGGCCGGCCCGGTCGGCCGGATCGCCGACCCGGGCGCGGTCCGGCGGGCCTTCGAGGGCCCCTGGGCCCGCGCCAACGTCGTGCGCACCCTGCTGTGCACGGCGTCGCTGGGCTGCCTCGGCTGGGCCCTGTACGTGTACGGCGGCCAGGCCTGAGCCCGACGGTGGCGGTCGCGTCGGCGACGAACGAAGAGGCCCCGCCGGGTCGGCGGGGCCTCTCGTCGTCCGTGCCTGCGGCCGGGGTTACCGGGAGGTGGCCCGGCCGTAGAGGACGAGGGCACGGGAGAGCGCCGTCAGGGCCGCCGTGCACAGGAGCGTACGGATGATGTTGGTGGAGACCCACGTGCTCTTGAACTTGTCGACGATGGAGAAGTCCGTGGCCTTCGCCGCGTCGCCGAGGTCCTTGAGCTCGTTGTTCAGCGGGATGTTCACGGAGAATGTGATCATGAGCACGATGAAGTAGGCGACGGCCGCGGCGCCGACCCACAGGGCCACGGACCTGCGGCCCCTGCGGAACTCGATGACCGCCGAGGCCACGGCCGTCAGCAGGGCCAGCACGAAGGCCATTCCGAACAGGCCGTTGCCGTCGATCTCCGCGTTGAAGTTCTGCATCGCGGTGACGTACGTGCGCTGGTCGGTGTCGGCCAGGCCCGGCATCACCGAGACGTCGTAGGCGAAGAACAGGCCCGCCATCAGGCCCACCAGCACGGTCGAGACAACGAGCAGGGCGGTGCCCAGCTTGGTGCTCCCGGCGGCCGGCGCGGGCTGCGCCGGGGGCTGGTAGGCGCCAGGAGGAGCCGCGGAATAGGGGTTGTGGCTACCGGCCGGATTGGGGTTCATGGGGTGCGTCCTCATCTGGGGTCGTCGGAGTACTGATTGCCCTCGGCACGGACATCCGATCGTGGCACTCCCCCGGGAATTCCTGCCATGGCCGTCCACCCGCCCTTGAGCGGGCGTCGAGAGCGGGTGGTCGTTTCCGGCCGGTCGGCCACGCGTCAGTAGCGGTAGTGGTCCGGCTTGTAGGGACCCTCGACGTTCACGCCGATGTATTCGGCCTGCTCAGGGCGGAGCGTCGTGAGCTTGACGCCCAGCGCGTCAAGGTGGAGGCGGGCAACCTTTTCGTCAAGGTGCTTGGGGAGCACGTAGACGCCGATGGGGTACTCGTCGGTCTTGGTGAAGAGCTCGATCTGGGCCAGGGTCTGGTCCGCGAAGGAGTTCGACATCACGAAGGACGGGTGGCCGGTGGCGTTGCCGAGGTTGAGCAGCCGGCCCTCGGACAGCACGATCAGGACCTTGCCGTCGGGGAAGGTCCAGGTGTGGACCTGCGGCTTGACCTCGTCCTTGACGATGCCCTCGACCTTCGCCAGCCCGGCCATGTCGATCTCGTTGTCGAAGTGGCCGATGTTGCCCACGATGGCCTGGTGCTTCATCCGGGCCATGTCCGAGGCCATGATGATGTCCTTGTTGCCGGTCGTGGTGATGAAGATGTCGGCGGTCTCGACGACGTCCTCGAGGGTGGCGACCTGGTAGCCGTCCATCGCGGCCTGCAGGGCGCAGATGGGGTCGATCTCGGTGATGATCACGCGGGCGCCCTGGCCGCGCAGGGACTCCGCGGAGCCCTTGCCGACGTCGCCGTAGCCGAACACGACCGCGACCTTGCCGCCGATGAGGACGTCGGTGGCGCGGTTGATGCCGTCGACCAGGGAGTGGCGGCAGCCGTACTTGTTGTCGAACTTCGACTTGGTCACCGCGTCGTTCACGTTGATCGCCGGGAACAGCAGGGCGCCGTCGCGGTGCATCTCGTAGAGGCGGTGGACCCCGGTGGTGGTCTCCTCGGTGACACCGCGGATCCCGGCGGCGAGCTTGACCCAGTCCAGGCTGCTGTCCCGCAGCAGGGCCAGGACCAGGGCCATCTCCTCGTTGTCGGCGGTCGAGGGGTCCGGCACGGAGCCGGCCTTGGCGTACTCGACGCCCTTGTGGACCAGGAGGGTGGCGTCACCGCCGTCGTCCAGGATCATGTTCGGGCCGTCGCCGTCGGGCCAGGTCAGCGCCTGCTCCGTGCACCACCAGTACTCCTCCAGCGTCTCGCCCTTCCAGGCGAACACGGGGATCCCGGCCGCGGCGATCGCCGCCGCCGCGTGGTCCTGCGTGGAGTAGATGTTGCACGACACCCACCGCACCTGCGCACCGAGCGCGACCAGGGTCTCGATCAGCACCGCCGTCTGCACCGTCATGTGCAGCGAACCGGTGATCCGCGCCCCGGCCAGCGGCTGGGAGGCGGCGTACTCCTTGCGGATCGACATCAGGCCCGGCATCTCGTGCTCGGCCAGGGTGATCTCCTTGCGGCCGAACTCGGCGAGGGAAAGGTCAGCGACCTTGAAGTCCATTGCGGCTACTCCGTGATGGTGGTGGTGACGGTGGGCTGGGTGTCCTGCGGACGCACGTCCAGGTTCTGATGGATCTCTAGAGTCGCGGTGGACTTGTTCAGGGTGATGTAGTGCAGCCCCGGCGCTCCCTCGGCCAGCAGCCGCTCCGACATCCGGGTCGCGTACTCGACCCCGATGCGGTGGCCGTCCGCAGGGCTGTCCTTCGCCGCCTCCAGCCGGGCGGCGAGCTCCGCCGGGAAGCGGGCGTCGCTGAGCTCGGCGAACCGCTGGATCTGCCGGAAGTCGGTCGCCGGCATGATCTCCGGGATGATCGGCGTGAGGCAGCCGACCGAGGCGAGCCGGTCGCGCAGCCGCAGGTAGTCCTCGACGTGGAAGAACATCTGGGTGATGGCGTAGTCGGCACCCGCCCGGCACTTGGCGGCGAAGTGCTTGATGTCCTCGGTCCAGTTGGGCGAGCGCGGGTGCCGCTCGGGGAACGCCGCCACGCCGACGGTGAAGTCACCGAGCTGCCGGATCAGGCTGACCAGCTCGTGCGCGTGGGTGAAACCCGCGGGATCGGGCGTCCACTCCCCCTTGGGGTCGCCGGGCGGGTCACCGCGCAGGGCCAGGACGTCGCGGATGCCCGCGTCGGCGTACTGGCCGATGATGTGGCGCAGCTCGGCGACCGTGTGCCCGACGGCCGTCAGATGCGCGACGGGCCGCAGGGTGGTCTCGGCGGCTATCCGCTTGGTGACCTCGACGGTGCGGTCGCGGGAGGAGCCGCCGGCGCCGTACGTGACGGACACGAACGACGGCGCGAAGGCCTCGATCCGGCGGATGGCGTTCCACAGGACACGCTCTCCGTTCGCGGTCTTCGGGGGGAAGAACTCGAACGAGAAGCTCGTACGGCCCTGGGCCAGCAGCTCGCGCACGCTGGGCGTGCGGGGAGTGGACGTACGAGGGCGTTCGGCGGTGGCGGCTGCGGCGGCCAGGGCTGTCGGCACGGTCGGACTCCTTTCGACGTGGGGGTCAGCGGGCGTTGAAGTAGTTCGCCTCGGGGTGGTGGACGACGATGGCGTCGGTGGACTGCTCGGGGTGGAGCTGGAACTCCTCCGAGAGCAGGACGCCGATCCGCTCCGGCTGGAGCAGGTCCGCGATCTTGGCGCGGTCCTCCAGGTCGGGGCAGGCGGGGTAGCCCAGGGAGTAGCGACAGCCCTGGTACTCGGTGCGGAACATGCCCTCCATGGCGGCCGGGTCGGAGCCGGAGATGCCCAGTTCGCCACGGACCCGGGCGTGCCAGTACTCGGCGAGGGCCTCGGCCAGCTGAACCGACAGGCCGTGCAGCTCCATGTACTCGCGATAGGCGTCGGCGGCGAACAGCCGGGCGGTCTCCTCACCGATCCGGTTGCCGACGGTGACGACCTGGAGGCCGACCACGTCCGTCTCCCCCGACTCCTCGGGGCGGAAGAAGTCCGCCAGGCACAGCCGGCGGCCGCGGCGCTGGCGCGGGAAGGTGAACCGGGTCCGCTCACCGCCGTCCTCGTCCAGGATGATCAGGTCGTCGCCCTTGGAGACGCAGGGGAAGTAGCCGTGGACGACGGCCGCTTCCAGGAGCCCGTCGGTGTGCAGCCGGTCCAGCCAGCCGCGCAGCCGGGGCCGCCCGTCGGTCTCGATGGTCTCGGCGTCCTTGAGGCCCCACTGGCCCTTGAACAGGGCGGTCTCGTCGAGCCAGGAGGCGTAGTCCTTGAGCGGGATGCCCTTGATGACGCGGGTGCCCCAGAACGGCGGGGCCGGCACCGGGTTGTCGACGGCGACGTCGGAGCGGCCGCCCTCCTCCGGTTCCGTGACCAGCAGCGGAGTGTCCCGCTTGGCGACGCGGCGCTGCTTCAGCGGCGGCAGCTCGACGCCCGGTACCCCGCGCTTGATGCCCATGAGGGCGTCCATGAGGCGCAGACCCTCGAAGGCGTCGCGGGCGTAACGGACCTCGCCCTCGTAGATCTCGTGGAGGTCCTGTTCGACGTAGGCCCTGGTCAGGGCGGCACCGCCGAGGATGACCGGGTAGTCCGCGGCCATCTTGCGCTGGTTGAGCTCCTCGAGGTTCTCCTTCATGATCACGGTCGACTTCACGAGCAGACCCGACATGCCGATGACGTCGGCCTTGTGCTCCTCGGCGGCCTCCAGGATCGCCGACACCGGCTGCTTGATACCGATGTTGACGACGTTGTAGCCGTTGTTGGAGAGGATGATGTCGACGAGGTTCTTGCCGATGTCGTGGACGTCACCGCGGACGGTGGCCAGCACGATGGTGCCCTTGCCCTCGGCGTCGGACTTCTCCATGTGCGGCTCCAGGTGCGCCACCGCCGTCTTCATCACCTCCGCCGACTGGAGCACGAACGGCAGCTGCATCTGCCCCGACCCGAACAGCTCACCGACGACCTTCATGCCCTCCAGCAGGGTGTCGTTGACGATGTCCAGGGCGGGGCGGGTCTGGAGGGCCTCGTCGAGATCGGCCTCCAGGCCGTTCTTCTCCCCGTCGATGATGCGGCGCTGGAGCCGCTCCTCCAGCGGCAGCGCGAGGAGTTCCTCGGCCTTGCCGGCCTTCATCGACTTGGTGTTCACACCCTCGAACAGGGCCATCAGCTTCTGCAGCGGGTCGTAACCCTCCGCCCGCCGGTCATAGATCAGATCCAGCGCCGTGCCGACCTGCTCCTCGTCGAACCGCGCGATCGGCAGGATCTTGCTCGCGTGCACGATCGCCGAGTCCAGCCCCGCCTTCACACACTCGTCCAGGAACACCGAGTTCAGCAGGATCCGCGCGGCCGGGTTCAGACCGAAGGAGATGTTCGACAGACCCAGCGTGGTCTGCACCTCCGGATGACGCCGCTTCAGCTCACGGATCGCCTCGATCGTCGCGATCCCGTCCCCCCGGGACTCCTCCTGACCCGTGCAGATCGTGAACGTCAGGGTGTCGATGAGGATGTCGCACTCATGGATCCCCCAATTGCCGGTCAGATCCTCGATGAGACGCTCGGCGATCGCGACCTTGTGCTCGACGGTGCGGGCCTGGCCCTCCTCGTCGATCGTCAGCGCGATCAGCGCCGCACCGTGCTCCTGGGCCAGCCGCGTGACCTTCGCGAAACGGGACTCCGGCCCGTCACCGTCCTCGTAGTTGACCGAGTTGATAACCGCACGGCCGCCCAGCTTCTCCAGACCCGCCTGGATGACCGGCACCTCGGTGGAGTCCAGCACGATCGGCAGCGTGGAAGCGGTCGCGAACCGGCCCGCCAGCTCCCGCATGTCCGCCACACCGTCGCGGCCGACATAGTCCACGCACAGGTCCAGCATGTGCGCGCCCTCACGGATCTGATCGCGCGCCATCTCCACACAGTCGTCCCAGCGGGCCTCCAGCATCGCCTCACGGAACTTCTTCGACCCGTTCGCGTTCGTCCGCTCACCGATCGCCATGTACGAGGAGTCCTGCCGGAACGGGACCGTCTGGTACAGCGACGCGGCCCCCGGCTCCGGACGCGGGTCGCGGGTCCCGGGCGCGGCGCCCCGGACCCGCTGGACCACCTGTCCCAGGTGCTCCGGCGTCGTACCGCAGCAGCCGCCGACCAGCGACAGCCCGTACTCGCGGACGAAGGTCTCCTGCGCGTCGGCCAGCTCGCTCGCGGAGAGCGGATAGTGCGCGCCGTCCTTGGTCAGGACCGGCAGGCCGGCGTTCGGCATGCAGGACAGCGGGATCCGGGCGTTGCGCGCCAGATACCGCAGGTGCTCGCTCATCTCCTCCGGCCCGGTGGCGCAGTTCAGGCCGATCATGTCGATGCCCAGCGGCTCCAGCGCCGTCAACGCGGCGCCGATCTCCGAGCCGAGCAGCATCGTGCCCGTGGTCTCGACGGTCACGGAGCAGATCAGCGGGACGGACAGGCCCAGCGCCTGCATCGCCCGGCGGGCGCCGATGATGGAGGACTTGGTCTGGAGGAGGTCCTGGGTGGTCTCCACCAGCAGCGCGTCCGCGCCACCGCTCAGCAGTCCCTCGGCGTTGATCTGGTAGGCATCACGGATCGTCGCGTAGTCGACATGACCCAGCGTCGGCAGCTTGGTGCCCGGACCCATCGACCCCAGCACCCAGCGCTGCTGCCCGGTCTCGGCGGTGAACCGGTCGGCGACCTCCCGGGCGATCCGCGCCCCGGCCTCGGCCAGCTCGAAGTTGCGCTCGACGATCTCGTACTCGGCGAGCGCCGCGTAGTTGGTGCCGAAGGTGTTGGTCTCCACACAGTCCACACCGACCCCGAAATACGCCTCGTGCACCGAGCGCACGATGTCGGGACGGGTGACATTGAGGATCTCGTTGCAACCCTCCAGCTGCTCGAAGTCCTCCAGCGTGGGGTCCTGCTCCTGGAGCATGGTGCCCATCGCGCCGTCGGCGACCACCACGCGGGTGGCGAGGGCTTCTCTGAGGGCGTTCGCGCGTTCCTGCGCCCGCGCGGCGGCGGTGTCGGCGGTCATGACGGCCTTCCTTGCAGATGCGGTTCGACGAGGGCCGCGGCGTCGTCCCCGTACACCGTGCGGATGGTGTCCAGCAGGGCCGCGGGCTGGATCTCGTACGACTGGGAGCCGACGGCGGCCAGGACCAGCGCCGACATCGCGCAGCCGAGCTGGGCCGCGTTCTCCAGCGGCAGCTTCCAGCTGAGGGCGGCGAGGAAGCCGGAGCGGAACGCGTCGCCGACACCGGTGGGGTCCTCGGCGGTGACGTCGGGAACGGCGCGGACGGTGATCGTCGGCTCGCCCTCGCGGTCGATGCGGACGCCCTGCGCGCCCAGCGTGGTGACCCAGGCGCTGACCCGGCCGAGGACGTCGGCGTGGCTCCACTCGGCGCGCTCGCGCAGCAGCGCGGACTCGTACTCGTTGGTGAACAGCCAGCGGGCGCCGTCCACCAGCTGCCGCACCTCGGCGCCGGAGAGCCGGGCGAGCTGCTGGGAGGGGTCGGCGGCGAAGGGGACGCCGAGTTCGCGGGCCTGCTCGGTGTGGTGGACCATCGCGCCCGGGTCGTTGGGCGAGACGAGGACCAGGTCGAGCGGGGTACGGGCGTGGACGGCCCGCAGGTCGATCCGGCCGGCCTCCGCCATGGCGCCCGCGTAGAACGAGGCGATCTGGTTGGAGTCCTGGTCGGTCATGCACATGAAGCGAGCGGTCTGGCGTTCGGCGGAGACGTACACCGCGCTGGTGTCGACGCCGTGCTCCTTGAGCCAGACCTCGTACTCGCCGAAGTCGGGGCCGACGGCGCCGGCGAGGAGCGGGACGAGTCCCAGTCCGCCGAGCCCGTAGGCGATGTTGGCCGCCACTCCGCCCCGCCGGACCTCCAGCGCGTCGACGAGGAAGGACAGCGAGACGTGTTCCAGCTGGTCGGGGAGCAGCTGGTCGACGAACCGGCCCGGGAAGGCCATGAGGTGATCTGTGGCGATGGATCCGGTCACCGCGATTCGCACGTGGACTCCTGTGAGCTGGTCGGTCTGCGGGGCGAAGTGGTCGATGTGGTGCGGGTGGTGCGGGTGGTGCGGTGGTGCGGGTGATGGGGGCCGGGCCGGCTCAGAGACCGGCGGCGGCCTTCAGGCGCTCGGCGCGGTCGGTGCGCTCCCAGGTGAAGTCCGGCAGCTCACGGCCGAAGTGGCCGTACGCGGCGGTCTGGGCGTAGATCGGGCGCAGCAGGTCGAGGTCGCGGATGATCGCGGCCGGGCGGAGGTCGAAGACCTCGGCGATGGCGTTCTCGATGCGGTCGGTGGGGACGGTGTGGGTGCCGAACGTCTCCACGAACAGGCCCACCGGCTCGGCCTTGCCGATCGCGTACGCGACCTGCACCTCGCACCGCGAGGCGAGCCCGGCGGCGACCACGTTCTTGGCGACCCAGCGCATCGCGTACGCCGCCGAACGGTCCACCTTGGACGGGTCCTTGCCCGAGAACGCGCCGCCGCCGTGCCGGGCCATGCCGCCGTACGTGTCGATGATGATCTTGCGGCCGGTCAGGCCGGCGTCGCCCATCGGGCCGCCGATCTCGAAGCGGCCGGTCGGGTTCACCAGCAGCCGGTAGCCCTCGGTGTCCAGCTTGATGCCGTCCTCGGCGAGCTGGCGCAGCACGTACTCCACGACGTTCTCGCGGATGTCGGGGGTGAGGAGGGACTCCAGGTCGATGTCGGCGGCGTGCTGCGAGGAGACGACGACCGTGTCGAGGCGGACCGGCTTGTCACCGTCGTACTCGATGGTGACCTGGGTCTTGCCGTCGGGGCGCAGGTAGGGGACGGTGCCGTCCTTGCGGACCTCCGTCAGCCGGCGCGAGAGGCGGTGGGCGAGGTGGATGGGCAGCGGCATCAGCTCGGGGGTCTCGTCCGTGGCGTAGCCGAACATCAGGCCCTGGTCGCCGGCGCCCTGCCGGTCCAGCTCGTCCCCTTCCTCACCTGTGGCGGCACCCTCCACCCGCGACTCGTACGCCACGTCCACGCCCTGCGCGATGTCGGGGGACTGCGCGCCGATCGAGACGGACACGCCGCAGGAGGCGCCGTCGAAGCCCTTGGCGGAGGAGTCGTAGCCGATCTCCAGGATCTTCTCGCGCACGAGGGCGGCTATCGGCGCGTACGCCTGCGTCGTCACCTCTCCCGCGATGTGGACCAGGCCGGTGGTGATCAGGGTCTCGACGGCGACGCGGGACGCGGGGTCCTCGCGGAGCAGGGCGTCGAGGATGGTGTCGCTGATCTGGTCGGCGATCTTGTCGGGGTGGCCCTCGGTCACGGACTCCGAGGTGAACAGGCGGCGGGACATGTCACTCCTGGTGGCTGGTGGTCTGTCGGGTACGCGGGTGGGTGGTCATACGGGCGGCCCGTGCCGTCCTGCGGCGGCCGCAGCGGTCTCCAGGGTCCGGGCGAGCGCCCGGACCGAGTCGGAGCCGCCGTCGGCGGTGCCGCCGATGGCGACGAACGGCGGGTGCCAGCCGTGGGACGCGATGCGTTCGGCGACCTCGAAGGCGAGGGTGCCGGCGCCGGAGAACCCGCCGAGCAGCAGGGGTTCGCCGCGGGCGAGGGCCGGGCGCAGCGCGGCCAGGCAGGTACGGACATCGGCGGGCGGGTGGACGGTGGCGAGCGTCTGCGGGCCGGGGTGGGCCTCGGCGAGCGCGTCGTAACACCCGGTGCGGGCGCCGGGCGGCGGGATCAGGCAGATCGTGCCCGCCCCCGCCCACAAGGCCGGGCGCAGCACGCGCAGGGGGCGCGGCACCGGGTGCGCGGCCCGCGGCACGGGGGTGCCGGCGAGGACGTCGAGCGCCTCGGCGACGGTGGTGGACTCCCGTACGGCATCGGGAAGTTCGCGCAGCAGGTGGGCGGTCTGGGCGAGCGTCTCGGCAGCGTCGGAATCGGCGATCCGGCCCCGGTCGTAGATGCCGGTCAGGACCAGTGCCCCGTCGGCGTCGTGGTGCGCGGTGACGGTGTACGGCAGTGCGGTGTGCGCGCTGACGGACTCGGCGGGGTCGACCCGTACCCCTTCGGCGGCGAGTTCGGCGTACACCGGATCGTGCACGTCCCCGGCGGGGGCCTGGGCGTCGAAGGCGAGGAGCGACTCGGGACGGGGGCGGGTGCCGGGGCCGGCGTCGTCCGGGCCGGCGTCGTCCGGGCCGCCCGCGGCCCAGGCCGCGAACTGCCCCGGCGCCAGCCACTCGTACGCCGCCGCGTCCAGCGCGCGGCCGGTCAGGGTGGTCAGCAGGTGCGTGACGGGGACGGCCGGGTCCACGGTGACGTACACGGGCACGGCACTGCGCAGCGGCCCGGGCAGGCGCTCGGCCCCGGCGAGCGTGATCCCCCGCCCTGACACGGCAGCGGCAAAGGTGACGGGGGTGGCCCGCCGGACCACGCCCCGGCCCGGGACGTTGGCAGGGGTGGCCGGGGTGTCCTTGGGCGCGCCGGAGGCGGCCCGGTGGAGCTGGAGGGCCCACGCCGTATGCAGGGCCGTGCTCTCCGTCGCACCCCAGTGCGCCGCCCAGTTGCGCAGGCGCAGGGCCTCGTACGAGGTCAGCCGCTGGCGGGTACGGCCGTGGCCGCGGCGGCGGGAGCCGCGGTACCCGGCCTGCCCCGGCAGGGTGGTGGCCCCGGCCGAGGGCAGGGCCCGGGCGGTCCAGAAGGCGCGGGCGGGGCCCAGCTCCTGGGTGGCGAGCCAGCGCATGTGGTCGCGGACGTCGGGCCGGCGCTCGCCGCCGAGGGGGCGGCCGGCGCCCAGGTAGGCCCGGTACAGGGCGCGCTGGAGGATCCGTACGCTCCAGCCGTCCAGCAGCGCCTGGTGGTAGGTCAGCAGCACCCGCACCACACCGCGTGGCTCCTCCAGGACCGAGATCCGCAAGGCGGCACCCGGCTCGTGCAGGTCGAACGCCCGCAGCCGCTCGCCCAGCAGCAGCGCGTGCCAGTCCGTACTGCCGCGCGCGAAGCGTTCCACGCGCGGCGCCGCGTACGGATGGATCACGACCAGCGGCGCCGGATCGCCGGCCCCCGGCCGGGCCAGCGCCGCCCGCAGCACTGCCTCGGTGTCGTACAGCGACTGCCAGGCCGCCGTGAACCGCCGCGTGTCCAGCGGCCCGTACCAGCGCCAGTGCAGCTGCTCGACGTGCAGCCCGGAGCCCGGATGGGTCAGCGCGTCCAGCAGGACGTCCCGCTGGAGCGGGGTGACCGGCAGGGCCCGTACGGGCGTGGGACCGGCACCGCCGGCGTCCCCCGCCTCCCGGTCGTACGGCACGAGCGGCACCGCCCGGCCGTCCTCCGCGCCGGTGAGCAGGTCCGACAGCGGCCCCGCCGGGTACGGCGGCGGGGGCAGCGTCAGGGTGTGGTGCGTCGCGGTGTGCCGGAACAGCGTCGGCGTGCACGGCGGCAGCAGCGCGAGCGCCGCGGCGAGCGCGCTCGGCGTGAGCGGGCCGTGGAGGTCGAGCGAGGGCGGTGGGCCGGGCGTGACGACCACGGTCACGGCCACGGTGGCGGCCATCGGCTTTCCCTCCACTTCTCGGCTCGGGTCCGGTCGGGGTCCGGCATCCACTGATCTTTTTCCAAAGGGGGACGAGTATGCGAGCAACGCCCACATATCCCTGACACGTTCGTGACGTCGGCTGTGATGTCGGCTGTGATGTCGGCTGTGGCACCGGCTGTGACACCGCCCGCGACGTCCGCCGCGGCGTCCGTCCGTGCTCCGGCGGGCTCCGCCGGGCGGACCTCAGCCGGCCGCGAGGACCTCCTCGACCATGCTCATGAACCCCTCGTCCAGCATCGTGTGCACGGCGGTGTCGACCGCCGGGTCCAGCCCGGTGTCGTGACAGGCCACGCTCAGCAGGTACCGCCCCAGCACGTGGTGCGTGCCGAAGGCCCACTCGCCGCGCGCCGCCGGCCGCCCGTCGGGCGCGAGCAGCTCACCGCTGTCCAGTCCGAAGCCGAACTCGTTGAAGTCCAGCCTCAGCCCCTGACCGAGGGCCTTGGTGTAGGCCTCCTTGAGCGTCCACAGCCGCAGCATCCCGGCCGCCTGCTCAGCGGCCGGCAGCCGGGCCAGCTCCGCCGCCTCGGCCGGGGTGCAGACCCGGTCGTGCAGCAGCTCGAACGACATCCGCCGGCCGGCCGGTTCGGCGTCCACGCCGATCCGGCCGGTCCGGCTGATGCCCACCGCGATCAGGTCCTCGGTGTGGCTGAGGCTGACGTCGAGCTGGTCCAGGCCCCGGATGTACGGGCGGCCGCCGATCCGGTACGACAGGTCCAGCGCGGCCGGTTCGGTGCGCAGCGCGGCGGCGGCCGTGTACTTGACCACCATCCGCGAGGTGACGAAGCGGTAGCGGATGGCGGCGTCGGCGGTGCGCCGGTAGCGCTGCCAGTCCCGGCCCAGCAGCGGCCGCAGGGCGGTGTCGGAGAGGGCGGCCGTCAGCCACTCCCCCCAGGTCGCGTACACCACGGCGTGCCCGTGCTCGGTGACGGCGGCGGAGACCGCGTCCCAGGGTCCCTCGGGCCCGGTGACGTGGACGGGGGGCGCGAGGGCCGTCATGCGGCGGCCTCCGTCCCGTACCCGCCGTACGCGGTCCCGGCCAGGTCGCAGCTGCGCCCCGCCCGGTAGCGGCGTACGAGTTCCTCCAGCACCTGCGCCACGCACCCGTCCGGCAGTTCCGGCACCGCGATGCCGAGCCGGCCGCCGAGGCGGGTCAGCGCCAGCACCGCCCAGGCGGGGTCGGCGAGGAACGGGTCGCCGCCGTCCTGGCCCTCCCACACGCCGAGCACCGCGCCGGCGGCCAGCACCAGGGCGTAGCGGTCGCTGAGCACGAGGGCCGCGGGCAGCGCGGGCCGGGCGAGGCACTGCTCGCGCAGCGCGCGCAGCTCGCCCACGAAGCTCTCGGCGAGCTCGGCCAGCGCCCCGATGTGGCCGCCGACGGCGCGGCTGGTCTCCAGTCGCGCGGCGGCGCCGGCCAGGGTCGCGGACAGGAAGTCGTGGCCGCCGGCCGCCCCGAGCAACCGATAGTCCAGCAGCGGCAGTTCGGCGTCCTCCTGGAACAGGGCGGGCGGCGGCTCCTCCGCCCGGAACCACGACCGCTCGGCCAGGTGCGCCAGCTGCGGCACGATCACGGCCTGGCAGGCGGCGGTCCCGGCGTGCCCGAGCCCGGCCACCGGCAGGTCACGCACCAGCTTGTCCAGCGACCCGTACTGCGGGCTGCCGTGGTCGTAGCCGTGCGCGCCCAGGACGGACGCCAGCTCCTCGAGGTTCTCGCGCAGCAGGTCCGGTACGACGTACTTCACGGCCGCGGCCAGGACGTGCGCCCGCTCGGGCAGCAGCGACAGCGAACGCAGCGCGGCGCGCGCCATGGCGTCGGCCGCGAGCAGGTCGGCGAAGACCCCGGCCAGCGGCTTGTGCCAGCGGCGCGCCATGGGCTTCGTACGGCCGATGGTGACCGACCGGACGGCGGCGTGCAGGACGGTGTCGGCGGCGGAGACGGCCAGCGCGGGGATGATGCAGCGGTTGACCTGGAAGGTGCGCAGGGCGAGGGCGACGCCTTCGCCGGGGCGGCCGACCAGCGTGTCGGCGGGCAGCTCGCAGCCGTCGAAGCGCAGGCCGGAGAAGAGGCCGCCGCGCATGCCGGAGGTCACGACGCGCGGCAGCCGGGAGAGCCCGTCGGCCTCCTCCGGGCGGACCAGCAGCACGGAGTGGCTGCGGGCGGAGCGCTCGGGGGAGGTACGGGCGTACACGACGAGCGCGCCCGCGCGGGCGGCGTTCATGATGAGGTCCTTGCGGCCGCGCAGCGTGTAACCGGCGCCGGCCGGCCGCGGTGCCGCCGTGAACTCGTGGCGCAGGATGCCGTTGGCGTGGGCGACCTCGTGGTGGACGATCGCCGCCCGGCCGCCGGCCAGCAGCAGCGCGGCGGTCTCGGCGCGCTGGCGCGCGGTACCGGCTGCCCAGACGGCCGCGGAGGCGAACAGGGACGTGATGCCGTACCCGAAGCCGAGGGTGACGTCGCGCCGGAAGACCGGGCGCAGCGCGGTGACGAGCAGATCGGCGCGGGTGAGCCGGCCGCCGAACTCGGCGGGCACGAACTCGGCGCCGACCCCTGCGGCGGCCAGCAGCTCCTCGGTGGCGTACGGCGGCTCGGACTGCCGGTCGGCGGCGAGGAGGGCGGCGATCCCGTGCGGGTTGGCGGGGTCGTGCGGATCACCGAGCGACTCCTCCAGCCGGGCCGCCCGCACCGCCGCGGCCGCCGCGCCGTGGTCGGCACGGGCGTCGGCATCGGCGCGGGCGTCGGCACGGGCTCCGGCTCCGGCTCCGGCTCCGGTGAGGGCGCCGGCATCGGCTCCGGCTCCGGCGTCGGCGCGGGCATCGGGGGCCGGCGCGAGAGAGTGCGTCATGGTCACTCGTCTCCCGGGGGTCACAGGCTGCGTATGGCGGATTCCGCGTGCCGCTTGGCGAGTTCGAGGGTGGCGGTGCTGTTGCGTCCGAGGGCGTCGCGCACGAAGGCGCGCGCCTGGTGGACGTCGGCACCGGGGCCGAGCACCCGCTCGAAGGCCTCCTCGCGCAGCAGGACGCTGTGCTGGGAGGTGACGGTCACCCCCGTCTCGTCGGGCACGACGGACCACTCGCCGGTGTGGGCCTCCATCAGCAGCGGCGTCTTCGTCTGCTTGTAGACGATCCGCCAGGCGTGCGGGAAGCAGATGCGGACGGAGTCGGTGGTGTGCACGGACCCGTCGGCGATCCGGGTGTCCATGCTCATCACCTGCACACCGGGCAGGTCCTCGACGACGTCGACCCGTGCCACGTGCGGCACCCGGTCGGCCCAGTCGGCGACCCCGTACAGGAAGTCGTACACGAGCTCGGCCGGCCCGTGGACGCGGACGGAGTCCTCGAAGCTCAGGAGCAGCCCGTCCAGCCGCCGCCACTGCTCGGCGGTCTCCTTGAGCTGCGCCAGCTCGGCGCGGCTGTTGGTGTCGGTGGCCAGCAGCAGCCACGCGACGTCGTCCGGCCGGTCGGCGGCGACGGTGAACTCGTGCTCCAGGCGCAGGCGGCACCGGTCGGCGCCGCGCTCCTCGACGGTCCAGGTGCCGCCCATGGACACGGCGGGCGCGGCCGGCAGCTCCTGGAGGAACTCGATCCGCATCCGGCCGTGGTCGAGCGTCCGCCGGGACAGCCACGACTTCACGGATCCGTTGGCGGTCACCCACATCTGGAACCGGTCCAGGACTCCGTCGAAGTCCAGCCGTTCGACGTGGATGCTCGGTGGCACGAACAACGGCCACTGCGTGGTGTCCGCGATCAGCCCGTAGACCACCCCGGCCGGCGCTGCCACGTCGATCTCGTAGGACGTGCGGTGCACTCGCTCACCCGACATCGGCTCAACCTCCCTGACCCTGTGCCCCGACCTTCCCGCCCCACGCCGGAGGCCTGCCGGAAAGCCACTTGAGGAAGGGTCCAGGGGTGAGGGTGGGATGGGGGTGGGCGTGGGTGGGCGTGGGGGTGGGTGAGTGAGCTTCTAGGGAAGGGCCTTCAGGGACTGGCGGGCCAGCTGGTACGCCGGGAGCATCGCCTTGTGCTCGTCGGTGTCGAGCCCGCCGAGGTGGACGACGACCGCGGCGCCGGACGGGGTGACGACCGCGAAGGCGTGCTCCTGCTTGGGCTCGTCGAGCGCGGTGGTCTCGTACGCGGCCTCGGCCGCCGGGAGCGCGCCGGCCGTGACGTCGGTGACGGCCGGCGTGCCGGTGACCTTCTGCTTGGCCAGGAAGGCATCGAGGGCCTGGCGGGCGGTGCCGGGGCTCTTCTCGGCGGTCCAGACGCGAAGGAAACCGATGTGCCCGGCGGGCTTGGCGTCGATCTCGCAGCGCAGGATGAAGGCGCCGTGCGGGATCCCGCCGGGAGCGGCTTCGGGCTGCCAGGACGTGGCGAGGTCGAAGGAGACGGGAAGCGGACAGTCGGTGCCGGGGGCGCCGACGGAGGCGGCGGGGGCGGCGGGGGCGGCAGCGGAGGGGGCTCCGGCGGCGGGTTTGTCACCGGGCTTGGCCCCGGTCTCCGTTCCCGAGGGCCCGCAGGACGTGACCAGCCCCGCGAGTGCGGCGACGGCCAGAAGCCGGACGATGACGGTACGGCGCATGCTTGGTTCCCCCACGTCGAAAAGGGCAACTTAGCAAGCCGGACGGTGGGGGGAGGGGTTCCGGGGGCATCCCGTCAGTCCTCACTGTCCTTCCGTGCCGGGACGGCCTGTCAAGAGCGCTCCTTCGTCGCGTCGCTACGCGATTCCGCTTCGCTCCACTCCTGACAGGCCGTCCCGTCCCGGAAAGACAAGGACTGTCGGGACGCCCCCGAAAGAACGGGAGGTCGGCAGCCCACCAAGGCGAGGGGTTCCAAGGCCCGCCCAGTGGCCCGGCCAGTCCGTTTCCCGTCCACGCCAGGTGCGGAAGCCGGCCGGGAGGCCGGGGACGCGCCCGATCGCTACGCGCTCCTGCCGTCTCAGCGGCCCCGGCCCGGCCGTGGCCGGACATAGGCCGCCATCGATCGCTACGCGCTGCCGCGATCGCGCGTCTGATGCCCGTCTGCGGACAGGGAGTTCGTCATCAGGTGCGGTGATGGGAAGATGGGGCAGGTGAGCGAAGAGGATCTGCTGGCCATGCGCTTCGAGGAGCACCGCCCCCATCTGAGGGCGGTGGCGTACCGGATGCTGGGCTCGCTCAGCGAGGCCGAGGACGCGGTGCAGGAGTCGTGGCTGAAGCTGAGCCGCGCGGACGTGACCGGCGTGACGAACCTGGGTGGCTGGCTGACCACGGTGGTCGGCCGGGTGTGCCTGGACATGCTGCGCTCGCGGGGATCACGCCGTGAGGAACCGCTGCTGCCCGACCCGATCGTCAGCAGCCCGGACACCATCGACCCCGAGCACGAGATGCTCGTGGCCGACTCCGTCGGCATCGCGCTGATGATCGTCCTGCAGACGCTCTCTCCCGCCGAACGGCTCGCGTTCGTCCTGCACGACCTGTTCGCCGTCCCCTTCGACGAGATCGCCCCGATCCTCGGCCGTACGTCGGCCTCCACCCGGCAGCTCGCCAGCCGCGCCCGCCGCCGCGTCGAGGGGGCCGCGCCGGCCCCCGACTCCGACCTGGCCCGCAGACGGCAGGTCGTGGACGCCTTCCTCGCCGCCTCGCGCGGCGGAGACTTCGACGCCCTCCTCGCCGTCCTCGACCCCGACGTCGTGGCCCGCTCCGACGGCGGGGCACTGCGCCCAAGCCTGCTGCGGCGCGGCGCGGCGGACGTCGCCTCCCAGGCCATCACCTTCGCCCGGTTCGCCGAAGGCGCGCTCGCGGCACTCGTCAACGGCTCGCCCGGCGTGGTGTCCGTCGCGCAGGGCCGCGCCGTGTCCGTCATGGCCTTCACGATCAGGAAGGACAGGATCGTCGCCCTGGACATCCTCACCGACCCGGACCGCCTCGCCACCATCGACCTCACCCCCCTGCGCCCTCACACCGGCTGACTGCCGACCGGGCAGCACCGGACGGGCATCAGACGCGCGATCGCGGCAGCGCGTAGCGATCGATGGCGGCCTATGTCCGGCCACGGCCGGGCCGGGGCCGCTGAGACGGCAGGAGCGCGTAGCGATCGGGTGCGCCTGCTTGCCAGGGGGCGGATTGCGCACCTGTCGTGCGGGTAAACGGACTGGCCGGACCACTGGGCGGGCCTTGGAACCCCTCGCCTTGGTGGGCTGCCGACCTCCCGTTCTTTCGGGGGCGTCCCGACAGTCCTTGTCTTTCCGGGACGGGACGGCCTGTCAGGAGTGGAGCGAAGCGGAATCGCGCAGCGACGCGACGAAGGAGCGCTCTTGACAGGCCGGCCCGGCACGGAAGGACAGTGAGGACTGACGGGATGACCCCGGAACCCCTCCAACGCCCGACGGGCACGGGGTCGACCGGCCCTCACCAGTCGCTCAGTCCGTGCTCCCCGGGGGGACCACCCACTGTGTGCGCTGGCGGGTGATCGACGCGATCATGTCGAAGTCGCCGTCGTGGTGGAGGAGGATCGCGCCGTGCCGTTCCGCAGTGGCCGCGATCAGGAGGTCGGGCCAGGACAGCGCGCGGTGGAAACCCTGGTCGATCGCCTTCCGCTGCACGTGTAGGGCCCGCTCGGACACCTCCTGCGCGCAGTAGAGGTAATCGAAGCCGTGCAGCCACTTGGTGATCACGTCGACCTCGTGCCGGCCGCGCACGCTGAACATCAGCTCGTACTCGACCGCCGGGCAGACCGCCAGCAGCCCCCGCTCGTGGAGCGGGTCGAGGACGGCCGCCACAGCCGGCTTACGCCACCGGCTGATGGCGGACTTGTCCGCCAGGAACAGTGCGGTCACGCGGCTGCCTTCGTCTCTTCCGCAGGCGGGTCCACCTTCGTCTTCTCGATGATCTCGCTGAAGTCGAGGTCCCCCGACTTGATCGCGTCGATGAACTGCTGCCGAAGGTGACGCTTGACCGCGTCCTCGACCGCCGCGCGGACCGCGGCGGCCTTGGTCTTGGTGCCGTAGATGGCTCTTGCCTGCTCAACCATCTCGTCGTCGAGATCAATCATCGTGCGGGTCATGACCCACCTCCACCACGTCAGGACGGAAACGACACCAATTCTATCGTCAACCGGTGTCATTTCTTGTCGCCTGATCGGGTGGTCCGTCCATCGGATCAACGCCCGGTCGACGCTCCCGACACCCCCGCCCGCTCCAGCCGCTCCACGATGGCCTCCGCCAGCCCCCCGATCGTCGGGGTCTCGTAGATCTGCCGGAGCTTGAGGTCCGTCGCGAACGTACGGGACAGCTGGCGCAGCATGTGGTGGGCCGCCAGGGAGTCGCCGCCGAGTTCGAAGAAGCTTACGTCCGGCGGCGGGTCGGTGACCTTGAGCAGGGTCGACCAGACCGCGCGTACCTCGTCCTGGACGGTCAACGTATTGGTCATGCCTCACCCTCGCCGGTACCGCTCGAACGGTGCTGGACGGCGGCGGGACCCACCCCGGCCGAGGCCCCCGGCCGGATCAGCAGCGCCGCCACGAGCGCCACCCCCGCGCACACCGCACCCGCCGTGAAGCCGGCCGACATCCCGGACCGGGAGGCGACCGCGACCAGGACGGCCAGGCCCAGCGAGCCGCCCAGCGTCTGGACCGCGTTCAGGACGCTGGACGCCGCGCCCGCCTCGCCGCGCGCCAGCCCCGAGGTGGCCAGGACGGTCGGCGGGATGACGCAGCACGCCATGCCGGCCCCCAGGAGCAGCAGCGGCGGGAGGACGGCCGTCCAGTACGACGAGGCGGCCCCCAGCTGCGAGAGCCAGAGGTTGCCCGTGAGCAGCAGCGACGCGCCCGCCGACATGAGGTACCGGGCCCCCAGGTGCCGCTCCAGGCGTACGGCGGCCCCGGCCATCAGGGCCATCGTCGCCGCCAGCGGGGTCAGGGCGAGGGCCGCGTCCAGGGGTCCGTACCCGGACTGCTGCTGGAAGTACTGGTTGAGGAAGAAGTACGCGCCCATCACCGAGCCCGGCACCGCCAGCGTGCCGGCGTACGACAGGACGCGGTTGCGGGAGCGGAACAGCCCCAGCGCCACGATCGGCCGCTCGGCGCGCCGCTCGACCCCCGCGAAGAGGGCGAACAGTGCCACGCCCGAGGCCACGCAGCCCAGCGCCCGCGCGTCGCCGGGGCCGGCCTCGGCCGCCCGCGCGAGTCCGTAGACCAGGGCGGTCGCGCCCAGCGCGGACAGCAGCGCGCCCGCGAGGTCGAAGCGGCCCGGGTTGCGGCGGGTCTCGGTGATCACGGCCGGGCCCACGGCCAGGATCAGCAGGCCCAGCGGCACGTTGAGCAGCAGTTCCCAGCGCCAGCCGCCGAGCGAGGACAGGGTGCCGGCGAGCAGCAGGCCGCCGGCCGTGGAGACCGCGCCGACCGCGGTGCACACGGCGATGGCGCGCCGGCGGGGCGCGCCCTCCTCGAACATGCTCAGGACCAGCGCCAGGCCGCTCGGCGCGGCCAGCGCCGCGCCCACGCCCTGGGCGACGCGGACGGCGGTGAGCACCTCCACGTTCGGTGCCAGGCCGCGGGCCGCGGCGGCGGCCGTGAAGAGGGCGACTCCGGCGAAGAAGACCCTCCGGCGGCCGAGGATGTCCCCCGCGCGCCCGCCGAGCAGCAGCAGGCCGCCGAAGGCGAGCAGGTAGGCGTTGAGTACCCAGGACGAGCCGACGGCGGTGAGGCCGAGGTCGGCGCGCATGCCCGGGAGGGCGATGTTCACGATGGCGTCGTCGAGCTGGATCATCGCGTTGCAGGAGGCGATGACCGCGAGGGCCAGGCCCGGGCGCGCGCGGCGCGCCCGGGCATGGCGGGGTCGGTGCGCGGATGAGGAAGCGGGCCCGGGCGCGGCCGGCCCGGGCAGCGCCCCGGGCATGGCCCCGGGCACGGACCCGGGCACGTGCCCGGTCGCGGGTTTGCCCGGAGGGCGTACCGCACGGGGTTCGAGGACGGGGGCGGACATGACCTGCCTCCTGAGGACTTCACATGGCGTCAGGCACCAGACACAGGCGGGGCTCATGGGGGACACGGCCGGACTCGGTCTGTTGCTGAAACCTTCTCTCGTCGCCCTCGTTCCCTCCTCGTCCCGTCCTTGAGAGCGCTTTGAGCGCCCCGGGAACGGCCGTCGGCCGCGGCCCGCCCTACCGGATCCGGAAGTTCGCCATCATCCCCATCGCCGAGTGGTCCAGCAGGTGGCAGTGGTAGACGTACGTCCCCCGGTACGTGTTGAAGGTGGCGTGCAGCTTCACGGTCTCTCCCGGGAACAGCCGGACCGTGTCCTTCAGCCCCGCCTCCGCCGGTCCCGCGGGCGCGCCGTTGCGCTCCAGCACCCGGAACTGGACGAGGTGCATGTGGAAGTTGTGCGGGACGACCTTGTTCTCGTTCGTCACCGTCCAGATCTCCGAGGTGCCGTGCGCGATCGTCTGGTCGATCCGGTCCGCGTCCCAGACCTGCCCGTCCATCAGGCCGCGCGGCTCGGGGCGGCCGTCCTCGTCCATGCTGAGGACGATGTGGCGCTGGACCGTCGCGGCCGCCGGCGCGGGCAGCGTCCGCAGCACGTTCGGGATCCGGCTCGGGTCGGAGGCGGTGCGGACGACGTCGAACCGGAGCACCTTGCCGACCTGGTCGGGGGTGCCCGGGCCCAGGGTGTTCTCCAGGACGATCTTCGTGCCGACCGGGTACCGGGAGAAGTCGATGACGACGTCGGCCCGCTCGGCCGGCGACAGCCCGATCGTGTCGGTGGTGAACGGGCGCTCCAGCAGGCCGCCGTCCGAGCCGATCTGGATCATCTGGCCGCCGTCGGACAGCCGCAGCTGGAAGAAGCGCATGTTGGAGGAGTTGAGCAGCCGGAAGCGGTACTTGCGGGCCGCGACCTGGAAGTACGGGCTGGGCCGGCCGTTGGCGAGGATGGTGGTGCGTCCGAAGACGTCGTCCATGACGTAGACCAGCTGCCCGGCCTCGTCGAAGCGGGCGTCGCGCAGCGCGATCGGCACCTCGTACTGCCCGGCGGGCAGCGGCAGGGCGGCCTCGATGTCGTCGGTGAGCAGGTACGAGCCGGACAGGCCGCGGAAGACGTGCTCGGACTCCATGTGGTGGGCGTGGTCGTGGAACCAGAGCGGGGCGTGCGGCTGCTGGTTGAGGTAGGTGTACGTACGCGCCGTGCCCGGCGCGAAGGTGTCCATCGGGGCGCCGTCGTTCTCCGGTGAGACGTTGCCGCCGTGCAGGTGGACGGCGACCGGCATGGTGAGGTTGTTGCGGTGGCGGACGACGACCTTCCGGCCGGTGCGGGCGCGCAGGACGGGGCCCGGGAAGTGGCCGTCGTACGTCAGGACCTTGGTCTGGGCCCCCGGCAGGATCTCCCGGGCGACCTCCTTGATCGTGACGTAGTACGTGTCCTGGCCGCCCAGGGTGGATATCGGCGACAGCACGGGCAGCGTCGGCATCTTCACCGAGAACGGCGGCGGAACCGGAACCGCTCGCGGGCCGGCGCCGTCGGCGGCCTGCGCCGAGCGGGCGTTGAGCAGCGGCATCAGCGCGCCGCCCGTGATCAGGCTCGCGCCGGTCGCGGCGACGGCGCCGCCGAGCACGCTGCGTCTGGTGACCATGGGATCTCCTCCTGGAGGGACGGGATGTGCACGCACCCGGGGCACGCGGTGAGGGGCCTCGCACAGGTGGTCGCGCCGCGAGTGCACCAGACGGACCTCGTACGTCGCTCGAGCGCGCGTGGGGTGCGGGCGTGACGCGTTGCGCGGGCCTTGCGGGGCTTTCGCGACCCTCCTCGTGCGGACGAAGTGCGTACGGGGAGGGCCACCTCGGCCCCGCGCGCGCACGGCCCCGTCCGCACGACCGCAGCCTGACGACCGCGTGCCGGACGACGGCGTCCCGCACGACCGAGTGCCCGGACCACCGCGTCCGCCGCACGACTGGGGGAGGCCCACCGTGGACCTGCACGACCTGCACGACTTACGCGACTGGCTGCCGCGCGCCGTCGAGGTCGCCGAGCGCTGGGGCGGGCAGTTCGGCCCGTACACGACCCATGCCGCGCACCGCGTCGGCCCCGACGCCTTCACCGAGGCCTTCGACCGCCTGGCGAAGCGGATGGATCACAACTATCCGTTCTTCCACCCGCGTTACGCCGGACAGATGGTCAAGCCGCCGCATCCGGCGGCCGTCGTCGGCTACCTGACGGCGATGCTCTTCAACCCCAACAACCACGCCGCCGAGGGCGGACCCGCCACCACCGAGATGGAGAAGGAGGCGGTCGCGGAGCTCGCCGGGATGTTCGGCCTGCCCGCGCACGTCGGCCACCTCACCACCAGCGGCACCATGGCCAACCTGGAGGCCCTCTACGTCGCCCGCCAGCTGCATCCGGAGCGCGGGATCGCGTACAGCTCCGAGTGCCACTACACGCACGAGCGGATGTGCCAGGTCCTGGGCATGGAGGGGCACCGGATCCCCGCCGACGGACGCGGCCGCATCGACCTGGGCGCGCTGGAGGGCGCGCTGCGCGGCGGGCGGATCGGCACGGTCGTCGTGACCACGGGGACGACCGGCCTCGGCGCGGTCGACCCGGTGCACGAGGTGCTGGCGCTGGCGCGCCGGTACGGGGCGCGGGTGCACGTCGACGCCGCGTACGGCGGCTTCTACGCGATCCTCGGCCGGGCGGGCCTGGCGGGGCTGGACCCGGCCCCGTGGCGGGCGATCGCGGAATGCGACTCGGTGGTCGTCGATCCGCACAAGCACGGGCTCCAGCCGTACGGCTGCGGCGCGGTGCTGTTCCCGGACCCGCGCGCGGGGCGGCACTTCGCGCACGACTCGCCGTACACCTACTTCACCGACTCCGACCTGCACCTGGGCGAGATCAGCCTGGAGTGCTCCCGGGCGGGGGCGGCGGCGGCCGCGCTGTGGCTGACGCTCCAGGTGCTGCCGCTGACCCCGGACGGTTTCGGGCGGATCCTCGCGGCGAACCGGCGGGCCGCGCTCGCGTGGGCGGAGCTGATCACCGGCTCCGACTCCCTGGAGCTGTACCAGCCGCCGGACCTGGACATCGTCACGTACTTCCCGGCGACGGCGGACGGGTCGCTGCGCGCCGTCGACGCGGCCTCGGAGCGGCTGCTGCGCGACGGCATGACGGCCGAGTCCGACCCGGTGTTCCTGAGCGTGCTGCGCGCGGACGCCGACGCGTTCCTGCGGCGTCACCCGCATGCGGTGCGCGACGCGGACGCGGCGCGGATCGTGCGCAGCGTCCTGATCAAGCCGGAGGCCGAGCACTACCTGCCCCGCCTGCACGCCCGCGTCGCGGAACTGGCCGCGCGCACCCGCCGCGCCGCCTGACGGCGCCGCCCCCGGCCGGCCCCGTCGCGCCGGCCCCTCGACCATCCACAACCGGAGGCACCCTTGTCCTTGTCCCCGACCCCGCAACGCCGGACCCGGTCCGCGCTCGACCGCTCGGCGGTCACCCACCTGTCCGCTCTCCTCGCGACCACGTTCCACCAGGACGCGCTGACCCGCTGGATCGTGCCGGACGAACGGCGCCGCGCCGAGCTGCTGCCCGGCTTCTTCCGGGTGTTCGTGGAGCTGTCCGCGTCCTACGACGCGGTGCTCACCTCCCCGGACGGCGACGCCGTCATCCTCTACCTGCCGCCCGGCGCCGAACCCGACGGGGCGGCCCTCGGGGCGGCGCTCGCGGAGTCGCTCGGCGAGACCTATGCGCCGGCCCTGGCGACCGTCACGGGGCTCCAGGCGCAGCACCACCCCACCGACCGGCCGCACTACTACCTGGCCTTCGGCGCGGTCCGCCCCGACCGGCAGCGCTCCGGCGTGCTGTCGGCGCTGCTCACCGAACTCATGGGCCGCGCCGACCGCGAGGGCGCGGCCGCGTACGCGGAAGCCAGCTCGCCCGGCGGCGAGGCCGTCACCCGGCGGCTCGGCTTCACCCGCCTCGGCGGGGACATCGTCCTGCCCGACGACGGGCCGACGCTTCGACCGATGTGGAGGGACCCCCGATGAGGGGCGACGATCTGATCATGTCGTGGACCGCGGGCGAGGTCGCGCGCGGCGAGGTACCGGCGGACCACATCGGTCCGCTGTTACAGGTGCTGCTGTGGAGCAAGGACTTCCTGGTCTCCAGCCACCCGGAGCTGGGCCGCACCGGCCCGGTGTGTCCGTACACGCAGCCGTCGCTGCGCAAGGAGCTCTTCCACCTGGCGGTGCCCTCCGCGGAGTGCGAGGACCTGTTCTCGGCGGTGGACTCGCTGCGCACCCGGCACGCGAAGCTGTCGAGGCGGCTGTCCGAGGAGGACCGTGAGCTGCTGACCATCCTGCTGGTGCTGCCGGCGTTCGACCCGACGGACTCGACCGAGCTGGACGAGCTCCAGCGCAAGGCGAAGGACGAGTTCGTGGCGGAGGGCCTGATGATCGGCCAGTTCCACCCGGTGTGCGAGGAGCCGGGGCTGTACAACGAGGCCTTCCGGCCGCTGCGCGCCCCGCTGCCGCTGCTGGCCGTCCGCAAGCTGCTGGTCTTCGACCTGCCGTTCCTGGTGAGCGACGACTCCCACATGGACCACTATCTCCAGCGGTTCGCCCCGGCCATCCCGGCCCGGATCCGCGACCAGCTGGTCAGCCGGGTGGTGGCCTGACAACCACCCCGGCCCACGAGGCGGCGGGTACGGGCCTGACCCCGTACCCGCCGCTTCGCCATGCCCGCTCGTTCGGGTGATCGCCGGTCCACCGCGGGCATCCGCCTTCCGTGCGGATGTACCGTCGCGCCATGGACACTGCACAGGTCGACCACGCGGGGGGATTCGGCGGCTACCGCCAGGTGGCCGACCCCGAGCGCGCCCTGAAGTACGCGATCCAGCACGTCAGGAGCGACCGTGTGGAGATCGTCGAGGGGGTCATCGACACCATGTCACCCACCTGGGGCCACGAGCGCGCAGCGCAGTTCGTGCGCCGGCAGATCGCCGGCCGCGTCGACGAGCTCGGTTGTGTGGCGGGCTCCGGCAGCCTGGACCTTCCCGGATCGGCCAACTGGTACGTACCTGATATCGCCGTCGTGCCGGACGAACTGGGCCAGGGCAGCAAGGCCCTGCTTCCCGACCAGACCCTGCTCGTCGTCGAGGTGACCTCGGACGAGGGCACCGAGGCCGACACCGACCGCGTCGTCAAGCGCAAGCGGTACGCCGAGTACCGCGCCCCCCTCTACCTGCTGGTCGACCGCGCCGAAGGCAGTGTGACCCTGTTCTCCCGGCCCGGGCAGCTGGGCTACAGCAGAACTGACGGGCCCCACCCCTTCGGCACCCCGGTGCGCCTTCCCGAGCCCTTCGGGATCGAGCTCGACACCACCGATCTGTAGTCAGCCCGCCGCCGCAACCGTCAGGCAGTCCTCGAGGAACGTCAGGACCCGCAGGTGGTACGACGGGGCCGTCAGGCCCAGGGTGATGTTGTGGCCCGCCGCCGGGTGGTGGGCGACCGTGGTCGTGGGGGCCGACGTCAGGCGGGCGGTCATGGCCGCGAGGGTGGGCTCGTCGAGCTGCCACCAGAACTCGTGTTCCGCGAAGGTCAGCCGGACCGGCACCCGTACGCGCGGGGCCAGGGCCTCGAACTGGCGCGGCCAGTGGATCGTCTCCGCCGATTCGCGGGGCGGGGTCGGCGAGAGCAGGGCGCGGCTGGCCTGGAAGGTGCCGCGCGGGTAGAGGTTCAGCGGGCCCCAGTTGAGCTTGGTGGCGCCGCCGCCCAGCGTCGAGGGGAAGTGCAGGGCCTCGGGGTTGTAGAAGTAGCCGGTGCCGGAGGTGTCCAGGCCCAGCAGCGGCACCGAGCCGTCGGTGGCCGCCGTGTGCAGGGCGACCTTGCCGCCGTCGGAGTGGCCCAGCAGGAAGACGCCGGCGCCGATGTCGTGGGTGCGCGCGTGCTCCTTGAGCGCCGCGTGCAGGGTGTCCGCCTGCTCGGCCAGGGTCAGGCCCTCGGGCAGGAGGTTCGCGGACTCGCCGTAGCCGGGGCGGTCCACGGCCAGGACCGTGTGGCCCAGGACGGTGGCGAGCGGGACGAAGGAGTTCCAGTACGCCGCCCGCATGCCGCGGCCGTGGACCGCCAGGATCGTGGAGCGCGGGGCGGTGCCGGGCGCCGGCTCCGCCAGGATGGCCGAGAGGGTGACACCGGCCGCGTCCAGCGTGTACGGCCGCGGGGCCGTCAGGAGCGTGTTCATCGGACCGCCAGCCCCTTCCGGGCCCCGGCCACCGCGTCCACCCACGCCGCCGGCGAGCCGGTGCGCAGCAGCGAGGTGCCGACCAGCAGCCCGCCGAAGCCGGCGTCGAGCAGGTTCGCGGCGGTGGCCGGGCCGTCGATGCCGCTCGCGCTGACCGGGCAGGGGGTGCCCGTCGCGCGGACCGCCGGGAGCAGGTCCAGGCTGCGCCCGAGGTCGCCGGCGCCGCGCTCGCGGGTCTTGATGTCCTTGTTGTTCACCGCGATCACGCACTGCGAGGCGTGCGGGACCAGGTCGAGTTCGGCCTCCGTGGTGATCTCCACGAACGGGGTCAGGCCCGCCAGCAGCGCCTCGGTCACCAGGGTGCGCATGCTGGACTCGGGCAGCAGCGCCGCCGTCAGCAGGACCGCGGAGGCGCCCAGGTCCTTGGCGGTGCGGATCTGGTCCTTGCGGGTGATGAAGTCCTTCTGGAGCAGCGGCAGGTCGGTCATCGCCGCGACGTCGCGCAGCAGCGCCGGCGAGCCGCCGAACCAGCGGCCCGTCACGACCGAGATGCACGGCGCGCCCGCCGTCTCGTACGCCGCGACGATCGCGGCCGGGGTGCGGCCGCCCAGCAGGTCGTAGCCGTGGGCGTCGCGCCGCTTCACCTCCATCACCACCGGGGTGGGCGAGGCCAGCAGGGCCTCCAGGAAGGACGTCTTGGTCGCGGTGCTGCGGGTGCTCATGACGACGGCTCCATCTCGCGGATCGGGGTGGGGAAGGCGCCCGTGCGCCACGCGCGGGCCAGGGCGGCGATCTCCGGGATCCCGAAGCCGCCGGTGTCGCGGTCGCGGGCCGCGGTGTCCACGTCGATGCCGCGGAAGCCCGGGTGGCGCACGACCTCCTCGTACGCCGGGCGGTTGGCCGGGGACAGGCCGCCGGCCAGCAGGAACGGGCGGGTCAGGCGGGGCAGCAGGGCCGTGACGTCGGCCTGGTCGAGGGTGCGGCCGGTGCTGCCGATCCGGCCGTCCTCGGTGGCGGTGTCGAGGAGGAAGAGGTCCGTGCCGGCCCGCGCGTACGCCCCGATGAGCGGGCGTTCGACGCAGCCGGCGCCGCCCGGCGCGACGTGCAGGACCTTCACGATGCCCACCGACGCCGGCAGGGCCTCGCGCAGCGCCCGGACGACGGCCGGCGGCTGGTAGGCGTGGAGCTGGATCCAGCCGGCCCCGGCGTGCCGGGCGATGGCCACGAGCTCGGCGGGATCGGCGAGGAAGGTGACCCAGACCGGCAGGAGGCCGGCGGACCGGGCCGCCGCCGCGAGGGCGGCGAGCCCGTTCCGGTCCAGTTCCGAGGGGCCGCCGGGTACGCCGTGCCAGAGCCCGACGCAGTCCGCCCCGGCGGCCGCCGCGGCCTCGATGTCCCGCGGGGCCGTGGCCCCGCACACCTTGAGCAAGGTCTGGGAACTCATTTGCCGAGTCCCAGCATCGAGGCGATGCGGTTGTACTGGATCTCGTTCGTACCGGAGTAGATGGTGCCGCCGACGGCGTTGCGCACCTCCTGCTCCAGTCCGAACTCGGCCATGTAGCCGTGCCCGCCGAAGATCTGTACGGCGGTCAGGCTCGTGGCCAGGTTGCTCTCGCTCGTGACGAGTTTGGAGATGGCGAGGTCGACGGTGACGTTCTCGCCGGCCTCCAGCTTCTCGCCCGTGTCGTAGAGCCACTTGCGGGAGGTCTCCAGCTGGATCTTCGTGTCCACGATCTTGTTGGCGATCGTCTGGTACGAACCGATCGTCTTTCCGAACGACTTACGCGTCTTCGCGTAATCGACACAGCGGTCCAGCCGGTGTTGCATCTCGCCCACGTTGACGATGAAGGAGAAGAGGATCTCCCGCTTCATCACGTGGTCCAGGACCATGAACCCGCCTCCGACCCGGCCGAGCACCGCGCTCTTGGGCACCCGTACGTCGTCGAAGAAGAGCTCGCTCAGCGGCGAGGTCCGCAGTCCCATCTTCTTGATGGGCTTGCCGGCCGTCAGTCCCGGGGTCGTGCTGTCCACCAGGAACGCCGTCGTTCCCAGCGGGCCGCCGTCCGGGTGGGTCCGGGCGTAGACCACGATCACGTCCGCGACCGGCCCGTTGCTGACGAAGACCTTGCTGCCGTTGATGACGAAGTCGTCGCCGTCACGTACGGCCCGGGTCGTCATCGCCATCGCGTCCGACCCGCCCTCGGCCTCGGTGATCGCGTGTGCGCCGATCGCCTCGCCCGAGCAGATCAGAGGGAGCCAGCGCTCCTTCTGCTCCGCGGTGCCGAACTGCTGGAGCGGGATTCCGGTCGAGCAGATGGACGTCGTGACCGAGAAGCTCAGTCCCGAGTCCCGGTTGTACTCGCCGAGTCCCTCCAGGACGTACATGGTGGTGAGCAGCGACTGCCCGAGGCCTCCGTACTCCTCGTCGAAGGGCAGTGCCAGGATTCCGGTCTTCTGGACGAGCTTCCACTTGTCCTCCGAGAAGGCGGAGCGCTCGTCGAGTTCGATGTGGTCTGCGCTGAGTGCGTCTCCCCACCGTTCCAGGCCTTCGCGCAGATCTGCCTGGTCGGCGTTCCAACGGATCACGGTGGACCCCTCTGAGTCGGTGATCGGATCAAATGCGTGGACTGTTTCGCGGCGCCGTGGCGGGTGCTCGCTCGCGGGCCGTCAGTAGGCGGAGGAGCGGGCGGCGTCGAGGTTGTGGACCTCGTCCCCGCGCAGGGCCGGCGAGAAGACGCAGACCAGGCGCAGGTCCTCGTCCGGGCTGGCGACGAGGAAGTGGGGGTCGTGCTGGTCGAGCGCGTACATCCGGCCCGGCACGATCTCGTGCGAGGTGCCGTCGAGCTCGATGACCTCGCCGGAGCCGGCGATGCAGTAGCAGGCCTCGAGGTGGTTGACGTACTCCAGGCGGGACTTGGTGCCGGCGAGGACGACGGTGTCGGTGAGGGTGTAGCCGAGGCCGTCCTCGGCGAGGAGGAAGCGGCGGGACTGGCCGTTGCCCCACTCGACGGTCTTCACGGACTCGATGTCGCGAACGATCATGGCAATCTCCCGGTGTGTGTGGTCGTACGTGGTGGATGAGGGGTGGAGCGGTCTCACTTCTGTGCGGGTGCGGGTGCCGGTGCGCGTACAGGTCGTGGGGTGTCGGGTCGGGGTCAGTCGGTGGGCCCGGGCCGTACGGACCGGACAAAGGCGCGGAAGGCCTCGGGGACGTCACCTCCCTCCTCCTGGGCGGCCGCGACGGCAGCGACCGCGGCGGAGCCGATGATCGCGGCGTCGGCGCCGCTGGCTCCGACGGCCTCGACGTCCTTGCGGGTGCTGACCCCGAAGCCGACGGCGATCGGGGAGTCGGTGTGCTCCCGCAGTCCGGTGACCGTCCGCGCGAGGGCGGCGTGGCCGGCGGCGGGCGCGGTGCCGCTGCGTCCGTAGTGGGCGACGAGGTAGAGGTAGGCGGAGGCGCGGGCGGCGGCCTCGGCCTGGGTCTGCGGCGGGCTCTTGGTGTAGCAGGTGGTGACCACCGGCAGGCCGGCCGCCGCGGCCGACTCCAGGTGCTCCTCGCGCAGCCGCGGGGGCAGTGCGTGGACCAGCAGTCCGTCCGCCCCGGAGGCGGCGATGTCACGGGTGGCGTCGGTCAGGTCCCGGTGCCCCAGGGAGTACCTCCAGTCGGCGAGCAGGGCGATCCGGGTGTGGGTCAGGTGCGGCCGTACGTCGGCGACGAAGCCGAGTACGTCGTCCAGGCCGGCCCCGCCCCGGTCCAGCGCCCGGCGCGCGGAGCGCCGGATGACCGGGCCGTCGGTGACGGAGTCGGGGAACGGGACGGCCAGTTCGAGGCAGTCCACGCCCTCCTCGTCCAGCATCAGGACCAGGTCCCGCAGGACCGGGAGCGGGGGGTCCCCCGCGTTGAGGAACAGGGCGAGGCCGGGGGTGCCGCCGGGGCGGCGGGCCGGGAAGAAGGGGGCGGGGGCGGTGGTCCCCGGCACCGTCGGGCTAGGCATGGGCCACTGCCAGGGTGCGGCGCGGGGCCTGCTTCTTCGCGGCCGCCGCCAGCCGGTCGGCGAGGGCGAAGGCGGCGCCCGTACGGATGGCGTCCTCGGCCAGGGCGACGGCCGAGAGCCAGTCGCGGCGGGTGCCGGAGGCCACCGCCAGGGCGGCGGCTCCCATGCACACGGTGCGGGTGGCGACCGGGCCGGCGGTGCCGGCGAGCACCGAGCGGAAGTGGCCGACCGCTCCGGCGAGGTCCGCGGCGGGCCGCAGGTCGGCGAAGGAGCCGTCACCGGGGGCGAGTTCGCCGGGCCGGATGACCCGGGTGAGCGAGCGCTCCCCGTAGACCGTGTTGATCGCGAAGGGCAGGAGTTCGTCGGCGCCGGTGTCGTTGGCGGTGAGCCAGATCCTCCGGTCCGTGGTCGAGGCGGCCAGCTGCCGCAGGGTGTCCAGGGGGGCCGCGGCCGAGACGCCGGTGACCTGGGCGGCCACGGGCAGGTCGGCGAGGAAGGGACCGAGGGCGTTGAGGAAGCGGCCGAAGGGCTTCATGCTCAGCGGGGCCACGGTCCGCGCCAGCCGGGTGAGCTGGGTGGGGTAGACGAAGGGGCCGGCGAAGGCGATCCCGTACTCGGCGAGGGTGTCCTCGGTCTGGGCGAGGGAGGCGGTGAGCCGGACGCCGAGCCGCTCCAGCAGGTCGACGGAGCCCAGCGAGCTGGTGTAGGCGCGGGAGCCGGTCTTGACGACCTTGACCCCGGCGGCCGCGGCGACGAACGCCGAGGCGGTGGAGATGTTGAAGGTCCTGGGTCCGCCGCCGGTGCCGACGACGTTGACCGTGCCGTCCCAGGAACGGGTGCCGGATCCGGCCCCCGGCCCGGTCCCGGTCGCCGCGGCGGCCGGCGTACGGCGCTCGGCGAGCGAGTCGAGCAGGTGGCGCAGGGTGTCGTGGTCCGGGAGCCGGCTGGTCAGGGAGGCCAGCAGGGCGACGACTTCGGCCTTGTCGAGCCGGCCGTCGCCCAGCTGGTCCCACCAGGACCGCCAGGTCTCGCGCCCGACCGGGGCCTGCTGCTGCAGCAGACCGGTGAGTGCGTCATGCACGGTCGTTCTCCGTCTCTCTCCTCGTCGGGGTGTGGCCGGGGCCGGGTGGGGCCGCCGGGTGGTTCTAGGCGGCCGCCGTGCGGGCGTCGGCGATGAAGGCGTCGATCGCCTCGACGCTGCGGAAGTTGTTCGGGTCCAGGTCGGCGTCGCCGACGGCGAGCTCGAAGCGGTCCTCGACCCAGGCGATGAGCTTCAGCACGCCCAGGCTGTCGATGACCCCGTCGTTGAGCAGGTCGTGGTCGACGGCGAGCTCGGCGGGGGCGGTGCCGGGGAGGAACTCGGTGATGACGAAGTTCTTGATGGTGTCGACGTTGCTCATGACGGGCTTCCTTCGGTGGTTGAGAGGGCGGGAGCGATCGGGGCGAGCTGGTCGAGCGCCTTGCGGTCGACCTTTCCGGTGGCCGTCTTCGGCAGCGGCTCGTCGGTGAGCGTCAGCTGCGTGGGGACGGCGGCCCGGGGCAGGTGCTGGGCGCAGTGCTTGCGCAGTTCCAGGACGGTCAGGGTGGAGCCGGGGACCCGCTGGACGCCGGCGACGAGCTTCTTGCCGGCGATCGGGTCGGGCCGGGCGGCCACGCCCGCCTCCAGGACGTCGGGGTGGTCCTGCAGGACCCGTTCGATCTCGGCGGTGTTGACGGCGACGCCGCGGACCTTGACCTGGAAGTCGGTGCGTCCGGTCAGGTGCAGGGTGCCGGCGCCGTCGCGCCGTACGAGGTCTCCGGTGCGGAACCAGCGGTGGTCGTCGAGGCCGAGCGGGTGGCCGGTGAACTTGTCGGCGTGGCGGGTCCGGTCGAGGTAGCCGCGGGTCTGGAAGGGCGTCGAGACGAACAGCTCTCCGCTGCCGGGGCCCTCGACGAGCGTGTTCGTGTCCGGGTCGAGGATCAGGGCCCGTACGCCGGGCAGCGGGCGCCCGATGGGTACGGGCGGGAAGCTGGTGGCGGCCGTGTCGACCTCGTGGACGAAGCTGTCGTTGGTCTCGGTGCAGCCGTAGATGTTGTGGATGCGGGCCTTGGGGAACAGCGACGGCAGGGCGGCGAAGACGCGGTCGGGGATCGCGTCCCCGGTGAACATCACGTGGTCCACCCCGGGGAAGGTCGCCCCCGTCTTGGCGGCGGCGTCCTGGAGGAGTCCGAAGGCCATCGGGACGGCCTGGACGACGTGCACGTCGTGGCGGGTGACCAGGTCGAGCAGGTGCCGGCCGTGGGCGGCGAGCGCCGGGTCGACGACGACGACGCGGCCGCCGCGGGCCAGGGTGGTCCAGATGTCGAGGAGGCAGAGGTCGAAGTTGAGAGGGGCGTAGTTGAGGACGGTGCGGTCGGGGCCGATGTCGAAGGCGGGTCCGGCCCAGGCGGTGAAGCGGTCGACGGCCTCCCGGCCGAGCGGGACGATCTTGGGGAGGCTGGTGGAGCCGGAGGTGGTGAGCAGGAAGGCCACCTCGGCGGCCTCGTCCTCGGGCAGCGGCTGCGCGGTGACGTCGGGGTTCGGGGCGACCCGGCCGGCGGCGCCGCCGGGGGCGAGGACGTACCGGCAGCCGGCCTGGGCGAAGAGGTCCGAGAGCAGGGTGTCGGCGAGGGCCGGCGAGGGCAGCAGCACCGGCCGCCGGGCCAGCAGGCAGGCCAGGACCAGGGCGACGGAGTCGGGCGACTTGTCGGCCAGGACCCCGACCGGTTCCCCGGGCGTGAGCTCCAGGCGGGCCAGCCGGTCCCGCTCCTCACCGGCGAGCTCGTACAGCTCGCGGTAGGTGATCTCGTCGCCGTTGAAGACGAGGGCGGTGGCGTGCGGGCGGTCGCGGACCTGGGTGAGGAAGCCGCCGATCAGGCCGAGCGCCTCCGGTGCGGGCGCGGTGTCGGTGGACGCGGCCATCAGGCACCTCCGGCGGGCGGGGCGAGCTCGATCCAGCCCGACTTCACCGCCGCGCCCTTGGGCGTCTTGCAGGTGAAGCGGACGACGGTGGCCGCGGCGTCCGGCTGGAGGGTGATCTCCAGCGGGATGTCCGGCGGCACGGGGGCCGAGAAGCGGCAGCCCAGGCCGCGGACGCGGGCGGAGTCGCCGCCGGCGAACCGGTCGACGGCCTCCTCCACCGCGAGGGCGACCACGCTCATGCCGTGCGCGATGACGGTCTCGAAGCCGGCGCCGCGGGCGGCGTCCGCGTCGAGGTGGATGGGGTTGAGGTCGCCGGAGGCGTGGGCGTACGTACTGATCCAGTCGGTGGTCAGGGCGTGCACGGCGGTCTGGGGCTCGCCCGCGCCGACGGGGGCGGGGGCCGCGGGGCCGCCGGCGATGTCACCGAAGGGCTCCAGCAGGGTCGCGCCCACCAGCAGGGCGGAGATGACCAGTTCCGCGAAGGGCTCGGGGCCGTCCTCGCCGATGAGCTGGACCCGCAGGGCGATCCGGGCGCCGCGGGGCTCCTTGCGGATGCCGAGGACGTCGAGCCGGACGGTGACCTGCTCGCCGGGGCGGACGGGCCGCTGGGTGCGGATGTCCTGGCCGAGGTGGACCACGGAGACGGGGCCGGGCTCGGCGGCGGTCAGTTCGGCGACGGTCTGCTCGGCCACGGTGTGGGCGAGGACGAAGGTGTGGACGGGGGACGCCTGCCCCGGGCGGGCGGCCGGCAGGCCGCGCCGGGCGGCGCCGCGGTAGTCGGTGATCTCCGGCTCGGTGACGGTGACCGTGCGGACGGGGGTCGGCAGCGACAGGAGCGTCATACCGGCATCACCACCACGGAGGAGTTGTGGCCGCCGAACCCGAAGGAGTTCGTGAGCGCGGGTCCCGGGCGCACGGCGCGCGGCGCGCCGTGGACGACGTCGATGTCCATTCCTGGCTCCAGCTGTTCGTGATTGGCGGTGGGCGGCACCTCGCAGTGCCGCATGGCCTGCACGGTGGCGACGAGTTCGACGGCGCCGGCGGCGCCGATGAGGTGGCCGATGACGGATTTGGGCGCGGTGACCGGGGGCTGGGCGCTGCCGAACACCTTGGTGAGGGCGGCGGCCTCGGAGCGGTCGTTGTACGGGGTGGAGGTGCCGTGCGCGTTGACGTGCACGATGTCCTCGGGGGCGAGCCCGGCGTCGGCGATGGCGCCGGCCATGGCGGCCGCGGCGCCCGCGCCGTCGGGCAGGGGCATGGCCAGGTGGTGGGCGTCGGCGGTGGCGGCGTATCCGGCGACCAGGCCGTACGTCGTGGCGCCGCGCGCCCGGGCGTCGTCGAGCCGTTCGAGGACCACGAACCCGGCGCCCTCGCCCATCACGAACCCGTCGCGGTCGACGTCGAAGGGGCGGGAGGCGTGTTCGGGGTCGTCGTTGCGGAAGCTGACGGCGCTGAGGTTGCCGAAGCCGGCCAGGGTGACGGGGGTCAGGGTGTGCTCGCAGCCGCCGGCGATGACGAGGTCGGCGCGGCCGGTCTGCAGCAGCATCAGGGCCTGGCCGATGGCGTCGGCCCCGGAGGCGCAGGTGTTGGCCAGCGTCAGCGCGGGTCCGGTCCAGCCCAGCCGCATGGCGATCTGGGCGGCGGCCGCGTTGGGCATCGTCATCAGCGGCATCAGCGGGTTGACCTTGGCCGGTCCGCCGGTGGTGAAGTTCGCGGACTCCAGGTCGCTGGTGGCGCGCCCGCCGACGGCGTTGCCGACGACGATGGCGGTCCGGCCGGGTTCGGCGGTCGGGGAGCCGGCGTCGCGGTGGGCGGCCAGCGCGGCGGCGGTGCCGTAGTGGGCGAAGGGGTCCATCCGCCGGGCTTCCTTGGGCGGTACGAGGCCGGCGACGGCGTCGAGTCCGCGGACCGTGCAGCCGATGCGGACCCGGTGCCGGCTGAGGTCGAAGTGGGTGAGCTCGACCGCGGTGGACCGGCCGGCCCGCAGGGTGTTCCACAGGTCGTCCGGGGTGCACCCGCCGGGGGTGACCACGCCCATGCCGGTGATGGCGACGGGCGGCTGCGCCGAACTGCCCCTGGACGATCCAGGCATGTCTGCTCCTTGGGAGTAAGGGGTCCGGGGGCCGTCAGATGATGCGGCACTCGCGCGCGGACTTGATGAAGGCCTCGGCGGCGAAGTCGATGTCGGCCTTGGTGTGCGCGGCGGTGATCGCGATGCGCAGCCGGGCCAGGTCGTTGGGGACGGCCGGGGTGACGACGGGGAGGCCGATGACGCCGTTCTTGCGGCAGACGGTCGCGTAGTCGTACGCGGCGTCGTCGGAGCCGGCGATGACGGGGACGACGGCGGTCTCGGAGTCGACGGTGGAGATCCCGGCGGCGTGGAGCATGCCGCGGAAGCGCTCGGACTCGTTCTGGATGAACTCCACGCGCTCCGGCTCGCGCTGCAGGATCCGCAGGGACTCCAGGGCGGCGGCGGCCTGGGCGGGGCCGAGGGCGGCGGAGAAGAGGAAGGGGCGGGCGGCGTACTTCAGGTGGTGGATCAGCTCCGCGGAGCCGGCGACCCAGCCGCCCATGGAGGGGATGGCCTTGGAGAGGGTGCCGAGCTTGACGTCGACCTTCACCTCGTAGTCGAAGTGCTCCTCGATGCCGCGGCCGGTGGCGCCGATGACGCCGAGGGCGTGGGCCTCGTCGACCATCAGCAGCGCGTTGTGGGCGTCGCAGACCTTGCGGAGCTCGACCAGGGGGGCGATGTCGCCGTCCATGGAGTAGACGGAGTCGACGATGACCAGGCGGACGCCGGTGTCGGGGGCGGCGGCCAGGCGGCGCTCCAGGTGGGCGACGTCGTTGTGGCGGAAGCGGGTGACGGTGGCGCCCGAGAGCTTGCATCCGTCGACGATGCTGGCGTGGTCGTACTTGTCGATGAAGACGGTGTCGCCGGGGCCGACGAGGCCGCCGATGACGCCGACGTTCGCGGCGTAGCCGGAGCCGAAGACGATGGCCTGCTCGCGGCCGCCGAACTTGGCGACCTCGGCCTCCAGCTCCTCGTGGAGCGGGGTGGAGCCGGCCAGGGCGCGGACGCCGTGGTTGCCGGTGCCGTAGCGGTCGACGGCCGCCTTGGCGGCGCTGACCACCCGCTCGTCGCCGGCGAGACCGAGGTAGGAGTAGCCGGACATCATCAGCAGCCGCTGGCCGTCCTGGTCGGCGTACGCGGAGTCCCGCTCGACCGTGTAGGCGACGAAGCTGTTCTTGCGGTTGGGCTCGTACTCCAGCGACGCGACCCGGTCGCGGAAGTAGGCCAGCTTCGGCTCGAGGCGGGCCCAGGCAGCGGATGCGTTCACGTGCTTCTCCTCATCGGAAACGTCCGGCGGACCCGGAACTCCATCGGTGCCCCGTTCTTTGTCCGGCGGGGCTCTAGTGGAATTCCATTAAGACCCGGGGGGCGCAATAGCGGCGCAAGAGGAAGCCCGGTGCGACGGCCGCGCGCGAGCGGATTCCGGCTCGAATGAAGTCCCCGGGCCCCTGGTACTTGTTGACAGCCGGAGAACCGCCGCAGGTATCTTCGAAACCGCACGAACTAGGGGGACACGGCCGGAAGCCGACCGTTTTCGGAGAGTGCATAGTGCTGATCAGACTCGTAGGTCTTGTCACGATCGAGCCGGACGGAGCTCCGCCGCAGCACCTCTCCAGCGCCCAGGCGCAGGTGGCGTTCGCCCGGCTGCTCGTCGAACGGACCTCAGGCACGGACCGGGACCAGTTGGCCGAAACGGTATGGCCCGAGGGGCTGCCGGACACCTGGGCCTCGGCATTGCGCAGCGTGGTGAGCCGGGTGCGTACGTTCGTGACGACCCCGGAGGACCAGCCGGGCGTGACGCCGCTCGTCGCGCAAGGGGGCCGCTACATCCTGCGGATCCCGGAGGACGCGGCGGTGGACGTGGAGTGCGCGGAGACCGCGGTGACGGAAGCCGGCGAGGCGTACGCGGAGGGCGCGTACGCGGTGGCGCAGCAGCTGGCGGCCGGCGCGGTCTCCAACCTGCGCGGGTCGTTCCTGCCGTCGCACGAGGGCGACTGGGTCAACGCGATGCGCGAGCAGCTGGAGGAGCTGCGGCTGAAGGCGCTGGAGACGGCGAGCCTGGCGTCGTCGGCGCTGGGCGACGAGCACCACGCGCTGCGGTACGCGGAGGAGGCGGTGCGCCGGGCCCCGTTCCGTGAGAGCGCTTACCGGTGCCGGATGGCCGCGCACACGCGGGCCGGCAACCGGGCGGAGGCGCTGCGCAGCTACCAGCAGCTGCGCGAGGTGCTGGCGGAGGAGCTGGGCATCGACCCGGCCCCGGAGACCGAGGCCGCCTACCTGGAGCTGCTGCGCACCCCCGAGCCCCGTCCGGCCCCGCGCCCGTTCACGTACGTCGACCCGGTCCTGATGGGCATGTTCGAGGTCGACCGCGCGGCGGCCCCCCGCCCCTGCTCGCTGTCGGACCACGGCTGCGTGACCCACGCCCGCCACCGGGTGGCGTGAGGGCGGTTGCGCCCCGGAGGAACACCGGCCCGCCGTCGCGACCGACGGCGGGCCGCACTGCTGTCGTCGTGACGGCCCGCCGGTGTCCGGGCACGGAAGGGGCCCCGGCCGCCCAAGGGGGGTGGGCGGCCGGGGCCGGGGAGAGGGAGCCGGGGGTGTGGGGGGGGAGGGACCCGGGTCAGGTGATGGAGACGCCCGAGTCGATGCTGATGACCTGGCCCGTCATGCAGTCCTGGTCCAGGAACAGGCCCGCGGCGCGGGCCACTTCCTCGACCGTGACGAACCGGGGGATCGGGGCCTTGTCCTCCATGCCCTCGATGACCCGGTCGGGCAGGTCCTTCGTCATGCCGGTGATCATGAACCCCGGGGAAAGGGCGTTCACGGTCACACCCCGGCGCCCGCATTCGGACGCCAGCGTGCGGGTGAACCCGATCAGGCCGGCCTTGGAGGCCGAGTACGCCGTCTGTCCGGCCGTCGCGATGATCCCCGACGGCGAGACGATGTTGATGATCCGGCCCCAGCGCTGCCGCAGCATGTACGGGACGGTCACCCGTGCCGTGTGGAAGGAGCCGATCAGGTTGGTCTGGATGACCTGCGCCCAGTCGGCCGGGTTCTGCATGGCCATCAGGCTGTCCTTGCGGATCGCCCCGTTGTTGACCAGGACGTCCACCGCGCCGAGCTCGGAGGAGATCTGCTCGTAGATCGCCTGGGTGGCCTCCCACGAGCCGACGTCCCCGGTGACCAGCACCGAGGGGTTGGTCAGCTTCTCCTGGACGGCCGCGGCCGCGTCCCGGGAGCTGTTGTAGTGGACGGCGACCCGGCAGCCGAGTGCGTCCAGCTCCAGCGCCAGGGCCTGGCCGAGCCCGCCCGACGCGCCGGTGACGAGCGCGACCGGCGACTGCGGCCGCTGACCCGCAGTGTTCTTGCTCATGCCGCGACACCGCCCCATTCCATCAGGATCGAACCCCATGTCATACCGGCGCCGAAGCCGGCCAGCAGGACCTTGTCGCCCGCCTTGATACGGCCCTCCTCCAGGGCCTCGGTCAACGCGATCGGGATCGACGCCGACGCCGTGTTGCCGTACTTCTGGAGGTTGGTGATCAGCGCCTCCTGGCGCAGCCCGGTGTGCGACAGGATCGAGTTGATGATCCGGATGTTGGCCTGGTGCGGGACGATGTGGTCCACGTCCGCGGCCTCCACCTTCGCCGTCTCCAGCGTCTCGCGCACCGTACGGACGGTGTAGCGCACGGCGTTGAGGTAGATCTCGTTGCCGTTGATCTGCGCGTAGTGCAGGCCCGCGTCCAGGGTCTCCTGGGTGGTCGGCATCCGGCTGCCGCCGGCGAGGACCTTCAGCGAGCCCGTGCAGGAGCCGTCCGCGCCCAGGTTCCAGGCCTTGACCCGGTTCTCGGCGCCCGGCTGGAGCACGATGGCGCCCGCGCCGTCGCCGACGAGGATGGACAGGTCCCGGTCGGCCGGGTTGGCCGTCAGGGTGTGGGTGTCGGAGCCGATCAGCAGGATCGGCCGCGGGTCGATGGCGATCAGCGCCATGGCCGAGACGAGCCCGTAGACGAACCCGGCGCACTCCGAGTTGACGTCGTGCGCGCTGCCTGCGATGCCCAGTTCGTGGTGGACGAACGCGGACGTCGCCGGCGACGGCTGCTCGGGCGTCGCCGTGGCGACGATGAGGTGGGCGATGTCGGCGCCGGTCAGGCCCGCCTTCTCCAGGGCGCGCCGGCCGGCCTCGACGGCCAGGGAGGCGGTGGTCTGTCCCGGGTCCACCGCCCGCCGCTCACGGATGCCGCAGCGGCTGACGACCCAGTGCTCGTCCACGCCGAAACGTTCCGCGAGCTCCGCACTGGTGACGATGCGCTCGGGTACGGACATGCCCCACCCGGTGATGTCGAAGCCGGTCACGTGGCCCCTCGCTACGCCTGCGCCGGAACGAGCTCGACGATCTTCGCGTACACGTCACGCAGCGTGGTCGTGTCGTCGAGGTCGGCGAAGAGCGACTCGTCGGCCGGAATGTGCGGGTACTGGTTCTGGAAGCCGTACAGCCACTCCATCAGGTCCAGCGAGTCGACGTCCGCGATGTGCTGGAGCGGGGCGTCGGGGCTGACCTCTGCGGCACCCGAAACGGCCTCGAGCTGGCTCGCCAGTTCTTCGATGGTGGGCAGCGACATGGGGTCGGTCCTCTCTCGGCAGTGCATCGGCACTCGGCAGTGCGTGATGTGTTTTCGGAAGCGATGAAAACCCCGCCCCCGCAAGGAAGGCGCAAGACGAACCACCTCGGGGGCACCGCGGGGAATTCCCTCCGTCTTGCGCCTGCCTTGCGGGGCATCCGGTTTCCTCGGACGCGAATTGAAGACGGCACAGCACGGCACACAGCCCGAGCCGGACAGGAAATGAGGACCAAGGATGACAACGGTCGCCCCCAAGTCGGTGGACCCCGAGGTCGACGCGATCAGGCACCACTACGAGGTCAGCAATGACTTCTACCGGCTGCTGCTGGGCCCCACGATGATGTACTCCGGTGGTTACTGGGAGGACGGCGAGGACCTCGTCGCCACCCTCGACGAGGCGCAGGAGCGCAAGCTCGACAAGTTCGCCGAGCTCGCGGGCGTCGCCGCCGGCGGCAGCGCCAAGCGCGTGCTCGACATCGGCTGCGGCTGGGGCACCATGCTCAACCGCCTCACCACCGTGCACGGCGCCGAGGCGGCCGTGGGTCTGACCCTGTCCCGCACCCAGGAGGCCTTCATCGCGGGCCTCGACAACCCGAAGATCACCACGCTGGTCCAGAGCTGGGCGGACTACAAGGTCGCCGACGACTCCGAGAAGTACGACGCGGCGTTCTGCATCAACGCCCTGGAGCACTTCGTCTCCTCCAACCTGCCGCCGAAGGAGCGCACCAAGCGCTACCGCTTCTTCTTCCAGCAGGTCGCGAACGCCCTGAACCCCGGTGCCAAGTTCGTGCTGCACACCATGACCGCCGAGGCGCTGCCGATGAACCGCGCGCTGCTCGACGACCTGAAGTTCCTCCAGCGCTCCGAGTTCGAGGGCTGCCACATCCCGCACCTGAGCGAGCTGAGCGCCGCCGCCGAGGGCCTCTTCGAGATCGACGAGGTCGTCAACGAGCGCGAGTCGTTCGCGATGGCCTGCCGCGCCTGGCTGGTGCTGCTCGCCGAGCGCCGGGACGAGGCCGTGGCCATGGAGGGCGAGGAGGTCGTCTCCCGCTTCGAGCGCTACCTCGACATCTTCGCGTACACGCTCGAGGACAAGTTCTTCAACAACTTCCGCGTCACCATCACGCGCCGCTAGGGAGGCCGACGTGACGAGCATTCTCGAACCGGCCAAGGACGGCGGGGCCCGCCCCACGGCCGCCGACGCGGCGCCCGGCGGCCGCGGCCCGACCCGCCACCTGCGGGTCGCGGTCATCGGCACCGGCTTCTCGGGCCTGGGCACCGCCATCCGCCTGCTGCAGTCGGGCATCGACGACTTCCTGGTGTTCGAGCGGGCCGACGAGGTCGGCGGCACCTGGCGCGACAACAGCTATCCGGGGTGTGCGTGCGACGTCATGTCCCACCTGTACTCCTTCTCGTTCGCCCGCAACCCGAACTGGAAGTCCACCTTCGCCACGCGGGACGAGCTGTACGCGTACCTGCGTGACACGGCCGACCGCTTCGGGGTGCGTCCCCACATCCGCTTCGGGCACGAGCTGATCGCCGCCCGCTGGGACGAGGACGAGCGGCACTGGAAGATCGAGACCTCGCAGGGCGAGTACACCGCCCAGGTGCTGGTCACCGGAACCGGCTACCTCAGCGAGCCGTCCGTGCCCGCCATCAAGGGCATCGGCGACTTCGAGGGCACGATCTTCCACTCCTCGAACTGGAACCACGACCACGACCTGACCGGCCGGCGCGTCGCGGTCATCGGTACGGGCGCCTCCGCGATCCAGTTCGTCCCGGCGATCCAGCCCGAGGTCGGGCAGCTGGACCTGTACCAGCGCACGCCCCCGTGGATCGGCCCCAAGCCCGACAAGCCCAACACCGAGCTGCACACCAAGCTGCTGCGCTCGCTGCCCGGCTACCAGCAGTTCCGGCGGGGCTTCAACCAGTGGGGCCGGGAGGTCCTGGCGTTCTTCTGGAAGCGGCCGCAGCTGGCGCTGAAGGTCCAGAAGATGGCCAGCGACCACCTGAAGAAGTCGGTGCCGGACGAGGCGCTGCGCGCCAAGCTGACGCCCGACTACGTGGTGGCGTGCAAGCGGCTGCTGTTCTCCAACACCTGGTACCCGGCCATCCAGCAGCCCAACGTGGAGATCGTCACCGACTCCATCGCGGAGGTCCGTCCCAAGTCCGTCGTGACGGCGGACGGGACCGAGCGCGAGGTCGACACGATCATCCTGGGCACCGGGTTCGAGGCGACGGACCGCCCCGTCGCCCGCCGGATCTGGGGCAAGGGCGGGGTGCAGCTGCGCGAGACCTGGCAGGAGGGCATGTCCGCGCACCGCGGCACCACCATCGCCGGGTTCCCGAACCTGTTCATGATGCTGGGCCCGAACACGGCGCTCGGCCACTCCTCGCAGACCGTGATGATCGAGGCGCAGATCGCGTACGTCGTCGACGCCCTGCAGCAGATCGAGAAGCGCGGCCTGGCCAGCATCGAGGTGCGCAAGGAGGCGCAGGACGCCTACAACGCGCGGCTCGACAAGCACCTCGAAGGCACGGTCTGGATGGCAGGCGGCTGCAAGAGCTGGTACCTCGACGCCAGCGGCCGCAATCCGTCGGTCTACCCGACGTACACCTGGCGCTTCCGCCGGGGGACCAAGCGCCTGGACCTGAGCGAGTACCAGCTCGCCTCCCAGGTGCGCAGCACCAAGCCGGTATCCCACCAGTAGTACGCGAATCGGGAGTCGTAAGCAGATGAGCAGCACCCCCAGAGCCACCGCCGGCGACGCCGGCAGCGCCGCCAAGCCGTCGCGGCGCAACGTCCTCGGCTCGATGGCGGCCACCGCCGTCGCCGTCGTCGGCTGGAACGCCGCCACCCAGACCTGGGCGACGGCGGCCGAGGCCGCCGGCAGCTCGGACGTCGTCCCCGTCCCGGGCCTCAAGGGCACCCTGACGACCGCTCCGGAGACCGTCGGTTCCTTCGGGCACGACTTCGGTCACCTCTTCGACGACGTCAGCAAGCCGTGGGCGGTCCTGCGCCCGGCCGGTGTCGAGGACATCGTCACGATCGTCAACTACGCCCGTACCAACGGCATCAAGATCGCCGTGAACGGGCAGGGCGGCACCGGCAACGACATCGAGTCGCACTCGGTGTACGGGCAGGCGCGGGTCCCGGGCGGCATCTCCATCGACGCCAAGGGCATGGCGAACATCCTGTCCATCGGCAACGACTACGCGGTGGTCGAGGCCGGTGTGACCTGGGGCCAGCTGACCGACGCCACGCTGAAGCTGGGCAAGACCCCGCCGGCGCTGCCCGACTACCTGTACATCTCGATCGGCGGCACGCTGTCGGTCGGCGGTATCGGCGGCACCGTGCAGAAGTACGGCCTGATGGTCGACACCGTGCAGGCCATCGACATCGTCACGGCCGACGGCAAGCTCGTCACGGCCACCCCGTGGCTGCGCGCGGACCTGTTCAACGCGGCGCTGAGCGGCGGCGGCCAGGTCGGCATCATCGTGCGGGTCAACGTCAAGCTGATCCCGGCGCCGACGCGGGCGGTCGTCTTCAGCCTCTTCTACAGCTCCGTGGAGACGTACCTGGTCGACTCGGAGAAGGTGCTGGCCGACGGCCGGTTCCAGGTCCACGCGGGCGAGATGATGCGGACGCCGGACAACTCGGGCTGGCGCTACAAGCTGGAGGTCGGCGCGACCTACACCTCGACCCCGCCGGACCGCAACAAGCTGCTGTGCGACCTGAAGGACGTCCGCGCCGACGCCATCATCGAGGACGTCAGCTTCCGGGACTACATGTTCCGCCTGGACGCCTACGAGGCGGTCCTGAAGGAGGGCGGCCACTGGTACACGCCCAAGCCGTGGCTGAGCATGTTCCTGCCGGCGTCGAAGACCAAGGCGTTCATGAAGATCGCCGAGCGCGAGCTGAACGCCGACTCGCTCGGCGGCGGGTTCCTGCTCTTCTACCCGTACTTCACCTCGAAGCTGAAGCGCCCGCTGGCCGTCCAGCCGAACGAGTCGGTCGCCTACCTCTTCGACCTGCTGCGCTTCCCGAACCCGGGTGAGCCCAACATCCAGGGCATGATCGACCAGAACCGCCGGCTGTACGACATCGCCGTCGCGATGGGCGCCAAGCGGTACCTGGTGGGTTCGATCCCGATGTCGCACGCCGACTGGAAGAAGCACTTCGGCAACCGCTGGTACGGCTTCGTCCAGGCCAAGAAGAAGTACGACCCGACCGCCATCTTCACCCCCGGCCAGGGCTTCGGACTGATCTGACCGGCTGTGGAGTCCCGGCGGCGGGGGCGGGGATGAGGGACCCCGCCCCCGCCGCCCTCTTTTCTCTGGAGGCATCGCCCATGACCACCTACGACCTGATCGACGAGGCGGTGATCGACGCCCCGGCGGCGGCCGTCTGGGACGCCCTGATCGCCGAGTTCCGCGGCGCCGAGCAGTGGTGGGTCCCGTACAACACGTTCACCACCGTCTCCGGCTCCCCCGACAAGGTCGGCGGCGAGGTGGGTGTCACGGTGCACACCAAGGGCGTCGACAACGGCGGCCTGAAGCTGCGCTTCACCGCGCGCACCACGGCGGTGGAGCCGGGCCGGCGCCTGGACATCGAGTACGTGGACGGTGTCTTCCGCGGTCCGAGCACCTTCCTGCTGGAGCCGCTGGGCGACGGCCGCACCCGGCTGTCCATGCACTTCGCCGCGGGTCCGCACGGCTGGCTGAAGCTGCTGTCGAAGGTCGCGGACCTGGCGGCGGAGCACTCCAAGGGCACCCTCGCCGCCTTCGAGGCGCTGGGCCGGCAGCTGTCGGCGGGGGTCCGGGCATGACCACGGCAGCGGACGTGACCCGCGAACTGACGGTCCGTACGGACGACGGCGCGGAGCTCGCCGTGACGGTCCTCGCCCCGATCGGCGGGACGGTCCCGGCCGGCGACGTGGTCCTGGTGCACGGCTGGGCGCACGCCCGGCGCGCCTGGGGCACGGTCGCCGACCGCCTCATCCGGGCCGGGCACCGGGTGGTGCTGTACGACCAGCGCGGCCACGGGGCCTCGACACTGGGCCGTACGCCGGTGTCGGTGGAGCGGCTCGGCGCCGACCTGGCGGCGGTCCTGGGCGAGAGCGCCGCGCGCGAGGCGGTCGTGGTCGGCCACTCGGGCGGCGGGTTCGCCGCCCTGGCGTACGCCGCGGCGCATCCGGAGGCGGCCCGGCTGCGGGGCCTGGTGCTGCTGGGCACGGCGGCGCACGGCCAGGACACCCCGGACAGCGAGGTCAAGATGATGGGCAGCGGCCTGTTCAGCTGGGCGCTGGCGCGTCCGGGGCTGGGCCGCAAGCTGCTGTCGTCGACGATGGGCAAGTCCGCCGACAAGTGGTCCCGGGAGATCAACCGCCAGCTGTTCTCCGCCACCGTCCCGCGGGTGCGGGCGGACTTCTTCCGCTGCACGCGCGGCTGGGACGTCCGCCAGGCGCTGGCGCCGGTGCGGATCCCGGCGGTGGTCCTGCACGGCGAGGGGGACAAGGTCATCGACATCGAGCTGGCCAAGATCCTCGCGGACGTGCTGCCGGCCGCCCGTTTCGAGGCGGTCCCGGACGCGGGTCACATGCTGCCCCTGGAGCGGCCGCTGCTGGCGGTCTCCGCGGTCGCCGAGCTCGCCGCCCGCTGACCCGTGATCGAAACGCTTCTCCCGCCGGGCGTCACGTCGTCGGAGGCCTTCGACGACGCGGCGCCCGCCCCGCTGTTCCCGGCCGAGGCCGCCCTGATGGAGGGCCGCCGGGCGCGCCGGCGCCGCCAGTTCGCCACCGCCCGCGCCTGCGCCCGGCGCTGCCTGTCCGAGCTGGGCCGCTATCCGGTCCCGCTGCTGCCCGGTCCGGGCGGCGCCCCGCAGTGGCCGGCCGGGGTGATCGGCAGCATCACCCACTGCGAGGGCTACCGCGCGGCGGTGGCGGCCACCTCCGAGACCGTGGGCGCCCTCGGCATCGACGCGGAACCGGCGGGCCCGCTCCCGCGGGGCGTGCTCGGCCTGATCACGTCCCCGGCGGAGCGCGACCACCTCGCCGCTCTCGAGGCCGCCGGCCCCGAGGTGCCCTGGCAGCGGGTCTTCTTCTCGGCGAAGGAGGCGGTCTACAAGGCCTGGTACCCGGCCACGGGCATCTGGCTCGGCTTCCGCGACGCCACCGTGACGCTCCGCCCGGAGGGCACGTTCACGGCCCGGCTGCACCCCGCGGACCCGCCGCCGGTCTCGCCGTTCTACGAGGGCCGCTGGCTGGCCACGTCCACTTTGGTGATCACGGCGGTCTCGCGCGGTTAAGGTGCGGCCATGAGTACGTCCAACCCGCGTCTGGAGCCGGTCACCGCCGCCAACTTCGACGCCGTCTGCGCCGTTTCCGTCCGCCCCGACCAGGCACACCTGGTCTCCCCGGTGGTCAAGTCCCTGGCCGAGGCCTACGTCCATCCGGCCGTCGCCTGGCCCCGCGCGATCGTCGACGACGACACCGTCGTCGGCTTCGTCATGGCCTTCCTCGACTGTGCCTGGGACGACAACCCCGACGACGTCCGCTTCGGCATCTGGCGTCTGAACATCTCCGCCGGCCACCAGGGCAAGGGCTACGGCCGGTTCGCCGTCGAGGCGATATGCGCGGAGCTCCGCGGCCGCGGCGTCAGCCGCGCCTACGTCACCTGGGACACGGGCACGCACACCCCCGAACCCTTCTACCTGGGCCTGGGCTTCCGCCGCACCGGCGAGCTGAGCGGCAATCAGACGGTGGGCGTGCGCGCCCTGTGAGCCGCCGTGCGGTGCTGCCGTCCAGGGCCTACTGCGGCGGCAGCACCACGGTTCTCGGCGGTGCCGCGGCCTCCGGGGCGGCCGGGGCGGCGCCCGTACGGAACTCCTGCGGGCTCACGCCGCGGACCCGTTTGAAGGCCGTCGACAGGGCGAAGGCCGAGCTGTAGCCGACGCGGCGGGCGACCGTGGCCACCGTGGCGTCCGGTTCGCGCAGCAGGTCGGCGGCCAGCGCCAGGCGCCAGCCCGTCAGGTACGCGACCGGGGGCTCGCCCACGATGTCGGTGAAGCGGCGGGCCATGGAGGCCCGGGAGACACCGACCTTGAGGGCGAGCTCCTCGACGGTCCAGCCGTACGCGGGGTTCTCGTGCAGCAGCCGCAGGGCCGGGCCCACGACCGGGTCGCCCTGGGCGCGGTACCAGGAGGGGGCACCGCTGCCCGGGGCCGCGAGCCAGGTGCGCAGCACGCCGATCAGCAGCAGGTCCAGCAGCCGGTCCAGGACGATCTCCTGGCCGGGCTCGTCCTTGCCGATCTCCGCGGCGAGCAGGCTGATCAGGGTGTTGTCCGCCGACTCCGCCGGGCGCACCAGCAGCGTCGGCAGCGCGCTCAGCAGCCGGCGGCCGATCTCGCTGGGCGCCTGGTAGGTGCCGCTGAGCATGACCGCCGAGCCGTCGTCCTGGAAGGTGTCGCCCCAGGTGCGCACGCCCAGCGACATGGACTCGGTGACGTCCTCGCCGTCCTCGGTGCTGCACCGCTGTTCGGGGCCCACGGTGATCTGGACGGCCGTGTCGGGGGCGTCCGCGACCGTGTACGGCTTGGGGCCGCGTACGACGGCCACGTCGCCGGGGCGGATCAGGACCGGTGTGGCCTCGTCGGGCAGCAGCCAGGCCTCGCCGCGGACCATCGTCACCACCGAGATCGGCGCGTGGTCCTCGACCCGCAGCGACCAGGGCGGGTTGAAGACGGACTTGAGGAGGAAGGCACCGCGGGCCTTGGGGCCTTCCAGCAAGCCGGTCAGAGTGTCCATGGGTACATCCTCTCCGACGACGCGCCGAGGCGTCCGCTCTCCCGCGGGGGACGGAAGAGAGAGCGGACGCCGTTCACGGGGGTGGTGCCTGGTGGTGCCGTGGCGCTCAGACCGCCGAGCCGCGCCCGTGCAGGGTCAGCGCCCGTCCCAGGGCCGCGAGGGCCGCCGTACAGGCGACCGTGCGGACCACGTTGCCCGATGCCCAGCGGCCGCCGAAGCGGGAACGGGCCGCGGACAGGTCCGGCCCCGCCTTCGCCAGCTGGTTGTTCAGCGGGATGTTGATGACCGCGGTCACCGCCAGCGACAGCCCGTACAGCGCGAAGGCCAGCCAGCCCCAGCGCGCGGTGTCGAGCCGGCCGCCGCGCTGCTGCTGGGCGGCCGCGACGCCCGTCGCGAGGAACGCGCCCAGGAAGAGCAGCCCGAACAGCCCGTTGTCGATGGCCTCGTTGATGTTGCGCATCGCGGTCACGTACGTCTGGTCGTCGCCGCGCCCGAGGCCCGGCATCACCGAGATGTCGAACGCGAAGTAGAGGCCGGCCATCAGGCCCGTGCCGACGGTCGCCGCCACCAGGGTCGCGGATTGAGTACTCGTGCTCGTCACTTCAGGATTCCCTTCAGTGTGCGCTCGTATCGCCTGCGCAACAGCGTCGCACCGATCAGTCGGACAGGAGGGGGAATGGTCGCCGAGACGTGACGGACGGAGGAGCGGGGGGCTCCGTCGAACATCCACGGCTGCAGGTACGTCATCACACGCATCGGCGCGGTCCCGATCAGCTTGCGCTCCTCGGCGAGGTACGCCCGCTCCCCGAGCCGGTCGAAGACGGGGAAGACGACCTGCTCCTCGTCCCGCAGGTGGTCCCGCAGGACGGTCTCGAAGTCGGCGGACGCCTTGACCAGGCCGTCGCCGCCGTGGGCGATCGCGGTGGAGACCGCGGCCATGGCCGTGTCCAGCGACTCGTGGTCCTCGTGCAGTTCGCGCGCCTGCGCGTCGAAGTCGGCGTCGCGGCCGCGCAGTCCGGGCCACAGCACGTCGTCCTCGCTGGTGTGGTGCCACTCGATGACCTCGCGCAGCCGCTGCCACCACTCGGCGCCGCCGGTGCCCTGCCAGGCGGGCGCGGCCGCGCGCAGCCGGGCCGCGTCGCGTCTCATCGCGATGTGCATGAGGGCGAATCCGTGGAAGTGGGGCGGGAGCGAGTCCAGCCCGTGCTCGCTGGAGAAGGACGGCTTGGGCGCGGTCATCGGGACCTCCTGCCGGTCGGCGCTGCGGTGCGGTGGTGCGTGCCGCGGCGCGGTGGTGCGGGGTGGTGCGGGGTGGTGCGGTCGTACGGATGGTGCGGGTCGTACGAGTGGGGCTCCCGGTCCCCGGTTCCCGGGCGGGCGGCGGCCGTACCAGAGTCGCCGCCCGACCGGTCACGGGATGCCGGTGGTGCCTCGTACCTCGTACCTCGTGCCCGGTACGCCCTGGCTCAGACGTTCCAGACGCCCGTCGCCGCGGCCTCGCGGGCGAACTCGGCGAAGTCCTTGGGCTTGCGGCCCAGGGCCTCCTCCACACCGTGGACCAGGTGCGCGTTGCGCCCGTCCAGGATCATGGTGAACAGGTCGGCGAAGTCCTCCGGCAGGCCGTTCTCGCGGAGCACGGCGCGGTACTGCTCGTTGGTGACCGAGATGTACTTGATCTCGCGGCCGGTCGCCTTGGACAGCTCCGCCGCCACGTCGGTGTAGCTGAGCAGCCGCGGACCGGACAGCTCGTAGGTCTTGCCGATGTGCTTGTCCTCGGTCAGCGCGGCCACGACCACGTCGGCGATGTCGTCGGCGTCGACGAAGGCCTCGACGGCGTCACCGGTCGGCAGGGCGATCTCGCCGGCCAGGACGGGCTCCAGGAAGAAGCTCTCGTTGAAGTTCTGGTTGAACCAGCTGGACCGGACGATGGTCCAGTCGGCGCCGGAGGCCTTCACGTTGTTCTCGCTGACCTCGGCGGCCTCCTCACCGCGGCCGGAGAGCAGCACCAGACGGCGCGCGCCCTTGGCGACGGCGACCCGGGAGAACTCCTCCACCTGCTCGGCGGCGCCGGGGAAGGCGAGGTCGGGGTAGTAGGTGATGTAGACACGGTCGACGCCCTCGAGCGCCGCGTCCCAGGTGGAGGAGTCCTCCCACACGAAGGCCGGCGACCCGCTGCGCGAACCGATGCGCACCTGGCGGCCCTGCGCGGTGAGGCGCTCGGCCACGCGGCGGCCGGTCTTGCCGTTTCCACCGATGACGAGGGTGATCTGCGTGTTCTGCGTGTTCTGAGTCATGAGTACAGTCAAGTCCAGTCTCGCGAGACGGGCCATAGCCACAAAGCTCAGTTCCATACGCCTGCGTCTACGAGAGGTCACCTCGAAGCGGCGCGGAGAGTGCGGCTGCGGCATGAGCCCGAGAATCGTAGGCATGCCTTCACGGGGTGGGCCACAGCATCCCGAGCGGCTCTCGACTCCTCATGGACCCCGTGTCGAGCGCCTCTTGAGCGGTCCTGGACCGGTCCTGTACGGCGAGACTCGAGCGGGCCTCCAAGCGTTCCCGACACGATCGGACCAGGAGTTGCGACCCGTTGTCCGGGAGGCCAGATGAACCCCACTCCGGAGCGTCCGGAGCTCGACCAATTGTCCGCCGATCTGGCCGGGCTGCTCGGACGGATCGGGCTCGACCCGGCCGGCGAGCGGCCCACGCGCCGGGACCGGATCGACATCCGCTTCGCGGCCGCGGCCGCCCGGCATCCGGGCAAGGTCGCCGCCCAGGACGCGGAGGACTCGGCGACCTACCTGGAACTGGAGTGGCTCGCCGACGACATCGCCCGCCGGCTGAGCGGGCGTACCGGGCCGGGCCAGGCCGTCGCGGTACGGGCCCGGCGCTCGTGCATGGCGGCGGGCGCCGTGGTGGGCGTGCTGCGCTCGGGGGCGGCCGTACTGCCCCTGGAGCCGGGGCACAACCCGGGTCTGCAGGAGTTCCTGATGCGGGACGCCGGCGCCGAGATGGTCATCTCGGACGGCGGGCTGCTGCGGGACGAGATCCCGGTGGCCAAGGCGGGCCGGTTCGTCATCGCCGTGCGTCCGGAGCAGGCCGTACGGCGCGAACTGCCGCAGCGGACGGCGTTCCTGGCGCTGCCGGCGGGCGGGAACCCGGGGCGGGCGCTGGCCGTGGAGCCGGTGACGCACCTGGACGTGCTGTCCTGGCTGGACGTGTGCCTCCCGATGCTGGAGACCGGGCCGGACGAGGTGTGGACGTACTTCCACTCCCTGAGCCTGGACCTGGGCATGCGCGAGATCTGGGGCCCCCTGCTGTCGGGAGGCCGCGCCATCATCGTGGACCGGGACACCGCCTCCGAGGCGCGCGAGTTCGCCCGGGTCCTGGCGGAGCACCGGGTGAGCGTGCTGACGCAGCTGCCGTCGGCGTTCGCCCGCCTCGCGGAGGCGGCCCGCGGCACCACCCTGCCGGCTCTGCGGCACGTCCTGCTGTCCGACGAACCGGTGGACCCCGCGTCCCTGGCGGCCTGGAAGTCCTCGCCGACAGCCCCCGAGGCGGCCCTCTGGGACGTCACCGGCTCCCCGGTGAGGCTCTGACGCCCCCTCCCCCCGGCCGAGGGGCCCCACCCACCACCGGGCCCCTCGGCCACACCATGCCCCACCCCTCCGAACGAAGCGCCGCCCCACGCCCGGCCCAACACAACCAGACCCGCCCGGCACATGACGCGCCCCGGCACACGACCCGGCCCGACGCACGGCTCGCGTCCAGCACCGCCACGACCCCACCTGCCCGGCCCGGCACATGACACGGCCGACGTCTCGACCCGCCCCGACGCCCGGACCGGCATGTGGCCCGGCAGTGCCCGACGCCCGGTCCGGACCGGCGCCCGGTGCCGACCGGGGCATGGCGCGGCACGCCACGGGCGGCCGCAGCGCACGGCCCGGGCCGACCGGGCCCCGGGAACGCCCGTCCGGCCGGTACCGCGTCACGCGTTGTGCGCCACCGGGTCCGGGGACCGTTCCGCCTCCCGGCGTACGGACGCCAGCAGTTCTTCGCCCGCCCGCCCCAGGGACTCGCGCACGACGCGCCGGGCCGCGCCGAGGTCGGCCGTATCGCCCAGGTGCGGACGTACGGCACCGGGCCGCAGGACCACGTGGTGGCGGACCGTCACCAGCCCGGTGGCGTCCACCGTCCAGGTCCCGGTGTGGGTGGCGAGCAGCGCGTCCGGCGCCTGCGGGCGCTTGCCGACGACCCGCCCGGAGGCGGCTTCGGGGAAGCACACGCGGTACGGCCAGTCGCCGGCCCGGGCGGCCAGGCGGCCGTACGTCCGGGCGGGCGGCGCCGCGACCCGGACGGAGTCCTCGAAGCACAGCACGAGGTCGTCGAGCCGTTCCCAGTGCGACGCGAGCGTCAGCAGGTCCTGGGCGTCCCGCCAGGCCTGCTCGTGCGGACCGGTCAGCGTGACGCGCGAACGGTCGCCACCGTCGAGCGCCTCGACGGCCCACTCGCCGGCCGCGCAACCGACGCGCCGCCGCGCGGGATCGAGCACCCGGTGCTCGGTGCGCAGCGCCACGGTGCCGCCCGCGGGGCAGCCCGCGCCGACGAGGCCACGGGGGGATCCGGGAGCACCCGGCACACCGGAACCAGGTCCGGCGTCCAGGCCCGCGCCCTCACGCGTGCCCCCGCCGGCGTCCCCCGTCAGCGACCACACCAGCCACTCGTCCCGCACGCCGTCCCCGGTGAGCCGCTCCACGTGGACGGGCGCCGGGAAGTACAGCGGGCTGCGCGCCGCGTCCGCGAGGAGTCCGTACAGGACCCCCGCGGGCGCGGCGACCTCCGCCTCCCACACCCGGGGGGCGAGCGGCATCAGAAGTTCCCCAGCCCGCCGCACACGTTGAGCGCCTGGGCGGTGATCGACGCGGCCAGGTCGGTGGTCAGGTAGCCGACCAGGCCCGCGACCTCCTCGGGGGTGGAGTAGCGGCCGAGCGGGATCTTGGCCTCGAACTGCTCCTGCACGTACTCCTCGGTCGTGTCCCACGCCGCCGCGTAGCCGCTGCGCACGCGCGCCGCCATCGGCGTCTCGACGTACCCGGGGCAGACCGCGTTGACGGTGACCCCGGTGGGCGCGAGCTCCTTGCCGAGGGCCTTGGTGAAGCCGACGACCGCGTGTTTGGAGGCCGAGTACGGGGCGCCGAGCAGCACGCCCTGCTTGCCGGCGGTGGAGGCGATGTTGATGATCCGCCCCCAGGGGGCGTTGCCCAGGCCGCCGCTGTTGAGGACCTCCCGCGTCAGCAGGAACACGCTGTTGAGGTTGGTGTTGATGACCTCGTGCCACAGCTCGTCGGTGATCGAGGCGGTGGCGCCGCCACCGCTGCGCCCGGCGTTGTTGACCAGGATGCTGACCGGCGCCCCGTAGGTGGCGACGGCGGCCGCGACCAGGTCCTCGACGGCACCGCGGTCGGTCACGTCGGCGGCCAGCCCCTCGACGGCCAGGCCCTCGGCCCGTAGGTCCTCGGCGGTCTGCTTGACGTCCGCCGCGGTCCGCGCGCACAGGAACACCCGGTGTCCGCGCTCCCCCAGGTCCCGGGCGATGGCCAGCCCGATCCCGCTGGTGGCTCCGGTGACCAGGGCCACCGGCCGCTCGGGGGCCTTGCCTGTCCGCTGCACCGGCTGTGTCGTCATCGGGCGCCCTCCATCGATCGCGTCGGCCCTTCGACGGTGCCCGATCCCACTCGGGGCGCACCGGAAGAGGGGTGGGGCGAGGTCCGCCGGGCCCGCCGACGGCGTGCCGGAGCCGCCGCGGCCCCTGCTGCCTCGGGCGGCGGGGACGCCGTCGAAGACCCGGCCGCCGAGGACGACGGGGACGACGGGGACGGCCGGGACGAGGCGGACGGCCGGGCCGTCTCCCCGGCCGGGTCCCGCCGTGCGGGACGGGCCTCCTCGCGCGCGGCCACCCCCAGCGGCGCCAGCGCCCGCGCCAGCGCCTCCTCGGTCAGCTCCGTGCCGCCCGACGCGACGTACCCGTCCGGCCGGATCAGCAGCCAGCCGCCCGCCGACAGGCCGAGCGCCCGGCGCAGCAGCCCGTCGGGATCGGCCAACGCCCGCGGCCCGCCCTCGCCGTCACCGCCCTCGCCGACTCCACCGACACCGATGGCGCCGCCGGCGCCGGTGACCGTACGCACCGACAGCCACGCCTCGTGCCGGGCGCCGGCGCCCGCGGCCGTATCGGCGGCCTCCCCGGTGCCCTCGGGCACGTACAGCAGTGACCAGCGCACGTCGCGCAGTTCGGCGCGGAGCGCCGCCGCCCCCGGGTCGTCCGCGTGCCGGGCCGCGGCGGCCGCGGTGGCCACGGCGGCCGCCGCCCGCGAGCCGGCCGGCAGGCCCATGCCCGCGGCCGGGGTGGTCAGGGAACTCTCCGGGTAGCCCAGGCGCAGCCCCGACATGCCCCCCAGCACCTTGCGCTGGATCGCGCGGCGCAGCGGTCCCACATTGCGTACGACGCCCATCACGACCGGCAGGGCCAGCCCGGCGAGCGTGTTCTTGAACTGGACCAGGAACGTGGCCTGTTTGGTCGACCCCAGCAGCGCCTGCCCCACCGGCACCCGCTCCTCGCCATAGGTGTGCAGCAGCTCCCGCCCCGCCCAGCCGTGCGCCACCATGGCCAGCTTCCAGGCGAGGTTGTACGCCTCCTGCACGCCGGTGTTCATGCCCTGGCCGGAGGCCGGGCTGTGCACGTGCGCCGCGTCGCCGGCGACGAAGCAGCGTCCGTCGTGCATGCGCGGCACCATCCGCTGCTGGAAGGTGAACAGGGAGGTCCAGGTCGGCTCCCCGACCCGTACCTCGGTGCCGAGCCCGGCCGACAGTTTGGCCGAAAAGCGCTCCGCCACCGGCCGCGGATCGGCTCCGGGTCCGGTGGGCGCGGTGTCCAGCAGCCGCCAGCGACCCTGCTCGGGGTACGGGACCATCATCAGCGCCTGACCGCCGGTGTGCGCCCAGTAGATGGTGTCCGGCGGCAGGTCGACGTCGACCGGGGCGTCGGCGAGTTCCCAGGTCTCGCTGGACTCCCCGATCAGCGGCAGCCGCAGCTGCTTGCGCACCGTGCTGTGTCCGCCGTCGCACCCGACCAGCCAGCCGGTGACGTGCTGCTCCTCGCGCCCGTCGGCGTGCGCGAGCACCGCCCGTACGCCGGAGGGGGACTGCTCGAAGGAGGCCAGCCGTACGCCCCACTCGACCTGCACGCCCAGCCGGGCGACGGCCTCGCGCAGGACCGCTTCGGTCCGGGTCTGCTCGATGATGACGGTGTACGGGTAGCGCGTGGGCATCGAGGCGTAGTCGGCTTCCAGCCGCACCAGCCGCCGCCCGCTGCCGTACATGGTGAACGCCCGGTTGTGGCGTCCGTGTTCCAGGACCGGGCCGATCACGCCCATCTGGTCGAAGGTCTCCAGGGTGCGCGGGTGGACGGCGACGGCCCGGCTGGTGCGGGCCGGCCGGGACGCGGCGTCGATCAGCCGGACCGCCAGGCCCCGCCGCGCCAGCTCGTGCGCGGCGGTGAGCCCGACGGGTCCGGCGCCGACGACCAGGACCTGGCCGTCGGCGGCGGCGGCAGGGACGGGGACGGGGACGGGGACGGCATCGACGGCGGACGCGGCCGCTGCAGTGCCGTCGACGGGACCGTCAGGGGCGGCGCTGCCGCCGCCGACGTCCGATGCGATGTCACGCGGCACGGGCAGGCTCCTGCAGCCGCACCGGCTCGGTGCGCCACGGCTCCGCCTCCAGGGTCCGGAACAGGCCCGGTTCGGGAGTGGCCAGCGCGGCGAGCGGGCCGACGAGCTCACGGAAGGTCTCGCTGCGCATGGCGGCCTGGTGGGAGGCGGCGTCCAGCCACTCGGCGATCTCTATGAAGACGTTCGGCTCGCCCAGCGAGCCCAGCGTGCGGTGCGCGATGTGCCCGGGCTGCGCGCTCATGAAGGCGGAGATCCGCTCCTTCGCGGCCAGGAACTCCTCGACGTCGCCGTGCACGGTCAGCTTGTTGACGAAGGTCACCACAGGAATCTCCAGGGGGAGGGCTAGGCGGCCGTCTCGACGGCCGCGCGGGTACGGATGCTCATCAGCAGGCCCCGGCGGGCGGGCTTGCCCACGGGGGTGCGGGGCACGGCGTCGATGACTTCGACGCGGCGGATCTGCTCGAAGGGAGCGAGGCGTTCGTTGGCGCGCTCGACGATCGAGTCGAGGACGTCGAGCAGCCCGGGGCCGCCGGCCGGGCGGGGATCGCGCAGCACGATCCCGGTCCACACGACGGCCCCGTGGACGGGGTCGGGCCAGCCGGCCACCACGCAGTCGGCGACCCGCTCGTCGGCGGCGACGACGGCTTCGACGGCGGTCGGCGAGACGAGTTCGTTGTCGTACTTGAAGACGTCGCCGAGCCGGTCGACGAGGAACAGCTCGCCGTCGGCGTTGACGTAGCCGACGTCGCCGGTGGAGAACCAGCCGCCGTACTCGACCTTGGCGGGCCCCAGGCAGTCCAGGTAGCCGGCCATCAGCTGCGGCCCCCTGACCTGCACTTCCCCCGTGGAGTACGGGGCCAGCGGGCGCCGGGTGTCCAGGTGCACGATGCGGCACTCGGTGCCCGGGACGGTCTGGCCGACGGCGGTGCTGCGCGGCCGGTCATGGGCGTCGTAGGCGTCGGAGCGGCCGCCGCCGGGGCGCTGGCAGTGGCTCAGCGGGGACAGTTCGGCCATGCCGTACCCCTGGACGACGGGTACGCCGAGCCGCTCGCGCAGGGTGCGGGCGGCGGACGGGTGGAGGGCGGTCCCGCCGGACAGGACGGCGGTCAGCCGCGGACCGGCGGGAACGCCCTCGATGCTCACGTCGTGCGCGTCGCGCAGCTGGACGGCGAGCCGGTGCAGCCGCGCGGGCAGGCCGTAGTAGTGGCTGGCCCCTTCACGGGCGGCGACGGCGAGCGAGACGAGCGGGTCGGGGTGGGTGCACAGCACCTGGCAGGCCCCGGCGTACACGGCCGAGTTGAGGTGCATGACGTGGTACAGCGGCAGGTGGTTGAGCACGACCGAGTCGCGCCGCAGGTCGTGCGCGGCCGCCGTCTGGGCGGCGTTGGCGACGAGGTTGCGGTGGGTGAGCCGCACTCCGCGCGGGTTTCCGGTGGTACCCGTCGTGAACTGGATGCACGCGAGGTCATCGGGCTCCGCCCCGGTTCCGGAACCGGGGGCGGGGGCGGGGGCGGCCCCGGGTCCGGCGGGCCACCGGGGAAGCCCGGCCCCGTCGGTGACGACGACGGTGTGCAGGTGGGGCAGTCGGCCGGAGAGGGACTCCAGCAGCCGTGCGGTCGCCGCCGGTACGAAGGCCACCTCCACGGAGGCGGTGGCGAAGACGTGCGCCAGCCCGGCCTCCTTGATCAGCGGATTGACCAGGACGGCGGTGTTCCCGCTGCGCGCGGTGCCGTAGTAGGCGGCGGCGAAGGAGGCGTCGAGCACGTTGGCGACGCCCACGCGTGCCCCGCGCCGCCCCACCGTGTGCTCCAGGTGTCCGGCGATCCGGTCGGCCTGCGCGTCGAGTTCGGCGAACGTGACGGCGGGACGCCCGTCGTCGTACCGGATCGCCGCCGCGTCCGGAGCGCGGCGCGCGGCGCGGCGCAGCAGCCCGTCGAGCGGGAGCTCGGGGTACGAGAAGACCGGCACGTCTCTGCCCTCCTGGGGACGCGGCTCCCCCCACGGTCCCCACGAGCACTCGAGACGCCCTGGACACCCGCTCGACGACCGCCGGAGACCCCGCGCCCCGGAACCGGCCGCGAACCCACCCGGAGCGGGGGCGGGAAAGGGGGCCGGAAAGGGGGAAGCCCCCGGCCGGGGACTCCCGACCGGGGGGCGCTGCCCCACCCATGACCTCAGGCCTCAGGCCTCAGGCCGCGATCAGCGCGCCGATGACGCCGAGGGAGGCGCCGAAGACGACGACGTGGCGGACGTTCTGCAGGACCCAGACCCAGGCGGGGAAGCCGTCCTCGGCCGCCTTGAGGAGGGCGGGGACGTCGATCCGGGCGAGTTCGCCGCCCTTGCGGGCGAAGGCGGCGCGCACGGAGGTCACGGCGGTCAGGTTGCTGTAGAGGATCACGCAGTTGATGGCCAGCACGATCGACTGGACGGCCCAGGTGAGCGGCCCGCCCCAGGAACCCGATCCGGCGAAGAGGTTGACCACGGCCACCGCCGCCAGCGCGGTGGCGATCCCGACCGGGGCCCAGGTCTCGTGACCGCCGGCGTCGAACCGCATGCCGTTCTCCGCCAGCACCGTCTTCCGCACGCCCTGGCGCTCCAGCTCGGCCTCGGCGCCGGCCGTCGCGGTGGCCCCGTAGCGGGCGCGCACCACCGGGATGCTCAGGAAGGCCGCGGCGACGAGCAGCTGCAGGATGGCGACGAAGGCGTTCATGGTGGGGCTCCTCTTCGACTTGAACTGCGTACAAGACGAAGTTAGCCCACCACTTGAACTAAGTGCAAGAGCTGACCTGAACTTTGTAAAAGTCCCTAGCCCGCGCCCACTCCCCTCAGTCGTGGACCTGCGTGTTCTGGCAGGCCGTCAGCAGCCAGCGCCCGCCGTCGCCCTGCTTGGTCATCACGTACAGCGGCGTCCCCTCGGGGCCCTCCACCGCGCCGTCCGCACCCCGGTAGACCTGGCGGACCTTGACCGCGGCCACGTCCGGACGGAGGAACTGCACGTGCGTGACCTCGTAGCCGGCTCCGTCCACCCCGTCGGCGTTCGGCAGGACCTCGCGGGTGAACTCCGCGATCGCGTCGAAGCCGAGCAGGACCTTGCCGTGCCCGGTGGTCCAGAACGCGTCGGGGTGGAAGAGGGCGAGGAACCCCTCGGCGTCACGGGCCCGCTGAGTGCGCTGAACGGTGGCGACGACCTGGCGGATGGCTTCGATGTCGGCGGCGTGCGCCGTGGATTCGGTGGTCATGGGCACCACACTCGTACCTCAAGCATGGTGGAGGTCAAGCGATATGATCACATGGGGGCATGACGAGGACTCTCTACCTGCTCTGCTCCGCCGCACCGCCCGTGTTCGACGTGGCCCATGTGATCGAGGACGCCCAGGCGCGCGGCTGGGACGTATGCCTGGGGCTGACTCCGACGGCGGCGCACTGGCTGGCCGGGAGTCTGGACGGCCTGGCGGCCCTGACGGGCCATCCGGTGCGCTGGCAGTACAAGCTGCCCGGCGAGCCCGACGTCTGGCCCCCGGCCGACGCCCTGCTGTTCGCCCCGGCCACCTTCAACTCCATCAACGCCTGGGCACTCGGTCTCACCGACCGCTTCGTGGTCGGCGTCGCCGCCGAAGCCCTCGGCAAGGGCACCCCGACGGTCACGATGCCGTGCACCAACACCGCACTGGCCGCGCACCCGCAGTTCGAGCAGAGCCTGGCCATCCTGCGCACGGCCGGCGTCGACGTCCGCTTCGGCGAGGGCGGGTTCCTCCCGGGCCCGGCCGGCCCCGACGCCCCGGCGTCCTTCCCCTGGCCGATCGCCCTGGAGGCGGTCTCCGCCTAGCGCTGCGGCCGGCCCCTTCGGGATCCGGATCCGGATCCGGATCACCCACAGCATTCCTTCGAGCCGCCGCTGGCCTCGCCCTACCCGTTCGCGATGGATGAGGCGCACACGAACGGCGCCCTTCCCCCTCTCCCCGCACGCCCGTTCACGCACCAGGAGGAGCCGCCATGAGAAGGGCGATACCGTACGCCGCCATCGCGGCCGGCGTCACACTGCTCACCCTCTACCTGTCCGAGGTCATCGACACCGTCCCGTATTCGATCTTCGCCGTCCTCGCCGGCACCACTCTCCTCGTCGACGGGGTTCGCCAGGTGCGCAACCGCAACCGCCCCCACGGCCGCTGAGGTGCTTGTCTCCGCCCACCGCATCGTCGAGCCCTACCAGGCCGGACACCACGCCCGTTTCCCCCTCACCCCTGCCGCCCCCTGACCACCCCCTGTCTCCCTTCGAACTCCTCGACAAAAAACAGAACGTTCTCTACGTTATGAGGGTCGTCGCACCGCCCAACGCCATACCGCCGCACGCCATGCCGCCGCACGCCATGCCGCCGCACTCCTCACCGCTCCAGCCGAACCGCGCAGGGGGACCACGCCCGTGACCACAACCGAAGCCGCCACCGCTCAGGAGCTGCTGACGGGCTGGCGCCCCACCGGCCGGGACCGCTTCGTCGTCACCGCCCGATGGCCGCACGACCACCCCGCCTACCCCTCGGCCGACGGTGCGCACGACCCCCTGCTCCTCGCCGAGACCGTCCGCCAGGCCATCACGCTGCTCTGCCGCGAGGCCTACGGCGTCCCGCCGGCCCACGACCAGCTCTGGGACCGCTTCATCTACGCCGTCGAACCCGCCGCCCTCACCACGACTGCGCCCTCCACGACTGCCCCCACCACACCCGCCCTCACCACAACCGCCCCCACCACGACCGCCCTCGCCCCTGCCGCCCGCACCTCCGACCCGCTCCCCACGCAGGTCGAACTGCACATCGGCTGCGCCGACATCACCCGTCGGCGCGGCCGCCTCACGGGGCTGACCACCCATGTCGCCGTCGTCCGCGACGGTGTCCTCCTCGGCGGCGCCGAGGCCGCGTTCACCATCCGGCCGGCCCTCACCACGGTCGGCGCCGACAACACCGGCATCACCACCGACCGCACCCCGAGCATGGCCCTTATGGAGGCGGCCCGCCGCGCCGCCCAGCAGGCCGCCCACCCCCACGGCGGCATGCTCAGCGGCATGGCCGTCGAGTTCCTGCTGCTCGCCGACCCCGACGCGCCCTGCGCGATCGACACCCAGGTCACCCCGCACATCTGGGAGCCGGACGGCCGCCTCCAGATCCGGGTGACCGCCCGCCAGCACGGCCAGCTGGTCTTCGCCGCCACCGCCACCGCCGAGGTGACCTCGGTGGAACTCCTCCTCGCCTCCTAGCCCCCATCTCGGCCCTCCTTTCCGCTCCGGTCCTACCCCTATATGCATCGAGGACCCCGGAACGTGACATGCGGCGGCACGCCGGAAGGAAGGAACCGCGAGGAACCACGAGGACCCACGAACCAAAAGCCGTAAAAGCCTCAAAACCGATAAAAGCTGACCTACGCGTCCGCCTCAGGCGGCCGCAACCCCCGCCGTGAACAGGTCCGTCCGCACCGGCACCACCCGCGGCCCCTGGGCGATGGTCCGCGTCAGCTTCGCCCCGATCGGCGTCCGCGTCACGAGCGACGCCGCCCCCGCCCGCAGGAACGAGGTCACCGGTCCCGCCGCCGGCCCCAGCATCGCCCGCGCCTGCATGACCTGCATCCGGTGGACGCGTTCCGCCACCGGCGCGCGCTGGGCGACGTACCCCGCGAGCGGCCGCCCCTCCACCAGCAGCGGATGCAGCACGGCCGCGTCCTGCAACGCCAGGTTGATGCCCTGCGCCCCGATCGGCCCGTGCGTGTGCGCCGCGTCCCCGATGAGCACCAGCCCGTCCCGCACCCACTCCGTGGCGTGCGCCGCGAACACGTCGAGCAGGCTCAACCGCGACAGTGAGGTCAGCTGCGCGTGCAGCAGGTCCGCCACGTGCGGCAGTACGGCGGCCAGATCGTCCCTGATCGCCTCGATCCCCCGCTCCACCGCACCGCTCCACCCACCGTGCGGCAGGGTCCAGCCGATCCGCAGCCGGTCCGGGTACGCGTCGTGGACCAGTACCGCACTGCCGCCCGCCCGGTGCACCCGGACCTTGCCGGTGGCCCGCCCGGGCGCCTCCAGCGCGAACCACACCACGTCCTGCGCGAACGACTCCGCCCGCCCCGCGCCGATACCGGCCAGCGCCCGGGTCTTGGAGAACCGTCCGTCCGCGCCGACGACCACCGGCGCGTGCACGGTCACGCGCCCGCCGTCAGGCCCGCGCAGCACCGCACCCCGGTACGGGCCACCGGGCCGCTGCTCGACGAGGGCCGAGATCCGGTGCCCCTCCAGGTACGTGAACCCGGACAGCCGCGTACAGGCGTCGAGGAGCTCGGCGATCAGGTGCGGCTGCGGAAGGGCCAGCAGATGGTCGTACGGGGCATCGAGCCGTCCGTAGTCGATGTCGAGGAGCACCCGTTCCCGCTCCACCACCTGGAACCCGTCCAGTACGCACGCCCCGCGCGCCCGTGCCGCGCCCAGCACCCCGAGTTCGTCCAGGACCCGCTGCCCGCCGGGCTGGAGGATCTCGCCGTGGAACTCGCGACGCAGCCCGGTGGACTTCTCCGCCAGTACCACCCGCATCCCGGACCGCAGGAGCATCAGCGCGAGCGCCAGTCCGGCCGGCCCGCCCCCGACCACGCACACGTCGGCGCGAACCCCCGCACCATCTCGGCCGCAGCCCCGGTCCCCGCCCCCGGCACCGACTCCCGCGCCGACGCCGGCACCAGCACCGGCACCGGCACCCACGCCCGCACCCGCGGCCACCCGCCTCACACCCCCGCGCGCGCCGACAGGGCAGCGTTGATCATCTCCAGGAACCGCCGCGGGGTGTCGGCGTCCCCCAGCTCGTCCTCGTCGAGCAGGACGTCGTGGTCCCGCTCGATCCGGCTGGTCGTCTGGATGATGGAAATCGAGTCGTAGCCCAGGTCCATCCAGTCCTTGTCGAGGTTGGCCGGGTCGCTCATGTCGACGCCCTCGGCCTCCCCCGCGCACTCGCTCAGCAACCGGGCGAGATCACCCAGTTCCATCTGCATCACGCGCTCCATATGCTCCCCCTGCTCCATCGTGTCCTCCTCGCCGTCACCATGTCTCCCTGCCATCAGGCCACCCCCGCGCGCACCACGGCCGCCGAGTTGAAGCCGCCCCGCCCCCGGGCCAGCACCAACGCCGTACGCAGCCGCGCCCGCCGCGGCGTGCCGGTCACCAGGTCCAGCGGACAGTCCGCGGCCGGCCGCACGGTCCCGACGGTCGGCGGCACCACCTGGTCGCGCAGGGCCAGCAGCGCGGCCGCCAGGTCGAGCGAGGCGCCGCCCGCCGACAGCCGGCCGGTCATCGTCTTGGGAGCGGTCACCGGTACCCCGCGCGGCCCGAACAGCCCCGCGATCGCCTCCGCCTCCGCCCGGTCGGCATCCCGGCTGCCGGCGGCGTCGGCGAAGACCACATCGACGTACGCCGGTCCGACGCCCGCCTCAGCCAGCGCCTGCTCGGCGGCGGCCCGCAGCCGCGGCGCCGCCGGATCGGCATCGAAGGTCGAGGCCTGGCCGACCACGCTCCCGTACACCCGGCGCGCGCCGCGCGCCCGCGCCGCCTCCGCGTCCTCCAGGACCAGCAGCGCCCCGCCCTCCCCCACCACGTGCCCGCGGGCCCGCTCGTCGAAGGGCACGTACGCCACGGCCGGATCGCCCTCGGTCGTCATCTCCCCGCCCGCCAGATGGGCCGCCCACCCCCACGGGCACAGCGCCGAATCCACCCCGCCGGTCACCACCAGCCGGGCGCCCTTGCGCAGCTGCCGGCGCGCCTGCGCCACCGCGTCCAGCCCGCCCGCCTGCTCACTGACCAGGACCCCGCTCGCCCCGCGCAGACCGTGCCGGATGGAGATCTGACCGCTGTTGACGGCGTAGAACCAGGCGAAGGACTGGTACGCGCTCACGTGCTGGCTGCCCTTGCTCCACAGCGCCTGCAGCTCGCGCTGCCCGAACTCGAACCCGCCCGACGACGCCGCCGTCACCACCCCGGCCGCGTACTCCGGCAGCCGCTCCAGGTCGACCTCCGCGTCGTCCAGGGCCTCCTTCGCCGCTGCCAGCGACAGCCGTGTCACCCGGTCGGTCTGCGGCAGCAGCCGGCTCGGCACGTGGTCCTCGTCGACGAAGCCGGGCACCTCGCCGGCCAGCCGTACCGGGTACGACGAGGCGTCGAAGCGGGTGACGGGCCCGATCCCGCTCTCGCCGCGCAGTACGGCCTCCCACCAGGCCTCGGTGCCCAGTCCGTTGGGCGCGGCCACCCCGATGCCCGTCACGACGGCGGTCGACGCTGCCCTCGCCACAACGCCGGGTACGCCCGCCACGGAGGCAGTCCCCGAAACACTGCCCGAAACGCTGCCCGAAGCAGTCCCTGAAGCAGCCCCCGAAGCAGCCCCCGAAACACTCCCCGAAGCGGCCCCCGAGACACTCCCCGAAGCAGTCCCCGAAACAGTCCCTGAAGCAGTCATCCGGCCTCCTCGGCTCGTCGTCGGACGGGGCGCCCGAGCACCATCGCGCTGTGGAACCCCCCGAAGCCGCTGCCGACCGTCAGCACCACGTCCGTACGGTGCTCGCGGGCGGTGAGCGGGGTGTAGTCCAGGTCGCAGTCGGGGTCGGGCTCGTGCAGGTTGGCGGTGGGCGGCACGGTGCCGTGCTCGATGGCCAGCACCGAGGCGACGGTCTCCAGCGCACCGATGGCACCCAGCGAGTGCCCGATCATCGACTTGATGGCGCTGACCGGGACGCGGTACGCGTGCTCGCCGAGCGCCAGCTTCAGGGCGGCGGTCTCGTGCACGTCGTTCTGCCGGGTCCCCGAGCCATGGGCGTTGACGTGATCCACATCAGCACCCGCGACCCGGGCTTCGCGCAGGGCGATGCGGATCGCCTCGCCCATCTCCACGCCGTCGGCCCGCAGTCCGGTCATGTGGTACGCGTTGTTGGTCGCACCGAACCCGAGGATCTCGGCGTACAGGTGCGCACCGCGCCGCCGCGCCCGCCCGTACTCCTCCAGGACCAGTACGGCGGCCCCCTCCGCGAGGACGAAGCCGCCGCGGGTCCGGTCGAAGGGGCGGGAGGCGGTGGCGGGGCTGTCGTTGTGCCGCGAGGTCGCCTTGATCGCGTCGAAGCAGGCGGCCGTGATCGGCGAGAGCGGCGCCTCGCTGGCCCCGGCGAGCATCACGTCGGCGCTGCCCTCGCGGATCAGCTCGGCAGCGTGCCCGAGGGCGTCCATCCCGGCCGTGCACCCGGTGGACACCACCGACACCGGCCCCTCCACCCCGGTCTCGCGTGCCACTTCGGCGGCCAGGGAGGCCGGCGCGAGCCAGTCGCGCAACCGCGGTCCGGCCAGCACGTGGTCGACGACCCACGCCTCCCCGCAGCCGCTGGCCCGCCGGTACGCATCGTCCATGGCGGAGGCGCAGCCGAGCGCCGTACCCAGACACACCCCGGTACGGGGCCCTTCCGGCCGGTCCGCGTCCAGCCCGGCGTCGGCGAGCGCCTCCCCGGCGCACGCGAGGGCGAACTGCGCGACCCGGTCCAGCCCCGGCGCCATACCGTGACCGGCGGGATCGAAGTCCACCTCGCCGGCCACCCGGGAGCGGAAGCCGCCGGCGTCGAACCGGGTGATCGCCCGCGTCGCCGTCCGGCCGTCGGTCAGCAGCGCCCAGAAGTCCTTGACTCCGACCCCGCCCGGCGCGACGACCCCGAGGCCGGTCACCACGACCCGCCTCACCGCGCGCACCGCGCCACGACCCGCGCGGCCCGCCCCAGCAGCCGGGGCACCACCGCGTCACGTACGAAGAAGTGCCCACCGGGGACGGTCCGGTGGACGAACCGCTCGGTCGTCCAGCGCCGCCAGCCGGCCACCGCCTCGGGCCGGCCCAGCGGATCCTCCCGGCCGGCCACGGCCAGCACCGGTACGCCGACGGGCCCGGCCGCGGCGCCGCGCAACGCGGTGGCCAGCCGCAGGTCGTCCCGCAGCACCGGCAGCACGGACCGGTGCCAGACGTCCCCCGGAGTCACGTCCTCCGGTACGGCCCCGAACCCGCGCAGTACGCCGACCAGCTCGTCCTCGGCCAGCTCCCCGCCCCCGATCAGGGCGGCGACCCCGTCGGGCGGCGGCAGCGCGCCGACCGCCAGCAGCGCGGGCGCCGGCAGACCGACCTCGGGCGCGCCCCGGGCCAGCGTGTAGGCGACGAGCCCGCCGAGGCTGTGCCCGTACAGCGCGTACGGCTGCCCGGCGACGGCTCCGGCCACCCCGGCCAGCTCCGTCAGCAGCCCCTCACGGCTGACCACCCGGGGTTCCCGCCGCCGCCGGTCCCGCCCGGGCAGCAGCCAGGGCACGACCTCGACGCCGGGCCCGACGAGCTCCGGCCACCGGTGAAAGGCCGAGACCCCGGCCCCGGCATGCGCGAAGCACACCACCCTCAACGAAACCCCGCCCTTTCCGATCCAGACTCGCTCTCGCTCCCGATCCAGGCGCTCCCGATCCACACTCGCTACCGGCCGACACGGCGCTCCCGCCACCTTGCCGGGGGACGGTGGAGAGGTACTGGAGAGGACGACCGGGCCGAACAACCCACCCAACCCACCCAACCCAAACAACCCCAGCAGCCCCAGCAGCCCCAGCAGCCCCAGCAGCCCCAGCAGCCCCAGCAGCCCCAGCAGGCCCAGCAGGCCCCAACAGCCCCTAGGCGGCGTACAAGTCGAAGGTCGACCCCCGCTTCGGCCCCGCCAGGACGTCCAGCGCCGGATCCACCGTCAGCATCGCCTGGTGCAGCCGCTGCAACTGCGGCGACGGCTCCACACCCAGGTCCTCGATCAGCCGGGTACGCAGCCGCCGGTACACGTCCAGCGCCGTCGCCTGCCGGCCCGACCGGTACAGCGCCACCATCGCCTGCGAGTGGAGCCCCTCGTGCTGCGGATGGCGCGCGATCAGCTCCGTGAGCTCCGCGATCAGCTCCGTGTGCTTGCCCAGCCGCAGGTCGACGTCGATCCGGCGCTCCACCGTGACCAGCCGGCTCTCCTCCAGCCGCATCACCTCGATCTCGAGGATCGGCCCCACCCGTACGTCGACCAGCGCCGGCCCCTGCCACAGCGCGAGCGCCTGACGCAACTGCGCGGCCGCGCTCTCGTCGTCGCCCTCCTCGAAGGCCGCCTGCCCGCGGGCGACCAGTCCCTCGTACTCGTGGACGTCCACGCACTCCGGCGGAATCTGCAGCAGATAGCCGCCGTGCCGCGTGGCAAGTACCTCCTTCGCGCCACCCGGCCCGCCCGGCCCCATGGCCGTACCGAGCCGCCGGCGCAGCTGGAGTATGTACGTCTGCAAGGTCGTCAGTGCGCTCTGGGGCAGGTCAGTGCCCCAGATCTCCTCCATCAGGGTCGGGACCGGCATCACCCGCCCCGGGTACAGCGCAAGGAGTGTCAGGATCTGCCGCGGTTTACGCGCCGTCGGAACAATCGAGCCCCCGTTGACCTCGGCACTCAACGGACCCAGAACCTGAATCTTCACGGTCTCCTCCGCATGTCGTCGAGTCCCTCTCGAATTTCAGCCTGCGACTGGACGCACGGTAGCCGGGCCCAGGGCAATGTCCCCGAATTCTTGAGCCCACTTCGAGCCCACCTCCAAGCTCAGGATTTCCGAGCCGCATATCAACTGCTACATTCCACGCGAAGGAAGCCCGGACAGGTTCACCACAGGTTCACTTTCACGGCAGCCACACCAAGGTCGCCAAGGAGCCATCGGAATCATGGAATTCCTTGTCCTCGGCCCGGTCGAGGTCCACGACCCGCGTACGGGTGCCCGTGGCGCGCCCTCGGGTGCCAAGCAGCGCGCGCTCCTCGGTGCGCTCGTGTCCCGCTCCGGCCAGCTGCTCTCCACCGACCGGCTCATCGACGAGCTCTGGGGCGACGCCCCGCCCACCGCCGCCGCCAACGCCCTCCAGGCCCACGTCACCCGGCTGCGCCGGCTGCTGCACGGGGTCGACGGCGCGGACCACATCACGACCAGCCCCCGCGGCTACCGCCTGCCCGCCCCCAGCAGCGACGCACAGGCCTTCCACCGCCTCTCCGCCGAGGGCCGCGCCGTCCTCCCCACGGACCCGGTGCACGCCTGCGACCTGCTACGACGGGCACTGACCCTGTGGCGCGGCGCCCCGCTCGACGGCGCGACCGGCGGCCCCCTGTGCACGGCGGAGGCCGACCGCCTCGCCGAGCTGCGCCTGGTCACCGAGGAGGCCCTCCACGAGGCCCGGCTGCGCATCCCGCACACCGACCCACGCCCCCTGGCCGACACGCTCGAACGCCTCACCGCCGACCATCCGACGCGCGAGCGGCTCTACGACCTGCTGATGGTCGCGCTGTGCAGGGGCGGCCGGCAGTGGGAGGCACTGGGGGTCTACGAACGCGCCCGCCACCGGCTGCGTACGGAACTCGGCGTCGAACCGGGCCCGGCACTGCGCGCCCGCGTCGCGGAAATTCTCGACGTACCGGGAACGCCGGCCGCACTTCTCGACCTGGGCAGCGAAATAGCGCGGCTCCGCACCCAAATAGAGAACCTCAGCGTCCGCTTGAACGCATAGCACGGAACATAGCGCCGAACAGAGCACGGAACATGGAATTCCCCTGGAGCCGCTGAAAGCTACCGCAGGGGAGCCTCCAGAGTGAGCCGCCGAGGCGTGGCCCGTCCCCAGGGAAACCCGTGCCGCAAATAGACGGCCGGCGGATCCGCCGCCTCCACCTCGACCACTTCGACAGCGACGGAAGCCACCACTTCCGGTACCGGTTCCAGTTCCAGGAACCGCCACCGCCCGGCGAGATCGTCGGCGGGCGGCCGGAATTCGATCACGCCCCGGTCCTCGGCCAGCGTGAACGAGAAGGAGTCGAACGCCAGCGACAGGCCCAGCCCGCGCGCCTTCGCGTACGACTCCTTCAGCGTCCACAGCCGCAGCACCCGCCGGTCCCGCGGCCGGCCGGCCGCAGCGCGCCCGATCCACTCCCGCTCGCCCTCGGTGAAGGTCTCGATGATCACCTCGAAGCCCTGCTGCTCACCCCGGTCGAGGCGTTCGACGTCCACCCCGATCCGGCAACTGCGGGCCACGCCGAGCAGGTTGTAGGCGTGGGCGTGGGAGAGGTTGAAGTCCAGCCCGTCCCCGCCGCGCGGCAGCCCGCCTTCCGGCGTCTGCAGGTACGGCCGGCCGCGCGAGGAGCGCCAGATGACGGCCTCGGCCTCCGGTATGCCCGTCTCCAGCGCCAGCACCCGCCGTACGAGCGCGTGCGCGACGAGGTACTGCCGCCGGTCCCGCTCGAACAGGAACCGTCCGGCGATCTCGCGCTCGTGCTCGTCCAGCCAGTAGGCGGCCAGTGTCGCCGCGATCCCCGGCGCGAGGTCCTCGTTCGGGCAGAACCACAAGTTGATGGGCATCAGGGCAGCCACAGGGGCGTCCGCAAGAACGCCGACGCGGGCAACGGTACGGACACCGCTCCAACGCCGGGCACGGTCTCCAGGGCCGCCCAGTCCACGTCGACCCCGGCCAGCCACAACTCCCGCACCTGCGCGAGCCGCCCGCCGCGCCACAGGGCGGCGACGAACTCCCGCGTCTCGGGTACCCGCCCCAGCCCCATCGGTCCGGCTCCGCCGCCGGTCACCTCCACACAGGACGTCTCCTCCAGCGCCTGCGCGAGCTCTTCCATGTCCTTCACCACCACGGCCCACCGCCACCCCATAGCCGCCCGCCCGACCCTCAGCCCCCGCGCAACCCCGGCCAGCCCCACCCGCTCACCGCTGCCCCTGCCCACCCACTCCCGCAGCCGCCGGGCAGTGGCCTCCACATGCCCCGCGCTGGGCCCGGACAGCACCACCAACTCCCCCGCACCCCCCGCACCTCCCGGCTCGGCCGACCCACTGCCCATCCCGGCCCGACCGTCCGCCGGCGCCACGGGCCCGCGCCCCGCGGCGGAGCCCCCGGGGCGCGCAACGCCCGCCGGGGTGGAAAGCGAACCGGCAGGGCCTCCACCCACACCCCCGTACGGCTCCAGCACCACCCACGCCTCCGCCCCACCGACCCCGCGCACCCCAACAGACACCCGTGCAGCCCCAGCGGTCCCGTCAGCCCCCGCCTCCTTGGAGCCCGCCTCCTCAGCCCCCGTCTTCCGAGCCCCCCGCACCCCGCCGTGCCACAGCCCCAGCACCCCCCACGTCACCAGCGCAGCCCCCGTCGCAGCCCCGGCCCGCCGCCCCACCACCGGTGCCACCACCTCACCTCCGGCGCACACCCCGGCGCCACCACCCCCGGCAGCCTTCACCGCCGCGTCACGAACACCCACCGCATCACGCACACCGGCCGCATCACGAACACCCGCCCCGCAGAACCCCACCGCACTCCCCCGCACCACCGCATACAGGGTGTCCCCATCCGCCACCGCCCGCTCCAACGGCTTCAGCAGCAGCGCCCCCACGCCCTCCCCGACACCCGCCGGGCCCTGCGCCCCCCAACTCGACGGATGCACCCGCACGCTCACGCCCCCGACGAGCGCCGCCTCGCACTCCCCGGCCCGCATCGCGGCCACCGCCTGGTGCAACGCCACCAGCACCGACGACTCCGCCGTGTCCACGCACAGGCTCGGCCCGGTCAGCCCGAGCACCGCCGAAACCCGGTTCGCGACCCCCCAGCTGCTCCCAGCAGCCTCCGCGCCGGCACCCGCCTCCACACCTTCGCCCGCGCCCGTTCCAACCCCCCACAGCCGGTAGTCCCCGGCCCCGACGCCCACGTACACGCCCACACACCGCAGGGCATCCAGCCGACTCCCCGCACACCCGCCGTCCTCGAAGGCCTCCCACGCCGTCTCGAGGAACAGCCGCTCCTGCGGATCCATCAACGCGGCCTCATCGGCCCCGATCCCGAAGAACTCGTGGTCGAAGTCCTGCACCCGCTCCAGCCAATGCCCCACCACCCGGCAGACCCCGGCAGCCCCGGCCCCGCCGCCCGCCGCCCCCGGCCGCCCCTCCGGCATCACGGCCCCGGTGTCCCGCCCCTCACCCACCAGCCGCCAGTACGCCTCGAGGTCCGCCGCCTGCGGATACCGCCCGGCCATCCCGACCACGGCCACGGCAAAGCCCCCCGAAGCCCCGGCACCAGCAGCAAAACCGGGACCAAGACCAGGACCAGGCACGGCAACGAGCCCCGCACCCCCACCCCCACCGCGGTCCACCCGCCGCACCCCGGCCAGCAACGCCGTCGCCTGCCCCCGGTCCAGCGTCCCGTTCTTGAACCGGGTCAGGATCTCCTTCTCGTCCACCGCGCCCGCACCCGCCTACGCGCCGCGCCGCCCCAGCAACACCAGGGCCTCGTCCACCGTCAACCGCTCGTCCCGCACCGCGTCCAGTACGACGTCCAGCTCGGCGACCCGCGCCGCCAGCGCCGAGACCGACCCGGCCCCGACCCCGACTCCGACTCCGGCCCCGAGCGCAGACCCGACACCGTCCCGGCCCCCGGCCCCGCCCCGCGACCCCAGCCCCGCGCGCTCCGCGACGTACGCCGCCATGGCCGTCAGGTTCGGGTGGTCGTAGAGCACCACCGACCGCTCCCGCAGTCCGAACGTCCGGTTCACCACCGAGACGAACTCCGCGCCGAGGATCGAGTCCAGCCCCAGCACCCCGAACGCCTCACCGGGATCGATGTCCCACGCGTCGCAGCACAGGATCGCGGCGAGCTGCTCCCGCAACACCTCGACGACATCCCTGACGTCCCCGACGCCCACCGCCGCACCCCGAGCCCCGCCGACCGCGGAGCCCACGGAACCGACAGCCCCCGCCGACCCGACTGCGGCCAGCGCGGCCCCGCCCTGCCCGGCCCCGGCCCCGACCGCACCCCGGCCCCCGACTCCGGCCTCCCGCGCGACCTGCCGCGCGAACGCCACCGGCGTCGGCTGATCCGCGATCTCGGTGGCCGGCACCTGCGTCCCGTACCGCGCGTTGACGACGGCCACGAACTCCACCGTCAGCAACGAGTCCAGCCCGAGCGACTGAAACGTCTGCTCGGGATCGATCTTCTCCGGCTTCACCCGCAGGACGTCGCCCAGCACGGCGATCACGTCCGCGAGCACATCCCCCCGCGTCCCACCACGACCGGCACCGCCTCCCGCGGCCGCAGCCGCGGCCACTGCCGCCGTACTCGCAGTCGCGGGTAAGGGCGCCGACCACAACGGAACCACGTTCTCACCGCTCATCGCGGACCACTCCTACTCTCGGAACCCTTAGCCAGCACCTCTACGTCCGCGCCCGACCTCAACGTCCACATCCACACTCACGCCCACACCCACGCCCACCTCAGACCCCGCTCCCCATGAATTCGGCCACCCCGGTCCACACCACGGCCGGCTCCCCCCGCGGCACGGTCCGGTACTCCCCTTCGCGCCCCTGCGCGACCAAGGTCGGCAGCAACAGCGCCCACAGCGCCGCCACCTTCCGCTGGAGCTCGCCGTACGGAACGCCGGTCCCGGACATCACCTCGATGCCGCAGGCCGCGGCCGCCACCAGCGACTCGGTCCCCTCCCAGCCGCCCCGCTCCCGCGCACCCACACCCACACCACCAGCACCAGCACCAGCACCAGCACCAGCACCAGCACCAGCGACGGTCCCCCGCAGCTCACCCGCGTCCCGCGCCTGCCGCAACAGCGTGCACACCACCGAGATCCACGCCGCGTGGAAGTCCGTCACCGGCGGCTGCTGCCCCGCACACTCCTTGGTGATCCGGAAACTCGCCGGGATCGCCGGGTCCTCGTACAGCGTCCGTGCGAGCCAGTGCGTCGTATCGATCAGTGCCTGGAGCGGCGAGGCGCCGGCCTCGCGCAGCGCCCGTACCGAGTCGTGCAGCAGCGCGCACCCGCGCTGCTGCACGGCTTCCGCAAGCTCGTCCTTCGAGGCGAAGTGGAAGTACAGCGCCCCTTTCGTCACCCCGGCCGCGCCCGCGATGTCCCCGAGGGTCGCGTTGGCATAGCCGTTGCGGTGGAACAACTCGGCCCCGGCGCATACCAACCGCCTCCGGGTCCGCTCCGACCTCTCTTGCACCGAGTCGTCTCCTCTCGCCCTCGCGAGTCGCTCCAGCGGACCTCCGGCAGCCTCCTCCCGGACCGACCCCGCCCCCAGCGAACGCAGAAGGAGAAGGAGACGAACCACCGAGAAGGAGGAAGAAGAAGGAGGTCACACCCGGACGAGCCGCTCCCCGCCCGCCTCGACCGCCGCTTCCGCCGGATTCTCCGGGCCGGCCATGAGGATCGAGCGCTGCAGGCGCCGCAGCGCCGCCGAAGGCTCCAGTCCGAGTTCGCGCACGAGCGTGCCGCGCAGCCGCTGGTAGACGTCCAGCGCCTCGCCGCGCCGGCCGGAACGGTGCAGGGCGAGCATGAACTGACCGTGCAGGTTCTCGTGCGTGCGGTACCGGCTCGCGAGCACGGTGAGCTCGGCCAGCAGCTCGCGGTGCCGGCCCAGTCGCAGATCGGCCTCGATGCGCTGGTCGAGCGCGCACAGCCGGGTCTCCTCGAGCCGCCGCGTCTCCATGTCCAGCTGCACGCCGCCGTGTACGTCGGCGAAGGCGGGCCCGGACCACAGGGCCAGCGCCTCGCGCAGCAGCCGCGCGGCACCCGGGAAGTCCCCGGCGTCCATCGCGCGGTAGCCGGTTCCGGCCAGCCGGTCGAACTCGCGGACGTCGCTGGTACCACCGTTGCTGTTGAGCAGATATCCGCCGGGCAGGGTGACCAGCACGTCCTTCGCGGTACGGCCGTCGGCGTCACCCGCCTCCAGGGCGGTGGCGATGAGCGCGCGTAACTGCAGGACGTACGTCTGGAGGGTGGTCCGCGCGCTGCGCGGCGGCTCACCCGCCCACAGTTCCTCGATCAGTGCCGAGACGGGGACGACCTGGTCGGCATGGAGCGCCAGCAGTGCCAGGACCTGCCGGGGCTTCGGAGCGGTCGGCGTGATGGATACCCCGTTCTCCCGCACGGCCAGTGCGCCCAGTACATCGATGTCCACGCCGTACTCCCTCCCCCAGCTACCGCTGGGAGGTGACCCCAGTCATTGGATGAGTCGCTTGTTCAGTAGAAAACAGGACCGACGGTTTGTCAATATCAAACCGGTCGTGCTGTTTTGGGGACCAGCAAGACCCCAGCATCGCTCAAGAAACCTCTCTGACCTGGGAGTTCGTACGAGTTCCACGCCACCGAAGGGGACACTCCACCCCTCGATCCCCCCTAGATGAGGACCACAGCCCCCGCCCGACGACCTACTAAAAGAGACCAGTCAGTCTGTTATGACGGACCGACAGAGAGCCCACACCCCGCACCGGCCTCAACCCCAGAACCCGCCGCACCCGCCCCCGCACCCGCAGCAGCCAAAGCCGCCGCTCCCGTCCCCTCGGCCGCCAGCCCACCGAGCGTCCCGCGCGCGGCCAGCCGCGGCAGCATCAAGGTCCAGAACCGGGTGAGCGTGTGCGGCGAGACCCAGTCCCGCTCGGCGGCGCCGAGTACCTCCAGGCCCACGGTCGAGGCGATGACCGCCCTCGCGGCGTCCTGCGGAGAGACCCCCTCGGCGAGCGCCCCCTCCCGTCCCGCGGCCCGCAGCACGTCCTCGACCCACACGCCCCACTGCCTGCGCAGGTCGACCCCGCTCTCGCGGGCCGCGTCCGCGGACAGCCCGAAGCCGGCCCGCACCACCACATCGCCGGCGAGCAGCGCCATCAGCGCATGCGTGGAATCGACCAGCACCTGCAACGAGTTGCCGAGGCCGCCACCGGCGCCCCCGACACCCTCCCCACCAGACCCACCAGAACCGCTGGAACCACCGGCACCCTCAGCACCGACGACTCCCGCACCCGTACCGGCACCCGCACCGCCACCCGTCCCCGCACCGGCGCCCACAGCGCCCCCCACCCCCACCCGCCGCCCCACGGTGATGCGCCGCAGCGCCTCCACCGCCCGGTCCTCCACGGCCCCGGCCAGCACGGTCTTGCTCTCGAAGTGGAAGTGGAGCCCGCCGGTGCTCACTCCGGCCCTTCTGCTGATCGCCGCGATCGACGCGGTGACGAACCCTTCCTCGGCGAACACCTCCGCAGCGGCACGGACGAGACTTTCACGCGTGCGGGCAGCACGCTCCTGCTTGGCCATGGACTCTCCACAAACCGCCCTCGCGGTTTGCCCGGGGGGGTACAAGATTTCGCGGACACAGTCGGCGGCTGGACTGGAGGCGGGCTCGAGGCCGGCCGGAATCGGCGGACAGAGGAACATCGAACAGAAGGTGAAGCGACAGCGGACGGACACCGAAACAGAGGCGGACGCCAGGTGATGCACGACCCCTCACCCGGATACCCCGCAGAAGGCGCATCCACAGCACCCCCCACACAACCCGGCCCCGACTCAGCGGACTCCGGTCACGACATCCCGCGCCCCGCGGACGCGGCCGAAGCCCCAGCTCCAGCCCCCGCACCGACACCGGCGCCACCCGAGCCCACACCCGAGCTCACGTCCGAACCCGCCCGCGAGGCCGCCATCTCCCCGCTCACGCGCTCCCCGCGGTCCGGCGCCATGTCGATCCGCGCGAGCACCGCCGGCGTCGCGATGCTCGGGTAGATGTGCTGGTAGACGGCCGAGACCCGGAGCTCGATGTCCGCCCTGTCGCTCAGGGTGTGCGAGTAGATCTGCGCCCCCGCCCAACAGGCGGAAAGGATCCAGGCGGTCTCGCCCGGGTCCACGTGCGGCAGCAGTTCACCCTGCTCCTTCGCCTCGACGAGCAGTCTCCGGGTGAACTCGATCCACCCCGGCACCGACCCGCCGCCGAAGATCTCCCGCATCCCGGGTCCCAGCGACAGCCGCGCCCCGGCGCTGAGCATCGGCTCCCGCTTCATCCGGTACGCCAGCACCATCGCCACGTCGACGAGTTCCTGCAGCTTGCTGGTCCGGGCGGGCACCCCGGCCTCGCCGAACTGCTCGTCGAGGACACCCTGTGCGAGCTCCTGCTTCGAGGAGAAGTGGAAGTACAGGGCGCCCTTCGTGACGCCTGCCCGGGAAAGGATGTCCGCGATGGTGGCCGCGTCATAACCGCGTTCGTCGAAGACCGCGGCCGCCGCCTCCAAGATCGCGCGACGCGTACGGACCGCACGCTCCTGCCGTGCCACGGTGCCTCCGTTGCCTCCGTTGTGCATGGGGTCTTGCTCCGGCTGGATCCCTTACAGGATCCACCACCCCCACTAAAACCAACCAGAAGGTCCGTATTTTATCAAGCACCATACAACCAACCCTCAACCCTTCCCCGGTCCCTCACATTTCCGACCCTCACCCCACCCGCCGCTCCGCGCCCAGCCGCACCGGAAGCTTCCGGAGCCCGTTGGAGATGAACGACTCCACCCTCGGCAGTTCCTCCGGCGCGACGGCCAGCTCCAGGTCCGGGAACCGGTCGAAGAGCCGCTGCACACCCACCGCGCACTCCATCCGCGCCAGCGTCGCGCCCAGGCAGTAGTGCGTCCCGTGCCCGAACGACAGGTGCTCGCCGCGCGTCGCCCGCGTCACGTCGAAGCGGTCTGCGTCCGGCCCGTGCACCTGCGGGTCCCGCCCGGCCGACGCGAAGGAGATCACGATGGGGTCGCCCTGGGGGATGACCACGCGCTGCTCACCCTGCCCCACCTCGATGTCCTCGACGGCGAAGCGCAGCAGCGCGTACGTCGCCGGCGGCTCCATCCGCAGTGCCTCCTCGACCACGTCCTCCCAGGACGCCAGCCCGTCCCGCACCAGCCGCAACTGGGCGGGGTTGCGCACCAGTTCCAGGACGCACGTGCAGATCAGGTTGACCGAGGTCTCGTAGCCGGCGGTGAAGAGCAGGATCAGATTGTCGATCAGCTCCTTCTCACTCAACGCCGCACCCCCACCCCTCTCCCCGTCCCCCTGCCCCAGCCCCGCCCCTTCTCCCCCACCCAGACTCTCGTCACGCGCCGAGATGAGCGCGGTGGTCATGTCGTCGCCGGGGTGCTCCCGCCGGTACGCGATCAGGTCGGCCATGGTCACGTAGAGCAGCTCCGCGTTGGCCTGCGCGTCCTCGGCGCTGATCGCCGTGTCGAAGAAGCCCTTGATGATCCGGTGCAGCGGCGCCCACGACCGCTCCGGTATCCCGAAGAGCTCGAAGACGATCCGGGTCGGCAGCTGGTGCGCGAACTCGTCGCGCAGGTCGACCGGAGTCCCCTCGGGCAGCGCCGCGAGCCGGTCCAGGAGCTCCTCGGCGACCTGCTCGATCCGCGGCCGCATCCCCGCCACCCGGCGCGAGGTGAAGGCGGCGGCCACCGGCTTGCGCAGCCGGGTGTGCTCGGCGCCGTACGCCGTGATCATGTTCTGCACGGAGACCCAGATGGCCAGCGGCCACTCCGCACCGACCTTCCCCTCGATCCACGCGGGCCAGTGCCGGTACGCGTCCTTCGACACGCGCGGATCGACGAGCATCCGGCGGATCGTCTCGCTGCCGCTGACCACCCACCCCGTGACACCGCCGGGCAGCGTCACCGGGGTCGCCGCTCCCTGCTCCCGCAAGTGGGCGGCCTCGGCGTGGATGTCCGCACCGGTGGGGTCGATCGCGTACGGGCACTGACGTGTCATCGAGAGCTCCAGATGGTCGGTGAGGGGCGGCAGGAGAGCGGCGGTACCTCGGCGACAGGGTGCGAAGGAGCTTCCACACCCCGTATTTCAAACCGCCCATCCGGTTTTGAACATACCGGTGGCGGTCCCAAGTTTCGCATCGGCCCCCATGGTCCGCCAGCAAACCCCCGCAAGTCGGCGAGCGCTCGACGGCGGCTTGAATTCCCCTCGCCGAACCGCACGTGCCAACACCCGGCCGGACCGGGGCATATGACCGGAAGACTGGCTCCCACTTGGGACGGAACCCTGGCGTCCCCCATCACGGCCTTCGTCCGGAACTTCGCTGGTGGGCCCTCGTGCGGGCCCGGGCAAGGGCGCCATCTCGCATGTTGACACGGCCCAAGGTCCGACATGCCGACACCTTTGGCACCTTGCAAACAAAACCGGAGAGTACGTATCTTGCGTGACGCGTACGCATCCCCATCCCATCCGTCGAAACGGCTCTGCGGAGAGGTCCATGACGATGCTGACAATCCGGAAGAACCCTCGGATACGACCCCTGCAGCGGACAGGGGAGCCCTGGACCCGCTGCAACGAGGCCCCCCGCCTGACCACCACGGTTCCCAAGGAGTACGTGCACCGCAGCTCGCTCGCCGAGGTCTTCCTGACCGGCTGCGACCGCATCGACGACGACACGTTCTACCTGACCGGCCAGTGGCCGCGCGCGCACACCTTCTTCACCAGCGCCGACGGCACCAGCCACGACCCCGTCCAGGCCGGCGAGACCATCCGCCAGGTCGGCCTCTACCTCTGCCACGCCGTCTACGGCGTTCCGCTCGGCCACAACGTCCTGCTGTGGAGCCTGGACTTCGACTCCCGCCCCGACCGGCTCCTCATCGGGCGCAGCCCCAGCGATCTGGAGATGATCGCCACCTGTACGGACTTCGGCTGGCGCGGCAACCGCTTCTCCGGCTTCCTCGAGGTCGAGATCCGCCGCTCCGGCGAGCTCGCCGCCACCGGTACCGCCCGCTTCACCTGCGTCGCCCCCGCCACGTACCGCAGACTGCGCGGCACCCGCGGCCGCACCGGCTCGACCCGTCCGCTGGAGCGCCGCGCACCCATCCCTGCGGCCGCCGCCGGCCGGCTGCTGCCGTTCGACGTCGTCCTGGCCGCCGCGGACCGGCCCGGGCGCTGGCTGCTGAACCCGGACCTGGAACACCCGATCCTCTTCGAGCACGCCAACGACCACCACCCGGGCATGGTCCTGGTCGAAGCCGCCCGCCAGGCGGCCTGCGGACTGCGGCCGCCGGGCAGTTTCCGTCCCACCGCACTCGCCACCGAGTTCCTCCACTACGCCGAACTCGACACCCCCTGCTGGGTCGAGGCGACGGCCGCCGCCCCCGGCCAGATCGAGGTCACCGGCCACCAGGAGGGACGTACGGTCTTCCGCTCGACGGTCACCGGCTACTGAGTCCCACCGGCGTACCCACACCTCCCGAGCCGGCACCGGCTCGGGACGGCCCCCACGCCACGCACCGCAACCAGGCCACCCGCACGACGGCCCGGACAACACCCCTGCACGCCCAACCCCTTCGAACGGTTCATCACCTCGTGTTACGGTCGCGCCGTGATGGAGGGGAGCTCGTTACTACTGGCGGACAGATCCGTACTGATCACCGGCGCCAGCGCCGGCATCGGCGCCGCCGCCGCCCGGGTCTTCTGCCGCGAGGGCGCCCGCGTCACCCTCGTCGCCCGCCGCGCTCCTGAACTCGCCACCCTCGTCGAGGACCTGCGCACCGCAGGCCACCAGGCCCAGTACGTCGTCGCCGACGTCTCCCGGACCGAGGACGTGGCCCGCGCCGTCGCCGCCGCCGTCTCCGCGTACGGCCGCCTGGACGCCGCCTTCAACAACGCCGGCGTAGGCGCCGAGCCCAAGCCGCTGCACCTCCTCGACGAGGAGGTCTACGACAGCGTGATGGACACCAACGTCCGCGGCGTCTGGAACTGCATGCGCCACGAGATCCGCGCCATGCTCACCACGGGTGGCGGATCCATCGTCAACAACAGCAGCACGGCCGGCCTGGTCGCCACTCCGGTGACGGCCGCCTACATCGCCTCGAAGCACGCGGTCCTGGGCCTCACGAAGGCCGCGGCCACCGAGTACGCCGCCCAGGGCATCCGCGTGAACGCACTGGCCCCCGGCTCCACCCGGAGCGAGATGATCGACGCCTGGCTCAAGGAGAACCCGGCGATGGAGGAGGTCCTCCTCCAGTCGGCCCCCCTCCCCCGCATCGCGGCCCCGGAAGAGATCGCCGAGGCGGCCGCGTGGCTCTGCAGCGACCGCGCTTCGTTCGTCATCGGCGCCACCCTGTCCGTGGACGGTGGCTGGACGACCCGCTGACCCCACCACCACCGAACCGGGCTCCGGCATACGTGTGAGCTACATCCCCCGCTTCCGCTCCTCCATCAGCAGCCCCAGCCCGTCCAGGATCCGCTCCAGCCCGAACTCCAGCGCCTGATCCTGCCCCCCACCCCCCGCAGCGGACACCAACGCCGCCGCCAGTGCGGGGTAGCGGTCCCCGTGCTCCCGCATCACCTCACCCAGCACCGCGGTGAGCTGCGCATCGGGCCCTCCCGCGCCACCCGCTTCCACACCCGCGGACTCAGCCACCTCCTGGCCCTGCCCCTGCCCCTGCGCGGCAATCCCCCGCACATGCCCCGTCAGCAGCACTACCGCGTCCATCGCCTCGGCCCCGCTCAGCCCGCATCCCTCCAGCGCGGCCAGCGCCTGCTCCAGCCACGCCAGCTCCCGTGGCCCCATCACCCGTGCGCCGACCGTCGCCTCCAGCAGCCACGGATGCCGCTGGAACCCGACCAGCAGCGCGCGCGCCCACTCCCCCAGCCGCGCCCGCCACCCTGCCCCTGGCAGCCCTGGCCCCGCCCCCACCCCCACCCCCGGCAGGGGCACTCCCGCCAACGCGCCCTCCACCATCAGCGCGACCAGTTCCGCCTTCCCCGGCACGTACCGGTACAGCGCCATCTTGGTGACCCCGAGTTCGCCGGCCACCCGCTGCATCGAGACGGCGCCCAGCCCCTCCGCATCGGCGATCCCCACCCCGGCCGCCGCGATGCCGTCCAGCGTGAGCCCCCGCTTCGGCCCCCGCGCCGGCTTGACCGGCGGCTGCGGCCCCCAGAGCAACCGTGCTGCCGCACCCCACTGCTCACTCATCGTCGGCTCCCGACATCACGTGCTTCTTGCAACCCAACAAAACTGCGTCTACCGTACACGGTATCGTTTCAGTGTCCGACGGACACAGTTATCGCGCTGAAAGGGAGAGCCCCTCATGCCCATCCGCACCGTCCTGATCTCCGGCGCCGGCATCGCCGGCCCCACCCTCGCCCACTGGCTGGGCCGCCACGGCTTCGAGCCGACCCTCGTCGAGATCGCCCCCGCTCTCCGCCCCGGCGGCCAGGCCGTCGACTTCCGGGGCTCAACCCACCTCACCGTCCTCGACCGCATGGGTGTCCTCGACGCACTCCGCCGCCTCCAGACCGGCGGCAGTCCCATGACCTTCCTCGACACGAACGGTGTGCCCCGCCTCCGCCTCCCCGCCGAGTTCGCCGGCGGTGACATCGAGGTCCTGCGCGGTGACCTCTCCCGCGTCCTCCACGAGGCCTCGCTCCCCTACACCGAGTACCTCTTCGGCGACTCGATCACGAGCCTCACCGAGACCCCCACCGGCGTCGACGTCACCTTCCGGCACGCTCCGCCACGCTCCTTCGACCTCGTCATCGGAGCCGACGGCCTGCACTCCCACGTCCGCCGCCTCGCCTTCGGCCCGGAGGAGGAGCACGTCACCCACCTCGGGTACTACGCCGCCTCCTGGAGCCTCCCCGACGCCCCCGCCCTCGCCCTCCCCGCCGACGGCGGCAGCATCGGCCTCAACGCCCCCGGCCGGCTGGCGAGCGTGGGCCGGGACCACACCCACCCCACCCGCGCCCGCGCGTTCTTCGTCTTCGCCTCACCCCAACTACCCCCCACCCCCACCGCCACAGCCACAGCCACAGCCGAAGCGGCCGCCCAGAAGCGCATCCTCACCAGCGCCTTCTCCGGCCTGGGCTGGCACGTCCCCCACCTCCTCGACACCCTCACGCTCACCCCCGCCGCCGACTTCTACTTCGACTCCATCAGCCGCGCCGACGTACCCACCTGGTCCACCGGCCGGATCGCCCTCGTCGGCGACGCCGCCTGCGGCGCGACCCTCGGCGGCATGGGAACCGGCACGGGCGTCGTCGCCGCGTACGTCCTCGCGGGCGAGCTGGCCCGCTCCCCCCAGGACCACCGCGCCGCGTTCGCCCGGTACGAGAACCGGCTGCGCGACTACGCCCAGGGCTGCCAGAAGGGCGGTGACCGCACCGGCCAGTTCCTCGCCCCGGCCACGAGGACGGGCCTGCGCCTGCGCAACGGGCTCCTCAGCCGCCCGCGCATCCTCGACTGGATGCTGAAGGAGGGCCAGAAGGTGTCCTCATTGCCCCTCCCCTCGTACCCGACCCCCTCCCACCTGACCCCCTCCAGCCACCCCCACCCTTAACGGCGTTAACGCCGTTAACGCCCACCCCCTACTCCCCCACCCACCAAAAGATCCCAAATCCCCCATACGCTCACACGCCCCCACCCCACCCACCCAGAAACAACGTTCCGCCTGGTTTTCCGCTTCAGGCCCCGGCTAGATTCCCCCCGTGCGCAACGATCACCGCACACACCACTCCCCCACCCCACCGAGGAGACCCACGTTGGCGAGGGCCAGGCAGGAACGTGCCGAAATCACCCGGCAGGCGATCCTCGACGGCGCAGCCGTCGCGTTCGACCAGACCGGCTTCGGCGGCACCAGCCTCAGCGACGTCGTGAAACACGCCGGTGTCACCAAGGGCGCCCTGTACTTCCACTTCCCGTCCAAGGACGCCCTCGCCCGCACCCTGATGGACGAGCAGTTCCAGATCTCGGAACTACTCCCCCGCATCGAAGAGCCCGGCCTCCAGACGGCCATCGACCTCACGCACCACATGGCCCACGGTCTGCGCACCAACGTCCGGGTTCGCGCCGCCATCCGCCTCGTCGTCGAGTTCGGCTCCTTCACAAAGCCGGACCCCTCCCCGTACGACACGTGGATCGACATCACCCGCAGCTGCCTGGACCCGGCCCAGGAACGCGGCGAGCTGTTCCAGACGCTCGACACCGCGCACCTCGCGACCTACCTCGTCGGCTCGTTCACCGGCCTACAGGTCACCTCGTACGTCCGCACCAGCCGCGAGGACCTGCACGAGCGGATCGTCGACCTCTGGACCTTCGTCCTCCCGGCGGTCGTCCCCGCCCGCCGGCTGCCCCACTACGACCCGGCCGGCTCCCCCGCATGCCGCGCCGAACTCGGGCTGCCGCCCCGGAACCCCCAGGCGGTCCCGGTCGGCTGACGGCCCTTCCACCCCGATCCGAGGGCGGTGACCGTTAACGGCGTTAACGCCGTTAACGGTCACCGCCCTCAGCCGTCCCCACCTCCCACCCGCACACAACCAGCCACCCACCCGGCCCGAACCGGCCCCTCCGCGTCAATCCGTTAGCAAAACTCAAGCGTGGCGCACACGCCCACCCAAGAACGTTAGTAAAGTCCCTCCCATGACTTCGCCCTCGTCCCAGAGCGACCGCGAGAAGGTCGTCTCCAAGCTGCCCCCGTGGCTCCGCCAGGAGTTGAAAATCCGCACCGCCCAGCTGCGGGTCGACATCCAGGACGCCGTTCACCAGGGAATCGCCCACTGGGCCGCCCTCGCCTCGGCGCCCTCCCCCGTCGACACCTCCGGCGCCGAGTCCTTCTCCACCTGGCTGCCCGCCGGCCAGTGGGAGTCGTTCCGCGCCCACTCCAAGGACCGCGGCGTCTCCCTCATCCAGGGACTGGCCCAAGCCGTCCAGCTCTGGCTGGAGATGAACCCGGCCCCCACCGTCCAGCGCCCCTCCGTGGTCCGCCGCATCATCGTGTGCAACCAGAAGGGCGGCGTCGGCAAGACCGCCATCACCGCGGGCACCGCCGAGGCCCTCGCCGAGGACCCGGCGAGCCTCCACCCGGTCCGGATCGCCCGCCAGCTGGCCCGCCTCGCCGAGGACGACGCCCAGCCCGAGCCCAGCGCCTTCGACCGCGAGGACCTGCCCGGTCTCGGCATGCGGGTCCTGCTCGTCGACTTCGACCCGCAGGGCCACCTCACCAAGCAGCTCGGACAGCAGCCCCTCCCCATCGGTGGCGACAGCCTCACCTGCCACATGGCCGGCGAGGCCAAGGGGCCGCTGCAGGACCTCATCGCCCCCGTCGCGGACGCGCGCTTCGGCGACCGCCTGCACCTCCTGCCCGCCTGCACCGACGCCTTCCTCCTCGACGTCCGCCTCTCCACGGTCCGCGCTCGCGAGGCCGCCCTGGAGCGCGCCCTCGCCCCCGTCGAGTCCGAGTACGACGTCATCCTCGTGGACTGCCCGCCCAGCCTCGGCCTCAGCATGGACGCGGCCATCTACTACGGCCGCCGCCGCGACGCGGAACAGCCCGGCGCCTCCGGAGCACTGATCGTCGTACAGGCCGAGGACTCCTCCGCCGACGCGTACGACCTCCTCACCTCCCAGATCAACGACCTCCGGGACGACCTCAGCCTCGACATCGACTACCTCGGCCTCGTCGTCAACCTCTACGACGGCCGCCGCGGCTACATCGCCACATCCTCCCTCCAGGCCTGGATGGACATAAAGGATCCGCGTGTCGTCGCCGTCGTACCCGACCTCAAGGAACAGCGCGAAGCCGTCCGTGTGAAGCAGCCGCTGTTCGTCTACGCGCCCAAGGGCGACCAGGCCGTCGCACTGCGCGCACTCGCCAGGGAGATCTCATGAGCAAGGCCGACAAGCTCGGCGTCTCGGCGTCGTTCGCCCGCGCCCAGACCGCCAGCGTCAGCCCCCGCCGCGCCGCCATCGCGGAAGCCACGGGTGCCCCCACCTCCGGCGCGGTCCCCCCGTCCGAGGTGCCCATCGAGGCCCTGGCCCACAACCCCTTCAACCTCCGCGAGGAGCTCACCGACCTCGACGAGATGGCACAGTCCCTCGTCGTCCGCGGTCAGCTGCAGCCACTCGCCGTCGCCACCCGCATGGCGTTCATGGAAGCCCACCCGGGCCAGACGGACGGCCTCGGCCGCGCCCCGTACGTCGTCATCGACGGCAACCGGCGCCTGGCCGCGGCCCACCTCGCGGGCCTCAAGACCATCCAGATCCACGTCAACGACAGCCTCGCCGCCAGCGCCGCGGACATCCTCGAATCGGCTCTCATCGCCAACATCCACCGGGTCGACGTCGCCCCCATGGACCAGGCCCGGGCCCTTCAGGAACTCGTCGAGGTCCACGGCTCCCAGGCCCAGGTCGCCAAGCGCCTCGGCAAGACGGCCGCCTGGGTCTCGCAGCGCCTGACCCTCCTCAACCTCACCCCCAGCCTCCAGGAGAAGGTGGAGACCGGGGAGCTCAAGGTGGAACCGGCTCGCCGTATCGGCCGGCTCCCCCAGGAGGACCAGGCAGCCGCGGCCGACGAGACCCTTAACGCCGTTAACCCCCCGCGCCAGCGCACCCGCCCGTCCCCGGCGACCAGCGCTCCCCAGTCCCCGACCCCGACCCCGACGCCGACCCCGGCCCCGACCCCGGCCGCAGCTCCCGCTCCCGCACCCACACCCACCACCACTCCGGCGCAGACCGCCAGCCGCCGCATCACCATCGCCGCGGACTCCCCGGAAACCGTCGCGGACGCCCTGACCGCCCACCTCACTCCGGATGACCTGAAGGCCGTCACAGAACTCCTCATGACCCGCATCTAGCGGTACGCACCACGCCCGGGGGCGCTAACGGCCTTAACGCCGTTAACGCCCCCGCGTGCGTTTCATGTGCGTTCAACCGTGCGCTTCACATAGGCTCAGCCCTGGAGGTACCCCATGCCCAACGAACAAGAGAGCCTCTTCGCCGCAGTGGACGCCCTGCTCGAAGAAGCCGCCGCCAAGGACGCGCTCCCCCACCCCGACGAGCGCAAGCGCCTACGCGAAGCCGCCGGCCTCAGCCAGGACCAGATCGCCAAGGCCCTCTCCGTACGCCGTGAAACGGTCACCTCCTGGGAGACGGGCCGCACCGACCCCCGCCCCCCGAAGCGCGCGGCTTACAGCCGTCTCCTCGACGGCCTCTCGGCCCTCCACCCCCTTAACGGCGTTAACGCCGTTAAGGCCGAGCCCTCCCCCACCCCCCCACACCAGCCGACCACCGAGAGCGTTAACGCCGTTAACGCCACGCCACCCCCCGCACCCACCCCACCCCCCGCACAGCCACAGCCGTCCCAGCCCACCCCACCCCCCGTCAACACCGTTGACCCCACCCCCCGCAAGGCACCCCACCGCCCCACGCCCACCCCCCTCCCCCCCATGACCGGCAACGGCCCCCTCGCCGTCCTCGACGGAACCGGCCAGGCCCATGCCGCCGGCGGTGTCGTCCTCGACCACCCCGTCAAGGACCTCCCCACCCTGATCACCTGGGCCCTCACCGAAGCCGACCTCCACTCCCCCCGCCTCCACCGCAACGGCAAGGACGGCGACCCCCTCCTCGTCCTCACCCCCGCCGCCACCGAGGCCCTCGGTCTCCCCCTCGTCCTCGAAGACCGCCGAGGCCTCCGTCTCCCCGACAACCACCCCGTCCTCAAGCAGCTCACCAAGGCCAAGTGGCAGCTCACCCGCCGCGGCTTCGGCCCCTGGGCCCGCGTCTACCGCCCCGCCACCGCGGCCACCGGCCGCCAGTGCGTCCAGCTCGCGGTCCTCCCCTGGGGCGCGCTCGACCCCCGCGCCTGGGGCGAGGGCACCCCCGCCCTCCCCGCCCCCGAACTCGCCGAGCTGCTCACCACCTACGCCTCCCGCGTCCTCACCCCCCGCGGCTCCACCGCCGTCACGGGCCTGGAGCTCATGACGGCCCTGCGCCCGCCCACCCGCGCCGCCCTCAACGCCGCCACCAGGACATGGGAGTCGGCCACCGTCGCCGGCTCGCTCACCCGCCCCGTCGACCCGGCACCCCCCGAGGCCCCCGACGAGCACCCGGTGGTCGCCGCCCTCTACCCCCGCGCCCACCAGCGCACCCCGGACCAGGTCCTCGACGAAGAGGCGTACGACTGGATCCGCAGCCCCGAACTCCTCACCGACGCCGAGTGCACCCGCACCCACGCCGTCGGCATCGACATCAACATGGCGTTCGCCGCCGCGGCCAATCGCCTCCTCGTCGGCATCGGCCCGGCCGTCCACACCACGAACCCCGCCTTCGACCCCAAGCTCCCGGGCAGCTGGCTGGCCGACCTCTCCCCCCTCTCCCTCGACCCCCGCCTCCCCAGTCCCTTCACCCCCCACGGCCGACCCCCCGCCGGCCCCGCCTGGTACGCGACCCCGACCCTCGCCTACGCCACCGAGCTCGGCTTCGACGTCCGGCCCACCGAAGCCTGGGTCCGCCCGGACAACGCCCCGTACCTCGACGCCTGGTACACCCGCCTACGTGACGCCTACCTCGCCACCATGGCCGACCTCGGCGTCACCACCGCCCTCACCGACGACGCCTTCCTCACGGCCATGCAGGACCACAAGCGGACGAGTCCCGCCCACGCGGCCGTCCTGTCCGCGATCAAGTCCACCGTCAAGGGCGGCATCGGCAAGCTCCGCGAACGCCCCCAGGGCGCCGCCTACCGCCCCGGCGAGTCCTGGCCCGCCCTCGAACGCCCCACCTGGCGCCCCGACATCCGCGCGGCCCTGATCTCGACAGCCCGTGTCAACATGCACCGCAAGATGCGCAAGCTCGCCGAAGCGGCCGACCTCCACCCCATCGCCGTCCTCTCCGACTGCGCGGTCTACCTCTCCGACGGCCCCAGCCCGCTCGACTTCCTCCCCCGCACCCCCGAGGGCAAGCCCCTGCCCGGCGGCTTCCGCCTCGGAGTCAGCCCCGGCATGGTCAAGCACGAAGGCACCCAGCCCCTCCTCTGGGCGGTCCAGATGCTCGACGAAGGCCACAACCCCGCCCGCCACATCAAGGGCCACGACGCCGCCGCCGACGGCGAGTAACCGGACAACGGAGACCAAGAGCCCCACCCATGGCAGACATCAACGACAGCCTCACCCGCGCCGACGAACAGAACTTCACGCGCCCGATCCCCAAGTCCGCGGGCGCCCAGATGCGCTTCCTCGTCAAGCAGCTCAAGTCCACCAAGGCCGTGGCCGATCTCCTCGGCATCTCCCGCCGTACGGTCGAGCGCTACGTCAAGAACCAGATCCAGCACCCCAAGCCGGCCCTCGCCGCCCGCCTGGAACGCGAAGTCCGCAACCGCTGGCAGCCCCTGGTCCGCAAGCGCGCCCGCGACCAGGCCGCCAAGCAGACCGGCATCGTCATCGAGACCCGCGCCCGGTTCGGCTTCACCGCCGCCCCCGGCACCACCGACGACGGCCGCATGCGCCGCATCACCCAGCACCTCCCCCCGGAGTACGCCTCCCGCCTCCTCGCCGCCCAGGACGCCGGCGCCACCGAGGCCCAACTGCGCCACATCACCGCCGAGGCGCTCCAGGAGATCTACTTCCGGGACAACGGCGCCCGCGCCACCGGTCTCCTCGTCGAGTTCACCGACATCGACTACGTGGACTTCAACTTCTGACAAGCCCCCAGAAGCGCCTGTACGCCCCCCAGAACGCACGTCGGCCCCCTCCCGACCCCTAGAGGTCAAGAGGGGGCCGAAAGCCCCTCCAGCGGCCACACAGGGCCCGGAACAGTCACGGACCAAGGGGCCTGCCGAACTACCCCACAGCGTGCAGCGTCCTACGCCGCTTCGACTCCGCGGCCTTCTTCGCGGCGGCCTGCGCCGCCCTCTTCTTCCGCTGCTCCGCCAACTGGTCCTGATACGCCGCCACCGCCCGGTGGTAACTCGCGACATACCCGCGGGCGTCCAACCGCTCGTCCGTGGGCATGTCGTTCACCGCGGCCACCGCGTCCTCGAAGGAGTTGTACCCGGCCAGCATGGGGTTGATCTGGTACACCCCATTACGGACCTTACGTACGAGCTTCGCCAGCTCCAGGCTCCGCAGTGCCGCGTTGACACTGGGCCGGCTCAGGTCGAGCAGCCCGCCGATGGTGGCCTGATCGATGAGGATCCGGCCCCCCGGCTCACTCAGCGAGCGCAGCTTCAGCAACACCCGGTAGGCCGCCGGCGGCAGGTCGAGGTCGGAGAGAAGCCCGTCGGCGTTGACCGCAGCGAATCGCAAGGTGCTCACTGAGCTGTCCCTTCTTCCTTGCGCTGTGCCCGGCTCAGCCGACGCGCAGCGCGCTCTTTGGCCCGTTCGGCCCGCAGTTCCTCGATGGCCTGCCGCATATGGTCCAGCGACGGGAACCGCACCAGGTCCGGCAGGCTCGTATCGCTGCGAATCTGCGAGATGGTGCTGTGCTGCTCCACCTTCACGAACTCACCCGCCGTCTCCGTCCCCGGGATGAACTCAGCCACCCGGTAACTGTAGGGCGGGTTGAACTGATAGACACCCCGCCGCACCTTGAAGACGATCCCATGAGACATCACCGTGTGGAGAGCTTCCGAAGTCTTCGTCCGACTGACGTCGAGGATGGTAGCCATCTCCTCCTGGGTAAGTGGAATCCGCCCCCCCGCCCGCTGGCACGCGATCAGCAGCAGGATGAGCCTCAAGGGCAAGGCTTCCCTGAAGTACTGGGCAATCACCAGGAAGAACTCAAGACTGTCCATCGAGAACGCATTTGGCTGACTCTGCGTCCCGTAGAACTCCAGCGGCTTGCGCTCACCGTCCAGCGTGAGCTTCCGGCTCGGATACCGCCTCGCGAGGCTGTCCAGATCCTTGACCGGAGCCAGTGGCTGACTCCACGCCGAGATCGCGTCATCAACGGGGAGATCAGGACGCGGCGCGCGCGCCGGACTCGGCCGACGGCGCTGTGGCTCTGATGACACGAGGATGCTCTCCACTTCGTTGATCTGCAGAGAGCAGTATGTCAACAAGGGTGACACTAATGTCACGCTCGTTGACGTTCGGCGTGTCTTATGTCCCCCCAGTAGGGACACATCTCGGCCACCCCCCTCTCAGCACGCCGTTCGCGCCCCCACGGCCAACCCCACCGCACCCCCCACCAGTTCGGCGACATATCCCCGCCAAAACGTCAGCCCCACCGACATTTTTGCCCAAAAACCGTCAGCCTCACTGACATTTTGCAGCCGCTGTGTCCCCCTAGCAGCGACACATCCCCCCAGATATGTCCCTCCTGAGGGGACATATCTTTCTCCCCGCACCGCCCCTGACCTGCGGCAACGCATCTCCGTACCCTCTATACACCGACCGCCGTCCGTCTGCGGCCCCAAAACCCCGTCACCAACGCCCCCGGAGCCCACCGTTCCTCACGTTTCCCCGACACCCACCCCCACTCACCCCCTCCCGGACACACTGTCCAGAACGCCGCCCAATCTGACTGATTCCCATCTCTATCCACGACTCACTTTGAAGCACACCTCCACCACCCCCTTAACGCCGTTAACACCCACCCCCCAACTCACCCACCACCCCACCCTGTTGCCCCCACAACCGGAACACCAAGCCCCCACTCCCCCCAAACCAACCCCGCCACCCCAACCCACCCAAGCCGACCCCCAACAACCCCAAAACCCCAGGTCAAACCAAGGCCCTGACACCCCACACACAGGTCCACGCAAGGAAACCTGGCTACTGCCCAACGCGTAGCGCTCAGCTCCAAAGCAAAGCGGAACCCCCCAAGAAACACACAAGAACCAAACTGCACTCACTCGCTCCCCAACCCACAACACTGCGACCCGGAACAAAACAGAGGGTCCAACCCGCAAAGGGACTCCGCACAAGCAGAGCTCAGACGGTCTCTCCCCGCACACAGCACAGGGGTCCGCCGCGGAACAGAGGACCCCAGTCCTCAAACGGGGTTTTCAGACGAGCACAACGAGGCCGGCCTCTTATACATGCGCAGAGTAGGATCCGAAGCGAAGCGGAGGATTCAACCCCGGAGGAGGGCTCCCCGCGAGCGCAGCGAGCACGTCCCCCCTTGGATGCGTAGCACCCAAGGACCTGGAGCGAAGCGAAAGGCCCAACCTCCGAAGGAGGCTTCCGACGAGCACAGCAAGCCCGAACTCTGCCCGCGCTCAGCATGGGGCTCCCTCTCAAGTAAAGCGAGCGCCGTTCTTTCCTGGGCTCTACTCGCCCAGGGACCTGAGCTGAGCGGAAGGCTCAGCCCCCAAACATGGCTCCGCTCGAGCGCAACGCGGTCCCTCCCAAGCGTCCTACCCCCCGAAAAGGACCCTGGCAAGCAAAGCAAGCCCGGTCTCTACCGATGCGCAGCATAGGAGTCCGGAGCAAAGCGGAGCGTCCAGCAGCCGAAAGCGGCTGCACGCGAGCGCAACGAGCTCTGTCCTTTCCTGGGGTACGTAGCGGCCCAGTCCGCGAAGGAACCCGGGCGAGCCCAGCGAGCCCGTTGCCTTTCAAGCGCGCAGCGCTTAGGTCCGAAACGGAGCGGAGGACCCAAGCCTCCTCCGGGAGCTTCGAGCGAGCGAAGCAAGCTCGGTCCCTCCCAAGCGCACAACGCTGGGAGGCCAAAACGCAGCCAAGGACCCGAGCCCTCGAAGCGGGCTCGGGCGAGCGCAGCGAGCCCTGGTTCTCTCTGGGCCCATAGCGCCCAGAGGCCCGGAGCGGAGCGGAGGGCCCCAGCCTCCGAAGGAGGCTTCGGGCAAGCGAAGCGAGCTCAGTCTCTCCCAAGCGCGCAGCGCTAGGGAGCCCGGAGCGAAGCGGAGGGCCAAACCCCGAAGGGGGCTTCGTCGAGCGCAGCGAACCGGAGCTCCCCCCAAGCACTCAGCTCTTGGGGGAGCGGAACGGAGGACTTCAGCCCGCAAAGCGGGCTCGGGCAAGCGCAGCGAGCCCTGGTTCTCTCTGGGCGAATGGCGCCCCTAGGCCCGGAGCAGAGCGGAGGGCCCAGCCTCCGAAGAGGGTTTCGGGCGAGCGAAGCGAGCCCGGTCTCTCCCCAGCGCGCAGCGCTGGAACCCAAAACGGAGCACAGAGTCAAGCCCCCCAAGGGAGCTCCCTCGAGCGCAGCGAGCTGGAGCTCTCCCCAGCGCGAAGCGCTGGGGAACCGGAGCGAAACGCAGGGCCCAAGCCCCCGAAGGGGCTTTCGAGCGAGCGCAGCGAGCTCGTTCTCTCCCCCGCACGCAGCGCGGGGGCCCGGAGCTAAGCGGAGGGCCCCGGCTCCCGAAGGGAGCCCGGGCGAGCGCAGCGAGCCCGGTCCCTCCCAAGCGCGCAGCGCTTGGGGAGCGGAGCGAAGCGGAGGGCCCAGCCTCCGAAGGAGGCTTCGGGCGAGCGGAGCGAGCCCGACCTCTCCCAAGCGCGCAGCGCTTGGGAACCCGCTCCGCGGG
>NZ_JBVJDL010000013.1:0-131323 GCF_055582305.1 Streptomyces sp. NPDC042102
ACGGATGAATGCCGCATAAGGAACACCATGTCCCACCAGCCCACGACCCCGGCTCCGGCCACGACCACGGCTCCGGCCACCACCGCACCGACCCCCCCCCCCCCCCCCCCCCCCCCCCCCCACCCCCCCCCCCCCCCCCCGCCCCGCCCCCCCCCGGGGGGGGGGGGGGGGGCCACGGCCGTTTGACCTGGGCGGCGGTGGCGGCTCAGACGTCGAGCTGGTCCGCGACCGCGCGCAGCAGGCCCGCGATCTTCGTGCCGTGCACCTTGTCGGGGTAGCGGCCCCGCTCCAGCATCGGCGTGATGTTCTCCAGCAGGGTCGTCAGGTCCTGCACGATCGAGGCGAGCTCGTCCGGCTTGCGGCGCTGGGCGGCCGCGACCGACGGCGCCGGGTCCAGGACCGTCACCGAAAGCGCCTGGTCGCCGCGCTGGCCCGCGACGACACCGAACTCGACGCGCTGGCCGGGCTTGAGGGAATCGACCCCGGCAGGGAGCACCGACGAGTGGACGAAGACGTCTCCGCCGTCGTCTCGGGAGAGAAAGCCGAAGCCCTTCTCACTGTTGAACCACTTGACCTTGCCGGTAGGCACGTCCGTCCTCTGTCCTTGTGCTCGTCGGGTCCGAATTGCCGTCCGGTTTGCACCGAAAGAAACGGCTCCGGATAGCAGTGCAGCGGGTCATCTGTGACCCGCCTCCTCCAGGCTAATGGTCGCGGGGCGCCTGACAAGACGTCCCCCGGTCCTTCCTGGTGGACGCTTCGGCCAGGGAACTACCCTGGTGAGGTGACTGCTACTCCTTCTCCCGACGAAGCGCGGCCGGGCGACGCATTGGTCAAGGCCGGTGGCATCGTCTTCATCGTGGGCGCCGTGGCCACGCTGGCGACCATGGCCCCGCTCTTCCTCGACACCGACCCGTTCCCGTCGTACGCGTGGGCGGTGTGCATGCTCATGGGCGTCGGCTTCGCCATCTCGGCGGCCGGGGTGATGCGAGGCATCGCCGCCCAACGCCGCACGGCCCGCGCGTCCCAGCCCCGGGGCTGACCGGGGCGGGGCTCGACGCGGGCGTGATCCGCCGGACCGGCCCTACGCCTGGTCCACCGTGTCGGCCGTCGGCTCGGAGGCGCCCTCGCCCCGCGCCTCGACGTACGCCTCCAGCCAGGCCGGGAGCGCGGTCAGGTCCGGCAGGACGACGTCCGCGCCGGCGGCGAGCAGGTCCGGCTCCGGGCACGGGCCGGTCGGCACCGCCACCGACAGCGCGCCCGCCGTACGGGCCCCGCGGACGTCGCCGACGTGGTCGCCGACGTAGATCTGCGCGTCGTACTCGCGCAGGGCGCCGGCCTTGGCCTCCGCCCACAGCCAGCCGATGACGGCGTCCGGCTCGATGCCCAGGTGCGCCAGGTGCAGCCGGGCGTTCGGCTCGTGCTTCGCGGTGACGACGATCGCGCGGCCGCCGAGGGCCTGGACCGCCTCGATCGCCTCGCGGGCGCCCGGCATGGCCGGGGTCGCCGCGATGGCGTGCGTGGGGTAGATCTCTCGGTAGCGGTCGGCCATCGCCGGGATCTCGGCCTCGGGGAACCAGTACGCGAGCTCCTCGTCCAGCGGTGGCCCGAGGCGGGTGACGGCCTCGTCGGCGTCGATGTACGCGCCCGTCTCCGCCGCCAGCGCCTCGTAGGTGGCCTTGATCCCGGGGCGCGAGTCGATGAGGGTCATGTCCAGGTCGAAACCGACGGTCAGGACGCGGGGGGCAGTCTCGGAGCTCATGCCGCCATTGTGCCGAGCGGGACGGACATCAGGGGAACGTGGCCCGAGGCCCGCCTTACGCCCCCGTGAAGCCCACGCCCCAACCAGCCCCCGGGCACCCTTCCAGCACCACCGGACACCCCACCCAGCCCCGCCGGGCACCCTTCCGGCGCCACCGGGCACCCCCCTTCCAGCCCCGCCGGCGTTTGAGGCGCGGGGGCACGGGGGCGGAGCCCCCGGAACCCGGCCACCGGCAGCCTTCCGGCGCCACCGGGCACCCCTTCCAGCCCCGCCGGCGTTTGAGGCGCGGGGGCGCGGGGGCGGAGCCCCCGGAACCCGGCCACCCGTCGGGTCAGGCGCGGCGGCGGGCCCGCCACACCAGGTACAGCGCCGACGCGACCGCAGCCCCCCGCACGATCCACGGCCACAGCCCCTGGAACGCCGACCCCAGATCCGTATCGCCCAGCGGCTCCCCCCACCGCCCGTTCAGCCGCCCCCACACCCACACCACCGCCGCCGCGAACACCGCGCCCGGCAGCCCGAAGACCACCCACTTCTTCTCGGTCGGCCCGAGCACCCGCGAGGCGTACGCGATCGCCCAGCCGAAGGCGAGCAGCATCCAGTAGCCGGTGACCACCCCGACCGCCAGCACGGCGGCCGCCAGCAGCAGGAACCCGTGCGGCTTGGGCCGGGCGGCAGCGGCCGCACCCGAACCCCCGGCCCCGGCCCCGCCCCCGGCCGCCGCCGCCGCCGCGTCCGCCTTCCGCGCGCGCCGCCGCTCCAGCAGCACCCGTACGATCGACCGCTTCTGCGGCGCCTCGGGCTCCCGCTCCTCTTCCGGCCCGGGCTCGTCGGCCTCCCGTTCCCGCTCCGGCGCCCGCGGATACTCGATCCCCCCGGCGAACCCCTCGACCTCGATCTGCCCCACTCCGTAGGGCCCCGGAGCCTTGCTCATCCGCCACCAGTCCGGCTCCGGCCCGAGCTCGTTCTCGCCCGCCATGTGCGGCGGCAGCCCCACCGTCGCGGGCCGGGGCCGCTCCGGACCCCGTTGCGTGGGAACCCCGCCGCCGCCCGGCTCCGCGACCCGTCCCCGGGCCGCCAGCGCCGTGTGCTCGGCCAGCACCTGCTCGGGCGTACCGAGCCGGTCGAGGATCTGCCGTACGGAGTTCACCGTCTCCGGCTCGAACCGCGCGCGCCTGCGGTCGATCTCGTCCCGCAGCCCCGCCACGAGCCGCATCCGCTCGCCGGACGGCAACTGGCTGCGCTGCGCCAGATCCCCGACCTCGCTCAGATACGCGTAGACCAGATGGTCGCTCTCGATCCCCACGCCCGGCTCCTCCCTACCGCCCTCCCGAAAGGTAGCGCGTGTGCCGTTCCGTAGGGCTGCTGATCGGCACGCGACAGGCGGGGTGGCGGCCGTGCTGGGCCGACGGAGCGCGTAGGCGTTCGACGGGCTTGCGCGACAGGCTGAATCCGATCACTCTCCGTGCGCCAGAACAACTCCGCCTGGTGGTAGGCCCGGCATGAACGGGGTCGCCTGACCGGCTCCGACGTCACGGAGCAGGTGCCTTGATGGTCCCGGGTTCCCCGCCAGATGCCGACCAGGACCGAAACCCGCCTGCCCGATCGGCAGGCGGGTGCGCTCGTCGTCCAGGGCACCCTGGATCTGCTGCCAGGCCCGCCGGCCGTTGCGGTCGAACTGGCCGGCCCGCCACCCGTTCGACCGCCTGACGCATCCGCTTGCCGGTCATGCGGTAAGAGCTCTGAGCGGAAGCGCCCATGGAGCGGCCGTGGGCACAGCGGATAACGTTGGCCGGATGGGGACCGGCCGACGCGACCAGGAGGCGACCGTGCCTGAGGCAAGCACCGCGGAGAGCGCCACGGCGGGCGGCGGCGTACCGCGCTCGCTCGCCGAGGCACTGCGCACCCGCGACGACGCGGCGCTCGCCGCCCTGCTGTACGCGCGCCCGGACCTGCTCAACCCGGTGCCGGGCGACATGACCCAGCTGGCCACCCGGGCCGGCACCCGGGCGTCGGTCGTCCGTGCCCTGGAACGTCTGGACCGGTTCGCGCTCCAGACCGCCGAGGCGCTGGCGGTGGCCCCGGACCCGTGCCCGTACGAGGTACTGGAGTCCCTGCTGACCGGCACCGGCCCCGACGCCGCCGCCGAGCCCGGAACCGGCACCGGCCCCGACGCCGTGCGGCGCGCCCTGCCCGGCGCCCTGCGCACCCTGCGCGACCAGGCCGTCGTCTGGGGCGGCGACGACACGCTGCGCCTGGTCCGCACCGCCCGTGAACTGCTCGCCCCCGCCCCCTCCCGGCCCTCGCCCACCGGCCTCGGGCCGACCGTCGCCGAGGCGACCGCCGGGATGTCGCCGACCCGGGTCCAGGAGATCGTCGCGGCGGCCGGGCTGACGGCCACCCACGACCCGGTGTCCGCGGTCGCCGCGCTGACCGCCTTGTTCACCGACCCGCGGCGGATGTCCGCGCTGCTGGACCAGGCCCCGGCCGAGGCCCACCAGGTGCTGGGCCGGCTGGTGTGGGGGCCGCCCTACGGGGAGGTGACGCCCGATCCGGCGCCGCCGGTGCGCTGGCTGCGCGACCGCGGGCTGCTGCTGCCCGCGTCCGCGCGGACGGTCGTACTGCCGCGCGAGGTCGCCCTGCACCTGCGCGGCGGACTGGCGCACCGGGCCGTCGAGCCGGTCGCGCCGGCCGTCGCCGCCGACCACGAACACCGTCCACACCTTGTGGACGCCAACGCCGCCGGGCAGGCGCTCGCCGCGATCGGCACCGTCGAGGAGCTGGTGAAGTCCTGGGAGCACGCCGGTCCGGCCGTGCTGCGGGCGGGCGGGCTGGCCGTACGCGACCTCAAGCGGATCGCCGCCGTCCTGGACGTGCCCGAGCCGACTGCCGCGTTCTGGATCGAACTCGCCTACGCCGCCGGCCTGCTGGCCAGCGACGGCGAGGCCGACGAACGCTACGCCCCCACCCCCGCCTTCGACGACTGGACCGAGCGGCCGCCCGCCGAACGCTGGGCCGCGCTCGCCGTGGCCTGGCTGCCGGCCACCCGGACGGCCGGGCTGGTCGGCGAACAGGACGCCAAGGGCCGCACGCTGTCCGCGCTCGGCCCCGACCTGGACCGCTCGGCCGCCCCCGAGGTCCGCCGCCGGGTCCTGGACCTGCTCGCCGCGCTGCCCGAGGGCGCCAGCGCCGACCCGGCCGCCCTCCTCGGACGCCTCGACTGGGAGCGCCCGCTGCGCGGCGGTACGGGCGAGCTGCGCCCCCGCCTGGCCCGCTGGACCCTGGCCGAGGCCGAGCTGATCGGGGTCACCGGGCGCGGTGCGCTGGCAGGCGCCGGGCGGGCCCTGCTGGACGGCGCGGACCCGGCCCCCGTGCTGGCGCCGATGCTGCCGGAGCCGGTGGACCACGTGCTGCTGCAGGCCGACCTGACGGCCGTGGCCCCGGGCCCGCTGCGGCGGCCGCTGGCCGAGACGCTGGCCGTCCTCGCGGACGTGGAGTCCAAGGGCGGCGCCACCGTCTACCGGTTCACGCCGGGTTCCGTACGCCGTGCCCTGGACGCCGGGCGGGCCGCCGCCGACCTGCACGCCTTCCTGGCCGAGCACAGCATCACGCCGGTGCCGCAGCCGCTGGCCTACCTGATCGACGACGTCGCGCGCCGGCACGGGCACCTGCGGGTCGGCGCGGCCTCGTCGTACGTCCGCTGCGACGACGACGGCATGCTGAACGAGATCCTGGCCGACAAGCGTTCGGCGGGCCTGGGGCTGCGCCGGCTGGCCCCGACGGTGCTGGCCGCGCAGGCCGACCCGACCGCACTGCTCGACGGGTTGCGCGCCATGGGGTACGCGCCGGCCGCCGAGTCCGCCACCGGTGACGTGCTGGTCGCCCGCGCCGACGCCCACCGCACCCCGCCCCGCTCGGCGCCCGCGCCGGTCCCGGACGGCCCGCCGCTGCCGGACGCCACCCTGCTGGCGGCGGCGGTACGGGCGATCCGCGCCGGTGACCGGGCGGCCACGGCCGTCCGCAAGGAACCCGCGCCGACGGCGGGCCCGACGGGCGAACTCCCGCGTACCAGCGCCGCGGAGACCCTGGCCACGGTCCAGGCGGCCGCCCTGACCGGCTCGGCGGTCTGGATCGGCTACGTCAACGCGGACGGCGCCGCCAGCCAGCGCGTGATCGCCCCGGTCCGTGTGGAGGGCGGCTTCGTCACGGGCTACGACCACACGGCGGACGAGGTCCGCACCTACGCCCTGCACCGCATCACGGGCGTCGCCGAACTGGCCGACGAACACATCTGACTCCCGGACCCCCTCCCGGCGAACCGCCGGCCCCTCACGGAACACGCACCACTACGGAAGAGGTCGAACGGGATGCCCCGGCGTGATTTCGAGGACGACCCCGGCGCCCCCGAGGCGAACAGTCTCGTGCCGGCGGCGTCGGCGGTCGTCGTGGACCACGCCGGTCGCGTGCTCCTGCAACGGCGCACCGACAACGGGATGTGGGCCCTGCCCGGCGGGAAGATGGAACTGGGCGAGTCCATCGGGGAGTGCGCGGTCCGCGAGACCCTGGAGGAGACCGGCATCACCGTGGAGATCACCGGCATCGTCGGACGGATCGACGACTGGCGGACGGGCAGCGGCCCGGTCGTGCGGTAGGGCCTGGCCGCGTCGCCGGCCTGCGCCGCCATGCCCGGACCGCGGCGGGATACGGCAGACTGGAGGTTTGGCCACCCGCACACGGGGGGTCACGCTGCCGAAGGGACGCACGCCAGGTGAACGGGCCACTCATCGTCCAGAGCGACAAAACCCTCCTCCTCGAGGTCGATCACGAGCTCGCCGACGCCGCGCGGCGGGCCATCGCGCCCTTCGCGGAGCTGGAGCGGGCGCCGGAGCACATTCACACCTACCGGGTGACCCCGCTGGGGCTGTGGAACGCGCGTGCCGCCGGGCACGACGCCGAGCAGGTCGTCGACGCGCTCGTCGAGTACTCCCGTTATCCCGTCCCGCACGCCCTCCTCGTCGACGTCGCCGAGACCATGGCCCGCTACGGCCGGCTGACCCTGTCCAAGCACCCCGTCCACGGCCTGGTCCTGACCAGCACCGACCGGCCGGTGCTGGAGGAGATCCTGCGCTCCAAGCGGATCACCCCGCTCGTCGGCGCGCGGATCGACGCCGACACCGTCGCCGTACACCCCTCCGAGCGCGGCCAGATCAAGCAGACCCTCCTCAAGCTGGGCTGGCCGGCCGAGGACCTCGCCGGGTACGTGGACGGCGAGGCGCACCCCATCGACCTCGCCGAGGACGGCTGGTCGCTGCGCCCCTACCAGCGCCAGGCCGTGGAGGGCTTCTGGCACGGCGGCTCGGGCGTGGTCGTGCTGCCCTGCGGCGCCGGCAAGACCCTGGTGGGAGCCGGTGCGATGGCCGAGGCCAAGGCGACCACGCTGATCCTGGTCACCAACACCGTCTCGGCACGTCAGTGGAAGCACGAGCTGGTCAGGCGGACCTCGCTGACCGAGGACGAGATCGGTGAGTACAGCGGGACGAGGAAGGAGATCCGGCCGGTCACCATCGCCACCTACCAGGTGCTGACGACCAAGCGGAAGGGCATCTACCCGCACCTGGAGCTCTTCGACTCCCGCGACTGGGGCCTGATCGTCTACGACGAGGTGCACCTGCTGCCCGCGCCCGTCTTCAAGTTCACCGCCGACCTCCAGGCGCGGCGGCGGCTCGGTCTGACGGCGACCCTGGTCCGGGAGGACGGGCGCGAGTCCGACGTGTTCTCGCTCATCGGCCCGAAGCGCTTCGACGCGCCGTGGAAGGAGATCGAGGCCCAGGGCTACATCGCGCCGGCCGACTGCGTCGAGGTACGGGTCAACCTGACCGAGTCCGAGCGGCTGGCGTACGCGACCGCCGAGACCGAGGAGAAGTATCGCTTCTGTGCCACCACCGCCACCAAGCGGAAGGTCACCGAGGCGCTGGTGCGCAAGCACCGCGGTGAGCAGACCCTGGTCATCGGCCAGTACATCGACCAGCTCGACGAGCTCGGCGAGCACCTGGACGCCCCCGTGATCAAGGGCGAGACCTCGAACGCGCAGCGCGAGAAGCTCTTCGACGCCTTCCGTGAGGGCGAGATCAGCGTCCTGGTGGTCTCCAAGGTCGCCAACTTCTCCATCGACCTGCCCGAGGCCACCGTGGCCATCCAGGTGTCCGGCACCTTCGGCTCCCGCCAGGAGGAGGCCCAGCGCCTGGGCCGTGTCCTGCGGCCGAAGGCCGACGGTCACGAGGCCCGCTTCTACTCGGTGGTCGCCCGCGACACCATCGACCAGGACTTCGCGGCCCACCGCCAGCGCTTCCTGGCCGAGCAGGGCTACGCCTACCGGATCCTGGACGCGGACGAGCTGCTGGCCGCCGGCGACTGAGCGGCTGAGCGGCTGAGTCGGGACCGGGTGCTGGCCGGCTGCGGGGGCAGCGGCCGGTCAGCGGCGTATGAGGTCCTTGTCCTCGGCGTACTCACCGAGCAGAACCACGCTGACGGCCGTGGCGGCGAAGACCTTCGCCGCGCGCAGCATGCTGCCGACGCGGTGGCGCGGGTGGGAGTCGGAGGTGGCGGTGGCGCCGCTAGGGCGGCCGCCCTGGATCGGGGTGAAGGTTGCGGTGCTCATGAATCCATGGTCGCTTTTCGGCCGGGCCCGCACATCGGTCTACGGGCTGAACCTCCAGGGCCGCCGCCTCATACCGGCGATCTATGCCGTCCCCTAGTGGCTCTGTCCGAGGTCTGACACTCCCCGGTACAGCACCCGGACGGACCCCCTACCCAGGAGGGACTACCGGCCCGTAAAACCATTCGCGGCCCGCGGCCACCGGGACTACAATCTCCGCTCTTGCCGCCTCCCGCCGCCGCGCCGCCGCGCCGTCGCACCGTCGCGCTGCCGGGGAGAGCCGCCGCCCGGTCGGAACCGGTCGGCATCTGCCGTACTGCCGTACCCGTCGTCCGTCACGCAGCTCACCTGGAGGCAGTTCCGTGTCCGCGCCCGTGCCCGTGCCCGCCGCCGAGACCGACCCCGACGCCGAGACCGACCCCGCCACCGCGGACGCGAGCGATCCGCTCGGCCGCGAACGGGCCCATCTCGCCGCCTCCCGCTCCGCACTGCGCGCGATGCGCGAGGACGTGGAGTCCCTCGACATCCGCGACGTCACCGCGAACTGGGTCAACTCCCTCGTCCTCCAGGCCCAGATCGACGACCGCATCAAGGCGCTGGCCGACCTCTCCCACACCCCGCTCTTCTTCGGCCGCCTCACCTACCTGCACGCGCCCGGCGCGGACCAGGCCGAGGGGGCGGAGGGCGAGCAGTTCTACATCGGCCGCCGCCACGTCCACGACACCGACGGCGACCCCATGGTCATCGACTGGCGCGCCCCGGTCTCCCAGCCCTTCTACCGCGCCTCCAAGAAGGACCCGCAGGACATCGGGCTGCGCCGGCGCTTCGGCTACACCGGCGGCGAGCTCACCGCGTACGAGGACGAGCACCTGTCCGACCCCGGCGAGGCCGCGGCCGTCAGCAAGCTGCTCCAGCAGGAGATCGAGCGGCCGCGCGTCGGCCCGATGCGCGACATCGTCGCCACGATCCAGCCGGAGCAGGACGAGATCGTGCGCTCCGGCCTGTCCGGCTCGGTCTGCGTCCAGGGCGGCCCCGGCACCGGGAAGACCGCCGTCGGCCTGCACCGGGTCGCCTACCTCCTCTACGCCCACCGCGAGCGGCTCGCCCGCACCGGCACCCTGGTCATCGGGCCGAACCGTTCCTTCCTGCACTACATCGAGCAGGTCCTGCCCGCCCTGGGCGAGCTGGAGGTCAAGCAGGCCACCGTCGAGGACCTGGTGGCGGGGGGCCTGGAGATCCGCGGTACGGACGCGGCGGCGACGGCGGTCGTCAAGGGCGACGCCCGGATGGCGGAGGTGCTGCGTCGGGCCGTACGGTCACACGTCACGCTGCCGTCGGAGGCGCTGATGGTGGTCCGCGGCTCGCGCCGCTGGCGCGTCCCGGCGTACGAGCTGACGGAGATCGTCGAGGAGCTGCTGGCCCGTGACATCCGCTACGGCGCGGCCCGCGAGGCCCTGCCGCAGCGGATCGCGCACACGGTGCTCGTACGGATGGAGCAGGCGGGCGAGGCGCCGGACGACCGCGTGCAGGACGCGGTGGCGCGCAACGCGGCCGTGAAGGCGGCCGTCAAGGAGATCTGGCCGGTGGTGGACCCGGCGAAGCTGGTGCTGCGGCTGCTGTCGGACGCGGGGTTCCTGGCGGAGCACGCGGAGGGTGTGCTGTCGGAGGCGGAGCAGGGGCTGCTGCTGTGGGCGAAGCCGTTCCGCAGCGTGAAGTCGGCGAAGTGGTCGGCGGCGGACCTGGTCCTGATCGACGAGGCGGCGGACCTGGTCGACCGGACGCCGTCGCTGGGCCACGTGGTCCTCGACGAGGCGCAGGACCTGTCGCCGATGCAGTACCGGGCGGTGGGCCGGCGCTGTACGACGGGCTCGGCGACGGTGCTCGGCGACCTCGCGCAGGGCACGACGCCGTGGGCCACGCGCAGCTGGACGGAGGCGCTGGAGCACCTGGGCAAGCCGGAGGCGGTGCTGGAGGAGCTGACGGCCGGTTTCCGCGTACCGCGCGAGGTGATCGCGTACGCGTCGCGGCTGCTGCCGGCGATCTCGCCGGGGCTGGCGGCGGTGTCCTCGGTGCGTGAGACGCCGGGCTCGCTGACGGTCTCGCCGGTCCCGGACCTGACGGCGGCGGTGGTCGACGCCTGCCGGGCCTCGCTGGCGTACGAGGGGTCGATCGGGCTGATCGCGGCGGACGCGCGGATTCCGGAGCTGGCGGAGGCGCTGGCGGAGGCGGGGCTGGCGTACCTGGCGCCGGGCGAGGAGACGACGGCCGCGGCGCGGCTGACGCTGGTGCCGGCGTCGCTGGCGAAGGGTCTGGAGTACGACTACGTCGTGCTGGACGAGCCGGCGGCGATCGTGGCGGGCGAACCGGACGAGCGGACGGGGCTGCGCCGGCTGTACGTCTGCCTGACCCGAGCGGTCTCGGGCCTCACGGCGCTGCACGCGGCCCCGTTGCCGGCCGCGCTGGCGGCGTAAGCCCCGGCCGACGGCTGCGCGCCCCGTACGCCGACCGGGCCGAGGGCGGGGTCCGTTTGCCCGGCCCCCGCGCCCCCACCGACTGACGGCTCCGGGGCGCCGCCCCGCGTCCCCGCGTGCCGGTGGGAAAGGTGCCGGTGGTGACGGGGCAGGCCCCGGACACGGCCGACCCTGCGGGGGCTCCGCCCCCACACCCCCGCGCCTCAAACGCCGGCGGGGCTGGATTGGTGCCCGGCGGCGCTGCACGGTCGGCCGGCAGGAGGCAGGTCGCTGCCCCGGCCTAGGGCAGGGCGGGGCCAGCCGGCGGAGGCGGGGCGGGCCGCCCCGCCAGGGGCAGGGCGGGCCGGCCCGGGGGGAGGTGGGGTGGGGGCGCCCCGGCGGAGAGTGAGGGGGCCGTCGCGGGAGGGGGTCAGTCCAGGGCTGTGCGCCAGTGGGTTACCGCTGCCGGGGAGACCGGGCGGCCCCAGCCGTCCGGCCTGGCCGCTCCGCCGATGTGGAACGCGTCCACCCCCGCCTCCCGCAGCACCGCCAGGTGCTCCAGCTCCAGCCCGCCCCCCACCAGCAGCCGCGCCCCGTACCCCGGCTCGCCCCGCCGCCCCGCCGCCGCCTCGGCGACCAGTACGGCCAGCCCGTCCGCCACGCCCTGCGCCGAGCCCGCCGTCAGGTACGTGTCCAGCCCCGGCAGCTCCGCCAGCGCCTTGCGCAGGCCGTCCCGGTCCGCCGCGCGGTCGATGGCCCGGTGGAACGTCCACCGGCAGCCCTCCAGCGCCTCCGCCAGCGCCTCCACGGCCGCCAGGTCCGGCGTACCGTCCGCGTTCAGGAAGCCGAGGACGAACTCCCGCGCCCCCTCCGCCCGCAGCGCCCGCGCCTGCGCCACCAGCGCCGCCACCGCCGTCGCGTCGCCGGCCGCGAAGCCGTCCGCCGCCCGCAGCATCACGCGCACCGGGATGCCGACCGCCGCGCGGACCGCCGCGAACGTCGCGAGCGACGGGGTCAGCCCGTCCGCCGCGATGTCGGTGACCAGCTCCAGCCGGTCCGCCCCACCGGCCTCGGCCGCGATCGCGTCCTGCGCGTCGAGGGCGATCACCTCCAGCAGCGCACGGTTGCTCATCTGACCCCATCCTTCGGTAAGCGGCTGGTATGCAAAATAGGTCTAGTCCAATATCCAGGGTACGGGCCCGCGCCCGCGCACCACCAGCACAATCACGCCAGCCCCTGACGCGCACACGGCTGCCCCCGCCACACTGTCCGCATGGAATCCGAGACCAGACCGCACCAGCAGCGGCTCCGGCACCGCTGGGCCGCCACCACCACCGCCGCCGGCGCCCGCCGCGACCCGGGGCCGTACGCCGACCGCCTGCTGGCCGCGTGGGCGGAACCGCAGCGCCGCTACCACACCACCGCCCACCTGACCGCCGTACTCGACCACGTCGACACCCTCGCCGCGCACGCCGCCGACCCCGACGCCGTACGCCTGGCCGCCTGGTTCCACGACGCCGTCTACCGCCCCGACCGCTCCGAGAACGAGGAGCGCAGCGCGACCCTCGCCGAGCGCGCCCTGCCCGAGCTGGGCCTCGACGCCGACCGCACCGCCGAGGTGGCGCGCCTGGTCCGGCTGACCGTCACCCACGACCCGGCCCCCGGCGACACCAACGGCGAGGTGCTCTGCGACGCCGACCTCGCGGTCCTCGCCGGCTCACCCGACGCGTACGCGGCGTACGTCGCCGCCGTGCGCGAGGAGTACGGCTTCGTCCCGCCGGACGCCTTCCGCACCGGCCGGGCCGCCGTCCTGCGCCAGCTCCTGGATCTCCCGCGGCTCTTCCGTACCCCGTACGGCACCGCCCACTGGGAGGCCCCGGCCCGCCGCAACCTCGCCGCCGAGCTTGCGGAGCTCACCTAGCTCGCCGGACTGGTACGTGTAGGGGGAATGTAATCGGGTTCGCGCCGGTTGATCACCCATATGCCTGCTGCCGACAAGAACTCCCGCCCCCGGTCCCGCCCCCGCATGCCCGTCGCCGTCTACGTCCTGGGCCTCTCCGTCTTCGCGCTCGGCACGAGCGAGTTCATGCTCTCCGGGCTGCTGCCGCCCATCGCCGACGACATGGACGTCACCATCCCGCAGGCCGGACTGCTCATATCCGCCTTCGCGATCGGCATGGTGATCGGCGCGCCGCTGCTGGCCGTGGCCACGCTGCGCCTCCCGCGCCGCACCACGCTGATCGCGCTCATCACCCTCTTCGGCCTCGGCCAGATCGCGGGCGCGCTGGCCCCCTCGTACGAGCTGCTGTTCGCGTCCCGCGTCGTGTCGGCCCTCGCCTGCGCGGGCTTCTGGGCGGTCGGCGCGGCCGTCGCCATCGCGATGGTCCCCACGGACGCGCGCGCCCGCGCGATGGCCGTGATGATCGGCGGCCTGTCGATCGCGAACGTGCTGGGCGTCCCGGCCGGCGCCTTCCTCGGCGAACACCTGGGCTGGCGCTCGGCCTTCTGGTCGGTCGGCGCGGCGTCCGCCGTCGCGCTCGTCGGCATCCTCGCCCTGATCCCGCGGATCCCGCTGCCCGACGAACGGCCCACGCTCCGCCGCGAGCTGCGCATCTACCGCGACCGCCAGGTGTGGCTGTCGATCGGCGTCACCGCGCTCGCCGCGGGCGGCGTGTTCTGCGCGTTCAGCTACCTCTCGCCGCTGCTGACGGACGTGGCCGGGCTGGACTCGGCATGGGTCCCGTGGATCCTGGGCCTGTTCGGGGTCGGCGCGCTGGTGGGTACGACGATCGGCGGGCGGGTCGCGGACGCGCACCTGTTCGGCGTGCTGATCTGGGGCATCACGGCGTCCACGGTCTTCATGGCCGCCCTCGCCCTGCTGGCGCCCGTACCGGTGGCGGTGGTCGCGCTGGCGTTCCTGCTGGGCGTCTCGGCGTTCTTCACGGCCCCGGCGCTCAACGCCCGCATGTTCAACGTCGCCGGCGCCGCCCCCACGCTGGCGGGCGCGACGACCACGGCCGCGTTCAACCTCGGCAACACCGGCGGCCCCTGGCTCGGCGGCACGGTCATCGACGCGGGCGCCGGCTTCGCCGCCACCGCCTGGGCGGGCGCGGCGATGACGGTGGTGGCCCTGGCCCTGGTGGCCGTGGCGCTGCGGCTGCACCGCCGTACGCCGCCCACCCCGACCCGCGTGATCGCCTCCTCGGCGGCGGCCACGGCCACGCCGACGGCCACGCCGACGGCCACGCCGGCGGACCCGTCCCCCGTCCCCGACCGCGCCCCGGCCCCGTAGCCACCCAGGGTGGTGGCTAGGCCGGCGGGCGGTGCTTGGGGCGGCGCAGGCCGGCCTCGGTGAGCCGGCGCACCAGCTCCTTGCTGCCGATCTGTACGGCGCCGGCCGCCACCGCGTCGTCGTAGCGGTGGGACGGGACGTCGTAGTGGTCCCGTTCGAAGGCCTTGGGCGGGCAGCCGATCGAGGCGGCGAACGCGTGCAGTTCGTCGTACGAGACATCGCTGACCAGGTGCGACCACATGCGGCCGTGGCCGGGCCAGGTGGGCGGGTCGATGTACAGCGTCACTCGCCGAAGCCTCCGAGGACCGGGCCGAGCGCACCGACGGCGGCGACCTTCACGCCCGCCTTCCCGCACACCCAGTGCGGGTCGGGGCCGAGTTCGGGCTCGACGTCGAGCGCGTGCGGGTCGCCGTGGCTGCAGACGGGACAGAGCGGCCAGCGGCCGTACTTCTCCAGGAGGGCGTCCTGGACGTCCTGAGCGACGAGCCCGGGGAGGTAGTCGATGCCCTCCGGCCACTGTTCCACCCACCAGCGGCGGTGTGCGACCGAGTCCTCGACGAGGGAGACGACATCGGACTCGGCGACCTCGCCCGCGACGAGATCGGCGAGTACCAGAGCACGAGCGGCGTGAAGCGCCTGTTCCGTGGGGGTCGCGTGGTCCATGGGCCCATTGTGAACCCGGCACCCCCTGGGAACGAAGGCCGGCGAAGGGCCATCTGCCCCACCCGGCCTTGTGGCTCCTTGACCCTCGGTCCGCCTGAAAATACGTTTCCGAGGTGACGAGGCCCCTGACGCACCCCGTGACACACCACCGGACCGTCACCGAACGGACACCGTGCGCAGCAGCGGCCGCCGGAACACCGTGACCAGCCGCGACGACCACCGGGCCGCCCGACCCACGCGCACACCCACACGCACTCCCCCGCGCACACCCCCGCGCCCGACGCCGCACCCCACGCCGCACCCCACGCCGCACCCCAGGAGCCCCGTGTACGCCGAACTCCGCGCCCAGCTCGACGCCCTCACCACCGAGGCCTTCCGGCCCGAACTCGCCGAGATCGACCGGCTCTCCACCCTCGACCTCGTCCGCACCATGCACGCCGAGGACGCCACCGTCCCCGCCGCCGTCGCCGCCCGGCTGCCGCATATCGCCGACGCCATCGACGCCATCGCCGCCCGCATGACCGACGGCGGCCGGCTCGTCTACGCCGGCGCCGGCACCGCCGGCCGGCTCGGGGTCCTGGACGCCAGCGAGTGCCCGCCCACCTTCAACACCGACCCCGCCCAGGTCGTCGGGCTGATCGCGGGCGGCCCCACCGCCCTCGTCACGGCCGTCGAGGGCGCCGAGGACTCCGCCGAGCTCGCCGCCGCCGACCTCACCGCCCTCGGCCTCGGCCCCCGCGACACCGTCGTCGGGATCTCCGCCTCCGGCCGCACCCCGTACGCCGTCGGCGCCGTCACCTTCGCCCGTACGCGCGGCGCGCTCACCGTCGGCCTGTCCTGCAACGCCGGCTCCCCGCTGGCCGCGGCCGCCGACCACGGCATCGAGGTCGTCGTCGGCCCGGAGCTCCTCACCGGCTCCACCCGGCTGAAGGCCGGCACCGCCCAGAAGCTCGTCCTGAACCTGATCTCGACGATCACGATGATCCGCCTCGGCAAGACGTACGGGAACCTCATGGTCGACGTCCGCGCCTCCAACGAGAAGCTGCGCGCCCGCTCCCGCCGCATCGTCGCCCTCGCCACCGGCGCCCCCGACGACGAGATCGAGGCGGCCCTGACCGCCACCGGCGGCGAGGTCAAGCACGCCATCCTCGTCCTCCTCACGGGGACCGACGCCGCCGAGGCCGCCCGCCGCCTGGACGCGACCGGGGGCCACCTCCGCGCCGCCCTCACGCCCCTCCACCCCACGACCGCCTAGGCGAGGGCACGACCACCATGGCTCCTGACGACAGCGACCAGACCGGCGACCAAAGCAACGACCACAACAGCGACCAGGTCAGCGACCGGACCATCGACAAGATCAGCGACAAGCACCGCGCCACCGCCGCCGCGCTGCTCCCCCTCGTCGGCGGCCCGGACAACGTCACCTCCGTCGCGCACTGCATGACCCGGCTGCGCCTCGGCCTGCGCGACCGTTCCCTCGTCCAGGACGAGGCCCTGCGCGCCCTCCCCGCGGTCCTCGGTGTCGTCGACGACGACACGTACCAGATCGTCCTCGGCCCCGGCGCCGTCGCCCGCGTCACCCCGGAGTTCGAGGCCCTCGTCGAGGCGGGCCGGAGCACCGCACCCGCGCACGGACCCGGCGTCACCGCCGCCGAACTCGCCGCCCGCGGCGCCGCCCTGAGGTCCGCTCAGAAGGCCCGCAACGCCACCCCGCTCAAGCTCGCCCTGCGCCGCATCGCCAACATCTTCGTCCCGCTCATCCCCGCCCTCATCGGCTGCGGCATCATCGCCGGCCTCAGCGGCCTGCTCACCAACCTCGGGCAGCTCCCCTCCCTCGTCCCCGCCCTGACCGCCATCGCCTCCGGCTTCCTCTCCCTCATCGCCGTCTTCGTCGGCCACAACACCGCCAAGGAGTTCGGCGGCACGCCCGTCCTCGGCGGTGCGGTCGCCGCGGTCATCGTCTTCCCGGGCGTCGCCAGGATCACCGTCTTCGGCCAGCCCCTCTCCCCCGGCCAGGGCGGCGTCCTCGGCGCCCTCGCCGCGGCCCTCCTCGCCGTCCACGTCGAGAAGTGGTGCCGCCGCCGCGTCCCCGAGGCCCTCGACGTGCTCCTCACCCCGACCCTGACCGTCCTGGTCACCGGCCTGATCACCCTCTACGGCCTGATGTACGCGGCCGGCGAGGTCTCCCGCGCCATCGGTACGTTCGCGGGCTGGCTCCTCGGCTCCGGCGGCGCCCTCGCCGGCCTCGTCCTCGGCGGTCTCTTCCTCCCCCTGGTGATGCTGGGCCTGCACCAGGCCCTGATCCCCATCCACACCACCCTCATCGAGCAGCAGGGCCACACCGTCCTGCTCCCCATCCTCGCCATGGCCGGCGCCGGCCAGGTCGGCGCGGCGGTCGCCGTGTACCTGCGCCTCCCCCGCAACCCCTCGATCCGCGCCACCGTCAAGTCCGCGCTCCCCGCCGGGTTCCTGGGCGTCGGCGAACCCCTCATCTACGGCGTCTCGCTCCCCCTCGGCCGCCCCTTCGTCACCGCCTGCATCGGCGGCGCGGCCGGCGGCGCCTTCGTGGGCCTGCTCCACCAGCTCGGCGTGGCCGTCGGCTCCACCGCCATCGGCCCTTCCGGCTGGGCCCTGTTCCCGCTCCTGGACGGCTCGTCGGGCATGGGCGCGACGCTCGCCGTGTACGCCGCGGGCCTCGGCGTCGGCTACGTCACCGGCTTCCTCGCCACGTACTTCTTCGGCTTCACCCGCCGGATGCTCGCCGACCTCGACCTCGACCCCGGCCCGGACACCGGCACCACCCCGGCCGCGGCCGGCGCACAGGGCGAGGCTCCGGCCGCTGCGACGACGCCGGTCCGCTGACCACTGGCCCGTCGGGCGGCGGTGGGCGAGACTCGGCGGTGCGCGCGTCCGAGGACGTAGATTGACCCGATGGGCCTCATGAACATGCTGACGGGTACGAAGCACCCCGCGAGCGGCGTCGTACCGCGCCCCACCCAGGAGCTCCGGGCCGCGCTCCTCGCCCTCGACCCGCCCGAGGGACCCTTCACCGTGCGGGAGGGCGCCCTCGTCGGAGCCGACGTCCTGGCGGAGTGGAGGGTCCGCGAATCCGGGCCCGGGACCTCGGTGAACCGCATCTACCAGATACGGCTGCGCCTGGTCCCGGACCGCCGCGAGGTCCGCGCCCTCGAACTCCAGCGGGAGGTCACGCGGCGCGGCAGCGGCGGCTCCGGACCGGCCGTGGCGGCCAAGTGGACCCGGGGCCCCGTCCGTACGGTCTCCAAGGAGTGGACGGTCGAACGCGGCCCCGACGGCCGCCGCCGCCTGGTCGAGACGTCCTGCTGGCGCTCCTCGGACATGCGGCTGCCGCTGCGCGACGCCGTCCTCGCCGCCGGCTGGACCTGGCGCGGCGTCCTCTTCAAACTCTGACTCCAAGCGCCCCGACGACGGCCACCTCACCTTCGGGGCCGCCGCCCGGGGGGCGTCACCAGCCTTTGACCACCCGAACGGCCGGGCCACACGATCGGGTTAACAGCCCGCTACCGGACCCACACGGTGAGGCATATGCCATTCAGTCGATCCGAAGGTGGGCACACACGGCACCATGGTGTCGAGGAGGCGCCACCATGACCCCCAGCTTCGCCGAACACCCGCAGATGACGGTCGAGGAGTTCGAGCAGATCGCCCGGACGACGCCCGAGACGGTGACCCTTGAATTCATCCAGGGAAAGCTAGAGGTCAAACCCGTGCCGGACGGCGACCACAACGAGATCACCATGTGGGTGGTGCGGCAATGCATGCAGCAGCGGCCGGAACTGAACCTCTACACGGAGCGGGGCTTGAAGGTCGAGCGGTACCGCGCGGGCCGCGCACGGCCCGACGGCACGCTCGCCCCGATCGGTACGTTCGCGGGGACAGGCGAGTGGGCCGACACGACGAAGGTCCTCATGGTCATGGAGGTGACCTCGCACGACTCCGACACCGACCGGCGTGACCGGACCGAGAAGCGCGACGGATACGCCGCCGCGGCCATTCCCGTCTACCTGCTCATCGACCGGGAGCGGTGCACGGTGACCGTGTACAGCGAGCCGGAGGAGGGCAGGTACACGATGGACCCCGCTTTCGGGTACGGCGAGACCGTCAAGATCCCCGCCCCCGTCGGGATCACCCTGAACACCGAGGCCCTGAAGGACTTCGCCTCCTAGCCGCCCTGACGCCCTGACGCCCTGACCAGCGGAAACCGTATGGACTCCGGGATCGGGACCGGCATATCTTCTGCGGGCCCCCGCCCGCCCGGCGGCGGCCGTCCGCATGTCATCCGTTCCCGTGGGGGTCCACCGTCATGTCCTTCAGCCCGCCCGGCCCACCGCCGCCCGCGCAGCCGTTCCCGCAGCCCGGCCCGGCCCCGTACCCGGCCCCGTAGTGCCCACGGTCGTCGTCTTCATCATCTGGTTCCACCGCGTACGGACCAACGGCGGCATCTTCCGCCCCGACGCCTTCACCCTGGGCCGCGGCTGGGACATCGGCGCCTGGTTCGTCCCCGTGGCGAACCTGGTCCTGCCCTGCCGGATCGCCCTGCAGACCTGGCGGGCCAGCACCCGGCGCGGCCCCGACGGCTCCGACCGCACGGCGCCCGTCGCCCTGCTGATGTCCTGGTGGGCGCTCTGGGTCCTGGGGGCGATCCTGGGGCGTGTCTTCAGCCGGATCTACATGTCGGCCGACACCGTGGACGAGCTGCTCCCGGCGGGACGGCTCGGCATCGCCGCCGACCTCGTCACCATGGTCGCCGGCGTGCTCGCCATCCTCTTCGTCCGCAGGCTGACGGCGATGCAGAACACCATGGCGACCGAGGGCCCGTACGCGCGGGCCTGACGGGGCGGCCCGGACGCCCCCTCCAGGCCGCTACTGACTTCAGCTCGTCAGGGTGACGCTGGGTCGTCGAAGGTCAGGCCGGTGCCAGCTATGAAGCCGTCGAGGGTGTCGGGCCGGTACTGGAGGCGTTTGAGCCGGTTGCGGACGAGGACTTCCAAGCGGTCGAGGGCCATGACGGCGAGGTTGGCCAGGCTGCGCTTGATGTGCGCCCACACGCCCTCGACCGGGTTCAGATCGGGCGAGTAGGCGGGCAGCAGGAACACCGTCAGCCACGCCCGCTCGGCGACGAGGTCCCGCATCCTGCGGGAGACGTGGGTATTCAGCCGGTCCCAAACCAGCACGATCGGCGCCCTGACCAACTGATGGATGCCGTCGACCAGCGCAATGAAGTCCCGCTCGCCCATGCTGCGGCGCTTGCCCTTGCCCGCGGGATGGGTCCGCAAGCGGTGGCATAGCCGGGTGCGGGAGCCGGGCCGCATCGCTATCAGCCCGGCTACCGACAGTCGTCCCGAGCGGCGTCCGCTCACTGTCACGACCGGGGTGACGCCGCGCCGGCCCCAGGTGCGTCCCCGGGGCGGCCGTCGGGTGAAGCCGGCTTCGTCCTCGAAGCAGACGTAGCCCCCGCAGGCCGCCCGGGCCCTTTTACCTCCGCCCAGGTCGCCTCCTTCCACACGCTCACGGCCTGCTCATCACGCTCGGCGACCCGCCGTGCGGGAACCTGTGGGCTGAAGCCGAGCCGGTGCATCAATCGAGTGGCACCGGAGACGCTGTAGGAGACGTGGAACTTCCTGCCGATCAGCGTGGCCACCCTCGATGCGGTCCACACCTGGTTCTCCACCCAGCCGTGCGCAGCCGGACCCTGCTCCAGAAACCCCGCCAGCTTCTCCAGGCAGTACGGCGACAGCCGGCATCTCGATCCACTCGGGCCACGCGAGGTCAGAGCCGCGACTCCGCCGTCCCGCCACAGCTGGTGCCACTGGTAGGCCGATTTCCGGCTCACCCGCAGTTGGCGCGCGACCTCCACCGGCTTGATCTTCTGCTCGAACAGCTCAGCCGCCTGCATCCGCACGGTCTCACGGCGCTGACGTCCCACAACGGTCAGCCCGCCCCCATCCGCATATCTCACACACCACGGGATACAGCCACTGAGCCAAGCCCCTCAGCCACTTCGCGACGAATCACCCTGACGAGCTGAAGTCAGTAACCGCGGGCGGCCTCGACGAACGCGCGGATCAGATCCGGGGACTTCACCCCGCGCGCGCTCTCCACCCCGCTGGACACGTCCACACCCCACGCGCCGGTCACGGCGACGGCCTCGCGGACGTTGACCGGGGTCAGCCCGCCGGCGAGCAGCCAGTGGCCCTCGGGGGCGGTGAAGTCGGCGGAGCCCCAGTTCCACGGCTTGCCGGAGCCGGGGTCGGGGGCGTCGAGCAGCAGCAGGTCCTCGCCGTACTCGCCGCAGCGCCGGACGTGTTCGGCGGTGGCCCGCAGCAGGGTCCGGCCCTCGGCGCGCAACGCCTGGTAGTACTCCGGGCCCTCGTCCCCGTGCAGCTGCACGCCCCGTACGCCGCTCTCCTCGGCGAACCGCCGCACCTCGTCGACCGGCTGCCCGCGGAACACCCCGACGGTCAGCACGTGCGCCGGCACCCGCGCGGCCAGCCGCCGCCCGGTGACGGCGTCGACCGTACGCGGACTGCCGGGCGCGAAGACGAACCCGACGGCGTCGGCCCCGGCCGCGACGGCGGCGTCGACGTCGGCGTCGGTCCGGAGCCCGCAGATCTTGACGAAGAGATCACCCATGCCGTCCAGTCAACCAAACCAACCCGATCGAGGGGCGGCCCGTCTCGGCACCCGGGCACGGCCGCCCCTGCGCGGCTAGCCTGGAGTGAGCACGAGTTCACGCACAGCACGCCACGCGGAGGACAACGGTGACGATCATGGTCGAACGCCCCACACCGATAGAGCAGGCGGCACCGCCGACGTTCGAGACGCTCCTGCACACCGTCGCGGAGATGAACACACCACACGGCTTCAAGGCCGAGCTCATCCGGGGGAAGATCATCGTGTCGCCGTTCTCGAAGCTGCGCTACTCCAAGCGCATGCGCCATGTGCGTGAGCAGCTCCAGGCACACGTCCCCGAGGGACAGTTCGCCGACACGTCTCCCTTCCTGTTCCGGTTCGCGGCGGCAGAACGCGGCTACGGGCCGGACCTGTACGTCGCGGATGAAGCGGCTTTCGACGAGGACGGGCTGCACGCGGACGCAGCGTCGCTCTCGCTGGTCGGTGAGTTCACCTCCGTCTCCACCCGGGACGCCGACTGGAACGAGAAGCTGGACGTGTACGGCGCGCTCGTGCCCGTCTACCTGGTCATCGACATGCAGGAATCGGAGATCACCTGCTTCTGGGACCCTTCCCCGCAGGGCTACCGCTCCCGGACCACGGTGTCCTTCGGCAAGCCCCTGCAGATCCCCGAGCCTTTCGACTTCTCGCTCGACACCTCTGGCTTCTAAGGGCCGGCGAACGCCCGAGGGCGGCACCCCCCGTATGGGGAGTGCCGCCCTCGGTCGTAGAACAGCCGATCAGCGCGAGGCCAATCAGAAGTCCATGTCACCGCCCGGCATGCCGCCCGGAGCACCGGCCGCGGCCTTCTCCGGCTTGTCGGCGATGACGGCCTCGGTGGTGAGGAAGAGCGCGGCGATCGACGCGGCGTTCTGCAGCGCGGAGCGCGTGACCTTCGCCGGGTCGATGATGCCCTCGGCGATCATGTCGACGTACTCGCCGGTCGCGGCGTTCAGGCCCCAGCCCACGGTCAGGTTGCGGACCTTCTCCACGACGACGCCACCCTCGAGACCACCGTTGACGGCGATCTGCTTGAGCGGGGCCTCCAGGGCGAGCTTCACGGCGTTGGCGCCGGTCGCCTCGTCACCCGAGAGCTCCAGCTTCTCGAAGACCGCGGAGGCCTGGAGCAGGGCCACGCCACCACCGGCGACGATGCCCTCCTCGACGGCCGCCTTCGCGTTGCGCACGGCGTCCTCGATGCGGTGCTTGCGCTCCTTGAGCTCGACCTCGGTCGCGGCACCGGCCTTGATGACGGCGACGCCACCGGCGAGCTTCGCCAGGCGCTCCTGGAGCTTCTCGCGGTCGTAGTCCGAGTCGGAGTTCTCGATCTCGGCGCGGATCTGGTTGACGCGACCCTGAACCTGGTCGCTGTCACCGGCACCGTCGACGATCGTGGTCTCGTCCTTGGTGATGACGACCTTGCGGGCGCGGCCGAGCAGGTCCAGGCCCGCGTTCTCGAGCTTGAGGCCGACCTCCTCGGAGATGACCGTGCCACCGGTGAGGATGGCGATGTCGCCCAGCATGGCCTTGCGGCGGTCGCCGAAGCCCGGGGCCTTGACGGCGACGGACTTGAAGGTGCCGCGGATCTTGTTGACGACCAGGGTCGACAGGGCCTCGCCCTCGACGTCCTCGGCGATGATCAGCAGCGGCTTGCCGGACTGCATGACCTTCTCCAGGAGCGGCAGCAGGTCCTTGACCGAGCCGATCTTGGAGTTGACGATCAGGATGTACGGGTCGTCGAGGGACGACTCCATGCGCTCCATGTCGGTGGCGAAGTACGCCGAGATGTAGCCCTTGTCGAAGCGCATGCCCTCGGTGAGCTCGAGCTCCAGGCCGAAGGTCTGCGACTCCTCGACCGTGATGACGCCTTCCTTGCCGACCTTGTCCATGGCCTCGGCGATGAGCTCGCCGATCTGGGTGTCGGCGGCGGAGATGGAGGCCGTGGAAGCGATCTGCTCCTTGGTCTCGACATCCTTCGCCTGCTCCAGCAGGGCGCCGGAGACGGCCTCGACGGCCTTCTCGATGCCGCGCTTCAGAGCCATCGGGTTGGCGCCGGCGGCCACGTTGCGCAGGCCCTCGCGGACGAGCGCCTGGGCCAGGACGGTCGCGGTGGTCGTACCGTCACCGGCGACGTCGTCCGTCTTCTTGGCGACTTCCTTGACCAGCTCGGCGCCGATCTTCTCGTACGGGTCCTCCAGCTCGATCTCCTTGGCGATGGACACACCATCGTTGGTGATCGTGGGGGCGCCCCACTTCTTCTCAAGGACGACGTTGCGGCCCTTGGGGCCAAGGGTGACCTTGACGGCGTCGGCGAGCTGGTTCATGCCGCGCTCGAGACCGCGCCGGGCCTCCTCGTCGAACGCGATGATCTTGGCCATGTGAAGTGGTCCTCCCGGACTGGGGTGGATTGCCTTCGGACCGTGTGGCGCCCGCGACGGACGGCCTGCCTGCCCCGGCGGTTCCTTCCCACCGGGCCTGCGGGCCTCACCGACCCGGTCCTCGTCTTTATCACTCTCACCCGGAGAGTGCTAACGCCAATGATTAGCACTCGCCCCCCTCGAGTGCAAGCGGCTCCCGGGAAACGGACACGGTCCTGACGGCGGCGCCCGCGGACGGGGTCCGGGCACGCGAAGGGCCCGCACCCCCCTCCGGGATGCGGGCCCCTCGTACGTTGCCGGTGGTGGTCGATCGCGCCGGGACTAGCCGATGGCGAGCTTGACCATGTCCGCCTGCGGACCCTTCTGGCCCTGCGAGATCTCGAACTCGACCCGCTGACCCTCTTCAAGGGTGCGGTACCCGTCCATCTGGATCGCGCTGTAGTGGACGAACACATCCGCACCACCGTCGACCGCGATGAAGCCGTAGCCCTTCTCCGCGTTGAACCACTTGACGGTGCCCTGAGCCATGCCTAACTCCCCTATTACTGGCCCTTGCGCAGGACCGCACTTCGCGGTCCCGGGTCAGAACTTGCGCCGGAACGCCTCGACCGCGGCTGAATGTATCTGCACCAGTGCTGTCTGCAACAGGTCATTCCGACGAGAATTCTGGACACGCGGATACGCTGAAATCCAGTGAAAAGTTGGCATATTCCAGGGCAACTCGGACCCGGCATATCGCGCCAAAGCCCCATACCGCACGCGCACATTGACCCAATGTCGACCATGCCGCGGCGCCGCCATATGCGGCGGGCAAGAACAGGGCGTGGGACTTCCCCAACTCTACCGCGCCCAAGCAAGCAGAATTGCCCCCTCCGCTTTTGCGGAAGGGGCAATTCATATGCGTGCGCGTGTCAGCAGCCCCCGGCCACGGCGGGGATGATCGAAACACCCGCGCCGTCCGGCGTCACCGTCTGCAGACCGCCCTCGAAGCGCACGTCGTCGTCGTTGACGTAGACGTTCACGAACCGGCGCAGTTTGCCCTGGTCGTCCAGGACGCGCGCGGCGATGCCCGGGTGGTTCTTCTCCAGGGACTCGATGACCTCGGCCAGGGTCGCGCCCTCGGCGGGGACCTCGGCCTGACCGCCGGTGTACGTGCGCAGGATGGTGGGGATACGGACGTTGACGCTCATGGCGCTACCGCCTTTCCGTGGTGCAGGAGAGAGAGGAGAGGGGGATCAGGCCAGGCCGGCGGCGCGGAACGCGTCCAGGCTCGGGCGGATGGTGGCGGTCTGGCCGCTGTCGGCGGCGACCGCCTCCAGGGTCTTGAGGCCGTCACCGGTGTTCAGGATCACGGTGGTCAACGACGGGTCCAGGACGCCGTTCTCGATGAGCTTCTTCGTCACGCCCACGGTCACTCCGCCGGCGGTCTCCGCGAAGATGCCCTCGGCCCGCGCGAGGATCTTGATGGCCTCGACCACCTGCTCGTCGGTGACGTCCTCGACGAAGCCGCCGGTGCGGCGCGCGATGTCCAGGACGTAGGGGCCGTCGGCCGGGTTGCCGATGGCCAGCGACTTGGCGATGGTGTTCGGCTTCTGCGGGCGGACCACGTCCTGGCCGGCCTTGAAGGCGGTGGACACCGGGGAGCAGCCCTCGGCCTGGGCGCCGAAGATCTTGTACCGCTTGTCCTCGACCAGGCCCAGCTTGATGAGCTCCTGCAGCCCCTTGTCGATCTTCGTCAGCTGCGAGCCGGACGCGATCGGGACGACGATCTGGTCGGGCAGCCGCCAGCCGAGCTGCTCGCAGATCTCGTACGCGAGGGTCTTGGAGCCCTCGCCGTAGTACGGCCGCAGGTTGACGTTGACGAAGCCCCAGCCCTCGCCCAGCGGGTCGCCGATGAGCTCGGAGCAGAAGCGGTTGACGTCGTCGTAGTTGCCCTCGATGCCGACCAGGTCACCTCCGTAGACCCCGGCCATGACGACCTTGCCCTGCTCCAGGTCGTGCGGGATGAACACGCAGGAGCGGAAACCGGCGCGGGCGGCGGCGGCGCCGACGGCGCCGGCCAGGTTGCCGGTGGAGGAGCAGGACAGGGTCGTGAAGCCGAAGGCGCGGGCGGCCTCGACGGCGATGGCCACGACGCGGTCCTTGAAGGAGTGCGTCGGGTTGCCGGAGTCGTCCTTGACGTAGAGCTTGCCGGTGACGCCGAGCTCCTTGGCCAGGTTCTCGGCGTCGACGAGCTTGGTGAAGCCGGGGTTCAGGCTCGGCTTGGAGGCCACGTCGGCGGGGACGGGCAGCAGCGGCGCGTACCGCCAGATGTTGTTGGGGCCGGCCTCGATCGCGGCGCGCAGCGCCCCGGGGTCTCCGGCCGGGAGCTCGTAGGCCACTTCCAGCGGGCCGAAGCATTCGGCGCAGGCGAAGATGGGGCCGAGCTCGAAGCGGGTACCGCATTCGCGACAGGAGAGCGCGGTCGCGGGACCGAGGTCGACGGTGGTGGTGGTTCCGGCAGTCTGTGCAGCCATGACGGCGAGGCCCTTTCTCCTCATCTTCCTCGTGACGCACTTCGCCACGAGACGGATTTGGCACCTTCCCTAGCCGGGGACCTCGCTGCGTGTTGCGTACGCAGTCGCGAGAACCGACTGGAGGGTTGCCGGGGCTTCAACGGGCCGTTTCCCTCTGCCCCTCTGGATGAGCGGTATGGCACCGGGCATCGCGCTCCATGCGCGGGTCCGGGCGTTTATGCGCGAGGGCCCCCGACGTGCGAGGGTCCTTCGCGTTGTTCAAGACTGTAACTGAAGGGTCGGGCCGTTGAGACAGCCGTCCGATCCGCGAGATGGATCACACCGGGGAGTGCTGAAGGTGCTGGAAGAGGTGGAGCGCTGGCTGGCCGATCGCTCCTGGGCCGCCGCCGACCGACCGCTCGACCAGCTGGTTTCCGCGAAACGGGCAGCCGGGACGACGGTCAGCGTGGTGCTGCCCGCGCTGGACGAGGAGGCCACGGTCGGGGCGATCGTGGAGACGATCCGGCGGGACCTGATCGAGGCACTGCCCTTCCCTCTGGTGGACGAGCTGGTCGTGGTCGACTCGGGCTCGAGCGACGGCACCGCGAAGGTGGCCGCCGCGGCCGGCGCCCGGGTGGTGCACCGCGACGCGATACTGCCGCGGATCCCGGCGGTGCCGGGCAAGGGCGAGGTGCTGTGGCGCTCGCTGCTGGTGACGAGCGGCGACATCGTCTGCTTCGTCGACGCCGACCTGCGCGACTTCTCGTCGGTGTTCGTGTCGGGGATCGTGGGCCCGCTGCTGACCGAGCCGGACGTGCAGTTCGTCAAGGCGATGTACGACCGCCCGCTCGGCACGGAACCCGGCGGGCGCGCCCCCGGCACGGCTCCCGGCACGGCCCCCGGCCGGGGGGAGCAGGGCGGCCGGGTGACCGAGCTGGTCGCGCGCCCGCTGCTGAACCTGCACTGGCCGCGGCTGGCCGGCTTCGTCCAGCCGCTGGGCGGCGAGTACGCCGTGCGCCGCTCCCTGCTGGAGCGGCTGCCGTTCCCGGTCGGCTACGGCGTGGAGCTGGGCCTGCTGGTCGACGCCCTGCACACGGTGGGCCTGGACGCCCTGGCCCAGGTGGACGTGGGCGTACGGCTGCACCGGCACCAGGACGGTCTGGCGCTGGGCCGGATGGCGGCCGCGATCTACCGCACGGCGCAGCTGCGGCTCCCGCCCGGGCACTCCCCCGGCCCGCGCCGGGGGTACCCCGCCGTACGGCCGGAGCTGACGCAGTTCGAGCGCGGACCGGAGGGCTTCGTACCGCACACGTACCCGGTGGACACGCAGGAGCGGCCGCCGATGCTCGACATCGAGGAGTACGCGCCGCACCGCGTGGCGTGAGCGCGGCCGCCGTCGCGGGCTCCGTGGCACCCGTGGCCCGCGTGGCCCCGCGGCCGGCAGCGCCCGGCCGGCCCGGCCGGGAGTGGCGTTGGTCTCGCCGCGGCGCGGGCGGCGGAGCGGACGTTTGAGCGGGAGCGGCCCCGGCTAGGTTGGCCGCATGGCTTCCCAGGTACTCGTCGCCGCCAACCGCGGCCCGCTCACGTACGCCCTCGCCCCCGACGGCACCCTCGACGCCCGGCGCGGCGGCGGCGGTCTCGTCTCCGGCCTCTCCGCCGCCCTCGCGGAGCAGCCGGAGGCGCTGTGGATCTGCGCGGCCCTCTCCGACGCCGACCGCGAGGCGGTCCGCCGGGGCGTTTCCGAACCAGGCGTCCGGATGCTGGACATCGATCCCGCCGTCTACGACGACGCGTACAACGGCATCGCGAACTCGGTGCTGTGGTTCACCCACCACGGCCTGTTCGACATTCCGCGCGAGCCGGTCTTCGACACCGCCTTCCGGCACCGGTGGGACTCCTACGTCGCCTACAACCGGGCCTTCGCCGAGGCGCTGGCCGAGGAGGCGGCCGAGGGCGCGACCGTGCTCGTGCAGGACTACCACCTGGCCCTGGTCCCCAACCAGCTCCGCACCCTGCGCCCCGACCTGCGGATCGGCCACTTCTCGCACACCCCGTGGGCCTCGGCCGACCAGCTGGACGTCCTGCCCGACGAGATCCGCGCCGAACTGCTGTGGGGCATGCTCGGCGCGGACGTCGTCGGTTTCCACACCTGGGGATGGGCGAACCGGTTCCTGGCCGCGTGCCACCTGGAGGACGCCACCGGGATCGCCGATCCGCACTTCTCGGCCGGCCCGCAGGAGCGGTACGTCACGCAGGTGCGGCGCTCGGCGCCGCGCCACAAGCGGGCGGACGTGGTGGCGTACCCGCTGGGTGTGGACGGCGAGGACCTGCGGGCGCTGGCCGGCCGGCCGGAGGTCGACGAGCACCTGGCGGCCCTGCGGGCGGAGGCGGGCGGCTGCCGCACGATCGTGCGCGTGGACCGCACGGAGCTGTCGAAGAACGTGGTGCGCGGGCTGCTCGCGTTCCGGGAGCTGCTGGAGGTCTACCCGCAGTGGCGGGGGCAGGTCGTCCACTTCGTCTTCGCGTACCCCTCGCGGCAGGACCTGAAGGTCTACCGCGACTACACGGCGCGGGTGAGCGAGCTGGCGGAGGAGATCAACGCCGAGTTCGCCACGGAGGACTGGCGTCCGGTGCACCTCTACGTCAAGGACGACTTCGCGCGCTCGCTGGCGGCGTACCGGCTGGCGGACGTGGCCCTGATCAACCCGGTGGCCGACGGCATGAACCTGGTGGCCAAGGAGATCCCCGTGGTCTCGGACGCGGGCTGCGCGCTGGTGCTGTCGCGGGGCGCGGGGGCCTACGAGGAGCTGCGCGCCGACGCGTTGACGGTGAACCCGTACGACATCTCGGAAACGGCGGACGCCCTGCACGACGCCCTGTCGATGCCGGCGGAGGAACGCACGGCCCGCACCCACCGGCTGGCGGAGAAGGCGACGTCCCTCCCCCCGGCCGCGTGGTTCCGGGCCCAGCTGGCGGACGTCCGCGAGAGCGGCCCACGGCGGGGCTAGTACCTGTCCGGCCCTAGGCTCTGTCCGGCCCTGGCCCCGTCGCCTAGACCGGGTCGCCGTCGCGGGTGCGCAGTTCCTCGGCGAGGGCGGCGAGGAACGACGCCACCTCGCCCGGGCCCGACAGCACCAGGTCGGCGCGGGCGGCCAGTTCGGGGACCTCCGCGGAGCCGCTGCACACCAGCAGGCCGGGCAGGCCGTCCGTACGGCGCTTCTCGACCGCCGCGTAGGCGGCGAGGTCGCCGAGGTCGTCGCCCGCGTACAGGACGGCCCCGGCGCCGGTCTCGTCCAGGTACTCGGTGAGCGCGACGCCCTTGTCCATGCCCGGCGGGCGCAGTTCGAGGACGGCCCGGCCGGGCTCCACGATGAGCCCGTGGGCCTGCGCCAGTTCGGCCAGCGGCTCCCGCAGTGCCTCGAAGGCGGCCGCCGGGTCCTCGGCGCGGCGCGTGTGGACGGCCAGCGCCCGGCCCTTCTCCTCGATCCAGGTGCCCTGCCACGCACCGATGGAATCCAGGAACCCGGGCAGTTCGGCGCGCACGGCGGCGACGCCCGGGTGTTCGGCGGGGGTGTGGACGATGCCGCTGACCGCGTCCCACCGCTCGGCCCCGTAGTGGCCGAGGACCACCAGGTGTTCCAGGCCCGGCACGCCCGCGAAGCCGCCGTAGCGGACGGCGACCCCCGCCGGCCGGCCGGTGACCACGGCGACGGACGCCACCCGCGGCGCGAGCGCGGACAGGGCGGGGACGGCGTCGGGGTGGGCGCGGGCCTGGTCGGGGTCGGGGACGATGTCGGCGAGGGTGCCGTCGAAGTCGAGCGCCACCACGGAACGGCGTGGTGCGCGGAAGAGGGCCTGGAGTCCCTCGCGTCCCGCGGCGGTGGCGGGCACCGGCAGATGGTTGGGCAGGTCGTGCGGATGGCTGCTCCCCATGGCTACGACCCTACCGGCGCCGCCCGTCACCCGCCCAGCCCTTGACCAGAAGGACCGGGACCACCCTGGCAACGCCGGCAGCCGGCCCGGCGAGAGGCCGGGACGGGGCCCGGCGAGTGCGCCGCTACCGGCGGGCCCGCTGGGCCTCGCGGATACGGCGCAGACGGTTCACCGTGCCGGGGGCGTGCGCCAGGGCGCGCGGGTCGTCCATCAGCGCGTTGAGCAGCTGGTAGTAGCGGACCGGGGTCAGCCCCAGTCCCTCGCGTATCGCCCGTTCCTTGGCACCGGGACCCGGCCAGGTGCGCGCCTCGTACGCGAGCACGGCGGCCTCGGTCGCCGTCAGCTGCGCGTCGTCCGTCATACGGCCACATTAACGCCGGGCTCCGACAGCCCTCCGTGCCCCCGGACAGCCGTACCGGCGGCCCGGCCTCCGGGCCCCCGGGGCCGGAAGGCCCGACGGCCGGGCCCCGGGTCCGCCCCGGGCCCCGGAGGACTCAGTTGGCGTCGTTCGCGCGGGCCGATGTGGCGATCTCGCCCAGCGTGCGGGACGGCTGGCCGCCCGGGGCGACCGTCTTGCCGATGTTCTGCTTGATGCTCTCGCTCACGCCCGGCCAGGAGTTCTTGCCCGCCGGGTAGAGCCGCGAGCCCGGCAGGGCCTGGAGGAAGGTCTTCAGCGGGGCGCTGCCGCCGCCGGTGCTGGCGTTCACCGCGCGGAAGCCGCTGCTCGTGACCGGCAGCAGGTCGTACGCGCTGGTGAACGCGGTCTGGTTCTTCGCCTCGTACACGAAGTCCAGGAACTTGCCGGACTCCTTCCGGTGCGCGCCCTTGAACGCCATCATCCAGTCGGCGACGCCCATCGCCGGCTTGTCGGCGCCGTCGACCGTCGGCAGCTCGACCATGCCGAACCTGATCCCCTTGGCCGCGGCCTGCTTCATCAGCGTCGGGTGCCCGTTGAGCATCCCGACCTCGCCCTTGGCGAAGGCGTCGAACGCGGCCTGGCGGTCGAGGCGGGCCGGCTCGACCGGGCCGGTCAGACCCTGTCCGACCAGCTTGTCGCGCAGGAACTCGAGGGTCTTGACGTTCTCGGGGGAGTCGATCGCGTACGACTCCTCGCCGTCGGTGTAGCCACCGCCGCCCGCGAGCAGCCACATCATGGTCTCGGCCTGCGCCTCCTCGCGGCCCAGCGGCAGCGCGAAGGGGGTCGGGACGTTCGCGGCCTTCAGCTTCTTCGCGGCCGCCTCCAGGTCCGCCCACGTCCGGGGCTGCCAGGCGCGCCCGCCCGCCGTGATGCCGGCGTCGGCGAACAGCTTCTCGTTGTAGAACAGCAGCCGCGTGCTGGCCACGAACGGCATGCCGTACTGCACCCGCTTGACCTTGCCCGCGTCGGCGAGCGGCCCCAGGAAGTCGGCCTCGGTCTGTACGGAGAGCAGCTCGTCGGTGGTGTAGAGCTTCCCGTCGGCCGCGTACTGGGCGTACGCGCCGATCTGCGCGACGTCGGGCGCCTTGCCGGCCTTGACCATGTCCGCGACCTTGGCGTCCACCTCCGACCAGGAGTAGACGCTGACCTCGACCTTGACGCCTTTGTGGTCCTGCTCGAAGGCGGTGGCGAGGTCCTTCCAGTACTTCGCGGACGAGTTCGCGGGATTGTCGCCGTAGTCGGCCGCCACGACCCGCAGGGTCACCTCGTTGTCCCCGGAGAGGCCCAGGCTGCCGCAGCCCGACAGCATCACGGACAGCGACAGCACGGCGCCCGTCGCGGCCAGGCTCCGGTTCCGGCGGTTCCCGTGGTTCCGACGGCTTCGACTACGGCTTCCGGCCTTCACAGCTCTCTGTCCACCCCTGATTTGTACGTACGATGCACATAAGGTCTACACCACTTTGGCGGCCCGCCCACAACCGGAGGCCGGGCACCGCCCGGATTTTGTATGGCCACTCAACAAAGCCCCCCAATGGACTAGACCTTTCCCCGCCGAGCACGCGAGACTGTCCCCTGTGAAACCCGTGAAACACGTCATCGCCCTCGATGTGGGCGGCACCGGGATGAAGGCCGCCCTCGTCGCCGAGGACGGCGGCCTGCTGCACCAGGCGCGCCGCGCGACCGGCCGCGACCGGGGCCCCGACGCCGTCGTCGAGTCGATCCTCGGCTTCGCCGCCGACCTGCGCGCCCTGGGCGCCGAGCGCTTCGGCCTGCCCGCCGCGGCCGCCGGCGTCGCCGTCCCCGGCATCGTCGACTCCGAGCACGGGATCGCCGTCTACGCGGCGAACCTCGGTTGGCGCGACGTACCGCTGCGCGCCCTGCTCAGCAGCCGCCTGGGCGGCATCCCGGTGGCCCTCGGCCACGACGTGCGCACGGGCGGGCTGGCCGAAGGGCGCATCGGCGCCGGCCGCGGCGCCGACCGGTTCCTCTTCGTCCCGCTGGGCACCGGCATCGCCGGAGCCATCGGCATCGACGGGCGCATCGAGGCCGGCGCGCACGGCTACGCGGGCGAGATCGGGCACATCGTGGTCCGCCCCGGCGGCCCCGGCTGCGGCTGCGGGCAGCGCGGCTGCCTGGAGACCCTGGCGTCCGCCGCCGCCGTCTCGCGCGCCTGGGCGGCCGTCTGCGGCGATCCGGACGCCGACGCGGCCGACTGCGCCGCAGCCGTGCGGTCCGGCGACGAGCGGGCCCGGGAGGTCTGGGAGACGGCCGTCGGCGCCCTCGCCGACGGCCTGGTCACCGCCCTCACCCTGCTGGACCCGCGCACGCTGATCATCGGTGGCGGCCTCGCCGAGGCGGGGGAAACCTTGTTCACACCACTGCGGACGGCCGTCAAGGAGCGCGTGACGTTCCAGCGGCTGCCCGACATCGTTCCGGCCGCCCTCGGGGACACCGCCGGATGCCTGGGCGCAGGGCTGCTCGCCTGGGACCTACTCGCCACGGAGGTACCTGCCTGATGTCCCCAAGCGCACACAGCACCGTTCTCTCCGGCGCCAAGGTGGTGCTGCCCACCGGGACGGTCAACGGCGGGCGCGTCATCGTCGAGGGCTCCCGCATCGCGGGCAGCGCCCCCGAGGGGGCCGTCCTGGTGGACCTGTCCGGGCACTGGATCGTCCCCGGCTTCGTCGACATGCACAACCACGGCGGCGGCGGCGCGTCCTTCACCTCCGGCACGGCCGAGGAGGTCCTGCGGGGGGTACGCACCCACCGCGAGCACGGCACCACCACCCTGCTCGCCTCCACCGTCACCGGCGAACTGGACGAACTGGCCCGGCGGGCCGGGCTGCTGGCCGAGCTGACGCAGCAGGGCGAGATCGCGGGCATCCACTTCGAGGGCCCCTTCATCAACGCCTGCCGCAAGGGCGCGCACAAGGAGGACCTGCTGCGCGACCCCGACCCGGCCGAGGTCCGCAAGCTCGTCGACGCCGCCCACGGCGCGGCCCGGATGTTCACGCTCGCCACCGAACTGCCGGGCGGCCTGGACTCCGTACGGCTGCTGGCCGAGCACGGCGTCATCGCGGCGATCGGGCACACCGACTCGACGTACGAGCAGACCCGGCGCGCCATCGACGCGGGCGCGACCGTGGCCACCCACCTCTACAACGCGATGCCCCGCATGGAGCACCGCGCGCCCGGCCCGATCGCCGCGCTGCTGGAGGACGAGCGGGTCACCGTCGAGCTGATCAACGACGGCACCCACCTGCACCCGGCGATGCTGGAGCTGGCCTTCCACCACGCGGGCGCCGGCCGGGTCGCGCTGATCACCGACGCGATGGACGCGGCGGGCTTCGGCGACGGCGTCTACCACCTCGGTCCGCTGGAGGTCGAGGTCAAGGAGGGCGTGGCGCGCCTGGTCGAGGGCGGCTCGATCGCCGGGTCGACGCTCACCCAGGACACCGCGTTCAAGCGGTCGGTGACGATCGACAAGCTGCCGGTGGAGTCGGTGGTGCAGGCGATTTCCGCCAATCCCGCCAAGCTCATCGGACTGTACGACGAGGTCGGCTCGCTGGAGCCCGGCAAGTACGCCGACCTGGTGGTCCTGGACGCCGACTTCGACCTCAAGGGCGTCATGCGGCGCGGCGAATGGATCGTCAGTCCCCTTCCCGGGCTGCGCTGAGGGGGTGGACGGGGCACGGCGGCCGGACCGGGGACTGGGCCCGCCGCCGTGTGTTTGGCATGATCCCGGCACCGAGAAACCCGGGGGGTGCCATGATCCTGACCGTCACGCTCAACACCGCGCTCGATGTCACGTACCGCGTACCGCGGATGCGTCCGCACGCCTCGCACCGGGTCTCCGAGGTCACCGAACGCGCGGGCGGCAAGGGCGTCAACGTGGCCCGGGTGCTGGGCGCGCTCGGCTGCGACGTCACCGCCACGGGCTTCGCGGGCGGCCCGGTGGGCGAGGTCCTGCGCGGCCTGCTGGCCGGCGCGCCCGGGGTGGTGGACGCCCTGCTGCCGTGCGCGGGCACCACGCGGCGCACGCTGGCCGTGGTGGACGAAAGCGCCGGGGACACCACCCAGTTCAACGAGGCGGGCCCGCACATCACGGCGGCCGAGTGGGCCGCCTTCCTCGACCGGTACGAGGAACTGCTGCGCCCGGCTCGTGCGGTGGCCCTGTGCGGCAGCCTGCCGCCGGGCGTCCCGGTGGGCGCCTACGCCGTCCTGGTCCGGGCGGCCCGCGCGGCCGGCGTGCCGGTGCTGCTGGACACCAGCGGTGAACCACTGCGCCGCGGGGTCGCGGCCCGCCCCGAGATGATCAAGCCGAACGCCGTCGAACTCGCCGAACTGACCGGCTCCCGCGACCCGCTGCCCGCCACCCGCGACGCCCGCCGCCGCGGCGCCCACGCCGTGATCACCTCGCTCGGCGCGGACGGACTGCTCGCGGCCACCGCCCAGGGCACCTGGCAGGCCGCCCCGCCGCGTGCGCTGACCGGCAACCCCACCGGAGCCGGTGACTCCGTGGTCGCGGGCCTGCTGTCGGCACTGACCGAGGGCCTGGACTGGCCGGAGCGGCTGGCGCGCGCGGTCGCCCTGTCGGCGGCGACGGTGCACGCCCCGGGGGCGGGAGAGTTCGACCCCCGCACCTACGAAGAGGTACGGGGGTCGGTGAAGGTGACGGCGCCTTAGCCGGCGTGCGGCTCAGCCGCGCTCCAGCCAGAGCTGGTCGAGGTTGACCTCGCAGGAGTTGCCCGCCTCGCAGCTGATCTTGATGGTGTTCGTGCCCGCCTTGAGCTGCACGATCGAGTACGTGTTGGTCCAGCCCTTGTCCCACTCGCCGGGCTTGGCGAGGGAGAAGTTCTTCATGTTGATGGGCCGGGTCGACGCCGTGCCGTTGGTGGTCAGCGTCATGTTGGCGTCCTTGCCGGGCACGCCGTACGTCATCTTCAGCTTGTACTCGCCGCCCTTGGGCAGGTCCAGCGTCCATGTCACCGACGCACCGGCAGCGTTGAGGCCGCCCACGTACTGACCGCCCTGGCCCTTGGCGCCCGGGATCGCCGTCTGCACCTGCGCGCCGCCGGCGAGGGAGAAGCCGGTGCTGGCCGCGTCGGCCTTCGGCAGCGGGGCCTCCTGCGAGGGGGAGTTCTTCGGCTCCGGGGCGGAGCTCTGCGGGGCCGGGTTCTGGGTCTGGCCGCCCGTCTGCTTGTCGGCCTGGCCCTTGCCCTTGTCCTTGTCGTCGTCGCCGAAGGTCAGCGCGGCGCCGATGCCGACCGCGACCGCGGCGACCACGGCGACCGCCGCGATCAGCAGGCCCTTGCGGCTGGAGCCGTTGCCACCACCACCGCCGCCGCCGCCGTGCGTGGCCATCGTCTGGGTCGGGTGCTGCGGCGGGAGCGGGGGCTGGCCCTGCGCGGGCACGCCGTAGCCGCCCGCCTGGAGCGTCTCGGGGGCCTGGTACTGCGCCTGGTACGCCGGGGCCTGCTGCTGCGGGACCTGGCCGCGCTGACCGGCGTTGCGCCGCTCGCCGACCGTGTGCACCTGGTTGTAGGACGTACGGGGAACGCCGGGCTGGGTGCCGGGGTGACCGCCGACCGTCGGGCCGGGGTAGCCGTAACCACCGCCCGGCGGGGGCGGGGCGGCACCGCTGGCCTGGCCGTCCGCGTAGAGGTAGCCGAACGGGTCGTCGTCCTCGGGCTGGTTCGCCCCACCGTTCGGGCCGTTGTTCGCGGGCGTCGTCATCGCAGGTCACTCCTTTCGACCCCCGGGAGCCTACCTCGAACAGGCGCACTCCAGGCGATCCGCCGACCGTCCAGCGGGTTCAGCCGGCCCGCCGGTGGGTCTTGGAACGCGACCTTTTCTCGATGTACATCCGCTGGTCGGCGGAGCGCAGCACTTCCTCGGCCGACATCCCGCAGGAGGCCCATCCGATGCCGAAACTGGCGCCCACGCGGACCGCCCGGCCGTCCACCCGGATCGGCGGGATGATCGCGTTGCGCAGCCGTACGGCGAGATCGGCGGCGTCCGCCGAGCCGAGCCCGTCGGCAAGGACGACGAATTCGTCACCACCCAGCCGAGCGACGGTGTCACCGTCCCTGACGCACGCCGACAGCCGCCGGGCCACCTCGATCAGGACCGCGTCACCGGTGTGGTGCCCGAACCGGTCGTTGATCGACTTGAAGCCGTCGAGGTCGCAGAAGAGGACGGCCAGGCCCTTGGTGCCGTCGTCGATGTCGGTCGCGGGCGCCACCGCGTGCACGTGGTGCTCGTACGCGCCCCCCATCGCCCCCGCGCCCCCGCCCTGGCCCGGCCCCATGCCCGGCCCGGCGCCCATGCCGCCTCCGGGGGCCGTCCCGGCGTAGTCGAAGGGCTCCGGATAGCCGTCGGGCCGGAAGCCGTGCTCGTGGCCGGGTCCTGGGCCGTATCCGGGGCGGTATCCGGGGCCGTGGTCCGCCTCCCCCGCCGGCCGGCCCTCGAAGGCCGCGTCGAGGGCCTCCACGGCGGTCGCCCGTACCGACTGCGGCAGCCGGCACAACCGGGCGGAGAGCCGGGCCCGCAGCTCGGCGCTGTTGGGCAGGCCGGTGAGCGAGTCGTGGCTGGCGCGGTGCGCGAGCTGGAGCTCGTGGCGCTTGCGCTCCTCGATGTCCTCGACGTGGGTGAGCAGGAACCGGGGCCCGTCGGCGGCGTCGGCGACCACGGAGTTGCGCAGGCTCACCCACAGGTACGTGCCGTCGCGGCGCCCCAGGCGCAGCTCGGCGCGGCCGCCCTCGGCGGAGGTGCGCAGCAGGGTGCCGATGTCCTCGGGGTGGACGAGGTCGGAGAAGGAGTAGCGGCGCAGGACGGAGGCGGGCCGGCCCAGCAGCCGGCACAGGGCGTCGTTGGTGCGCAGCAGCCGGCCGTGCTGGTCGCCGCCCATCTCGGCGATGGCCATGCCGCTGGGCGCGTACTCGAAGGCCTGGCGGAAGGACTCCTCGCTGGCCCGCAGGGCCTGCTGCTCGCGCTCCAGGCGGACCAGGGCGCGCTGCATGTTGGCGCGGAGCCGGGCGTTGCTGATCGCGATCGCGGCCTGGAAGGCGTACATCTGGAGCGCTTCGCGGCCCCAGGCGCCGGGGCGCCGCCCGTTGCGGGGTCTGTCCACGGAGATGACGCCGAGCAGTTCCCCGCCGGAGGCGTACATGGGGGCGTAGAGCCGGTCCTCGGGGTGCCATTCGTCCGCGAAGCGCGGGTCCGGCCCGTCGGTGTGCCACTGGGGCACGTCGTCCTCGATGAGGACCCAGCCCTCGGTGTGCGGGATGAAGCGGAGGCCGTCCCAGCACTCGCCCATGGTGAGGCGGCGGTCCCAGGAGGCGCGGGAGCCGACACGGCCGGTGATCAGGGCTTCGGCGGCGGGGTCCCCGGCGAAGGCGGCGACGACGAGATCACCGTCGGGGCGTACGAGGTTGACGGCGGCGAGTTCGTAGCCGAGGCCCACGACGATGCCGTCCACGACCGTCTGCAGAGTGTCCGCCAGGCTACGGGCCGTGTTGAGTTCGGCCACCACCTGGTGCAGCTGCCGCAGGGTCGCAAGACGGACGTACGGCTCCGACTCGGTCTCCATTGCTCGCTCTCCCCGAGACCTCGACAGCAACTCCAGGTGTGTCATCGGCGCTTCGTTGCGGTGTCCCGTCCACTGAATCACAGTGAGCTGTGCCGCAGGTACACAGGGTCAACAAATCTTGCCCTCTGTGACTCAAGTCACACGATCTGATGATGTGATGGGAGTGCTCCGGCTCGGCCGGGGGGCGCGGGCGGGACCCGCGGGCGGGATTTCGGCGGCAGGACTTAGGCCGAGGGGCGGTGTCGCGGCTCGGACTCGGGCCCGATGTGCCGCGCGGGTCGCCGAGACTAGCGTCGCGGTGTGCTGAAGACGACCCCTGTGAAGGCTCATCCTGTGTCCGTGAGCAACGACGAGTTCCGGGCGGCGATGTCGCGCCTGGCGGCGGGTGTGGTGCTGGTCACCGCGCACGAGCCGCCCCTGGCCCCGGACGGGCCGCGCGGCGAGGACGTGGGCATGACCGCGACCGCCTTCATGTCCGTCTCGCTGGACCCGCCGCTGGTCCTGGTGAGCCTGCGGGAGGGGTCGCGCATGGACGACCTGCTGGCCGATCAGCCGCTGTGGGCGGTGTCGGTGCTGGCCGACGACCAGCTGAAGGTGGCGGGCCGCTTCGCGATGAAGGGCCGTATCAGCGACCGGCTGCTCTTCGCGGACCTGCCGGTCACGCGGGGCGAGCGGACGGGGGCCCCGCTGATCGGCGGGTCGCTGGCGACGCTGGAGTGCCGGACGCAGTCGCGGGTGGCGGCGGGCGACCACACGCTGGTGATCGGCCACGTCCTGACGGCCACGCTCCCGTCCCCGGGAGGCTCTCCCCTGACGTACTTCCGCGGCCGCTACCGCCACCTGAGCGCGTAACGGGATCCGGCGTTCCGGGATGCTTCGGGGGCGCTGCGGGGGCGCTGCGGGGCCCGGGGCTCCCGGGTCTACCAGTCGCGGCCCGAGCGGCCGCGTTTGGTCTCGGCGCGGGCCTTCTTCTCGCGCAGGCGGCGCTCGTTGATCCCCCGCGGGATCCGGGTCGGCCGCCTCGGCTTCGGGGGTGCCGCCGTCGCCTCCGCCAGCAGGGCGGCCAGCCGTACCAGCGCCATCTCGCGGTTGCGCCACTGCGACCGGTGCTCGGAGGCGCGTACGACGACCACGCCGCCGTCGACCAGCCGCGAGGCCAGCCGCTCCAGCGCGCGCTCCTTCCACACGTCGGGCAGCGCCTTCGTCGCGCCGAGGTCGAACAGCAGCTCCACGCGGCTGTCGGAGGTGTTCACGTGCTGGCCCCCCGGCCCCGAGGACCGCGAGAAGCGCCACGTGAGCTCGGCCTCGGGCAGCACGACGGAACCGCGGATGACATAGGGACCAGGCATGTCCCCTATGATCCGCCCCCGCCACGCCGCAGTCACCCGCATTTCGCGCGGGAACCCGTTGGGCATCTCCCGGCGTTATGAAGGTGAGCGGTAACTTGACCGCAAGCTCCACCCAGCACGCAGACGAGGAAAGGGACATCCCATGGCTGTAAGCCTGTCCAAGGGCGGCAACGTCTCGCTCACCAAGGAGGCGCCGGGCCTGGCGGCCGTCACGGTCGGCCTCGGCTGGGACGTCCGGACGACGACCGGTGTCGACTTCGACCTCGACGCGTCGGCCATCGCGGTGAACGCGATGGGCAAGGTCGTCTCCGACGGCCACTTCGTCTTCTTCAACAACAAGTCCACCCCGGACCAGACCATCGTCCACACCGGCGACAACCGCACCGGCGAGGGCGCGGGCGACGACGAGGCGATCAACGTCAACCTGGCCGGCCTCCCCGCCGACGTGGACAAGATCGTCTTCCCGGTCTCGATCTACGACGCCGAGTCCCGCAGCCAGAACTTCGGCCAGGTCCGCAACGCGTACATCCGCGTCGTCAACCAGGCCGGCGGCGCCGAGATCGCCCGCTACGACCTCTCCGAGGACGCGGCGACCGAGACCGCCATGGTCTTCGGCGAGCTGTACCGCAACGGTGCCGAGTGGAAGTTCCGCGCCGTCGGCCAGGGCTACGCCTCCGGCCTCGCGGGCATCGCCCAGGACTTCGGCGTCAACGTCTGATCCAGGTCCGATCCGGCTCTGGCCCGGCTCGGACCCGGCTCTGATCCGGGTCCGACCCGGTCCGGGCAGGTCCGCACGTCGGGGCCTCCCCTCCGCGGCTCCACGGCCCGGGGGAAGGCGCCGACGTGCCCGGACGGCGGCGCGGGGTGACGCGCCGGGCCGTCAGAGCGTGGGGCGGCCCTTGCCGTACAGCCACACGTCCCACACCTTCCGCAGGTCGTGCCCGGTCCGGCGTTCCGCGTAGGCGGTGAAGTCGGCCGTGGAGACGTTCCCATTGCGGTGGTCGGTGGCCCAGTCGCGCAGCAGGGCGAAGAACTTCTCGTCGCCGACCTCCTGCCGGATCCGGTGCAGGACCATCGCGCCCCGGTAGTAGACCGGCTCACCGGAGATCTGCCCGGCGGCGGGCGGGGAGGCGGGCGGGAAGGCGTCCCACTCGGTGCCGGCGCCCGGATCGACGTCCGTGTCGCCCGCCAGGAAGGCCTCGAAGCGCTCCTGCGCCGTGATGCCCTCGTGGTCCTCGGACCACAGCCATTCGGCGTACGTCGCGAAGCCCTCGTTGAGCCACATGTCCTTCCAGGACTTCGGCGACACGGAGTTGCCGTACCACTGGTGCGCGAGCTCGTGCACGACGATCTCCAGCGCGGGCGCACCGGAGTAGACCGGCCGGGTCTGCGTCTCCAGCGCGTAGCCGAGGGTCCCGGTCGGTTCGACGATCGCCCCGGCGGAGGAGAAGGGGTACGGCCCGAAGCGGCGGCTGCCCCAGTCCACGATCTCCGGGATCCGCGCGAGCGGCGCGGCGCTGTCCGCGGCCTCGCCGGGCGCGACGGCGTTGTAGACCGGTACACCCGTCCGGCTGCGTCCGGTCGAGATCTCGTACTTCCCGACGGCCACGGTCGCCAGGTAGCCGGCCATCGGCTCCGCGCCGTGCCAGGCGAACACGGTCCGCCCGCCGGCGGGGTCCTCGGTGCGGGAGCGCAACTCGCCATTGGACACCGCCTCGTACCCCTGGGGCACGTCGAGCGTGATGTCGTACGTCGCCTTGTCGCTGGGGTGGTGGTTGCCGGGGAACCAGGTCATGGAGCCCAGCGGCTCGCCGACGGCGACGGCGCCGTCCTCCGTACGGATCCAGCCCTCCTGGGAGCCGTCGGGGTCCTCCAGCGTCCTGGGCCGGCCCGAGTAGCGCACCTCGGTACGGAAGGTCTCGCCCTTCTTCAGGTCGTCGGCCGGACGCACCGTCAACTCGTGCCCGGTGCGGTTGAAGCGGGCGGCCTCGCCCTGCACGGTGACGCCCTGGACGGTCATGCCGTCGAGGTCGAGGTTGAAGGAGCTGAGGCCCTGGGTGGCCTTGGCGGTGAGGGTGGCCACGCCGTAGAGGCGGCCGCCGTCCGGCTCGTACGCGAGGCGGAGGTCGTAGTGCTCCACCTGGTAACCGCCGTTGCCGGCCTTGGGGAAGTAGGGGTCGCGCAGCCCCGACGCACCGGGCCGCCCCTGCACCGTGCCGCCCGTACACGCCGTGGTGAGGGCGAGGAGTACGGCTGCGGCGACGGCGGCAGGGGCGGAGACGGAGCGAAGGGCGAGCGCGCGGTGGACCACGCGCCCGATCCTAAGCGCCTTACTTGGACAGCGACTCGACGCCGGCCTTGGCGTACTTCTCGTCCAGGTCGCCGCTGGGGGCACCGGCGACACCGATACCGGCGACCGGGGCGCCGCCCGCCTGGACCGGCACGCCGCCGCCGAGGAAGAGGGTGCCGGGGATGTCCTTCAGGTTGGGGGCCTGGGCCAGCCGGCCGACGAGCACGGAGGTCGGGGCGTTCCAGGAGACGGCGGTGAAGGCCTTGCGCTCGGCGGACTCGTAGGACTGCGGGCCGGCGCCGTCGCCACGGAGGGTGACGATGGTGTTGCCGTTGCGGTCCACGACGGCGACGGTGACCTTCTGGTTCTCCTGCTTCGCGGCGTCCAGCGCGGCCTGGGCGGCGCGGGCGGCGGCGTCGACGGTGAGGTGCGTCGAGGTGGTGAAGTTCTTGTCGTCGCTCTTCTTGGCGGCGGGCGCGGCGGTGGCGCTGACGGCCCCGAAGGTGCCGGCCCCGAGGGCCACGGCGAGGGCGGTACCGGTGAGGACGCGGGTGCGGGTGTTCATATCGGCTACTCCATGTGGCTGGGGGCTGGGTGGCTGGCCGGGGTGGCTCGCTCGCTGCGGCCGGCGCGCTCGCCGCCCTTCCATCGTGGTGCCGCCCCCGCCTGCGACCGGTCCCCGGACCGGCTCGCCTCCCCGCCCGGACCGGATGACCCCCGTATCAACCGATCGGCTGATGCGCCGGGCCCCACCCGCGTATGTGCTGTCCGGATACCCCCCGGACCGGCTGTCCCGGTACCCCCGGACCGGCTGTCCGGCCCCGCCCGCCCCGCCTCCCCGAGGCACGATGGACGTACGTACGTGCGCCCGTACGGCACGACACGTACGGCACGACACGTACAGATCCGACAGGAGCCCGCCCCCGTGAGCGAAGCGCAACGCACCCGCGCCCTCGCCGCCGTCATGCACACGGCCTTCTTCCTCCTGCTCGCCGCCTCCCTCTCCCGCTTCCTCCTGCGCCACCCCGGCGAACCCCGCACCCCCTGGATCATCGCCCTCAGCATCGCCCTGGCGGCCCTGTACGTCCTCGGCCCCGCCCTCGGCGCCGCCCCCACCGTCCGCCGGCTGTTCTGGCTCGGCCTGGTCGTCGCCACCTGGGTGGTCCTGGTCGTCCTCGCCCCCAGCTTCGCCTGGTGCGCGGTCCCGCTCTTCTACACGGCCCTGCGCACCCTCCCGCCCCGCGCGGCGATCGCCCTCGTCGCCCTGCTCACCGTCTTCGTCGTGATCGCGCAGCTCAAGCTGGCCAAGCAGTTCGACCCGAACCTGCTGCTCGCCCCGCCCGCGGTCGCCGCGCTCGCCACCGCCGTGTTCGTCCACATGGAGCGCCAGGCCGAGGCCCAGCGCGCGCTCATCGACGACCTCATCCGCACCCGCCGGGAGCTCGCCGCCACCGAGCGCCGCGAGGGCACCCTCGCCGAGCGCCAGCGGCTGTCGATGGAGATCCACGACACCCTCGCCCAGCACCTGTCCTCCCAGCAGATGCTGCTGCAGGCCGCCGACCGCACCTGGGACACCGATCCCGGCACCGCCCGCGCGCACGTCCGTACCGCCACCGACATCGCCGCCCGCGGCCTCGCCGAGGCCCGCCGCCTGGTGCACGACCTCGCGCCCCCCGAGCTCGCCGACGGCTCCGGCCGCCCGGAGGCCCTCCCCGACGCGCTGCGCGCCCTGGACGCCGGTCCGGGCATCACCGTCCGGTTCCACCTGGAGGGCACGCCCGTCCCGCTCCCGGACCGCACCCAGTCCGCGCTGCTGCGCATCGCCCAGGGCGCGCTGGCGAACGTACGGGAGCACTCCGGCGCCCGGGCCGCCGCGCTGACCCTGTCCTTCCTCGGCGACCAGGTCGTCCTGGACATCGCCGACGACGGCCGGGGCTTCGCCGAGCCACGGGCGGCCGGTGCCGCCCGCGCCGACGGCGCCACCGGCCGCGGCCACGGGCTGCCCGCGATGCGCGCGCGGGTCGGGCAGCTCGGCGGCACGCTCACCATCGAGTCGGCCCCCCACGAGGGGACCGTCCTGTCGGCCGCCGTACCCCTGAACACCCCCACGGAGCCCGCCCCATGACGACCATCCTGCTCTGCGACGACCATGTCGTCGTCCGTGCCGGCCTGCTGGCCCTCCTCGGCAGCGAACCGGACATCGAGGTGCTCGGCGAGGCCGGCAGCGGGGAGGAGGCGGTGGCCCTGGCCGCCAAACTCCGGCCCGACGTCGTCCTGATGGACCTCCAGCTCGGCGAGGGCATCGACGGTGTCGAGGCCACCCGCCGGATCACCGGCATCGCCGACCCGCCGCACGTCCTGGTCCTCACCACGTACGACACGGACGCCGACATCACGCGCGCCATCGGCGCGGGCGCTACCGGCTACCTGCTGAAGGCGGAGCGGCCCGAGGAACTCTTCGCCGCGATCCACTCCGCCGCGCAGGGGCACACCACCCTCTCGCCGCCGATCGCGAACCGCGTGATGGCCCGGATGCGCGGCACCCGGCCCACCCTGACGGAACGTGAGCTGGACATCCTGGGGCAGCTCGCCCGGGGGCTGAGCAACCGTGAGATCGCGCGGGCGCTGTTCATCAGCGAGGCCACGGTCAAGACCCACCTGGGGCGGATCTACGACAAGCTCGGCGTCGACACGCGCGCGGGAGCGGTGTCGGTGGCGAAGGAGCAGCGCCTGCTGCCGTCCTAGCCCGCTCTCCCGGACCGGGCCGGACCTCCCCCTCCCCCGCGCCCGCTCCCGCTCCCGCTCCCGCTCCCGGAACATTTGCCTCCAACGTCGGAAACCGGACAGTCGTGCCCTCTCTTCGGACAACCGGCACCCAGGGCCCGTCCCAGACCTGCCCAACCCCGGATTCCGCTGGCACGCTCACTCGCGCCGCCACCCAGGCCCAGCGAAGGAGCCCGAGTGACCCACCCCACCCCCCGCACCGGCGCCCGCCGCCGCCCGGCCCTGCTCGCCGCCACCGCGGCCGCCGTGGCCGTCGCCGCCCTCACCGTCCAGGCCGCCCCGGCCGCGGCCGGACCGGTCCCCGCACCCAAGGTCGCCGCACCCACGGTTGCCGCCCCGGCCCCCGGTCCGGTGACCGGCGTCGGCCACGGCCGGTACGTCGGCACGGTGCCGCTGCCCGCCCACTTCACCGGCAGCGCCTACACCCTCCGCGACACCACCCGCGGCGACACCCGCACCGTCGACGCCATGAACCAGAACGGCGGCGGGGTCCTGTTCACCGACGCCGACAACACCTGGGGCGACGGCACGGCCGCCGGCCGCCAGACCGCCGGCGTCGACGCCCACTACGCCACCACCGCGACCTGGGACTTCTACCTGAACACCTTCGGGCGCAAGGGCGTACTGGGCGACGGGCGCGGCGTCACCTCCCGCGTCCACTACGGCGCCTCGTACCCGTACGCCTTCTGGGACGACAGCTGCCTGTGCGCCAACTACGGCGACGCCGCACCCGGCGGCAGATCCCTCGCCTCGCTCGACGTCGTCGGCCACACCCTCGCCCAGCCCCTGATCAGCACCACCGCGAACTTCACCTACAGCGGCGAGCCCGGCGGCCTGCGCGTGGCCACCGCGGACATCCTGGCCGCCGCCGGCGAGTTCGCCGCGGAGAACCCCGTCGACGTCGGCGACTACCACTTCGGCGAGCAGGTCTTCACCGGCGGCCCGCTGCGCACCATGGACCGCCCCAGCACCGACGGCCGCTCCCCCGACTACTGGTCCCGGGACATCGGCCGCCTCGACCCCGCGTACTCCTCCGGCCCGGCCCGGCACTTCTTCTACCTCCTCGCCGAGGGCAGCGGCCCCAAGGTCGTCAACGGCGTCGCCTACGACTCCCCGACCATCGACAGCTCCAAGCTGCTCGGGATCGGCCGGGAGAAGGCCGTCCGCATCTGGTACCGGGCGCTGAGCAGCGGATACATGTCCTCCACCACCAACTACGCGCGCGCCCGCGCCGCCACCGTGCAGGCCGCCGCCGACCTCTACGGCGCGACCGGCCCCGAGGTCGGACGCGTGCGCGCGGCCTGGTCGGCGGTCAACGTCCGCTGACCCCGCCCCGGCCGGGCCGGCCAGCCCCCGTCGCCGGCCCGCACACCCCGGCGGCACCCGCCCCCACGACGTGACACCATCGAAGACGTGCTCGACATCGGTTACTCCCTCTCCCGGCGCTTCCCGGACCCCCCGCAGACCGACTACCGGTCCGCGGACGTCCACGCGCTGCGCCACGACCTCTTCTGCGGCGACGTCTACCTCGCCGACACCAAGGAGGACCGGGAGGTGTCCACAGCCTGGGGATGGGTGCCGGTGCTCGACTTCGCCTGGGCGCTGTGCGACATCGTCGAGCAGCTCGACCAGGACCCGCGCGGCAGCCGCTCGTCGAACCGCCAGTACGCGGAACTCGACTTCACCGAGTCCACGGACCGGATGCTCTTCGAGCGGCGCTTCGGCTGGGTGGACATCGAGGCGGACTGGATGCCTCCGGAGGAGGCCCCGCTCACCTTCAGCCACCGGCTGCTGCGCCGCGAGGCCCGCGACTTCCTGCACGACCTGATCGCGGACCTCGTCGACATGCACGACGGCCTCGCCGACAACCCCGCGATCTGGACCCTCCAGTCCCGCTTCCCCCGCGTACCGGCGTGAGCGGGATCCCTCCCGCACCCCCTCCCGCACCCCCTCCCGCACTCCCTACGGCTCCACCCGCACCCCCAGCTGCGCCGCGAACGCCGGGGCCAGGTCCATCAGCTGCGCCGGGCTGATCACGGCCCCGGCCAGCCGGTCCAGGCCGCGGGCGACGTCCACCCGGGCCGCCTCCCGCAGGTCCACGTCCGCCAGCCGCGCCCCGGAGAAGTCGGCTCCCCCGATCACACAGCCGGGGAACCCGACCCGCTCCAGCACCGCGCCGCCGAAGTCCGGCTCGACCAGCACCACGCCCTCGAACACCACGTCCTTCAGCCGGGCCGCCCGCAGGTTCAGGTAGTCGATCTTCCCGCCCCGGACGTGGACGCGCTCCAGCACCGCCCCGTGCAGCTGCACCCCGCCCAGCCGGGCCTCGGCCACCTCCACGTCCCGCAGCTGGGCCTCGGCCAGATCGGTCCCGACCCCCCGCACCCCGTCGAACACCGAGTCCAGGAACCGGGCCTTCCGCAGCCGGGTCTCGTCCAGCAGGCACCCCGCGAGCCGGCAGTCCATGAACCGGGCCCCCGCCCCGTCCTGGCCGCCGAAGTCCAGGCCGGCGAAGTCCAGCGCGTCGTAGTCCCCGTCCGGCTCCAGCACAGCGGCTGCGCCGGCACCGCCGGCGTACGCCGTGAGCTCCGGCAGCCGCACCTGCGGCCGCCGCGCCGCCTTCACCGTCTGCTTCTTCGCGTTCTTCGAGTTCTTCGCGTTCCGCGCGCCGCCTGCCATCCCCCCATCCTGACCCGCGCCACTGACAACGGCCCGGGAACGGCCCGGAACCCACGCGTCAGGCGCGCTGCCCGAGCAGCTCCTCGGCCACCAGCACCTGCTCCTCCCGCAGCGCCCGCTCCCCGTCCTCGATGTCCCACAGGGCGTTCTGGAGCACCCGCCCCAGCGTCCACGCCCCCGCCCGCTTCCGGTCCAGTCCGAGGACCTCCGTCATCAGGTCGAAGCGCCACAGGACGTCCCCGGCCACGAAGTGGTTGTCGATCGCCGGCAGCAGGTCGAACCCCGGGTCCCCCGCCAGCGGCTTCGGGTCGATCGCCAGCCACGGCTCCCGCCGCGCGCCCAGCACGTTGTCGAAGTGCAGGTCCCAGTGCAGCAGCCGGTCCCCCGGCTCGTCCGCCACCTCCGCGAGCGCCGCCGCGCAGTCCGCGAGCAGCCGCCGCTCGCCCGGGTCGGCCAACTCCCGTACGGCGTCCGGCACATCGGCCAGCATCTGCGCGGCGATGTCGCCCAGCGCGCGCATCCCGTGCGGCGCCCGTACCGCCGTCAGCCGCGCCAGCAGCTCCGCGAGCACCCCCACGGCACGGCGCGGGTCGGCCGCCGCGAGCCGCGACAGGTGCCGGGTCTCGTCGAGCCGTTCCAGCAGCAGGGTCCCGGTCGGTTCGTCGTGCTCCAGCAGCCGTACGCTGCCGTCGCCGTCCCACCGGCGCAGCGCGGCCGGTTCCCCCGCGCTCTCCTCGTCGAGCAGCTGCATCTTCAGCGCCGCCGGCGACCCGTCCGCCCGTACGACGGGCAGCACCAGCGCGGTCACCCCGTGCATCCCGGGTCCCGACCGCCGCAGCCCCCACTGCTCCAGGAACAGCGCCGCCCGCGCGGGCAGCCCCTCGATGAAGGCCCGTCCCGCCTCGCCGTTGTACGTGAGCTGCGCGCGGGCCAGTTCGTCAGGAATCTCGACCATGCCCCGACCCTAGAACCCATCCGACCCCGATCCGCCGGACAGCCCCGGGCGCGCCCCGAACCGCTCCCTCCTTCCCCTTCCCCTCCCCTCCCCTCCCTACCCGACACCGACGCTGTGCAGCGCCTCCCCGAACGCCTTCGCGCCGAACATCGCCCCGCCCTTGGCCCCCACCGCCTTGCCGTCCACCAGCACCAGCGGCGTGCCCTGCGCCCCGGTGGCCTCGAAGGCCTTCTCGGCGTCCGCCACCCACCCCCGGTACGTCATGTCCTTCACCGCCCTGTCGAAGGCGTCCCCGCGCAGCCCCGGCACCGCGTCCGCGACGGCCAGCAGGTGTGCGTCGGTGAAGGCGCCCGACGGCTGGCTGGCGAAGACCGCCGCGTGGTACTCGGCGAACTTCCCCGCGTCCACCGACGCCCGCAGCGCGTTGACCGCCTTGACCGAGCCGCTGGCCCCGCCCTGGTCCAGGAACGACGCCAGCAGGTACTCGATCTTCACCTTCCCCTGCGCGGCCAGCTTCAGCAGCGCCTCACCGCCGCCCGCCTCGAACTTCGCGCAGTAGCCGCACCGCGGATCCACGAGCACCTGCGCCGTGTGCGGGGCATCGGCCCTCCCCACCACGACCGTGGCCCCGTCCACCGCCGCCGGCAGTCCCGCCAGCTCCCCCGCGATCGAGCTGGTCCGCACGACCCCGCCCCCGCCCCCTTCCGGGGCGCCTTCGGACCGCCCTCCACACCCCACGGCCGCCCCACCGAGCAGCGCCACGAGGGCCACCACCGCCACCGCACGCCCGTGACCCCGCACGAAAACCAGCCCTCTCACCGAAAACCACCAGAACGACAGAAATAACCCTCCCCACCCTAGAACCGCATTTCCGCAGGAATCCGAACCAATCGACCTTCATTCCAGGCCCAAAGTCCCGGAACCACAACACCTTCCTTAAGCCCTGGGGCCACCCTGGACAGGCATCCGGAAGGCGGTGTACCACTCCCCCATGACGAGCGCGACGATCAACGGCGGCATCTCCTTCTGGTACGCGACCGACGGCATCCCGCCGCCGCGCGAGCCCCTCACCGCCGATGCCACGGCCGACGTCGTCATCATCGGCGGCGGCTACACCGGCCTGTGGACGGCGTACTACCTCAAGCAGGCCGCGCCCTTCCTGCGGATCACCGTCCTCGAGCAGAAGTTCTGCGGCTACGGCGCCTCCGGCCGCAACGGCGGCTGGCTCTACAACGGCATCGCGGGCCGCGACCGGTACGCGCGGCTCCACGGCCACGACGCCGCGCTCCGCCTCCAGCAGGCCATGAACGACACCGTCACCGAGGTCATCGACGTCGCCGCCAAGGAGGGCATCGACGCCGACATCCACCGCGGCGGCGTCCTCGAAGTCGCCCGTACCCCCGCCCAGCTCGGCCGCCTGAAGGCCTTCCACACCGCCGAACTCGCCTTCGGCGAGAGCGACCGCGAGCTCTACGGCGCCCGCGACACCCGCGCCCGCGTCAACGTCGCCGACGCCATCGGCTCGTCCTGGACCCCGCACGGCGCGCGCATCCACCCCGCCAAGCTGGTCACCGGGCTCGCCGCCGCGTGCGAACGCCTCGGCGTCGTCATCCACGAGTCCACGCCGGTCACCGAGATCGCCCCCAAGCGGGCGGTCACCCCGTACGGCACCGTCCGCGCGCCGTACGTCCTGCGCTGCACCGAGGGGTTCACGGCCTCCCTCAAGGGCCACAAGCGCGCCTGGCTGCCGATGAACTCCTCGATGATCGTCACCGCGCCGCTGCCCGCGTCCACGTGGGAACAGCTCGGCTGGGACGACCGGGCCACGCTCGGCGACATGGCCCACGCCTACATGTACGCCCAGCGCACCGCCGACGACCGCATCGCGCTGGGCGGCCGGGGCGTCCCGTACCGCTTCGGCTCGCGCACCGACAACGACGGCCGCACCCAGCCCGCCACCATCAAGGCCCTGTCCGCCCTCCTGACCTCGTTCTTCCCCCAGCTCACCGGCGTCGGCATCACCCACGCCTGGTCCGGCGTCCTCGGCGTCCCCCGCGACTGGTGCGCCACCGTCACCCTGGACCGCAGCACCGGCCTCGGCTGGGCCGGCGGATACGTCGGCTCCGGCGTCGCCACGGCCAACCTCGCCGCCCGTACCCTGCGCGACCTGGTCCAGCAGGACTCCGGCCAGGCCGGCCCCACCGAACTGACCACCCTCCCCTGGGTCAACCACCGCGTCCGCCGCTGGGAACCGGAACCCCTGCGCTGGCTCGGCGTCCACACCCTCTACGCCGCCTACCGCGAGGCCGACCGCCGCGAGTCCCGCACCCACACGCCGACCACCACCCCCCTGGCCCGCCTGGCCGACCGCGTCGCGGGCCGCCACTGACGCCGGCGCATTCGCATTCGCATTCATCAACCGGTCCACAATGGACCGCATAAACCGTTGAACACCGCACCGGACAAGGCTTTCCGACTTGCGATCAGAATCCAGGGGTGCTGGGCTGGAAAAGTCGGGGGCCATGGCATGAGTCCATCGTGAGTACACGTTGCCGGAGGTTCGCGATGACACACGTCACGTCCGCAGGCGGCGCACTGCGCCGCCGCACCACGGCCCTGTTCGCGGCCGCCACACTGACCCTTTCCCTGTCGGCCACCCTCACGCTCACCTCGGCGGGCTCCGCGTCCGCCCTGTGCGTCGCCAACAATTTCACCGGGAAATGGCATTCGTCCGACGACCGGCTGAGCCGTATCGACGTCTGGCACGGAAACGACTGCCGCCTCTACCTCAGAGCCTGGTCCACGTGCAAGGACAATGCGCGGCGGGACTGCCAATGGGACTACGGCTCGACGGAGCTGAAAGGCACCCCGGAAAGGAATTTCCGGTTCGCCGACTTCCAGTGGAACAACGCGAGCGAGGTCCTGCAGCTGAGACTGCAGACCAAGACCAGCATGTCGGTGTGGGACCGCACCCTGTACAAGTCCGGCAAGGACGTCCGCTTCACCGTGGCGATGACCAAGAGCAGCTGATGCAGGGTTGAGGGGGCGCCAGGGTCAGGCCCAGCAGTCGTCGTGCGCCTGCTTCGTCCAGTCCATTTGCCAGGGTGGCCGGGGTGGTTCGTCGATCACTCGCCCGGTTCCCTCTCGGCGGCTTCGTGCCGAAGACGGCTGTACTCCTCCAGAAGTCGCATGGACTCCTCGGGGACTTCGGATGTGGCGGCGCGCGCTTCGAGATCGCGCATGTGGGAGTCGAGGACGGGATCTCGCGCTATGGCGTACTGCGTCCACCACAGGCGCATGAAGGCCGGCACCGGTGTGACGCTGAAGGCATTGCCGATGACGCGCTTCCAGTGGGCTTCGAAGTCGGGGAGGAGGTGCGGGGCGTGTTCCTGGATCGCCAGCCGGAGCGCTTGGGGGGTGCGCTCGGGCATGGGCGGCAACCGCCGGGGTTCCCCCTCGTACTCCTCGAAGTGGAGTGCATGGGCGGGCATGGCGGTCATCTGCTCGAACCACTCGGCTGGAACCAAGTAGGCGACGGTCTTCCCTTTGCGAGTGATGGCTGCGGCTTCGCCGGCGATCCGGGTCCGGTCCAGGATCTCGCCCATCCCCTTACGGAGGTCGATGGTCGTGTACGTCTTGGTTTCCATGGGCTTCAGTGTATGACAACTCTCATAGTTGAGATATGCGCCTGCAGTGGCCTCGCCGCAACGCGTGAGGGAGTGCGGACGTGGCGCGCGGCCTCTGAACGGGACGTCAAAGGCCCCCCGCCATGATCGGCGAGGGGCCTTTTCCCTTGAGCCCCCTGTCGGGTTCGAACCGACGACCCCCGCTTTACAAGAGCGGTGCTCTGGCCAGCTGAGCTAAGGAGGCATGCTGCCCGTGCAGTGTACCCAGGGCCGGGCCGGGTGGCTGTCGGAAATCTCACGGGCGCGCGGGCCCTCGGGTGCTGACAGGACGGGCGGTGGCGGGTAGCGTCACCAGCGGTCCGTTTCATGGACTAGACCAGACACTCCTTCCACTCGGATCGTCCGGCACGTTCCTGCCGGTAGAAGGGATGCATCACCATGGCTTCTGTCACCTTCGACAAGGCGACCCGGCTGTACCCCGGCGGCGACAAGCCCGCCGTCGACCAGCTGGAGCTGCACATCGAGGACGGCGAGTTCCTCGTCCTCGTCGGGCCCTCCGGCTGCGGCAAGTCGACCTCCCTGCGCATGCTCGCGGGTCTGGAGGACGTCAACGGCGGCTCCATCCGCATCGGCGAGCGCGACGTCACGCACCTGCCGCCCAAGGACCGGGACATCGCGATGGTGTTCCAGAACTACGCGCTCTACCCGCACATGTCCGTCGCCGACAACATGGGCTTCGCGCTCAAGATCGCCGGTGTCGACAAGGCCACCATCCGCAAGAAGGTGGAGGAGGCCGCGGACATCCTCGACCTGCGCGCCTACCTCGACCGCAAGCCCAAGGCCCTGTCCGGCGGTCAGCGCCAGCGCGTCGCCATGGGCCGCGCCATCGTGCGCCAGCCGCAGGTCTTCCTCATGGACGAGCCGCTGTCGAACCTCGACGCCAAGCTCCGCGTCTCCACCCGTACGCAGATCGCCGGCCTCCAGCGGCGCCTGGGCATCACCACCGTGTACGTCACCCACGACCAGGTCGAGGCCATGACCATGGGCGACCGGGTGGCCGTGCTCAAGGACGGTCTGCTCCAGCAGGTCGACACCCCGCGCAACATGTACGACCGCCCGGCGAACCTGTTCGTCGCCGGGTTCATCGGCTCGCCCGCCATGAACCTGGTCGAGGTGCCGATCACCGACGGCGGCGTGAAGTTCGGCGAGAGCGTCGTCCCGGTCTCGCGCGAGGCGCTGTCGGCCGCCGCCGACGCGGGCGACCGCACCGTGACGGTGGGCGTGCGCCCCGAGCACTTCGACATCACCGACGAGGGCGGTCTGGCCGTCACCGTCAACGTGGTCGAGGAGCTCGGCGCCGACGGGTACGTGTACGGCACGGCCGAGGTCGGCGCCAAGGCCGGGGACCTCGTGGTCCGCGTGAACGGCCGTCAGGTGCCGGAGAAGGGCTCGGTCCTGCACGTGACCCCGCGCGCCGGCGAGATCCACGTGTTCTCGACCTCGACCGGCGAGCGCCTCGCCGACTGAGGCACCCGAAAGGTGCGGAGGGGGGCCGGACGGCCCTCCTCCGCTCGCCCGCCGCCCCCCGGGCCCGCAGCGTGGTCCCATGGACCTGCGCCTGGATCCCCTGCCGGGACAGTGGACCGCCCGCCACGCCCGCACCGACCCGCTGCGGCACGGCCCGGCGGCCGTCGCCGCCGCGTACACCCTCCTCCAGCTGCTGCTCGTCGTCCCCGGCACCGGCCTCGGCTGGGACGAGACCGTGTACGTCAGCCAGGTCGACCCGCACGCCCCGGCGGCCTTCTTCAGCGCCCCCAGGGCCCGCGGCATCACCTTCCTCATCGCCCCGGTGACCTGGTGGACGGCCGATCCCACCGTCCTGCACGCCTGCCTCGCCCTGCTGTCGGGAGCCGCGCTCCTGCTCTGCCTGCGGGTGTGGCGGCCGCTGCTGCCCGCGTCCGTGCTGACGGCCGCCGCCGCCCTGTTCACCGGCCTGTGGATCACCCTCCTCTACGGACCGCAGGCGATGCCCAACCTGTGGGTGGCGTACGGCGCCCTGGCCGCCGTCGGCTGCTTCCTGCGCGCCGCGACCGCCGCCACCCCCGCCCGGGCCCGGTGGCCGCTGTGCGGGCTCGCGGCCGCCCTGTGCGCCGTGGCCCTGCTGCGCCCCTCCGACGCGCTGTGGCTGGCGGGCGCGCTGACCGCGGCCGCGGCCCTGGTCCGCCCCTGGCGGCGGCCGGTCCTGCTGCTCGCGGTGGCGGCCGGCACCGCCCTGGGGGCGGCGGAATGGATCGTCGAGGCGGAGTGGCGGTACGGCGGTACGGCAGCGCGGCTGCGGCGGGCCGCCGAGATCCAGGGCGGCCTGGAGTGGCGGCCGGCCCTGGCCGACCAGGTACGGGGGCTGGAGGGGCGGACCCTGTGCCGGCCGTGCGCCGGGGTGCCGTGGCGGCGGCCGGTCACGGCGCTGTGGTGGTTCCTGGTGCCGCCGGCGGTCGCGGCCGGCCTCTGGGCCGCCGTACGCGGAAGGCGGCAGGCGGGGTGGGAGCGGCGGCCCCGAGGGGGCGGGCCCGCCGACGCCCCCGCCGGCACGGCGCACGCGGCCGCCGCGGCCGGCGCCGTGACCGAGGCCGCCGCCGTGCCGGCCGCGTCGACGAGGGTCCACATGACCTGGGCCGACCGGCCCGCCGCCGTACCGGCGCTGGCCCTGGCCACGGCGGCGGCGACCGCGCTGGCCCTGCCGTACCTGCTGTTCCTCGGGTACGCCGCACCGCGCTTCCTGCTCCCCTCCTACGCCCTGCTGGCCCTGCCCGCCGGGGCCGGCCTGGTCGCGCTCGTCCAGCGGATCCGGTCCGACGGCTGGAGCCGCGCGGCCGCCCGGCTGCCCCTCGCCCTGCTCGCCGTGGCGCTCGCCGGGCACTTCGCCGTCCAGTACGCCGTGCTGCACGCGGTGGTGACCCGCGTCCGGGCCAACCACGTGGCGTTCACCGCGGTTGCGGCGGAACTCGCCGCGCAGGGGGTGCGGCCCCCGTGCGTGGTGAGCGGGCACGAGGCGGTGCGGGTGGCGTTCCGGCTGGGGTGCTCCTCGCGGCAGACCGGCGGGCACGACGCCAGCATCACGGCGGCCGAGCTGGTGCGGACGGCCCGCGACCGGCCGGTGGTGGTGCTGACGGCCGGCGACGATCCCGTGCCCGCCCACGCGCGCGGCTGGCGGCCCGTCCGGCTCCCGGACCTGCCGGCGGTGGCGAACTACCGGGCATACCTGTCCCGGTGAGCGGGCAGGAATCACGGCCGGGCAGGAGGACGGGCCCGGGGCTGCCCCGCCCCCGCGCCCCGCCCGCCCGGACAGGTCGGCAAACTCCCCGGCAGACCGGCGCATTTCGAGTCCCCGTACGTCAACGCCCCATTCGAAAAGCCACGTCGAACCATCCCCCGACAGGGTGACTAAATGTCGCCAAATCTTCACCGAGCGCTACTCTCGCCCTCGTGACCCACACTGCTCGCCGTATCGGCCGTTCCCTCGCCCTGGTCCTGCCCGTCGTCCTGGTCCTGTCCGGGACCCTCGCGGTCACCATGGTCCCCTGGGCCGACAACACCCCGTCCCAGATCCTGACCGCCTCCGCCGAGGACGTCTCCGTGCCCGCCAAGCCGCGCACCGCGCAGGACGTCCTGCGCGAGAAGCTGCTCAGCGAGCTCCAGCAGGGCAAGGAGCCGGGGGTGGTCCTCACCCACCTCCAGCAGGAGGTGGACAAGCGGCCGTCGCTGGCCGAGCACTGCGCCGGCATCGCCCGCGCGCTCGGCCGGGCCGCGGTGGAGGCGTACGGGCCGACGAGGGCCCAGTCCCACGCCCGGCCGGTGTGCGACACCTCCTACGCCTCCGGGGTCGCCTCCATCAGCTGACGGGACACCCCGAAGGCCCCGTCACCCGGCCCGGCCGCCCACGCGGCTGCCTAGGCTGCTGCCATGACGGAACCCTCCGCGTCCCTTCCCGCGACGCCCCGCCCCACCACCGAGTCCGTTCCCGCGGCCGCGTACCGGGCCACCCCCACCCAGGCCGTCGTCCTGGCGGGTGGCCAGGGTTCGCGGCTGCGGCCGTATACGGACGACCGGCCCAAGCCGATGGTGGAGATCCCGGGCACCGGCACGCCGATCATCGGACACCAGCTGGCCTGGCTGGCCTCCGAAGGGGTCACGGACGCCGTGGTCTCCTGCGGGCACCTGGCCGGCGTCCTGCAGGACTGGCTGGAGTCGGCCGAACTCCCGCTGCGCGTCACGACGGTGGTGGAGAAGGAGCCGCTGGGCCGCGGCGGCGGGCTGAAGTTCGCGGCGGCCCGGCTGCCGCACCCGGACCGGCCCTGGTACGCGACGAACGGCGACATCTGGACCCGGTTCTCGCTGCGCGAGATGGCCATGTTCCACGTGGAACGTGACGCCCTGGCCACGCTGGCGCTGGCCCGGCCCCGGCTGCCGTGGGGCGTGGTGGAGGCCAACGAGTTCGGACAGGTGCTGGACTTCATCGAGGCCCCGCCGTCGCCGTATCCGGTCAACGCCGGCGTGTACGTCTTCGCCGCCGAATTCACCGCGCTGCTGCCCGACTTCGGCGACCACGAGCGGACCACCTTCCCGCGGCTGGCCCGCGAGCGGCGGCTGGCGGGCTTCCCGCTGCCCCAGGGCGCCTACTGGCGGGCGATCGACACGGCGAAGGACCTGACCGAGGCCGCACGGGAGTTGGCGGCCCAGACGGGCCCCTGAGGGCCTCCGCGGGCGTTGTCCGTACGTACGTCAGGGCCCGGTGCGCCGCTCGCGCACCGGGCCCTGACGTACGTACGGTCCGGACGAGGACCGGGGGAGGGTCAGCCGCCCAGGAGGCCGCCCACCAGACCCGGCTGCTTCGACGGCGACTCCCCGCCGCTACCGCTACCGCTGCGGGTGCCGCTGCCGCTGCCCGCCGACGAGGACGGCGCCCGCTGCTGCGGGGTCGACTGGCGGGGCGAGGTCCGCGGGGTCTGCTGGCCGGAGGTGCTGCCGCGGGTCGCGGTCGGGGACTCGGCGCCGGCGCTCTCGCGGCCGGTCACCGCACCCGGGGTGCTCCGGCCGGCCTTGGCCGGCTCCGAGGGCTTCACGGAGGGCTGGGCCGGGGCGACGGGCTGCTGCTGGGCCGGCCTGCGGGACGTCGAGGGCTCCTGCGGAAGGGGCTGGCCCGGCAGGTAGTTGGACGGGTCCTGGCCGGGGCCGGGGACGGTGACCACGGTGGTGGAGCGGACCGCGCCGCCGAGCAGCGAGCCGACGAGCAGCGTGAGACCGCAGACGACGGCGGCCATCACGGCACCGCGCCGCAGCACGCGCCGGCGCAGGCGCCAGACCTCCGACCGCGGGCCGAGGGTGCGCCAGGCCTCGCCGGCGAGCCGCCCGTCGAGGGAGTAGACGGGAGCGCCCGCGATGATCAGCGGGCTCCAGGCGGCCAGGTAGATGATGTCGGGCGCGTCGTAGGCGGGGACGGTCTTCCAGCTCACCGTCATCAGCAGCGCGGCCGAGAGCAGGGCCCCGAAGCAGGCGGCGAACCGCTGCCAGAGCCCGAGCACCGTCAGGACGCCCACGATGACCTGGAGGAAGGCCACCGTGAGCCCGGCGCCGACCGGGTGCGCGAGGGCGAAGTCGCGCAGCGGCTCGGCCAGGGCCCACGGGTGCAGGGTGCGCAGCCAGGTGACCATGGAGCCGCGCTCGCCGCCGTCGAAGTAGACGGGGTCGCACAGCTTGCCCATGCCCGCGTAGATGGAGATGAAGCCGAGGAAGACGCGCAGCGGGAGCAGCACGACGCCGAGGTTCATCCGGCGGCCCGGGTAGTACGAGGCCTGCCCGCGCGCGTCGGAGCCGGCCCGGCCGGCCCGTTCGGCACCGGCCGCCGCGGGCCCGTCGCCCGGACCGCCACCGCCGCCGTAGGGGGGCTGGTGCGCGTACGGCAGATCGCGCACGGGGGCCATCGCGCGCGTCTCGTCGGGGTCGCCGTAGCTGCGCTGGCCGATGACGGTCGGGGTGGGGAGGGTGTCCTCGGCGAGGTCGTGGTCCAGGTCGATCCGCGGGATGACCTGGGTGGCGCCGCCGTCGAACCCGTCGCCGAAGCCGTCGTGGCCGCGGCCGGCCTCTCGGACGGCCTGGAGCAGTCCGCCGGTGGCGGCCGCGGCGTCGCCGCCGGGGCCCGACCTGCCGCTCCACACCACCGGCGCGCGGCGGCGGGTGGCGCCGGCGGCGGCGACCACCGCGCCGCTGAGGGCCGGGATACGGCCTGAAGTGTCCGGGATCCTGGGACGCGCGCTCGGGCTCGGTGCGAGCCGGACGCGGAAGCTGGCGTGGTTGACGATGACCTGTGCGGGGTCGCACGGCACCTTGACCATGCTCAGCGCAGGCTGGTCGTCGAACCGGGGCGTTCTGGTGTCCACACTCATCTAACCGAGTGATCAGTGTTTAGGACACTGCCTTGACTTCGGGGATCTGTCCGAGGCCCGTCAAACGATCTTTTCCGGCCATTCGGAGGTGCCCCCGGCCCCGTCCGGCGTACCCGTGTCACCCTGCGCGGGCGACACGGGCACGGGAAGGTTTGGCGCGCGGGGCCCGACCCGAACGGCCGGAACCCGACCGGACGGCGGCGGACCGTACGGGTCACGCGCCGGACGGATCACGCGCCGGACGGATCAAGCGCCGTACGCGTTACGCGCGGCGGCGGGCGGCCTCGTACAGGACCACACCGGCGGCCACACCGGCGTTGAGGGACTCGGCGCCGCCCGGCATCGGGATCCGGACCAGGTAGTCGCAGGTCTCGCCGACGAGCCGGCCCAGGCCCTTGCCCTCGGAACCGACGACGATGACGACGGGACCGCCCAGGGCCTCCAGGTCGCCGAGCTCGTGCTCGCCCTCGGCGGCCAGACCGACGACGGTGATGCCGGCCTTCTTGTAGTCCTGCAGGGCGCGGGTCAGGTTGGTGACCCGCGCGACCGGCGTACGGGCGGCGGTGCCGGCCGAGGTCTTCCAGGCACCGGCGGTCATGCCGGCGGCGCGGCGCTCGGGGATCACGACGCCGTGGCCGCCGAAGGCGGAGACGGAGCGGACGATCGCGCCGAGGTTGCGCGGGTCGGTGACGCCGTCGAGGGCGACGATCAGCGGGTCCTGGCCCTCGTCGTACGCCTCGGCGGTGAGGTCCTCGGGGTGCGCGTACTCGTACGGCGGGACCTGGAGGACCAGGCCCTGGTGGTTGAGCCCGTTGGTCATGCGGTCGAGCTCGGGACGCGGGGCCTCCATCAGGTGGATGTTGCCGCGCTCGGAGGCGAGCTGGATCGCGTCGCGGACCCGCTCGTCGTTGTCGATGAACTGCTGCACGTACAGCGTGGTGGCCGGAACGCCGTCGCGCAGCGCCTCGAAGACCGGGTTGCGGCCGACGACCATCTCGCTGGTGCCCTTGGGGCCGCCGCGGCGCGGGGCGGGGCGGCGCTTGGCGGCCTGGCGCGCCATCGCGTTGGAGACGCGGAACGCCTTGTGGCCCTTGCGGTCCTCGGCCTTGGGCGTGGGGCCCTTGCCCTCGAGGCCCTTGCGACGCTGGCCACCGCTGCCGACCGTCGCGCCCTTCTTGTTGGACGTGCGACGGTTCCTGCGCTGGCTGTTCCCGGCCATGACTACCTGTCTCTGTAAAGAAAAGTGCGTATGTATGCCCAGTGTGCCGCCCGCACCGGGCGGGCGGCACCTTCAGCTGGGCTCAGCGGGTCCCCGAGGTGCTCAGCCGCGCGGGCCGAGCGTCCAGCGGGGTCCCGTCGGGCTGTCCTCGATGACCAGGCCCGACTGCTGGAGCTGGTCGCGGATGGCGTCGGCGGCGGGCCAGTCCTTGCGGGCGCGAGCGGACTCGCGCTGGTCCAGGACCAGCCGTACCAGGGTGTCGACGGCGCCGTGGAGGTCGTCGCCGCGGTCGGACTCGCCGGCCCAGTGCTCGTCGAGCGGGTCCAGGCCGAGGACGCCGAGCATGGCCCGTACCTCGGCCAGCCGCGCGATGGCGGAGTCCTTGTCGTCGGCGGCCAGGGCGCTGTTGCCCTGCCGGACCGCGGTGTGGATGATCGCGAGCGCCTGCGGGACGCCCAGGTCGTCGTCCATCGCCTCCGCGAAGGCGAGCGGGACCTCGGCGGCGGGCTCGACGGGGCCGCCGGCCTTCTCGACCACGCGCTGGACGAAGCCCTCGATGCGGGCGAAGGCGGACTCCGCCTCGCGCAGGGCCTCCTCGCTGTACTCGATCATCGAGCGGTAGTGCGGGGTGCCGAGGTAGTAGCGCAGGACGATCGGGCGCCACTGCTTGACCATCTCGGAGACGAGGACCGAGTTCCCGAGGGACTTGGACATCTTCTCGCCGGACATGGTGACCCAGGCGTTGTGCACCCAGTAGTTCGCGAACGCGTCGCCGAACGCCTTGGCCTGGACGATCTCGTTCTCGTGGTGCGGGAAGATCAGGTCCAGGCCGCCGCCGTGGATGTCGAAGGCGCTGCCCAGGTACTTGTGGGCCATCGCCGAGCACTCCAGGTGCCAGCCGGGACGGCCGCGGCCCCACGGGGTCTCCCAGTCCGGCTCACCGGGCTTGGAGGCCTTCCACATGGCGAAGTCGCGGGGGTCGCGCTTGCCGGTGATGCCCTCTTCCTTCGGCTGGCGCAGGTCGTCGATGTCCTGGTTGGACAGCTCCAGATAGCCGGGGAAGGACCGCACGTCGAAGTAGACGCTGCCGTCGGCCTCGTACGCGTGGCCGCGCTCGATGAGGACGCGCATCATCTCGATCATCTCGGGGACGTGGCCGGTGGCGCGCGGCTCGTAGGTGGGCGGGAGGCAACCCAGGGCCCTGTAGCCGTCGTTGAAGGCGCGCTCGTTCTCGTAGCCGATCGACCACCAGGGGCGGCCCTGTTCGGCGCCCTTCGCGATGATCTTGTCGTCGATGTCGGTGACGTTCCGGATGAAGGTGACGTCGTAGCCGCGGTAGGTCAGCCAGCGGCGGATGATGTCGAAGTTCAGGTTGGAGCGGATGTGCCCGATGTGCGGGGCCGCCTGAACGGTGGCACCACACAGGTAGATCGAGACGCAGCCCGGCACGAGCGGGGTGAAGTCGCGGATCTGCCGGGCGCTGGTGTCGTACAGGCGAATAGTCACGGCATCCAGGGTAGTGCGCGTACGGCAGTGCCCCGCGACCCTTTCGGGGCGCGGGGCGCCTTTGTTGCCAAATGGCCGCCGGGGCGCGGGCGCCGTACCGGCGGGGCTCAGGCCCCGCTCGTGCGGTACACCAGGGCGGTCGCGATGGCGGCCAGTCCCTCGGCGCGGCCGGTCAGGCCGAGGCCGTCGGTGGTGGTGCCGGAGACGGAGACGGGGGCGCCGGCCGCCTCGCTGAGCGCCTTCTGGGCCTCGTCGCGGCGCTTGCCGACCTTCGGCCGGACGCCGATGACCTGCACCGACACATTGCCGATGGTGAAGCCTTCGGCGCGGACGATACGGGCGGCCTCCGCGAGCAGGGTGACGCCGGAGGCGCCGGACCACTCGGGGCGGGAGGTGCCGAAGTGGGCGCCGAGGTCGCCGACACCGGCGGCGGAGAAGAGGGCGTCGCAGGCGGCGTGGGCGGCGACGTCGCCGTCGGAGTGCCCGGCCAGTCCGTACCCGTCGTTCTCGGGGCCGTCCCAGAGCAGGCCCGCGCACCACAGCTCGCGGCCCTGCTCGAAGGCGTGGACGTCGGTGCCGATGCCGACGCGCGGGACCAGCGGGGCGACCGGGACCGCCGGGGCCGGAGACCCTTCAGGTGCGGCGTCCGCGGCGGCTGCGGGGTCAGTAGACATCGGTGGCCCTCCTGCGGGCGAGTACGGCCTCGGCGAGGACCAGGTCGAGCGGGCGGGTGACCTTGAAGGCCTCTTCGTGGCCGGGGACGACCATGACGGTCACCCCCAGCCTTTCCACCATTCCGGCGTCGTCCGTGGCGCCCTCGCCGTTGACGGCGATGGTCTCGTGGGCGCGGACCAGGGTGGCGCGGTCGAAGCCCTGGGGGGTCTGTACGGCGCGCAGCCGGGACCGCTCGGGGGTGGCGACGACCGGTTCGGGCGCACCGGGCCGGCCGGCGGGCTCGACCTCCTTGACGGTGTCGGCCAGCGGCAGGGCCGGTACGACGGCGGGCGCGCCCTCGCGGACGGCCTCGACGACCGCGTCGACGGTGTCGACGGGGACGAGCGGGCGGGCGGCGTCGTGGATGAGGACGCTGGTGACGTCCTCGGGGAGGGCGTCCAGGCCCGCGCGGACGGATTCCTGGCGGGTGTCGCCGCCGGAGACGACCAGGATGTCGGTGCGGTCGGGCAGCGCGTGCTCGTCGAGGAGGTTCTTCACCTCGGCGGCGCCGTCGGACGGCGCGACGACGACCACGAGCGAGACGGCGCGGGAGCGGGCCATGGCGCGGACGGCGTGGATCAGCATCGGCGTGCCGCCGAGGGCGCGCAGGGCCTTGGGCGCGCCGGGGCCCAGCCGTACGCCGCGGCCGGCGGCGGGGATCACCGCGGCCGTGCGGTGGGGGCGCTCGGGACGCGCGGGGCGCTCGGGGCGCGAGTCGTCATTCATCGGGATGGCTCCGCTAGCTCCGGGAACTCGGCCAGGTTTGTGACTTCGGCCGACGTGGGTATGGCCTGAAGGGTGCCGGGTGCGCTGCCCTCGCCCCTTCCGTGACGACCGGTCGAGTCGGCTGCCCGGACCCGGCACACCAGAGAACGAAGGACGCGCCGGGTGGGAACGCGTGGCGTGCAGCAGGCGCGTGGGATGAACGCGTGGGGTGAAGAAGCCAGACATGCCGCAGCGCCCGGCGACAGGCCCCTCAGTCCGGTGAGGACATGAGAGGCACGGTCATCGGGCACCGCGGCACACTGTGTGGAACGGTTCGTCGCGTCAGGACGCGAGGACCTCGTCGAGGAGGGCCTCGGCCTTGTCCTCGTTGGTGTTCTCCGCGAGCGCGAGCTCGCTCACCAGAATCTGACGCGCCTTCGCGAGCATGCGCTTCTCACCCGCGGACAGCCCGCGCTCGCGCTCACGACGCCACAGGTCACGCACCACTTCGGCGACCTTGATGACATCGCCAGAAGCGAGCTTCTCCAGATTTGCCTTGTAGCGCCGGGACCAGTTCGTCGGCTCTTCGGCGTACGGTGCACGAAGCACCTCGAAGACCCGGTCCAGCCCGTCCTGGCCGACTACATCGCGAACGCCGACGAACTCCGCATTGTCCGCAGGCACACGAACCGTCAGGTCGCCCTGGGCGACCTTGAGCACCAAGTAGGTCTTGTCCACGCCTTTGATCTGGCGAGTTTCGATGGCCTCGATCAGCGCGGCCCCGTGATGGGGATAGACCACGGTGTCGCCAACCTTGAACGTCATGTGACAGGTACCCCTTCCGTGGCTATCCAGGGTAACACGAGAACTGACTGTTCTGAATGGCGTTTTCGCAGGTCAGGGCATATCTCAGGGCTTGACAACAGCGCCGGGGACGTGCTGCGGAGGGCTTCCGGAAGGGGGTATTCGCAGGTCGGAGGCGCTACGCGGACGGGGGGAAACGACCACGTTACACCTGGCGGGCGACCCCACCGACGTGATGTACGTCCCGTTTTGCCGGTTTCGAAGGCACGATACCGAACTACTCCGTCCGACTGGCGGGACACCGTACCGATCGGGTTCCGGCCCAATCCGGAATTGATCACGAAGCACCGTTCGAAGGAATCCCGGAAATTGATCACCGGTGGATCGTGAGTGGATCAGCAGTGGATCAGGAGTGGCCACCGGCCGATAAACGAACACGCCCGCAAGGGCCGTCGTGCGAACCCCCTGTACGGCCGGGCGTACCGCCCGGTCACCGTGGCCGGAGGGTCGGGTGCGGGGGCGGGGTGGCGGCTCGGTAACCTAAGCGCGCTGACACACCCTTAGGGCGGCTTTACCTCCCGCCTCCACGACCCTCCGTCCGTACGTCCAAGGAGTTGCCGCCGCCGTGAGCCGCAGCCTTCGACGCGGCGCCCTCGCCGCCGCCGCCACCGTGTTCTCGATCGGATCGCTCGCCGCCTGCGCCGCGGGCAACAACGCACAGACGCTGGAGATCAAGCCGGACAACGCGGCGGTCTCCAAGGGCGACATCAAGATCCAGAACGCGCTGGTGATCACCCAGGGCGAGAAGGAGAAGAAGGGCCCGGCCGTCGTGTCGGCGACCGTCTTCAACGCCGGCGACAAGCCGCAGACCCTTGACGCGATCACCCTCCCGGGTGCCAAGGGCAAGGTCGAGCTGAAGCCCGCGACGGGCGGCGGCAAGATCACCGTCCCGGCCGGCGGCTCGGTGATCCTGGGCGGCAAGGGCAACGCCTCGGCCGTGATCGAGGGCGGCCGCGAGGCCGTACAGGACGGCAACGCGCAGAAGGTCGTCTTCCAGCTGAGCTCCACCGGTGACGTCGCGCTGGAGGCCTTCGTCGTCCCGTCCACCGGCTACTACGCGGCCTACGGCCCGTCCGAGGCCCCGGCGGCCTCCCCGGCCGCGGGCGCGAACCCCTCGGGCGCCCCGTCCGCCGGCCCCGGCGCCTCGCCGTCGGGCAGCCCCTCGGGTACGCCGTCGAAGCCGGCCGGCGGTGCCACCGGCTCCCCGTCGGGCTCCCCCTCGGGCTCCCCGTCGGGCTCGGCCTCGACCGGCGCCGGCCACTGACGCGCCGGAAGCGGACACACGAGGAGGGCCCCACCCGGATCACCGGGTGGGGCCCTCCTCGTCGTACGCGTGCGGGCGGGGCTCAGGTCCCCTCCGCGGCCGGTCGGTCTACGGCTCGAACTTGTAGCCGAGACCGCGCACCGTGACCAGGTAGCGCGGCGCGCCCGGGTCCGGCTCGATCTTGGCGCGCAGGCGCTTGACGTGGACGTCGAGGGTCTTGGTGTCGCCGACGTAGTCCGCGCCCCAGACCCGGTCGATCAGCTGCATGCGGGTGAGCACTCGGCCCGCGTTGCGCAGCAGCATCTCCAGGAGGTCGAACTCCTTCAGCGGGAGGTCCACCTTCGCACCCGCGACCGTCACCACGTGGCGGTCGACGTCCATCCGCACCGGGCCGGCCTCCAGGGCCGCCGGGGTGACCTCCTCCGGCTCGCCGCGGCGCCGCAGCACCGCGCGGATGCGGGCGACCAGCTCCCGCGAGGAGAAAGGCTTGGTCACGTAGTCGTCGGCTCCTATTTCCAGCCCGACGACCTTGTCGATCTCGCTGTCCTTGGCGGTCACCATGATGACGGGCACGTTCGAGCGGCCGCGCAGCTGGCGGCAGACCTCGGTGCCGGGCAGCCCGGGCAGCATCAGGTCCAGGAGAACGAGGTCGGCGCCGTTGCGCTCGAACTCGTCCAGCCCGTCGGGCCCGGTCGCGGCGATGGCGACCTCGAAGCCCTCCTTGCGGAGCATGTAGGACAGGGCGTCGCTGAAGGATTCCTCATCCTCGACGACGAGCACTCGGGTCACGGAAGGACCTCCGGGGCAGGGGTGGTGGCAGGTTCTGGTTGGAGCACGGGTCTGGTCGGAGCCGGTGCGGCAGCCTCCGGAAGCCGCAGGGTGAACGTGGAGCCCTGACCCTCGGAGCTCCACACCGTGACCTCCCCGCCGTGCGAGGCGGCCACATGCTTCACGATCGCGAGGCCCAGGCCGGTCCCGCCGGTGGCGCGGGAGCGGGCCGGGTCGACGCGGTAGAAGCGCTCGAAGATGCGCTCCCGGTCCTTCTCGGGGATGCCGATGCCCTGGTCGGTCACGGCGATCTCGATCAGGTCCCCGCCCTGTGCGGGGACGCGGCGCGCGGCTATCCCGACCCGGGTGCGGGCCGGACTGTAGTTCACCGCGTTCTCCACGAGGTTGCCCAGGGCCGCCGCGAGCTGGCCGCGGTTGCCCCAGACCCGCAGGTCGGCGGTGCCGCCCGAGGCCATGGTGATCTGCTTGGAGGACGCCGTGTGGCGGCAGCGGTCGATGGCCTCGGCCACCAGCGTGTCCACCCGTACGGGTTCCGCGTCCTCCAGCGGGTCGTCGTTCTGGACCCGGGAGAGGTCGATGAGCTCCTGCACCAGGTTGGTCAGGCGGGTCGCCTCGATCTGCATGCGGCCGGCGAAGCGCATGACCGCCTCGGGGTCGTCGGAGGCGTCCATGACGGCCTCCGAGAGCAGGGAGAGCGCTCCCACGGGCGTCTTGAGCTCGTGGGAGACGTTCGCGACGAAGTCGCGCCGTACCGCTTCGATGCGACGGGCCTCGGTGAGGTCCTCGACCAGCAGGAGCACGAGCCGGGAGCCGAGCGGCGCCACCCGGGCGGAGACCGCCAGGGCCTCGCCGCGGCCGGTGCCCCGGCGCGGCAGGTCCAGCTCGACCTGCCGTATCTCGCCGTCGCGGCGGGTGTCGCGGGCCATGTGGAGCATCGGCTCGACGGCGAGCTTGCCGCCGCGCACGAGCCCGAGGGCGTACGCGGCGGAGCTGGCCTTGACGACCGCGTCCCCCTCGTCGAGCACGACGGCCGAGGAGCGGAGCACGGAGAGGACGGTGTCCACGCCGGGCGGAAGCACCGCGTTGATGTCGGGGCGCATGGCGCTCCGCGTCGGGCGGGCCTGGTCGCGCTCGCTCCAGCGGAACGCCAGCATGGCGATCACGCCGGTGCACAACCCGGCGATCGCTGCCGCTGCGGCGACCGCCGCGTTCACGTCCATGCATCCAGGTTAAGCAGGCACGACGACAGTTCCACAGCCGTTCGGGTGGCGTCTCGAACAGTCGTCGCCCAGAGTTCACCGTGGCGACGGGGTTGATTCATTTGTGATGCCGGAGTCGGACGCGTTTCCGGGTGAACGTGTCAACGTGGGGCAACGGGCCCCGGCCCCCGGGCGAGAAGGCAAGAGAGGGACAGCCACCATGCGGGACGCTTACCACGAGGAACTGGACTCGATCGGGGAAGGCCTGGTCGAAATGGCACGGCTGGTCGGTTCCGCCATCGGGCGGGCGACGACGGCCATGCTCGACGCCGACCTGAAGCTCGCCGAGAGCGTGATCGCGGCGGACCAGAAGGTCGACGACCTGCAGCACGACCTGGAGGCGCGGGCCATCGCGCTGCTGGCCCGGCAGCAGCCGGTCGCGACCGACCTGCGCATCGTGGTGACCTCGCTGCGCATGAGCGCCGACCTGGAGCGCTCCGGCGACCTGGCGCAGCACGTGGCGAAGCTGGCGCGGCTGCGCTTCCCGGACACCGCGGTGCCGCGGGACCTGCACGCGACGATCCTGGAGATGGGCCAGCTCGCGCAGCGCCTGATGGCGAAGGCGGCCGAGGTCATCATCACCAAGGACGTCGACCTGGCGCTCCAGCTGGAGACGGACGACGACGAGATGGACCAGCTGCACCGCACGCTGTTCCAGCACCTGATGGACGACCGCTGGAAGCACGGCATCGAGACGGCCGTGGACGTCACGCTGCTGGGCCGCTACTACGAGCGCTTCGCCGACCACGCGGTGTCGGTGGCCAAGCGCGTCGTCTACCTGGTGACGGGCGAGCACGCGGACGAGCTGCAGCCGCCGATCACGGTCGAGGGCGTCTGAGGGGTACGAGCCCCAATGCGCCGTTGACGCGCCGGTGCGGCTGGGCATGAATGAGGCGAAAGGCAGTACGACCCGACCCCGTACGCCTGCGAGGAGGAACCATGCCCGATTCCCCCGTCCCCATCACCCCGGAACATGACCAGCGGGACGCACCCGAACCCGTGCGCCTGCCACTGCTGGCGGCGTGCGGCTGCGGCTCGGGCTGCGGCTGCGGCTGCCAGTCCGGCGCCCCGTGCCAGTGCGGCTGACCCGGCCCACACCCACCGACGCCCCCGCCCGCGCAACGAACCGCGGCCGGGGGCGTCGGCGTGAGGCGTGGCGCTCCTTCTTGCCCCGGGCCTGACGGGCCCCTCGTTCGCCCCTGGCCAGAGGGGCGCGCACCCGCGGAGTTCGCGGAGGCCGCCGTCGACGACGAGGACGTGGCCGCAGCCGTGGTGGACGGGCGGCTGGTCCTCACCCTGACCGCCGAGGACACCTGGGGCGGTGACCCCGTCTGGCCGCCGGCCGGATACGGCTCCCGGACGGCTTGAGCGGATCCTCACCGCCGCGCGCAGACGAATGCCCCCGACCTGCGCCGTGTGCGCGGGTCAGGGGCATGATCGCTTTTCTTACTTCTTCTTGCCCTGGTTCTTGACGGCTTCGATCGCGGCCGCGGCGGCCGCCGGGTCGAGGTAGGTGCCGCCCGGGTTGAGGGGCTTGAAGTCGGCGTCGAGCTCGTAGGAGAGCGGGATGCCGGTGGGGATGTTCAGGCCCGCGATGTCGGCGTCGGAGATGCCGTCCAGGTGCTTGACCAGGGCGCGCAGGCTGTTGCCGTGCGCGGCGACCAGGACCGTGCGGCCCGCGAGGAGGTCCGGGACGATGCCGTCGTACCAGTACGGGAGCATGCGGACGACGACGTCCTTCAGGCACTCCGTCTTCGGGCGCAGCTCCGGCGGGATCGTCGCGTAGCGCGGGTCCTCGGACTGCGAGAACTCGGTGCCGTCCTCGAGGGCCGGCGGCGGGGTGTCGTAGGAGCGGCGCCACAGCATGAACTGCTCCTCGCCGAACTCGGCGAGGGTCTGGGCCTTGTCCTTGCCCTGGAGCGCACCGTAGTGGCGCTCGTTCAGGCGCCAGGAGCGGTGGACCGGGATCCAGTGGCGGTCGGCGGACTCCAGGGCGAGCTGCGCGGTGCGGATGGCGCGCTTCTGGAGGGACGTGTGGACCACGTCGGGCAGCAGGCCGGCGTCCTTGAGCAGCTCACCGCCGCGGACCGCCTCCTTCTCGCCCTTCTCGTTGAGGTTGACGTCCACCCAGCCGGTGAACAGGTTCTTCGCGTTCCACTCGCTCTCGCCGTGGCGGAGGAGGATCAGCTTGTACGGTGCGTCGGCCATGCGTACGAGCCTAATGGACGGGCCGGACCGCTCGCGCGCGGCGCCGGGCCCCGGTGGATTGACGGGCGGCGTCAATTCACTGGCGGCATCCACGAGGCCGTCTGTAACGTGCGGCCCTGTTGAGCGCCACTTACGCCAGTCATGCCGCCTTTGACGCCGCCGGGGGGATTTCCGAATGTCCGTTGCCTCTATGAGACGGGCGGCGCGCGAGAGCGTGTCCGGCCTGCCGCCCGCGTTCTGGTGGCTGTGGACGAGCACCCTGGTGAACCGCCTCGGGGCCTTCGTCGCCACGTTCATGACGATGTACCTGACCCTGGACCGCGGCTACTCCGCCTTCTTCGCGGGCCTCGTCGTCGCCCTGCACGGCCTGGGCGGGGTCATCTCCTCACTGGTCGCGGGCGTGATGACGGACCGGCTGGGGCGCCGGCCCACGATGCTGGCGGCGCAGGCCTCGACCGCGTTCTCGGTGGCCCTGCTCGGCTTCATGGAGCACCCGGCCGCGATCGCGGCGGTCGCCCTGCTGGTCGGCATGACCTCCAACGCCTCGCGCCCGGCGGTGCAGGCGATGATGGCCGACATCGTCCGGCCCGAGGACCGGGTGCGGGCGTTCGCGCTGAACTACTGGGCGATCAACCTCGGCTTCGCGGTCAGCTCGACGGCCGCCGGGTTCGTGGCCGAGTACAGCTACCTCGCCGGCTTCCTCGGCGAGGCGGCGCTGACGCTGGTCTGCGCGATCCTCGTGTACGTCAAGCTGCCCGAGTCCCGGCCGGAGCAGGCGGGGGACGGAGCGACGAAGGAGCGCTCCGGTGCGGACGGCGCGGCCGAGGTCCGGCTCGGCGGCGTACTGCGCGACCGGCGGTTCATGGGCGTCGTCGGCCTGTCGTTCCTGATCTCGCTGATCTTCACGCAGGGATCGGTCGGCCTGCCCGTGGCCATGGGCCAGGAGGGCTTCTCGCCGGGCGACTACGGCCTGGTCGTCGCCGTCAACGGCATCCTGATCGTCGTCCTCCAGCTCCCGGTCACCCGCCTCATCGAGCACCGTGACCCGCAGAAGCTGCTGGTCGTCTCGTCGGTCCTGGCCGGCTACGGCTTCGCGCTGACCGCCTTCGCGGGCTCGCTGTGGGCGTACGCGCTGACGGTGCTCGTCTGGACGCTGGCGGAGATCGTGAACTCCCCGACCCAGATGGGCCTGGTCGTCCGGATGTCCCCGGTCCACGGACGCGGCCGCTACCAGGGCGTCTACACGATGTCGTGGGCGGTCGCCTCGCTGGTGGCCCCGCTGATGGCGGGCTTCGTGATCGACCGGTACGGGGCGGAGTGGCTGTGGGCGGCCACGGGCGTCCTCGGCACGGTGGCGGGCCTGGGGTACTGGGCGCTGATGCGCGACCTTCCGGCGGAGACGGAACCGGCGGCGGAGGGGGCGGGACCGGGACCGGTTGGGGGCGCGGGAAAGGGCACGGGGACGGATCCGGAGCCGGAGCCGGAGCCGGAGCCGGCTCGGGTGCACGGGTAGGGGCGGCGCCGGCCACCGTCCCGCCCGCCGACCGGCCGGGGCCTGTCCGGCCCCGATCGGCCGGACGGGACCCGGGTCAGCGGGACGGCTGGGTCAGGTGGCGGAACGCGTCGAGGTTGTGGGTGGGTTCGCCGCGCGAGACGCGCCAGGCGTACTCGCGGCGGATCGCGCTCGCGAAGCCCAGTTCCAGCAGCGTGTTGAAGCCGCCGTCCGCCGCCTCCAGGACGACGCCGAAGAGACGGTCCAGCTCGTCGGGGGTGACCGCCGACAGCGGGAGCTTGCCCGCCAGGTAGACGTCGCCGAGCTGGTCCACGGCGTACGAGACGCCGTAGAGCTTGAGGTTGCGTTCGAGCAGCCAGCGGTGGACGCCGGCCTCGTTCTCGTCCGGGTGGCGGATCACGAACGCGTTGATGGACAGCGAGTGCCGGCCCACCAGCAGCGAGCAGGTCGTCGACAGCTTGCGCGTACCGGGGAGCTTGACCACGTACGAGCCGGGCTCGGGGGATTCCCACTCCAGCTCGGCGTCGGTCAGGGTGCGCTCGATGATCGCCGAGTGATCGGCGGGGTCAGCCACGTCAGCCATGGTGGGAGCGTACGCGACGGCGGTGATCATGCATCGCCGCTGTGTACACGTCCGCCGTGCCGGCCGCGGCGGTGTCCCAGCCGAAGAACCGCGCGTGCCGCGCCGCCTCCCGGCCCATCCGCTCCGCCAGCCCCGGGTCGTCGGCGAAGGCGCGCAGCCGTGCGGCGTAGTCGGCCGGGTCGTGGCCGGGTACGAGCAGGCCGGTCACCCCGTCGTTGACGGCCACCGGCAGCCCGCCGACCTCGGCGGCGAGCACCGGCGTGCCCGTGGCCTGTGCCTCGAGCGCGACGAGCCCGAAGGACTCGTTGTACGACGGCATGACCAGCACGGACGCGGCCCGGAACCAGTCCGCGAGCCGGTCCTGGCCGACCGGCGGGTGGAAGTGCACCAGGTCGGCGATGCCCAGCTTGGCGGCGAGCTTCTGCAGCCCCTCGGGCTTGGCGAGCCCGCTGCCGCTGGGCCCGCCGACGACGGGGACGAAGAGCCGGCGGCGCAGCGAGGGGTCCTGGTCGACGAGGACCGCCACCGCGCGCAGCAGGATGTCGGGGGCCTTCAGCGGCTGGATGCGGCCCGCGAAGAGCGGTATGAGGGCGTCCTGCGGCAGGCCCAGGCGGGCGCGGGCCGCGGCCCGGCCGTCACCGACGGTGAAGCGGTCGAGGTTGACGCCGGGGTGGACGACGGCGACCTTGCCGGGGTCGGCGTCGTAGTGGCGTACGAGCTCGTCGGCCTCTTCGGCGGTGTTGGCGATCAGCCGGTCGGCCGCGGCCACGATCTGGGTCTCGCCGATGACGCGGGCGGCCGGCTCGGGCGTGTCGCCCTCGGCCAGCGCGGCGTTCTTGACCTTGGCCATGGTGTGCATGGCGTGGACGAGCGGTACGCCCCAGCGCTGGGCGGCGAGCCAGCCGACGTGGCCGGAGAGCCAGTAGTGGGAGTGGACGAGGTCGTAGTAGCCGGGGCGGTGGCCGGCCCACGCCTGCATGACGCCGTGGGTGAAGGCGCACAGCTGGGCGGGCAGCTCCTCCTTGGCCAGGCCCTCGTACGGACCGGCGTCGACGTGCCGTACGAGCACACCGGGCGCGAGCTCGACGGCGGGCGGGAGGCCGCCGGCCGTGGCGCGCGTGAAGATCTCGACCTCGATGTTGATCGCGGCCAGCCGTCGGGCGAGCTCGACGATGTAGACGTTCATGCCGCCCGCGTCGCCCGTACCGGGCTGGTGCAGGGGCGAGGTGTGGACGCTGAGCATGGCCACGCGGCGCGGCTTGCGGTGGTGCCCGACGGCGGGCAGGCGCAGGCGGGGGCCGTCGGTGTGGCGGGCCATGCGGCCGGCGGCGAGCCTGCCTCCGAGCCGGGACACGTACTGACTCAAGGGAGCAGTCCTCTCGGTCGGGGCATCTGGGGCGGCTGACGGGTACGAACGGGCACTGACGAGTACTGACGGGCACTGACAGGTACTGGGTACTGACAGCTACTGACGGGCATCGCGGAAGGAGCGCCGGCGGCACCCTTCGCCAGGTGCAACCAGCACGGACCCGCCCGGCATTCCGCCCGGACCGGATTGCTCCGCGGTTTGCCGGATTTTTATCGGGGCGGGTCACTCCGCTTACTCTCGGCTCATGGCCCCCCGCACCCCTCCCCCGAGCCGCCCCGTGGGCACGGTGACGCGCGGGACGACCAATCCGAACCGGCTGCGCCGCATGGACCGCTGGATTGCTGCCACGCACGGGCCCGCGCTGCGGCGGGCGGACGCGCCGGTCGCCGTGGACCTGGGGTACGGGGCGGCTCCGTGGACGGCGGTCGAGCTGCTGTCCCGGCTGCGGGTGGCGGCCCCGCGCGTCCGGGTCGTCGGCATCGAGATCGAACCGGCGCGGGTCACGGGCGCCAAGCCGTACGAGCGGGAGGGGCTGGCCTTCCGGCACGGCGGGTTCGAGGTGCCGCTGGACGGCGGGGAGCGGCCGGCGCTGATCCGGGCGGCGAACGTGCTGCGCCAGTACGACGAGCAGCAGGTCGAGGAGGTCTGGGGGCGGCTGTGCGCGCGGCTGACGCCGGGCGGCCTGCTGGTCGAGGGGACCTGCGACGAGATCGGGCGGCGGCACGTGTGGGTCGCACTGGGGCCCGAGGGGGCGCGCACGGTGACGTTCGCGACCCGGCTGGGCTCCTTGGAGCGCCCGTCGGACCTGGCGGAGAGGTTGCCGAAGGCGCTGATCCACCGGAATGTGCCGGGGGAGGCGGTGCACGCGTTCCTGCGGGACTTCGACCGCGCGTGGGCGGCGGCCGCGCCGTACGCGTCGCTGGGCGCCCGGCAGCGGTGGATCCGTACGGCGCGGTCGCTGGCGGTGGACTGGCCGCTGACGGACGGTCCGCGGCGGTGGCGGCAGGGGGAACTGACGGTGCGGTGGGACGCACTGCGTCCGAACGGGTGAGCGCGGCCGGTGGGGGAACCGGGAACGGATGCGGCCCGTTGAGCCGCATGGGGGAAGGAGCATGATCCGGAATGACATCCACACGTCTGTTGGATTTCGCCGAGTCGTGCCACCATCCCGGGGGTGATGGAAGTTACTGACGAATAGTCAGATCTGCTGGGGGGTCCGGACCATGAACCGACGGCGACGGCTGCACGGCGCATCGGCGCTCACACTGCTCTGCGCCATGGCCATAGTGGCGGTCACCGGCGTCACGGGGATCTCGGGGACGGCCTACGCCGCGCCCACTCCCCCACCGGCGCCCGGCAGCACGTCGCCGGGCAGCACGTCGCCGGGCGGCGCCCCTCCCGCGACGCCCACCGGGCCCGGTGCGCGCGGGGGCAAGTCGCTGGAGCAGGTCCGCAAGGAGATAGAGGAGCTCTACCGCCAGGCCGGCACCGCCACGGACGCGTACAACCTCGCCGAGAGCGAGGCCAAGGCGCAGTCCGAGAAGATCGTCGAGATCGCGAAGAAGGTGCAGGAGGGGCAGGAGCGGATCGCCACGCTGAAGAACAAGGCGGGGGCGGCCGCCCGCGCCCAGTACCGCTCGGGCGGCATGCCGCCGAGCGCGCAGCTGGCGCTGAGCAGCAATCCGAGCCAGTTCCTCATCGGCGCCGACCTGTTGCGCCAGGGCCAGAAGGCCACGGCGGACACGGTCACCGAACTGACGCGGACGCAGAAGGACTTGCAGCAGTACGCCGTCGACGCGAGCATGCGCTGGCAGACGCTGGAGGCCAACCGGGTCAAGGCGGAAGAGGCGAAGAAGCAGGTCGAGACCAAGATCAAGGCGGCGGAGGAGCTGGAGAGCAAGCTGGAGGCCGAGGAGAAGGCCCGGCTGCTCCAGCTCGAACAGGAAGCGCAGTACAAGGCGCAGACGGCCTGGCTGTCCACGGGCGTGCTGAAGGAGATCAACGGCACGGCCACGGACGCCGGGACGAAGGCCGTGCAGTTCGCCACCGCCCAGATAGGCAAGCCGTACGTGTGGGGTGCGCAGGGGCCGGGGTCCTTCGACTGCTCGGGGCTGACCTCGCAGGCGTGGCGGGCGGCGGGCAAGGGCATCCCGCGGACCTCGCAGGAACAGCTGCGGCTGCTGCCGAAGGTCGCGGTCAAGGACATGCGGCCCGGCGACCTGATCATCTACTTCGACGACGCGAGCCATGTCGCCCTGTACGTCGGCGACGGCGCGATGGTCCACGCCCCCCGCCCCGGCCGCAACATCACGATGGCGGGCGCGGGCTCGATGCCCATCAAGGCCATCGTCCGCCCGGACGCGTAGCGGGGCCGGGAAGCCGGCCCGAGGAGCCGGGGCCGGGAACGCGCGCGGAGCTCGCCGCGCAGCCAGGGGCACGGAGGGGAGTCGCGGGGGTGCGGAGGGTGCGGGGAGACCGCGGGCGGTGGGGGCCTGTGACGTTGCCGGACCGTGATGTACGTCATCGCGCGACCTGGGACTTCGCGGCGGATAACGGCATATGCCGGAGGCCGGGGCCGCTCATGGCATTCCGCTGGCCCGTCCGCTCCCGCTAGGGTCTGCCACGAGCGCAGCCTCGGGGGGAGGGAAGGAACCGGAAACGATGCCCGTACCCGTACCGCGGCAGAGGGACACCCCGGCCGTGGAGAGCGGTCAGGCCGTTCTGTCCGCCGCGCATACCGCAGCCGCACCACAGGCCCTGACCCTGCTGGTGATCGAGGACGACCCCGCCGGCGGTCTCACCGTCCCGGAGATCCTCGACGCCGACGGCCACCGCATCCGGCTGCGGAACGCCCGCAACCTCACCGAGGCGACGCGTCTCCTCACGCCGGACGTCCACTGCATCCTGCTCGACCTGGCGCTGCCGGGCGGCCCCGGCACCCGTACGGCGGGCGCCGACACCGCGGTCGACGAGCTGGCCACCCTCCGCGAGGTGCTCCGTATCGCGCCGCGCCACGCCGTGCTCGTCCTGACGGCCGAGGCCGACGCCGAGCGGGCCGCCGAGGCGGTACGGGTCGGCGCGCAGGACTTCCTCTTCCGCGACGAGCTGGACGAGCGGCTGCTGAGCCGCGCCATCCGCTACGCCGTCGAGCGCAAGCGGGCCGACATCGCGCAGTACAAGCTCGCGGAGTCGAAACTCCGGGCCCAGGAGAACGCCCGCCTGGAGCGCGGCCTGCTGCCCAACCCCCTCCTGGAGGGCTCCGACCTCCGCTTCGCCGCCCGCTACCACGCCGGCCGCAGCCGGGCCCTGCTCGGCGGAGACTTCTACGACACCGTCCGCACCCCGGACGGCACGGTCCACGCGATGATCGGCGACGTCTGCGGCCACGGCCCGGACGAGGCGGCCCTCGGCGTGGAACTGCGGATCGCCTGGCGGGCGCTGACGCTGGCGGGCCTGTGCGGCGACGCGCTGCTGTCCACGCTCCAGGAGGTGCTGGAGGCCGAGCGCCCCTGCGAGGAGATCTTCGCGACGGTCTGCACGGTCGACATCACCCCGGACGGCCGCCGGGCCGGCCTGTGCCTGGCCGGCCACCCGGCCCCGCTGATAGCCCGTCCGGGGCGCCCGGCGCGGCTGCTGCCGTACGAGAACAGCGGCCCGGCCCTCGGCCTGCTCCCCCACGCCCGCTGGCCGCGCCGCCAGGTGGAGCTGGGCGGCACGTGGAGCCTGATGCTGTACACCGACGGCCTGATCGAGGGCCGGATCGGGGAGGGCCGCGAGCGGCTGGGCCAGGACGGCATGGTCGAGATGATCAACCGGCACCTGACCCGTGGCCTGCGCGGGGAGGGCCTGCTGGAGGCGGCCGTCACCGAGGCCCGCCGCCTCAACGGCGGCGAGCTGACCGACGACGTGGCCGTCGTCCTCCTCGACCGTGCGTCGGGCTCCGTCCGGGCACCGGGTCCGGGTCCGGGTCCGGAGCAGGGCGTGTCCGTGGGACTGTGACGACAGGGTCTAGCGGGCCCAGCGGGCCTAGCGGTTGCCGTTGTACGGGCCGTAGGGCCCGTCGCTGCTGCTGCCGCCACGGCGCCGGCCGCCGCCCGACACCTGCTTCAGGGCGGGCCGCACGTCCACCATGAAGATGATCGTCGCGATCAGGCCGGCGATCTGGAGGAACAGCATCCCCCTGAGGTAGCCCCAGAAGACCAGGAAGTCGAAGAGGACCGTGAGGCCGAGGACGACGCCCCAGAACGTCTTGGACTGCTTGTCGGCCGCGCGGTAGGCATCACTGCGCGCGCCCACCGCGATGACGCAGGCGACGACGGCGAACAGCAGCATGCCGATGTCGAACAGCACAAAGAGGGAATCGAACCTCTCCATCAACATGTCGTCTACCGCCTCTGACGCGTCAGCGCTTCGTTGCTCGGGTGCTTCGGTGCTTCGTTGCCGCGGTGCTGCTCGCGGAGCGGAATCGCTCCCGTGCCCCCACGCTACCCATAGAACGGGCCGGACACCCCGAAGGTGCCCGGCCCGGCCGTCCGGCGGCGCGCGCGGCGCAGCCGCTCGGCTCCCCGCTCAGCTCTCGTCGCCCGCCGCCGCGGCGGCGGCCGGCTTCTTGGCCGCGTTCCTGCGCGCGGCGGGCTTCTTGGCGGCCGGCTTGCCGTCCTCGGCCGCCGCGGGCTCCTCGGCCGACGCCCCGGCCGACGCGTCCGCGTCCGCCGACGCCTGCGGCTTCGGGTCCGGCTCGACGGCCCCGGCGATCTCGACGATCTCCTCGGAAACCTCGCCGCGCCAGGCGCGCACGGCCTGCTCACCGTGCTCGGCGACCTTGTCGTACGTCTCCTTGGCGCGCACCGCGTACTCGGCGGCGACGCCGACCCCGCGCAGCGCGAGGTCCTGTGCGGTCTCGCCGAACTTCTTCGGGTCGAACGCCCCCAGCACCTCGGCGACCTTGGCGGTCACCACGTCCTGGGCCTGCTTGGCCTTCTCCTGCACGACCTTGGGGTCGGTGTTGCGCACGGCCTCGATGCGCGCCGGCGCCTCGGCCCGCAGCTGCTCGATCAGGGCCGGCACCTTCTTGGCCTGCTGCACGGCGAGGTCCGCGGTGCCGGCGGCGAAGTAGAGGGGGGTGGGGTCGGCGAGGGTCTTCTTCAGGTCATCGGCGATGGCCATGCTGCTGGTCCTCCCGGATCACAGTTCAGTTCGTGGACGGCATCTCGTCGCTCTCCGCACCGTCGCCATCCCCGTCGAGGGCGTTCTCCTTGCGGAAGGACTCGTAGATCTGGAGCAGCACCTGCTTCTGCCGCTCGTTTATGGACGGGTCGGCCAGGATGGCGGCGCGCGTCTCCACCTCGTCCCGGTCCCGCTCGTCCAGGATCCCGGCCTGCACGTACAGCGTCTCCGCGGAGATCCGCAGCGCCTTCGCGAGCTGCTGGAGGATGTCCGCGCTCGGCTTGCGCAGCCCGCGCTCGATCTGGCTCAGGTACGGATTCGACACCCCCGCGGCGTCGGCGAGCTGCCGCAGCGAGAGCTGGGCCTGCCTCCGCTGCTCGCGCAGGTACGCGCCGAGATTTCCGACGTTGAGCGATGCCATGCCCCGATCCTGCCGCACCTTGCTAACTATTGCAAGCACCTGCTTGCAATAGTGTTCCTCGGCGGGACACGGGACACTCAGCCCCTGCTCAGCCCTTGCGCGGCTGGTTGAAGCGCAGCATGTTGCCCGCCGGGTCGCGGAAGGCGCAGTCACGGACGCCGTACGGCATGTCCGTCGGCTCCTGGAGCACCTCGCCGCCCGCCGCGCGGACCCGCTCGAAGGTGGCGTCCACGTCATCAGTGGAGAAGATCACGCCGCGCAGCAGGCCCTTGGCCAGCAGCTCGGTCATGGCCTGCCGGTCGGCCGGCGAGGCGTTCGGGTCCGCGGCCGGCGGTTCCAGGACGATCTCCACGTCCGGCTGGTCGGGCGAGCCGAGGGTGACCCAGCGCATCCCCTCGAACGCCACGTCGTTGCGGACCTCCAGGCCGAGCGCGTCCCGGTAGAAGGCGAGCGCCTTGTCATGGTCGTCGACGGCGATGAAGCACTGGGACAGTTTGATGGTCATGCCGCCGACGCTACGGCCGATCGCCGCCGTCCGCCTGCCCGGCACCGGTGCCGGCAGCGGCACCTGTCCCCGCCCCGGACGCCGCCCCCGGCCTGCGCACCGGCCGCGTGAAGATCTTGGCGACGCACGCCGGAACGGCCGCGCCCGGTTCGTGCCGGCGGGCCCGGTACGCGCTCGGGGTCTCCCCCACCAGCTCCGTGAAGCGCGAGCTGAACGACCCCAGCGACGTACAGCCGACGGCGAAGCAGACCTCCGTCACGCTCAGGTCCCCGCGCCGCAGCAGCGCCTTGGCCCGCTCGACGCGGCGGGTCATCAGGTAGCTGTACGGGGTCTCCCCAAAGGCAGCCCGGAAGCTGCGGGAGAAGTGGCCGGGCGACATGAGGGCGACGCGCGCCAGGGCCGGGACGTCGAGGGGCTGCGCGTAGTCGCGGTCCATCGTGTCCCGGGCCCGGCGCAGCCGTACGAGGTCCTCCAGCGTCATCCCGTCAGCGTACGCCCGCCCCGCCGCCGGGGACTCAGTCCTCGAAGCCCTGCTCGGCCAGGATCTTGTCGATGCGGGCGCGGTGCGCGGCCTCCCACGCGTCGAGGGATTCCCCGGCCTCCCCGGCCAGCTTCGCCAGCGCGTCGGCCAGCACCCGTTCCCGGCGGGCGGCCGGTACGACCACCACACCCTCCTCGTCGGCCACCACGACGTCGCCCGCGTGGACCTCCACACCGCCGACCCGCACCGGGACGCCCAGCGGCCCGGCGACCGCCTTCGCCCCCGGGAAGGGGACGACGCCCCTGGCGAACACCGGGAAACCCATCTCCCGTACCTCGCCGAGGTCCCGGATCACCCCGTCGAGCACGAAGGCGGCGATCCCGCGCCGCTGCGCGACGGCGCAGACGTTCCCGCCGGCCAGCGCGTAGTCGAGATCGCCCGACTCCACGACGATGACGGAACCGGGCTCCGCCCGGTGAATGGCCGCGTGCAGCATCAGGTTGTCCCCGGCGGGACACCGCACCGTGAACGCCGGCCCGGCCACCCGCGGCACCGGCCCCCACAACGGCCGCATCCCGCCGTCCATGACCTGCCCCCGCCCCAGCAGATCGGCCAGCGTGGTCGGCGGCACCCCCAGGAACCCCGCACCGTCACTCATACGACTCCTCCGTCCCTCCGGTACGCCCTGCCCGCCCGCGCCCAGCGTACGTACGCCGGGGTCCGCGGGACACGGTCACCCCGCCGTCACCCCGGCCGCCTCCCGCGTGCCGATCACCACCGTCGCGTGGAGGTCCTCCGAGGTGACCGCGCGGACCGCGAGGCCCGCGGCCGTCAGGGCCGAGGCCGTGTGGGGGGCCTGGCGGGCGCTGGTCTCGATCAGGAGGTGGCCGCCCGGGGCGAGCCAGGCCGGGGCCGCCTCCGCGACGCGGCGCTGGACGGACAGGCCGTCCGGGCCGCCGTCGAGGGCGGTGCGGGGTTCGTGGTCGCGGGCCTCGGGGGGCAGCAGGCCGATGGCGTCCGTGGGGACGTACGGGGCGTTGGCCACCAGGACGTCCACGCGGCCGCGCAGGGTGGTCGGCAGGGCCTCGTACAGGTCGCCCTCCCAGACCGTGCCGCCGGCCCGCGCGACGTTGCGGCGGGCGTAGCCGAGCGCCACCGGGTCGATGTCGGCCGCGTGCAGTTCCACGCCGAAGCCCTGCTCCGCCGCCACCGCCGCGCCGACCGCGCCCACCCCGCAGCACAGGTCCAGCACCACCGCGCCCGGCCGGGCCAGCGCCGCCGCCTCGCGCACCAGGAACTCCGTACGCCGCCGCGGTACGAAGACCCCCTCGCCCACGGCCATCCGCAGACCGCAGAACTCCGCCCAGCCCACCACGTGTTCCAGCGGTTCGCCGGCCGCCCGGCGGGCCACCATCGCGGCCAGCTCCTCGGCGGATCCGGCGGCCGAGCCGAGCAGTTCGGCCTCCTCCTCCGCGAAGACGCAGCCCGCCGCCCGCAGGGTCTCGATGATCGTCAATCCCACGTCAGTCCCTTCAACGGTCAGCGGCGGTCAGAAGATGTCCGGGCACCACGGGCGGCGCGCCGTGCGGAACATCCGGTCCGCCCGCGCGACCGCGCCCGGCCGCTCCTCGGCGATCCGCCCGAGCGCCGCCAGCCGCACCGCCGAGGCCTCGCCGAGGTAGAGGGAGCCCAGTTCGGACACGTCCAGGCGGAGGTCCGCCGGCTCCTCGGTCCGCTCGCACACCGCCGTGCCGTCCGCCGCCGCGGCCAGCCGGTAGCGGCCATCGGCCAGGCCCATCCGGTCGGTCACCTCCAGCACCAGCGTGCCGGGCACCTCGTACGTACGGGCCCCCAGCGCCCGTACGACGTCCAGCAGCCGCACCCACACGGAGTCCGCCACCGTCACCGGCCGGGCCGCCCGCGGGTCGGGCAGCAGGTCGACGAGGATGTCGTCCGGGGCGCGGTAACCGGTACGGACCTTGATCACCCAGTCGATCGAGCACAGGTACTGCCACAGCGCCCGCTCCGCCCGCGGACCCACGGCCAGCAGGTCGTTGACCTGAAGGGTGTTCAGCGGCCGCTTGTCGTCGGTCCACTGCTCGTCGACCCGGTAGGCGGCGTATCCGTCGATCTCCCCCTCCGGGGAGCGGTAGACCACGAACAGCTGCTCCTTGTACGGCCGGTACGAGGGCCGCTCGACCCCGGTCTCCAGCTCCCAGACGCGCGGCTGGCGGCTGACCACGCCCGCCGTGCGCGCCCGCAGCCGGTCGTGCAGCACGGGCCCGAACTCCCTTACCTCCGCCGCCTCCGCGAAGTCGAGCCGGCCGCCGCACTCCGGGGCGCTCCAGCGCGGGTCGAGGCCGGCGCGCGGTACGTCGATCTCCCACTCCACGAGGGACGACGCGGGCCCGTAGCCGTACCGGCCGTAGATCGGGTACTCGGCGGCGATCAGCGTGGAGAGCACGTCCCCGCGGGCCTGCGCGGCGTCGAGCTCGGCCCGCATCATCCGGCTGAGCAGGCCCTGCCGGCGGTGGGTGGAGAGGACGGCGACGTTCGTGACCGCGGCCGAGCTCACGGCGGCGCCGCCGGGCACGGTCAGCTCCTGCGCGAAGGAGCGGAACGTGGCCACGCAGCGCCCGGTCAGCCCGTCGAACGCGCCCTGGACCCGGGTGAAGTCCGTCGACTTCGCCCGGACGGCGACATCGTCCTCGGTGAGCTGCGGCGGGGCGAGGAAGCCGATCAGGTTGGCGTTGAGCCAGTCGGAGAACTCGGACGGGGCGATGAGACGGACGTCGGCACTCATAACCGGCCACGCTAATCGCCGACCGGCCGGCCGGTCTCCCGAATTTCCGCCGGCCGGATCCCGCCCGGCGCCCCGGGCCCGGCGCGCGCCGCCCGGTGGCCGCCGGCGTCACACCAGCAGGTCGTCCACCTGGGCCTCGCCCTCGCGGTAGCGCCGGGTGATCTCCGCGCTGCAGTCGTCGGCGGTCCGCTGCAACTGCTGGCGCCGCCGCGAGACCTGCTGCTCGTAGCGCACCAGCCGGGCCATCGCCTCGTGCAGCTCCGCGTCCGTACGGGCGCCGAGGTCCGACAGTTCGACGTCGGAGAGCATCTCGGCGGCCAGCAGCCGGAACTCCTCGTTGTGCGGGGTCCCGAGCGTGACGTGGCGGGCCGAGGCGCTGCGCCGGGACGGGGCGTCGGCGAGGATCTCCGAGAGCCGTTCGACGACCCCCCCGACGGGGGTCTCGGGCGCGGCGGGCGCCTCGGGGTCGGCCCGGCGGGCCAGTTCGGCGCGCAGGATGTCGATCCGGCCCTGGAGGAGTCTGCGGATGTAGCTGAGATCGGCCTCGTCGCGCTGCGCGTCGCGGCGCAGCGCGCGCAGCGCGGGCAGCCCCAGCGCGGCGGCCGCGGCCGGGCCGCCTTCGTCACCGGTGTCCCGGTCGGCGTGGCCGGTGCGCTGGGCGGGTGGTCGGACCGCGGCAGCGCTGACGGAAGACGTGGCCGGTGATGTGGCCGGTGATGCGGCCGGTACGGATGAGGTACCCGAAGTATTCATACGAACGTGTCCGTCCCCTCGACCGGTGCTCGGGGTCTCCCCGGCCCCGATGGCCCCGGGGGAAGCACCGCCTGTGTGCATCGTGCCACTCACCGTGGCGCACCCCGGGCGCAGTCCACCCGATCGGCCCCGGACGGGTGCACGCCTGGTACACAGGTGGTATGCGAGCAGTGGTGCAGAGGGTGGACGGCGCGAGCGTCGTCGTGGCCGGCGAGACCGTGGGCGAGATCGTGGGCGAGGGATTGTGCGTCCTGGTGGGGGTGACCCACGACGACACCCCGGAGAAGGCGGCGCTGCTGGCGCGCAAGCTGTGGTCGGTACGGCTGCTGGAGGGCGAGAAGTCCTGCAGCGACATCGACGCGCCGCTGCTGGTGATCTCCCAGTTCACGCTCTACGGCGACGCCCGCAAGGGCCGCCGCCCCACGTGGAACGCGGCCGCGCCGGGCCCGGTCGCCGAGCCGCTGGTCGACGAGGTCGTGGCCCAGCTGCGGGCGCTCGGCGCGACCGTGGCGACGGGCCGGTTCGGGGCGGACATGCGCGTCTCGCTCACCAACCACGGCCCGTTCACCATCGTCATCGACATGTGAGCGGCGGAGAGCCCGCCCCCTACGGCGCTACGGCGCAACGGCGCTACGGCGCCACCACGACCTCCTGCGCCGCCGCCGTCGTCCCCACCAGCAGCGGCGCGTCCACCGGAACGTTCCGCTTGACCAGCGCCAGCGCGATCGGGCCCAGCTCGTGGTGGCGCACCGCGGTGGTCACGAAGCCGAGCTGGCGGCCCTCGGCACCGTCGGCGGCCAGCCGTACCGGCGTACCGTGCGGCGGCAGGTGCACCTCGGAACCGTCCAGGTGCAGGAAGACCAGCCTGCGCGGCGGCTTGCCCAGGTTGTGGACCCGGGCGACCGTCTCCTGGCCGCGGTAGCAGCCCTTCTGCAGGTGCACGGCGGTGCCGATCCAGCCCAGCTCGTGCGGGATCGTGCGGTGGTCGGTCTCCAGGCCCAGCCGCGGCCGGTGCGCCTCGACGCGCAGCGCCTCGTACGCCAGGAGCCCGGCGGCCGGGCCGTGGGACGCGGCGAACGCCTCCAGCTCGGCGCGCGGCAGGAAGACGTCGCGGCCGTGCGCGGTCTCCCGTACGACGTACTCCTTGGGGACGTCCGCGATCGAGCCGGCGGGCAGGTGGACGACCGCGAAGTCGGCGGTGCGGTCGGCGACTTCCACCCGGTAGAAGAACTTCATCGACTCCAGGTAGGCGATCAGCGCCTCCTGGGTGCCCGGCTCGACGTGCGCCCACACCGTCTCGCCGTCGTCGACGAGGTAGAGGGCGTGCTCGATGTGCCCGTTGGCGGACAGGATCAGCGCTTCGGTGGCCCGGCCCGGCGGCAGTTCGGTCACGTGCTGGGTGATCAGCAGGTGCAGCCAGCTCAGCCGTTCGGAGCCGGTGACGGCGACGACACCACGGTGCGAGAGGTCGACGAAACCACGGCCGTCCGCGAGGGCGCGCTGCTCTCCGTACAGCTCGCCGTAGTGGGCGGCGACGCCCTCGTCACGGCCTTCGGCCGCCACGGCGCCGGGAAGATTGAGCAAAGGGCTGGTCATGAGCCCAAGCCTACGACTCGTCCGCCCGGTGCTTGGCGGCGCACTTGGCGCACAGTCCGAAGATCGCGAAGTGCTTCATGTCGGTCTCGAAACCGAAGGCGGCGCGCAGCTTCGCGGTGAACTCGGAGGCGATGTCCTGGTCGGCCTCGATCACGTCCGAGCAGTCCCGGCACACCAGGTGGATGTGGTGGTGCCGGTCGGCGAGGTGGTACGTGGGGGCGCCGTGCCCGAGGTGGGCGTGGCTGACGAGGGCGAGCTCCTCCAGGAGCTCCAGCGTGCGGTAGACGGTGGAGATGTTGACCCCGGAGGCGGTCTTGCGCACCTCGGCGAGGATCTCGTCCGGGGTGGCGTGCTCCAGGGTGTCGACCGCTTCCAGGACAAGCTGGCGCTGCGGTGTCAGCCGGTAGCCGCGCTGCCGCAGGTCGCTCTTCCAGTCGGTGCTCACCACGGGGCCAGTGTAAGCGCGCGAAGGGGACCGCGGGACTGCTCACGCGGTCCCGTGGTCCCCTCGGAGGACAATCCGGGCGGCCTACCGGAAGAAGGCGATGCCGTCGTCCGGCATGTCCGGGAGGTTGCGCGCCATCTCGGCGACCTCCTCGGGCGTGACGACCTTCTTGAGCTGCGCGGACATGTACGGGCGCAGCTCGACGTCCGGGGTGGCCTTCTCGCCGACCCACATCAGGTCGCTCTTGACGTAGCCGTACAGGCGCTTGCCGCCGCTGTACGGGCCGGAGGCCGCGGTGCGCGCGACGGCGTCGGTGACCAGGTCGATCTGCGGCTTGCCGTCGGCGAGCTCGCCGTACCAGACCTCGACGACGCCCTGGTCGCGGACCATGACGATCTCGACCTTGCGGTCCTTGTCGATGCGCCAGTAGCCGGACTCGGACTCCAGGGCCCGGACCTTGTTGCCCTCGGCGTCGAGGACCCAGGTGTGCGAGGTGTACTCCAGGAAGTCCCGGCCGTCGTGGCCGAAGACGACCTCCTGGCCGAAGTTGCACTTCTCTTCACCGGGGAAGTCGAAGACGCCCGCGCCCTCCCAGGTGCCGAGGAGGAAGGCGAGGGGGACGAGGCCCGGGTTCAGGTCGGACGGGATCTGGATCATGAATGGCTGCTCAGGCGATCTGTGGGAGGGGTTCCGGGGCGGTCAGCGGCAGGTGCTCAGCGCTGACCCTGGTACAGCTTCTTCACGGCGAGGACGGTGAAGGCGAGGACGCCGACGCAGACCAGGACCAGCAGGGAGGTGAAGACTGCCTCAAGCACGGGGTGCTCCTCGGAGGTGTTCGTTCGGGCGGAAACGGGCCGGTCCCCAAGCCTACTGGCCCGGGGACCGGCGCACTCTGTGAGGTCCGCCGTACCGGTCGCCGCCCGGTCGCCCGGCGGCGTCCCGGCGGCGTCCCGGCGGGCCGCTAGCGGCCGAGCAGCTGGTGCTGGAGGATCACCGTCTGGTGCAGCGGAACCGCGGGCACCTCGCCCTTGCGGGTCTGGACGATCACGGCCCGGATGTCGCCGGCCTTGACGCAGCCGTTGGCCAGCTGCTCGTCACCTGCGGGCAGCGGCTCCCGGTAGACCTCGGCGTCGCTGCCGGTGCCCGCGGCCAGCGCCCGGCCGGTCTGCCCGACCAGGGCGGCGCGCCAGACCGGGTCCCGCTCCAGGACGGGCACGCCGCCGAGGCCGGCGTCGGGGCCGCAGCCGTGGAAGGCGTGCATGAATCCCGAGGAGTGAAAGCGCAGCAGGTAGACATGGGTGCGGGTGCCGTCCGGCATGGTCCAGCCGCGGCCGGCGATCTGCCGCAGGCCGTCCTGCTCCAGGCCGGCCTTGAGCCGGGGCCGGACGTCGGCGGCGTACTCCTCCAGGAACGCGTCGACCGGGACGACGCCGTCCTTGCCCGCCTTGACCGTGTCGTCCGGGCGGGAGCCGGCGGGCGCGGGCAGCAGCAGCTGGCTCAGCGCCGCGTAGTGCGTGCCGTCCTTGTTGTCCGGGGCGAAGGGCAGCGGTGCGCCGGCCGGCAGCGCGGGCCTGACCAGGTCCGGGTACGTCCAGCGGCCGTCGGCCTCGGTGGCCAGGCCCGGGAGGTCGGTGCGCTCGGCCCGGGCGACCCCGTACGCGACCGCGGAGCCGACGGCGGCGAACACGACGACGGCGGCCGTCCAGCGCAGGGCGGCGCGCAGCCGGCACCGGTCCCGGGGGGCGGGCGGGGCGCCGACGTCGGCGGTGGGCTGCTCGGACGTCCCCGCCGGCTCGGGCTTCTCGGACATGTCGGTCACACGGACTCCCCGGGGGACTTCAGGTGGTTCAGCTGCCGCTTGAGGAACTCGGTGGCGTCGCCCACGGAGAACGGCTTCGGGCCGTACGCGTGGAAGACGACCAGGAGGTCGCCCTCGACGGCCACGCAGTCGAGGTTGTCGACCTGCTCGTTCTTCTCCTCACCGACGGCCGTCAGCACGCACTTGGCCTGCGGGAATCCCTCGATCTTCGGCGCCGTGCGGTCGCCGCCCGTGAGGTCCATGAGCTTCTTGGTGACCTCGGAGAACTGGTTGACGGCCTTCGGGTCGGCCTGCATCAGCTCGACCTGGTACGCGACGGTGTCGCGCAAATTCAGCCGGTAGCTGCGCCCGGCCAGTCCCGTGAGCTTCAGCTCGGCCAGTGCCTTGTCGCGGGCCTCGCGCTGCGGGGTGGACAGGCCCGGCCGGGCCTCCTTGAACCGCTCGACCGCGTGCTCGCCGGCGAGGTAGAAGTCGTTGCCGTCCGGCCCGATATCGGGGCCGGGCCGGTACAGGTCGGGGACCGGCAGCAGCTTGGCGGTGAGGCCGTTCGGCGGCACGGCGGCCGGGGTCGGCGCGGTCGTGGCGTCGGCGCCCTCGGCGGCCCAGTAACGGGTCTCGGCGGTCCGGTCGGCTCCGCCGACCAGGACGACGCCGGCGACGGCGACGGCGGTCAGGACGACGAGCCCCGCGCCGGCCGCGACCAGGGCGGCGCGCCGCCGCCGGGCGGGAGCCGGGGGGACCGCCGGGACCACGGGGGCCACGGGGGCCACGGGGGCCACGGGGGCCGGGTCGACGGCCTGCGTCCGGTCGGGGATCCGCTCGGTCACAGTCGCTCCAGCTGTCGTGCGGCCAGATCGACGACGTCGCGCGCCGCGACCTTCCGGCTGTCGGCGTACCTCAGGTGCATCACGATGTCCCCGCGCCGGACCACGGCGGTCGCCGCGTGCACCGGCTCGTAGCCGGCCTTCCGGAACGGCTGGGACCGGACCCAGACCCGGCCGAAGCCCTCGGCCGCGCCGGGGATCGCGGCACCGTCGTCGCCGGCGTACTCCGAGCCGCCGAGGTACCGGGCGTGATCCGTGTAGAAGCTGTCGGCGCCCTCGCGGTCGTGGAACTGGATCAGATCGATGTCCACGAAGACGCGCTCGTCCTGCGCGTACTCCAGCGCGGCGATCCTGCGGACGTCCTCGACCAGCAGGGCGTTCAGGGCCTCGTCCGGCTCCATGAAATCCGACGCGTACGAGTCCACCGACTCCGCGCCCCGGAATACGGTCTTCGCCCCGGCCGGCGCCTCCAGCAGCAGCTGGGCGAGGTCGCCGTCCGTCTTGTGCCAGCGGTTCGCGTTCAGCGTCCTGTACGTCGTGCGCTCGTCGGGCGCCTGCGGCTTAGGCGGGTCCAGCCGCTGCTGGGCCAGCGGGGCCAGCGGCGTGGGCTCGCGGTCGTACTGAACGGCGTACCCGGTGACCGCACCGGCGAGGACGCCGAGCGCGGCGGCGGCCGCGATCAGGACGGGGGTACGGCGGCGGCCGCGCGGGCCGTCATGTGCTGCCGGAAATTCCGGATTGACCGGTTCCGGCCGCTCGTGCTCCAAAGAGGGTCCCCCCACAGGACATCGTGGGCACCGGCGCGGTTGCCGGTGCACACGTTGGATGCGCCGCTCGGGGGAGGAGTTGTACGGAGCGTTATTACGGTTCGGTAGCCGACGGTTCCGGCGGCGTCCTCACTTGCCGTCGAGCTCGTCCCACCACTCGTCCGACTTCGGATCGCCCGAGGGGTCGTCCCACCAGCGGTCGTCCGGGCCGCGCCGGTTCGCCACCATCGCCGCGACCGGCGGGATCACCATCGCCACCAGGCACATCGCGACCGCCGCCGGCACGGACCACAGCCGTACGAAGGCCCAGGCGGAGACGAAGAGGAAGAGGCATCCGCCCATCAGCAGGAAGTAGGCGCGCCGGCGCCGGGCGTACATGCCTCCAGCGTAGGTCCGCGCGCGGGAACGGCGCGAAGGGCCGCACCTCCGTCCAGTGGCGTCCAACCCCATGGAGGTGCGGCCCTTCGGCCGGTCGAGCGGTGCCCGGTCGGGCGCCGGCGCCTCAGACGGCGATGGCGACGTCCGTCAGGCTGCCGGTCTCGGTCACGACGACCTTGCGGTCGGCCGTGCCGCCCGGGATGAGCGCCCGGAGGGTCCACTCGCCCTGCGCCGCGTAGAAGCGGAACTGGCCGGTCGCCGAGGTCGGGACCTCGGCCGTGAACTCGCCGGTCGAGTCCAGCAGACGGACGTAGCCCGAGATGGGCTCGCCGTCCTTGGTCACCTGGCCCTGGATGGCCGTCTCACCCGGCTTGAGGGTCGAGACGTCCGGTCCGCCGATCTGTGCTCCACACATGTTCTCTGTCCTGTCCTAGAGGTCGTACGAGGGCGTCGCGTGCCCGGATGACGTGTTGGCGCCGATTACTTGTTGGCGCCGAGCTCGATCGGCACGCCGACCAGGGAGCCGTACTCGGTCCAGGAGCCGTCGTAGTTCTTGACGTTCTCCTGGCCGAGCAGCTCGTGCAGGACGAACCAGGTCAGCGCGGAGCGCTCACCGATGCGGCAGTAGGCGATGGTGTCCTTCGCCAGATCGACCTGCTCGCCCTCGTACAGGGCCTTGAGCTCGTCGTCCGACTTGAAGGTGCCGTCGTCGTTGGCGTTCTTCGACCACGGGATGTTGCGGGCGCTCGGCACGTGGCCGGGGCGCTGCGACTGCTCCTGCGGGAGGTGCGCCGGGGCGAGCAGCTTGCCGGAGAACTCGTCGGGCGAGCGGACGTCGACCAGGTTCAGGGAGCCGATCGCGGCCACGACGTCGTCGCGGAACGCGCGGATCGAGGTGTCCTGGGCCTGCGCCTTGTACGCGGTGGCGGCGCGCTGCGGGACCTCGGAGACCAGGTCGCGGGAGTCGAGCTCCCACTTCTTGCGGCCGCCGTCGAGGAGGCGGACGTCCTGGTGGCCGTAGAGCTTGAAGTACCAGTAGGCGTAGGACGCGAACCAGTTGTTGTTGCCGCCGTAGAGGACGACGGTGTCGTCGTTGGCGATGCCCTTGGCGGAGAGGAGCTTCTCGAAGCCCTCCTGGTCCACGAAGTCACGGCGCACCGGGTCCTGGAGGTCCTGCTTCCAGTCGATCCGGACGGCGTTCGTGATGTGGTTCTTGTCGTACGCGGACGTGTCCTCGTCCACCTCGACGATGACGACCTTGGGGTCGTTCAGGTGGGCCTCGACCCAGTCGGCGTCGACGAGGACGTCGCTGCGGCTCATGGTGTTCTCCTCCGGGGCAGTGTGCGGCGGGGCGGTGCAGATGCTGCGGGTGCGGTGCTGCGGATGGTGCTGCGCGTGCGTGACCGGCGGGTGCGCCGCGGTGCCCGGCACGGGAAGCCGTGGGGCGGGTTGCGGCGGGGGCGGTCACGCGGGAACGGCCGGTGTACGGCCTTCAGGGGAGCGGATCGCTCACATGGAGAGCGAGCGACAGAGCATGGCGGCGACGCGACACAGGTCTACTGCCCGTCGCTTCGTGAGGTCCGCCTGCTGATGCTTCATAGCCATGGATCGTAGGGACGAACAGGCCGCCCTGTCACCGGTGTGTCATATTTCGAGACAGGATCGTCCGGATGTTGATACGCGAACGCCCCCGGGGGGCACCCGGGGGCGTCGTCGGCACGGCGTGCGGGCCCGTCCTTCTGCGGATCGGACCGGCCCGTCTCACTATCCGGCCAGGGTCACGTTCCGGCCGTCCAGCGCGAGGTGGAGGCCGCCCGCGTCCGAGGTCAGCTCCGACAGCTTGATGCCCTCCGGCAGGCCGTTGATACGGCGCTCGAAGTCCGTCTTCTTGCGGATCATGCCCTCGACGCCGGGGATGCCCTCGCCGGGCACCTCGTCGGCCCGCACCCGCACGGTGCGGCCGTCCTCGCCGAGGGTGACGGTGGACACGACGCTGCGGGTGATGCTGCGGCCGAGGACCTCGACGGTGGCGGTGACCTTCACCTTGCCCGGCGCGTTGCCGTACGCGATGGTCGCGCCGTTCTGCGAGGTCTTGGTCAGGTCGTCGTACGAGACGAGCGCGGAGCCGTTGACACGGGTGGCGGTGCCGCCCGTGTAGTTGCTGTCCAGCTTGACGCCGTGGAAGCTCGCGTCGAGCTGCGAGATCCGCATCTTGCGGCCGTCGGTGCCGGCCGCCTCGACGCCGGTGAGATGGACGTCGACCTGCTCCAGCTCGCGCCCCAGGGCCTGGGTCAGGAACGGGAAGCCGTGGATGTCCACCGTGGTGCTGCCCGCCTGCCCCTGCCCGAGGCGGACCTTGGCGGCCATCTCGTCCTCCGCGTAGCCGACCGCCCAGCGGTCGGCGGCCACGAAGAGCCCGGCCAGGATCAACCCGATGATCACAAATATGCGCAGGACACGCATGTTTCCCTCCCCGTTCGGTACGTCACGAGGCTACTGGGCGGCCTCCGGCCGGCCGGCCACGCGCCCGACCAGGCCCCTGTCGCGCAGCCGCGCCCAGCCGCGCCCAGCCGCGCCTAGCCGACCACGCGCCCGATCAGGTACACGGCGGGAGCGGCGACGGCCAGCGGCAGGGCGACTCCCGCCGTCATGTGGACGAACCTCGACGGGTAGTCGTACGCCGCCACGCGCAGCCCGATCAGCGCGCAGACCCCGGCGACCAGCCCGACCAGGGCCCCGCCCACGGCGCCGACCTCGGTCATGCCGCCGACCGCGATCCCGGCGCCGGCCGCGGCGGCCAGCGAGGCCCCGACGGAGGGGGCGGCCGGCAGCGGCAGCGACCGGGTGAAGGCGGCGACCCCGACGGCGACCGCGCCGACGGAGACGGCGGCCAGGTCGGCGGCGAGGTAACCGGCGCACACGATGGCGAGGGCGGCGGAGGCCACCGACGCCATCAGGCCGTACATCCGCTCGTCGGGGTCGGCGTGGCTGCGCAGCTGGAGCACGAGGGTCAGCAGCACCCAGGCACCCAGCGTGCCGATGACCGCGCCGGGTCCGTACGCGTCGTCGACGGCGAGGACGGCGATGTCCGCGGTGACCGCGCCGAGGAAGGCCAGCGCGATGCCCTGGCGGGCCGGCCACATGCCGTTGAGGCGGAACCAGCCGGCGGCGGTCAGCGCCTGGAGCACGACGAGCGGGACGAGCAGGGCGAGCTGGCCGAAGGCCGCGGCCCCGGCCAGCAGGACGCCGAGGGCGGCGGTGAGCAGCGCGGGCTGCGGCCCGGGGTCGATGATGGGCGAGCGCCCCTCGGCCCGTGCCTGCGCGGGGTCGACGATGCGGGTGGCCCCGCCGAGCGTCGGCGGGGAGTACTCCGGGCCGCCCTCCGGGACGGGGGGCAGGGCGTCGAGGGCGGGGTGACCGGGGGTCACCGGGCTCACGGGGTTCCCTGCTGCGGCCGGGGCGGCCGCGGCCGCGTCCTCCCGGTACGGCGGCAGATACGCGGTCTGCGCCCCCGCGTCGGCATCCGGCTGCACCGGCGGCAGGTAGGCCGTCTCCGCGCCGGCCACCGCGTCCTCCCGGTACGGCGGCAGGTACGCCGTCTGCGCGGCAGCCGAAGCCCCCGCGTCCGCATCCGGCTGCACCGGTGGCAGGTACGCCGTCTGCGCGGCCGCGGCCGCGTCCTCCCGGTACGGCGGCAGATACGCGGTCTGCGCCGCCGCGTCGGCATCCGGCTGCACCGGCGGCAGGTACGCCGTCTGCGCGGCGGGCGCGGCGTCCTCGCGGTACGGCGGCAGGTACGCGGTCTGCGCGGCGGGCGCGGCGTCCGGGGCCGGCCACGCGGTGGCCCCAGAGGGCGCGGGGGCCTGGGCCGGGGCCTCGTCGCGGAACCAGCCGTCGGGCGCCGCGAGCCCCTGCGGGGCGGGAGCCGCCGGGGCGGCCGGCGCCGCCTGCGGGACCTCGTCACGGAACCAGCCCGCCGGCGCGATCGGCTCCGGGCTGGGGCTCGGGTGCGGGATGCCGTACGCCGGGGCGGCGTGCCGGCCGCCGGACGCCGGGGCCTGCCACGCCTCCCCGGGCGCCGGGGCGGCCGCCCCGTCCTGGCCGCCGGCCGGGGCCGGCGTGGGAACGCCGTCCCAGGCCCCGGCGGGCTGGCCGGACCACTGCGCCTGCGGCTGCCCCTGGGGCTGGGCCGGGGACGGGGCGTAGTCCTGCGCGTACCCCTGGGCCTCGGCCTGCGGGGCGGACCAGTGGTGCGCCGGGGACGCGTCGGGGGCGGGGACGGGGCCGGGGGCCGGGGGCTGGACCGGCTGGTACTGGGTGTCCCAGGTGGCCGACTGCCAGGTCTGCGTGGCGTACGCGTCCTCGTCCGGCTGCGCGGGCTGGTCCGGCGCCGGGCGGTACTGCTGCTCGTCAGGCGTGCTCATGGCGTCCGCTCACCCGCCCGCGAACGGGGGGAGCACCTCGACGGTGCCGCCCTCGGTCAGCCGTACCTCGCCGTGCGGGCGGGTGCCCACCGGGTGCTCGTCCACCAGGAAGGAGCAGCGCCGCAGCACCTGGGCCAGCTCCCCGGGGTGCGCCGCGCGCACGGCGTCGAGCGCCTCGGCCAGAGTCGCCGCCTCGTACGGCTCCTCCGCCGCCCCGGCCGCGGCCTTGGCCGCCGCCCAGTAGCGGATGGTTCCGGTTGCCACTACAGCTCCTATCGTCGGCTACGTACGGCACGTACCGTCGGCCTCCATGATGACCCCTCGCGCCCGCGACCACGTGTGCCTCCGCGCGCCCGTCGTGCGCCCACCCGGCCCGCGTCCGGTCCACCGATACGGTGAAACCGGGCGACGGCCCGGTCACGGGCGTGGCGGGGACCACATGTGAGGAGCACCGCGAAGCCTCTGCCACGAAACGACCGGTGGGCTATTCTGGCTGCGAAGAGGATCCGGGCAACGTTGCCCCCGGGTCCTTTTGTGCTTTCAGCGCGTTGAACAGCACACGAACACACCGGCAGGACGGTCCCCAGGGCGCGGGGGCCGGACGGCGCCGGACGACGTACGAAGCAGTGCCTCGCACTCCCCCGGGCTCCGCCCGGGTGGTGCCCCCGGGACGGGACCGAGGAGGAACCGACGTGATGGGCCAGCGAACCGTGTACGACCGACCGACCCGGGCAGGTGGTCGGCGATGAGCTCACTTCTGCTGCTGACCAACGCCCTGCAGCCCTCCACCGAGGTGCTGCCCGCCCTCGGCCTGCTGCTGCACAGCGTCCGGGTGGCCCCCGCCGAGGGCCCCGCGCTCGTCGACACCCCCGGTGCCGATGTGATCCTCGTCGACGGCCGCCGCGACCTGCCGCAGGTGCGCTCCCTGTGCCAGCTGCTGCGCTCCACCGGACCGGGCTGCCCCCTGATCCTGGTCGTCACCGAGGGCGGCCTGGCGGCCGTCACCGCGGACTGGGGCATCGACGACGTGCTGCTCGACACCGCCGGCCCCGCCGAGGTCGAGGCCCGGCTGCGGCTGGCCACGGGCCGCCAGCAGCTCGGCTCCGACGACTCCCCGATGGAGATCCGCAACGGCGACCTGTCGGTCGACGAGGCGACGTACAGCGCCAAGCTGAAGGGGCGGGTCCTGGACCTGACCTTCAAGGAGTTCGAGCTGCTGAAGTACCTCGCCCAGCACCCGGGCCGGGTCTTCACCCGCGCCCAGCTGCTCCAGGAGGTCTGGGGCTACGACTACTTCGGCGGCACCCGGACGGTCGACGTCCACGTCCGGCGGCTGCGGGCGAAGCTCGGCCCCGAGCACGAGTCGCTGATCGGCACCGTCCGCAACGTCGGCTACCGCTTCGTGTCGCCCGAGAAGGTCGAGCGGGCGGCCGAGGAGGCCCGCAACAAGGCGGCCGCGGAGGCGTCCGGGAGCGTCCCCCGGATGGAGGACACGCCGGTGCCCGTCCAAACGGCAGGACGGCCTGCCCAGAGGTAGGTCACCCCGCGTAGACTCTCGCGCGTGGCCAAGGTGACGCGGGACGACGTTGCACGACTGGCGGGTACCTCTACCGCGGTCGTGAGCTACGTCATCAACAACGGACCCCGGCCGGTCGCCCCGGCCACCCGCGAACGCGTCCTCGGCGCGATCAAGGAGCTGGGCTACCGGCCCGACCGGGTCGCGCAGGCGATGGCGTCGCGGCGCACCGATCTCATAGGCATGATCGTCCCGGATGCCCGCCAGCCCTTCTTCGCGGAGATGGCGCACGCGGTCGAGCAGGCCGCCGCCGAGCGCGGAAAGATGGTGCTGGTCGGCAACTCCGACTACCGGGACGAGCGCGAGGTCCACTACCTGCGGGCGTTCCTCGGCATGCGGGTCTCCGGGCTGATCCTGGTCAGCCAGGGCATGAGCGAGCGCGCGGCCTCGGAGATCGAGGCGTGGGACGCCCGGGTGGTGCTGCTGCACGAGCGGCCGGAGGCGATCGACGACGTCGCCGTCGTCACGGACGACATCGGCGGCGCGCAGCTGGCCACCCGTCACCTGCTGGAGCACGGGCACGCGTACGTCGCCTGTATCGGCGGCATCGAGAACACCCCGTCGGTCGGCGACCCCGTCGCCGACCACGTCGAGGGCTGGCGGCGCGCGATGCTGGAGTCCGGGCGGTCGGTGGAGGGCCGGCTGTTCGAGGCGCCGTACAACCGCTACGACGCCTACCGCGTCGCGCTGGAGGTCCTCGCCGGCCCGGACCGGCCGCCGGCCATCTTCTGTGCCACGGACGACCAGGCGATCGGTGTGCTGCGCGCGGCGCGGGAGCTGCGGATCGACGTGCCGGGGGAGCTGGCGGTGGCCGGCTTCGACGACGTCAAGGAAGCGGCCCTGACGGACCCGCCGCTGACGACGGTCGCGTCCGACCGTCCGGCGATGGCCCGCGCGGCGGTCGACCTCGTCCTGGACGACGGCCTGCGGGTGGCCGGGTCCCGCCGGGAGCGCCTCAAGCAGTTCCCGTCGGCCCTGGTCGTCCGCCGCAGCTGCGGCTGCGAACCGCGCGCCTAACCCGACCCGGGCCCGCCCCGTGCCCGGGGCTCCGCCCCGCGGCCCCGCGCCTCAATCGCCGGCGGGGCTCAAAGATCGGGGCTCCGCCCCGGACCCCGCGCCTCAAACGCCGGCGGGGCTGGAGGGCGGCGCGACTCAGAGATCGGGGGCTCCGCCCCCGGACCCCGCGCCTCAGACGCCGGCGGGGCTGGAGGGGTGGCGGGGCTGGATGGGGCCCGGCGGGGGCGGGAGGCGGGGCGCGCTTATTTCGGGCATACGCGGTTCTGTCGGGCTTCTCAGCCGGGACTCAGACGGCTCTCATGAACGGTGGCGAGAGTCGTCTCATGACCGACAGCCACCGCCGCGAAGGCGAGTACCAGGAGAACCGCCCGAACCAGCAGCCCACGTCCTTCGGCGAGGACTGGCAGCGCGGCCGTGAGCGGCTGGCCGGCGAGGTGCAGTCCGCCGCCTACCCCCCGCCGCCGGTCCACCCGCCGACGCCGCCCACCGCCCCCGCGCCCGGCTGGCACGAGGCGCACCAGCCGCAGGCCGGCTGGGCGGACGACGCCGTATCCGTCGCCCCCGCCTCCCCCGGGCACGCCAAGGCGAAGAAGCCGGTCGCGCTCCTGGTCGCCGTGGCCCTCGCGGCCGCCGTCGTCGGCGGTGGCACCGCGGCCGCCGTCCAGCAGTTCCTCGGCGGCCAGGGCGCCGGCGGCAGCGGCGGGGGCGTCAACGGCTCCAACGTCTCGCAGTCGAACACCGGCACCGTCTCCGGCGTCGCCGAGCAGGTCAGCCCCTCCGTCGTACGGATCGACACGCGCGCCGGCAGCGGCGGCGGCACCGGCTCCGGCGTCGTGATCTCCGAGAGCGGCGAGATCGTCACCAACAACCACGTGATCAGCGGCGCGTCCGAGATCCAGGTGACGATGAGCGACGGCAAGAAGTACCCCGCCAAGATCGTCGGCACCGACCCCGACAAGGACCTCGCCCTGATCAAGGTCCAGGGCGCGAGCGGACTGAAGCCCGCCAAGCTCGGCAACTCCGACCAGGTCAAGGTCGGCGACCAGGTCGTGGCCATCGGCTCCCCCGACCGCCTCACCGGCACCGTCACCAGCGGCATCGTCTCGGCGCTCGACCGCGAGGTGAACGTCCCCAAGGAGGACAACCGTTCCCGGCAGGGCCGGCAGTCCCCGTACGGCGGGCAGGGCGGCGGCTGGCCGTTCTCCTTCGACGGGCAGCAGTTCAACGGCGACCCCGGATCGCGGACGACCTCGTACAAGGCCATCCAGACGGACGCCTCGCTCAACCCGGGCAACTCCGGCGGCGCGCTGTTCAACATGAACGGGGAGGTCATCGGCATGCCGTCGGCGATCTACTCCCCCGGCAGCGACAGCTCCCAGGCCGGCAGCGTCGGTCTCGGCTTCGCCATCCCGGTCAACACCATCAAGGCCGACCTGGACTCCCTGCGCAAGGGCGGCCCGGGCGGGGCCGGCCCGCAGCAGGGGTCGGGCAACGGCAGCGGGTCGAGCGGCGCCGACGGATTCGGCACCTCGTTCCCGTCCTTCTAGCCGCGCCCCGGCACCTCCTTCCGCCCCGCCCCCCGCCCCGGCCGTGCGAGGCTGGAGGGTGCCGCCCGCCCGCGACCACCACCGAGGAACCCGCCGATGAACACCCCCGCCGAAGGCGAAGCCGCCCGCATCCTCGTCGTCGACGACGAACCGGCCGTCCGCGAGGCCCTGCGCCGCAGCCTCGCCTTCGAGGGGTACGGCGTGCAGACCGCCGTCGACGGGCTCGACGCCCTCGACAAGGCGGCGGCGTACGCGCCGGAGCTGATCGTGCTCGACATCCAGATGCCCCGGATGGACGGCCTGACGGCGGCCCGGCGGCTGCGCGCCGCCGGTTCGGTGACCCCGGTCCTGATGCTGACCGCCCGCGACACGGTCGGCGACCGCGTCACCGGCCTGGACGCCGGCGCGGACGACTACCTGGTGAAGCCGTTCGAGCTGGACGAGCTGTTCGCACGGGTCCGGGCCCTGCTGCGGCGCAGCGCGTACGCCTCCGCCCGCGCGGCGGCGGGCGCCCCGGCCGAGGACGTGCTGACCTTCAACGACCTGCGGATGGACCTGGCGACCCGCGAGGTCACGCGGCGCGGGCGGCCGGTGGAGCTGACCCGTACCGAGTTCACCCTGCTGGAGATGTTCCTGGCGCACCCGCGCCAGGTGCTGACCCGCGAACAGATCCTCAAGACCGTCTGGGGCTTCGACTTCGAACCCAGCTCCAACTCCCTGGACGTGTACGTGATGTACCTGCGGCGCAAGACGGAGGCGGGCGGTGAGCCGCGCCTGGTGCACACCGTGCGCGGGGTGGGCTACGCGCTGCGCGCGGGCGAGAGCGGTCCCGAGTGAGACCGGATCCGGCCGCGCGGTTCCGCGCCCTGCCGCTGCGCTCCCGGCTGGCCCTGCTGGTGGCGACGGCGGTGGCGGTCGCGGTCGCGGGGGTGGCCGCCGTCGCGTGGTTCATGGTGCGCGAGCAGCTGAGCGAACAGCTGGACAGCTCGCTGCGCTCCACCAACGCCGCGGCGCAGGCCAACCAGGTGCTCGGCGAGTACCGCTGCGTCTCCGGCCAGGTGGTCCCGCCCGACCGGCTGGTCAACAACCTCAGCGCCCAGGTGCAGATCGTGTTCCCGGACGGCGGTCACTGCTGGGTCGACGGCAAGAACACCCTGCGGGTCAGCGGGATCGACCTGGAGATCGCCCAGCGCGAGCGCGGGGCCACCTTCTACGACACGACCACCACCGACGGCACGTCGGTGCGCGTCTACAGCCAGCCCGCCACCGTCGGCCCGCGGCCGGCGGCGCTGACCGTGGCCCGGCCGCTGGCCGACATCGACAAGCCGCTGTCCACGCTGGCCTGGGTGCTGCTGCTGGTCTCCGGCATCGGGGTCGTCGGCGGCGGCGCGGCCGGCCTGCTGGTGGCCCGGGCGGGCCTGCGGCCGGTGGACGAGCTGACCGACGCCGTCGAGCACATCGCCCGCACCGAGGACCTGACGGTACGGATCCCCGACGCCGGCGACGACGAGATCGCCCGCCTGTCGCGGTCGTTCAACTCGATGACGGCGGCGCTGGCCTCCTCCCGGGACCGGCAGGCGCAGCTGATCGCGGACGCGGGGCACGAGCTGCGCACCCCGCTCACCTCGCTGCGTACGAACATCGAGCTGCTCGCGCGCAGCGAGGAGACCGGGCGGGCGATCCCGCCGGAGGACCGCAAGGAGCTGCTGGCCTCGGTCAAGGCGCAGATGACCGAACTGGCCACGCTCATCGGGGACCTCCAGGAGCTGTCCCGGCCCGACGCGGCCGCGCCCGGCCCGCTCCAGGTGGTGGGGCTGCACGAGATCGCCGCCGGCGCGCTGTCGCGCGTGCGGCTGCGCGGCCCCGAGCTGACCTTCGTCCGCGACCTGCGGCCCTGGTACGTGCGGGGCGAGCCGGCGGCGCTGGAGCGCGCCGTGGTCAACATCCTCGACAACGCGGTGAAGTTCAGCCCGGCGGGCGGCAGGGTCGAGATCGCGCTGCGGGACGGGGAGCTGACCGTACGGGACCACGGGCCGGGGATCCCGGCCGAGGAGCTGCCGCACGTCTTCGACCGGTTCTGGCGCTCGCCGTCGGCGCGGGCGCTGCCGGGCAGCGGGCTGGGGCTGTCGATCGTGGCCCGGACCGTCCAGCGGGCGGGCGGGACGGCCCGGCTGCGGCCGGCCGAGCCCGGTCCGGGCACGGTGGCGGAGATCCGGATCCCGGGCGCGCCGACACCGCCGCCCGGTCACCCGTCAGAAGGGGTTGCGGGCGATGAGTGAGTCGATGAAGCCGCCGCGGGTGTTGGGGAAGTCCATGGGGACCGCGCCCAGCCCGGTGCGGCCGGCCATCTCGCCGCCCGTGACGAAGGAGTGGATCTGCGGGTTGAGGCGGTCGGCGTTCCAGCGCGGCGGCATGTAGGCGGAGGTCGAGACGTAGTTGACGTACAGCTTGCCGGGCTGGGAGACGGCCTTGCGGAAGTGGTTCTCGATCCTGCCGCGCTTGGCGAAGGGTTCGGTGTTGTAGTCGTCCTGGATGTCGAAGTGGGCGCCGTCGCCGTAGCGGATGCCCGGCAGACCGCCGTTGTCGGCGAGCAGGACGACCTTGCCGCGGGCCTGGCCAAGGGTGGGCAGGGTGGGGGCGATGTGGAAGAGCGGCCGCCAGCCGCGCGCGTCGAGGTAGTCGTCGAAGATCGCGCGGAAGGTGGCGTCGCTGTCGCCCGAGTACTCCTGCTTGACCCGCATGAGGATGGTCTCGGACGGGTGCGCGGCCAGGAAGTTCCAGCAGGAGACGAGGACGTCGCCGAACATCAGGTGCTGGTAGAAGGACCCGTGGTGGATGGCGAAGGAGCCGCCGCTGACGCGGCAGCGCACGTCCAGGAAGCGGATGCCGGCGTCGAGCTGCTGGCCGATGCCGATGTTCTGGCAGGCGACGTACAGGCCGCCGTGGAGGGCTCCGGAGTCGTGGGTGCCGGGGATGGTCATCCGCTGGAGGGCGGTACCGGCGGGGAGGCCGGCCATCCAGTCCTGGGTGCCCAGGGTGCGGGCGCTCGCGGGGCGCGCCCCGAGGACGGTGGTGGAGACCCCGGCCGCCAACGCGCCGACCAGAAACGTGCGCCGATCCAGGCTCATGTCCCGCCCCTTCAACCGCCGTGGGTGTCGCCGGGATTATGTCGTGCACACATCAAGATCTCCACCCATCGGCAGCCCCGGCTTTCCCGCCCCGGCCCGCGCCGGCCGCGCGCCGGGCCCGCACACGCGGAGGGGGCGGCGGACCCGACCGGATCCACCGCCCCCTCCGTACCGCTGCCCGTGCCTACTTGACGACGGTGATGCGGCCGGTCGCCGGCGGGGCGAGCGGACTCGTCGCCGAGGAGTGCGCGGCCAGGTAGGTGTTGAAGGCGTCCAGGTCGGACACGCCCACCAGCTTGTTCTTGTGCTCCTTCAGGACGGTGAAGCCGTCACCGCCGCCCGCGAGGAACTCGTTCATCACGACGCGGTAGGTGCGCGCCGGGTCGATCGCCTGGCCGTTCAGACGGATCGAGTCGGTCACGACCCGGTCCCCGCCCGCCTGCGTCATGTCCAGGGTGTAGGTCAGGCTCTTGGAGATCTGCAGGATCTTCGGGTTGTTGCCGTTGACCGGCCCGGTGACCTGCTGCTTCAGCGCGGTGACCAGCTGCTCGCCGGTCAGGTCCACGACGTTGAGCATGTTGGTGAACGGCTGCACCGTGAAGGCCTCGCCGTAGGTCACCACGCCGTCGCCCTCGGCGCCGGACGCCTTGTAGGCCAGGTCCGAGCGGATGCCGCCCGGGTTCATGATGGCCAGCTCCGCGCCGCCCTTGTCCGCGGCGGCCGTGGCCTCCAGCTGGGCGTCCGCGATCAGGTTGCCGAGCGGCTTCTCGTACGCCTCGGAGCCGCGGCCGGGGATGTCGGCCGAGATGAAGCCCTGCGGGCGGCCGGCGACCGGGGCGGCCAGCGCGTTCCAGCGGCCGATCAGCTCGGTCATGTCCGGGGCCTTGGGCTGGTTCCGGTGCACGACGTGGTTGGCGGTGGCCGGCGCCTTGACCGCGGTACGGACGATGTCCTTGGTCGCGCGGTCGTACGTCAGCGTGGTGTCCGTGTACAGCCGGCCGATGGAGGCGGCCGAGGTGACCGTACGCGGGTTGCCCGCCGGGTCCGGGATGGTGCAGGCGTACGCCTGGTGCGTGTGACCGGTCACCAGCGCGTCGACCGAGGAGTCCACGTTCTTGGCGATGTCGACGATCGCACCGGAGATGCCGGCGCCGGCGCCCGGGGTGTTGCAGTCGTAGTTGTACGCGCCGCTGGCGGGCAGACCGCCCTCGTGGATCAGCGCGACGATGGACTGCACGCCCTGGCGCTGGAGCTCCTTGGCGTACTTGTTGATCGACTCGATCTCGTCGCCGAACTTCAGGCCCTTGACGCCCTCGGCCGTCACGACGTCCGGAGTGCCCTCCAGGGTCACGCCGATGAAGCCGACCTTCACGTCGCCCTTCTTCCACACGTACGTGGGCGAAAGGAGCGGACGCTTGGTCTTCTCGTCCGTGACGTTGGCGGCGAGGTACTTGAACGAGGCGCCCTCGAAGGTCTTGCCGAACTCGAAGCAGCCCTCGACCGGGTGGCAGCCGCCGTACTGCATGCGGCGCAGCTCGGCCCGGCCCTCGTCGAACTCGTGGTTGCCGACGCTGGAGACGTCGAGGCCGACCTTGTTCAGCACCTCGATGGTCGGCTCGTCGTGGAAGAGACCGGACAGCAGCGGGCTGCCGCCGATCATGTCGCCCGCCGCGGCGGTGACGGTGTACTCGTGGCCCTTGCGGGCCTCACGCAGGCTGGTGGCCAGGTACTCGGCCCCACCGGCGGGTATCGACTTGGTGGTGCCGTCGGCCTGGCGCTCGGTCACGGTGCCGGAGGAGCCCTGCGGAGGCTCGATGGTGCCGTGGAAGTCGTTGAAGGACAGCAGCTGCACGTCGACCGTGCCGCTCTTCTTGTCCTGACCGCCACCAACAGCGGCCCCGGCCGGGAGCGCGGCGGCGACCAGGGCTCCGGCGCCGGCGGTGACGGCGAGAGCGGCGAGGGTCAACCGGCGGGTTCGGCCGCGCCGTTGTGGTGTCGCTGACATCAGTTCCCCTTTGCGGACAGCGAAACAACATGGGAGGAGCCCGAGCCTATGGTCAACGCGCGTAGCACGACAGGGGGTAATGGGTTACGGGCAGGTTGCGGTCGTAGGCTCGGCTCATGACTGACGCAAGCGCGGCCCTGGAGCCGGGACGGCAGATTGTGACCCTCGACGAACTGACGGAGGACCAGGCCGCCGCGGTTCTCGCCCTGGTCGAGGACGCGGCCCGCTCGGACGGCACCACCGCCGTGTCCGAGCAGGGCCGGCTCCAGCTGCGCGGCGGACCGCGCGAGGGGATCCGGCACTTCCTGCTGACCGAGGGCGGCCGGCTGGCCGGCTACGCCCAGCTGGAGGACACCGATCCGGTGGAGGCACCGGCGGCGGAGCTGGTGGTCCACCCGGCGCTGCGCGGACGCGGGCACGGGCGGGCCCTGGGGTCGGCGCTGCTCGCCGCCTCCGGCAAGCGGATCCGGATGTGGGCGCACGGGGGCAAGTCGGCGGCGCGGCACCTGGCGCAGGTGCTGGGGCTGACGCTGTTCCGCGAACTGCGGCAGCTGCGGCGGCCGCTGGTGGGCCTGGACCTCGCGGAACCGGTGCTTCCGGCCGGGGTGACGGTCCGTACGTTCGTCCCCGGCGACGACGACGCGGCGTGGCTGGCCGCCAACGCCGTGGCCTTCGCGCACCACCCCGAGCAGGGCGCGCTGACCCAGCGGGACCTCGACGACCGCAAGGCGCAGCCGTGGTTCGACCCGAAGGGCTTCTTCCTGGCGGAGCGGGAGGGCGAGCTGGTCGGCTTCCACTGGACGAAGGTCCACGCGGCCGAGCAGCTGGGCGAGGTCTACGTGCTCGGCGTGCTGCCGACGGCGCAGGGCGGCGGCCTGGGCAAGGCCCTGACGACGATCGGCCTGCGCCACCTGGCGGCGGCGGGCCTGGCGACGGCGATGCTGTACGTCGACGCGGACAACCCGGCGGCGCTGGCGGTGTACGAGGGCCTGGGGTTCACGACGCACGAGGTGGACCTGATGTACCGAACGGAATCCTGACCCCCCGTTCCCGGAGGGACCCGGAATCCTCGGGCCCCTGGCCGGGGCCGTACGGCTCCTGGGGACCCCTGCGGGGTCGGCGGTGGCGGGGCGGGCGCGGGCCCTGCGGGCGGCTGCTCCCCCACCCCGCCCCTTCCCGGAACCGGGGCTCCGCCCCGGACCCCCGGACTACGCCCCGGGGACCTCGCTCCTCGAACGCCGGAGGGGCTGGAAGGGCGGCGCTCCGGTTGCGAGGGGTCACCCACGGTAGTGGGCGCCTGCCCGCGGGGCCGGGGCGCGGGGCGCAGCCCCGGTGGAGGCGCCACGGCCTCGGTTCCCGGAAGCCACGCGCCATTAACCGGGCATTAAGACGCGCTTGCGACGCTCACCCCCATGCACCCCGGACCGCGACAGCTCGCCGCCGATTCCGACGCGCCTGCAATGCCGCCCGCGCGGAAGAATGGAGTCATGAGCAACAAGCCCAGCTCCCGCGCCGCAAGCACCGAGGTTCCCGTCCAGCCCACCCAGACCCCGTCGCCCCTCACCGCGGCCTCGCTCGCCGCCTCGGCCACGGCCCGCCGGCTGGGCTCCATAGCCGCACACCGCCCCCACGTGGACATCGAGCCCGAGATCGACGCCGACCTCGACGCCTACGACGACAAGGACGGCAGCGGGGAGCTGCCCGCCGGCCGGTTCCTCGACCGGGAGCGCAGCTGGCTCGCGTTCAACGAGCGGGTCCTCGAACTCGCCGAGGACCCGGCCACCCCGCTCCTCGAACGGGCTAACTTCCTCGCCATCTTCGCGAGCAACCTGGACGAGTTCTTCATGGTCCGCGTGGCCGGCCTCAAGCGCCGCATCGCGACCGGCGTCGCGACCCGCTCCGCGTCCGGGCTGCAGCCCCGCGAGGTGCTCGACCTGATCTGGACCCGCTCGCGCGAGCTCATGGCCCGGCACGCCGCGTGCTACCAGCACGACGTCTCCCCGGCCCTCGCCGAGGAGGGCGTCGAGCTGATCCGCTGGCGCGACCTCACCGAGAAGGAGCAGGCGCGCCTCTTCACCCTGTTCCGCAACCGGATCTTCCCGGTGCTCACCCCGCTGGCCGTGGACCCCGCGCACCCCTTCCCGTACATCTCGGGCCTCTCGCTCAACCTCGCGGTCGTCGTCCGCAACCCCGTCAGCGGCCACCGGCACTTCGCCCGCGTCAAGGTCCCGCCGCTGCTCAACCGCTTCCTGGAGGCCTCCCCGCAGCGCTACGTCCCCCTCGAGGACGTCATCGCCGCGCACCTGGAGGAGCTCTTCCCCGGCATGGAGGTGCTCGGGCACCACATGTTCCGGGTGACCCGCAACGAGGACCTCGAGGTCGAGGAGGACGACGCCGAGAACCTGCTCCAGGCCCTGGAGAAGGAGCTCATGCGGCGCCGCTTCGGCCCGCCCGTCCGCCTGGAGGTCGAGGAGTCCATCGACCCCGGCATCCTCGACCTGCTGGTCCAGGAGCTGAAGATCTCCGCCGCCGAGGTCTACCCGCTGCCCGGCCCCCTCGACCTGACCGGCCTCTTCGGCATCGCGTCGCTGGACCGGCCCGAGCTGAAGTACCCGAAGTTCATCGCGGGCACCCACCGCGACCTCGCCGAGGTCGAGTCGGCGTCCGCGCCCGACATCTTCGCGGCCCTGCGCGAGCGGGACGTCCTGCTGCACCACCCGTACGACTCCTTCTCGACGTCCGTCCAGGCCTTCCTGGAGCAGGCGGCCGCCGACCCGGACGTCCTCGCGATCAAGCAGACGCTGTACCGGACCTCCGGCGACTCGCCGATCGTCGACGCCCTGATCGACGCGGCCGAGTCCGGCAAGCAGGTCCTCGTCCTCGTCGAGATCAAGGCCCGCTTCGACGAGCAGGCCAACATCAAGTGGGCGCGCAAGCTGGAGGAGGCCGGCTGCCACGTCGTCTACGGCCTGGTCGGCCTCAAGACGCACTGCAAGCTGTCGCTCGTCGTCCGCCAGGAGGGCGAGACGCTGCGCCGCTACAGCCACGTCGGCACCGGCAACTACCACCCCAAGACCGCCCGCCTGTACGAGGACCTCGGCCTGCTCACCGCCGACCCGCAGGTCGGCGCGGACCTCTCGGACCTCTTCAACCGGCTGTCGGGCTACTCGCGGCGCGAGACCTACCGCCGGCTGCTGGTCGCCCCGCGCTCGCTGCGCGACGGACTGATCTCGCGGATCAACAAGGAGGCCGCCCACCACCGGGCCGGCCGCCCCGCGTACGTCCGGCTCAAGATGAACTCGATCGTCGACGAGGCCGTGATCGACGCGCTCTACCGGGCCTCCCAGGCGGGCGTCCCGATCGACATCTGGGTGCGCGGCATCTGCGCCGTGCGCCCGGGCGTCACCGGACTCTCGGAGAACATCCGGGTCCGTTCGGTGCTGGGCCGCTTCCTGGAGCACTCCCGGGTCTTCGCCTTCGGCAACGGCGGCGAGCCCGAGGTCTGGATCGGCAGCGCCGACATGATGCACCGCAACCTCGACCGCCGCATCGAGGCCCTGGTCAGGGTGAGCGACCCGGCCCACCGCGCCGCCCTGGACGGGCTGCTGGAAACCGGTATGTCCGACTCCACCTCATCCTGGCACCTGGGCCCGGACGGCGAGTGGACCCGGCACAGCACGGACGCGGAGGGCCAGCCGCTGCGGCACGTACAGGAGATGCTCATAGACGCCCGGAGGCGCCGGCGTGGCTCAGCAAAACCATGACCTGACCGCTACCGCGGGTCACGTGCTCGGCACGTACCTGCGGTCCCAGGCCACCGCCTTCCTCCGTGGGCTCCGCCTGCACGAGGAGAGCGGCGCGGACGCGGTCGAGGGAAGTGAGGCGGCGCGCGCCCTGCGGGGGGCCGCGCGCCGGATCAGCGCTTCCCTGTCGACCTACCGCGCGGTCGCCGATTCGTCGTGGGCGGACGGCCTGCGCACCGAGCTGGTCTGGCTGTCGGCCACCCTGGCGGACGAACACGCGTACGCGGCGCGCCTGCGCCGGCTGCTGGACGCCCTGCACCGGCTGTCGGGCGCCCCGGAGCTGCCCGCGCAGCGCGGCGGCTCCGGGTCCCTGACCGTGGGCTCGGCGCGGGCGGGCGCCCTGCTGGAGCGCCAGCTCACGCTGGCCCGGACCCGCGCGCACTCGGCGACGCTCCAGGCCCTGGGGTCCTCGCGCTTCCACGCGGTGGCGGACGCGGTGGCGGTGCTCGCCTCGGAGGTCCCGCTGGACTCGATCGCGGCGGCCGGGCGGGTGGACAACGTCCTCGTCCCGCTGGCCGGGGTGTGCGAGACCCGGCTGACCGCCGCGGTGTCCTCGCTGCCGCTGTCGCGCGCCTCGCACCCGTACAACGCGGACGCGCTGATCGACGACTCCCACCAGGACGCGCCCTGGCACGAGGTACGCCGCCTGCTGCGCGCGCACCGCTACGCGCAGGAGGCCCTGGGCGCCGACGTGACCCGCCTCGCGGCGGCCGGCGAGGCCCTGGACCGGCACCGCGACGCGGCGGAGGCGGCGGCGGCCTCGGCCACGGCGGCGCGCACCCCGCGCATCGCCCCGGCGACGGCGTACGCCCTGGGCGTGCTGCACGCGGATCAGCGCCATGACGTGGAGGCCGCGCGCTTCGCGTTCCAGCAGATCTGGCTCCGCTCGCCGGCCGCCCTGCCCAGCGGCTGAGGCGCCGCCGCTGTGTCCGTTCCGTCCCTTCCGTCCCGCCCAGGGTGCCCCGCCGTTCCGGCCGGGCACCCTGTCCGCTTCCGCCACCGGGACACCCGACCGGCGAAATCCAGCCAACTCCCGGTCCGGGGTCCGGGGCGCCGCCCGCCCTCGCCGACGGCGCACGCCCGTCCCATAACGGGCGCATAACGGAGGCTTACGCCCGCGCGCACCAGGGCATCCGCGCACCATGCCGTCCGCCATGGTTCACCGTCCGTTCACTCACCCCGGTCGGCCACTTCACCTGTCCTGCCTAATTTCGGCAGTGCACGGTGCGAGTCGCGGGCTGATTGACGCGCGCTGCACCCGCATCCGACGTAGTCCTCTTCGCACGCCGCCCCGAAACACAGAAAGCGGCCGGCGGCTCCTGGAAGGAACACCCGAAAGTGAAGCTTCAGCGCAAGAACCGGCTTCGTGCCTCCGCCCTCGGGGCCCTCGTCGTGTCCGGCGCCCTGGTCCTCACGGCGTGCGGCTCGGACGACAACACCAAGGACACCGGCTCCGGCACCAAGCAGCCGTCCGCCGCCGCCGGTGACATCAAGTGCGACGACGCGAAGGGCAAGCTGCTCGCGTCCGGCTCCTCCGCGCAGAAGAACGCGGTCGACCTGTGGATCAAGAACTACATGGCCGCCTGCTCCGGCGTCGAGGTCAACTACAAGTCCTCCTCCTCCGGTGAGGGCATCGTGGCCTTCAACCAGGGCACCGTCGGGTTCGCCGGCTCCGACTCGGCGCTGAAGCCGGAGCAGGTCGAGGACTCCAAGAAGATCTGCACCGGTGGCCAGGGCATCAACCTGCCCATGGTCGGCGGCCCGGTCGCCATCGGCTTCAACGTCAACGGTGTCGACAAGCTCACCCTCGACGCCCCCACCCTCGCCGCGATCTTCAACGACAAGATCAAGAAGTGGGACGACGAGGCCATCAAGAAGCTGAACCCGGGCGCCAGCCTGCCCCCCACCGCCATCCAGGCCTTCCACCGCTCCGAGGACTCGGGCACCACCGAGAACCTGGGCAAGTACCTCAAGGCCACCGCCGGTGACGCGTGGACCTACGAGGCCGCCAAGAAGTGGCCCGCCCCGGGTGGCCAGGCCGCGTCCGGCTCCGCCGGTGTCGCCGCGCAGGTCAAGCAGGTCGACGGCGCGATCGGTTACTTCGAGCTCTCCTACGCCAGCTCGCAGGGCATCAAGACGGTCGACATCAACACCGGTGCCGCCGCCCCGGTCGCCGCGACCTCCGAGAACGCCTCGAAGGCCATCGCCGCCGCCAAGGTCGCGGGCACCGGCTCCGACCTGGCCCTCAAGCTGGACTACGCCACCAAGGCCGAGGGTGCCTACCCGATCGTCCTGGTGACCTACGAGGTCGTCTGCGACAAGGGCAACAAGCCCGAGACGCTCGCCGCCGTCAAGTCCTTCCTGGGCTACACCGCGGGCGACGCGGGCCAGAAGATCCTCTCCGAGAACGGCTACGCCCCGATCCCGGCCGAGATCAACAAGAAGGTCCGCGAGGTCGTCGCCGGCCTGCAGTAGAACCCGCAACAGGTAACGACCCCGGGTGCCGATCCGCTCCCGTCCGATCGGATCGGCACCCGGGTGTCCTCCCCCTCCGGGGGGATCCGGTGCACCGCCGCCAGGGGGCACGGCCCCCACACAGACCGGAAAGAACATGGCTTCCACCACACCCACCCAGATAGACCAGGCTCCGCCTGTCTCCGGGCGCAAGACCACCACCGGCCGCGCCGGTGACAAGGTCTTTTCCGGGCTCTCCAAGGGCTCCGGCATCCTGCTCCTGGTGATCATGGCGTCGATCGCCGCCTTCCTCACCTACCGGGCCTCGATCGCGCTGTCGAAGAACGAGGGCAACTTCCTCACCACCTTCGACTGGAACGCGTCGGCCAACCCCCCTGTCTTCGGCATCGCCGTCCTGCTCTTCGGCACCGTCGTCAGCTCGATCATCGCGATGGTCATCGCGGTCCCGGTCGCTGTCGGCATCGCCCTCTTCATCTCCCACTACGCGCCGCGCAAGCTCGCCGCCCCCCTCGCGTACGTCGTGGACCTGCTGGCGGCCGTGCCGTCGATCATCTACGGCATCTGGGGCGCGCTCTTCCTCGTGCCCTACATGGGCGGCCTGAACCTCTGGCTCGACGAGTACATGGGCTGGACCTACGTCTTCGACAAGACGCAGATCGGCGTCGCGCGTTCGCTCTTCACCGTCGGCGTGCTGCTGGCCATCATGATCCTGCCGATCGTGACCAGCGTCAGCCGCGAGGTCTTCCTCCAGGTCCCGCGCATGAACGAGGAGGCCGCCCTGGCCCTCGGCGCGACCCGCTGGGAGGTCATCAAGATGTCGGTGCTGCCCTTCGGCCGCTCCGGCGTCATCTCCGCCTCGATGCTCGGCCTCGGCCGCGCGCTCGGCGAGACCATGGCCGTGGCCACGGTCCTGTCCCCGAGCTTCCTGATCTCGCTGCACGTGCTGGACCCGGGTGGCGGCACCTTCGCGCAGAACATCGCCGCGAAGTTCGACGAGGCCAACGAGTTCGGCCGTGACGCGCTGATCGCCTCCGGTCTCGTCCTCTTCCTGCTCACCCTGCTGGTCAACGGCGCCGCTCGCATGATCATCGCGCGCCGCAAGGAGTACTCGGGGGCGAACGCCTGATGAGCCACGCAATCCAGGACCCGCGCCCCGCTCGGCCGCGCAAGTCCGCCGCTCCCGACAGCCTCACCCGCGGCGGTCTCCCCCGCTGGGCCCCGGCCGGTATCGCGGTCGTCTCCGTCGCCCTCGGCGTCGGCATCGGCGCCGTCGCCGGTCTGCAGAGCAAGGTCCAGTGGGGCCTGATCGCCGCCCTGCTGTTCGTCCTCATCACGTACACCGCCAGCTCGGTGATCGAGAACCGCCGCCAGGCCAAGGACCGCGTCGCGACCTCGGTCGTCTGGGTCTGCTTCATCCTCGCGGTCATCCCGCTGCTGTCCCTGATCTGGGTCACGGTCAGCCGCGGCCTCAAGGTCCTCGACGGCTACTTCCTCAGCCACTCGATGAAGGGCGTCGCCGGCTTCGAGCCCGGCGGCGGTGTCTACCACGCGCTGCTCGGCACCATCGAGCAGGTCCTGCTCGCCACCGCCATCGCCGCCCCGATCGGCCTGCTGACCGCCGTCTACCTGGTCGAGTACGGCCGGGGCACCCTGGCCAAGGCCGTCACCTTCTTCGTCGACGTCATGACCGGCATCCCCTCCATCGTCGCGGGTCTGTTCATCCTGACGACCTGGAACCTGATGCTCGGCTTCGGTCCCTCCGGCTTCGCCGGCGCCATGGCCCTCGCGATCCTGATGATGCCCGTCGTGGTCCGCTCCACCGAGGAGATGCTCAAGCTCGTCCCGAACGAGCTGCGCGAGGCCTCCCTCGCCCTCGGCGTGCCGAAGTGGCGCACGATCCTGAAGGTCGTGCTCCCGACCGCCATCGGCGGTATCTCCACCGGTGTGATGCTGGCCGTGGCCCGTATCGCCGGTGAGACCGCGCCGATCATGCTGCTGGTCTTCGGTTCCCAGCTGATCAACGACAACCCCTTCGAAGGCGCACAGTCCTCGCTCCCCCTCTACATCTGGGAGCAGTACAAGGTCGGCAGTGCGGACTCCTACGACCGGGCCTGGGCCGCCGCCCTCGTCCTGATCGCCTTCGTCATGATCCTCAACCTGGTGGCCCGCGGCATCGCCCGCTGGAAGGCCCCGAAGACCGGTCGCTGACCGCGGCCAACGGAAAGAAGCTGATTCACATGGCCAAGCGCATCGACGTTTCCGGTCTCTCCGCCTTCTACGGCACCCACAAGGCCATCGACGACATCTCCATGACCGTCGAGCCCCGCTCCGTGACGGCCTTCATCGGCCCGTCCGGCTGCGGCAAGTCCACCTTCCTGCGCACCCTGAACCGCATGCACGAGGTCACCCCCGGTGGCCGCGTCGAGGGCAAGGTGCTGCTGGACGACGAGAACCTGTACGGCGCCGGCGTCGACCCGGTGGCCGTGCGCCGCACGGTCGGCATGGTCTTCCAGCGCCCGAACCCCTTCCCCACCATGTCGATCTTCGACAACGTGGCGGCGGGCCTGCGCCTGAACGGCAAGTTCAAGAAGAGCGAGCTCGAGGTCATCGTCGAGCGCTCCCTCAAGGGCGCCAACCTGTGGAACGAGGTCAAGGACCGCCTGAACAAGCCCGGCTCGGGCCTGTCCGGCGGCCAGCAGCAGCGTCTGTGCATCGCCCGCGCCATCGCGGTCGAGCCGCAGGTCCTGCTGATGGACGAGCCCTGCTCGGCCCTGGACCCGATCTCCACGCTCGCGATCGAGGACCTGATCGGTGAGCTCAAGGAGCAGTTCACGATCGTCATCGTGACGCACAACATGCAGCAGGCCGCCCGTGTCTCGGACCGCACGGCCTTCTTCAACCTCTCGGCCGTCGGTCAGCCCGGCAAGCTCATCGAGATCGACGACACGGAGCGGATCTTCTCCAACCCGTCCGTCCAGGCCACCGAGGACTACATCTCGGGCCGCTTCGGCTAGAGACGTCCAGACGTCCTGCGGTGCTGCATGGCGGTGCCACCGCAAGGCGAAAGGGCCCGGCTCCCCCTGGGTGGGGGGAGCCGGGCCCGCTTTCGTTTCCGCCCGCGCGCCGTCGGCAGCACGCGTCAGACGAACGCCAGGTTCACGATCCAGAAGCACAACGCCGCGACCAGCGCCGCCGCCGGCATCGTGATGAACCAGCCGAGGATGATGTTCTTGGCGACGCCCCAGCGGACCGCGTTGACCCGCTTGGTCGCGCCCACGCCCATGATCGCCGAGGTGATCACGTGGGTCGTGGAGATCGGCGCGTGGAAGAAGAACGCCGAGCCGAACATGATCGAGGCGCCGGTGGTCTCCGCCGCGAAGCCCTGCGGCGGGTCCAGTTCGATGATCTTGCGGCCCAGGGTGCGCATGATGCGCCAGCCGCCCGCGTACGTGCCCAGCGAGAGCATCACGGCGCACGCGATCTTGACCCACACCGGGATCGGGTCGCCGGCGTCCTCGACATCGGCGATGACCAGGGCCATCACCACGATGCCCATGGTCTTCTGGGCGTCCTGGAGACCGTGCCCGAGCGCCATGCCCGCCGCCGAGACGGTCTGCGCGATCCGGAAGCCGCGCTTGGCCTTGTGCGGGTTGGCCCGCCGGAAGATCCACAGGATGACGACCATCACCAGGTAGCCGACGAGGAGACCGACGAGCGGCGAGAGGAACATCGGGATGATGATCTTGTCGACGACCCCGCTCCAGATGACCGCCGTCCCGCCGGCCAGCGCCGCGCCGACCATGCCGCCGAAGAGCGCGTGCGAGGAGGACGAGGGCAGCCCGAAGTACCAGGTGATCAGGTTCCAGACGATCGCGCCGACGAGCGCGGAGAACAGGATCCACATGCCGCGGGTGCCGTGGGGCGTCTCGATGAGACCCTCACTGACCGTCTTGGCGACCCCGCTGCCCAGGAAGGCACCGGCCAGGTTCATCACGGCGGCCATGGCCAGGGCCGCGCGCGGGGTCAGCGCCCGCGTGGAGACCGAGGTCGCGATGGCGTTGGCGGAGTCGTGGAAGCCGTTGGTGTACGTGAAGCCGAGCGCGACACCGATGGTCACGACCAGCGCAAAGGTGTCCACGAGGTTCAGGACTCCTTGACCGCGATGGTCTCCACCGTGTTCGCGACGTGCTCGAACGCGTCGGCGGCCTCTTCGAGCACGTCGACGACCTGCTTGAGCTTGAGCACCTCGATGGCGTCGTACTTGCCGTTGAAGAGGTGGGCGAGCAGCTTGCGGTGGATCTGGTCGGCCTGGTTCTCGAGACGGTTGACCTCGATCCAGTACTCGGTGAGGTTGTCCATCGTGCGCAGGTGCGGCATGGCCTCGGCGGTCAGCTCGGCCGCCCGGGCCAGGACCTCGATCTGCTGCTCGACGCCCTTGGGGAGTTCCTCGATGTTGTAGAGGACGACCAGGTCGACGGCCTCCTCCATGAAGTCCATGATGTCGTCGAGCGACGAGGCCAGGGAGTAGATGTCCTCGCGGTCGAACGGTGTGATGAAGGAGGAGTTCAGCTGGTGGAAGATCGCGTGGGTCGCGTCGTCCCCCGCGTGCTCCGCCGCCCGCATCCGTTCCGCGATCTCGGCCCGGCCGGACGCGTCCGCCCCGAGCAGTTCCATCAGGAGCTTGGAGCCCGTGACGATGTTGTCCGCGGATGCGGCGAACATGTCGTAGAAGCTCGTCTCCCTGGGGGTCAGACGAAATCGCACGTGAGGTCCTCGGGGTGCATTCGGATTCGGTCAGGCTGATGCTAGGCGCATCGTCCGGCCACGGCTAACCGGCGGTTCACCAGTGTCCTCCATCGTCAGGCAGAGTGGGCGGAACGGGCCCCTGTGCCTTCTGCCAGGGCCCAGTACCCTATACCCATGAGGGGTATGCATCCCTCGATCCGGACCACGGGAGCACGCATGACGACCACCGAGGCGGAGCCCACCGGCCACGCGCAGGGCGAAGGCGCCGTGCACGGCTATCACCACCAGAAGGACGAGCACCTCAAGCGGCTGCGCCGGATCGAGGGCCAGATCCGCGGGCTGCAACGGCTCGTCGCCGAGGACGTGTACTGCATCGACATACTCACCCAGGTCTCGGCCAGCACGAAGGCGCTGCAGTCCTTCGCGCTCCAGCTGCTGGAGGAGCACCTGCGGCACTGTGTCGCCACCGCGGCCGTCGAGAGCGCCGCTCAGGGCGACGGCAAGGGCGGGGCGGAGATCGATACCAAGGTCGAGGAAGCGACGAAGGCCATCGCCCGCCTGCTGCGGACCTGAGCCCGGCGGTGCCGTCCGGGGCGTCGGATCAGCCGACGCCCAGCAGGACCTCGTCGATCCGGTCCTGGCTGAGCCGCTCCTCGTCCGCGGCGGAGGCCGCGATGATCAGCTCGCCGCACAGCTCGATCTCGGCGAGGGCCACGCAGTCCTGCACCGTCATACCGACCGCGGGAGTCACGAAGGTCACCTCTTTCTGCCGACCTCAATCGCCGTCGGGGTCTCAGCCTAGGGAGGCCGGGGCGCTGTGCGCATGACACGGATGGACCATTTCCGGATACCGGGCATGGCCCGATCGCGCTGTCCTTCCCGCCGCCCCGGTCAGTCCGCGATCTTTCCTGCGTAAATGTCCCCGCCGGCCGGCAGCACGACGGTCACCGGTGTGCCGAAGCCGTAGAGCAGGGTGGTCGAGGAGACGTCGATCTCCCCCTTGTTCACATAGCTGAAGCGGTGCCGCACCTTGCGCAGCCGCCCCTCCTCGTCGAGATAGGCGTCGAACGGCACGGTGTCCGTGCTGAACCCTTTCGCCGCCGCCTGCAGGGCGCCCCTGGCGTCCGGAGAGGCCCTGAGCGCGGCCCGCCCGATGTCGGTGGTGCCGCGGTAGTGGCGGACCTTCGTCCCCGCCAGCTCCGTCTCGCCGACGTACGTCACCTCCTGCGCGCCGCGCAGCAGCTCGGCGGCGACGACCGGGTCGGTGGCGCCGCCGGTGACCAGGTTCCCGTCGCCGAGGGTGGTCGTATCGACGCGGACCCACTTGTCGGCGGGCACGCCCGCGCCCCGGTTCTTCATGTAGAGGGCGCCGGGTGTCAGCAGCTCGGTGATGGGGCGGTGGCCGGGCCTGCCGGTGACGTCGGCGGGCAGCATGACCAGGAGCTGTCCCATCCGGCTCCGGAAGTTCACGCCGCCCTCGCCGCGGATGGTGACCCGGGTTCCGCCGGTGGCCATCTCCATCGCCGTCCGGGCCCGCGCGCTGCCGGACCGCGCGAGTACGTCGGCCGCCCCGCGCACGGCCGCGGTCCCGTCGGCGGGCGGCTTGCCGTCCGTACCGCCGCCACCGCATCCGGAGACCGCCGCCAGGGCCAGGGCCGCGGCCGCCGCACCCGCGCGCCCGTCCCGCAGCCTGTGCTGGTGCACCACCATCGCCTGCCAACCCCCAACACATGACCGCTGCTTGCCCGAGGCCCCCACCCGCTCCGGTTAACGAGGGGCGGGGTTCCCCGTCACGGGGATACCGCGCGGGTGGCGGTACCGTGGAACGGTGGACAAGCACCCTCCGGAGCATTCCGCTCCGTCGCTCGCGGCCCTCCCGCCCCCGTGCCCTGCCGACCACCTCACCCGCACCGCCGAACGCGGCGCCTTCGCCCTGGCCGAATGCAGCTGCGGCTGGCGCGGCCCGGCCCGCCGCTCCCGTGACCTCGCCCGCAGAGACGCCGACGGCCACAGCGCCTAGGTGTTCCATAACCCGTGCGGCCCACCCCGGTGGCCGGATCCGTGCAGGGTCGATGACCTGTACGTATGCCAGGACGAGCCGTATCCCGCGCCGCCCTTCTCGGGGCGGCCCTGCTCCTGACGCTGGTCCCGGCCGGCCCCGCCATGGCGCAACCGGTCGGGACGGCGGACGGCCCGGCGGACGTGGCCCTGGCCATCGGGGCGACCACGGCCGCGTCCGTGGCCACCGGCCTGTGGCTGCGCCACCGCTACCGGCAGGAGGACGCCGCGCCGGAACGCCGCAAGGGCGGCGACCGCTGAGCCGGCCCCGCCCGGCGGCGGTCCGGTTCTGCTTCGCGGTCTCGCTGCTGTGCCTGCTGGCGGCGGTCCTGCTGGTGGTGCGGGACGCGTACGGCCACGGCTGAGGGCCGAGCTGAGGAGCGGGGCCGAGGAGCGGAACTGAGTAGCGGAGCTGAGTATCCGCGCCCAGGCGGACCGGGCGCGGACGGCCGTAGCCTCGGCCCCATGACCCACGATCACGCAACGCTGCGGCCGGCCGGCACCGGGGCGCTGGTCAGCGGCGCCGTCGCCATCACCCTGCTCGGCCTGGCGTTCCTGCTGCCCCGGATGGGCTTCGTGATGGGGCTGGTGGCGGCACCGGCGGCGCTGGTGCCGGCCCTGTGGTCGGTGGTGGAGTCCCTGTTCGCCCGGCGCCGGGTGCGCAGGGGCGAGGAGGCGGCCTCCGTGCGGCTGCGGGCCGGGTTCGCGCTGGGGTCGCTCGCCCTGGCCGCGGTGCTCGCGCTGATCGGCTGGGCGGTGTGGTCCCTGGAGCACGCCGTCCGCTAGTGCCGTGGCCGGGGTCAGGCCGCCAGGTCGTTCTCGCGGGGCAGGGTGCCCGGCGGGGTCTGGGACTGCGGCAGGTCCAGCGGACGGGCCGTCACCGGGCCGCGGGCCCGCACCAGCCACCCCGCGCGCGGCGACCGGGCGACCGCCAGGGCCATCGGCGTGAGCAGCGCCATCGCGGCGGGCGCCAGCAGCAGGACGACCGCCGTGCCCAGGGCGAAGCCGCCGACGACGTCGGTGGGGTAGTGCACGCCCATGAACACCCGGAAGAGGCCCTCGACGAGGGCGAGGCCGATACCGGCCAGGCCGATCCTGCGGTCGGCGATGAAAAGGCCGACGCCGAGCGCCATGGTGAGCGTGGCGTGGTCGCTGACGAAGGAGAAGTCGGTCTTGCCGGGGGCCAGGACCTCAAGCCCCTCGTGCCGCAGGAACGGGCGCGGCCTGCCCACGAATTCGCGCAGCGGGATGTTCACGAGGAGCGCGATCCCGGCCGCCAGCGGGGCCCACACCAGCGCCGCGAACGACTCGGCGGCGCCGGCCTCGTCCTGCCTGCGGGCCCCGCGCCAGCACCACAGCACCAGCAGCACCATCGCGAGCGGGAGTCCGTACTCCCCGACGAGGCCCACGATCCGGTCGGCCCAGTCCGGGGTCCGCCGGGTCAGGCCGTTGATGTCGTACAGCAGGCTGACGTCCACGTTCGGCCCACCGCTCGTGAGTCCAGCCATGGTGATTGCGGCCCCTTGCCTTGCTTCGGTCCCCTGCGGGCGCACGTCGGTGTGCGCCCCTCCGGCCCCCCGGATGATCATCCTCGCTGCCCATGGAACGCGCGTTCTGGCGGATACGTTCCGCTCTCCACCGAATGATCACGGCAACGTTATCGAAGAGTGACTCATCGTCGCAGCTCAGGGCCTTTGCCTCACGGAGAGTTGCCATCCGCGGGGCGCGAAGGGAGCGCCTGCGCACCGTCCTTGGTCACCCGGGTCGCGCCGAAGTAGTCCGGGGTGTCGATCCGGTCGAAGCGGATCACGGCGCCGGTGTACGGGGCGTTGATCATGTAACCGCCGCCGACGTACAGGCCCACGTGGCGGATCTCCCGAGAATTCGTCAGATCGTCGGAGAAGAAGACCAGATCACCGGGGAGCAGCTCCGAACGGGACGGGTGCGGGCCCGCGTTGTACTGGTCGTTCGCCACCCGCGGCAGCTCGATGCCCACCGTCTCGTACGCCGCCTTGGTCAGCCCCGAGCAGTCGAAGCGCCCGCCCTGGTCGGCCGTACCGTTGCCGCCCCACAGGTACGGCTTGCCGAGCTGCTTCTGCGCGAAGTAGATGGCGCCGGCGGCCTGCTGGGAGGGGGCCACCCGGCCCACCGGCCGCGCGAAGCTCTGCGCGAGCGTGGTGATGGCCTTCACGTAGCCCTGGGTCTCGCTGTACGGCGGCACGCCCTGGTACTTGATGACCGCGTACGCCCCCGCGTTGTAGGCGGCGAGCATGTTCTTCGTCGGGTCCCCGGGCACGCCCTTGACGTCCTTGGCCAGCTCGCAGTCGTACGAAGCGGCCGACGGGATGGCGTCGTTGGGGTCCCAGATGTCCCGGTCCCCGTCCCCGTCGCCGTCGATGCCGTGACCTGCCCAGGTGCCCGGGATGAACTGGGCGATACCGCGCGCGTCGGCCGGGCTGACCGCCCTGGGGTTCCAGCCGCTCTCCGAGTAGAGCTGGGCGGCCAGCAGCGCCGGGTTGATGGCGGGGCAGAGATTGCCCCACTTCTCGACGAGCGGCTGGTACTTCGCGGGCACCGCTCCCTTGGTGAGCCCTATGGCGCCGGCGCCCGGAGCGGTACCGCCCACGATGCTCGCCGCGGCCGCGTACGTACCGACCACGAGCAGCACGAGGAAGCTCAGGGCCGCCCCGATTCCGATCCCGCTTGCCATCCAGAACTTGCGCACCCGTCAACCCTCCCCCATCGGAACCCCCTTCAGGGGCGTTTCCCGTCGGCCGTGCCGACTACCCCACCCGGAAGCCGGAACAGTCGATGCTCCCGTACCGGTTGGGGTCATCCTCGACGTGGTAGACGACGACCGTCCAGTCCCCCGGGTCGGCGGCGAGCGGGATCGCGTCCCAGGAGCGCCCGGCCAGGTGGTGCCGGAAGTCGTCGGGATAGGTCAGCTCGACGAAGCCGCCGGTGCGCCACTCCCGGTGGACGTCGACGGGCCTGCTCGTGTAGCCGACGGACCGGTTGGGCGCTCCGGGGAAGGGCTTGCCGCTGTCGAGCAGGATGTCATCGGGCGCCTTGACCGCCACGGACACGTGGTACGGCTGCGGCGCCGCGCCGGAGGCCTCCGCGAGCTCGACGCGCACGCTGATCCTCGCGGTGGTGCCGTCGGAGGTGATCGAGGTCTGCACGCCGGCGCCGGGCGCCGTCCGCTCGGGCGGCAGATTGCACCGGCCGTGCCCGGACGCGGCGCGCGCCGGGTCCGGGTCCCGGGTCCAGCGGTAGTCGGAGAGCCGGTTGTTCTCCAGGTACGCCGCCGGCGGCCGGCCGGAGGCGGCGGCGCCGGGGGCCGCGGCTCCCGGCGGCGCGGCTCCGGGCGTCGCGGCTCCCGGCGGCGCGGCTCCGGGCGTCGCGGCTCCCGGACCCGCGGTTCCCGGCGTGTCCGTCGGTCCGGCCGCGGGGCCGGCCTGCGCGCCCCCGTCCCGGGCCGTTCCCTTCACCAGCGGCAGCAGCTGCCAGGCGCCGACGGAGAGCGCGAGCGTCCCCGCGACCCCGGCGGCCACCCACGCGGTACGGCGCCCCGCGCGCCCGCCGGGCGGTGCGTACCGCGGGGACGGGTACCCGGGCGGCGGGTACCCGGGCGGCGGGTACCCGGGCGGTCCGCCGGGACCGACGCCGGGACCGGGACCGGGGCCGGGCGGGGGCGGGGCCACCGGGCCCGGGCCCTGGGTGCGCCGCTCGTGCAGCGGCACCGTGGGCACCGCGTCACCAAGGCTGCCCAGGGCGGCGTACGCCGGGTCCTCCACCAGCGGCTCGCGGACCCCGCAGCGGCGGATCACCTCCCGCGGATCCGGGCGCGCGGCCGGGTCCTTGGCGACGCAGTCCTCGATCAGCGCGGCCAGCTCCGGCTCGATCCCGGCGACGTCCACCGGCTCGTGCACCGTCCGGTAGCCGACGGTGGCGGCCGCGCCGTCACCGAACGGCGGCCGGCCCGTGGCCGCGTACACCAGGGCCGCGCCCAGCCCGAAGACGTCCGCCGCCGGGCCGGCCGCCCCGCCGAGCAGCACCTCGGGCGCGGTGTAACCGGGCGTACCGGGCGCCGCGCCGGGCCCGGTGAGCGCGGTCGAGCCGGCGCCCCGCGCGATCCCGAAGTCGATGAGCTGCGGGCCCTGCGCGCCGAGGATGACGTTCGCGGGCTTGACGTCGCGGTGCGTGACCCCGTAGCCGTGCACGCTCGCCAGCCCCTCCGCCAGCGCCGCGGCCAGCCGGCGGCAGGTCGCGGCGGGCAGCGGGCCGCGGTGCGCCACCGCGCGGGCGAGCGTCGGCCCGGCCACGTACTCGGTGGCCAGCCAGTACGGCGTCGCGGCGAGCTGGGCGTCGATCAGGTTCGCGGTGTACGCCGAGCGCACCGCCCGTACCGTCTCCGCCTCGCGCCGGAAGCGGGCCAGCGCCTCCGGATGCCCGACGGCCTCCTCGCGCACCACCTTGACCGCCACCAGCCGCCCGCCCGGCGAGCGCGCCAGGTACACCTGTCCCATGCCTCCGGCGCCGAGCCGGGCGAGCAGCACGTGCGCGCCGAGGTGCGCGGGATCGGTGTCCTTCAGGGCCTCCACCCGGAGGAGCCTGCCACACCGATTCCACAGCTCGGGACGGGGGTTGGGGCAGCGCGGCGCAGGTCAGCGCGGGGCGACGTACAGGCTCTGCGCGCTGCGCCCGATGGGCCCCTTCTCGTCGTGGAGGCGGGCGTCGGCGAGGCCGATGCCCGCCGGGTCGACGCTGGTACGGGCCTCCACGCAGGCCCATTCACCGGCCGGGTGGCGGTGGAGATGCACCGTCAGGTCGCTGTTGATGAAGAGGTACCGGGAGATGTCCAGGACGGCGCTGATGCCGTTGCCGGAATCAGCGGCGATCAGGACCCGGTCCAGCGGGCGGACCGGCTCGTCCGCGACCAGCGGCACCTTCATCCGCATCCAGCACGTGCCGGGGCCGGGCTCCAGGAACGCGCCGTGGGTGAAGCGGGTCTCCATGGCGGTGTGGTAGCCGACCTCCCACGGCACGGGGAAGAACGGCGTCACCGCGACCTCACCGGGAGAGGGCAGCCCGGGTGCCTCCAGGACGGCCGGTACGGCTTCGCCTGCGACCCGTACGCGCAGGGCGCGCGCCAGCATCACGGGGCCGCCGGCGCCCTCGGGGGTCAGGGCCGCCTCGACCACCTCGGTGCTGCGCCCGGCGCGCAGCACGGTGGTGGTGATCTCCAGGGCGCCGATGGGCACCGGACGCAGGATCTCGTACGTGATCCGGGCCAGCCGCATGTCGTCGCGCGCGCCGGGCCGCTCCTCGACGGCGCGGCCCAGCAGCGCGGCGGGCGGGCCGGCGTGCTGTGCCTCGGGGTCCCAGGGGCCGCGGGTGTGCTCGCGGGCCAGGAACCGCCCGGTGTCCGTACGCTCGTAGAACCCCTCACCGGAAGCCATGCCCCTCACGCTACCCACAGGTAACCTCCGGCACCAGCCCTCCGCACGGGCTCAGCGGGCGAAGCCCAGGCTCACCCCGAGCCCCACCAGCACCGAACCGATGACCCGGTTGAGGGTCTTCTGCGCCTTGAGCATCCGCTCGCGCAGCCGGGTGCCGGAGAAGAACAGGGCGACCGCACCGAACCACGCCAGGTGTGCCACCGACATGAACAGCCCGTACCCGGCCTGCTGCCACACCGGGGTGCCCGGGTTGACCACCTGGGTGAAGGTGGAGACCACGAACAGCGTCGTCTTGGGGTTGAGGACGTTGGTCAGGAACCCCGAGCGCAGCGCCCCCGGCGCCGTGAGCTGCGGCTTCGACTCCAGGTCCACGGTCAGCTCGGCGCGGGCCCGGAAGGTACGGATGCCGATCCAGACCAGGTACGCCGCGCCCGCCAGCTTGATCACGGTGAACAGCGTGGTGGAGGAGGCGATCAGCAGCCCGACCCCGAGCATCGTGTACGAGACGTGCACCAGCACGCCCGCCGCGACGCCGGCCGCGGCGAACAGTCCGGTGGTGCGCCCGTAGAGGTAGCTGTTGCGGACGACCATCGCGAAATCGGCGCCGGGACTGATCACGGCGAGGACGGTGATGAGGGCGACTGCGATCACTTCTGTCATGCGTGGATGCTCACCCGACTCCCCTTCCTGATCAAGGCCGTCCGGAATGCGGACACTTGGGCCGGCCGCCGGAGCCGGGCCGGACGCCGAGGAGGTCGACGGCGCGTGGTGGACCGCCCTGCGGATACGGCCGGAGCCGCCCGAACGGTGACAATGGACCCGTGTCCCGCACTCGCCCCGCCACAGACCGCACCAACGGCCGCCCCGCCCGCCGCCCGAACCGCAACCAGGACCCGTCCCGGAACCCGCCGCGGAACCCGTCCCCGGCCCAGGACCCGGCGGCCCAGGACCCGGCGGTCCAGGACCCGGCGGCCCCGGACCCGGCGGTGCGCCACGCCGCCCTGAAGGCCGACTGCGCGAACTGCTTCGCGCTGTGCTGCGTGGCCCTGCCCTTCGCCCGGTCCGCCGACTTCGCCGTCGACAAGGCTGCGGGCACCCCCTGCACCAACCTCCAGCAGGACTTCCGGTGCGGGATCCACACCCGGCTGCGCGACTCCGGCTTCCCCGGCTGCACCGTCTTCGACTGCTTCGGCGCGGGCCAGCAGGTCTCCCAGGTCACCTTCGGCGGCCGCGACTGGCGGGCGCACCCGGAGACCCGGCAGCAGATGTTCGAGGTCTTCCCCGTCCAGCGCCAGCTGCACGAGCTGCTCTTCTACGTCACCGAGGCCCTCACCCTGCCGGCCGCCCGCCCCGTCCACGCCGGGCTGCGCCGCGCGCTGGCCGAGACCGAGCGGCTGGTGGCCGCCGACGCCGCCGCACTGGCCGCGGCCGACGTCGGCGCCCTGCGTCAGGGCATCAACACCCTGCTGCTCGAGACCAGCGAGCTGGTGCGCGCCCAGGTCCCCGGCAAGAAGAAGAACCACCGGGGCGCCGACCTGATGGGCGCCCGGCTGGCCGGCGCCCGCCTCGCGGGCGCCAACCTGCGCGGCGCCTACCTGATCGCCGCCGACCTGTCCCGGGCCGACCTGCGCACCGCCGACCTGATCGGCGCCGACTTCCGCGACGCCGACCTGGCCGGGGCGGACCTCACCGGCGCCATCTTCCTCACCCAGGCCCAGCTGAACGCGGCCCGCGGCGACGCGGCCACCCGGATCCCGCCCGGCCTGGACCGCCCGGCACACTGGCCGGCGTAACCCGGCGGCGCACCGGACTCAGCCCCGCGCCGACAGCTCCGAGAGCTCCGACAGCACACCCCCTGCCCCCGTCCCCGCCCCCGTCCCCGCCCCCGTCCCCGCCTCAACCACGGCCCGTACCAGCTCCGGCCGCCGCGCGCAGGCCGACCGGGCGGCCGCGAGCGCGTCCGGTCCCTGCGCCAGCACCACGGCCGGCCCGAGCATCAGGCGCTCCAGGACACCCGTCACGTCCTCGGCCCGGGCACCGTCCGCCAGGGTGATCACCCGCCACCCCGGGCCCGGGTCGACGGCCTGCCCGCCCAGCACCAGCAGCGGCTCCCCCGGACCGCCGTGGTCGGCGAACGCCACGCGCCGCCCGTCCGGCCCGACCGTGCCGGGGAACGGCCCCAGCCGCTCGATGACCCGCTGCCGCAGCACCTGGTACTGCGTCCAGCGCCGCGGCCGCCGGTCGGTGGGACGCTCGACGACCCGCTCCCGCGTGATCGTCTCCCCGCGCCGGAACTGCTCGCGCGTCAGGTCGACGGGTATCCCGCCGGGCAGCACGTTCCAGCAGTGGTAGCCCTCCTGGCGGCCCTCGTGGAAGACCTCACCCACCATCAGCTCCCCGCCCAGCAGGTCGTGGACGACCAGGGCCGTGATGTCGCACTGCCCCCAGGCCGGATTGCCGGGCGTCCAGGCGATCCTCGTGATGTCCGTCGGCTCGCAGGTGTCGGCGGACCAGGACGCCCGCAGAGCGGTCTCAAGGTCGGCGAGGGTCCACGGTGTTGTCGTCATGGCACCAGCGTGCCGGACCCCACTGACAGCACCCGGCGCGCGCGGACACCTGTGCGCCCCCCATACGCCGAGACGGCATTCATTGCCCGGGGTCATCCCGCGTGATACACAGAGTGACCATACGTTCTTTCGTACAGACGCCCCATCAGACCAGGTCGCAGGGCCCGAGCGGGGCACGTGCCGAGAGATCGCGTAAAGAGAGCCGCCAAGTCGACATACGACCGCGGTTTCATCAGCGAAGATAGGGCGTGCAGCCTGCCGCACGCGCGGGCAACCGGAACTACCCATACAGGGGCGGTGAGTTACATGATCCTGGCAGCGGAAAAAGGCGACATCACCACCATCATCGGCGGAATCGCCCCGAACTGGGGCCCGTTCGGCAGCCTCGGCAACGAAGCGAAGGTCATGATCGAGGTGGTCATGGCCGTGGCGATCCTGCTGTGCCTGGGCATCGCCATCTGGGGTGCGGCCAAGCAGCGCATCGGCGCGACCGCCCTGCGGGACACGTTCAGCGCGGAACAGGGCAAGGGCCTGATCGTGGCCGGCCTGACGGGCGTCTTCATCATCGGCTCGCTCGGCACGCTGTTCACGATCGTCTACGGGATGGCCGTCTAGCCACGCACCCCGCCGCCACCTGATCCTGATGACGACTCACGAGACCGCGTGGACGCGGGAACCAGCGCTACCGTCGTACGACGCGGAGGGGGCGGACACGGAATGAGCCACGACGATGGTTACGGCACCGACGCCGGCGTCGGCGGCACGGGCCAGACCCGTACCCGCCTGCCGGACTCCGCGTCCGACCCCTACGGCGGCGCCCGCCGCCCCGCGCGCTCGTCCCGGGGCCTGGTGACGGTGGTCGGCGTGGTGGTCCTCCTGATCGCGGCCATCGCCTTCGCCAACCAGGGCGACGACACCCCGACCACCCCGGCCACGTCGGACAACGCCCCGGCGGACAACGCGACGGCCCCTACCGGGGTCCGCCCCGTCGCAGGCAAGAACGGTGAGATCCCCAAAGGTTTCGCGCACGATGCCCAGGGCGCGCAGTCGGCAGCCGCGAACTACGCCGTGGCCCTCGGCTCGGACGGCATGTTCGACGCCGCGCGCCGCCGGGCCATCGTCAGCGCGGTATACCTGCCCGACGTGGCCGCCGCACGCCAGGCGGACCTGGATCGCGTGTACGCGAACAAGGACTTCCTCACCCGCATCGGGCTCGACGCCAGCGCCAAGGCGCCGAAGGGCCTGACCTTCATCTCGCGCACGAATCCGGTCGGCAGCAAGGTCGAGAAGCTCGAGGGCGACACCGCGAACGTCTCCGTCTGGTACTCGACGCTCTTCGGTCTCGCAGGCGAAGGATCGACGAACCCGGTCGCCGAGAGCTGGTACACGAACACCTTCGAGCTCCGCTGGAACAACGGGGACTGGAAGATCGCCTCCTTCACTCAGAAGGACGGGCCCGTCCCCGTCGGGCGGGACCAGGCCGCTTCCTCGGCCGAAGAGATGGCCAATGCCGTATCGCAGTTCGGAGGGTTCACCTATGCGCGCTGACCCTCGTGTCCTGCGCCTCACGGCGCTGTTCGCCGCGGTGCAGACCACGGTCGTACTGTTCGCCGCCCGCGTGGCCGCCGCCCCCACCCCCGGTCCGACGACCCCGGGCAACGAGGCGTGCGACCTGATCCGCGGACCCGCGAAGGACTACTGCGAAGGCGGCGAGCCTGCGCCCGGGAGTACCCCCGGCGGAGCCGGCCTCGCGCCCAGCAACCCCGCCGACGCCCTCAACCCGCTCGCGTCCCTCGCCAAGGGCTGCGCCGACGCCGCCGCCTGGATCGTCGGCGAGCTCAGCAAGATCGTCAAGGGCACCGCCGACGTCGACTTCACCAACCTCAGCTTCCTCAAGCAGTACGCCATCGTCTTCGCCGCCTCCACCATCCTCACCCTCGTCCTCTGGCTCCTCGCCGTCACCAAGCGGGCCATCCGCGGCGTCCCCCTCACCACCGCCATGTCCGAAGCCATCGGCTTCCTCTGGCTGACCGTCCTCGCCTCCGCCTTCACGCCCCTGATCCTCCACACCGTCGTCTCCGCCACCGACGGCGTCTCCGAGGTCATCGCCTCCGCCACCGGCAACCAGACCGACGTGTTCTTCGGCTCCTTCGTCGAGGCCCTCAAGAAGGGCGACAGCATCGGCGGCGGTCCGATCATGCTGATCGTCGTCGCCCTCGTCACCGTCCTCGCCGCCGGCGTCCTCGCCCTCGAACTGGTGATCCGCGCCGCCCTGCTCTACGTCGGCGCCCTCCTCGGCGTCGTCGTCTACGCCGGCCTGGTCGACCGCAACATGTGGGGCCACGTCCGCCGCTGGGCCGGGATCATGATCGCCGTCATCCTCGTGAAGCCGGTCATCGTCATCGTCCTCGGCCTCGCCGGGGCCCTGGCCGGCGAGAAGGGCCCCGACGCCTTCTCCGCCGTCGTCTCCGGCCTCGCCATCATCCTGCTGGCGATCTTCGCCTCCGCGATGATCTACCGCTTCGTCCCCGGCTTCGGCGACGAGATCGTCTCCGCCCGCAGCAACCGCAAGCAGGCCACCGACGGCGCCCAGGCCGCCGCCGTCATCAGCTCCCCGGCCACCCTCGTCTCCCAGGGCATCAAGACCCACAGCAGCCGCGGCGGCGCCCACCGCGCCGGCGGCGGGGGCGGCGACGCCAGCCAGATCTCCGGAGGCATGGCAGCGCACAGCAGCCGCGGCTCCGGCGGCGGGGCCGGCGGCGGAACTGTCCCCTCCGCCGCACCCCCGCCCCGTACGAGTTCGAGCACGAGCACGAGCACGAGGAACACAGGAGGTGACGGGCGTTGACGACCCAGTCCCACCAGATCCACCCGGTCGCGCCCCGCCGCACGTATCTCATCGGCCGCGCCCGGCCGAACGCGATCGTCGGCAAGAACCGCGAGACGGGCGAGATCGCGCTGATCATCGCCGGGGCCTTCCTCGGCATGATGGGCGGACTGCTCGTCCCCGGCCTCACCCTGCGCATCGTCGGCCTCGTCGGCTTCCCGATGCTCGCGCTCGCCGCGGTCTACGTCCCCTACAAGGGCCGCACCTTCTACAAGTGGTTCGAGATCAACCGCAGCTTCAAGCGCACCGTGCGCCGCCGCGCCACCTACCGCTCCGGCGCCATGGAGGCCGGCGTCCGCGCCGGCGACGGCCGCGAGGTCGAGGTCGGCCCGCCCCCCGGCATCGGCCGCATCAACTGGCTCGCCGCCCCCTTCGGCCCCGACGAGATCGCCGTCCTCCTGCACGCCGACCGCCGCACCGTCACCGCCGCGATCGAGATCGAGGGACCCGGCGTCGGCCTGCGCGACAGCGAGGACCAGGAAGCCCTCGTCGACCGGTTCGGCACCCTCCTCAAGCACGTCGCCAACGGCGACGGCTTCGTCACCCGCCTGCAGATGCTCGCCCGTACGCTCCCCGCGGACCCCGACGCCCACGCCAAGGACGTCGCCCAGCGCGGCGACGTGAACGCGCCCGTCTGGCTGCGCGACTCCTACGACCAGCTGCAGTCGATGGTCTCCACCTCCTCCGAGCAGCACCGCGCGTACCTCGTGGCCTGCATGCACTACACGCGCGAGCTGGCCGCCGAGGCCCACACCATCGCCCGCGCCACGCCGGGCAAGGGCCGCCTCGACAAGGACGCCGGTCTGGCCGTCGTCATGGCCCGCGAGCTCACCGACATCTGCGCCCGCCTCGCCGAGGCCGACATCCGCGTACGCCAGCCGCTCGGCCAGGGCCGCCTCGCCTCCCTCGTGCACTCCATGTACGACCCCGACCACCCCATCGACCACATCCAGGCCATGACCAAGCGCAACGCCTGGCCCGCCGAGCTCGACGCCATGGAGCCCACCTACCTCCAGGCCAAGACCCGCGAGTCCTCCACCCGCGCCCCCTGGTGCCACGCCACGGCCTGGGTGAAGGAGTGGCCGATGACCCCCGTCGGCGTCAACTTCCTCGCCCCGCTCCTCGTCCACACCCCCGACGTGATCCGCACGGTCGCCGTCACCATGGACCTGGAGCCCACCGAGGTCGCCATCGAGCGCATGCTGACCGAGAAGACCAACGACGAGGCCGACGCCTCCCGCGCCGCCAAGATGAACCGCACCGTCGACCCCCGCGACATCGCCGCCCACGGCCGGCTCGACCAGAGGGGTGAAGATCTGGCCAGCGGCGCTGCCGGAGTCAACCTGGTCGGGTACATCACGGTGTCCTCGCGTTCGCCGGAGGCCCTCGCCCGCGACAAGCGCACGATCCGCGCCTCGGCCGGCAAGTCGTACCTGAAGCTGGAGTGGTGCGACCGCGAGCACCACCGTGCCTTCGTCAACACCTTGCCGTTCGCCACCGGCATCCGACGCTAGCTGGAGGGCAGACCCGCCATGCGAGATCCGCTGTCCGTGCTGACGGACGCCTTCACCAGCTTCCTCTTCGGGAAGGTCGAGACGACCCGGCTGCCCGTGCGCACCTCCACCGGCCAGGCCCAGGCGGTCTACCTGCCGACGGCCGCCCCCGGCCTCGGCGACTCCGGTGTGATCATCGGACGAGAGGTCTACAGCGGCAAGGGATACATCTACGACCCCTTCCAGCTGTACGGGCAGCAGCTCCCCGCCCCGCACTGGCTGGTCCTCGGTGAGTCCGGCAACGGCAAGTCGGCGCTGGAGAAGACGTACGTCCTGCGCCAGCTGAGGTTCCGCGACCGCCAGGTCGTCGTCCTCGACGCCCAGGGCGAGGACGGCGTCGGCGAATGGAACCTGATCGCGCAAGAGCTGGGGATAACTCCCATCCGGCTGGACCCGATCGCCGCGAACGACGGTGGCATCCGGCTCAACCCGCTCGACCCGGCGATCACCACCACCGGGCAGCTCGCCCTGCTGCGGACCATCATCGAAGTCGCGATGGGCCACGGCCTCGACGAGCGCTCCGGCTTCGCGCTCAAGGTCGCGCACGCGTACGTCGTCGAGACCATCCTGGACCGCCAGCCGGTCCTGACCGACATCGTCGAACAGCTGCGCCACCCGGAGGCGGAGTCGGCGCAGGCCATGAACGTCGACATAGACGACGTACGGGCCTGGGGCCTGGACGTCGCCCTCGTCCTCGACCGCCTCGTCGACGGCGACCTGCGCGGCATGTTCGACGGCCCCACCACGGTCGGCATCGACCTCGACGCCCCGCTCATCGTCTTCGACCTGTCCCACATCGACCGCAACTCCATCGCCATGCCCATCCTGATGGCGATCGTCGGCGTCTGGCTGGAGCACACCTGGATCAGGCCCGACCGGAAGAAGCGGATCTTCCTGGTCGAAGAGGCCTGGCACATCATCAACAGCCCCTTCGTGGCCCAGCTCTTCCAGCGGCTGCTGAAGTTCGGCCGGCGCCTCGGCCTGTCCTTCGTCGCCGTCGTCCACCACCTCTCCGACGTGGTCGACGGTGCGGCGGCGCGCGAGGCGGCGGCCATCCTGAAGATGGCCTCGACCCGCACCATCTACGCCCAGAAGGCCGACGAGGCACGCGCCACCGGCCGGGTCCTCGGCCTGCCCCGCTGGGCGGTCGAGATCATCCCGACCCTGACCCCCGGTATCGCGGTCTGGGACGTCAACGGCAACGTCCAGGTAGTCAAACACCTGATCACCGAGGCCGAACGGCCGCTGGTCTTCACCGACCGCGCCATGACCGAGTCCTCGGCGCCCGCCCCGGAGCGGCTCCCCGACGACCTGCTCGCGGCCGAACTGGAGGCGGAGGAACGCGCGATGATGATCGAGAGACGCCGGGGCGGCGGGGCCACGGTGGCCTGAGATGCGCGAGGAACGGCCCGTACAACGCGGTGTCCCGGACGGCCTGCTGGTCGGCCTGCTGGCCTTCCTGCTGGGTCTGGCCGTCCTCGTCTGGTCGGCGACGGGCCTGGCGGCCTGGTTCGCTCGCGGCGCCTGGCCGGACACGGTCACCTTCTCGCACACCCCGGGCGCCGTCCGCGCGCTGATAGGGCAACCGCACGACGTGGCCGCCGCGTGGCCCGACACCGACCCGGCCGCCCTGTCGGGGTGGGGGCTGTTCTGGGGCCTGTTCATCAGCCAGCTGCTGGTGCTGTTCGTCCTGACGGTCTTCGGCATGGGCGTGATCGCCCGTACGAAGTCCCGCCGCGCCCTCGCCCGGGAAGCCCGCCAGGAGGCCCGGCCCGGAACCCAGCAGCCGACGGCGGTCCCGGAGCCCCGGGAGACCCGGGAGGCCCCCCGCCGGGAACCCGTGGCCACGGACGGCGGACCGCCTCCGGGGCCGCCCGCGCACGCCCCGACGGGCGCCACCGCGGCGGCCGCCGTCTCCGCCCACGGCCGCGGGCCCCTCGACGAGGCCCACCGCTACGGCTTCGGCCACGCCCCCGCCGCACCCTCCACACCCGCCGCGCCGGTCGACACCCCCTCACGGAGCGGCGGCCGGATGCGCTACGGCGGCCCGAACGACCGCTTCCACGCGGCAGCGCAGCGCATCTCCGAGTCGGAGGGCGCCGCACTGATCGTGACGTCCTCCCCCACCCTGTGGGCGGAGACCAAGGACGCCCGCGCCAAGCTCGGCCCGGTCCTCCTGTACGACCCCTCGCACCTGTGCGACACCCCGGCCCGGATGCACTGGAACCCGGCCGAGGGCTGTACCGACCGGGACACGGCGGCGGCCCGCGCGCTCGCGCTGCTGGCGCCCGTCCGGCCGCAGGCCCGGATCGACGCGGCGGTCGCCGATACGGCGGAGACGCTGCTGCGCTGCTGGCTGCACGCCGTCGCGCTGGACGACCGCCCGTTCAAGCAGCTGCACCGCTGGGCCCAGGGCACGGGCGCCCAGGATCCCGTACGCGTGCTGCGCACCCACCCGCAGGCGGCCGCCGGCACCGCGGGCGAGCTGGAGAGCGCCCTCACCGCCCATCCCGAACGGCGCGACATGGCCCAGCAGCTGACGGCCCGTGCCCTCTCCTGTCTGACATCGATCCATATCCGTGAGGCCTGCAACCCGAACCGAACGGATTCGCTCACGTTGGCATCGTTTCTGACCGAAGGGGGCAGCCTGTACGTGGTGGGTGAGGCCCTGGAGGATCCCCGTACCCACCCGGGTGCGATGCCCCTGCTGACCGCACTCGCGTCGAGCGTGGTCGAGCACGGCCGGCGCATGGCCGCACGGTCATCCCACGGCCGGCTCGACCCACCACTCTCGCTGATCCTCGACGACGTCGCCGCCGTGGCTCCGCTGCCCCAGCTCCCCGAGCTGCTGACCGACGCGACCCTGCCGATGCTCGCACTGTGCCGCAGCCGCGAGCAGGCCCGCGCCCGCTGGCCGGAGGCGGCGGAACTGCCGGCCCGCTAGAGGGTGTCCACGGGCCGCTGGACGACGTACTCGTGCTCCTTGGCGGACGGGTCGCCCGGCATCGGCACCACGTCACCGGAGAACTCGAACCCGACCCGCCGGTAGAACGCGGCGGCCCGGTCGTTCTTCTCGTGCACGTAGAGGCGTACGCGGTCCAGGACGGGCTCCTCCAGCGACCAGCTCCAGTCCAGCGCGGCCCGGAAGAGCTCCTGGGCGATCCCGCTGCCCCGCCGGCCCTCGCGTACGTACACGCCGACGATGTGGCCCTGCGTCACCGTGATGGCGCGCTCCAGGAAGTCGGTCGTGCCGATCTCCTCGACCAGGACCGTCACGCTGCCGTCCCACGACCCGTCCGGGGCTTCGGCGACGAACTGCCGCACCGCGCGCCCGGAGGCGGCGCCGGCGGCCCGGTCCTGCCACTCGCCGTCGGTCCGGGCCTCGGCGGTCTCGATGCTCTCCAGGAAGGCGATGGGAGCGACGGGGTCGTGCAGCGCGGCGATCCGCAGCTCCTTGACCTTCTCCCATTCGTCGGCGCGTACAGCTCGTATCACGTGCTTGGTCATGCCGGGGATCCTAGCCAGCCCGGGTCACCCGCCGTCCACCCCTTTTTGACTCGGCCCTGAACGCAGAAAAGCCCCGCACCATAAGGTGCGGGGCTTTCCCACAATGATTGTTCGGCGGCGTCCTACTCTCCCACAGGGTCCCCCCTGCA
>NZ_JBVJDL010000014.1:0-118729 GCF_055582305.1 Streptomyces sp. NPDC042102
GTGAGCGGCTGGCGCTGGCCTCGGTGAACGGGCCGAACTCCACGGTCGTCTCCGGTGATCCGGAGGCGCTGGACGAGCTGATGGCGGCCTGCGAGGCGGACGGAGTCCGCGCCCGCCGTATCAATGTGGACTACGCCTCGCACGGTCCGCAGGTGGAGTCGATCCGGGACGAGGTCGTCTCGGCGCTGGCGGGGATCGAGCCGCGGACGGCCGAGGTGCCGTTCTTCTCGACGGTCACGGGTGACTGGGCGGACGGCGCGGAGCTGGACGCCCAGTACTGGTACACCAACCTCCGGCAGACGGTCCGTTTCCAGGAGGCGGTGGAGGGCCTGCTGGAGCGCGGGCACGGGCTGTTCGTCGAGTCCAGTGCGCATCCGGTCCTCACCGTGGGGGTCCAGGAGACCATCGACGCCGCCGGTTCGCAGGCCGTCACGCAGGGCACCCTGCGCCGTGACGAGGGCGGTCCGCAGCGGCTGCTGGCCTCGCTCGCCGAGGCGTGGACCCACGGCGCCACCGTCGCCTGGCAGGCCGTCCACGCGGGCCGGGAGCCCGCCGGCGCCGAGCTGCCGACGTACGCCTTCCAGCGCGAGCGCTACTGGCTGACCGTCACCGGCTCCGGCGGCTCCGGCGACGTCTCCGCCGCTGGCCTGCTGGCCGCCGACCACCCGCTGCTCGGCGCCGCCGTGCGGCTCGCCGAGGGCGGGCAGACCGTCCTCACCGGCCGCCTGTCGCTGCGCAGCCACCCCTGGCTGGCCGACCACACGGTGGCCGGGGCCCGGGTGCTGCCGGGGGCCGCGTTCGTCGAACTCGCCGTCCGCGCGGGCGACGAGGCCGGCTGCGACACCCTCGAGGAGCTCACCCTGGAGGCGCCGCTGATCGTGCCCGACGAGGACCCCGTACAGCTCCAGGTCGTCGTAGGGGCCCCTGAAGGCGCCGCGGCCCACCGCCCCGTGGCCGTGTACGGCCGCCCGGGCACCGGGGACGGCCCCTGGACCCGCCACGCCCAGGGCTTCCTGGCCCGCGCCGAGGAGCCCGCCGAGGGCCGCGCGCTCGCCGCCTGGCCGCCCGCCGGGGCGCGCCGCGTGGACCTCGACGGCTTCTATGAGGGGCTCGCCGGGTCGGGGTACGGGTACGGCCCGGCCTTTCAGGGGTTGGCCGAGGTCTGGCTCGCGGGCGACGGTGTCGGGGTGTACGCCGAGGTGGTGCTGCCGGACGAGCAGCAGGAGGAAGCGGGCCGGTTCGGCCTCCACCCGGCCCTGCTGGACGCCGCGCTGCACGCGCTGGCCGTCAGCGGGCCGGAAGCGGAGGACGGGACGGCCTGGCTGCCGTTCGCGTGGAGCGGAGTGCGCCTGCACGCCGCCGGCGCCTCGCGCGTGCGCGTGCACCTGACCCCGGTCGGCCCCGACGAAGTGGCCCTCCACGTCGCCGACGCCACCGGCGCGCCGGTGGCCTCGGTGGCCTCGTTCGCCTCGCGGCTGGTGTCCGCCGAGGAACTGGCCGGTGCCGCGGCCGCGGCCGGTGGCGCCACGGACGCCACCGCCGCGCCGCGCACCCCGGCCCGCCGGACCGCCGCCTCGCAGGACGCGGCCGAGGCCCGGACGTTCGCCGAGAAGCTGGCCGCGCTCTCCCCGCAGGAGCAGGAGCGCACCGTCACCGACCTCGTACGGACCCGGGTCGCCGCCGTCCTCGGACACAGCGAGACCGAGTCCGTGGAGGCCGACCGGGCCTTCCGCGAGCTCGGGTTCGACTCGCTCACCGCGGTGGAGCTGCGCAACCGGCTCACCGCCGCGACCGGCCTGACGCTGCCCGCCACGCTCGTCTTCAGCCACCCCACCCCCCTCGCCCTGGCCCGGCACCTCCTCGACCAGCTGGGCACCGCCCAGGCGGCCGAGGCGCCCGGGATGCGCGAACTGCTCGCCCTGGAAGCCGTACTGGCGGATGCGGCACCCGGCGACGAGGACCGCGACACCGTCACCAAGCGCCTGGAGGCGCTGCTGTGGAAGTGGCGCGCGACCGGCGGGACCGAGCCGGGCGTGCTCGACGGCGAGGCGCTCGAGTCCGTCACGGACGACGAGATCTTCGCCCTGATCGACAAGGAATTGGGAGCTTCCTGACCTGCTCCTGTCCCATATCCACTGAGGAGTACCGAGCATGTCGACGAGCAACGAAGAGAAGCTCCGCGAATACCTCAAGCGCGTCACGGCGGACCTGAGCCGCACCAGGCAGCAGCTGCGCGACGCGGAGGACGCCGGGCACGAGCCGATCGCCATCGTCTCGATGGCCTGCCGCTTCCCGGGCGGGGTCACCGACCCCGAGGGCTTCTGGAACCTCGTTGCGTCCGGTACGGACGCGATCGGCCCGTTCCCGGCCGACCGCGGCTGGGACACCGACCTGTACGACCCCGACCCGGACACGCCCGGCAAGACCTACGTCCGGGAGGGCGGCTTCCTGACCGGGGCGACCCTCTTCGACCCGGAGCTGTTCGGCATCTCGCCGCGCGAGGCGGCCGCCATGGACCCGCAGCAGCGGCTGTTCCTGGAGACCGCCTGGGAGACCCTGGAGCGCGCGGGCCTGGACCCGCTGTCGCTGAAGGGCACCGACACGGGCGTCTTCGTCGGCGCCGTCGCCTCCGACTACGCCTCCCGGCTGGACGCCCTGCCGGACGGCGTGGAGGGCTACATCGGCACCGGCACCATGGCCAGCGTCCTGTCCGGCCGCGTCGCGTACACCTTCGGCCTGGCCGGTCCGGCCGTCACCGTCGACACCGCCTGCTCCTCCGGCCTGGTGGCCCTGCACCAGGCCGTGCAGTCCCTGCGCCAGGGCGAGTGCTCGCTCGCCCTGGCCGCCGGGGTGGCCGTCATGGCCAGCCCGGCCGCGTTCGTCGAGTTCAGCCGCCAGCGCGCGCTGGCCGCCGACGGCCGCTGCAAGGCCTTCGGCGCCGAGGCCGACGGCACCACCTGGTCCGAGGGCGCGGGCGTGCTGCTCGTCGAGCGGCTCTCCGACGCCCGCCGCAACGGGCACGAGGTCCTCGCGGTCATCCGTGGCTCCGCCCTCAACCAGGACGGCGCCTCCAACGGCCTGACCGCGCCCAGCGAGCCCGCTCAGCAAGAGGTCATCCGCCGGGCCCTGGCCAACGCCCGCCTCACCCCCGGCCAGGTCGACGCCGTCGAGGCGCACGGCACCGGCACCTCCCTCGGCGACCCCATCGAGGCCCAGGCGCTGCTCGCCACGTACGGTCAGGAGCACCCCGCCGAGCGGCCCCTGTGGCTCGGCTCGGTCAAGTCCAACATCGGCCACGGCGGCCCCGTCGCCGGTATCGCCGGCGTCATCAAGATGGTGCAGGCGCTGCGCCACGGCGTCCTGCCCCGGACCCTGCACGCCGAACAGCCCTCCCCGCACATCGACTGGACCTCCGGCGGCGTGCGGCTGCTGACCGAGGCCCGCGAGTGGGCGCGCGGCGAGGAGCCGCGCCGCGCCGGCGTCTCCTCCTTCGGCGTCAGCGGCACCAACGCCCACGTCATCCTGGAGGAGGCCGACGCCGAGGCCGGTGCCGGGCACGAGGTGTTCGCCGCCGACGAGGACGGCACCCCGGTGCCGTGGATCCTCTCCGGCCGCACCGACGCCGCCCTGCGCGACCAGGCCGCCCGCCTGCTCGCCCACGTCCGCGGCGGCGCCGCCCCCGCCTCCACCGGCTTCTCGCTGGCCACCACCCGTACCGCCCACCCGGTGCGCGGCGCCGTCGTCGCCGCCAAGCACGAGGACTTCCTCGCCGGACTCACCGAGCTGGCCTCCGGCGACACCACCGGCGCGACCCCCGCGCCGGGCGCCGACCGCCCCGTGTTCGTCTTCCCCGGCCAGGGCTCGCAGTGGGCCGGCATGGCGGTCGAGCTGTACGCGTCCTCGCCGGTGTTCGCCACGCGCCTGGACGAGTGCGCGGCCGCCCTGGCGCCGTACACCGACTGGTCGCTGCTGGACGTGCTGCGCCAGAAGGACGGCGCGCCCGGCTTCGACCGCGTCGACGTGGTCCAGCCCGCCCTGTGGGCCGTGATGGTGTCACTGGCCGAGCTGTGGCGCTGCCACGGCGTCCGGCCGGCCGCGGTCCTGGGCCACTCGCAGGGCGAGATCGCCGCCGCGGCGGTGGCGGGTGCGCTGTCCCTGGAGGACGCCGCCAAGGTGTCCGCGCTGCGGAGCAAGGCGATCGTCGCGCTGGCGGGCAAGGGCGGCATGGTGTCGGTCGCCGCCACCGCCGACGCCGTGAAGGAACGTATCGCCGCATGGGGCGAGCGGCTCTCCCTCGCCTCCGTCAACGGTCCGAACTCCACCGTCGTCTCCGGCGACCCCGAGGCACTCGACGAGCTGCTGGCCGCCTGCGAGGGCGACGGGGTCCGGGCCCGCCGCATCAACGTCGACTACGCCTCCCACTCCGCCCAGGTCGAAGCCATCCGCGACGAGGTCCTCGGCGCACTGGAGGGCATCGAGCCGCGGACGGCCGAGGTGCCGTTCTTCTCCACCGTCACCGGGGACTGGGCCGAGGGCTCCGAGCTCGACGCCGCGTACTGGTACACCAACCTGCGCACCACCGTCCGCTTCGAGGACGGCGTCCGCGCCCTGCTCGCCTCCGGCCACGGCCTGTTCGTGGAGTCCAGCGCCCACCCGGTGCTGACCATCGGAGTGCAGGAAACCATCGACGACGCTGCCGCCGCCGCGGCCGTCACCCTCGGCACGCTGCGCCGCGACGAGGGCGGCCCGCAGCGCTTCCTCACCTCGCTGGCCGAGGCCTGGACCCGAGGCGCCACCGTCGCGTGGCCCACCGTCTTCCCCGAGGGCGTACGCCGCGTCGAGCTGCCGACGTACGCCTTCCAGCACCGCCCCTACTGGCTGGAGGCCGCACCCGTGGACGCTTCCCGTACCGTCTCGCCGCAGGGCGGCGACGAGGTCGACACCGCCTTCTGGGCGGCCGTGGAGAGCGGGAACCTCGAACCCCTCGGCGTGGGCGCCGACCAGCCGCTCGGCGAGGCCCTGCCGGCCCTCGCCGCCTGGCGCCGCAGCAGCCGCGAGAAGTCGGCCATCGACTCCTGGCGCTACCGCACCGTGTGGACGGTCGCCGAGACCGCCGCCCCCGAACTCACCGGTACCTGGCTGATCGTGGAGCCCGAGGGCGCCGCCGACGAGCTCGCCGCGGCCGCCGCCGAGCAGCTGGCCGCCCACGGCGCCCGCACCGTCCGCATCCCCGTCGACGTGTGGGCCTCCGACCGCTACACCGTCGCCCAGCAGCTGCACGAGGCGCTCGCCGCCGAGGGCGAGGACACCGTCCGCGGCGTCCTGTCCCTGCTCTCCCTGGACGAGCGCCCGCACCCCGACCACCCGGCGCTCCCGCTGGCGCTGGCCGGCACCGTCACCCTGATCCAGGCCGTCCTCCAGGTCCGCGAACTGGCCGAGTTCGACGCGCCCGTGTGGTCGCTGACCCAGGGCGCCGTCTCCGTCGGCGACTCCGACACCCTCACCAGCCCCCTCCAGGCCACCGTCTGGGGCCTGGCCCGCGTCCTGGTCCAGGAGCACCCCCGGCTGTGGGGCGGCATCGTCGACCTGCCGCAGCAGGCCGACGCGGAGGCCTGGGGGCGCCTGGCCGGCGTGCTCGCCGAGCCCGGCGACGAGGACCAGCTCGCCGTCCGCTCCTGGAACGTCCTGGTCCGCCGCCTGGTCCGGGCCCCGCTCGGCGACACCGAGCCCGCCCGCCACTGGGAGCCGGCCGGCACCGCCCTGGTCACCGGCGGCACCGGCGGCCTGGGCGCCCAGACCGCCCGCTGGCTCGCCCGCGCCGGCGCCGAGCACATCCTGCTCGTCAGCCGCAGCGGACAGGAGGCGCCCGGCGCCGCGGAGCTGGTGGCCGAACTCACCGGCCTCGGCGCCCGCGTGACCGTCGCCGCCGCCGACGTCTCCGACCGCGCCGCGCTCGCCGGCGTCCTCGCCGAGATCCCCGCCGACGTACCCCTGACCTCCGTCTTCCACACCGCCGCCGTCCTCGACGACGGCATGGTCGACTCCCTCACCCCCGAGCGGATGGAGCGGGTCCTGGCCGTCAAGGCGCAGGGCGCCCGCCACCTGCACGAACTGACCGAGGGCGCGGACCTGACCGCCTTCGTCCTCTTCTCCTCCTTCGGTGCCGCCTACGGCTCCGCGGGCCTGGGCAACTACACGCCCGGCAACACCTTCCTCGACGCCTTCGCCGAGCAGCGCCGCGCCCAGGGCCTGCCCGCCACCGCCGTGGTCTGGGGCACCTGGGAGGGCAGCGGCATGGCCGACAACGGCGTCGGGGAGCGCGCCCGCCTCCAGGGCGTCTGGGAGCTGCCCGCCGACCTGGCGACCGCCGCGCTCCAGCAGTCCCTCGACCACGAGGAGACCGGCCCCGTCATCATCGACATCCGCTGGGACAGCTTCTCGCTGGGCACCAACACCGAACGCAACAGCCCCCTGTTCGAGATGGTCCCCGAGGCCGCCCGGCTGCTCGCCGAGGCCGAGGAGAGCGCCGCCGCCGAGGCCGCGCAGGCCGACGGCGCCCCCGAGGCCCTGCTGCGCCGGCTCACCGGCATCCCGGCCACCGAGCAGGACCGCATCCTGCTCGACCTGGTCCGCAAGCAGGCCGCCTCCGTGCTCGGCCACGGCACCGCCGGCCCCGAGGCGCTCGCCGCCGTCGGCCCCGAGCGCGCCTTCCGCGAGCTGGGCTTCGACTCCCTCAGCGCGGTCGAGCTGCGCAACCGGCTCGGCGCCGCCACCGGCCTGAGCCTGCCCTCCACCCTGGTCTTCGACCACCCCACGCCCGTCCTGCTCGCCGCCCTGCTGCGCAGCGAACTCCTCGGCGACGAGGACGGCGTGGAACCGCTGCTCGACGAGATCGACCGGCTCGGCAACGCCCTGACCGGGGCCGACGGGGCCACCGCCGAGGAGCGCGCCCGTATCACCGGCCGCCTGCAGGCCCTCCTGACGGCCTGGAACGGCACCGCCGCGGCCGCCGGGCCCGCCGACGCCGACCTCGACGCGGCCTCCGACAGCGAGCTGTTCGACCTGCTCGACGACGAACTGGAGACGCAGTGACCCCGCGCTCGCAGCGCCCGCGCCCTGTTGGCTTCCCGTTCCCGGTAGGTGAGTAGACGTTGAGCACGAGCAATGAGGACAAGCTCCGCGAATATCTGAAGCGGGCCACGGCCGATCTGCGCAACGCGCGGCGGCGCGTGAAGGAACTGGAGGAGCCCGAGCCGATCGCCATCGTGCGCATGGCCTGCCGCTTCCCCGGCGACGTCGGCTCGCCCGAGCAGCTGTGGGACCTGGTCGCCGCCGGCGCGGACGGCATCGGCGGCTTCCCCGAGGACCGCGGCTGGGACCTCGACGCGCTGTACGACCCCGACCCCGACCGGATCGGCACCTCGTACACCAAGGAGGGCGGCTTCCTCCAGGACGTGCCGCGCTTCGACGCGCAGCTGTTCGGGATCTCCCCGCGCGAGGCCCTCGCCATGGACCCGCAGCAGCGGCTGCTGCTGGAGACCTCCTGGGAGGTCCTGGAGCGCGCCGGGTACGACCCGACCTCGCTGAAGGGCAGCCGTACGGGCGTGTTCGTCGGCGCCTCCTCCTCCAGCTACGCCACCGACCTGGACTCCGTCCCGGACGACGTCGAGGGCTACCTCGGCACCGGCAGCGCGGCGGCCGTCGTCTCCGGCCGCCTGGCCTACACCTTCGGCCTGGAGGGCCCGGCCGTCACCGTCGACACCGCCTGCTCCTCCTCCCTGGTCGCCCTCCACCTCGCCGTCCAGGCGCTGCGCGCCGACGAGTGCTCGCTGGCGCTGGCCGCCGGCGTCACCGTGATGTCCACGCCCGGCCTGTTCGTCGAGTTCAGCCGCCAGCGGGGGCTGGCCGCCGACGGCCGCTGCAAGGCCTTCGCCGAGGCAGCCGACGGCACCGGCTTCGCCGAGGGCGTGGGCGTCCTGCTGCTGGAGCGGCTCTCCGACGCCCGCCGGGCCGGCCACGAGGTCCTCGCGGTGATCCGCGGCAGCGCCGTCAACCAGGACGGCGCCAGCAACGGCCTCACCGCCCCCAACGGCCCCTCCCAGGTCCGCGTCATCCAGCAGGCCCTGGCCAACGCCCGCCTGACCCCGCAGGCGATCGACGCGGTCGAGGCGCACGGCACCGGCACCACCCTCGGCGACCCGATCGAGGCCCAGGCCCTGATCGCCACCTACGGCCGGGGCCGCCCCGACGGGCGGCCGCTGTGGCTCGGCTCGGTCAAGTCCAACATCGGCCACACGCAGGCCGCCGCGGGCATGGCGGGCGTCATGAAGATGGTCATGGCCATGCGTCACGGCCTGCTGCCGCGCACCCTGCACGTGGACGCCCCCAGCAGCCAGATCGACTGGTCCGCCGGCACCGTCCGGCTCCTGGAGGACGCCGTCGAGTGGGCCGCGCAGGACGGCGGCCCGCTCCGCGCGGGCGTCTCCGCCTTCGGCGTCGGCGGCACCAACGCCCACGTCATCCTGGAACAGGACCTCGCCCCGGCGACCGCCGAGGCGGACACGACGAGCGAGGCCACCCCCGGCGCGACCGCCGCCGGGCAGGCCGGCTCCGGCGCGACGGCCGCCGACCAGGCTGCCGCCGTACCCGCCGTCCTGGACACTCCGTTCGCCGCCTGGCCGGTCTCCGGCCGGACCGCCGGCGCGCTGCGCGCCCAGGCGGACCGGCTGCGGACCTTCGCCGCCGGCAGCCCCGCCCCCGCCGCCGACATCGCCCACTCCCTCGCCACCACGCGCGCCGCGCTCGAACAGCGCGGGGTCGTCGTCGCCGACGACGGCGCCGGCGCCGCCGGCTTCCTGCCGGGCCTGGCCGCCCTCGCCGACTCCGCCCCCGGGGCCACCTCCGTCGTCCAGGGCAGCACCCTGCCCGGTACCGGCGTGGTCCTGGTCTTCCCCGGGCAGGGGTCGCAGTGGGCGGGCATGGCGGTGGAGCTGTACGACTCCTCACCGGTGTTCGCCGCCCGCCTGGACGCCTGCGCGGCGGCCCTGGCGCCGTACACCGACTGGTCCCTCCTCGACGTCCTGCGCCAGGGCGAGGACGCGCCCGGTTTCGACCGTGTCGACGTGGTCCAGCCCGCGCTGTGGGCCGTGATGGTCTCGCTCGCCGAGCTGTGGCGGGCGGCCGGGGTCGAGCTCGCGGCCGTGATCGGGCACTCGCAGGGTGAGATCGCCGCTGCGGCCGTCGCGGGCGCGCTCTCCCTCGAGGACGCCGCCAAGGTGTCCGCGCTGCGGAGCAGGGCGATCGTCGCGCTGGCCGGCAAGGGCGGCATGGTGTCGGTGGCCGACACGGCGGAGGCGGTGCGGGAACGTATCTCCGGCTGGGGCGAGCGGCTCGCCGTCGCCTCCGTCAACGGTCCGAACTCCACCGTCGTCTCCGGCGACCCCGAGGCGCTCGACGAGCTGATGGCGGCCTGCGAGGCCGACGGGGTGCGGGCCCGCCGCATCAACGTCGACTACGCCTCCCACTCCGCCCAGGTCGAGGCCATCCGCGAGGAGGTGATCGGCTCGCTGGCCGGCATCGCCCCGCGCACCACCCGCGTCCCCTTCTTCTCCACCGTCACCGCCGACTGGGCCGAGGGCTCCGAGCTCGACGCCGCGTACTGGTACACCAACCTGCGGACCACCGTCCGCTTCGAGGACGCCGTACGCGCCCTGCTCGCCGAGGGCCACGGCCTGTTCGTCGAGTCCAGCGCCCACCCCGTGCTGACCGTCGGCGTGCAGGAGACCATCGACACCACCGCCTCCGCCGCCGTCACCCTCGGCACGCTGCGCCGCGACGAGGGCGGCCCGCGCCGCTTCCTGACCTCGCTGGCCGAGGCCTGGGTGCACGGCGCCCGCGTGGACTGGCCGGCCCTGGTCGCCCACCGGGCCCCGCGCGCCGTCGAGCTGCCCACGTACGCCTTCCAGCAGCAGCACTTCTGGCTGGCCGCGCCGGCCGCCGACGAGGAGGCCGCCCCGGTCCTGCCCGCCGACGTCGCCGAGGCCCGCTTCTGGGACGCCGTCGAGCGCGAGGACCTCGAATCCCTCGCCGACACCCTCGACCTGGAGGAACGCCGCTCGCTCGGCGAGCTGCTGCCCGCCCTGTCCTCCTGGCGGCGCCGCCGCCGCGAGCGCTCCACCGTCGACTCCTGGCGCTACCGCGTCGCGTGGGACCGCCTGGCCGACCTCGCCGCCGCGCCCCTGACCGGCACCTGGCTCGTCGTCCTGCCCGCCGGCACCGTCCACGAGTCCCTCGCCGCCGACTGCGCCGCCGCCCTGGCCCGGCACGGCGCCGCCACCGTCACCGTGCGCACCCCCGGCGCCGACCGCGCCGCGCTGGCCGAGCTGATCCGTACGGCCGTCGCCGGCAGCGACGTGACCGGCGTCCTCTCCCTCGCGGGCCTGGGCACCGACGGCGCCCTGCACACCCTCGTCCTGGCGCAGGCGCTCAGCGATGCCGGCCTCGACGCCGCCCGCACCTGGACCGTGACCCGCGGCGCCGTGGCCACCGGCCGCTCCGACGCCGCCCCCGACCCCGCCCAGGCGCAGGTCTGGGGCCTGGGCCGGGTCGTCGCCCTCGAACAGCCGCGCACCTGGGGCGGTCTGGTCGACCTGCCCGAGGCCGTCGACGAGCGGGCCCTGACCCGCCTGGCCCAGCTGCTCGCCGGCGGCGCCGGCGACGAGGACCAGGTCGCGCTGCGCGGCTCCGGCGCCTTCGGCCGCCGGCTGGTCCGCGCCGCCCTCGACGACCGCGAGCCCGCCCGCGACTGGCGCCCGCACGGCACCGTCCTGGTCACCGGCGGCACCGGCGGCGTCGGCGCCCACGTGGCCCGCTGGCTCGCCGCGGCCGGCGCCGAACGCCTGCTGCTGGCCGGCCGCCGCGGCCCCGACGCGCCCGGCGCCGCCGACCTCGTCGCCGAACTGCGCGACCTGGGCGCCGAGGCCGAGGCCGTGGCCTGCGACGTCGCCGACCGCGACGCGGTCGCCGCCCTGCTGGCCGCCGTACCCGCCGACGCCCCCCTCACGGCCGTCGTGCACGCCGCGGGCGTCCCCCAGTCCACCGTGCTGGAGGACGTCACCGCCGAGGAGTACGGGCGGATCCTCGCCGGCAAGGCCGCCGGCGCCACCCACCTCGACGAGCTGCTCGGCGACACCGCCCTCGACGCGTTCGTGCTGTTCTCCTCCAACTCCGGCGTCTGGGGCGCCGCGGGCCACACCGCGTACGCCGCCGCCAACGCGCACCTCGACGCGCTCGCCGAGCGCCGCCGCGCCCGCGGCCTGACCGCCACCTCGGTCGCCTGGGGCGCCTGGGGCGGCGGCGGCATCATGGAAACCGCCGGCGCGCAGGAGTACATGAGCCGCCGCGGCGTCCTGGAGATGGACCCGGTGACCGCCCTGTCCGCGTTCGTGCAGGCCGTCGAGCACGACGAGGCGTTCGTCGCCGTCGCCGACGTCGACTGGACCCGTTTCGCGCCCGGCTTCACCGCCACCCGGCCCAGCCCCCTGCTCACCGGCATCCCCGAGGCCCGCGCCGCCGTGGCCGGCAGCGCCACGCCCGAGCCGGACACCGAGGGCGACGGCCCCGCCGCCGACCTCACCCGCAGGCTGCGCGGGGCCACCCCGGACGAACGCGACACCCTGCTGCTCGACCTGGTCCGCCGCGAGGCCGCCGCCGTGCTCGGGCACGCCTCCCCGGAGGACATCGAGCCCGCCCGCGCGTTCAAGGAGACCGGCTTCGACTCCCTGACCGCCGTCGACCTGCGCAACCGGCTCACCGCGGCCACCGGCCTGACCCTGCCCTCCACCCTGGTCTTCGACCACCCCACCCCGCAGGCGCTGGCCGCGCTGCTGCGCACCGGCCTGCTCGGCGACGAGGACACCACCGACGGCCCGGCCGGCACCCGCGCCGCCTCCGCCGCCGCCTCCGACGAGCCCATCGCCATCGTCTCGATGGCCTGCCGCTACCCCGGCGGCATCGCCTCGCCCGAGGACATGTGGCAGCTCGTCGCCGAGGGCCGCGACGCCATCGGCGGCTTCCCCACCGACCGCGGCTGGAACCTCGACGGCTTCTACGACCCCGACCGCACCCGGTCCGGCACCAGCTACGTCGACGAGGGCGGCTTCGTCGACACCGCCACCCACTTCGACCCGGGCTTCTTCGGCATCTCCCCGCGCGAGGCCCTCACCATGGACCCGCAGCAGCGCCTGCTGCTGGAGACGTCCTGGGAGGTCTTCGAGCGGGCCGGCCTCGACCCCGACACCCTCAAGGGCACCAGCACCGGCGTGTTCATCGGCGCCGGCTACCCCGGCTACGGCCACGATGTGCAGATGCCCGAGGGCTCCGACGGCCAGATGCTCTTCGGCGCCTCGGCCGCCGTCGCCTCCGGCCGCCTGTCGTACACCTTCGGCCTGGAGGGCCCGGCCGTCACCGTCGACACCATGTGCTCCTCCTCGTTGACCGCCCTGCACCTGGCCGTCCGTGCCCTGCGCACGGGCGACTGCTCCATGGCCCTGGCCGGCGGCGCGATGGTGATGTGCTCCCCGGGCGTCTTCGTCGGCTTCAGCCAGCAGGGCGGGCTCTCCCCGTCCGGCCGCTGCAAGGCGTTCTCGCAGGACGCCGACGGCACCGGCTGGTCCGAGGGCGTCGGCGTGATCATGCTGGAGCGGCTGTCCGACGCCCGCGCCAACGGCCACCAGGTCCTCGCCGTCATCCGCGGCAGCGCCGCCAACCAGGACGGCGCCTCCAACGGCCTGTCCGCCCCCAGCGGCCCCGCCCAGCAGCGGGTCATCCGCGCCGCCCTCGCCGACGCCGGCCTGGAGCCCTCCGACATCGACACCGTGGAGGCCCACGGCACCGGCACCACCCTCGGCGACCCGATCGAGGCCCAGGCCCTGCTCGCCACCTACGGCCGGGCGCACACCGCCGACCAGCCGCTGTGGCTCGGCTCCCTCAAGTCCAACATCGGCCACTCCCAGGCCGCCTCGGGCGTCGGCGGCGTCATCAAGACCGTCATGGCGCTGCGCCACGGCGTCCTGCCCAAGACCCTGCACGTCGCCGAGCCCACCCACGAGGTGGACTGGTCCGCCGGCGCGGTCGAACTCCTCACCGAGTCCCGCCCGTGGCCCGAGACCGGCCGCCCGCGGCGCGCCGGCGTCTCCTCCTTCGGCGGCAGCGGCACCAACGTGCACGTCGTCCTGGAGCAGGCCCCCGAGACCGAGGAGCCGGTCCGCACCCCCACCGTCCCGGCCTTCCCGGCCGCCGCCCTGCCGTGGCTCGTCTCCGGACGCGGTACGGGGGCCCTGCGCGGCCAGGCGGAGCGGCTGCGGCAGTTCGCCGCCGACGCCCCCGAGGACCTGACCGGCGCCGACATCGCCCACGCGCTGGCCACCACCCGCGCCGCCCTGGAGCGCCGCGGCGCCGTCCAGGCCGACGACCGCGAGGGCCGCCTCGCCGCGCTCGCCGCGCTGGCCGAGGGCACCCCGGGCGCGGGCGTCATCGAGGGCGCCGTCCTCAAGGGCACCGGCCGTCCCGTGTTCGTCTTCCCCGGCCAGGGCTCCCAGTGGGCCGGCATGGCCGTGGAACTGTACGACTCCGCGCCCGCGTTCGCCGCCCGCCTCGACGACTGCGAGCGCGCCCTGGCGCCGTACACGGACTGGTCGCTGCTGGACGTGCTGCGCCAGAAGGACGGCGCACCCGGCTTCGACCGCGTCGACGTGGTCCAGCCCGCGCTGTGGGCCGTGATGGTCTCGCTGGCCGAGCTGTGGCGGGCGGCGGGTGTCGAGCCCGCGGCCGTGATCGGCCACTCCCAGGGCGAGATCGCCGCGGCCGCCGTCGCGGGCGCGCTCTCCCTCGAGGACGCCGCCAAGGTGTCCGCCCTGCGCGCCAAGGCCCTGCTGGCCCTGGCCGGCCGGGGCGGCATGGTCTCGGTCGCCGACACCGCCGACGCGGTCGGGGAACGTGTCGCCGCGTGGGGCGAGCGGCTGGCGCTCGCGTCCGTCAACGGCCCGAACTCCACCGTCGTCTCGGGCGATCCGCAGGCCCTCGACGAGCTGCTGGCGGCCTGCGAGGCCGACGGGGTGCGGGCCCGCCGCATCAACGTCGACTACGCCTCGCACGGTCCGCAGGTGGAGTCCATCCGCGACGAGGTCGTCTCGGTGCTCGCGGGCATCACCCCGCGCACCGCCGAGATCCCGTTCTTCTCCACCGTCACCGCCGACTGGGCCGAAGGCTCCGAGCTCGACGCCACCTACTGGTACACCAACCTGCGGACCACCGTCCGCTTCCAGGACGCCGTCGCCACCCTGCTGGAGCGCGGCCACAAGGTGTTCGTCGAGACCAGCGCGCACCCGGTCCTGACCGTCGGCGTGCAGGAGACCATCGACGACGCCGGTACGTCCGCCGTCACCCAGGGCACCCTGCGCCGCGACGAGGGCGGCCCGCAGCGCTTCCTCGCCTCCCTCGCCGAGGCCTGGACCCGCGGTGTCACCGTCGACTGGGACGCCGTCCACGCCGGTCACCCCACCCGGCGCGTGGACCTGCCCACGTACGCCTTCCAGAACGAGTCCTTCTGGCCGGACCCGCTGCCGCCGTACTCCGGCGACGCCACCGGGTTCGGACTCGCCGACGCCGGACACCCCATGCTCGGCGCCGCCGTCGCCCTCGCGGGCGGCGAAGGGCTGCTCTTCACCGGCCGGATCGCCCCGGACACCCAGTCCTGGCTCGCCGACCACGCCGTCTCCGGCACCCCGATCCTGCCCGGCACCGCCTTCGTCGAACTGGCCGTCCGCGCCGGCGACGAGGCCGGCTGCGGACAGCTGGAGGAGCTCACCCTGGAGGCCCCGCTGGTCCTCCCCGAGCGCGGCGGCGTCCACCTCCAGGTGCTCGTCGGCCCCGACACCGGCTCCGGCCGCCGTACGGTGACCATCCACTCCCGGGCCGAGGACGCGCCCGCCGGCCGGCCCTGGACCCGGCACGCCAGCGGCGACCTCGCCGAGGGCGGCCGCGCGGCCGGCCGCGACCTGACGGCCTGGCCGCCCGCGGGCGCCGAGCCCGTCGACCTCGACGGCTTCTACGCCGCCGCGGCCGAGACCGGCTACCAGTTCGGCCCCGCCTTCCAGGGCCTGCGCGCCGCCTGGCGCGAGACGGCCACCGGCGACGTGTTCGCCGAGGTCGCCCTGCCCGACGGCCACCAGGGCGACGCCCCGAAGTACCTCCTGCACCCGGCCCTGCTCGACGCCGCCCTGCACGCCATGCGGCTCGGCGACTTCATCGAGCTGACCGGCCGGGCCCGGCTGCCCTTCGCCTGGAGCGGCGTCACGCTGCACGCGGCCGGCGCCGGCACCCTGCGCGTCCGCGTCAGCGCCGCCGGCACCGACACCGTCGCGGTGGACGTCGCCGACGCCGCCGGTGCGCCCGTCGCCACCGTCGGCGCGCTCGTCCTGCGCCCCGTCGACACCGCCGCGCTGCGGCCGGGCGCGGGCGAGGGCACCGACGGCCTGTTCCGCCTGGAGTGGACCGGGCTGCCCGGCGGCGCCGACCCCGCGGCCGCCGGGAACTGGGCGGTGCTCGGCACCGACCCGGCCGGGCTCGCCGCCGCCCTGGAGCGCTCCGGCGCCGTGGTCGACCGCCACGAGAACCTCGCGGCCCTCGCCGCCGATACCGCCGACGCCGCCGCGCTCCCGCAGACCGTCGTCCTGCCGTACGAGGGAGCCGGCGCCACCCTCGCGCAGACCCACGCCGCCGCGGCAGGGCTGCTGGCCACCCTTCAGGAATGGGTGGCCGAGGAGCGGTTCGCCGGATCCCGGCTGGTCGTCGTGACCCGCGGCGCGGTGGGCACCCGTACCGGCGAGGACGTCACCGACCTCGCCCACGCCCCCGCCTGGGGCCTGCTGCGCTCGGCGCAGGCCGAGAACCCGGGCCGGCTGCTGATCGCGGACCTCGACGGAACGCGGGAGTCGGCCGCCGCCCTGCGCGGCGCCGTGGCCGGCGCCCTCGTCCACGACGAGCCGCAGACCGCGCTGCGGGCCGGCACCGCCCTGGTGCCCCGCCTGGTGCGGGCCGGTACGGCCGCCTCCCTGGCCGCGCCGGCCGAGGGCCCCTGGGTCCTGGAGACCACCGCCGCCGGCACCCTCGACAACCTGGCCCTGCTGCCGCGGCCCGAGGCCGCCGAGGCACTGCCCGAGGGCGGCGTCCGTATCGCTGTGCACGCGGCCGGCCTCAACTTCCGTGACGTGCTGGTCTCCCTGGGGATGTACCCCGGCGGTGGCTTCATGGGCTGCGAGGCGGCCGGCGTGGTCGTCGAGACCGGCCCCGGGGTGACGCACCTGGCGGTCGGGGACCGGGTCATGGGCATGGTCCCGCAGTCCTTCGGTCCGCTGGCCGTCGCCGACGCGCAGATGGTGGCCCGCATCCCCGACGGCTGGACCTTCGAGCAGGCCGCCGCCGCCCCGACCGCCTTCCTCACCGCGTACTACGCGCTGGTGGACCTGGCCGGGCTGCGGGCGGGCGAGCGGATCGCGATCCACGCCGCCGCGGGCGGGGTGGGTTCGGCGGCCGTGCAGATCGCCCGGCACCTGGGTGCCGAGGTGTTCGGTACGGCGAGCGAGGGCAAGTGGGAGGCTCTGCGGGCCGCCGGGCTGGACGAGGCGCACCTGGCGTCCTCGCGGGACGCCTCCTTCGAGGAGCGGTTCCTGGCCACCACCGGCGGCGAGGGCGTCGACGTCGTCCTGGACTGCCTGGCCGGCGAGCTGGTCGACGCCTCGCTGCGGCTGCTGCCGCGCGGCGGCCGGTTCGTCGAACTCGGCGCCACCGACGTACGCGACCCCGAGCAGGTCGCCCAGGACCACCCCGGCGTCGGCTACCGCCGCTTCGACCTCGCCGAGGCGGGTCCGGAGCGCACGGCGGCCATGCTCGCCGAACTCGTGGAGCTCTTCGAGTCCGGTGCGCTGACGCCGCTGCCGACGCGCAGCTGGGACATCCGGCGGGCGCCGGAGGCCTTCCGGTTCATGAGCCAGGCCAAGCACACCGGCAAGCTCGTGCTGACCGTCCCGCAGGCCTGGGACCCGGCCGGCACCGTCCTGATCACCGGCGGCACCGGCACCCTCGGCGCCCTGTTGGCCAGGCACCTGGTCACCGAGCACGGCGTACGGCACCTGCTGCTGACCGGCCGCCGCGGCCCGGACGCCCCGGGCGCGGCCGAACTCGTCGCCGAGATCGCCGAGTTGGGCGGCTCGGCGGAGGTCGTGGCCTGCGACGCCGCCGACCGCGAGGCGCTGGCCGCCCTGCTGGCCGCCGTACCGGCCGACCGGCCGCTCACCGGGGTCGTGCACGCCGCCGGCGTCGTCGACGACGGCGTCTTCGCCTCGCTCACCCCCGAGCGGATGGAGCGCGCCATGCGCCCCAAGGTGGACGCCGCGTGGAACCTCCACGAGCTGACCCGCGACCTGGACCCGCGCCACTTCGTCCTGTACTCCTCGGCGGCCGGTGTGACCGGCAACTCCGGCCAGGCCAACTACGCCGCCGCCAACACCTACCTGGACGCGCTCGCCCACCACCGGCGCGCCCAGGGCCTGCCCGCCACCTCGCTCGCCTGGGGCATGTGGCACCAGATCAGCGACCTGACCGCCGGCCTGGACGACACCGACCTCGCCCGCTTCAGCCGCGGCGGCGTCACCCCGCTCACCGCCGAGCAGGGCCTGGCCCTGTTCGACGCGGCGGTCGACCAGGACGAGGTGCTGGCCGTCCCCGTCCGCCTCGACCCGGCCGCCCTGCGCGACTCCGCGGGCGGCGCGGCCCTGCCCGCCCTCTACCGCGCGCTGGTCCGTACCCCGGTCCGGCGGGCGGCGGGCACGACGGCCGCCACGGCCGAACCGGACGGCGCCGCGCTGACCCGAAAGCTCGCCGGCCTCACCGCCGAACGCTGCCACGAGGTCCTGCTCGACGTCGTCCGCACCAACGTGGCCGCCGTCCTCGGGCACAGCAGCCCCGGCGCCGTCGAGGCCGACCGGGCCTTCAAGGAGCTCGGCTTCGACTCGCTGACCGCGGTCGAGCTGCGCAACCGCCTCGGCGGCGCCACCGGCCTGCGCCTGCCGGCGACGCTCGTCTTCGACCACCCCACCCCGGCCGAGCTCGCCGGCCACCTGCGGGCCGAACTCGCCCCGGAGGCCGAGGCGGCCGCCGCGGCCGGCACCGGCGCGGGGGTCGCGGACAGCGGGCTCGACGAGGCACACATCAGGCGGGCGCTGGCCACCGTCCCGCTGGCCCGGCTGCGCGAGGCGGGCGTGCTGGACACGCTGCTGCGCCTGGCCGGCAGCGCGGCCGCGCAGCCGGCCTCGGCCGACGACGCCGGGGCACGGGAGGACTCGATCGCCACGATGGACCTCGACGATCTCGTTTCCCTGGCCCTGGACGGCGACACCCACTGACCCCGCGAAGCCTCAGATCCGGAGATCATCCATGAGTACCCCCTCGGAAAAGGTCGTCGAAGCGCTGCGGGCGTCGCTGACGGAGACGGAACGGCTGCGCCGGCAGAACCAGCAGCTGGCCGCCGCCCCGCACGAGCCCATCGCCGTCGTCGCCATGAGCTGCCGCTTCCCCGGTGGCATCGAATCCCCGGAAGACCTCTGGGAGTTCGTCGCCAAGGAGGGGGACGCCGTCTCCGGGTTCCCCGACAACCGGGGCTGGGACCTCGGCGACACGGGCACCGTGCGGGAAGCCGCCTTCGTGCCCGACGTCGACGAGTTCGACGCCGCCTTCTTCGGGATCTCGCCCCGCGAGGCCCTGGCCATGGACCCCCAGCAGCGCCTGCTGCTGGAGGCTTCCTGGGAGACCCTGGAACGCGGCGGGTTCGACCCGCACACGCTCAAGGGCAGCCGGACCGGCGTCTACATCGGCGCCTCCCAGCCCTCGTACGCCCAGAGCCTCGGCGACGAGGCCGAGGGCGCCGAGGGGCACCTGGTCACCGGGTCCGTGGCCAGCGTCATCTCCGGCCGGATCTCCTACACGTACGGCTTCGAGGGACCGGCGGTCACCATCGACACCGCCTGCTCCTCCTCCCTGGTCGCCGTGCACCTCGCGGTCCAGGCGCTGCGCCAGGGCGAGTGCTCGCTCGCCCTGGCCGGCGGGGTCACCGTCATGGCCTCCCCGGGTCTCTTCGTGGGCTTCAGCGCCCAGGGCGTCATGGCGTTCAGCGGCCGCTGCAAGGCCTTCGCCGCCTCCGCCGACGGCACCTCCTTCTCCGAGGGCGTCGGCCTGGTCCTGCTGGAGAAGCTCTCCGACGCCCGCCGCCACGGCCACGAGGTCCTCGCCGTGATCCGCGGTACGGCCACCAACCAGGACGGCGCCTCCAACGGGCTGACCGCCCCCAGCGGCAAGGCCCAGCAGAAGGTCATTCGCCAGGCCCTCGCCAACGCCCGCCTCACCGCCGACGAGGTCGACGCGGTCGAGGCGCACGGCACCGGCACCACCCTCGGCGACCCCATCGAGGCCCACGCCCTGCTGGCCACGTACGGCCAGGGCCGCCCCGAGGGGCAGCCGCTGTGGCTGGGCTCCATCAAGTCCAACATCGGTCACACCCAGGCGGCGGCGGGCGTCGGCGGCATCATCAAGACCGTCATGTCGCTGCGGCACGGCGTCCTGCCCAGGACCCTCCACGTCGACGCGCCCTCGCCGCACATCGACTGGTCCGCCGGGGACGTCGAACTGCTCCTGGCGTCCCGTGCCTGGCCCGAGACCGGCCACCCGCGCCGGGCCGCCGTGTCCTCCTTCGGCCTCAGCGGCACCAACGCGCACGCCATCCTGGAGGCCGCGCCCGAGCCGGACGGGCCGCAGGACACCGCACCGGAGCCGGCGGAGGGCACCGGGCCCGCCGCCGTCATCGGCACCGGCGCCCCGCTCGCCTGGGTCCTCTCCGGCAAGGGCCGGGCGGCGCTGGAGGCCCAGACCGCCCGGCTGCGCGCGTACGTCCGCTCCGACGACGCGCTCCGGCCGCAGGACGTCGGCCTGGCGCTGGCCACCACCCGCTCCGCCTTCGAGCACCGCGCCGTGGTGCTCGGTTCCTCCCGCGAGGAACTCCTCGCCGCCCTGGACGCCCCGGCGGCGACCGGGATCGCGGACACCGGCGGCAAGACGGTGTTCGTCTTCCCCGGTCAGGGTTCGCAGTGGGCGGGGATGGCGGTGGAACTCCTCGATTCGTCGCCGGTGTTCGCGGCGCGGTTCGCGGAGGTGGCGGGTGCGGTCGAGGCGTATGTGGACTGGTCGGTGGAGTCCGTGGTGCGGGGGAGTGAGGGTGCTCCGGAGCTGACCCGTATCGAGGTGCTCCAGCCGGTGCTGTTCACGGTGATGGTCGCGTTGGCCGAGCTGTGGCGGGCGGCGGGTGTGGTGCCGGACGCGGTGGTGGGTCATTCGCAGGGTGAGATCGCGGCGGCGGCGGTGTCGGGTGCGCTGTCGCTCGAGGATGCGGCGAAGGTCGTGGTGCTGCGGTCGCAGTTGTTCGCGGACGAGCTGGTGGGCCGGGGTGCGGTGGCGTCGGTGTCGCTGGGTGCGGACGCGGTGCGGGCGCGGATCGCGCCGTACGGGGACGCGTTGTCGATCGCGGGGATCAACGGTCCGGGCACGGTGACCGTGGCCGGTGAGGTGGCTCCGCTGGAGGAGCTGGTCGCCGTACTGGAGGCGGAGGGTGTCCGGGCGAAGGTGATTCCCTCGACGGTGGCCTCGCACTGTGCGCAGGTGGACCGGCTCAAGGAGCGGATCCTGGACCTGCTGGCCTTCGTACGCCCGCGTGAGGGCTCGGTGCCGCTCTACTCCACCGTCACCGGCGAAGCCCTGGAAGGACCGGAGCTGACCGCCGCCTACTGGTACGAGAACTGCCGGCAGCCCGTGTCCTTCGAACCCGTCGTCCGCACCCTCCTCGCCGAGGGATTCCGGGCGTTCATCGAGTCCAGCGCCCACCCGGTCCTCACCTACGGCCTCACCGAGACCGCCGACGCGGCAGGCGCCGACATCCTCGCCACCGGCACCCTGCGCCGCGACGAGGGCGGCCTCGCCCGCTTCACGGCCTCGCTCGCCACGGCCTGGACCCGCGGCGTCCGCGTCGACTGGACCGCCCTGTACGCGGGCCGGGACGCCCGCACCACGGCTCTGCCCACGTACGCCTTCCAGCGCCAGAGCTACTGGCTGAAGCCCGCCGCGATCCGCCCCGAGGCCCCCGCCGCCGCCCCCACCGCCGACGAGACGGAGGCCCGGTTCTGGGCCGCCGTCGAGGCGGAGGACCTGGAGTCCCTGGCCGGCACCCTCGACCTGGAGGAGCGCCGCGCGCTCGGCGAGCTGCTGCCCGCCCTCGCCGACTGGCGCCGCAGGCACCGCGCCCACGCCACCGTCGACTCCTGGCGCTACAAGGTCAGCTGGGCCCCGCTGACCGCCACCGGATCCACCGGAGCGCTGGACGGCACCTGGCTGATCGTCACCCCGGCGGGCGCGGCGGCCGGCTCCACCGCCGGCACGGTCGCGGCCGGCCTCGCCGCCCACGGCGCCGGCACCGTCGTGCTGGAGACCGACCCCACCGCCGGGCGCGCCGAGATCGCGGCCCGGCTCGCCGAGACCACGGCCGCCCTGCCGGGCCTCGGCGGTGTCCTCTCCCTCCTCGGCCTCGACGAAGCCCACGGGGCCACGGCCACCCACGTCCTCGTCCAGGCCCTCGCCGACGCGGGGATCACCGCCCGGCACTGGGCCGCCACCCGCGGCGCCGTCGCCGCCGGCCGGGCCGACACCCCCGCCGTACCGGCCCAGGCCCGCGTCTGGGGCCTCGGCCGGGTCGTCGCCCTCGAACAGCCCGGCAGCTGGGGCGGCCTGGTCGACCTGCCGCCCGCCCTCGACGACCGGGCCGTGGCCCGGCTCGCCCGGCTGCTCTCCGGCGGCTACGGCGACGAGGACCAGGTCGCGATCCGCACCAGCGGCATCCTCGGCCGGCGGCTGGTGCGTGCGCCGCTGGGTGACCGGGAGCCGGTGCGTTCCTGGACGCCGCGCGGCACGGTGCTGGTCACTGGCGGTACGGGTGGGGTGGGTGCGCAGGTGGCCCGCCGTATGGCGGCCACCGGTGCGGAGCACGTCGTCCTGACCAGCCGGCGTGGGCCGGCGGCTCCGGGTGCGGCCGAACTGGCGGAGGAGATACGGGAGCTGGGCGCCGAGGTCACCGTCGCGGCCTGTGACATGGCCGACCGCGCGCAGGTCGAGGCGCTGCTCGCGGCGATCCCGGCCGAGCGGCCGCTGACCGCCGTCGTCCACGCCGTCGGCGTCCCGCAGTACACGCTCGCCGGGGAGACCCCGGCCGAGGAGTTCGAGCAGCTCTCCGCCGCCAAGGTGGCGGGCGCGGACCACCTCGACGCCCTCCTCGACGGCACCGATCTGGACGCCTTCGTGCTGTTCTCCTCCAACTCCGGTGTCTGGGGCGCGGCGCGGCACACCGCGTACGCCTCCGCCAACGCCTACCTCGACGCGCTCGCCGAGCGGCGCCGCGCCCGCGGCCTGACCGCGACCTCGCTGGCCTGGGGCGCCTGGGGCGGCGGCGGCATGATGGAACTCGACGGCGCCGAGGAGTACATGCGCCGCCGCGGCGTCATCGAGATGGACCCCGGACTCGCCCTGAACGCCATGGTCCAGGCCGTCGAGCACGACGAGACCTTCGTGGCCGTCGCCGACGTGGACTGGGCGCGCTTCGCCCCCGGCTTCACCTCCGAGCGCACCAGCGCCCTCATCGACGCCCTGGTGCCGAAGGCCCCCGTGGCCGAGGCGGCCCCGGCCACCGACGACGCGGCCTCCGACCTGGTCCGCACCCTGCGCGCGGCCACCCCGGCCGAGCGCACCGCCCGGCTGACCGACCTCGTCCGGGCTCAGGCAGCCGCGGTCCTCGGCCACGCCGACGGCGCGGCGATCGAGTCCTCGCGCGCCTTCAAGGAGCTCGGCTTCGACTCCCTCACCGTCGTCGAACTGCGCAACCGGCTCACCGCCGCCACCGGCCTGACCCTCCCGGCGACCCTGGTCTACGACCACCCCACGCCCGCCGCGCTCGCCCGCTTCCTCGGCGCCGAACTGCTCGGCGCCCCGGAGGAGCCCGCGGCCACCGCCACCGGCGGCGCCGGTACGGGCGCGGGGACGGACGAGGACCCCGTGGTCATCGTCGGCATGAGCTGCCGGCTGCCCGGCGGCATCGAGACGCCCGAGCAGTTGTGGCGGGCGATCTCCGAGGGCGAGGACCTCGTCGGCGACCTGCCCCGCGACCGCGGCTGGCGCCTGGCCGAGCCCACGGACGCGACGGACGCGACGGAGGCGAGCGACCCCGCCGAGTCCTTCCAGGCCGTCAAGACCCTCGGCCAGGCCGGACTGCTGCGCGGCATCGGCGAGTTCGACGCCGCCTTCTTCGGCATCTCCGAGGCCGAGGCCCTGGTCCTGGACCCGCAGCAGCGGATCCTGCTGGAGACCGCGTGGGAGGCGTTCGAGCGCGCCGGGGTCGACCCGCGCGGGGTCACCGACGAGCAGATCGGCATCTACCTCGGCGTCGGCTACCAGGGCTTCCTGCCCACCGAGCGGATCCCCGAGGAGAGCGAGCCGCACTTCGGCAGCGGCATCGCGCCCGCCATCGCCTCCGGCCGCGTCGCCTACGCCCTCGACATCCACGGCCCGACCCTGACCGTCGACACCGGCTGCTCCTCCTCCGGCGTCGCCCTGCACCTGGCCGTCCAGTCGGTGCGGCGCGGCGAGAGCGCCATGGCCCTGGCCGGCGGTGTCACCGTGCTGTCCGCGCCGGTCGCCTGGCACCACATGGGCGGCGCGGCGGCCGACGGCCGCTGCAAGCCGTACTCCGAGGACGCCGACGGCACCGGCTGGGGCGAGGGCGCCGCCATGGTGGTCGTCGAACGGCTCTCGCGGGCCCGGAGCCTGGGCCACCGCGTGCTCGCGGTCGTCCGCGGCTCCGCCGTCAACCACCACGGCGCGGGCAACGGCCTGACCGCCCCCAGCGGCCTGTCCCAGCAGCGCCTGATCCGCCAGGCGCTGGCCGACGCGGGCCTGGCCGGCCCGGACGTCGACGCCGTCGAGGGCCACGGCACCGGCACCCCGCTCGGCGACGCGATCGAGGCCGAGGCGCTGCTCGCCACGTACGGCCAGGACCGCCCCGAGGACCGGCCGCTGCTGCTGTCCACGGTGAAGTCCAACATCGGCCACCCGCAGTCCGCCTCCGGAGTCGCCGGGATCATCAAGACGGTCCTGTCGCTGGAGCACGCCCGGATCCCGCAGATGCTGCACGTCAAGGAGCCCACCAGCCGCGTCGACTGGTCGGCCGGCGCCGTCCGGCTGGTCACCGAGCCCACCACGTGGCCCGAGACGGGACGGCCGCGCCGGGCCGGCGTCTCCTCGCTCGGCGCCAGCGGCACCCAGGCCCACTTCATCCTGGAAGAGCCGCCCGCCGCCGCCGTCGCCACCGTCGGCAGCGTGCGGCGGGACGGCCCGGTCGCGGTCCCGCTGTCCGGCCGGACCGGGGCCGCCCTGCGCGCCCAGGCGGCGCGGCTGAGTGCCGCGCTCGCCGAGGACCCCGCCCTCGACCCCGCCGACATCGGCTACACCCTGGCCACCGGCCGGGCGGCCTTCGAGCACCGCGCCGTGGTGCTCGCCGAGGGCCGCGAGGATCTGGCCGCGGCGCTGGCCGCCGCGGCGGAGGGCGGGGACGACGACCGGGTGGTCACCGCCGGCCACGCGCGGATCGCCTTCACCGGCGCCGTACGCGGGATCGCCGACGGTCTGTACGCCGCACAGCCGGTGTTCGCCGAGGCGTGGGACGAGGTCCGCACGCACCTCGGCGTGCACCTGGCGAGCCCGTTCCCGCCGGCGGCCGAGGCCTTCGCGGAGGAGGTGGCCCTGTTCCGCCTCTCCGCGCACTGGGGCCTGGCCCCGCAGGCCCTGACGGTCTCCGGACCGGGCCTCGCGGCCGCGGCGCACGCCGCCGGATCCCTGTCCCTGGACGAGGCGGCCCGGCTCCTGGCCGCGTACGCCGAAGACGACCCGCAGTCCTTCGAGCGGACCCTGCGCACGGTGGACCTCACCGCGCCGTCCGTCCCCCTGCTCGACGCGGCCACCGGCGAACCCCTGGGCGCCCTGGACGCCCCGGCCACCTGGTCGGCGGCGGTCGCGGCGGGGGACGCGGGTACGGACGCCCCGGCCGACGCCGCCCGGTACGCGCTCGCGCAGGCCGCGGCTTTCCACGTCGGCGGCGCGCCCGTCGACTGGGCCGCCGTGTACGGCGCCGACGCCGCCCGCCACGTGGACCTGCCGACGTACCCGTTCCAGCGCGAACGCTTCTGGATATTCGGCTGACCCACCCCCACGGGCCGTACCGCGCCCCCGATCCAGCCTCGCCGGCGTTTGAGGCGCGGGGTGTGGGGCGGAGCCCCGCGGGCCGAGGGGCACCGGCCTCACGACGTCGACCGGCACCGCCGGGACACGCTGCCGCCCCACAACGCCCGCCCCGCCGGGCAGCCTTTGGCGTCGCTTTAAGACACGCCCCTACCGTCGCACGCGCGTACGTCACTCACGACTGGAAGGACCCCTCATGCTCGACGAGCAGAAGCGCAAGGAGATCGTCGCGGAGTACTTCCGCAAGGTGAACGAGGGCGACATCGACGCCATCCTCACCCACTTCACCGAGGACGCCCGGATCGAGGACCCGGTCGGCCGCGAGCCCCGCGTCGGCCGCGCCGCCCAGCGCGAGTACTTCCACAGCAACGTCGCCGCCGAGGTCACCGTCAACCCCGGCCACGCCTCCGTCGGCCAGGACGGCAAGCAGGTCGCCGTACCGGTCGCCGCGACGATGACCAACATCCTCGACCCGAACCGCACCCGGACGAACATCAACGCGGTCGACGTCTTCACCATCAACGCCGACGGCCTGATCGAGGACATGCGCGTCTTCTGGGGCATGAGCGACATCGGCGTCTGAACCCTGCCGCCCCGCCGCCCCGGCGTGCACACCCACAGGCGACCACGAACCAGGAGAGGTACGGACATGACCACCCCGGACGAGCACAGCGACCTGTGGATCCGGCGATACCACCCCGCGCCCGAGCAGCCGTACCGCCTGGTGGTGCTGCCGCACGCCGGCGGCAGCGCGTCGTTCTTCTTCCCCTTCGCCAAGAACCTGGCCGGCCGGGCCGAGGTGCTGGCCGTGCAGTACCCCGGCCGCCAGGACCGGCGCGCCGAGCCGACCCTGGACAACGTGCCCGATCTGGTGGAGGCCATCCACCGGGCGCTGCGGCCGTGGTCGGACAAGCCCTTCGCGCTGTTCGGCCACAGCATGGGCGCGGTGCTCTCCTTCGAACTGGCCCAGCGCTACGAGGCCGAGGGCGCTCCGCTGCTCGGCCTGATCGCCTCCGGGCGCCGCTCGCCGCTGGTCCACCGCGAGGAGAACGTGCACACGCGCGGCGACGACGCCCTGATCGCCGAGATCCGGGCGCTGGCCGGCACCGACGCGGGCCTGCTGGCCGACGAGGAGCTGCTGCGCATGGTCCTGCCGGCCATCCGCAGCGACTACAAGGCCATCGAGACCTACCGCTTCCGGCCGCAGGAGCCCGGCCCGGTGCTGCGCTGCCCCGTCAGCGTGCTCACCGGTGAGTCGGACCCCCGCGTCAGCCTGGAGGAGGCGCGCCGCTGGCAGGAGCTGACCAGTGGCGCCTTCAGCTTCCGCAGCTTCCCCGGCGGGCACTTCTACCTCACCCCGCAGGCGGCCGGCGTGACGGAGGCGGTCGCGGAGGACCTCGCCGCGTTCACCGCGGTCCCGGCGGTGCGCTGACCGCGCCCCCACGCGCCGGGCCGCCCGCCCGTACCCCGACCGAAACGTTCCGAGATGGGTGTCCCCATGCAGACCAAGGTGCAGTTCACCGCGGAGACGAGAAACCTGCTCGTCGCCCTCTACTCGCGGGCCCACGACGCCAAGTCGGGCCGTCCGATCCTGGGCGACCGCCTCGCCGTCCGCGCGGTCGAGTCCATCGAGGACTACGACGAGCTGAAGACCCAGCTGAAGATGCGCGACGACGACGCGATCTCGCTCGCGATCCGCGGCAAGGAGGTGGACCGCTGGGTGCAGGACTTCCTGCGGCGCAACCCGCGCTCCGTCGTCCTCCACCTCGGTGCCGGCCTCGACGGCCGCGTCTTCCGCATCGACCCGTCGGCCGACGTCGAGTGGTACGACCTGGACCTGCCCGAGGTCGCGCAGCTCTACCGGGACCTGTTCCCCGAGCGCGACCACCACCACGTCATCGGCGCCTCCGCCCTGGACCCGGACTGGCTGGAGGAGATCCCGGCCGACCGCCCGGTCCTCGTCGTCGCCGAGGGCGTCCTGGTGTACTTCACCGAGGACCAGGTGCGCGACCTCATCACCCGGATCACCGGCCGTTTCCCCACGGGCGAGCTGCTCTTCGACGCGTACACGCCGTTCTCGGTGAAGGCGATGAACAAGCACTGGACGGTCAAGGCGACCGGCCACCGCTTCGTGTGGGGCCTGGAGGACCCCAAGTCCCTGGAGCAGTGGGACCCGCGGATCGAGCACAGGATGGAGTGGACCTTCACCGACTCCCCCTACGTGTCGCACATGCCGTGGACCTCGCGGATCATGTGCAAGATCATGAACGCCATCCCGGTGCTGCGGAAGTACAACCGCGTGATGCGCTACACCTTCTGATCCGCCCGCAGGCCGCAGCCCGATGGCTGCCGCCCGCAAGGCGCAAGGCGCAAGGCGCAAGGCGCAAGGCGCAAGAGGCAGGGCCCGGGAGCCGTATCGGCTCCCGGGCCCTGCCTCTTTCCCACGTCCTCACGTCCTCACAGCTCGGGCGCGATCACCGTCCCGGTGCCCACCTCGGTCAGGCGGATGGCCTCCACCGGGCAGTTCAGGGCGGCGTCCAGCAGCCGGTCGTCGGCCGGCGCCGACGCGCACCGGGCCTGCGCCTTGCCCTCCACCAGCGTGAAGAAGGCCGGCGCGGCGTGCACGCACATGCCCGTGCCGGTGCAGGCGGCCCGGTCCACGCTGATCTGCCAGCGCGTCCGCTCCAGGGTCTCGGTCGTCATCGTGTTTCCTTTCTGTCCTGTTCGTTCACCAGCGGACCGGCAGTGCCAGGGGTCCCCGTACCAGCAGGCTGGCGCGCCAGGCGATGGCGTCGTCCTCGATCCCCAGCTCCAGCGTGGGGAACCGGTCCAGCAGGGCCTGGACGGCCACGGCGAGTTCCATCCGCGCCAGCTGCGCCCCGACGCAGAAGTGGACACCGTGTCCGAATCCCATGTGATGGTTGTCCTCACGGGTCAGGTCCAGCCGGTCCGGGTGCGCGAAGACCGTGGCGTCGCGGTTGGCCGAGTGGATGTGGACGTACACCGCCTCGCCCTCGCGGATCGTCGTCCCGCCGATCTCCAGCTCCTCCGTGGCGATCATCGCCGCGTGGTGGCCGGTGCCGAGCGGGATGTAGCGCATCAGCTCGTCCACCGCCCGGGGCAGCAGCTCCGGCCGTTCGCGCAGCAGGGCCAGCTGCCGTGGGTGGCGCAGCAGCGTGTAGACGAAGTTGGTGATCTGGTTGGCGGTCGTCTCGTGGCCCCCGGCCAGCAGGACGACGGTCAGCGAGACCAGCTCCTGCTCGGAGAGGCGGTCGCCCTCGTCCCGCGCCTGGACCAGCGCGCTCAGCATGTCGTCGGTGGGCCGTGCCCGCCGCTGCCCGATGAGCTCCATGATGTAGAAGCAGAGTTCGTTGATGCGGGCGGTGAACTCGTGGTGCGGCAGGGTGTCGCCCTGCATCAGGGCGTCCGCGCCGCGCCGGAAGATCTCGCGGTCCTTGTACGGGACGCCCAGCAGCTCGCAGATGACCCGCGTCGGCAGTGGCCAGGAATAGTGGGTGACCAGGTCACCGGGGGAGCCGGCGGAGGCGAGGTTTCCGGCCAGCTCCGCCGCGATCTCCTCGACGCGCGGCCGCAGCTGCTCCACCCGCCGCTTGGTGAAGGCCTTGGTGAGCAGCCGTCGCAGTCGTGAATGGTTGGGCGGGTCCATGTACATGATGCCCTCGGGCCCCACCTGCATCTCCTGCCGGCGCGGCACATCGGCGTTGACCACCGCCGCGCGGCTGAGCCGGGGGTCGGCGAGGGCGGCCCGGACGTCCTCGTAGCGGGTGACCAGCCAGGCGTCCCCGCCGTACGGGAGGGTGATCCGGCTGACCGGTTCCTGTCTGCGCAAGTCCTCGAGAATCGGCTCGATCTCGAGCCCGCGGATCGGGGTGAAGGGGAAATTCCGTAAGGCGGCAACCATCTGGGGGTCGATGGTGACGGTAGACATGACACTCCCTCATCTTTTCCGTGTGCCCTACAACGGTCGGGAAGCGCCAAGGGCGGGTCAACCCCTACCCGATACCCGTACGCACCCCTGAATCCGACCCTCCGCATGCCCTGACATTGCTCCCGCAAGGGGCCGCGCGGAATCCTGGCCGGGGCCGCAACAGGGCCGCGGTGCCGTCGTCTTCGGAGTCGCACGGACGACGAATCCGATGAACACGACATCGTGAAAGGTGGTGTGCGGTGGCGCTCAGCGAGAACGCAATCGCCGCAGCAGGACTCATCAAGACCTTCGGCAGGTTCCGCGCCCTCGACGGGCTCGACCTGACGGTCCGCAGGGGTGAGGTGCACGGCTTCCTGGGCCCCAACGGGGCCGGCAAGTCCACCACCATCCGCGCCCTGCTGGGCCTGCTGAAGCTGGACGGCGGCAAGGCCACCCTCCTCGGCAAGAACCCCTGGGCCGACGCCGTCGAGGTGCACCAACGGCTCGCCTACGTGCCCGGCGACGTGAGCCTGTGGCGCAACCTCACCGGCGGCGAGGCGATCGACACCCTCGGCGCCCTGCGCGGCGGGCTCGACAAGGACCGCCGGGGGCAGCTGATCGAGCGCTTCCAGCTCGACCCGAGCAAGAAGGGCCGCACCTACTCCAAGGGCAACCGGCAGAAGGTCGCGCTCGTCGCCGCCTTCGCCTCCGACGCGGAGCTGCTCATCCTCGACGAGCCGACCTCCGGCCTCGACCCGCTGATGGAGGCCGTCTTCCAGCAGAGCGTCGCCGAGGTCAAGGCCCAGGGCCGCACGGTCCTGCTCTCCTCGCACATCCTCAGCGAGGTCGAGACCCTCTGCGACCGCGTCTCCATCATCCGCAAGGGCCGCACCGTGGAGTCCGGCACCCTCGCCGAGCTGCGCCACCTCACGCGCACCTCGCTCGCCGTCGAGTCCGAGCACCCGGTCACCGGCGTGGAGTCCCTGGCCGGCGTCCACAACGTCCGCGCCGAGGGCAGCCGGCTGACCTTCGACGTCGACAACGGCCAGCTCGGCGCCGTGCTCGCGCACGTCACCCCCTTCGGCGTGCGCGCGCTCACCAGCACCCCGCCCACCCTGGAGGAGCTCTTCATGCGCCACTACGGCGACCAGGGCGACGAGGCCACGGCCGCGAAGGCCGGGCGCGCCACGGCGGGAGCGGGCGCGCGATGAGCCAGTACGCCAACACCCGGCCACTGCTGAAGCTGGCGGTCCGCAGAGACCGTATCCAGCTGTCGGTGTGGCTCTACGGCACCGCGGCGCTCGCCTACAGCGCCGCGAGCAGCGTCGGCAAGACGTACAAGGACGAGGCGGCGCGCACCGAGGCCGTCAAGCTGCTCACCGACAACCCGGCGCTGCTGCTGACCCGCGGCGCGCCCGTCGGCACCGGCGAGGGCACCCTCGCCATGGTGCAGTCCTTCACGTTCCTGTGCGTGCTGGCCGCGCTCATGAGCACCTTCGCCGTCGTACGGCACACCCGGCAGAACGAGGAGAGCGGCCGCGCCGAGCTCGTCGGCGCCGCCCCGGTCGGCCGGCAGGCGGGCCTCGCGGCCGCCCTGCTGCTCGCCCTGCAGGCCAACATAGGCCTGTTCATCTTCCTCGGGATCGTCCTGCCGCTGGCGGGCCTGGCCGTCGGATCCTCGCTGCTGGCGGCCGCCGCCGTCGCCGCGACCGGTCTCGCCTTCGCGGGCGTGGCCGCGATCGCCGCCCAGCTGGCCGGCACCGCGCGCGGTGCCAACTCGCTGGCCGGCGCGGTCGTCGGCGCCGCGTTCCTGATCCGCGGCATCGCCGACGCCGGGGGAGAGGTCAACGCCTCGGGCACGGCCGTGGAGAGCTCCTGGCTCGCGTGGCTCTCGCCGATCGGCTGGGCCCAGCAGGCCGCCCCCTTCGGGGCGGACAACTGGTGGGTCCTCGCGGTCCCGCTGGTCTTCTTCGGCCTGGCCGCCGCGTTCGCGCTGCGCCTGTCCGAGGGCCGGGACCTCGGTGCCGGCGTCCTCCAGGACAAGCCCGGTCCGGCCGCCGCCGCTCCCGGCCTGCTGGGCGCGTACGGACTGGCCCGGCGGCTGCACCGCGGCGCGCTCATCGGCTGGGCGCTGGGGATCGCCGTGCTCGGCGCCGTCATCGGCGGCATGGGCAAGTCCGCGGGCGAAGCGCTGGGGGACAACGCCGCCCTCACCGAGACCCTCGGCAGGATCGGCGGCTCCGGCGGCGACCCGGTGGACACGTTCTTCGCGTCCATGATGGTCATGGTCGGCGCGATCACGGCCGGCTTCGTGGTGCAGGCGCTGCTGCGGCTGCGCGCCGAGGAGACCTCCGGGCGCCTGGAGTCCCTGCTCGCCACCGCCATCGGGCGCGGCCGCTGGGTCGCCAGCCACGTGGTCGTCGCGGTCGCCGGCTCGCTGGTCCTGCTGCTCGTCGCCGGACTCGCCGCGGGCCTGACGTACGGCGCCGCCGCGGGCGACGTCGGCGGCGGGGTCGCCGACCTCGTGGGCGCCGCCCTGGTCCAGGCGCCCGCGGTCCTGGTGATCGCCGGTGTCGTGGTGCTGGTCTTCGGCATCCTGCCCGGGGCCACCTCCGGCGCCGCATGGGGCGCGCTCGCCCTGTGCCTGGTCGTCGGCCAGCTCGGCGGCCTGCTGAAGCTCCCCCAGGCGGTGCGCGACATCTCGCCGTTCAGCCACCTGCCGGCGCTGCCGGCGGTGGACGCCGAGGTGCTGCCGCTGGTGGCGCTGACCGTCGTGGCCGCGGGCCTGCTGTGGGCGGGCACCGCCCTGTTCGGACGGCGTGACCTGGCCGCCTGACCGGCCGCACCCGTCATGCGTGAGCCGTCCGCACCGGAAACTCCTTCCGGTACGGACGGCTCACGTGCGTGCGCGCGTACGTGCGCGGGGGCGGGCGCTACTCCTGGCCCGGGTCCAGCAGCGACAGGTCCGACTTGCCCCAGTACACCCACACGGCCTCGATCAGACCGTGGGAACCGGTCCGGAAGATGCTCGTGAGCGCGAACTTGATGCGCTTGCGGAACGGATCGGCCGGCTTGTCCAGATAGCCGTGCTTCGTCAGCGCCGGCCCCAGCGGCAGGTAATTCATGTAGACGGACACCGGAATGGCCACGTGCAGCCCGTCCTGGGCGGCGACCGGAACCCCCGCCACGTCCACCGTCTTCGCTTCCGCGGCCCGCTGGAAATGCACCCGCAATGCGTCGTGCCCGATCATCGGGACCGAACCGACCGGGTCCTCGAAACGGACGTCCTTCGTGTACAGCTCGAGCATGCGGTCCACATTCCCGCTGCTCATGCGCCGGCAGTGCTCCAGCGCGAGTTCCTTGCGCGTCGCCTCGTCCAGCATTCTCCTCAGTCCTCCCCCGGCGTCATGCCGCGTCGACGAGGGAGACGTCGCTCGCCCCCCAGTAGGCCCTCATGTCCTCGATCAGCCCGTCCTCGCCGGCCCGGACGACCATCACGAAGCGGAACAGCATCCGCTGGCGCGCCGGATCGGCGGGCGTGGGCAGCACGCCGTGCCGGGTCAGCACCGGTCCCAGCGGCAGGTAGTCCATGGTCGCGGCCACCGGCACGGCGGCGTGCCGGCCGTCCTGGGCCGCCACCGGCGTGCCGGGCACCTCCACGGTGTTGCTGGTCACGGCGCCCCGCGCGTGCGCGCGCAGGGCCGCGTGGCCGCGCTGCACGCCGGCGCCCACCGGGTCCTCGAAACGGACGTCCGGCGAGTACAGCCGCAGCAGCCCCTCCACGTCGCCCGCGTTGACCCGTCGGGTGTGTTCCAGAATCAGGTCCTTCAGCGCCGCCTCGTCCAGCATGAATTCTCTCCTTTCGGCAGGCTTCTCCATGGTGGCCGCGGCCTCGCGCGTCCCGCCATAGCCGCCGGATTTCATAGGGGTTGATAGGGGTTCAGGCGCTTGCCGGTGAGTGCTAGCGTCGCGGGGATCGCGAATTCGTGCAGGCCCGGGGATTCCTTTGATTTCCGGATTCCTGGATTTCCGTCGATCCCCGGGATCGCCGGGATCATCGCGGTTCCGGTAATTTCCGCACCTGTGCGCAAGACGTCTGACGGACGGAAGGGTCACGCACTCATGACCGCAGAAACACGCGCCGTAGTCCTCGGCGGCGGCCTCGCCGGGATGCTGGCATCCGCGGTGCTCGCACGGCACGTGGACCGCGTCACCGTGGTGGAACGGGACGTCTTCCCCGACGGGCCCGAACTGCGCAAGGGCGTGCCCCAGGCCCGCCACGCCCACCTGCTCTGGTCCGGCGGCGCCCGCGCCATCGAGTCCCTGCTCCCGGGCACCCTGAAGGCCCTGGCCGACGCCGGCGCCCACCGCCTGCACCTGCCGCGCGACATCGTCTGGTACACGCCGTACGGCTGGCAGACCCGCTTCCCCGGCAGCCAGTTCATGATCACCGCCAGCCGCGCGCTGCTCGACTGGGTCGTGCGCGAGCAGACCCTGGCGAACCCGAGGATCGAGGTCCTCCAGCAGACCGACGCCACCGGCCTGACCGGATCCGCCGAGCGCGTCACCGGAGTGCGCGTCCGCACCAAGGACGGCCAGGAGAGCGAGCTGGCCGCCGACTTCGTCGTCGACACCGGCGGCCGCCCCTCGCAGACCCTCAAGTGGCTGCCCGCCCTCGGCCTGCCCGAGGTCGAGGAGGACGTCGTCGACACCGGCATCGCCTACGCCACCCGCATCTACGCCGCCCCCGCCGGCACCCCCTCGACCTTCCCCATGGTCAACGTCGCCGCCGCCCCCGGCACCGGCCGGCCCGGCCAGAACGGCGCGCTCGTCCCCATCGAGGGCGGCCGCTGGCTCGTCACGCTCGCCGGTACCCGCGGCGGCGAACCGCCCACCGACGACGACGCGTTCCTCGGCTTCGCCCGGAACCTGCGCCACCCCGTCATCGCCGACCTCCTGGAGCGTGCCGAACCCCTCGGCCCGGTCCAGGGCTCCCGCTCCACCGTCAACCGCCGCCGCTACTACGAGCGGCTGGCGACCTGGCCCGCCGGGCTGCTGGTGATGGGCGACGCGCTGGCCGCCTTCAACCCCGTCTACGGTCACGGCATGAGCTGCGCGGCCCTCAGCGCCCGAGCCCTGGACACCGAACTGACCCGGCACGGCCTGGCGGAGGGCACCGCCGACGCCGCCCGGCACGCCGTCGCCAAGGTCGTCGACGACCCGTGGCTGCTGGCCACCACCCAGGACATCTGCTACCCGGGGACCCGCAACCACGCCAAGGACCCGCGGATCACCCCGCGCGCCCAGGACGCGCAGGCCTTCGCCGACCTGCTCGGCACCGCCGCACTCCACGACCCGGTCGTCAGCGCGGCCGCCATGCAGGTCACCGCGCTCGCCGCGCCGGTCTCCAGCCTGGAGTCCCCGCACCTGGTCGCCGCCCTGCGCAAGGCCGGGCAGCGCACCGAGCTCGACGGACCGCCGTTCTCCGACGCCGAGCGGGCCGTCCTGGAGGGCGACGCCGCCCCCGCGCTCACCGGCGCGTAGGCACCCGGCGGATGCCGCACGGCAGTCTGCTGGCCATCAGCGACCTCCACGTCGCCCACCCCGCCAACCGGCGCGTGGTCGAGGCCCTGCGCCCCGGCTCCGACGCCGACTGGCTCATCGTGGCGGGCGACGTGGCGGAGCTGGTGGCCGACGTCGAGGCCACCCTGGAGCTGCTCGCCGGGCGGTTCGCCCAGGTCGTCTGGGCGCCCGGCAACCACGAGCTGTGGACCCCGTACGACGACCCGGTCCAGCTGCGCGGCGAGGCCCGCTACCGGTACCTGGTCGACCTGTGCCGGAGCCTGGGCGTCCGTACGCCCGAGGACCCCTACCCGGTGTGGAACGGCCCGGGCGGCCCGCTGGTCGTGGCCCCCCTGTTCCTGCTCTACGACTACTCCTTCCGCCCCGAGGGCGCCCGCGACCGGGCCGAGGCCCTCGAACGGGCCCACCGGGCCGGCGTCGTGTGCAACGACGAGTTCCTGCTCCACCCCGACCCCTACCCCAGCCGCGAGGCCTGGTGCGCGGCCCGGGTCGAGGCCGCCGAACAGCGCCTGGCCGCGTGCGACGCGGACCTCCCGCTGGTCCTGGTCAACCACTTCCCGCTGCTGCGGGCCCCGACCGAGCGGCTGCGCCACCCCGAGTTCGCCCCCTGGTGCGGCACCGTGCGCACCGCCGACTGGCACCGGCGCTTCCCCACCCGGGCGGTCGTCCACGGGCACCTGCACATCCCCGCCACCACCTGGCACGACGGAGTCCGCTTCGAGGAGGTCTCGCTCGGCTACCCCCGCGAGTGGTCCCGGCCCGGGATTCCGCTCCCCGCCCCCCGGGTGGTGTTCGCGGGCTGAACGGCCGGATCCAGGGGCGACAGTTCCTGCCGGGCAACTTGTGGACACCCTCATCGCCCCCTGCTTCCCCCCTGCTCAAGGCATCGTTTGCAGCGGCTGAGGCACAGCGATGCGAACGGGGGCGGACGATGAGGCTCATTGGCCGGAACGAGGTCTACGCGCAGCTGGACGCGGCACTCGGAACGTGTACGACCGCGAACGCGGGCGTCGTCCTCCTGGAGGGGGCCGTCGGCTGCGGCAAGACGGAGATGCTCGTCCACGTGGCCGAGACCGCCGCCCGGCGCGGCGCGCTCGTACTGCGCGGCGCCGGCAGCGTCCACGACCGCGACGTGCCGTACGGGGTCCTGCGCCAGCTGACCGCCGGACTGCCCGAGGACATCGTCCCCGGCGCCCACCAGGGCGAGCTCAGCGGCGCCGAGTTCACCCGCGCGCTGTGCGCCGCCACCGCGCGGGGCCCGGTCGTGGTGTGCGTCGACGACCTGCACCTGACGGACACGGCCTCCCTCGACAGGCTCCTGGACGCGGCCCGTACCGTGCGCAGCGCACCGCTGCTGCTCGTGCTGGCCGACACGCCGCAGGAGCACGCCGGCAGCCCGCTGGCCCGCACCGAGTTCCTGCGCCACCCCGGCTTCACCCGTGTCACGCTGGGCCGGCTGGACCCGGCGGGCACCGCCGAACTGACCACCCTCCTGACCGGCACCCCGGCCGACGCGGCCACGACGGCCCCCCTCCACGCGGCCACGGGCGGCAACCCCCTCCTCCTGCGCGCCCTCCTGAGCGAACGGACCGCGACGCCCCCGGCGCCGACGGACCACCGACCGGCCGTGCCCGCCCCGGCCGGGGCCGACACCCCCACGGCCGGCGTCCCCACCGTCGGCACGCTCACCGCCGGCGTTCCGGGCCGGGACACCCCCACGGCCGGCGTCTTGGGCCGGGGCACCCCCACTGCCGGCGACCCCACCGCCGGTGTCTCCACTGCCGGTGTCCCCACCGCCGGCGTTCCGGGCCGGGGTACCCCCACCGCCGGCGTTCCGGGCCGGGGTACCCCCACCGCCGGCGTTCCGGGCCGGGGTACCCCCACCGCCGGCGTCCCCACCGCCGGCGTCCCCACCGCCGGCGGCCCCGGCCCGGACGTCCCCGCCGCGGGTGGCGTGCTGCCCGGGCTCGAGCCCGTCCCCGGGGGGCCCTTCGCCCAGGCCGCGCTGACCTGTCTGCACCGGGGCGGGGTCGTCTCGCGCCGGCTGGCCACCGCGCTCGCCGTGCTCGGGGAGGACGCCGAGCCCGAGGCGGCCGCGCGGCTCGCCGTCGTGAGCGCCACCGCCGCGGCGCGCGCCACCGGGGCCCTGGAGGCCGCCGGGCTGACCGAGGGCGGTCTGCTGCGCCACCCGGCCGTCGTCGCCGCCGTCCTCGACGCCACCCCCCGTACCGAACTCGCCCGGCTGCGCGCGGACGCCGCCGCCGTGCTGCACGAGGCGGGCGCCCGCGCCGTGGCCGTCGCCGGCCAGCTGCTCGCCGCCCGCGCCGCCGGCGCCGGACCCGCCGAACTCCCCGGCGGCGCCTGGCCGTCCCGGGTGCTGCGCGACGCCGCCCTCCAGGTGCTCGTCACCACCGAGGACTGCGAGCGGGCCGCCGCCTTCCTCGAACTGGCCCGCACCCTGTGCACCGACGACCAGGCCGGCTGGGAGATCGACCTCCAGATGGCCGCCGTCACCTGGCGCCGGCACCCCGCCGCCGCCGAACGCCACCTGGACGCCCCGCTGGCGGCCCTGCGCGCCGGCGCCCTCGGGGCCGCCCGCGCCGGCCGGCTCGCCCGGCTGCTGGTCGCCCAGGGCCGGATCGAGGACGCCGCCCTCGCCCTCGAGCACGCGGCCGACCCGCGCGCCGCCGCCCGCGCCACCCGCGAGGACCCGCTGCGCGAGCTGTTCGCCCTGCCGCCCACCGGGGCCTCGTCCCCCGTATCCGCCGCCGCCCCCGCCGCGGCCGCGGCCACGGCCGCCGAGAGCGCCGGTCGCGGCGCCACCGCCGAGCTGCGTTCCTCCGCGGCCCTGTGGACCCACCCCGACCACGACGGCGACGAGCAGGCCGCCGAGCGCCTGCTCAAGGGCACCCCGCTCGCGCACGCCACCTTCGACCCGATCGTCCAGGCCGTCCGCACCCTCGTGCACACCGACCGGCCCGACCGGGCCGCCGTCTGGTGCCAGCGCCTCCAGGCCGCAGCGCCCCACACCGGCTGGCGCTCCGTCTTCGGCCTCGTCCACTCCGAGGCGCTGCTGCGCCTGGGCGACCTGGCCGGCGCCGCCCGCGAGGCCGAGGCCGCCGCCGACGGCGTCGCCGACCGCGGCGGGCTGTTCCTCTTCGGCCCGCTCGCCACCCTCATCACCGCCCAGACCGCCATGGGCCAGTACGACGCCGTGGCCCGCCGGCTGCAGATGCCCGTACCCGAGGAACTCTTCTCCAGCGTCTACGCCCTGGGCTACCTGCGGGCGCGCGGCCACTACTACCTGGCCACCCACCGCCACCGGGCCGCCCTCGGCGAGTTCCTCGACGCCGGCCGGCTCGCCCAGAGCTGGGGCCTGGACCGGCCCCGCCAGCTGCCCTGGCGCACCGACGCCGCCGAGGCCCTGCTCCGGCTGGGCGAACACCGGCAGGCCGAGCGGTTCGTCGTGGAACAGCTCGCCGGAGCCGGCGTCCGCAGCCCGCGCGTGCGCGGTGTCTCCCTGCGGCTGCGCGCCGCCACCACCGAACTGCGCCAGCGCCCCAAGCTGCTGACCCGCGCCGTCGACGAACTGCGCCGCTCCGGCGACCGGCTGGAACTCGCCAAGGCCCTCGCCGACCTCGGCCGCGCCCTGCTGCTGCTCGGCGAGGGCACCCGCGCCGGCATGGTCACCCGCCGTGCCTGGCACCTGGCCGCCGACTGCGGAGCCCTGCCGCTGTGCGAGCAGATCCTGCCCGGCCAGTCCGGCCCCGAGCAGCGCCCGGCCCCCGCGCACCGCTCCGCCGCCGACCCCGCCCCGGCCGAGACCGAGCAGCTCAGCGAGTCCGAGCGGCGGGTGGCGGCCCTGGCCGCGTACGGCTACACCAACCGGGAGATCTCCGGGAAGCTCTACATCACCGTCAGCACCGTCGAGCAGCACCTCACCCGGGCCTACCGCAAGCTGGGCATCTCCCGCCGCCAGGACCTGCCCATGGACCTCCAGTTCGAGTCCCTCGAAGGCGCCTTCCCCGGCTCGGTACCGGCGTGACCATTCCAGCCGCGGGCCCCGACAACAGGGGTCGGTCCGGGGGCCGGCAGGGGGAGGGGCACGGTGGTGCGCGTCCCTAGGGTCGGTCGTCGTGTCCACGATTCCTGACCTGACCAAGCGGGTGCTGCTGGGACGCGCACTGCGCAGCGAGCAACAGCACGGCCAGCTGCTGCCCAAGAGAATCGCGTTGCCGATCTTCGCCAGCGACGCCCTCTCCTCCGTCGCCTACGCGCCGCAGGAGATCATGCTCACCCTGGGAGTCGCGGGCCTCGCGGCCTACCACTTCACCCCCTGGATCGCGGCCGGCGTCGTGCTGGTGCTGCTCACCGTGGTGGCCTCGTACCGGCAGAACGTGCGCGCCTACACCAGCGGCGGCGGCGACTTCGAGGTCGCCACCACCAACCTCGGCGAGCGCTCCGGCCTCGTCGTGGCCGCCGCCCTGCTGTGCGACTACGTCCTGACCGTCGCGGTGTCGGTCTCGGCCGCCGTCGAGAACCTCGGCGCCACCCTGCCCTTCCTCGCCGCGCACAAGGTCGAGGCGGCGGTCTGCGTCGTCGTGCTGATCTCCCTCATGAACCTGCGCGGCGTCCGCGAGTCGGGCGCCGCCTTCGCCATCCCCACGTACGCCTTCATGCTCGCCGTCCTCGGCATGGTCGTCTGGGGCGGCGTACGCCTGCTCACCGGCGAGGAACTGCGCGCCGAGACCGCCGGCCTGTCGGTCGAGGGCGAGAGCGCGGGCATCGCCGGCTTCGCCCTGGTCTTCCTCATCCTGCGCGCCTTCTCCTCCGGCTGCACCGCCCTGACCGGCGTCGAGGCCATCAGCAACGGCGTCCCCGCCTTCCGCAGGCCCAAGGGCGAGAACGCCGCGACCACCCTGGTCCTGCTCGGCGTCATCGGCATCACCATGTTCGCCGGGGTCACCGCCCTGGCCTACGCCACCGACGCCAAGTTCGCCGACCCGGCGCACGGCAGCCGGCTGATCGACCCGGCCACGGGCGAGCAGGTCACCGAGGTCCACCCGGTCATCGCGCAGGTCGCCAAGTCCGTCTTCGAGGGCTTCTCGCCGGCCTTCTACTTCGTCACCGTGATGACCGGCATCATCCTGGTCCTCGCCGCGAACACCGCCTTCAACGGCTTCCCCGTGCTCGGCTCGATCCTGGCCCAGGGCCGCTTCATGCCCCGCCAGCTGCACACCCGCGGCGACCGGCTCGCCTTCAGCAACGGCATCGTCATCCTCGCCGCCGCCGCGGGCCTGCTCATCTACGCCTACGACGCCGCCGTCACCCAGCTGATCCCGCTCTACACCGTCGGCGTGTTCGTCTCCTTCACCATCAGCCAGATCGGCATGGTCCGGCACTGGAACCGGCTGCTGCCCGCCACCGTCGACGCCCGCGGCCGTACGGCGATGCGCCGCGCCCGCGCCATCAACGCCGTCGGCGCCTTCATCACCGGCCTGGTGCTCGCGGTCGTCCTCGCCACCAAGTTCGTCTCCGGCGCCTGGCTGGTCTGCCTGGCGATGGCCGGGCTGTACGCCCTCATGCGGGTCATCCGCCGCCACTACGACCGGGTCGCCGAGGAACTCGAACCCGACAAGGAGGCGCCGGTCGCGGGGCTGCCCGGCCGCGTGCACGTCATCGTCCTGGTGTCCCAGCTGCACAAGCCCACCATCCGGGCCGTCGAGTACGCCCACGCGCTGCGCCCCGACACCCTCCAGGCGGTCACCGTGTCGGTCGACGCCGAAGCCGCCGCCGCACTGCGCGCCGCCTGGGAGGACTCCGGGATGCCGGTGCCGCTGGCCGCGCTCGAATCGCCGTACCGGGAGATCACCCGCCCGGTCCTCGACCACGTGCACCGCTTCCGCGCCGACCATCCCGACGACGTGGTCGCCGTGTTCATCCCCGAGTACGTCGTGGGCCGTTGGTGGGAGAACCTGCTGCACAACCAGAGCGCCCTGCGCCTGAAGGCACGGCTGCTGTTCCAGCCCGGTGTGATGGTCGCCAGCATTCCCTGGCAGCTGGCCTCCTCCGAACGCGCCGGCCGCCGCCCGGAACGCGCCGCCCCCGGCGCCGTCCGCAAGTCCCGCCCGCACCGGCACTGACCGCACCGGCACCGGCCCGGGCGGCGAGCGGGGCGGCCGCAACGGGTGGCCGCAAGGGGTGGCCAGGGGCCCGGACAGGGGTGTGCCGGCGACCGGCGCGCGCCCTAGCGTCGGGCACGAGTCACGTGCAGCGAGCGATGTGGGGGAAACCGTGGTCCGTCGGCCCTGGGACGTTGAATGCCCGGACGCACCCGTACGCCTGTTCTGCCTGCCCTGGGCGGGCGGCAGCGCGGTGGTCTACCAGCGCACCTGGCCCCGCGCCCTGGCGCCCGACGTCGATGTCCACGCCGTCGAACTGCCCGGCCGGGGAGCCGAGTTCGGTGAACCGCTGGTCCGCCGCGCCGAACCGCTGCTGGACCTGCTGACGGCGCGCACCGCCCCGCTCGTCGACCGCCCGTACGCGATCTTCGGGCACAGCATGGGCGCCATGCTCGGACTCGAACTCACCCGCCGGCTCGTCGCCGCCGGGCACCCCGAGCCGGTCCGGATGTTCCTCTCCGGCAGCGGGGTCCCCGGCCGCCGCCCGCGCGACCACGGCCGGCCCCTGCACGAGCTGCCCGAGAACGAGTTCCGCGAGTGGCTGCGCAAGACCGGCGGCACCCCCGCCGAGGTCTTCCGCAACCCCGAACTGCTCGACCTCGTATCCCCGCTGCTGCGCGCCGACTTCGAGCTGTGCGACGCCTACCGCCACACCCCCGCGCCGACGCTCCGCTGCCCAGTGACCGCGATCGGCGGCGACAGCGACCCCTACGTGCCGGTCACCGCGCTCGCCGAGTGGGCCGAGATCACCACCGGCCCCTTCGACCGGCTGGTGCTGGGCGGCGGCCACTTCGCGTTCCAGGACCACCTGGACCGGGTGCACGCCTTCGTGGGCGCCGCGCTGCGCAGCGCCGTCCGCGGCCTCACCCACTGACCCGCCCCCGCGGCCGCCGCCCCTGAGGAGACCCGGATCCAAGCCCGGCTTTAGGCGGCCCCCCGACCCTCGTGGCGCGCCAGCCACCCCCTGGCGCGCCCTCGTCGAAAGGTGGCCTCCCTTGAGCATCGTCGAGGACCGGCCCGTGCGGGCGGCGGCGCCCCCGGCGCCTCCGGCCCCGCAGCCGCCCGTCCGCACCTCCACCCTGCGGGAACGCACGGCCGAACTGAACGCCCTGCGCGAGCGCGTGGCCGACGGCCCCGGCGAGCGCGCCACCGCCGCGCAGCACGCCAAGGGCAAACTGACCGCCCGCGAGCGCATCGCCCTCCTCTTCGACGAGGGCTCCTTCACCGAGATCGAGGGGCTGCGCCGGCACCGGGCCACCGGCTTCGGGCTGGAGGACAGGAAGCCGCACACCGACGGTGTCGTCATCGGCTGGGGCACCGTCGACGGGCGCACCGTCTTCGTCTACGCCCACGACTTCCGGATCTTCGGCGGCGCGCTGGGCGAGGCCCACGCAGAGAAGATCCACAAGGTGATGGACCTGGCCGAGGCCGCCGGGGCCCCGGTCGTGGGTCTGTGTGACGGCGCCGGCGCCCGGATCCAGGAGGGCGTCACCGCGCTCGCCGGCTATGGCGGCATCTTCCAGCGCAACGTCCGCAATTCCGGCGTCATCCCGCAGATCTCGGTCATGCTCGGCCCCTGCGCGGGCGGCGCCTCGTACAGCCCCGCGCTCACGGACTTCGTCTTCATGGTCCGGGAGACCTCGCAGATGTTCATCACCGGCCCGGACGTCGTACGGGCGGTGACCGGTGAGGAGATCAGCCAGAACGGCCTCGGCGGCGCCGACGTGCACGCGACGGCCTCGGGGGTGGCGCACTTCGCGTACGACGACGAGGAGAGCTGCCTGGAGGACGTCCGCCACCTGCTCTCCCTGCTCCCCGCCAACAACCGCGAGCTGCCGCCCGCCGAGGAGTGCGGCGACCCCGCCGACCGCCGCTGCGAACGCCTGCTCGACCTGGTCCCCTCCCAGCCCCAGCAGTCCTACGACATGCGCGCGGTCATCGAGGAGGTCGTCGACCACGGCGAGTACGTCGAGGTGCACCGGCAGTGGGCGCAGAACGTGCTCTGCGCGCTGGCCCGCCTCGACGGCCAGGTCGTCGGCATCGTCGCCAACCAGCCCGCCGCCCTCGCCGGGGTCCTGGACATCCACGCCTCCGAGAAGGCCGCGCGGTTCGTGCAGTTCTGCGACGCCTTCTCCATCCCGCTGGTCACCCTGGTCGACGTGCCCGGCTTCCTGCCCGGCGTGGACCAGGAGCACGGCGGGGTGATCCGGCACGGCGCCAAGCTCCTCTACGCCTACTGCAACGCCACCGTGCCGCGCATCTCGCTGGTGCTGCGCAAGGCCTACGGCGGCGCGTACATCGTCATGGACTCCCGCTCCATCGGCGCCGACATCGCCCTGGCCTGGCCGTCCAACGAGATCGCCGTCATGGGCGCCGAGGGCGCGGCGAACGTCGTCTTCCGCCGCGAGATCGCGGCCGCCGACGATCCCGACGCGATGCGTGCCCAGAAGATCAAGGAATACACGACCGAGCTCATGCACCCCTACTACGCCGCCGAGCGCGGCCTCGTCGACGACGTCATCGACCCGGCCGACACCCGCGTCCGGCTGATCCGGGCGCTCGCCATGCTGCGGACCAAGCACGTGCCGCTGCCGGAGCGCAAGCACGGGAACGCGCCGCTGTGACCACCAAGGAGTAGTGAGTACCCCCATGTCCGTTGTCAGCGACACCGCACCCGTGGATCGCCGGGCCGGAGCCAAGGAGGTCCGCCGGCTCGACCACGTCGTCATCCGGTTCGCGGGTGACTCGGGTGACGGTATGCAGCTCACCGGTGACCGGTTCACGTCGGAGACGGCTTCCTTCGGGAACGACCTCTCCACGCTGCCGAACTTCCCGGCCGAGATCCGGGCGCCCGCCGGCACCCTGCCGGGCGTGTCCTCGTTCCAGCTGCACTTCGCCGACCACGACATCCTGACCCCCGGTGACGCCCCGGACGTCCTGGTGGCCATGAACCCGGCCGCACTGAAGGCGAACATCGCCGACGTGCCGCGCGGCGCGGAGATCATCGTCAACACGGACGAGTTCACCCGGCGGGCCATGGCCAAGGTCGGCTACCTCGCGTCCCCGCTGGACGACGGCACCCTCGACGCCTTCCGTCTCCACCCCGTCCCGCTCACCACCATGACGGTCGAGGCGCTGAAGGATTTCGGGTTGTCGCGGAAGGAGGCCGAGCGGAGCAAGAACATGTTCGCGCTGGGTCTGCTGTCGTGGATGTACCACCGGCCGACGGAGGGCACGGAGAGTTTCCTGCGGCGGAAGTTCGCGAAGAAGCCCGACATCGCGGAGGCGAACGTGGCCGCGTTCCGCGCGGGCTGGAACTTCGGCGAGACCACCGAGGACTTCGCGGTCTCCTACGAGGTCGCCCCCGCCACGCAGGCCTTCCCCACCGGCACCTACCGCAACATCTCCGGCAACCTGGCCCTGTCCTACGGCCTGATCGCCGCGAGCCGCCAGGCCGACCTGCCCCTCTACCTGGGCTCCTACCCCATCACCCCGGCCTCCGACATCCTGCACGAGCTGAGCCGGCACAAGAACTTCGGCGTGCGCACCTTCCAGGCCGAGGACGAGATCGCCGGCATCGGTGCCGCGCTCGGCGCGGCCTTCGGCGGGTCCCTTGCCGTGACCACCACCTCCGGGCCGGGTGTGGCGCTGAAGTCGGAGACGATCGGGCTGGCGGTCTCGCTGGAGCTGCCGCTGCTGGTCGTGGACATCCAGCGCGGCGGCCCCTCGACCGGGCTGCCGACCAAGACCGAGCAGGCCGACCTGCTCCAGGCGATGTACGGGCGCAACGGTGAGGCGCCGGTGCCGGTGGTGGCCCCGCGCACCCCGGCGGACTGTTTCGAGGCGGCGCTGGAGGCGGCGCGGATCGCGCTGGTCTACCGCACGCCGGTGTTCCTGCTCTCCGACGGCTACCTCGCCAACGGTTCCGAGCCCTGGCGGATCCCCGATCCCGAGGAGCTGCCCGACCTGCGGGTGCCCTTCGCCGACGGTCCCAACCACACCCTCGCGGACGGCACGGAGGTGTTCTGGCCGTACAAGCGTGATCCGCGGACCCTGGCACGGCCGTGGGCGGTACCGGGGACGGCGGGTCTGGAACACCGGATCGGCGGGATCGAGAAGCAGGACGGCACGGGCAACATCTCCTACGACCCGGCCAACCACGACTTCATGGTCCGCACCCGGCAGGCCAAGATCGACGGGATCGAGGTCCCCGACCTCGACGTCGACGACCCCGACCACGCCACCACCCTCGTCCTGGGCTGGGGCTCCACCTACGGCCCCATCACCGCCGCCGTCCGTGCCCTCCGCGACCGGGGCGAGCGCGTGGCCCAGGCCCACCTGCGCCACCTCAACCCCTTCCCGCGGAACCTGGGCGACGTGCTCGGCCGCTACGAGCGGGTGTTCGTCCCGGAGATGAACCTGGGCCAGCTCGCGCACCTGCTGCGCGCCCGCTACCTCGTGGACGTCCTCTCCTTCACCCAGGTCAACGGGATGCCGTTCAAGGCCGCTCAGCTGGCCGACGCCGTCATGGAGGCCGACCGTGCCCGCTGAACTCCTGTCGCTGGTGCCGAAGACGGCGGCCAGGCAGTCGATGAAGGACTTCAAGTCGGACCAGGAGGTCCGCTGGTGCCCCGGCTGCGGCGACTACGCCGTCCTGGCCGCCGTCCAGGGCTTCATGCCCGAACTCGGCCTCGCCCGCGAGAACATCGTCTTCGTCTCCGGCATCGGCTGCTCCTCCCGCTTCCCGTACTACATGAACACCTACGGGATGCACTCCATCCACGGCCGCGCCCCCGCCATCGCCACCGGCCTCGCCACCTCCCGCCGCGACCTCTCCGTCTGGGTCATCACCGGCGACGGCGACGCCCTCTCCATCGGCGGCAACCACCTCATCCACGCCCTCCGCCGCAACGTCAACCTCAAGATCCTCCTCTTCAACAACCGGATCTACGGCCTCACCAAGGGCCAGTACTCCCCCACCTCCGAAATCGGCAAGATCACCAAATCCACCCCCATGGGCTCCCTCGACGCCCCCTTCAACCCCGTCTCCCTCGCCCTGGGCGCCGAAGCCTCCTTCGTCGCCCGCACCATCGACTCCGACCGCAAACACCTCACCGAGGTCCTGCGCGCCGCCGCCGACCACAACGGCACCGCCCTCGTCGAGATCTACCAGAACTGCAACATCTTCAACGACGGCGCCTTCGAGGCCCTCAAGGACCAGAACCAGGCCCAGGAAGCCGTCATCCGCCTCGAACACGGCCAACCGATCCGCTTCGGCGCCGACCGCCACCAGGGCGTCGTCCGCGACCACACCACCGGAGACCTCCAGGTCGTCGACGTCACCCCCGACAACGAAGACCGGATCCTGGTCCACGACGCCCACGCCACCTCCCCGACCACCGCCTTCGCCCTCTCCCGCCTCGCCGACCCCGACACCCTCCACCGCACCCCCATCGGCGTCTTCCGCAGCACCGAGCGGCCCGTCTACGACACACTGATGACTGATCAACTCGAGGCCGCCGTCGCCCGCCACGGCGAGGGCGACCTCCCCACCCTGCTCACCGGGAACGACCACTGGACCGTCGCCGGCTGACCCCGGCGGCCGTCCGGCCCGTACCACCCGGCGGCGCCCGGCTCCTCGGGCGCCGCCCCAGTCCCGCCCGACCGTCGGGATGGACGCTGTACGACATCGCGGTGACGCGCGCGAACACCCGACACCACCAGGAGGGACACATCGTGAAGGACCCCAAGGACAGGCTGGACTCGCTGCGTGCCGAGATCGAGCGCCGCAACCCGGCGCAGCCGGAGTTCCACCAGGCGGTACGGGAAGTGCTGGAGACCCTGGCCCCCGTCTTCGCGGCCCGTCCCGAGTACGCCGTCCCCGGCCTCGTCGAGCGGCTGACCGAGCCCGAGCGCCAGATCATCTTCCGGGTGCCGTGGCAGGACGACCGCGGTACCGTCCACGTCAACCGGGGTTTCCGGGTGGAGTTCAACAGCGCCCTGGGCCCGTACAAGGGCGGCCTGCGCTTCCACCCCTCCGTGGACATCGGCGTGGTGAAGTTCCTCGGCTTCGAGCAGATCTTCAAGAACGCCCTCACCGGGCTCGGCATCGGCGGAGGCAAGGGCGGCAGCGACTTCGACCCGCGCGGCAGGTCCGACGCCGAGGTCATGCGGTTCTGCCAGTCGTTCATGACCGAGCTGTACCGGCACATCGGCGAGCACACCGACGTCCCGGCCGGGGACATCGGCGTGGGCGGCCGCGAGATCGGCTACCTCTTCGGCCAGTACCGGCGGATCACCAACCGCTGGGAGGCCGGCGTCCTGACCGGCAAGGGCACCGGGTGGGGCGGCTCCGCGATCCGGCCGCAGGCCACCGGCTACGGCAGCGTGCTGTTCGCGGCCGAGATGCTCCGGCGCGACGGCCTGGAGCTGGACGGCCGCTCCGCGGTGGTCTCCGGGTCGGGCAACGTCGCCCTCTACACGATCGAGAAGCTCCAGCGGCTGGGCGCGTACCCCCTGACCTGCTCGGACTCCGAGGGCTACGTCGTCGACGAGAAGGGCATCGACCTCGACCTGCTCAAGCAGATCAAGGAGGTCGAGCGGGGCCGGGTCAGCGAGTACGCGGCCCGGCGCGGCTCCTCCGCCCGCTTCGTGCCGGGCGGCCGGGTCTGGGAGGTGGCCGGTGAGGTCGCCTTCCCGTCCGCGACCCAGAACGAACTCGGCGCCGACGACGCCCGCGCGCTGATCGCGGGCGGCGTCAAGGCGGTCTCCGAGGGCGCCAACATGCCCACCACGCCGGAGGCCGTACGCCTGCTCCAGGAGGCCGGTGTCGCCTTCGGGCCGGGCAAGGCCGCCAACGCCGGCGGTGTCGCGGTCAGCGCGCTGGAGATGAGCCAGAACGCCGCGCGCAGCGCGTGGAGCGCCGAGCGCGTGGAGGAGGAGCTCGCGGGCATCATGCGCGACATCCACACCGTCTGCTCCGACACGGCGGAGCGCTACGGCGCGCCGGGCGACTACGTGACCGGCGCCAACATCGCCGGCTTCGAGCGGGTCGCCGACGCGATGCTCGCCCAGGGCATCATCTAGGGCATCTAGCCCCTCATGAGCTGGGCGAGGCTGTCCCAGGCCGGGGACGAGGCCCCGGCCTGGGTCAGCGCGGCCAGCCGGGCGATCCGCGGATCGTCGACGGGCTCGGCGTCGGACCGGCTGTGGCGGCCGGCGAACCACGTCAGGGTGCGCTCGGCGAGTGCGGGCAGGCGGGGGTCGTCCGGCGACCAGTCGTACGCGGCGTCGGTCTCCCGGTAGAGGGCGCGGAACTCGGGGTCGCGGATCAGCTCGCGCTTCTCCGCGAACCACTGGTCGACATCCTCGGGTGAGGTGGGGTGCAGCAGGATCCAGCCGTCGCGTTCCAGGCGTACCTGGCGCTCGCTGATCCCGAGCTCGCGCAGCTCGTCGAGATAGCCGACGACCTCCGGGGAGACGAACAGCCGGTCGCCGCCGCGCAGCTGGGCGAGTTCCGCACGGGATCGCCGCAGCTGCGCGATGCGGTCCCGGATGCCGTGGTCGATCTCGGTGATGGCCGCGGTGAGCGTCTCCGGGCCGGCGTCCAGCAGGTCCTTGACGCGGGCCAGCGGCACGCCCGCGGTCGCCAGCGTCCTGATCTTGACCAGGGTGAGGGCGTGCTGGGCGTCGTAGCGCCGGTAGCCGGACGCGTCGCGGTCGGGCTCGGCGAGCAGGCCGCGCTCGTGGTAGTGGCGGATGGCCTTGGTGGTCACCCCGGCGTAGTCCGCGAGCTGGCCTATCGTAAGCATGGTGGCCATCCTGCCACTTGACGGTCCACCAGGTCAGACCCGGCGGGTCAGCCGGCCGCCGCCGTTGCGGAAGCGCGCCTGGCCGTCGCGGACGTCGTGGTAGGACACCAGCAGCATGCGCAGGTACCCGTCGAACGCCTCCAGGGGGTACCCGGCCGGTGCGAACAGGCCGGGCCGGATCGGCACGAGGCGCTGCGGCGGGGCAGAGGTCGTCCCGCCGACGAACTCCGTGAAGATCCGTTCCTGCGAGGCGTCCGCCGGCTCGTACGTCGTCCGCTCCTCGAGCTGGCCGTCGACGACGCTGACGTCGATGCGGAGCTGGTCGGAGCGGTACGTGCCCACGTACGGGGTGAGGTCGACGTCCTCGGCCGGCTCGGTGATCAGCGCGGGGACCTGGACGCCGAGGTGTTCGCCGAGCAGCCATTGCAGGAGCTGGTCCTGGAGCATGATCGCGCCCGGGTTGTTGCCGAACGCGGTGAAGACCAGGTCGTGCTCCGGCAGGACGCACAGAATGGACACGCCGCCCGGCGAGGCGCCCGACATGGCCAGGACGGTCGTGTCGCCGAACGCGTACCGCACCCAGCCCAGGCCGATCGGCGGGGTGTTCGGGGTGCCCATGTCGAACGCGACCTGCTGCATCAGTGCGGTCGACTCGGCCGACAGGACGCGGGTCCCGGACGGGGAGAGGCCGCCGGCTAGGTGGGTGCGTCCGAAGGCGAGCAGGTCGGCAGCGGTGCCGATCGGCGTGCCGCCGGCCGGCCCCCAGGTCTCGGGCAGCGTGAACATGTTGGTGGGCCTGGCCGTCATGCTCTCCGGGTCCAGGAAATGGCCGACCGCCGTGCTGCGCAGGATGGCCTCCTCGGCCGAGGTGCTGGAGTCCGTCATGCCGACCGGCGCGTAGACGTCACGCTCGAGCAGCTCGGGGAAGGGCAGGCCGGTCACCACTTCCAGCAGGCGGCCCGCCACGATCATGCCGCCGTTGGAGTAGCTGAGCTGCTCGCCGGGCTCGAACAGGACGCCGCAGTTGTCCGCCAGGCCGTCGACGTAGGTCTTCAGGGCGTCGCGGCCCTTGGCGTCGGGGAAGAACAGGTCCGCGTCGATGCCGCTGGTGTGCGAGATCAGGTGCCGGACCAGGATCTTGTCCGCCGCGCCCGGCGCGGTCAGGGCCAGTTCGGGCAGGTACGTCACCACCGGCGTGTCCAGGTCCAGGCACCCGCGGTCGACCTGCTGGAGGACCAGCGTGGTGGTCAGGACCTTGGTGACCGAGCCGAAGAGGAATCCGGTGTCGTCGAGCATCGGCGCGCCGGTGGCGGCGTTCGCGGTGCCGTGGGCGACGACGATCTGCTCGCCGGCGTGGTGGACGCCGGCGACGAACCCCGGGACGTGATGGGACTCGCAGAAGGCGGCGGCCTGCTCGCGGAGGTGGGCTTCGACGGTGCTCAGGGCGTGGGTGCTCGGTGCGTTGGTGGTCATGCCGACCATCGTCGAACCCTGCCCCTGGGGCAAGGTCAAGCCCGGCCGCGCGGGGCGTCGTACCCCGTCCCGGGGAACGACGAAGCCGCCCGGTGCGCTGTGCACCCGGGCGGCTGTGCGGTGTCCGGCGGCGCCGTTGCCGCGCGCGGTCACTCGGCGACGTACGTGTACCCGCTCCACTGGTAGACCATGAGCTCGAGCTCTTCCTCGGTGATGGTGCCGTCCGTGGGCTCGAAGTGCTCGTACCGGTTGCCCCAGAGCACCTTGACCTTGTCATTGGTGTCCGCCACGTAGCGGACCCGCTGGTCGGGGCTCAGTTCGTGGGCGGGTCCGCCGTGCAGGATCACGTTGGGGGTCTTCGTGGACATGGGGCCTCTCCCTTTTCGGCGCGGATACGGAGGCAGCGACCTCACTGCGCGGCCAGGATCGGCCCCCCTGCTAAAGCCGCTCTAAACGGCGCCGTCCGCCCGTTGTGGGGTCGCGGAGCGCCGGGCTGGGGTGGCGCCCCCGGGGCCCGGTCGGGCAGCCTGGTGGCAAGGACCACGAAAGGGGAGCAGCGGTGCTCACGGCACTCGAGGGCGCGTACGGGGACCGGCGGGACGCCGTCGAGATCGCCGGCCGCGCCGCCTCGTACGAGGAGCTGCTCGCCGCCGCCCGCGCGGTGGCCGCCGACATCGCGGGCCGCCCCGCCGTGGCCGTCACCGCCACCGCCACCCTGGAGACGGTCGCCGCCGTCGTCGGCGGCCTGCTGGCCGGCGTCCCCGTGGTGCCGCTGCCGCCCGACGCCGGCCCCGCCGAGCGCGAGCACATCCTGCGCGACTCCGGGGCGCACCCCATCGAGGCCGACTTCGCCCGGCGCGCCGACTTCAGCGGCCCCGTGCCCGCCCCCGAGGACCCCGCCCTCATCCTCTACACCTCGGGCACCACCGGCGCCCCCAAGGGCGTCGTCCTCACCGGCGCCGCCGTCGCCGCCGACCTCGACGCGCTCGCCGGCGCCTGGCGGTGGACCGCCGAGGACACCCTGGTCCACGGCCTCCCGCTGTTCCACGTCCACGGCCTGGTCCTCGGCGTGCTCGGCGCGCTGCGCACCGGCAGCCGCCTGGTGCACACCGGCCGCCCCACGCCCCAGGCCTATGCCGCGGCCGGCGGCAGCCTCTACTTCGGGGTGCCCACCGTCTGGTCCCGGATCGCCGCCGACCCGCGGGCCGCGGCCGCCCTCGCCCCGGCCCGGCTGCTGGTCTCCGGCAGTGCCCCGCTGCCCGCCCCCGTCTTCCGCGACCTGGAGCGGCTCACCGGCCACCGCCCCGTCGAGCGGTACGGCATGACGGAGACCCTCATCACCGTCAGCGGCCGCGCCGGCGGCGAGGTCCGGCCCGGCACCGTCGGCACCCCGCTGCCCGGCGTCCGGACCCGGATCGCCGCCGAGGAGGGCGCCGAGATCGGCGAACTCCAGCTGACCGGGCCCACCCTGTTCGCCGGCTACCTCGGCCGCCCCGAGGCCACCGCCGCCGCGTACACCGAGGACGGCTGGTTCCGTACGGGTGACATCGCGGCGATCGGCGAGGACGGCGTGCACCGCATCGTCGGCCGCGCCTCCATCGACCTCATCAAGTCCGGCGGATACCGGATCGGCGCCGGCGAGATCGAGAACGCCCTCCTGGACCACCCCAAGGTCGGCGAGGCCGCCGTGGTGGGCGTGCCCGACCCCGACCTCGGCCAGCGCATCGTCGCCTTCGTCGTCGCCGAAGGCGTCACCGGCCCGGAACTGACCGACTTCGTCGCCGCCCACCTCTCGGTGCACAAGCGGCCGCGTGAGGTCCGCTTCGTCGACGCGCTGCCGCGCAACGCCATGGGCAAGCCGCAGAAGAGGCTGCTGCTGGAAGGGATGTGAACCCGGCGGTCCGCACGGCACAGCCGCCCCATCCGCCCCATCCGTCTCACCTTGCGAGAACAGCCCCTGAAACAAGGGGAGTTGGGCGTACCGTGACCCGGTGCCCACCCTCCTGATCACCGGCGCGGCCGGATTCGTCGGCAGCCATGTCGCCCGTGAGGCCGCCCGGCAGGGGCTGGCCACCCGGCTGATGACCCACCGGCGCACCGTGCCCGCAGGCGCGGCCGGCCCGAGCGTACGGGGCGACCTGACCGACCCCGGCTCCCTGCGCGGCAGCTGCGACGGCGTCGACGTCCTGGTGCACTGCGCCGCGCAGATCGGCGGTACCTCCGAGGCCAACGAAGCGGTCAACGTCCGCGGCACCGCCGCCCTGCTGGAGGAGGCCGCCCGCGCCGGGGTCTCCCGCGTGGTCCATCTCAGCACGGCCTCGGTCTACGGGCGCGGCACGTACGTCAACAGCCGCCCCGAGGACCTCGTCCGCAACCCCGGCTCACCCACCTCGCACACCCGGGCCCTGGCCGAGGACGCCGTCCTCGCGGCCGGCGGCACCGTCCTGCGCCCCCATCTGGTCCTCGGCGAGGGCGACACCTGGGTGGTGCCGGGCCTGGCCCGGCTGCTGCACGCCCTGCCCGGGTCGGTCGCGGGCTGGCCGGCCCGGCTCTCCCTCATCGGCGCGCCCGCCCTCGCCCGCCTGCTGCTGGGCGTGGCCCTGGCGCCGGCCGCCCGCCTGAGGGCGTCCGTCTACCACGCCGCCCACCCGGAGCCCGTCACCGTGGCCACCCTGCTGGGCCTGGTCGCCGAGTGCGCCGGCCTGCCGCTGCCGGCCGGCCGGATCGCCGAGGAGCACGCCCGGGAGCTGCTGACCCGGGCCGGCCTGTCGCCGCGGTCCCTGGACATGTTCACCACCGACCACTGGTTCGACGGCGCGCCCCTGTGGGCCGACCTCGGCGCCGAACCCGGACCGGGCCTGGCCGCCGAGGGCTTCGCCGGGGCCGCGCCCTGGTACGCGCGGATCGTGCGGGAGGCCGTCGGGCGGGCCGTTCCGTAGGCCGGTCGGCGGGTCGTTCCGCAGGCCGTTCGGCGGGCCGGTCAGCGGGCCGTCCAGCCGCCGTCCACGGCAAGGGTGGCGCCCACGACGAACGAGGCCTGGTCGCTGAGCAGCCACGCGGCCGCCCGCGCGATCTCCGCCGGATCGGCCGTCCGGGGCAGCGGGGCCATCGCGTGCAGCTGCTCCTCCAGGCCCGGGTTCAGCTCGAACCACTGGGCCATCATCTCGCTGCGCGTGGTGCCGGGCGCGATCGCGTTGACCCGGATGCCCTGGGCGGCGTACGCGGAGGCCGCCTTCGTCAGACCGATGACCGCGTGCTTGGAGGCGATGTACGGCGCCGCGGCCGGGGTGGTCACCAGACCCGCCACGCTGCTGTTGTTCACGATCGCCCCGCCCGCCGGCAGCATGGCCGCGATCTCGTGCTTCATGCAGTTCCAGGTGCCGCGGACGTTGGTGTCCATGATGGTCTCGAAGTCCGCGTCGTCCGTCAGGTGCAGCGGCACCGGCACGGTCGACGTGCCCGCGTTGTTGAACGCGGCGTCCAGTCCGCCGAGCGACTCCACCGCCCGCGCGACCGCGGCCGCGGCCTCCTCCGGCCGCGCGACGTCGGCGGCGGCGTAGTCGGCGACGAAGCCCTCCGCGGTCAGCTCGGCGGCCAGCGCCGCCAGCTCGTCCTTGCGGCGGGCCACCAGGAACACCGAGGCCCCGCTCTCGCACAGGACCCGTGCGGCGGCCGCGCCGATGCCGCTGCTCGCGCCGGTGATCAGGGCCCGCTTGCCGGCCAGGAGGCCGTCGATCTTCACCATGCCGGAAAGATGCCACGTCAGAGCACCGGCCGGTACGGCGGCGCCTCGCATCTGGCTTGATCCGCGGTGTCGTGTGCCGTACCGGCCGGAGGAGAGGCGAAGTGCCGTCCGGACCGACGACTTGACTTCAGTGGCCGGAAACCGCCCCCACCGGTGTGCGCAGCAGGACCGGCAGCGCGAGGTGCCCGTTGGAGATGAACGACTCCTGCGGCCGCAGTTCGGCGACCGGGACCGCGAGCGCCAGATCGGGGAACCGCCCGAAGAGCGCGGGCAGCGCGACGGCGACCTCCAGCCGGGCCAGCTGCGCGCCCAGGCAGAAGTGCGCCCCGTATCCGAAGGAGACGTGGTCCCCCCGGGTCGCGCGGGTCAGGTCGAAGCGGGCGGCGTCCGGCCCGTGGTGCGCGGGGTCGCGGCCGGCGCCCATGAACGACAGGACGATGGCGTCGCCCTGCGGGATCGTCACCTCGTCGTCGATCTCGATGTCCTCGACGGCGTACCGCAGGATGCTGTGGGCCCCTGAGGCCTCCAGACGCAGCGTCTCCTCGACGGCGTCCGCCCAGGACGCCCGGCCGTCGCGGACCATGGCCAGCTGCTCGGGGTGGCCGAGCAGGGCGGTGACCGCGTTGTCGATCAGGTTCACCGTGGGCTCGTAGCCGGCCGAGTACATGAGGATGAGGTTGTCGAGGAGCTCCTTCTCGCTCAGGTCGGCCGTGCCCGCGTCGCGGGCGGCGATCAGCCCGGACGTCAGGTCGTCGCCGGGGTTCTCCCGCTTGTGCGCGACGAGTTCGCTCATGCTGCGGTAGAGGTCCATCGCGTTGGCCATGGCCTCCTCGGCGGTCGAGGAGGTGGCGAAGAAGCCCTTGATGATCCGGTGCAGGGCCGGGCGGGACTCCTCGGGGATCCCGAAGAGCTCGGCCACCACCTGGTGCGACAGGACGTGCGCGAACTCCTCGCGCAGGTCGACCGGGCCGGGCGGCAGGGCCTCCAGGGCGTCGAGCAACTGCGCGGTCATGGCCTCGATGCGCGGGCGGAGCGTGGCCACCCGGCGCGTGGTGAACTCGCCGGCCACCGGCTTGCGCAGCCGTTTGTGGTCGTCACCGTAGGCCGTGACCATGTTCTGGACCGAGACCCAGATGGCGAGCGGCCACTCCTGGGAGATCTCGCCGTCGATCCAGGCCGGCCAGTGCCGGTACGCGTCCTTCGAGACCCGCGGGTCCACCAGAAGGCGTCTGACCGTGTCGAAGCCCGTGACCGACCATGCTTCCACTCCGCCCGGCAGCTCGACCTTGACGGCCTGGCCGCGGGAACGGATCTCCTCCACCTCGCCGTGGATGTCCCGGCCGAGCGGATCGATGCGGAACGGGCACTGCTGAGTCACAGGTATATCCCCCCTCAAGGAAGCCGTGACCCGGCCTCGCGGACGGGCACGGCGTGCTGTGGTCGTGCGCTCGTGCTCATGCTGTGGCGTGCACTCAGTCGGAGGGTGAAATTCCGCTGATGAGCGCGAAGAACACCCGCTGGTCCTGTTGATGGCCGGTGACATGCAGCGTATGCGAGCCGTCTCCGGCGGCACCGGCCGGCCGGGCCTCGATCATGACCGGAGCGCCGTACTCCGCGTAGCGGTCGTAGACCACGCTCAGCGAGGTCGGGTAGAACCCGCCGCCCGTGGTCGCCGCGGTGGCGGCGATGGCGGCCTGGTGGGTCGCCTCCAGCAGCACCATGCCCGGCAGGTGGTCGCCGGTCCGGGCGAACAGCGTCGGATTGCTCAGGTCCGCCCGCAGCAGCCAGCAGCGCGGGTGGTCGGTGGGCGCCAGGACCACGTTGACCGGGTCGGTCCGCCCCACGGAGGCCGGCGCCACCGGGTCGAGCAGCTCCCGCGCGGGCACGGTCCCCAGCCGTGCGCCGCGCAGCCGCCGGTAGGCCGCCGGGGAGGTGCAGGTGAGGCTGCCGAAGCCGGTCGCCAGGAGCCGGCCGCCCCGGGTGATGGCCATGTGACAGGTCATCCGGGTGAGCTGGACGCCACGGCGGCGGATGGCGGAGCAGGTGACGTCCACCAGGAGCGGGAGGTCGTCCTGCCCGGTATGTGCGACATCGGGTTCGATCGTGTAGTTGAGGTCCCACATCAGGAAGTGGTGGTCCAGCGGGACGTTGTACTCGGCGTGCGCGATCAGCCGGCCGGCCTGGCGGATGGTCTCCGCGATCAGTGACGGCGCGTGCCGGCCGTGGAGCGGCGTGTGGAACGGATGGAATTCGGGCCATTGCAGAGTGAGCGTGAAGCGGTCGTCATCCGTCTGCGTCCAGTCCGAAAGGAGTATGTCGGACCTGATCGTGCGGTGGACGAGCTCACCGGCCTTCTGCCGTGGTAAATCGCGGGCCCCCTGGTCATGCGGACGCTGGATCGTGCCGTCCATGGCTGTACCGAACGACATGGTTCCCCCCTCTGGATGCACATGACGTTTTCGGACCTTCACGGTCCGAACGAGAGGGAAGATACGTGCTGCCTGGTATAATTTACAATGACTATTGTGTAGGACAAGCTCTCGCCCCCACCGACTCACAGCCGTGAATCGGAGCAAACCAGCACAGGAGCATGCGTGACTCAGCAGGAGCGGTCTGCGAGGACCCGGCGGCTCATCGTCGAGGCCGCTGGTGCAGTCTTTGCCGAAAAGGGGTTCAACGGGGCCACCATCGCCGACGTCTATCAGCGGGTGGGGCTGACCAAGGGCGCCTTCTACTACTACTTCACGGGCAAGGAGGATCTGGCCCGGGCGGTGCTCGACAGCCAGACGGGCGGCGTTCTCGTCTTCCCGCTGGTGCCGCGCACGACCCGGTTGCAGGAGCTGGTCGACGGCGGCATGGTGTTCGCGCACCAGATCCGCAGCGACACCACGGTGCAGGGCAGCCTGCGGCTCTCGCTGGAGCGGGGCGCGCACGAGCTGGACCGGCGCCGTCCCTACGAGGACTGGATCGCCCACAACCGGATGGCGCTCTCCCGCGCCAAGGACGCCGGTGAGCTGCACAGTCATGTGGATCCGGAGACGGTCGCGCAGCTCTTCGTCGGCGCCTTCTCCGGCATCCAGGTGCTGTCGGAGGTGATCAGCGGCTGGTCCGATCTGGAGGAGCGCATCTCGGTCATGCTCCAGCACATCCTGCCGACCATCGCGCTGCCGGGCCCGCTGGCCCAGCTCGACATGAGCCCCACGCGGGGGCAGCGGGTCCTGGTCGAACTCCAGCAGATCCAGCAGGAAGCGGACGAGGCGGCGGAACTCGCCGCACAGATCGCCTAGCCGTCCCCCACCTCCCTCCACCCTCGACCCCCACCCTCAACCCCCCACCCCACGCCGGCCACCTGGCCCGATGATCCCCACGCGGTCACCGGGCCAGGTGGCCGACGTGCGTCCGCCGCCCGGGCATCAGAACTTCCGATGACAGTTGCATACCTTCTTGCACGTTTGTTTCCATCGGTTCTGTCTTCGCGGGAGGCCCCGCGCCCAGAAACGAATCGGCTCATGACCGACCACGGAGAAGTCACATGATCAAGCTCGATGACATTCGCCGGCACGCGGCCAACGGAGCGACGCGGGACGCGCTGGTCGACGGACAGGTGCGGCTGACGTGGAGCCAGTTCGCGGACAGCGTGGAACGGGCCGTCGCCGGCCTGGCCGAGCAGCTGCCGGTCCAGGGACCGGCCCGCGCGGTGTTCCTCGCCGGCAACACCTGGCAGCTCGCCGTCGCCATGAGCGCCTGCGCGACCCTCGGGGTGTCCTGCACCGGCGTCGACCGCGCCCTCGGCCCGCAGGCCCTCGGCCAGGTCCTCGACCAGCTCGAGCCCTTCGCCGTCTTCACCGCCTCCGACCGCCGGGCGGCCCTGGAGGAGGCCCGGCCCACGGCTGCCGGGACCACCCTGCGCGTCCTGCTCGACGGACCGGCCACCGCCCCGTACGTCGCCTTCGACCGCCTGACCTCCGCCGAGCCGCTGCGCGAGCTGCCGGCCCCGCTGCCGTACGAGTCCTTCACGGTCGCCGCCGACGGCACCGGCGGGGTGCGCATCGCCGTGCGCCGGACCCCGTCCGAGGGCCGCCACCTGGTGGACCTCGTCGACGAGTTCGGCCTGGCCCGCACCGACGTGCACCTGGCCTCCGCCCCGCCCGCCCAGCACGTCTCCCTCGCGCTGACCCGCACCATGCTGGGCATCGGGGCCACGGTCGTGCTCGCGGACGGCGCCGACGCCCCGGCCCTGACCGCGCTGCTGGCCGCCGAGCGCGTCACCACCGGCGTGGTCACGCCCACCACCCTGCAGGCGCTGCTCGAGCAGCCCGCCGCGGCCGGCCCGCTGCGCTTCCTGCTCGCCCCCGGCGCGCACCTGGGCCGCTGGGCCGTCGACGAGGCCTGGGAGCGCCTGGGCCCCGTCCTGCACACCGCGCTCGGCAGCCCCGAGACCGGCCTGACCGCCGTCCTCGGCCCCGAGGAACTGCTCGTCTCGCCGCCGCGCTCGGGCCACGCCACCCTGGGCACCACCGTCGCCGTCCTCGGCGAGGACGGCCGCCCGCTGCCGCGGGGCGAGGCCGGCCGCATCGCGGTCGCCGGCCACCAGGTGATGGACGGTTACCTGCACGGCGAGGCCGAGTTCACCACCCTCGACCTGGGTGCGGGGGAGCAGCGCTTCCTGGTCACCGGCGAGCGCGGGCTCATCGACGAGACCGGCCGGACGCGGCTCACCGGACGCACCACCCCGGTGCCCGTGGAGGTGCGCGACTCGGCGGTGGACACCGAGCTGTTCCGCCTGGAGTCGGACCTGCTCAACCTGCCCTGCCTGCGCGACACCGCCGTCATGCGGGTCGGCGGCGGGGTGCTGGGGGACGCTCTGGTCGTGCCGTTCATCGCGGTCGCCGTCGGTCGCGAGGCCACCGGCTACGAGGCGCTCAGCGCCGCGTGCGCCCGCCGGGTGCCCTCGTTGCCCGCCCACGTCATCGCCGTGGACACCATCCCGTACAGCCCGACGGGCCGCATCCGCACCGCGGACCTGCTCGACGCGGTGCTCCCCATCATCAGCCTGAACCTGCAGCTCGAGCAGTCGATGCACCAGGAGATGTCCGCATGAACCTGCCCACCCTCGACGACGACCGGATCGACGGCGACATGCCCGCCGAGGAGTTCGAACCGGCCTTCTTCGCGCTCGAACTCGAGCTGTTGAGCCTGCCCTGCGTCAAGGACATCGCCCTGCTGCGCACCCGGCTCCCCGAGGTCGGCGAGACGCTCGTGGTCGCCTTCGTGCCGCTCGCCGCCGACCAGGAGATAGGCGGCCGGCGCGCGGCGCTGGCCGCCTGTGAGCGGCGGCTGCCGTGGGTGCTCTCGCACGCCGTGGCGGTCGACGCCATCCCGCGCACCGCCGACGGGCACCCGCGCACCGGCCTGCTGATCGACCGTCTGCTCCCGCAGATCGCCCGTGACCTGCTGTCCCCGATGGAGATGTCCGACTGACGTCCGACCCTTCGCACCAGCGTGTGGCCGTGCCCCCTCGGGGGGCACGGCCACAAGCGGTTTTCGGCCCTGTCGGCGCGACATTTATACGTGCACCGTGGTATGTTTCTATCTCCGGGGCCGACCTGGCCCCGCAGAAGGGAGCCTTCGCCGTGCAGTTCCAGCAGCTGCGCACGTTTCGCGAGGTGGCCGCGGAGATGAGCTTCACCCGCGCCGCGCGGAACCTCCACTACTCGCAGCCCAGCGTCACCGCGCACATCAAGAACCTCGAAGAGTTCATCGGAGCCCCGCTGTTCCATCGCACCGGTGGCCGGATCGCGCTCACCGAGGCGGGGGCGCGGCTGCTGCCCCACGCCGAGCAGATCATCCTGATCGCCGAGGCGGCCTGCCGGGAGGCGGCGGCCGCCCGACCGGCCCGGCCGGCCGCCTGAAGAGAATTCGAAAAAACCGCCCGACGGTGAATCGCGACGTGGTCGTGCCCACCGTCGGGCCGATGTTTTTCGGGACCCCCGGAATTCATCAATCCACCAGTAAATCGACTTCCCGGAAGTGTGTTCCTGCGACAGTCAACTGCGCTGATGACAGGGGCGGTTGGCGTAGATGCGCAATTCTCCGTGCGCGCACCAGCAAAGCCGTAGCCAAGGCCCCGCATAGTCTCGGATTCATCGAACTGTGCGCCCTAACCGGTTCGCCTGCTTTAACCCCCGGAGAGGATCATCAAATGGGTCAGGTCCCGATAACGGATCAGTCGGCCGCGGAGGCCCCGAACGACCTTATGACGGGTGACACGTACCTGGAGAGCCTGCGCGACGGCCGCCAGGTCTACCTGGACGGCGAACTCGTCAAGGACGTGACCACGCACCCGGCCTTCGCCAATGCCGCGAAGTCGACCGCGCACCTCTACGACGCGCTCCACCACCCGGACACCAAGGACCTGATGACGACGGTCGACCGGTACACGGGTGCCCGCGTCCACCGCTTCTTCACGCCCGCGCACTCGCCCGAGGAGCTCCTCAAGGCCCGCGACGCCATCGAGCACTGGGCGCGGCTGAGCTACGGCTTCATGAACCGCACGCCCGACTACAAGGCGTCGTTCATGGCCGGCCTCGCGGTCACCCACGACTTCTACGAGCCGTTCGGCGACAACGCCCGCGCCTGGTACGAGAAGTACGCGCGCCAGGGCCTGTCCATCAGCCACGCGATCGTCAACCCGCCGGTCGACCGCAACAAGCCGGCCCACGCCATCCGCGACGTCTACCTCAAGGTGGTCGAGGAGCGCGGTGACGGCATCGTCGTCGAGGGCGCCAAGCTCATGGCGACCGCCTCGGCCCTGACCAACGTCGCCTTCGTCGGCCAGATCCACCTGGCCAACCTGGAGGCCGGCAAGGCCGACGACATGGCGCTGGCCTTCCTCGCCCCGCTGAACACCCCGGGCATGAAGGTCGTCTGCCGCCCGTCCTACGAGCGCAAGGCCACCAGCCCGTTCGACAACCCGCTCTCCAGCCGGTTCGACGAGAACGACGCGGTCCTGGTCTTCGACAAGGCGTTCATCCCGTGGGAGAACGTCCTGATCTACCGGGACACCGAGAAGATCCACCAGTACTTCCCGCGCTCGGGCCTGCTCAGCCGCGGCTTCTTCCAGGGCGCCATCCGCATGGCCGTCAAGCTGGAGTTCATGGCGGGCATCCTCGACCGCGGCACGCGCCTGAACGGCACGGACCAGTTCCGCGGCGTCCAGGCCGGCCTCGGCGAGCTGCTGGCCTGGCGCCACATGACCTGGGCCACCACCACCGCCATGGCGATGGACCCCGAGTCGGGCCCGGCCGGCACCGTCCTGCCGCGCATGGACTACTCGGCCGGCTACCGGGCGCTGGCGCCCATCAGCTGGGAGCGCACCCACCGCTTCTTCGAGGAGCACCTGGCGGGTGCCCTGCTGATGACCCCCTCCAGCAACAAGGACCTGCAGAACCCGGAGCTGCGTCCGCTGCTGGACCGCTACTACCGCGGTTCCGGCGCCTCGGCCGAGGAGCGCGCCAAGCTCTTCAAGCTGGCCTGGGACGCGCTGGGCACCGAGTTCGGCGCCCGCCACGAGCTCTACGAGCTCAACTACGCCGGCGGCCCGGACCAGGTGCGCCTGGACACCCTGAACTGGTCCCGCGGCGCCGGGCTGCTCGACAGCTACGGCGACCTCGTCCAGCAGGCCATGGACGACTACGACCTCGACGGGTGGCGCCGCGGCCGCTGGGCCGACGAGAGCTGACCCGAGTTCCGCGTCCGGACGGGTGCCCGCGGCCAACCGGGCCCCGCGCACCCGTCCGCGCCCAGCAGAGAGGCTGGTCATGAAGAACGACCTGCGTGACGTGATGCGTACCTTCGCCACCGGGGTCTGCGTCGTCAGCACCTACACCGAGCAGGGCGGCGAGCGGCGTCACAACGCCATCACCGTCAACTCGCTCACCTCCGTCTCCCTGGACCCGCCCCTGGTGTCCCTGAGCTTCCGTCAGGACTCGGAGTTCTTCGCCGAGCTGATGAAGTCCCGCGTGGTCGGCATCTCCATCCTCGGCGCCGAGGGCGAGGGCACCGCCCGCGCCTTCGCCCGCCGCCGGCCCGAGCGCGACCAGAGCCTGGACGAGCTGCCCAGCGAGCCGGGCGAGGCCACCGGGACGCTGCTGTTCGAGGCCGCCGCCTGGATGGAGTGCCGCTACCGCGACCACATCGTGGCCGGCGACCACGTGATGGTGATCGGCGAAGTCGTCGGGCTGGGAGCCCGTGAGTCCCAGACCCCCCTGATCTTCCTCCAGGGCGGGTTCCACAGATTCGAACTGGAACAGGTGTGACGTGCGAGCCAAGAAGTTCCTGACCTGGCGCGGCATCCTGGCCGCGGCCCTGGCCATCGCGGGCATCACGGTCCTGCTCTGGCCGAACATCCCGGCCGAGGCCACGACCGTGGACCGGGCCGCCGCCTCGTCGGGCCCGGTGGCGATCTGCCTGGTCACCGCCAACGCCCCCGACCGCGAGCGCCCGGTCAAGGTCGCCCCCTGGGCGGCCCAGATCCTGCTGAAGCAGACCCGCTCGTACGAGGGCCCCTGCGCCTCCTACGGCGCGCCCAGCGCGCTGGGCGACGGCGCCGTCCGTACGTACGCCCAGATCGCCGACGGCAAGCCGCAGACGGTCGGCATCACCTTCCCCAAGACCACGTTCAGCAACCTGCCCACCGCCATGACCGACGGCAACCACTGCTTCGACATGGACGGCAACGGCACGGTCGACCCGCACACCGAGTGCGTCGGCGGCCACGAGCGCCCGCTGGAGCTCCCGGCCCAGCTGACCTCGCTGCCGAACATGCCCCTGAAGTGGGCGCTGGTGAACTTCAACCCGATGGGCCACGGCCCGCACGGGATCTACGACACCCCGCACTTCGACTTCCACTTCTACACGCAGTCGAAGGCCGAACGCGACGCGATCCGTACCGGCCCGTGCGGCCTGGCGATCAACTGCGAGGACTTCGCCACGGCCACCAAGCCGCTCGCGCCCCAGCACATGCCGAAGGACTACAAGGACAACGGCGTGGCCGAGGCGGCCATGGGCAACCACCTGGTCGACATGACCTCGCCGGAGTGGGGCACCGACAAGTTCACCCAGACCTTCATCTACGGCTCCTACGACGCCAAGATCAGCTTCCTCGAGCCGATGATCACCAAGGCCTGGATGGAAGGCATCGCGGCCGGCACCAACCCCAACCGCTGCTGGCCCATCAAGCAGCCGCAGCAGTGGCAGGTCGCCGGCTGGTACCCGCAGGAGTACTGCATCAAGTACCGGCCCAACCGCGGCGACTACACCGTCTCGATGCAGAACTTCACGAACAGCGCCGGCTGAACCGACTTGATTGGTGACTGACACATGTCCCGAGGATTCTCGATCGGCGTCGTCGGAGGAGGCGCGGCTGCAGTCTGCCTGATCGACGCGTTGTCCCGGACACACAGCGAACCAGGCAGCCTCACGGTCTTCGAGCCTTCGCCGCACCTGTGGCGCGGCCGCGCCTACCAGGTCGACACCGAGACGCTCAAGGTCAACGCCACCCCGGACGACATGTCCGTCCGGGCCGGCGACCTCCAGCACTTCGAGCGGTGGCTGGAGACCCGGGACAAGGTCATCGGTGTCCCGGTCGGCATCGACCGCTGGTCCGGCAGCCGGTTCGCCCCGCGCACCGTCTACGGCGAGTACCTGGAGCAGACCGCGTACGCCGCCCTGGGCGAGCTGCGCCGGCAGGGCTGGCGGGTGGACCTCGTGGGCGAAGGGGTCACCTCCGCCAGCCGCGCCGCCAACCGGGTGCTGCTGCGCACCGGCAACGGCCGGGCCCGCGCCTTCGACTACGCGGTCCTGTGCGTCGGCGGCGACAGCCCCAAGGACGTCTACGGCCTGACCGGCACCCCCGGCTTCGTCGCCGACCCGTACCCCATCGTCAGCAAGCTCGCCGACGTCGGCGAGCAGGACCACGTCGCGGTCATCGGCAGCGGCCTGACGGCCATCGACATCATCCTGTCGCTGGCCGCCCAGGGCCACCAGGGCCGCATCACGCTCCTGTCCCGGCGCGGGGTGCTGCCCGGCGTACGCCAGAAGCACGTCCCCTTCGAACTGCGCCACTTCACCCCGCACCGGATGGAGGCCCTCGCGGTCGGCCGGACCGAGGTGACGCTGGAGGACATCGCCGCCATCATGCGGGCCGAGTTCCGCGACGCCGGCGCCGACCTCGACGCGGTCGTCTCGGAGATCATCCGGGTCGACCTGGAGGACCCGGTGGAGCGGCTGCGCCGGCAGATCGAGGAGGTCGACTCGCCGCACATGGGCCTGCGGATCCTGCAGCGCGCCGTGCCCGAGACCGGCCCCGACGTCTGGCCGATGCTGCGCGAACAGGACAAGGTCCAGCTGCTGCGCGCGCACTACCGCACGATCATGAGCCTGTGCTGCCCGATGCCGCCGGGCAGCGCGGGCGTCCTGCTCGAACTCGTCGAGGCCGGCCGGCTCGACATCGCCGCCGGCCTGCAGAACATCACGCCCCACCCCGAGGCCGGTTTCGACATCGTCACCGCCGAGGGCACCGACTTCACGGCCGACCGGGTCGTCAGCGCCGTCAACGCGTCCGAAGGACGCATCCCCACCAGCGCCGCCCCCCTGGTCACGTCCCTGATGCGCAGCCGCGTCGCCAGCCGCCACCCCCACGGCGGTCTGCACATCGCCCGCCCCACCAGCCAGCTGACGACGAACGGACGGCCCGACCCGCGCCTGTACGGGCTCGGCAACATCGCCGCCGGCTCGCTCTTCTTCACCTTCGGCATCCCGTCCCTGGTCGACCGCAGCCAGGACATCGTCAGCACGATCCTCCAGCACGCCGAGACCGTCCGGGCCGCGAACACCGAGGACGTCCTGCTCACCGTCTAGCCGCCCCGCCCAGATTGAGGACTGCCCGCGCATGACCATCACCGAGACCGAGACCGCCACCGCTCCCGACACCACGGCCGGGGCCGACCGCCCCGCGTACCTCGCCGACACGCACACCGGTCTGCCCATTCCCGGCGAGCCGGTGTTCGCCACCCACGAGGAGACCCGCAGGCACCGCAAGCAGCGCCTGGCCGCGGCCCTGCGCCTGTTCGGCAAGTACGGCTTCGGAGAGGGCATATCCGGCCACATCTCCGTCCGCGACCCCGAGTACCCCGACCGGTTCTGGGTCAACCCGTTCGGCGTCTCCTTCAACCTCGTCAAGGTCGCCGACCTGATCTGCGTCAACGCGCAGGGCGAGGTCGTCGAGGGCAGGCACCGCGTCAACCCGAGCGCCTTCGTCATCCACTCGGCCATCCACGAGCTGAGCCCGGGAGCCACCGCGGCCGCCCACGGCCACACCGCCCACTCCCGCGCGCTCGGCTCGCTCGGCCGGCTGCTGGAGCCCATCGACCAGGAGTCCGCCGCCTTCTACGGACGCCAGGTCCTCTACGGCGAGTACGAGGGCCCCTCGGTCTCCGCCGAACTGGGCCGCGACATCGCCGAGAAGCTCGGCGACAACCGCGCCATCCTGCTCCAGCACCACGGCCTGATCACCGTCGGCGGCTCCCTCGACGAGGCCGTGCACTGGTTCTTCACCTACGACAGCTGCGCCCAGGTGCAGCTGCTCGCGCAGGCGGCCGGCACGCCCAAGACGTTCACGCACGAGCAGGCCGTCGCCGCGGGGGACGGCTTCGGCAACGAGCAGCTGGGCTGGTTCAGCTTCCAGCTGCTCTGGGACGAGATCACGCGCGAACAGCCCGACCTCCTCGACGAGGAGTAGTCCGGCCCCGTACCACCCACCCCCGAGTTCCACCGAGATGAAGAAGGAAACCATGAAGATCCTGCTCTTCGGCGCCAGCGGCAACATCGGCAGCGCCATCGCGGACGAGCTGCTCTCCCGCGGCCACCAGGTCACCGGCGTGACCCGCTCCGGCCGTATCGAGGGCTCCGCCGACCGCGAGGGCCTCACCGTCGTCGCGGGCGACGCCACCGACGCCGACACCGTGGCCGAGCTCTCCGGCCAGGGCTACGACCTGATCGCCTCCGCCGTCGGCCCCCGGGTCGGCACCGAGGACGACCGCAAGATCATCGTCGGCGCGGCCAAGGCGCTCATCGAGGGCCTCGGCCGCAGCGGCGCCCGCCGCCTGGTCGTCCTCGGCGGCGCCGGCAGCCTGGAGACCGCCCCCGGCGTGCGCGTCATCGACAGCCCGCACTTCCCGGAGATGTGGCGCAACAACGCCCTCGCGCAGATCGAGGCCCTCGGCCTCTACCGCGCCACCGAGAACCTGGACTGGACGTTCATCTCCCCGGCCAAGCTCATCGAGCCCGGCGAGCGCACCGGCACCTACCGCAAGGGCGGCGAGCAGCTCGTCGTCGACGCCGAGGGCACCAGCCGCATCAGCTACGCGGACTACGCCGTCGCCTTCGCCGACGAGCTGGAACAGGGCAACGCCATCAAGTCCCGCATCAACGTCGCCTACTGACCGCGATCCCCCCGGAGGGACTCGACCCCATGTCTTCACCCGAGACCACACGGAGCGGAGGCGGGCGCGCCCGCCTCGTCATCATCCTCGGCGCCCTCACGGCCCTGGGCCCCCTGGCCAACGACGCCTACCTGCCCGGCATGCCGCAGATCGCCGAGGACCTCACCGCGAGCGCGTCGGCGACCCAGCTGACCCTGACCGCCTGCCTGCTCGGCCTCGGCATCGGCCAGATGATCGCCGGACCGCTCAGCGACGCCCTCGGCCGGCGCCGCCCGCTCATCGCCGGCCTGGTGCTGTTCGCCGTCACCGCCGCCCTGTGCGCGGTCGCGCCGAACATCTGGACGCTCGTCATCCTGCGCGCCCTCCAGGGCCTGGGCGGCGCCACCGGCATCGTCATCGCGTCCGCGGTCGTGCGCGACCGGCACTCCGGTGCCGCCGCCGCCCGCTTCTTCGCGATGCTGATGCTCATCACCGGACTCGCGCCCGTTCTCGCCCCGGTCCTGGGCGGCCAGCTGCTCCTGGTCACCTCGTGGAGCGGCATCTTCGTCGCCCTCGCGGTGGTCGGCGCGCTCATGCTGCTCGGCGTCGCCGTCGGCCTGCCCGAGACGCACCCCGCCGAGAAGCGCATCAGCGGCGGCCTGAAGGCCACCGGGCCGGTGTTCCGCCGGCTGCTGACCGACCGCGTCTTCGTCGGCTACCTGCTCGCCTGCGGCCTGGGCTTCGCCGCGATGTTCGCGTACATCTCCGGCTCCACCTTCGTGCTGCAGTCGCTGCACGGGATGTCGCCGCAGATGTTCAGCCTGGTCTTCGCGGTCAACGCGCTCGGCCTGGTGATCGCCGCGCAGGTCAGCGGCCGCATCGTGCACCGGACCGGACCGCGCACCCTGCTGGCCACCGGCCTGGTGATCTCCGCCGTCGGCGGCCTCGGCCTGCTGGCCGTCACGCTCACCGACGCCGGCCTGGCGCCGCTGCTGGTGGCCCTGTTCCTGGTGGTCTCCAGCGTCGGCCTGATCATGCCCAACTCGTTCGCCCTGGCCCTGCAGGACCACGGTGACGTCGCGGGTTCGGCGGCCGCGCTGCTGGGCCTGGCCCAGCACCTCATCGGCGCCGCCGTGGTGCCGCTGGTCGGCCTCGCCGGCGAGGACACCGCCGTACCGATGGGCATCGTCATCGCCGTCCTCGGCGTCGGCGGCCTGCTCTCGTACGCGGTGCTGACCCGCTCGCACCAGGCGGCCGCACCGGACGCCCAGGACGCCCCGGCCCCGGCCGCCGCCCCGGAGGCCGCGGCACCGGTCCGCGGCTGACAGCACACCACCGCCGCCGGCCCGGGTGCGTACGCGTATCCCGTACGCACCCGGGCCGGCCACCCGGACGACAGGCACCCCGCACCCCTGCCCCTTTTCCGACCGAAACCGATTGAGGCACAGCCACCATGACACTCGCCCAGCACGTCACGGCAGCCGACTCCTGGCGGTTCCGGCCCGCGGCCCAGCAGCCTGCCTGGCCCGACCCGCACCGGCTGCGCGCCGCCGTGGACGACCTGTCCTCCTACCCGCCCCTGGTCTTCGCCGGAGAGTGCGACCGGCTGCGCGACCGGCTCGCCGCCGTCGCCCGCGGCGAGGCGTTCGTCCTCCAGGGCGGCGACTGCGCCGAGACCTTCGACGCCGTCACCGCCGGCCAGGTCCGCGACAAGGTCCGCACCCTGCTGCAGATGGCCGCCGTCCTCACGTACGCGAGCTCCGTGCCCGTGGTGAAGATCGGCCGGATCGCCGGCCAGTACTCCAAGCCCCGCTCCAAGCCCACCGAGACCCGCGCCGGCGTCGAACTGCCCGTCTACCGCGGCGACGCGGTCAACGGCCTCGCCTTCACCCCCGAGGCCCGCACCCCGGACCCCGAGCGGCTCAAGCGGATGTACCACGCCTCCGCCACCACCCTGAACCTCATCCGGGCCTTCACCACCGGCGGTTACGCCGACCTGCGCCAGGTCCACGAGTGGAACCGCGACTTCGTCGCCGGCTCTCCCGTCGGCGAGCGCTACGAGCGCCTGGCCCGCGACATCGACGACGCGCTGACCTTCCTGGAGGCCTGCGGCGCCGACCCGTCCGCCTTCCACTCCTCCGAGATCTTCGCCAGCCACGAGGCGCTGCTGCTCGACTACGAGGCCGCCCTGACCCGCAACGACGCGCGCACCGGACAGCCGTACGACGTCTCCGCGCACATGATCTGGATCGGTGAGCGCACCCGCCAGCTGGACGGCGCCCACGTCGAGTTCGCCTCCCAGGTGCGCAACCCCATCGGCGTCAAGCTCGGCCCGACCACCACCGCCGACGACGCGCTCGCCCTCATCGACAAGATCGACCCGCAGCGCGAGCCCGGCCGGCTCACCTTCATCACCCGCATGGGCGCCGGTGCCATCCGCGACATCCTGCCGGAGCTGGTGGCCAAGGTCACCGCCGAGGGCGCGCAGCCCGCGTGGATCTGCGACCCGATGCACGGCAACACCTTCGAGGCCCCCAGCGGCCACAAGACGCGCAGCTTCGACGACGTGCTCGACGAGGTCCGCGGCTTCTTCGAGGTCCACCACGCGCTGGGCACCCACCCCGGCGGCATCCACATCGAACTGACGGGCGACGACGTCACCGAGTGCGTCGGCGGCGGCGCCCCCGTCACCCTGACCGACCTGGAACAGCGCTACGAGTCGGCCTGCGACCCGCGGCTGAACCGCAAGCAGTCCCTCGACCTCGCCTTCCAGGTCGCCGAGCTCTACCGGGAACGCGAGCGCACGCTCGCGCCGGCCCGCGCCACGGCCGGCCGCGCGCCCGCCGCCGCCGTCCCCGCGGCGGCCTGACGCCCGGCCCCCGGGCCGCCGCCGCGGCCGGGGGGCCGCCCCCGGTCCCGGCCCGGGCCGCCCGCCCACCGACCGACGTACGCCAAGGAGAAGACCATGACGGTGCGCGCCCTGCGCGGTGCCATCCAGCTGGAGCGCGACGAGCGGCTCCACCTGCTCGACGGGGTCCGGACGCTGTTCCAGGAGATGCTGGACGCCAACGGGCTCGGCCACGACGACCTGGTCAGCGTGATCTTCACGGCCACGCCGGACCTGGTCAGCGAGTTCCCGGCGCTCGCCGCCCGCGAACTGGGCGTGGCCGACGTCCCCCTGATGTGCGCCCAGGAACTGGACATCGCCGGCTCCCTGCCGCGCGTCGTACGGATCCTCGCGCACGCCGAGACCGACCGGCCCAAGCCCGAGATCAAGCACGTCTACCTGGGGGGTGCGGCCGCCCTGCGCCGCGACCTCGCCCCGGGCGGGACCGCGACATGATCCGCTCCGCCGCGGTCGTCGGAACGGGCCTGATCGGCACGTCCGTCGCGCTGGCCCTCGGCCGGCGCGGCGTCGCCGTCCACCTGCTCGACGAGAACGAGTCCGCGGCCCGCACCGCCGCCGCGCTCGGCGCCGGCGTCGTCGGCGCCCCCGACCACCCCGTGGACCTGGCGGTCCTGGCGGTGCCGCCCGCCCACGTCGGTGCGGTCCTCGCCGCCCAGCAGGCCCGCGGGCTTGCCCGCGCGTACACCGACGTCGCCAGCGTCAAGACCGAACCGGAGCTGTCCGTCGCCGCCACCGGCGCCGACGCCAGCACCTTCATCGGCGGCCACCCGATGGCCGGGCGCGAGCGCTCCGGCCCGCTGGCCGCCTGCGCCACCCTCTTCGAGGGCCGCTCCTGGGTGCTCACGCCGACCGCCGCCACCACCCGCGAGACCCTCAACATGGCACTGATGCTGGTGGCGCTGTGCGGGGCGGTCCCGGTGGTGATGGACAGCGGCACCCACGACCGGGCCGTCGCCCGGGTCTCGCACACCCCGCACGTGGTCTCCTCGCTGCTGGCCGCGCGCCTCCAGGACGTCCCCGAGGACGCCTCCCGGCTGGCCGGGCAGGGGCTGCGCGACATGACCCGGATCGCCGGGGGAGACCCCCGGCTGTGGAGCGACATCCTGGAGTCCAACGCCACCGCCGTCGCCGACGTCCTCACCGAACTCGCCGAGGACCTCGAGGTCACGGTCGCCGCGCTGCGCGGCCTGGCCACCGGTGACGCCGACGAACGCGCCCTGGGCACCACGCTCCTGGCCGACCTCCTCGACCGCGGGGTCACCGGCCGCGACCGGATCCCCGGCAAGCACGGCCACCCGGCGCCGGCCTGCACGCCGGTCCGGGTCCTGATCGGGGACCAGCCCGGGGAGCTGGCCCGCCTGCTGGCGAGCGCCGCCGATCTGGGCGTCAACATCGAGGACATGGCCATCGACCACTCGCCGGGCGAGGAGAGCGGCCTGGTCGAGCTGATGGTCTCGCGCGCCAGTGCCCACTCCATGGCCGGCCGGCTGCGCGAGGCGGGCTGGCGGGTCCAGCGCCTCCACGACCCGGCCGGCCCCGCGGCCCCCTCCGAACCCCCGGCCCCGGTCCCGGTCTGAGACCGGTCCGTCCCCGGTCCGTCGCCGGGCGGGGCGGGACGGGGCCGGCAGATGCGGCCGCCGGGGCCCGGGCCGGTCCGGGCCGGTCCGGGCCCCGGCGGCCGCATCACCGTGACCGGCCCCCGGACGGCTCCCGCCGGCCCGGGGCGCCGGTCCGTCACCGGTCCCGTCCGGCACGGGCCGGGGACGGGGAGGGGACGGGGAGGGGCTGGGCCGGCGGTTGCGGCCGCCGGGGCGTGGGTCGGTCCGGGCCGGCCCGCGTCCCGGCGGCCACATCCGCCGGACCCGGAATCCCCGCCTCCGGAAGGCCCCGCCCGGGGGACCCCGCACGGCCCACCCACCGCACGCAGGACACGGAACGGACAGGACAGAGGCCCCCCTTGACCACTTTGCGACGGCTCACCGCCCGTGCACCGCACGGCCCCGCGAGGACCGCCCGCGGCCACCGCACCCACCCGGCGGTCCGGTGAACACCGCGACGGCGACCCTCGACGCCCCCGCCCCCGCCTCCGCACCCACGGCCCCGGCCCGGATCCCGGTCGGCGGGCAGCGCCCGTACGACGTGTTCCTCGGCACCGGGCTGCTGGGCGGCGCCGGACGGCTGCTCGGCCCCGGTCCGCTGCGGGTGGCCGTCGTGTACGGCCGCGCCGTACGGACGGCAGCGCGCCGCGTGGCGGCCGGGCTCGTCGACGAAGGCCGGATCGTGGTGTCCCTGGAGGTCCCCGACGGTGAGCCCGCCAAGGACCCGGCGGTCCTGCTGAACCTGTGGCGGGCCTTCGCCGACGCCGAACTGACCGGCGGCGACGCGGTCGTGGCGGTCGGCGGCGGGGCGACGACCGACCTCGCCGGGTTCGCCGCAGCCGGCTGGCAGGGCGGCGTACGGCTGGTGCTCGTGCCGACGACCCTGCTGGGCATGGCGGTCGCGGCCGACGCCCGGCCGGCCGCCGTCAACCTGCCCCCGGGCAAGAACCTCCTCGGTGCCCACCACCCGCCGGCCGGCGTCCTGTGCGACCTGGACCTGCTGGACACCCTGCCGCCCGCCGGCCACGCCGCCGGGCTCGCCGCGATCCTCAGGACCGCCTTCGTCGCCGACCCGCCGCTGCTGGACGAGGCCGCCTCCCGCACCGACACCCGCCTCCTCCTCGACCGGGCCCTGCGGGCCGCCGCCCGCCTCACGGCGGGTCCGGCGGACCGGCGCGCGCACCTCGACTACGGGCTCACCTTCGGCCACGCGCTGGAGCGGGCCACGGGCCACCGGGTCCCGCACGGGCACGCCCTCGCCGTCGGGATGGTCTACGCCGCCGAACTCGCCCGCCTCGCGGGGCGGCTGACCGGCGCCGAGGCCGACCGCCACCGCGAGCTGCTCGCCGCCGCCGGCCTGCCCACCGCCTGCGACGCCGGCTGGCTGCCCCTGCGCACCGCCATGAACCTCGACGCCCACACCCGCGGTACCCGGCCGCGTCTGGTCGTCCTCGACGCCATCGGCCGCCCCGCCCTGCTGACCGGCCCGCCCGAGGACCTGCTCACGGCCGCCTGGCGAAAGGTCCACCGATGACCCACCCCACCCCTCTCCCGCCGCGGGTGCGCCCATGAGCGCACTCGCCACCGCCCCTACCGCCGACGACGCCGTCGGCGAGCTCTGCCGCGCCGTCTTCGCCGGGCTGCCCCGGCGGGACCAGCGGGCCACCGCCGAGAGTTACGTGCGGGCGCTGCTCGCCGTGCCCGGGCGCAAGAGCCTGCGGCACATCGCGCGCTGTGCCGGCCACGGTGACGACGGGCAGCGGCTCCAGCACCTGATCAGCTCCGCGCCCTGGGACTGGCGGCCCGTGCGCGCCGCGCTCGCCGAGTCCGTGGCCGAGCTGGCCCGGCCCGTCGCCTCCGCCGTCCGGCCCGCCACCGTCGTGCGGCGCGGCCGCCAGTGCGTCGGCGTCGACCACTACGTCGACTACCGCAGCGGCCGCTCCGTCCGCGCCCAGCGCTGCGTCGGCCGCTGGCTCGTCACCGACCGCGGTGACATCCCCGTCGACTGGCGGCTCGTCCTCTCACCGGCCTGGCTCGACGACCCCGTCCACCGCACCCGCTCCGCCGTCCCCGAACGCGTTGCGCCCGCCGACACCGCCCGCACCGCCCTGGACTGCGTCCTCGACGGCGAGCCGGACGGCCTCGCCCACCCCGTCGTCCTCGACGCCCGGCAGGCCGACGTCCCCACCGTCGTCGCCGAGTTCGGCGCGCGCGGGATCCCGTACCTGCTGCGCGTCGGCGGGTCCGAGCCGCTCTCCGTCGCCGGGGACACCGCCCCCGTCCCGGCCCGCCGCCTCGGCGCGCTGTCCGCCGCCGGGCTGCCGCCCCGCCGGCCCGGCACCGCCGCGCTGACGCTGGCCGGCCGGGACGGCGGCCGCCGTGACATCGTCCGGGTGGCCTGCCGGCCCGCCGACGGCCCGCCGGCCGGCCGTCCGCACGTCCTGCTCGCCGAGCGGGTCGACCGCGCCGACCGCGCCGACCCGAGCGAACGGTCCGAACGGTCCGACCGCATCGGCCCGGCGCCCTCCGCCACCGCCTTCTGGCTCACCGACCTCACCGACCACACCACCTTCGACCTGCTGAGCCTGCTGCGTGCGGCCCGGCGCGGCGGCCCGCAGCCCGACACCGGGCTGTACGCGTACACCGGCCGCTCCTTCCCCGCCTGGCACCGCCACATCACCCTCGCCTCCGTCGCCCACGCGGCCGCCGTCCTGCTGCCCGTCCGTTCCACCTGGCAGCCCCGGCCGCTCGCCGCCGCCTCCTGACACCGAACCGAACACGAAGGGCTCCGCCATGACAGCCGCCGCCCCAGCCGACCTGCTCTGGAGCGACCTCGACCGCCGCGCGGTCGACGTCGCCCGCGGCCTGACCGTCGACGCCGTCGAGGCCGCCGGACACGGCCACCCGGGCACCGCGATGAGCCTGGCCCCGGCCGCCTACCTGCTGTTCCAGAACCTGGTCCGGCACGACCCGGCCGACCCCGACTGGCCCGGCCGCGACCGCTTCGTGCTGTCCTGCGGCCATGCCAGCCTCACCCTCTACACCCAGCTCTACCTGTCCGGCTACGGGCTCGGCCTCGACGACCTCAAGGCCCTGCGCACCGAGGGCAGCCTGACCCCCGCCCACCCCGAGTACGGGCACACCCCCGGCGTCGAGACCACCACCGGCCCGCTCGGCCAGGGCGTCGCCAACGCCGTCGGCATGGCCATGGCGGCCCGCCGCGAGCGCGGGCTCTTCGACCCCGACGCCGCCCCGGGCACCTCGCCCTTCGACCACACCGTCTGGGTCGTCGCCTCCGAGGGCGACCTCGAGGAGGGCGTCGCCCACGAGGCCAGCTCGCTGGCCGGCCACCAGAAGCTCGGCAACCTCGTCGTCCTCTACGACGACAACCGCATCTCCATCGAGGACGACCGCACCATCGCCCACTCCGAGGACACCCTGGCCCGCTACCGGGCCTACGGCTGGCACGTCCAGCACGTCGACTGGACCGCGGGGGAGGCCGGAAGCTACTCCGAGGACGTCGACGCGCTGTACCGCGCCCTGGCCGAGGCCCGCGCCACCACCGACCGCCCCTCGCTCGTCAGCCTCCGCACGATCATCGGCTGGCCCGCGCCCCGCAAGCAGGGCACCGGCGCCGTCCACGGCTCCGCCCTGGGCGCCGAGGAGGCCGCCGCCGCCAAGCGGGCCATGGGACTCGACGCCGACCTCGCCTTCCAGGTCCCCGGCGACGTCCTCGCCCACGCCCGCCGGGTCGCCGACCGGGGCCGCGCCGCGCACGAGGCCTGGCAGAAGACGTACGCCGACTGGCGCGCCCTGAACCCCGAGCGCGCGGCCCTCTTCGACCGGCTCGCCGAGCGCCGGCTGCCCGAGGGCTGGCAGGACCGGCTGCCCGTGTTCGACGCCCCCGGCCAGATGGCCACCCGCAAGGCCTCCGGCGAGGTGCTGAACGCGCTCGCCGCCGTCCTGCCCGAGCTGTGGGGCGGCTCCGCCGACCTGGCCGAGTCCAACCTCACCACCATGAAGGGCGAACCCTCCTTCGTCCCCGAGGAGTTCGCCACCGGCGCCTTCCCCGGCCACCGCTACGGCCGCACCCTGCACTTCGGCATCCGCGAGCACGCCATGGGCGCCGTCCTCAACGGCATCGCCCTGCACGGCGGCACCCGCCCGTACGGCGGCACCTTCCTGGTCTTCTCCGACTACATGCGGCCCGCCGTCCGCCTCGCCGCCATGATGCGGCTGCCCGTCACCTACGTGTGGACCCACGACTCCATCGGCCTCGGCGAGGACGGCCCCACCCACCAGCCCGTCGAGCACCTGTGGTCGCTGCGCGGCATCCCCGGCCTGGACGTCGTGCGGCCCGCCGACGCCAACGAGACCGTGGTCGCCTGGCGCACCATCCTGGAGCACCACGACCGCCCCGCCGGCCTGTGCCTGTCCCGGCAGAACCTGCCCGTCCTGGAGCGCACCGCCGGCAGCGGCCTGGCCCCGGCGGACGGCGCCGCCCGCGGCGGCTACGTCCTCGCCGAGGCCGACGGCGGCCGGCCCGAGATCGTCCTCATGGCCACCGGCAGCGAGGTCGCCGTCGCCCTCGACGCCCGCCGCATCCTCCAGGACGAGGGCCTGCCCACGCGGGTCGTGTCGATGCCCTGCCTGGAGTGGTTCCACGCCCAGGACCAGGACTACCGCGAGCAGGTGCTGCCGCCCGAGGTCACCGCCCGGGTCTCCGTCGAGGCGGGCTCCGTCCTCGGCTGGTACGCCCTGCTCGGGCAGGCCGGCGTGCCCGTCGGGATCGACTCGTTCGGCGCCAGCGCCCCCTACCAGGCGCTGTACGAGGCCCACGGCCTGACGGCGCCCAAGGTCGCCGCGGCCGCCCGCGCCAGCCACGCCCGCTCCCGCCGTACGTCCGCCGCCCGATGAGCGCCGCCTCCGGCGCGACGACCGCCGCCCCGGGCGCGACGACCGCCGCCCCGCGCGCGACGGCCGCCGGCCCGGTGCTCCACGCGCGGGTCCCGGGGTCCAAGAGCATCACCAACCGGGCGCTGCTGCTCGCCGCGGCGGCGCCCGGCCGCAGCCGCCTGTCCGCCCCGCTCGTCAGCGACGACACCCTCGCCTTCCGGGCCGCGCTCACGGCCCTGGGCGGTGAGGTCACCGACGACGGCGGTGACGGGGGAGCCGAGGCCTGGACGGTCACCGGTACCGGCGCCGGCCCCGCCCGCCCCGCCGACGTGTGGTGCGCCGACGCGGGCACCGCCGCCCGGTTCCTGCCGCCGTTCGCCGCCACCGGCCACGCCCCCGTCCGCTTCGACGGCTCGGACCAGCTGCGGGCCCGCCCGCTGGGGCCGCTGCTGGCCGCCCTCACGGGCCTGGGGGCCGACGTACGCGGTGCGGGCCTGCCGTTCACGGTCGCCGGCCGGGGCCTGGCCGGCGGCCGCATCCGGCTCGACTCGGGGCTGAGCAGCCAGTACCTCAGCGGGCTGCTGATGGCCGCCCCGCTGATGGCCGGCCCCCTCACGGTGGACGTGCCGCGGCTGGTCAGCCGCCCCTACCTGGACATGACCCTGGCCCTGATGCGCCGCTTCGGGGCCGACGTCGAGGAACGGGGCAGCGCCGTCGCCGTGCGCCCCGGCGGCTACACCGCGACCGACCTGGCCGTCGAACCGGACGCCTCCACCGCCAGTTACGTCTTCGCGGCGGCCGCCGTGACCGGCCGTACCGTCCGCGTCGCGGGCCTGGGCACGGGCAGCCTCCAGGGCGACACCGCCTTCGTGGAGGTCCTGCGGCGGGCCGGCGCCGAGGTGACCGTGACCCCCGAGTGGACCCAGGTCACCGGTACCGGAGCGCTCCGCGGCGGGTTCAGCGTCGACATGGGGGACATCTCCGACACCTTCATGACCTTCGCGGCGATCGCCCCGCTCGCCGACGCGCCGGTCACCATCACCGGCATCGGCCACGCCCGGCTCAAGGAGTCCGACCGCATCGCGGCGGTCGCCGAGAACCTGGCCCTGCTCGGCATCCGCACCGAGGCGGGCCCGGACCGCATCACCGTGCACCCGGGCACCCCGGTCGCGGGCGCGGTCCTCGGCTGCCGCCGCGACCACCGCATCGCGATGTCCTTCTCGGTGCTGGGGCTGCGCGTTCCCGGCATCGTCCTCGACGACCCGGCCTGCGTCGGCAAGACCTTCCCGGGCTTCCACGAGGAGCTCGGCCGGCTCTTCGCCCCGGGTACGGCGCTGCCGGCGGGCCGGCCGTGACCGCGCCGGCCGCTCACCCGGCCGGCGCCGACGGCGGCGGTACCGGCGCCCCGTACGGGGAGGCGCCGGTCCCGCTGGCCGTCATCGTGGGCCGCGTGCTGCGGCGGGCGTGCACCGCGGCCCGCCCGGCCCGCGGCCGCGCCCGGTCCCGCGCCGGAGCCGGGACCGGGACCGGGGACCGGGCGCGCGGCGTCAGCGCAGCCAGTCCGCCGCGGTCTTGAGCAGCCGGTCGTTGGCGTCCGGCGCGCCGATGGACACGCGCACGCCCTCCTCGCCGTACGGGCGGACCATCAGCCGGGCGGCCTCGCAGGCGTCGGTGAAGTCCGCGGTCCGTGCGCCCAGCCGCAGCCACACGAAGTTGGCCAGGCTCTCCGGCACCGTGTAACCCGCCTCCCGCAGCCCCTGCGTCACCCGCGCCCGCTCGGCCACCAGGTCCGCGACCCGCTCGGCCAGTTCGTCCCCGGCGCGCAGCGAGGCGACCGCCGCCGCCTGCGCCGGCCCGCTCACCCCGAACGGGACGGCGCAGGCGCGCAGCGCCGCGGCCACCCGGGGGTGCGCCACCGCGAAGCCGACGCGCAGGGTGGCCAGCCCGTACGCCTTGGAGAAGGTGCGCAGCACCGCCACGTTGGGCCGGTCGCGGTACAGCTCGACGCCGTCGGGCACCTCCGGGTCGTCGACGAACTCCCGGTACGCCTCGTCGAGGACGACCAGCACCTCGCGCGGCACCCGGTCCAGGAACCGCTCCAGCTCGGCGCGCCGTACCGCGGTGCCGGTGGGGTTGTTGGGGTTGCAGATGAAGATCAGCCGGGTCCGGTCGGTGACTGCGGCGGCCAGCGCGTCCAGATCGTGCCGCTCCTCGCGCAGCGGCACCTGCACCGAGGTGGCCCCGGCGGCCCAGGTGATCAGCGGGTACGCCTCGAACGACCGCCAGGCGAAGAGGACTTCGTCGCCCGGGCCCGCGGCGGCGGCCACCAGGTGCTGGGTGATGCCCACGGACCCGGTGCCCAGCACCAGGTGCTCGGCGGGCACGCCGAGGAAGGCGGCCAGCTCGGCGGTGAGCTCGCGGGCGGCCGGGTCCGGGTAGCGGTTGAGCCGGCCCAGCTCCTCCTCGATCGCGCGGATCACCGACGGCAGCGGCGGATAGGGGTTCTCGTTCGAGGAGAGCTTGTCGACGAGTGCGTCGGGGGCGGGACGGCCCGGGACGTAGCGGGGGAGCGTGGAGACGTCGGCGCGCAGCCGCGGGAAGGCCGGATCGGACATGGCAGCGGTGCATCCCATCGTGAGGTCGGTGGAGTCGGTGGATTCGGGCGGGAGAGGCGCTCCTCGGCGGTGCGGAGCGCGCACGCGAAACGCCGTCCGGCCGCGCCGACGGGGGAGACGGCACGGCCGGACGGGGCCCCGGTCGGACCGGGGCGTCCCAGGGGGTGAGCGGGGGTGGTCAGCCCTGGGAAGCGGGCGGGTTGAAGGGCGAGGGCGCGCCGTAGTCCCAGCGCAGCCGGGTCGCCCCGTCGATCTGGACCACCTGCTCGATGTCGAACTCGCACATCCGCAGGGCGCCGGGCACGTGGGCGCGGTGCTGCTCGTCCCAGTCGATCCGGGCCTTGCCCGAGAGCTGGAGCGTGCCGCCGGTCTCCCAGTCCAGGAAGAGCAGTCCGCAGCCGGCGTCCAGCTGCAGGTTGCCCAGGGTCATGTAGAAGGAGTTGCCGAAGTAGTCGGGCCACACGAGCTTGCGCGGCCCGGCCACGGTGACGAAGCCGGGATCACCGCCGCGGTGCGAGGAGTCGGCCCCGTAGCCCTCGGCGTGGCTGGCGATGAAGAAGGTGTCCGCGCCGCGGATCCACTTCTCCTGCTCGGCCGTGAGCTCGGTGCCGGCCCGTGACGGACCGGGCGGGTCCGCGGGCCCGTCGGGGGCCGGCACCCGTACCTGGAGGTACTTGGGGCAGTTGCCCAGGACCTGCTCGGTGCGCACGCGCAGCGTCTCGCCGTCCCGCCGGGCCACGCCGTTGATCCGGATCCGGCTGGTCGTGTGCGGCTCGAGGGCGAGCAGCCCGATGTCGGCGGTCGACTCGAACGCGTCCGCGAGCGGATCGCCGGGCACCGGCAGCGCGTTCAGGACGATCGTGCGGGTGTCGGGCGTCGTCGCGAAGCCCGTCTCGCCGGTGACCAGCGAGGACCAGACGGCCCCCGCGGTGTCCCGGCCGCCGAGGAAGAGCATGCGCTGGCGGTGCAGGTACTGGTCGAAGCCCGGCAGGATCTCGTCCTCGAACATCGGTGAGCCCCAGCCGGGCCCGCGGCCCTCGCGGGCCCGCCGCTGCACGGCCTGCTCCCCCTCGTGGTAGGGCGTCTTGATCACGGTGACCTCCGGTCAGCCACGGGCGCCGATCAGCAGGGCGGTGTCCACCACACGGTTGGAGAAGCCCCACTCGTTGTCGTACCAGCCGACGACCTTGACCTGGCGGCCGTCGCCGATGACCTTGGTCAGGCCCGAGTCGAAGATGCAGGACGCCGGGTCGGTGACGATGTCGCTGGAGACGATCGGCTCGTCGGTGTAGGTGAGGATCCCCGACAGGGCGCCCTCGGCGGCCTTGGCGAAGATCTCGTTGACCTCCTCGGCGGTGGTCTGCCGGCCGACCCGTACGGTCAGGTCGGTCGCCGAACCCGTCGGGATCGGCACGCGCAGCGCGTAGCCGTCGAGCTTGCCGTTCAGCTGGGGCAGCACCAGGCCGATGGCCTTGGCGGCGCCGGTGGTGGTCGGCACGGTGTTCGTGGCCGCCGAGCGGGCGCGGCGCAGGTCGGCGTGCGGGCCGTCCTGGAGGTTCTGGTCCTGGGTGTAGGCGTGGACCGTGGTCATCAGGCCGTGCTCGATGCCGAGGGCGTCGTCGAGGACCTTCGCCAGCGGGGCCAGGCAGTTGGTGGTGCACGAGGCGTTGGAGACGATGTCGTGCGCCTGCGGGTCGTAGAGGTGGTCGTTGATGCCGAAGGCGATCGTCAGGTCCTCGTTCTTCGAGGGCGCGCTGATGATGACCTTGCGGGCGCCGGCGTCGAGGTGGGCGCGGGCCTTGTGCGCGTCGGTGAAGACACCCGTGGACTCGATGACGACATCGACCCCGAGCTCGCCCCAGGGCAGGTTCGCGGGGTCACGCTCGGCGGTCACCTTGATGGTGCGGCCGTCGACGACGAGCGCGCCCTCGGCGGCCCGCACCTCGTGGCCGAGGCGGCCGAGCGTGCTGTCGTACTTGAGCAGGTGCGCGAGCGTGGCGGCGTCGGTCAGGTCGTTGATCGCGACCACCTCCAGCCCGGCGTCCCGCTGGAGGGCGGCGCGGAAGAAGCTGCGGCCGATACGGCCGAATCCGTTGATGCCGACCTTGATCGTCACGTGATACCCCTCTTCGAAATTACATCCGCCACCGTACGGAAAATCGCCGGTGCGGGCCGATCCGGGGCTTCGACGGTACCTCGGGATCCACCCCCGCGGTTGCCGAAATGCGCCTGATGATCAGCGGTTTGCGCAGGAAACCCGAGATGGGCGGCGGTGGATTGAAACCTCTGATGAGGCTCGGATACGTGCACGAGGGTATGTTTTTATGGCATCGCCTGCCCGGTTGCACGGCAGGGCACGCCACGGCACGACGCTTCGCGGAGCGAGGAGGACGATGGACATGCCGGACGCGCGCACCGCCGTTCCCGGAGCGGGACCGCGGGAATCCCGGCCCGGTCACGAGCCCGCCCATGTCCTGCGCGGCCACGACGACTGCGTCCGCGGCTCCGCCGTACGCAAGCAGTTCGGCGACGTACAGATCGTCGTCGCGGCCGGCGGCCCCCACGAGGCCATCCGCCCCGCCCGCGCCATCCGCCCCGGCCCCGGCGCCTACCTGCACCTCTTCCGGCCGCTCAGCGGCGGGATCGGCGTCCACCAGGACGGCCGCGAGGGCCACGCGGTCGCCCCGCAGATCGTCTGCTGCGACAGCACCCGCCCCTACCAGCTGTTCCTGCCGCGCCCCTTCCGCCTGGTCGAGGTCCTGCTGCCGCACCGTCAGATCGGCATGCCGCCGGCCGACACCGCCAAGCTCACCGCCACCGCCTGGTGCGGCCGTATGGGCGCCGGCGCCCTGCTCTCCCAGCTGCTGGCCGGCCTCGACGAGCACGGCACCGAGATCCACTCCGCCCTCGACCGCGTCGGCGGCACCATCGCGGGCCTCGCCGCCGCCGTCCTCGCCGACCGGCTGCGCAACCTCGCGGCCGAGGACGAGGTGGCCCGGCACGACCTCATGCTCCACATCCAGGCCTACATCCGCGAGCGCCTCTCCGACCCCGCGCTCACCCCGCACGCGGTCGCCGAGCGCCACCACATCTCCCTGCGCTACCTGCAACGGATCTTCCAGGAGAACGGGACCAGTCCCGCCCGCTGGATCCGCGAGGAGCGCCTGGCGCGCTGCCGGTCCGAGCTGCTCGACGCACGGCTCGACCACCTGCCCGTCGGTGTGATCGGCGAACGGGCCGGCCTCCACCAGGCCTCCCACTTCAGCCGGCTCTTCCGCGACCGGTACGGCGTGACGCCCCGCGGCTACCGCACCATGCGCGAGCCCGCCGCGGCCAACTGACGAGCACTGACATCCGAGGAGGATGACGGATTTGACCGGCACCAGCTTCGAATTCCCCGGCGAGTACTACGAGATCATGCGGAAGGACTTCCGCAGCGTCGACGCCGAGACCGAATTCCTCAGCTCCCTGCTCCCCGACGGCGGCACCGCCCTCGACCTGGGCTGCGGCACCGGCACCAACCTGCGCGCGCTGGCCGCGCGCGGCTACCGCGGCACCGGCGTCGACCAGAGCGCCGCCTTCGTCGACTACGCCCGCGCCGCCGGCGGCGCGGGGCTCACCTACGTCCACGGCCGCGCCGAGACGTACCGCACCGACGAGCGCTACGACCTCGTCTACAGCCTGTTCATGACGCTCAACTACCTGCCGCGCGCCGAACTGGGCGCCACCCTGCGCGGCATCCGCGAGCTCCTGCGCCCCGGCGGTCACGTCGTCCTCGAGTTCGGCCACCTGCTGAACTTCGTCGACACCTTCCAGCCGCACACCGTCGCCCACCACCGCGGCCCCGACGGCGTCCTGATCACCCGCCTCGCCCGGCAGGCCGTCAACGCGCACGCCGCGAACTGGCGCAACGAGGAGACCCTCCTGGTCCGCGCCGCCGACGGCACCGTCTCGATGTACGACAACTTCTTCGACCAGGCGGTCCTCACCGGCCCCGAGATGCGCGACCTGCTGGCCGCCGCGGGCCTGACCGTCACCGCCGAGTACGGCGGCTTCCGCAAGGAGCCCGCCCCCTTCCACGGCCGCGGCCCGCTCGTCATCGTCGCCACCGCGGGGGCACCCACCGCCCAGCAAGAGGAGAACCACGCGTGACCACCACCGGCATATCGCTGCTCGACGGCGGGCCCGCCCCCGACCCCGGCGTCCCCGACCTCGGAGCCGCCCTCGTCCGCGCCGCCGGCACCGACCACGGCGTGACGTACATCCAGCCCGACGGCACGGAGGTGCGCCAGAGCTACGCCGGCCTGCTCTCCGACGCCTCCCGGATCCTGGCCGGGCTGCGCGCCGCCGGCGTCCGCCCCGGCGAGAAGGTCGTCCTCCAGGCCGGCTACGACCCCGAGCTCGTCGCCGCCTTCTGGGCCTGCGTGCTGGGCGGCTACCTGCCGCTGCCCGTCAGCGCCGACCCGGAGACCGGCCCCGCCCTGCTGGAGCGCGTCTGGACCGGCTACGGCCGCCCCCGCGTCCTGACCGGCGCCGGCCAGGAGATCGCGGCCGCCGTCACCGCCGACACCGGCTGGGCCGCCGCCCACCTCGGCGACATCGCCGCCCTGCGCGACGCCCACGAGCCCGCCGCCGGCCACCACCGGCCCGCCGCCGGCGACCCGGTGGTCCTGCTGCTCACCTCGGGCAGCACCGGCGTGCCCAAGGCGGTCACCCTCACCCACCGCAACGTGCTCGTGCGCAGCGCGGCCACCGCCCGCGTCAACCGGCTCGACCAGGACACGCGCACCTTCAACTGGATGCCGCTGGACCACGTCGGCGGCCTGATCATGTTCCACGCGCGCGACGTCTTCCTCGCCTGTGAGCAGGTCCACGCCAAGATCGGCTGGGTCCTCCAGGACCCGCTGCGCTGGCTCGACGCCGTCTCCGCGCACCGGGCCGACACCACGTGGGCGCCGAACTTCGCGTACGTCCTGGTCAACGACCGCGCCGACCAGCTGGCCGGGCGCGGCCTGGACCTCCACCGGCTGCGCTACATCATGAACGGCGGCGAGGCCGTCCGCTCCGGAGTCGTGCGCCGCTTCCTGGAGATCCTCGCCCCCTACGGCCTGCCCGAGACCGCCATGTTCCCCGGCTGGGGCATGTCCGAGACCACCGCGGGCGTCGCCGACTGCCAGTTCACCGAGGCCGCCGCCGGCGACGACCGCTACGTGCCGGTCGGCCGCCCGCAGCCCGGGACGAAGGTCCGGGTCGTCGACGAGCACGGCGCGCTGGTCCCCTGGGGCACCACCGGCCGGCTCCAGGTCCACGGCGCCACCGTGACCTGCGGCTACTACGACAACCCGGCGCAGAACCAGCAGTCGTTCACCGAGGACGGCTGGTTCAAGACCGGCGACCTCGCCTACGTCGAGGACGGCATCCTGACCGTCACCGGCCGCACCGACGACGTCATCCAGCTCGGCGACGTCGTCTACCACGGCCACGAGATCGAGGCGGCCGTCGAGGAACTCCCCTTCGTCGAGCCCTCGTACACCGTGGCCTCCCTCGTGGCCCCCGCGCCGGGCGCCGCCGAGGAACTCGCGGTCTTCTTCCACCCCCGGGCCGGCCACGTCACCGAGGCCGAGACCGGCGAGATCCGCGCCCGCGTGGCCGCCCGCCTCGGCGTCGACGTCACGCACGTCCTGCCCGTCGAACGCTCCGAGGTCCCCAAGACCGGCATCGGCAAACTCCGCCGCGCCCAGCTCCGCAAGAGCTTCGAGGACCGCCGGGCGACCGCCGCCAACGTGGCCTAGCGCCATGTCCGGACGGGTGGCCGCGGGGACCCCGCGGCCACCCGTCCGGCACGCCCGTTTCCCCCCACGCACACGCACACCACCGTGCGGCCGCCACCCCCCATCCAGGAGAGCCCACCCATGACCCAGCAGGAGAGAGCAGTCCGGACGCGCCGCGCACTGCTCGACGCGGCCGCCGAAGCCATCGACCGGCACGGCTACGCCGCCGCGTCGCTCGCCGCCGTGAGCACGGCCGCCGGGGTGACCAAAGGGGCCCTGACCTACCACTTCACCTCCAAGGCCGACCTCGCCGACGCCGTACGGACCGAGTCCCGGCGCCGCACGGGCCGGGTCCTGGCGCCCGTCCTGCGCTCCGGCGGCGAGCCGTTGCAGACGGCCATCGACGCCACCCAGGCCGTCGCCGGACTGCTGGGCCACGACCCGGTGATCCGCGCCGGCGCCCGGCTCGCCCGCGACGCCACCCGCACGGGCCTGGGCACCGGCCGCACCGTGCACTGGCACGCCTCCTGGATCGTGCCCGTCCACGACCTGCTCAGCGCCGCCCGCTTCGGCGGCCGGCTGCACCCGCGCGCCGACCCCGGCGAGGTCTGCGGCCAGCTCGGCTCCGCCCTGCTCGGTCTGGACGCGCTCACGCCCGGACCGGGCCGCGGCGCCACGGGGGACTGCGGTCCGCTCCGGCACCACCTGACGAGCCTGTGGCAACTGCTGCTGCCGGGCCTGGTACCGGGTCCGTGGGCCGCCGAGTTCATCCCGGAGGGCTCGTCCGGGGCCTGCCCGGCGGGCTGCGCCACCGAGCCGCAGGCCACCTTCCCCACCCCCGCCCTGAGCGACGTATGGGCCTGACCTCCCGCACCCCGACCGAGGCGGATCCCCGGCACCCGGCCGCCGGGGATCCGCGGCCGCTCACCGGCGAGCCGCTCTGCCTGGACCTGCTCAACACCCGCTGGCACGACCGCCACGGCCACCACGACCTGCTCGCCGGCACCGACGGCCTGGCCCGGTGGCTCGCCGGCTCCCGCGCCGCCCACCGGTACCGGGACGGCGACCTGCGCGCCGACGCGGCCACCCTCGCCGTCGCCCGGCAGGCCCGGTCGGCCCTGGCCGTCGTGGCCGGCCGGCGGCCGCCCGATCCGCCGGACCCGGCGGCCCTCGACGCGTTCAACCGGCTCCTCGAACCCGGCCGGATCCGCCGCCTGCTCACCCCGGCCGGCCCCGTCGAGCGCACGGACGTCGCCGACCCGGCCCGCCTGCTGGGCTGGCTCGCCGCCGCCGACTACCTGACGCTGCTCGCCGGCGACCCCGGCCGTATCCGCACCTGCGCCAATCCCTCCTGCGGGCTGTACTTCCTCGACACCAGCCGCAACGGCAGCCGCCGCTGGTGCGCCGGCGCGGGCACCGGCTGCGGAAACCGGGCGAAAGCCGCCCGCCACTACGCGCGGCGCACCCGTTCCGCCCCTCTTCCGCACCCTTCCGCGTGAATTCATTGTGAGCCCCCCGACCCACCCCGTGTCAGCATTCCGATGAGGTCCCGGGTAAACGGGGAACACCCGCCCGTACACGCGAATCCGGCCGTTTTCCCGTTGGTCCGTATTTCTCCTCCACGCCGGTCCGCCCGTAATCATCCCGTGATCCGGCGCCCATGGCCGCCCTCCCCCCTCCGGGCGAAAAGTGAAAAGACCCAGAGGACGACCGAGGAGGCATCATTATGCGCGGCGTGCGACACGCCAGATGGCTGACCGCTGCGGCGGTCACCGCACTGCTGGCCACGGCGTGCGGCCCGGGCCCGGACGGCGGTGCCGGCGCGGCCGGCAAGAACGGCGGGACGTTCCGGTTCGGCGTCACCGAACCCAAGGCGATCGACCCCGCCCTGGCCTCCGAGACCACCGGCCTGATCGTCTCCGAGGTCGTCTTCACCGGGCTGTACCGCACGGCCCCCGACGGCAAGCTCGAGCCCCGCCTGGCCGAGTCCGCGACCGCGAACGACACGTGCACCGAGTGGACGTTCAAGGTCAAGACCGGCACCACCTTCACCAACGGCGAGCCCGTGGACGCCGAGGCGTTCATCCGCGGCTGGAACCGGGCCACGAGCAAGCCGATGGCCTCCGACATCGCCTACCACCTGGCCGGCATCAAGGGCTTCGACGAGATCCAGGACGGCAAGGCGGACAAGCTCGCCGGCCTGTCCACCACCGGCCCCGACCACCTCAAGGTCGAGCTCTCCTCCGGCGACTGCGAATTCGACAAGAAGACCGGCCACACCGTCTTCTCCCCGATGCCCAAGGCCGCCGGCGGACCCGAGAACAAGGAGTTCGCCGACCAGCCGATCGGCAACGGCCCCTTCAAGCTCGACGGCAAGTGGGACCACAACAAGAAGATCAGCCTGGTCCGCAACGACAGCTACGGGCTCAAGCCCGCCAAGCTGGCCCGCGTCGAGATCTCCCTGGTCAACTACTTCAGCATGTTCGACCTGGAGTACCAGGGCTTCCAGACCGGCGAGTTCGACTACGCCCACGTCCCCACCACGCAGCTGACGGCCGCCGAGGCCCGCTACAAGCCGCAGGGCAAGTGGCTGCACAAGGACGTCAACGGCCAGAACTACCTGCTGCCGATCACCGACCAGGGCCCGCTGAAGACGAAGGAGGCCCGGCAGGCGGTCTCGTACGCCATCGACCGCGCCAAGATCGCCAAGAGCCTCTACCAGGGCTACCAGAAGCCGGCGTCCTCCATCGTCCCGCCGGCGCTGCCCAACTCGTACCAGGAGGGCCTGTGCACCTCCTGCCTCGCCCCCGACCCGGCCAAGGCCCGTGAGCTCGCCAAGGCCGGCGGACTGACCCCGGGGACCCGGCTCACCCTCGCCTTCAACACCGGCGTGGGCCACGAGGACTGGATCCAGGCCGTCGGCAAGCAGCTGGAGGACGTCCTCGGCATCGTCGTCGAGGTCAAGGGCCTGCCCTTCCCCGAGCTGCTGGAGAAGGAGCACGCCCCCGACGCCACCGGACTCTTCCGCTACTCGTGGGGCGCCGACTACCCGACGCCGGACAACTACCTCTTCCCGATGCTGCACTCCTCCTCCATCGCCAAGGAGGACAACGGCACCGTCGGCGGCGACAACACCGGCCGCTACAGCAACCCGGAGTTCGACAAGGTGATCGAGCAGGCCCGCGCCACCAAGGACGAGGCCGCCCGCATCGCCCTCTACAAGCAGGCCGAGAAGATCGCCATGGACGACATGGCGCTGATCCCGACCTTCAACCGGTCCGAGTACCGCCTTGTCGCCACCGACAAGTTCGACGGGCTGGACGACATCGGGTTCGGCGAGACGCCGATCCTCGAGGAGATCTCCCTCAAGCGGAAGTGAGCCCGGCATGGGTCGGTACATCGCCCGTCGCCTCGGGCAAATGGTCTTCGTCCTGCTCGGCGCGACCATGATCCTGTTCACCTGTCTGTTCATGCTGCCGGGCGATCCGATCGGCTCGCTCGCCGGCAGCGACAACGCGCACGACCCGGCCGTCGTGGAGGTCCTCAAGGAGCGCTACGGGCTCGACAAGCCGCTGCACGAGCAGTACGTCCGCTACGTCGGCAGCCTGGTCACCGGAGACCTCGGCGAGGACTACGTCCAGCGCCGCGAGGTCAGCGACATCCTGGCGCCCAAGCTGGTCAACACCGGGAAGCTGGCCCTGGTGGCCATCGTCATCGACATCGGACTGGGCCTGGCGGTCGGCCTGATCGCCGCCCTCTTCCGCTACAGCGTCTGGGACGTGCTCACCACCTTCGCCACCACCCTGGCCATCGGGTTCCCGACCTTCGTGACGGGCTTCCTGCTCCAGAAGGTCTTCGTGGTGGAACTGGGCTGGTTCCCCCTGCTCAGCCGGGGCGACCTGCAGTCCATGGTGCTGCCGGCGATCTCGCTGGCCATCGTCGACGCCGCCCTGGTGGCCCGGCTGATGCGCGGGACCATGCTCGAAGTGCTGCGTGCCGACTACGTCAAGACCGCGATCGCCAAGGGCCTGCCCCGCCGGCGCGTGCTGTCCCACCACATCCTGCGCAACTCGGTGATCCCGGTCGTCACCTACCTGGGCATCTCCTTCGGCCTGCTGATGGGCGGCGCCCTGATCACCGAGTCCATCTTCAACTGGGACGGGGTCGGCCTGGCCCTGGTCACCGCCGTGCAGATGCAGAACAACCCGGTCGTGCTGGGCGTGGTGACCTACGGAGTGGCGATCTTCGTCCTGCTGAACCTGGTCGTCGACCTGCTGTACGGGATCCTCGACCCCCGCATCCGCTACCAGTGACCACCGCGTTCTCGTCCCTGAGGAAACTGCCATGACCGACCTCATCACCCACCGCCCGGCGGCGGACGAGGACGCGGCGGCCGCCCCGCGCGGCGGCGCCCCGGCCGGCGCCCCCGCGGGCGCGGCCGCCGCGGCCGCCGCGCCGGGCGCCTTCCCCGAGCCCGGCGAACGTGCCGCCTACTGGTCGGACGTACGCCAGCGGTTCCTGCAGAACAAACTGGCCGTCGCCGGACTCGTCATCGTCGGCCTGCTGGTGCTGGCCGCCGCGTTCGGCCCGCTGCTCTCCCCGTACGACCCCTACGCCCAGGACCTCGACAACGCGCTGGCCGCACCGTCCGGCGCCCACTGGCTGGGCACCGACACCCTCGGCCGGGACCTGTTCGCACGGCTCCTGGCCGGTACCCGGCTCGCCATGCTCGTCGGCTTCGCCTCGATCGCCCTGACCTGCCTCATCGGCGTCACCCTGGGGGCCCTGGCCGGCTACGCCGGCCGCTGGGTCGACACCCTGGTCATGCGGACGGCCGACATCTTCTTCGCGTTCCCGCTGCTCATCGGCGCGATCGCCATCATCCTCGTCGTCGGCCAGGGCATCACCCCGGTGATCGTCTCGCTGGCCGTCTTCTCCTGGGCCACCGTGGCCCGGCTGCTGCGCAGCTCGATCCTCTCCGTCCGCGAGGCGGAGTTCGTCCAGGCCGCGCGCGCCCTGGGGGCCCGCTCCCCGCGGATCGTCCTCAAGCACATCCTGCCCAACTCGATGACCGCCGTGCTCGTCTACGCCGCCTTCAACGTCGGTACGGCCGTCGTCGGCGTCGCCTCGCTGTCCTTCCTCGGCATCGGCGTCGCCCCCGGCGTCCCCGAGTGGGGCAGCATGCTCGCCACCGGACGCGGCTTCATCGGGGTCAAGGACTACCTGTGGCTCTCGCCCGGCTTCGCCATCGTCCTGACGGTCCTCGGATTCGTCTTCGTCGGCGACGGGCTGCGCGACGCCCTCGACCCCAAGCTGCGCTGAGGGAGACGTACATGACCATCACCGACCACCGGCCCGGCGCCGCACCCGGCGCCGCCCCCGCCCCCGGCGCGGCCGCCGGGCCCGGCAGCGTGACCCCCGTCCTGGAGGTGCGCGACCTGCACGTGGAGTTCGCGACCCGGGACGGGGTCGCCAAGGCCGTCAACGGCGTGAGCTACAGCGTCGACCCGGGCGAGACCCTCGCCGTGCTCGGCGAGTCCGGCTCGGGCAAGTCCGTGACGGCCCAGGCGATCATGGGCATCCTCGACAGCCCGCCCGGCCGGATCAGCCGGGGCGAGATCCTCTTCCAGGGCCGGGACATCCTCACGATGACCGCCGAGGAGCGGCGCAGGCTGCGCGGCGCCAAGATGGCCATGGTCTTCCAGGACGCGCTGTCCGCCCTGAACCCGGTGGTCTCGGTCGGCACCCAGCTGGGCGAGATGTTCCGCGTCCACGAGGGACTCTCCCGCAAGGCCGCCCGCGCGAAGGCCGTGGAACTGATGGACCGGGTGAAGATCCCGGCGGCGAAGCAGCGGGTCGGGGACTATCCGCACCAGTTCTCCGGCGGTATGCGCCAGCGCATCATGATCGCGATGGCGCTGGCCCTGGAGCCGGACCTGATCATCGCCGACGAGCCCACCACGGCCCTCGACGTGACCGTCCAGGCCCAGGTCATGGACCTGCTGGCCGAACTCCAGCGGGAGCTCAACATGGGCCTCGTGCTCATCACGCACGACCTGGGCGTGGTGGCGGACGTCGCGGACAAGATCGCGGTCATGTACGCGGGCCGGATCGTCGAGACGGCTCCCGTGCACGACATCTACCGGCGGCCGGCCCATCCGTACACCCGCGGCCTGCTGGACTCGATCCCGCGCCTGGACCAGAAGGGCCAGGAGCTCTACGCGATCAGCGGTCTGCCGCCCAACCTGCTGGCCATCCCGAGCGGCTGCGCCTTCAACCCGCGCTGCGTCCGGGCGCAGGACGTCTGCCGCACGGAGATCCCGGCCCTGCACCCGGTCACGGACCGGGAAGGCCGGGCGGTACCGGGCCGGGGCAGCGCGTGCCACTTCTGGAAGGAGACGATCGATGGCTGAGGCGACCACGCGTGAGCCGATCCTCGAGGTCCGCAACCTGGTCAAGCACTTCCCCCTGACCCGGGGGATCCTGTTCAAGAAGCAGGTGGGTGCGGTCAAGGCGGTCGACGGGATCTCCTTCGACCTCTACCAGGGCGAGACCCTGGGCATCGTCGGTGAGTCCGGCTGTGGCAAGTCCACCGTCGCCAAGCTGCTGATGAACCTGGAGCGGGCGAGCTCGGGCGAGGTCTTCTACAAGGGCCAGGACATCACCAAGCTGTCCGGGTCCGCGCTGAAGGCCGTGCGCCGCAACATCCAGATGGTCTTCCAGGACCCGTACACCTCGCTCAACCCGCGGATGACGGTCGGCGACATCATCGCCGAGCCCTACGAGATCCACCCCGAGGTGGCTCCCAAGGGCGACCGCCGGCGCAAGGTCCAGGAGCTCCTGGACGTGGTCGGTCTGAACCCGGAGTACATCAACCGCTACCCGCACCAGTTCTCCGGCGGCCAGCGCCAGCGCATCGGCATCGCCCGCGGTCTCGCGCTGAACCCGGAGATCATCATCTGCGACGAGCCGGTCTCGGCGCTGGACGTCTCGGTGCAGGCGCAGGTCATCAACTTGATGGAGAAGCTCCAGGACGAGTTCGACCTGTCCTACCTCTTCATCGCGCACGACCTGTCGATCGTGCGGCACATCTCGGACCGCGTGGGCGTGATGTACCTGGGCAAGATGGCGGAGATCGGCACCGACGCGCAGATCTACGACCACCCCACCCACCCGTACACCCAGGCCCTGCTCTCCGCCGTCCCGGTCCCGGACCCGCAGGTGCGGGAGTCGCGCGAGCGGATCATCCTCACCGGTGACGTGCCCTCGCCGGCCAACCCGCCCTCGGGCTGCCGTTTCCGCACCCGCTGCTGGAAGGCCGAGGACAAGTGCGCCACCGAGGAGCCGCTGCTGGCGGTCCCCGAGCGCTTCAAGGGCAAGGACACCCTCGCCGCGCACGAGTCCGCCTGCCACTTCGCGGACGAGCGGCCCGGCTCCGCCTCAGGGCGTGGCCGTGGTCTGGGAGGTCAGCTGCATGAGGCCGGCCCGGTAGGCGAAGGAGACGAGCTGGGCACGGTCCTTGAGACCGAGCTTGTGCCGTAGCCGGTAGATGTGGGTGCGCACGGTCGCCAGCCCGATCGTCAGCTCCTCGGCCACGTCCTCGGTCGACAGACCGTTGGCGATGAGCACGAGGATCTGGCGCTCGCGCGGCGTGAGCGCCTCCGCGGCCGGCTGGAGCAGCTCCTCGGGCTGACTGTCCTGACGGCAGAACCAGTGCACCAGCCGTTCGGCGATGCGCGGGGCCAGCATCACCTGGCCCCGCGCAGCCGCGTGCACGGCCGCGACCAGCTCGCCCCGGCTGACGTCCTTGACGAGCAGCCCGCAGGCACCGGCGTGCAGCACCTCGGTGATGGTCTCGTCGCTGTCGTCCATGGCGAAGACGATGACGCGCGGCGGCGGCTCCAGGATCTCGTCCTTGAGCCGCCGCATCATGTCCAGGCCGGAAAGGCCGCTGAGCCGGACTCCGGTGATGACGACGTCCGGCCGACGGGTCCGGATCATCATCATCGCGTGAATTCCGCTGTCCGTGACATCCAGCACACGGATGTCCTCCTCGTCCGCGAGGAGAGCCTTTATGCCGTCGCGAACCAATGGCATTTCATCGCAGATCAGAACGTCGACGGTCATTCTCTTCCCCCGTGAACGTGATTTCGGGCGGCGATTTCGGCCGCACCGGAGCGCATTACGCTCCGACCTTTCGAGGCTGCCTTTGGCCCTGCCCGTCGTCAACGTGTCATCAGACCTGCTGATGGCGGAAAAAGGCCGGGGCGGGGGCCTTTCGGCCACCGCCCCGGCAGGGTCGGTCCGGGGGTGCGGCTCAGGCGCCCGCGGGCGCCGCCGAGACCGCCCCGGACTCCTCGGACTTCTCGTCTCCACCGGGCTCCTCGTGCACCGCGCGGAGGTTGCGGGCGGAGCGTACGACGAACAGCAGCGCCGGTGTCAGGAACATCCACACCGCGCCCACCACCAGGACGGCGGTCGGCGAGCTCAGCCCGCCGGCCGGGCCCACCAGCGCCTGCCCCACCGGCAGCAGGCCGATGCTGCCCAGCCACTCGTACGAACTGACCCGGCTCATCGACTCCATCGGCACGTTCTGCTGCATGGCCGTCAGCGAGAACACGTTGAACATCGACAGCCCGATGTTGCTGATCAGCGCCGCCACCGCGATCACCCACACGGGTGCGACGAGCGCGAGCGCCAGGAGCTGGAGCCCGTACAGGCCGAGCGGGATGAACGAGGCCCGCATGATGTACCGCGGCCGCATCCGCAGGGCGATCACTCCGCCCAGGACCGCACCGAGCCCGGTGGCCGCGCTGATGATCGCCCACGGGGTGGCGCCGCCCAGCTGGTCCCGTGCCACGGCCGGCCCGAAGACCTGCCAGGCCGGCAGCACCAGCAGGTGGAAGCTGGCCGCCCAGGCGACCATGGTCCACAGCCAGGTCCGGGAACGGAACTCGTCCCAGCCGAGCTTGAGGTCCTGGAGCACCGACGTGGACGACGCGCCCTCGCCGTCCCCGGCCCGGCCGGCGTCACCCGCGGGCGCGAGCCGGATCAGGTACAGCGCGATGGCGCTGATGAGGAAGGTCAGGCTGTCGAAGATCAGCGCGGCGCCCGGGGAGAACAGCGCCAGCAGCAGACCGCCGATGGCCGGCCCGACCATGTACGCGGTGTTCTCGCTGAGCCCGACCAGGCCGTTGGCCCGCTGGAGTTCGGCGGGCTTGACCACCTCGGGCATCAGCCCGGTGGCGGCGGGGTGGAAGAACGCCGACGCGGTGCCGGCGACCAGCTGGAGCGCCACCATCGAGGCGAGCGTGGCGTTCCCGGAGATCAGCAGCACGCCCTGGACGGCCTGCGCGAGGAACGAGGTGGTGTCGCACAGCAGCATGAGCCGGCGCCGTGACATCCGGTCCGCGATCACCCCGCCGAGCAGCAGCAGGACCACCGTGGGCACCACCCGGGCCGCCAGGACCAGGCCCAGGGCCGACGCCGAGTCGGTCAGCTCCAGCACGGCGAACGCCAGGGCCAGCGGCACGATCGCGTCGCCGATGACCGAGGAGGTCTGGCCGATGTAGAGCAGCCGGAACTCCCGGTTGCGCATCAACCGGCCCAGGTCGGCGCGGGTCCGCTCGCGCTTCCCCGGGCTCGTGTCCGTGGGGGTCATGGCGTCCTTTCGGGTCCGTGTCCGGCTCCGGCTCCGGGTCCGGCGAGCATCCGCTCCAGCTCGGCCGGATCGGCGGCCTCGGCCAGCGCCTCGATCACGGCCACGGCCAGGCGCTCGACGGTCGGCGCGTCGAGCAGGGCCCGCACCTGGAGCGGTACGCCGAAGGCGCGGCGCAGCCGTGCCATGAGGCGCACGGCGAGGAGGGAGTCGCCACCGCCGTCGAAGAAGTTCTCGTGGATCCCCACGGCCTCCCGGCCCAGCACCTCGCCGAACAGATCGGCGAGCTCGGCCTCGATGTCGTCGCGCGGGGCGACGTACTCGGTCGAGGTCAGCAGGTGCTGAGGGGCGGGGAGTTGGGTGGGGTCGAGTTTTCCGTTGGGGGTGAGGGGGAGGGCGGTGAGGGGGGTGAGGGTGGCGGGGATCATGTGGGTGGGGAGGTGGGTGGTGAGGTGGTGGTGGAGGCTGGTGAGGTCGGTGGTGGTGGGGGTGAGGTAGGCGGCGAGTTGGGGGTGGGCGGGGTCGCGGGTGTCGAGGACGACGGTGGCGGTGTCGACGTCGGGGTGGGTGAGGAGGGTGCGTTCGATCTCGCCGAGTTCGATGCGGAAGCCGCGGAGTTTGATCTGGTGGTCGCTGCGGCCGTGGTAGTGGAGGTGGCCGTCTTCGGTGCGGTGGGCGAGGTCGCCGGAGCGGTAGAGGCGGGCGCCGGGGGTGGTGGGGTGGGGGATGAAGCGGGTGGCGGTCAGGTCGGGGCGGCCGAGGTAGCCGTGGGCGACACCGGGACCACCGACACAGATCTCCCCGACGGCGCCCACGGGTACGGGCGCGAGGGTCTCCTGGTCCAGGAGCTGGATCTCCAGGTCCGGGAGCGGGACCCCGATGGGGCTGGAGGCCGACTCCAGATCGGTTTCCGTCACGGGGTGGTGGGTGGTGTGGACGGTGGTCTCGGTGATCCCGTACATGTTCACCAGCTGCGGTGACTCCAGGCCGTAGGCATCGGTCCAGGGACGGAGCATCGCGGTCTGGAGGGCTTCCCCGCCGAAGACGACGGCCCGCAGGTCCGTCGTGGGCCAGTCGCTGTTCCGGGCCGCCTGGATGAGGTGGGTGAACGCCGTCGGCGTCTGGGAGAGCAGGGTGATGCCCTCGTCACGGATCAGCTGCCACATGGCCTGCGGGTCGCGGGTGGTGGCGTAGGGGACGACGTGGACGCGGCCGCCGTACAGCAGGGCGCCGTAGATCTCCCAGACGGAGAAGTCGAAGGCGGCCGAGTGGAACATCGACCACACGTCGTCCTCGGTGAAGGAGAACAGCGGGTCGCTGGTGGTGAACAGGCGGTGCACGCTGTGGTGCGAGACCGCGACCCCCTTGGGGCGGCCGGTGGAGCCGGAGGTGTAGATGACGTACGCCACCGCCTGCCCCGGTACCTCCACCGGGGTCAGCGGTGTGGTGTCGGCGGTCGCCCGCCGCACCTCGTCCAGGGCCAGGAACGCGCCCCCGTCGCCGGTGAAGGTCTCGCGTACGCGGTCCTCACCGACGACGAGGACGGTGGCGGCGTCGGTGACCGTGTAGCGCAGGCGGTCGGCCGGGTACGCGGGGTCCAGCGGGACATAGCCCGCCCCGGTCTTCAGGACCGCCACCATCGCCGCGATCAGGTCCACGCCCCGGTCCAGGCACAGCCCGACGAGGGTGCCCGGTCCCGCCCCGGCCGCGGCCAGGGCTCTCGCCCAGCGGCCCGAGGCCGCGTCCAGCTCGGCGTACGAAAGGCTCCGTACCCCGTCCGAGACCGCGACCCGGTCCGGCCACCGTCCCACCACACCCGCCAACACCGACGTCAGCACAGCGATCTCCCTTGCTCACTCGGCCGCGGTGGCGACCCAGACGTATTCCTCGGACTCGGGCGTCCACGGGGCGCCGTCGTAGTCCCCGTACTCGTGCTCGATCCGGAAACCCGCCCCCGCCAGCAGCGCGCGGATCTGGTCCGGGAAGCGGTAGTAGTTCGTGCGGATGTCGTGCCGCCGCTCGCGGACCACGCCCTGCTCGTCGAGGATCTCGCTCACCCGGCGCCGGGTGATGGTCTGCTCGTCGTGGTCGAACACGCTGTAGTCCCACATCGCGATGCGCTCGTTCGTGCGGGGGTGCCGGATCTCGTTGACGAACAGCTGGCGGTGGTCGTAGTTCTTGAAGTCCGCCTCCAGGAACACCGGTACGCCGGCCACGAACCGGGCCCCCGGCGCCATGTGACGCCGTACGGCGGCCAGGCACTGGACCCAGTCCTCGTCGGTGCTCAGGTGGAACATCGTCTGGCCGCCCGCCAGGACCAGCCCGAAGGTCTCGCCGACCTCGAAGTCCCGCAGGTCCGCCTCCACGAAGGCGGCGGCGGACGGCGCCACCCCGGCCGCCGCCAGATTGGCCCGGCCCTTCTCCAGCATCGACGGCGAGCGGTCGACGCCGACCGCCCGTCCGACGTGCTCCAGGCACGGCAGCAGCACCCGGCCGGTACCGCAGCCCAGCTCCAGCATCGGGCCGCCGTACTTCGCCGCCGACTCCAGCAGGAAGTCCAGGTCGAGACTGTTGAGGTCCGACCACAGGATGTCGTAGAGCTCCGCCTCGAAGCGGTAGTCGTCCTCCTCGGCGCTCACCGGGGCGAAGCGGGAGGAGTGCTCCTGCCCTTCGGGGATGGCGGTCTGGCTCACGGGCTCTCCTGGGTCTGGTGGGTGGGGTGGGCCGGGCGGCCGTCGGGGCCGACAGTGCCGTTGGGGCCCTCGCCGTGCTGCCGGACGGCCCGGGCGACGGCGTGCACCGTCTCGCCGCCGAGCAGGGCGAAGTGGTCGCCCGGCACCGGTACGGCCGTCAGCGGCGCGCCCGTGGCCAGGGGCTCCCACAGCTCGGGCCGGACATCGGACTCGGCGGCGTGGAAGAGCACGGTCGGACCGTCGTGACCGGCCGGCCGGTGGCGCTGCATCGCGTCGGTGGCGTGGGTGAAGACGGTGAAGCGGTCGTCGAGTTCGGCGGGGGACAGGCCCAGGTCGTGGCCGAGGGCGCGCAGCCGGTCATCGGCCTCGGCCAGCGCCCGCGCCCGGGGCAGCCGCCAGACGTCCGCGTCGACCGGGACCCGGTCGGCCTGGGCGCCGCTCGATCCGAGCAGGTCCAGGAAGAACATCTCCAGGGTCTCGGCGGGGGACCAGGGGCCCGTGCCGTCGGGCCACGGCGCCGCGTCGATCAGGACGACCGGCAGCGCGGGGATCCCGGTGAGCGCCGCCCGCCGGGCCATCTCGTGGGCGAGGAGCCCGCCGAAGGACCAGCCCGCCAGCAGGGCGGGGCGGGCCGCGCCCCGGGCGGCCAGCAGCCCCAGGTAGTGGTCGGCCAGTGCGGCGACCGAGGTCGGGCCGCGGAGCGCGGCGTCGGCGGCGATGCCCCACACCGGGCGGTCCCCGCCCGCCAGCCGGGCCAGTTCGGCGTAGCAGAAGACCCCGCCGCCGATCGGGTGGACCAGGACGACGGGCGCCGCGTCCGGCCGGGTCCCGGCGCGCAGCTCGACGATCCCGCCGTCGGCCGCCGCCCCGCCGGCCGGCCCGCCCGCCGGCCCGCCGTCCGCCGCGGCCCGCTCGGCGCGGTCCCGGACCAGCCGCTCCAGCAGGGCCCGCTTGGCGGGGGACAGGGACGGGGCGCGCTCCCGCGCCGGGTCGTGTCCGTGAGTCTGCTGCGCCATGCTGCCTCGTCTCCCTCTCCCTGGCCTTCTCCCTTTCCCCGGCCGCCCGTCAGCCGACGACCAGCCGCCGCTCGTACAGGCGGGTGTAGAAGGGCAGCTGGTCCTCGTAGAAGCCGCGCAGCAGGTCGTTGTTGTCGACGGTGTCGGCGTACGTCCGCTCCCGGCGTTCGAAGCCCGAGCTCTCCCCGGCGTCCACGTGCCAGCGCTCGGTGAGCTTGAAGTCCTCCGGCATGCCCGGCGACCAGGTCAGCGAGCCGGCCGCGTACGGCAGTCCGGTGCGCGCGCAGTACGCGCGGACCGTGTCCTCGGGCCGGTCCAGCAGCGCGTCGGAGTCCACGACCACCGGCGGCTCGCCGCCCTGCGCCCGCTCGACCGCCTCGTACAGCTCGTGGAGGCGGGAGAAACCGATGTCCTCGGCGCTCAGTTCCGGATTCAGCGCGAAATGCGAGGCGATGACGTCGGCCGGGTTCCGGATGATGAACGTGTGGCGGACGTCCCGCAGGAAGTCGGTATCGGCGAGGACACCGGGGTAGCGGAAATCGGTGGTGTCCTTGAAGAAGACGGTCGCGCGCTCGCCGAGCCGCCGTATTTCGGCGATCAGTTCGGATTCGGAGTGGACGACGGTGTCGCCGACCTCCGCGTCGCCGAAATCCGCCAGCCGGGAGAACGGCTCGTGCAGCGACACCACGTCACCGCGGCCCATCATCATCCGCAGGAAGGCCGTCGAGCGCGATCGCGGTGCGCTCCAGAGTGCGATGACGCCGTGCATGTGGGATCCCTCCGGGGTGCGGCGGCCTGGGTGTGCCGAGGAGGCACATTAGCCACCCGGAGAACCGTTCTGAATACCCATTCGCGCCCAGAAATGGCCGGTTCGCGGCAAGTAATCACCACGATTACAGCGATCGAAACGAATTGCCTCAGGAAGGGAACACGGGTACGGAAGACGAGCCCGGGAAGGGTGCCTAATCTTTCGTCAGTTATTCGACCTGGGCAGTCTGGTGGGAACGGAGTCCGCGATGAGTGAGTTGGTCAAGAGACTGGCCCGGCTGCCCGAGGGCCGCAGGGCGGAGTTCCTCGCCCAGCTCCGCGCGGGAGCGGCCGGCGGCCCGCGGTCCGCCCCGGACGCCGGCGCCGCCGCATCCGCTCCCGGAGCCGGGCCGACGGCCGCCGCCGACGACGGCCGCGCCCGCGAGGCCGGACCCGGGCCGGTGCTCGCGCCCCGCCCCGGCACCGCGCCCGCCCCGCTGTCGTTCGCCCAGGAGACCCTCTGGTTCCTCGACCGGCTCGCGCCCGGGCGCTCCACGTACAACACCGGTACCGCCCACCGGCTGCGCGGCGCCCTCGACGTACCCGCCCTGCGCCGCGCCCTGCGCGCCCTGGTGGGCCGGCACGAGGTGCTGCGCACCGCCCTCGTCGAGGGCCCCGACGGCACCGTGCAGCAGGTCGCCGCCGTCGACGCGCCGGACCTCGCCGAGGCCCTCGCGCTGCCCGTGACCGACCTCGCGGACCCGGCCGCCGACGGCGGCGGCGACCCGGAACGGGCCGCCCGCGAGCACGCCCAGGAACTCACCCGGCGGCCCTTCGACCTCACCCGCGCCCCGCTGTGGCGCGCCGCGCTGCTGCGCGTCGGCAAGGACGACCACCTGCTCGTCCTCGTCGTCCACCACATCGTCTTCGACGGGTGGTCCGCGGGCGTGCTCGCCGAGGACCTCTCCGCCCTCTACGCCGCCGAGAGCCGCGCGCCGCTGGCCGCCACCGCCCCCGGCGCCCGGCCGCTGCCCGGACTGCCCGCCCTGCCCGTCCAGTACGGCGACTACGCCGTGTGGCAGCGGGCCCGGCTCACCGGCCGCACCTACGACGACCTCGCCGCGTACTGGCGCCGCACCCTGACCGGCGCCCCCACCCTCGAACTGCCCGCCGACCGGCCCCGCCCCGCCGAGGTCACCTACCGCGGCTCCTACCGGCGCCACGCCGTCGCCCCGGCCGTCGCCGAGGCCGCGGCCCGGCTCGCCCGCGCCGAGGGCGTCACCCCGTACACCGTCCACCTCGCCGCGTTCCTGCTCCTGCTGCGCCGCACCACCGGCCAGGACGACATCGTCATCGGCACGCCCACCGCCGGGCGCGACGAGATCGACGTGGAGCGGCTCGTCGGCTTCTTCGTCAACATGGTGGCGCTGCGCACGGACGTCTCCGGCGACCCCGACTTCCGCGCGTTCGTCCGCCGCGTCGGCAAGAGCAGCCAGGACGCCTTCGCCCACGGCGAGCTGCCCTTCGAGAAGGTCGTCCAGGAAGTCGCCCCGCCCCGCGACCCCTCCCGCTCCCCGCTCTTCCAGACCGTCTTCGCCTTCCACAACACCGCGGGCGCGGGCCTGACCCTGCCCGGCCTGGACGTCACCCACGAGTCCCCCGACCCCGGCACCTCCCGCTTCGACCTCAGCTGGAACGTCACCGCGGGCGCCGACGGCATCGTCGTCGAGGCGGAGTTCAACACCGACCTGTACGACGCGGAGACCATCGACGCCCTGCTGCGCCAGTACGAGCGGGTGCTGACCGTCGCCACCGGCGACCCCACCCTGCCGCTGACCCGGGTACCGCTGCTCGCCCCCGCCGAACGCCGCGAGATGATCGCCCGCTGGAACGGGCCGCACCTCGACGTCCCCCGCCTCTCCGTCCCCGCGGCCTTCGAGGCCAGGGTCGCCGAGGCCCCCGACGCCACCGCGCTCGTCGTCGGCGCGGACACGTACACCTACGACGCCCTGAACCGGCGGGCCAACCGCCTCGCGCACGTGCTGCGCGAGCACGGCGCCGGACCCGGTACCCGGGTCGTCCTCTCCGTCGAACGCACCGCCGACCTGGTCGCCGGGATCCTCGCCGTCCTCAAGACCGGCGCCGCCTACGTGCCCGTCGACCCCGGCTACCCCGCCGCCCGGATGGCCGCGATCACCGAGGACGCCGCGCCCGCCGTCATCCTCGCCCACGCCGGCCCCGCCGCCCGGCTGCCGCGGCCCGAGGGCGCCGCGCTGCTCGTCCTCGACGAGCTCGACGCCGCGCGGGCGGCCGCCCCCGACACCGACCCGGGCGTCCCCGTGGCCCCCGAGGACGTCGCGTACGTCCTCTACACCTCCGGCACCACCGGCCGGCCCAAGGGCGTCCTCATCGAACACCACAGCGTGCTCGGCTTCGTGACGGCCATCGCGGACCTGTTCGGCCTCACCCCCGAGGACCGGGTGCTCGGCTACGCCTCCGCCAACTTCGACGTCTCCGTCGGCGAGATCTTCAACGCCCTGCTGACCGGCGCCCGCCTGCACCTGGTGCGGGACGCCGAACGGCTCGACGTCGAGCGCCTGCAGGAGGTCCTCCAGGACGGCGCGATCACCGTCGCCGACCTGCCGCCCGCCGTGATGGCCCTGCTGGAGCCCGAGCGGCTGCCCGCGCTGCGCGTGGCGTTCGTCGGCGGCGAGGCCTTCTCCGGGGAGCTCGTCAACCGCTGGAACCAGGGCCGCCGCTTCTTCAACGGCTACGGCCCCACCGAGTGCACCGTCACCATGATCGTGCACGAGTGCCCCGGCCACTGGGACGCCTCCCCGCCCATCGGACTGCCCATCGCCGGCCATGTCGCCCACGTCCTGGACGAGCACCTCGAACCCCTGCCGTACGGGGTCGTCGGCGAGCTCGTCATCGGCGGCGAGGGCCTGACCCGCGGCTACCTGGGCGCCCCCGGGCTCACCGCCGAGAAGATCCTCGCCGACCCGTTCGGCACCACCCCCGACGGCCGCCTCTACCGCACCGGCGACCTGGTCCGGCGGCGCCGCGACGGCAGCCTGGACTTCGTCGGGCGCGCCGACCAGCAGGTCAAGATCCGCGGCCTGCGCATCGAGCTCGGTGACGTCGAGGCCGCCGTCGCCGGCTGCCCGGGCATCGCCCAGGCGGTCGTGGTCCCCTGGACCGACCCGCACGGCGAACGCCACCTGGTGGCCTACACGGTGGCGGAGACGACGGCCGACGGGCCCGGCCCGCAGGAGATCCGCGCCCACACCGCCGCCCAGCTGCCCCCGTACATGGTCCCGGCGTTCTTCGTGAGCCTGGCCGCCCTGCCGCTGACCCCCAGCGGCAAGACCGACCACCGTGCGCTGCCCGCCCCCGAGCCCTCCGCCGCCCCGGCGGCCGGGCCCGCCCAGGAGCCCGCCACCGAGACCGAGCGCCGCATCGCCGAGGAGATCCTCGCCCCCGTGCTGCGCCGCGAGCGCGTCGGCGTCCACGAGGACTTCTTCGCCCTCGGCGGCAACAGCCTCCAGGCCGCCCAGCTCATGTCCCGCATCACCGCCGAGTTCCGCGTCCGGGTCGCCCTCGCGGACTTCTTCCGCTCACCCACCGTCGCCCACCTGGCCGCCGTCGTGGACCGGCTGACCGCCGAGGCGGCCGGTTCCGACCTGCTCGCCCTCATCGAAGGCATGTCGGACGAAGAGGCCCAGCGGCTGCTGGAGTCCGGCGACCGGCTCTGAGCCCAGCGAGGAGAGAAACCCACCATGGAATTCGGCTTCACGCCCGAGCAGGACGCCTTCCGCACCCGGGTACGGGAGGAACTCGGCCGCGGCGACATCCGCCACGAGCTGGACCTGCTGGCCCGCGCCACGGAGCGCGCGGCCCTCGGCGACCCCGCGGCCCCCGCGGGCCCCGCGGACTTCACCGACCTCGCCGACCTGGCCGGCACCCGCGACGGACGCGACCGCGAGCCCGACGTGCGCCCGCTCTACCGCGCCATCGGCCGCCAGGGCCTGCTCGCCGTCAACTGGCCCCGCGCCTACGGCGGCCAGGACGCGGGCCTCACCGAGGCGGCCATCGTCGCCGAGGAACTGGCACGCGCCGGCGTCCCCGACACCCTGCACGTCAACACGATCCAGATCGTCGGCCTCTTCCTCCAGCTCGCCGGCAGCGACACCGTCAAACGGCGCTACCTGCCGGGCCTGGCGGCCGGGGAGCTGTTCGCCAGCGTCCTGTACACCGAGCCCGGCGCCGGCTCCGACCTCGCGGGCCTGAGCACCACCGCCACCGCGGAGCCCGACGGCACCGGCTACCGGCTCGACGGCGTCAAGGCGTACAACCTCAAGAGCGACATCACCGACGTCGCGCTGTGCGCCGCCCGCACCGGCGAGCCCGGCGGCCGCTACCGCGGCATCACCCTGTTCATGGTCGACCTGCACGCCGAGGGCGTGCACCGGGAGAGCGTCCCCGGCATCGCCGACGAGCAGTTCCACCGGATCGTCCTGGACGGCGTACGGGTGCCCGCGGACGACGTCGTCGGGGAGGTCGGCGAGGGCTGGGCGCTGCTCACCGGCGCCCTCGCCATCGAACGCACCGGCCTGGACTACTCCCTCAAGGCCGAACGCTGGTACGCCGCCGCCCTCGCCGACGGCGTCGCCGACGAGGAGCTCGAACGGGCCGGCCGGTTCGGCGCCGCCGTCGAGGCCTCCCGCCTCCAGGCCTGGCAGGTGATCCGCCAGCTCGCCCAGGGGCTGCAGACCGCCGACGAGACCACGGCGGCCGTCGCCAAGTACGTCACGAGCGAGCTGGCGGCGGACATCGCCCGCTGGTCGGTGCTGCTGCCGCGCCCCGAGGGGCCGCTGGAGCGGGAGACGGGCGCGGCGGTCACCGCGGCCGCGGCGGACGCGGCCGTCCGCGCCCACGCCCGTGACGCCGCCTACCGCGAGGCGCCCGGCCTCACCTTCTCCGCCGGCACCTCCGAGGTCATGCTGCAGATCGTCGCGGCCGCCGGCCCCGAACCGGGCGGCCCCGCCTGGGAGTCGGCCGAGGACCCGCTCTCCCGGCAGGTCCGCCAGACACTGCGCACGATCCTGACCGAGGCCACCCGGGACCGCGACCGCGACCTGGACCCGGCGGCGGCCGTGCACGGCCCGGCCGCCGAGGAGGGACCGCTCTGTCCGGGCTGGAGCGGCCTGGTCAGCGTCGGCGCCCCCGCCTTCGAGGTGTCGGCCGACGCCGACGGGCTCGACCTCGGCCTGATGAGCTCCCTGGTCGTCTGCGAGGAACTCGGCCGCGCCGGGCTCTCCGGCCCGTACAAGGCCGGCGCCCTCGCCGCCGACGCGCTGCGCGTGCTGCGCCCGGACGCCCCCGAGCTGCACCGCCTCGCCACCGGCGAACTGACCGTCCGCACCGATGACTTCGGCGCCCGGCCGCCCGGCCCGGCGCGCGGCGCCAGCCATGTGCTGCGCACCACGCCGGCGCTCACGCTCACCCCGGCGGACACGGACGCCGGACCCGGTGGCGCCACCGGCCTGGCCCTGGGCTGGCCGGACACCGTCCAGTGGGAGGGCATCGTCGCCCGCGCCCGGATCCGGCAGGCCGCCCACCTCCTCGGCATCGCCGAGGGCGCGCACGCCGCCGCGTACACCTACACCACCGGCCGCAGCCAGTTCGGCACGCCCCTGCACGACTTCCAGGCCGTCTCCTTCGCCCTCGCGAGGGCCGCGGCGGCCCTGGAGACCGTCCGGGCGGCCGTCTACCGCGCCGGGTTCCTCGCCGACAGCGGCCGCAGCGCCGTCCGCGCCGCCGCCGACGCGCTGGCGCTGGCCGCCGAGGCCGCCCTGGACACCACCGCCACCGCCGTGCACGTGTGCGGCGTACGCGGCCTGACCGCCGACCTCACCGTGCAGCGCCACTACCGGCTCGCGCGCACGGAGGCGGTACGGCTGTGCACCCCGGCGCGGCTGTTCCGCGAGACGGCCCGGCTGCGCCTGTCGGCCCGTACCGACCTCGACCTCCTCACCCGAACGTCCCGGACCACCCGGACCGCCCTGACCCAAGGAGCACGGCGATGACCGCACCGAACGCACAGAGTTATGTCGTGGTGGCCAACCACGAGGAGCAGTACTCGATCTGGCCCGCCGGCCGGGACCTGCCGCCCGGCTGGACCGACCAGGGCGTGTCCGGATCCGAGGAGAGGTGCCTGGAGCACATCGCCGCCGTGTGGACGGACATCCGGCCCCTGAGCGCCCGTACGGTCCGATGAACGCCGGGCACTGGTTCCCGGGCCCCGCCCTGCCCGGCGCGCGGGTCCGCGTGTTCGCGTTCCCGCACGCCGGCGGCTCGGCCGCGGCGTACGCCGGCTGGCGGCGGGGGATGGGCGACGGCGTCGAGCTGCGGCCCGTGCAGTACCCGGGCCGGGCCGGGCGCTACCGGGAGCCGGTGCCCGCGACCGTTCAGGAACTGGCGGCACCGATCGCGGCGACCATCGCGGTCGGCTTCGCCGATCTGCCGATCGTGCTGTTCGGCCACAGCATGGGCGCCCTGGTGGCGTTCGAGGTCGCCGCGCACCTGCAGTGCGAACACGGGGTGCGGGTGGCCCGGCTGATCGTGTCCGGCGCCCCGGCGCCCCACCTGCCCTCCCGCCTGACCACGCGCTCGGACGCCCCGGAGGCGGACCTGGTGGCGGGCCTGCGGGCGCTGGGCGGCAGCCAGGACGCGGTGCTGGACGACCCCGACCTCCTCCAGGTCGTCCTCCCGATCTTCCGCGCGGACCTCGCGCTGGGCGAGGCCTACCGGCCTCACACCGGCCCCCCGATCGGCATCCCCGTCACGGCCCTCTCGGCGGCGTCCGACGCCCTGGCCCCGCCGTCGGCGGTCGACGCCTGGCACACCAGCACGACGTCCGCCTTCACCCACACCTCCCTCCCGGGCGGCCACTTCACCCTCTACGACACCCCGTCCCCGGTCCTCCCGGTGGTGACGGCCCTGGCGACCGAGGCCGTGGCCGCCTCCGGCGGCGAGGACGAGGCCGCTGGCGTCTCCGTGGCCGCCGGTGCCGCCGTGGCCGCCGGTGCCGCCGGGCAGGCCCGGCACGCCGGGGTGGCCGTGCCGGTCGAGCGGTCTCGCGCCGACGCGTCCGTGCGGGCCGTACCGGCCGCCGCTGCAGCCGTACCGGCCGAACGCCTCCCGTCGGCCGAGTCGGTGGACCGGCCCGGTCGCCCGGGTCACGTCGACGCGGGCGCCGCGGGCGGGCCCGCCTCCGTGCTGGCGCGGTTCGAGGGGTGGGCGCGCACCGTGCCCGGCGCCGAGGCCGTCGTCGACGGCGAGGTGTCCCTGTCGTACGGCGAACTGGACGCCCGCGCCGAGGACCTGGCCCGCACCCTCCGGGCCGCCCTGGCCGGCGGCGGGCCGTCGGACGAGCCCGTCGTCGCCGTCCGCCTGCCGCGCGGCCACCGGCTGGTCACCGCGCTGCTCGCCGTCCTCAAGGCCGGCGCCGCCTACCTCCCCCTCGACCCCGGGCTGCCCCGCACCCGTACCGAGGACCTCATCGTCTCCTCCGGCGCCCGCCTGCTCCTGACGGACACCACCGAGGCACCCGGCCCGATCGACGCCCCCGCCACCGTCGACCTCGCGTCGCTCCCGGCCGAGGGCGCCGGCGGCGTCCCGGGTGCGGGGACGGGCCCGCGGACGTCCGGCCCGGCGCACGCCGCGCCGCCCGCGGGGCGCCGGCTCGCGTACGTCATCCACACCTCCGGCTCCACCGGCCGCCCCAAGCCCGTCGCCGTCGAGCACCGCTCCCTCGCCCACCACACGCAGGCCGTCCACGCCCTCTTCGGCCTCACCGACCGCGACCGGGTCCTGCAGTTCACCAACCCCGGCTTCGACGTCTACGCCGAGGAGCTCTTCCCCACCCTCGCCGCCGGTGCCTGCGTCGTCGTCCTGCGCGACAGCGCCCTCGCACCCGCCGCCCTCGAGGACTTCCTGCGCACCCACCGCGTCACCCTCGCCAACCTCCCCACCCCCTACTGGACCCAGTGGACCGCGGACCTCGACCAGGACCCGCGGCCCCTGCCGCCCTCGCTGCGCCTCCTCGTCGTCGGTAGCGACACCACCCACACCCGCACCCTCGCCGCCTGGCGCGTCCACAGCGACGTCCCCGTCGCCAACGCCTACGGCCTGACCGAGACCACCATCACCGCCACCGCCGCCCGCTACGAGGCGACCACGCCCCTGCCCGGCACCAGCACCCTCTCCATCGGCGGCCCCCTGGCCGGCACCACCCTGCACATCGTCGACGCCGACCTGCGCCCGTGCCCGCCCGGTGAGGCCGGCGAGCTGTACATCGGCGGCGAGTCCGTCGCCCGCGGCTACCTCGGCCGCCCCGGGGCCACCGCCCAGCGCTTCGTCCCCGACCCCTTCGCCCCCGCCGGCCGCCCCGGCAGCCGCCTCTACCGCACGGGCGACCTCGCCCTGCGCCTGCCTGACGGCACCCTCGAGTTCCTCGGCCGCGTCGACCACCAGGTCAAGATCCGCGGCCACCGCGTCGAGCCCGCCGAGGTGGAGGCCGTCCTGGCCCAGGACCCCGGCGTGGCCACCTGCGCCGTCCTCCCGGTGGGCGAAGGCACCGCCCTGCGCCTGGTGGCGTACCTCGTGGGCGGGACCGGCGACACCACCGCCGCCGTCGACCTCGGCCGGCTGCGCGCCCACGCCGAGGCCGCCCTCCCCGCGTACGCCGTCCCGGCCCACTACGTCGTCCTGGACGCCCTCCCCGTCACCTCCCAGGGCAAGCTGGACCGCCGCGCCCTCCCCGTCCCCGGGGCCACGACGGCAGGAGGAGCCGGCGAGCCCCCGCAGGGCGACGACGAGCGGCGCATCGCGCACGCCTGGCACGAGGTCCTCGCTCCCGCCCACCCCGTCGGGCGCGACGACGACTTCTTCGACCTCGGCGGCAACAGCCTCCACATGGTCCGCGTCCTCGGCCGCCTCCGCCAGGACTTCCACGTCCCCCTGACCGCTCGCGAGTTCACCGCCGCCCGCACCCCGCGCCGGCTCGCCGCCGCCCTCCGCGCGGCCCGCGCCACCCCCGCCGCCGACCGCGCGGCGGCCCTGCTGCCCCCGGTGCCCGCGCACAGCACGCAGACCCAGGCCGCCCCCGGCGAGCAGCGGCTGTGGTTCCTCGGCCAGCTCCGCTCCCACGCCGCCGTCGCCTACAACGTGCCCACCGCCCTCCGGCTGCGCGGCCCGCTCGACCCCGGCCTGCTGCGCGCCGCGCTGGAGACGGTCACCGCCCGCCACCCGCGCCTGCGCGCCTCCTTCCACTACCGCGACGACCAGATCGTCGTCGACACCGCCGACCGCGTCACCGTCGACCTCCCCGTCTTCGACGTCACCGCCGCCCTCGACCCGGCCACCGCCGCCCTCCGGCTGGCCGAGGCCCTCGCCGCCGAGCGCTTCACCCTCGACGAGGCCCCGCTGCTGCGTGCGAACCTCTACCGGATCGGCCCCGACGACCACCTCCTGGCCGTCGTCCTGCACCACCTCGTCTCGGACGGCGTCAGCGTCGACATCCTCGAGGCCGACCTGGCCACCGCCTACGCCGCACACGCGGCCGGCACCGGCACCGGCGCCGCCTTCCCGCCCGCCCCCGCCCGCGGCTACCGCGAGTACGCCCAGTGGCAGCGCGAACTCCCCGACGCCCCGGCCGCCAAGGAGTCCCTGGACCGGGTCCTGGAACGGCTGCGCGGCGCCCCCGTCGTCCTCGCCCTGCCCACCGACCACGAACGGCCCCGGCTGCCGAGCCACCGCGGCCGCCGCCTCACCCGGCCCACCCCGGCCGGCCTGCTGGCCCGCGTCACCGCGCTGGCCGCCGCCCACCGCACCACGCCGTACGCCGTGGCCCTCGCGGCCCTGGGCGTCGTCCTCCACGGCCGCACCGGCCAGGACGACCTGCTGATCGGCTCGCCCACCGCGGGCCGCCCGCACCCCGACCTCGACCGTGCCATCGGCTTCTTCGTCAACACCGTCGTCGTACGGCTGCGCTTCGCCGGCGACCCGGCCTTCGCCGACCTGCTGCGCGGCGCCCACGAGGAGGCGCTGGCCGCCATCGACGACGAGTACGTGCCGATCGACCGCCTGGTGACCGAACTCGTCCCCGACCGCGACCCGTCCCGCACCCCCCTGGTCCAGGCGGTCCTCGCCTACCAGGGCCCGGTCCGCGCCGCACTGCGCCTGGCGGAGGGCCTGTCCGCCGAGGCCGTACCGCTGGACAACGGCACCGCCAAGTTCGACCTCACCCTCGACGTCGAGGAGGTCGCGGGCGAGCTCGTCACGACCCTGGAGTACAGCACCGATCTGTTCGAGGAACGCACGGTGACCGACGTGCTGGACCGCTGGGTCGACGTGGTGTCGGCCGCGGTCGACCGACCGGACACGCCCGTGTCCGCCCTGCTTGGAAAGGACGAGGTGCAGCAGCCATGACTGGTTCGGGTTCGGGCCTGACGTCGGTGTTGGCGGGTGTGGTGGGACGGTGGCCGGACCGGGTCGCGGTCTCGGACGGGGTACGGAGCCTTTCGTACGCCGAGCTGGACGCGGCCTCGGGCCGCTGGGCGAGAGCCCTGGCCGCGGCCGGCGCGGGACCGGGCACCCTCGTCGGGCTGTGCCTGGACCGGGGCGTGGACCTGATCGCGGCGATGGTGGCGGTCCTGAAGACCGGGGCCGGCTACGTCCCCCTGGACCCCGCGTACCCGGCCGACCGCCTGCGCTACACGGTCACCGACGCCGCCACCGTCCTCGTCGTCGGTGAGGACCGCGTACGCGAGACCTTCACCGGCGACGGGGGCGCGTTCCTGGCCCTGGACGAGGTACGGCGGGCGACCGCCGACACCACACCGCTGACCCCGGTGGAGGTACCGGGGCAGGCGGTGGCGTACGTCATCTACACCTCCGGCTCCACCGGCCGCCCCAAGGGTGTCGCGGTCTCGCACCACAGCGTGCACCGCCTGTTCACCACCAGCGACCCGCTGTTCTCCTTCACCGAGGACGACGTGTGGTCGATGTTCCACTCGGCCGCCTTCGACTTCTCCGTCTGGGAGATCTACGGCGCCCTGCTGTACGGCGGCCGCGTCCACGTCGTCCCCTACGCCACCACCCGCGACCCGCAGGCCATGTGGCAGCTGATCCGTGACGAGGGCATCACCCTGCTCTCCCAGACCCCGACCGCGTTCACCCACCTCATCCAGGCCGCCCGCCAGGCCGGCTTCCCCAGCACGGACCTGCGCGCGATCGTCTTCGGCGGCGAGGCCCTCCAGACCGCCACCCTGCGCCCCTGGACCGATGCCTACGGCCTGGAGTCACCGCAGCTGGTGAACATGTACGGGATCACCGAGACCACCGTGCACGTCACCCACCACCCGCTCACCCCCGCCGACCTGGAGTCGGCCTCCAGTCCGATCGGGGTCCCGCTCCCGGACCTGGAGATCCACCTTCTCGACCAGCAGACCCTCGTCCCGGTCGAGGCCGGTGTCACCGGGGAGATCTGTGTCGGTGGTCCCGGTGTCGCCCACGGCTACCTCGGCCGCCCCGACCTGACCGCCACCCGCTTCATCCCCCACCCCACCACCCCCGGCGCCCGCCTCTACCGCTCCGGCGACCTCGCCCACCGCACCGAAGACGGCCACCTCCACTACCACGGCCGCAGCGACCACCAGATCAAACTCCGCGGCTTCCGCATCGAACTCGGCGAGATCGAACGCACCCTCCTCACCCACCCCGACGTCGACACCGCCACCGTCATCCTCGACACCCGCGACCCCGCCCACCCCCAACTCGCCGCCTACCTCACCCCCACCACCACCGACCTCACCAGCCTCCACCACCACCTCACCACCCACCTCCCCACCCACATGATCCCTGCCACCCTCACCCCCCTCACCGCCCTCCCCCTCACCCCCAACGGAAAACTCGACCCCACCCAACTCCCCGCCCCCCGGCCGCGTCAGCAGCGCGACGCACCGGTGGCGGCCGCGGCCGCCACCCCGCTGACCCCCGCCGAGGAGGCGCTGCGCGCGGTGTGGGTGAAGGTGCTGGGGCAGGAGGACGTCGGGGCCGCGGACAACTTCTTCTCCCTGGGCGGGGACTCGATCACCGCCATCCGCCTGGTCTCCCAGGCCCGTGCGGCCGGGATCGACTTCGGTGTCGAGGACCTCTTCCTCAACCCCACCCTCGGCGAACTCGCCGCCGCCGTGTCCGTGTCCGTGTCCGAGACCGCGCCCGTCGCGGAGCCGGCGGAGGCGACCCCCGCCCCTCTCGCCCCCCTGCCCGCGGGCCTCCCGGCCGACGTCGAGGACGCGTACCCGCTGGCCGCCCTCCAGCTGGGCATGCTCTACCACGTGGAGCTCAGCGGCGACCCGAGCCTGTACCACGACCTCACCAGCGTGCGCGTGCACGCCGCCTGGTCGGCCGCGTCCCTGCGGCACGCCCTGGACGTCCTCACCGCCCGGCACGAGATCCTGCGGACCTCCTTCGAGCTGGCCGAGTACGACGAGCCGCTCCAGCTCGTCCACCGCGCCGGGAGCGTCCGGATCCCCGTGGAGGTGGAGGACCTCACCACCTACGGCACGCAGGAGCAGGACAAGGCGCTCGCCGACTGGTGGGAGCGCGAGTCCGCGACCGCCTTCGACCTGACGCGGGCGCCGCTGGTGCGCGTGCACGTCGGGCTGCGCGGCACCGACGACTTCCAGCTGTCCGTCTCCGTGCACCACATCCTGCTCGACGGCTGGAGCTTCGCCCGCCTGATGACCGAGCTGCTCGACGTGTACGAGGACCACCTCGCCGGCGGCAGCGGGCGCGAGCTGCCGGCGCTGCCCGCCGTGCGCTACCGCGACTTCGTCGCCGCCGAACGGGCCGTGGCCGCCTCGGCCGAGGCCCGCGCGTACTGGGCCCGGCTGCTGGACGGCGTACGCCCGCTCACCCTGCCCCCGGCGACGGCCGCGGAGCCGGAGGACGAGGCCGGCCCCTCGACGCTCCGCGTCCTGCCCGCCCCGCTCGCCGAGGGCGTGCGCCGCGCCGCCGACCGGCTCGGCGTCCCCGTCAAGAGCGTCTACCTCGCCGCCCACCTGTGGGCGCTGGGCCGCCTGACGGGCGAGTCCGACGTGGTCAGCGGCCTGTGCGGGAACGGCCGGGCCGAGGCCGAGGGGTCCGAGCTGGTGCTCGGCGTGTTCCTCAACGTCGTACCGGTGCGGATGACGGTCGGCGGCGGCGGGACGGACTGGGCCGCGCTGGTCCGGGCCGCCTTCGACGCCGAGCGCGCGCACCTGACGTACCGCGGCTACCCGCTCTCCCGGATAGCCAAGGACCTCGGCTTCGAGCCCTTCCCCGTGATGTTCAACTACACCGACTTCCACACCGTCGACGCGGTCGCGACCGTCGGCTCACTGCGCGCCGACGACTGGAGCTACGCCGACCGCACCAACTTCCCCGTGCTGGTGGAGGTCAACAAACTGGCCGCGGGCCTCGGCACGGAGCTGAGCATCACCGTCGACCCGCAGGAGACGCGGGCGGCCGTCGGCCCCCGCCTGGCCGGCCTCCTGCACGAGGCCCTCACCCACCTCACCCACCACCTCGCCCCGGCGATCTAGGAGTACGCACATGGAATACCGTCCGTTCGGCCGGCTCGGCTGGCAGGTCGGCGAAGTCGGCTACGGAATGTGGGGCATCGCCGGGGGAGAGGGCGGCTGGACCGGGGCCGACGACGCCACCGGGGCGGAATCGCTGCGGGAGAGCGTCGAGCGCGGCGTCAATTTCTTCGACACCGCCTGGATCTACGGGCGCGGCCACAGCGAGGAAATGCTCGGCAAGCTGCTCACCGAATACCGCGACAGGCGGCTGTACGTCGCCACGAAGATCCCGCCGAAGGACCGTGCCTGGCCCTCCACGCGGGAATCGCGGCTGGCGGACGTGTTCCCCGAGGACCACATCCTCGAATACACGTACAAGAGCCTGGAGAACCTCGGTACCGATTCCGTCGACCTGCTCCAGTTCCACGTCTGGGAGGACGCCTGGGCCGACGACGAGCGCTGGCAGGAGCCGGTGCGCCGGCTCAAGGACGAGGGGGTGGTCGGCGGCGTCGGCATCAGCGTCAACCGCTGGGAGCCGTGGAACGTCCTGAAAGCCCTGGACACCGGGCTGATCGACGCCGTCCAGGTCATCTACAACATCTTCGACCAGGCCCCCGAGGACGAGCTGTTCGCCGCCTGCCGCGAGCGCGGCGTCGCCGTGATCGCCCGGGTGCCCTTCGACGAGGGCACCCTCACCGGCACCCTCACCCACGACACGGTGTGGCCCGAGGACGACTGGCGCGGCAGCTACTTCGTCCCGGAGAACCTGCACGCCAGCGTGGACCGGGCCGAGGCCCTCAAGGACGTCCTGCCGCCGGGGACGACGCTGCCCGAGGTCGCCCTGCGCTTCATCCTCCAGCACCCGGACGTCGCCACGGTCATCCCCGGCATGCGCAGCGTGCGCCACGTCCACGCCAACACCGCGGTCAGCGGCGCGGCCCCGCTGCCCGCGGACCTGATGGCCACCCTGCGCACCCACCGCTGGGACCGCACGCCGACCGCCTGGTCCCAGTGACGCCCGCCCGCCGGGCGTCCTGACGAGGAAGGGCCCGGAGCCGAAGGCTCCGGGCCCTTCACCGTGCCGCCCCGCTGTCAGGCGGTGAGGCGGCGGCCCGGTTCGATCTGCCAGTGGTGGCCGCCGTGCGTGAAGCGGGTCTGGCGTACGGTGCCCGGGGCGTCCGCGAGGTCCAGCATGCGGCGTACGGTCACGTTGCCCTTGTACAGCTCGACCTCGACCGTGCCGTCCAGACCGCGCGTGAGGACGTCGGCTCCGGCCGCCGCGGCGCGGCCCGACGGGCAGTGGAAGCCGCCCTCGTAGATCGCGGTGCCCAGGTTCGCCGACAGGCTGCGCATCAGCGCGGCGCCGTACTTGTCGAGCCCCGCCTGGTACAGCGCCTCCATGCACACGCCCAGCACCTCCAGGCCCGGCGCCTCGTACACGCCACGGCACTTGGTGCCGTTGACCCGGTTCTCGACGACCGCCTTCAGCGAGACGCCGTGCCGGCCGCCGGCCTCGTTGGCCCGCTGCACCGCCTCCAGCGGCGTCACCGGCGCGCCGTCGACCTCGACCGGACGGCCGTCCACGAACCGCACCGTGAGGATCTCCGGATCGCTCTGCGCGTCCTGCGGGCAGGCGGTCAGGATCGGCGACACCACCATCGGCGGGGTCTCCAGGGACTCCAGCTCGTCGCTCTCGTGCGAGAAACCGGCGAGCGAGCCGTCCACGGAGTACGTCGCCCAGTTCGTCAGCGACTCCGGATAGTCCCGCTCGATCAGGTACTCGGACATGCTCGTGCGGTTCGGGAAGCGGCGCAGCAGCTCCGGCTGCGTCCACGGCGTGAACACCTCCAGATCGGGTGCGAGCCGCGCGGTGTACCGGAAGAAGCGCATCTGGTCGTTGCCGCCGCCGACACAGCCGTGCGCCAGCACCTGGCAGCCGTCCGTGCGCAGCGCCTCGGCCAGCCCGCCCACGAGCACCGCACGCGAGGCGCCGGTGGTGTTCCAGTACCCGCCCTCGTACATCGCCCGGTAGCGCACCAGGTCCAGGCCCATCTCGGCCATCTCGGCCCGCAGGTCGACCGTCTGCGCCTTCAGACCGCGCCGCTCCAGCTCCGCGGCCAGCTCGGCGGCGGGCAGCGGCACGGTCTGGCCGAGGTCGGCGACGTACGCGACGACGTCCACGCCGTTCTCGGCGAGCCATGCGGCGACAGCGGTGGAGGAAAGTCCTCCCGAGGCCAGCAGCCCGACGCGCCGCCCTCTCAGTCCGTCAAGGTCCATGTGTCGACAACCCCCAGATACGGAGCGGGTGAATACCGGCGCGGAAATTCATTCCGCGCAACTGGTCATCCCGCGACGCTAAACCTGCCGGACCCCCGCGACAACCGCCGAATTCGGTACGGCCGTAATATCTGCGATTACTTCCCAAGTAATCCGGAAGACCTGTCGAATAATCCGCCGCATGCCGTACGGTTCCGAGGACCGATTCTGTGCGCATTGACCTCGCCCACCCCATGAAGAGGTCACGCCGGCAGACCGCTGAAAACGCGGGGCTCTGAGGGGGAGGCCACATTGTCCAATGTTCCGGAGCAACTGCGGGGGAATTTCCCTGGGATCTCCGTCGACTACCCGAAGGACCGTACGGTCCTCCAGCTCTTCGAGGACCGCGCGGCGGCCCGCCCGGACGCCGCCGCCGTCACCCACGGGGCGACCACCCTCACGTACGGACAGCTCGACCGGCGCGCCAACACCCTGGCCGCCCGGCTCCTCGAACTGGGCACCGAGCGGGGCGAGTTCGTCCCGCTGGCCGTCCAGGGCGGGCTCGAACTGCCCCTGACGATGATCGCCGCCATGAAGATCGGCGCCCCGTTCGTACCGATCGACGACGCCGGTCCCGCCGACCGGGTCCGCGCCATGCTCGACACCCTGGACGCGCGCCTGGTCGTCCGCAGTGCCGAGGCCCCCGACCTGCCCGGCTACCGCGTGCTGCGCGTCGACCCGACGGCGCTCCCGGAAACCGCGCAGGCACCCGACCGCGCCCCGGCCGGTCTCGCCGACCCCGTCTACGGCTTCTACACCTCGGGCTCCACCGGCCTGCCCAAGTGCACGGTCAACATCCACGGCGGGCTGCTCAACCGCTTCCAGTACATGAGCGCGGCCCTCAGCGACCGCGCCGACGAGGTCGTCCTGCAGAACAGCCGCCACCAGTTCGACTCCTCGCTGTGGCAGCTGCTGTGGCCGCTGACCACCGGCAGCCGCGTGGTCATCCCCGAGCGCTCCGGGATCCTGGACCTGACCGCCACCATCGAGGTCATCGAGCGGCACGGGGTCACCACCACCGACTTCGTCCCCTCGATCTTCAACACGCTCGTGGAGCTGCTGCGCACCCGGCCCGAGCTGGTGGCGAGCCTGCGCTCGCTGCGCCGGCTGCTGATCGGCGGCGAGGAGATGACGGCCGACGCCGTGCACGCCTTCCGCGCCCTGCTGCCGCACGTCACGATCGTCAACACGTACGGCCCGACCGAGGCGTCCATCGGCTCCGTCTTCCACATCGTCACCGACGAGGACCGCGACCCCATCCCGATCGGCCGACCCATCCACAACACGTACGCCGTCATCGTCGACGAGCGGATGCGCCCCGTCGAGATCGGCGAGACCGGCGAGATCTGTATCGGCGGCACCTGTCTGGGCCTGGGCTACCTCGGCGACCGCGCCAAGACCGACGCCGCCTTCGTCCCCAACCCCTTCCCCCAGATCCCCGGCGAGCGCCTCTACCGCACCGGCGACCTCGGGCACCACCGCCCCGACGGCCTCCTGCAGTTCGCCGGCCGCCGCGACCACCAGGTCAAGATCGGCGGGATCCGGGTGGAGCTGTCCGAGGTCGAGGCCGGCCTGCTGCGCCACCCCTCGGTCCGCGAGGCCAAGGTCATCGCGCACGGCCCCACCGCCGCCCGCACCCTCCTCGCGTACGTGACGCTGCGCGCCCCGCTCACCCCGGCCGAACTGCGCGACCACGCCCGTTCGGTGCTGCCCGGGGCGCTGGTGCCACGCCGCTTCACCGTGCTGGACGCGATGCCTCTGACGCCCAACGGCAAGGCCGACCGCAAGGCCCTGGCCCGGCTCGCCGAGGGCGCGTCCGGCGCCGTGCCCACGGGCGCGGCGTCCGCGCCGGGCACGCTCCCCGGCCCGGCACCGGTCACCGGTACGGCCCCGCTGCCCGGCCCGGGTGCGGGCACCGGCTCCGGCACGCTGCCCGGCCCGGGTGCGCTCGCCGTGTCCGGCCGGGACACCCCGCGTGCCCAGGCCCCCGACGCCGGCGGCGCCACCCCGGCGCCCGCGGCCGCCGTGCCCCCGCCCACCGCGGCCCACGCGCTCGGCCTCGTCCACGCCGCCTGGCTCGGCATCCTCCCCGTCCCGTACGCCGCCCCCGACGACGACTTCTTCGACCTCGGCGGCGACTCGCTGGCCGCCCAGCGGCTCGCCGTCGCCCTCTCCGCCCGTACGGGCGTGCGGGTGTCGGTCCGCGAGGTCTTCGAACACCCCACCCTCGCCGGCCAGGCGGGCCTGCTCACCGGCCGCCCGGCCCCGGCGCAGGCGCCCGCCGTCCCCGCGCCGGCCGCCGCGGCCCCGGCCGGGTCGGGCCGGACCGCCCAGAGCACCCGGAGCGCCCGGAGCGCCCTGGACACGGCCCCCGATCACCCCGACGACCGCCTGCCCGCCGACATCACCGCCGCCGCCCCGCCCGCCGGCCCCGACCTGCGCCACGTCCTGCTCACCGGGGCCACCGGGTTCATCGGCGCCCAGCTCCTGCACGACCTGCTGGCCGGCACCGACGCCACGGTGCACTGCCTGGTCCGCGCGGCCGACGCCGGCACCGCCTTCGCCCGCGTCATCGACAACCTGCGCGCCTACCGGCTGTGGGACCCCGCCCGGGCCCACCGCATCAAGGCGGTCCCCGGCGACCTGGCCCAGCCCCTGCTGGGGCTCACCCCGGCCCGGTTCGGCGAACTCGCCCGCGAGCTCGACGCCGTCCTGCACAACGGCGCCACCGTCAACCTGGCCCGCGGCTACCGGGCCCACCACGACGCCAACGTCGCCGGCACCGTCGAGATCCTGCGCCTGGCCACCACCCACCGCCTCAAGGACGTCCACTTCATCTCCACCCTCGGCGTCCTGGCGGCCACCGTCGCCAGCGGCGAGGAGGGCCCCGTACCGGCCGCCCCCGTGCCCGCCGACGGCTACAGCCGGTCCAAATGGGTCGCCGAGCGGCTCCTGGAACAGGCCGCCGACCGCGGCGTGCACGTCACCATCCACCGCTTCGGGGAGGTCATGCCGCACTCGCGTACGGGTGTCCCCAGCCGTACCGGCCTCTTCGACCTGCTGGTCAAGGCCTGCGTGCGGACCGGGCAGTGGTTCGCCAGCCCGATCGCCACCGACTACACCCCGGTCGACACGGTCAGCGCCCTCGTCGTCGCCGCCCTCACCCGCCGGGCCCGCGGCTGGTTCCACGGGATCCAGCCGCGCGGGGTCACCCTCGACGAGCTGATGGGCGTGTTCCAGGAGGAGTTCGGCCTGCGCCAGGTCGACTACGCCACCTTCTGGGAGGCGGTGCAGGAGGCCGCCGCCACCGACACGGCCCCCGAGGACCTCGTCCGCGTCCTCGCCGTGCTGCCCGCTCCCGACCCGCAGGACGAGACCCGCGTGAAGGAGGCCCTCGCCGGCCTGTTCCGCCTCGACCCTGCGACGGTGGCCCGGGCGCGCACCGAGCGGCTGGCCGAGATCGCCGGCATCCCCTGGCCCGAACCGGGACCGGAACTCTTCCGCGGCGGCACCACCCACTACCGGGCGCTCGCCCTCGGCGGAGAGGCACGCCGATGACGGACACCGACGGCACCTTCTGCACCTGCTGTCCGGGCGCCACCGTCTGGCTGACCGGACTGCCCAGCGCGGGCAAGACCACCCTCGCCCACGCCCTGGCCGAGCGGCTGCGCGCCGGCGGCCGGCGGGTGGAGGTCCTCGACGGCGACGAGATCCGCGCGTTCCTCTCCGCGGGCCTCGGCTTCAGCCGGGAGGACCGCGACACCAATGTGCGGCGGATCGGTATGGTCGCCGAGGTCCTCGCCCGCAACGGCGTCCTCGCCCTGGTCCCGGCCATCGCGCCGTACGCCGACAGCCGCGCGGCCGTCCGGGGGCGCCACGAGGCGTCCGGGACGGCGTACCTGGAGGTCCACGTGGCCACGCCCGTGGAGGTGTGCTCCGAGCGCGACGTGAAGGGGCTGTACGCCAAGCAGGCCGCGGGCGAGATCTCGGGGCTGACCGGCGTCGACGACCCGTACGAGGTCCCCGAGAGTCCCGACCTGCGGATCGCCGCGCACACCCAGACCGTGGCGGAGTCGGCGGAGCGGCTGCTGACCCTGCTGTCCGAGAGGGGCCTGAGCCGATGAAGGAATCCCTCCGCGAATCCCCCTACGCGCTGTCGCACCTGGACGCGCTGGAGTCGGAGGCGGTGCACATCTTCCGTGAGGTGGCGGGCGAGTTCGAGAAGCCGGTGATCCTGTT
>NZ_JBVJDL010000015.1:0-117764 GCF_055582305.1 Streptomyces sp. NPDC042102
GTCGCAATCCACACCGAACCCGGAAGGCCCTCACCCGTTCAAGACGCCTCAGCCGAGACCTGCATCACCCGTCCACAACCTCCCGGGGCAATACACCTAGGCCGGGTCCGCGGGGCCCGCGGCCGGGCCCCGGGAGGTCCCGGCCGCGAGGCCTAGCGGGGGCCGCCCCAGTGGAAGAGGGTCATCGCGACGCTGGTGGCCAGGTTGTAGCTGGACACCTGCGGCCGCATGGGCAGGGACACCAGGTGATCGGCGCGGGCGCGCAGCTCGGGCGAGATGCCGTGGCGTTCCGAGCCGAAGGCGAGCAGGGCGTCGTCCGGGAGGGTGAGGGCACGGATGTCCTCGCCCTCCGGGTCGAGCGCGTACAGCGGGCCGGGCGGCAGCGTGTCCAGGGTGACCCGGTCCACGGTGGTGGCGTAGTGCAGCCCGGCGCCGGCGCGGACCACGTTGGGGTGCCAGGGGTCGAGGTCGCCCCGGGTCACCACGCCGGTCGCGCCGAAGCCGGCGGCGAGACGGACGACGGCGCCGACATTGCCGAGGTTGCGCGGGTTGTCGAGCACCACGACCGGCGAGGTGCGGGGCATCCGCTCCAGCGCCGCCCGCGCGGCCTCCGGGTCGGGGCGTACGGCGAGGGCCGCGACCCCGGTGGGGTGCACCCGGGGCAGCAGCACCTTCAGGTCGCCCGGGAGGAGCAGCCGGGCGAGGGCCTCCTCGACGTCCGGGGCCAGCTCGGCGGCGAGCGCGCGGACGCGCGCGGGGTCGTCGGCGGCCACGATCGTCACGTCCGCACCGAACCGCAGGGCGTGCTTGATCGCGTGGAAGCCGTCCAGCAGCACCAGGCCGCCCTGTTCGGCGCTCTCGCGCCAGCGCCGTACTGTCTCGGCCACCGCCCGGTCCGCATCGCTCATGCGGACGACCCTATGCCGTCTCCGCGGCCGGCTCCTTGGGGGAGCCCACGGCGGGGGACACCGGGCCGGGGCGGGTCCGGGGGCGGGGGATGCCCGGCAGGGCGCGCCGCGGGGCCGCCGCCCGCGCGCCCAGCCACAGCAGGAACGCCGTGGGCAGGAACACCGCGTCGGCCACGATCATCGCCAGTGAGAAGAACGGCAGCCCGAGCAGCACCGCAATGCCCGCGTGCTCCAGCATCATCACGGCGAGCAGGACGTTCTTCACCCGCCGGTTCAGCAGCGTGAACGGGAAGGCGACCTGCACCACCACCGTGCCGTACGAGAGCAGCATCACCAGCGTCCCGCTGCCCGCCAGCAGCGCCGACAGCCCGGGCCACGGCGTGAAGTAGTCCAGCCCCAGCGGGTAGTACAGCGCGGTGCCGTCCTGCCAGCGCGAGCCCTGGATCTTGTACCAGCCCGCCGTCGCGTAGATCAGGCAGACCTCCACCATGATCACCAGCAGTCCGGCGTTGTGGACCACGTTCGCGAGCACGTCCAGGACGGCCCGGCCCTCGCCGTCCGGGTCCTGGCGCTCCACCGCCCACCACAGCCCCTGCACCACCCACAGCGCGGCGAGGAAGGCCAGCCAGCCCGCGGTCAGCAGCCCCGCCATACCCGCGTAGGACAGGACGAGCCCCAGGACGGCCCACAGCACCGGCCCGGCGGCCCCGGTGGCCGCGGAGCCGGTCCGGGCGGCCCGCCGCGCGTCCAGCGACCACACCCGCGCGCACCGGGTGAGGACCAGGTAGAGCGCCATCAGGTGGATGACGTTGTCCCCGCCGTCGCCCATGAAGACGCTGCGGTTCTGCAGTGCCAGCACGCCCACCATGAACAGCACCGACGTCGCCCGGGTCCGCCACCCCAGCAGGAGCAGGACCGCGGCGGTCACCGCGAGCCCGTAGACGATCTCGAACCACAGCGTCGAGTCCGACCACATCAGGACGGTGAAGGCGTTGTTCGTCGCGACGAGCCGCTCGGCGAGGTCGAAGCCCCAGGGGCTGTCCGGCCCGTACAGCTCGCGGCGGTGCGGGAACTCGCGCAGCAGGAAGAACAGCCAGGTCCCGGCGATGCCGATGCGGACCACGGCGCTCTGGTACGGGCCCAGCACCTGCCCGGTGACGCGCGCCAGGCCGCGTGCGGCCGAGGCCCTCACACCGTCCACCACGGAAGCTCCCGGTAGTAGGTCTCGGTGTCGGTCTCCTCGGTGCTCCAGGCGGGGGCCGGCACCGCCGTCGTCGCCGAGCGCAGCTGGACGCGCACCAGGACGTCGCCCGGGGCGCCGGGCGCGAGCCGGCGCACCGCGATCCGCTGCAGGTAGGCCTCCGACAGCGCGCCGCGCTCGCCGTCGGCCTTGTTGTCCTCGTCGTGGGAGCCGGTGAAGAAGTCCCAGGCGCGGCGCAGCTCGTTCTGCTGGGTGTGGCTGGGCAGCGGGTTGTGGCGGATGGCCGCGGCGTCCTCGGCGGAGAGGTCGCGCCAGCCGGTCGTGATCAGGTCGCCACCCGCGGTGCGCACCTGGGCGCGCGCCTGGACGGCGATGTTCTGCTGGAGCGGGTTGGGGGCGAAGAGCTTCCAGTTCTGTTCGAACTCGGGGTAGATCCAGTCGTCCACAGCCTGTGCGTGCCGCTTGCCGATCGTGTTGGACGGCGCGACGTGCAGGAACACCATGCCCAGGTGCCAGCAGGCGGCGACCGCCACAGCACCCAGCGCCAGGGCCGTGACCACGCGGTACGGGGTGGACAGACCGGCAATCCCGGGGGTCCGGGGGCCCGGGACCGCCCCCTCGTGCTCGTTCGAATCCATCGCGCCCCGCTCATCGGCGATCCACAGAGGTTGACACCCTACGGGCCGCCGTCTCACCATTGAAGAGCATGAACCGAACGATCGGTCGGTCGGGCGGATAAGGAACCTCGTCATCGGCAAGGGGGCCGGGATGGTGGCAGTGACCCCGGAAGCGGGGCAGGACAGGGCCCTGGAGGCCGCCTTCGAGGCCGCCGTGGCGGCCGACGAGCGCGTGGAGCCCCGGGACTGGATGCCCGAGGAGTACCGCGCCTCGCTGGTCCGCCAGATGGCACAGCACGCCCACTCCGAGATCATCGGCATGCAGCCCGAGGCGAACTGGATCACGCGCGCGCCCAGCCTGCGCCGCAAGGCGATCCTGATGGCCAAGGTGCAGGACGAGGCCGGCCACGGCCTGTACCTGTACAGCGCGGCCGAGACCCTCGGCACCAGCCGGGACGAGCTGCTCGACAAGCTCCACTCCGGCAAGCAGAAGTACTCCTCGATCTTCAACTACCCCACGCTGACCTGGGCCGACGTCGGCGCGATCGGCTGGCTCGTGGACGGCGCGGCGATCACCAACCAGGTGCCGATCTGCCGCTGCTCCTACGGCCCCTACGCCCGCGCCATGGTCCGGATCTGCAAGGAGGAGTCCTTCCACCAGCGCCAGGGCTTCGAGCTGCTGATGGCCCTGTCCAAGGGCACCGAGGCCCAGCACGCGATGGCGCAGGACGCCGTGGACCGCTGGTGGTGGCCCTCGCTGATGATGTTCGGCCCGCCGGACGACGAGTCGGCCCACTCGGCGCAGTCGATGGCCTGGCGGATCAAGCGGCACTCCAACGACGAGCTGCGCCAGCGGTTCGTGGACATCGCCGTCCCGCAGGCCGAGGCACTGGGTCTGACCCTGCCCGACCCGGACATCCGGTGGAACGAGGAGCGCGGGCACCACGACTTCGGCGCCATCGACTGGACCGAGTTCTGGGACGTCCTCAAGGGCAACGGGCCCTGCAACGAACAGCGGATCACCCAGCGCCGCCGTGCCCACGAGGACGGCGCCTGGGTGCGCGACGCGGCCGCGGCCTACGCGGACAAGCACAGCGCGGACAGGCACAGCGCGGAGAAGCACAGCAGCACGACCGGCGAGGAGGCACGGGGATGACGCAGAACTGGCCACTGTGGGAGGTCTTCGTGCGCTCGCGCCGCGGCCTCTCGCACACCCACGCGGGCAGCCTGCACGCCCCCGACGCCGAGATGGCCCTGCGCAACGCCCGCGACCTCTACACGCGGCGCAACGAGGGCGTGTCCATCTGGGTGGTGCCCTCCACCGAGATCACCGCGTCCTCCCCGGACGAGCGGGACCCGTTCTTCGCCCCGTCCGCCGACAAGCCCTACCGGCACCCGACGTTCTACGAGATCCCCGAGGGGGTGCGGCACCTGTGACCGCCACGGTTCCCACCGCCGCCGCCCTCGCCCTCGGCGACGACGCGCTGATCCTCTCCCACCGCCTCGGCGAATGGGCCGGCCACGCTCCGGTCCTGGAGGAGGAGGTGGCGCTGGCCAACATCGCCCTGGACCTGCTGGGCCAGGCCCGCCTGCTGCTGTCCATGGCCGGCGACGAGGACGAGCTCGCGTTCCTGCGCGAGGAGCGCGCCTTCCGCAACCTCCAGCTGGTCGAGCAGCCGAACGGCGACTTCGCCCACACCATCGCCCGCCAGCTCTACTTCTCCCTCCACCAGCACCTGCTGTGGACGGAGCTGGCCGCCGGCGACGGCCCGTTCGCGCCCCTGGCGGCCAAGGCCGTCAAGGAGACCGACTACCACCGCGACCACGCCGTCCAGTGGACGCTGCGCCTGGGCGACGGCACCGAGGAGAGCACCCGCCGGATGCGGGCCGCGCTGGACGCCCTGTGGAAGTTCACCGGCGAGATGTTCCAGCCGGTCGAGGGCGTCGACGTGGACTGGGCGGGGCTGGAGAAGACCTGGCTCGCCGACCTGACCGGCGTCCTGGAGCGCGCGGGCCTGGAGCTGCCCCAGGGGCCGCGCACCGGCGCCTGGGCGGCCGGAGCCGGCCGGCAGGGCCTGCACACCGAACCGTTCGGGCGGATGCTCGCCGAGATGCAGCACCTGCACCGCAGCCACCCGGGGGCGTCATGGTGACCACCACCCGCCTGGAGGAGGAGCTGGCCGCGCTCGCGGGCTCGGTTCCCGACCCCGAGCTGCCCGTGCTCAGCCTGACCGAGCTCGGCGTGCTGCGCGGCGTACGGATGGGCGAGGACGGCGGGGTCGACGTCGACCTCACCCCCACCTACACCGGCTGCCCGGCCATCGAGGCCATGTCCGCCGACATCGAGCGGATCCTGACCGACCACGGCATACCCCGGGTGACCGTGCACACCGTGCTGGCCCCGGCCTGGTCCACCGACGACATCAGCGCCGAGGGCCGCCGCAAGCTGGCCGAGTTCGGCATCGCCCCGCCGCGTCCGCACGCGGCCGGCGGACCGGTCCCGCTCACCCTGTCGGTGCGCTGCCCGCACTGCGGCTCCACCGACACCGAGCTGCTCAGCCGCTTCTCCTCCACCGCGTGCAAGGCGCTGCGCCGCTGCGTGGCCTGCCGCGAACCGTTCGACCACTTCAAGGAGCTGTAGATGGCCGCAGCCCGCCACGGCGCGTTCCACCCGCTGACGGTGGCTGCCGTCGACCGGCTCACCGACGACTCCGTCGCACTGACCCTGGCCGTGCCGCCGGAGCTGCGCGAGGAGTACCGGCACGCCGCCGGCCAGCACCTGACCCTGCGCCGGATCACCCCCGAGGGCGCCGAGATCCGCCGCACCTACTCGATCTGCTCGCCCGCGCCGGACTCCGGCGGCCCCGGGCCCGCGCACCTGCGGGTCGGCGTGCGGATGGTGGAGGGCGGGGAGTTCTCCACCTTCGCGCACAAGGAGGTCGCGGCCGGGGACGTCCTGGACGTGATGGTCCCGGCCGGCCGTTTCGTCCTGGAGCCGGCCGCCGCGGCGCCCCGCGCGCACTACGCGGCGATCGTGGGCGGCAGCGGCATCACCCCGCTGCTGTCCATCGCCGCGACCCTGCTCGCGGCCCGCGCCGACACCCGGTTCTGCCTGGTGCGCAGCGACCGCAGCGCGGCCTCGACGATGTTCCTGGAGGAGGTCGCCGACCTCAAGGACCGCTATCCCGACCGGTTCCAGCTGGTCACGGTGCTCTCCCGGGAGGAGCAGGAGGCCGGGCTGCCGACCGGGCGCCTGGACCAGGAGCGGCTGACGGCGCTGCTGCCCTCGCTGCTGCCGGTGACGGACGTGGCGGGCTGGTTCCTGTGCGGGCCCCATGGGCTGGTGCAGGGCGCCGAGCGGGCGCTGCGCGGCCTGGACGTGCCGCGCACGCGGATCCACGAGGAGATCTTCCACGTCGAGGACACCCCGCGACCGGCGCCCGGCCCCGGTGCGGCCGTCGCCGCGCACGGCCGGGTCACCGCACGCCTGGACGGCCGTTCGGGCACCTGGCCGGTGCAGGACGGGGAGTCGCTGCTCGACGCGGTGCTGCGGGGCCGCGCGGACGCGCCGTATGCCTGCAAGGGCGGCGTCTGCGGCACCTGCCGGGCCTTCGTGGTGTCGGGCGAGGTCCGGATGGACCGCAACTTCGCGCTGGAGGCGGAGGAGACCGAGGCCGGGTTCGTCCTGGCCTGCCAGTCGCACCCGGTGACGGAGGAGGTCGAGCTGGACTTCGACCGGTAGCCGGCCCGTCCGGCTCGTGCCGGCGCCCGGCCCCTGTCAAATTTCCAGAACCTGTTCTATCTTGACGCACCGTCAGACCACGGACGTGGCCGGTGCGCGCGGAAGGACAGGCAGTGGACTTCACCTTCACCGAGGAGCAGCAGGCCGCCGTCGAGGCGGCCAGGGCGGTCTTCGCCGGCGTCGCGCCCGACGGCGTGCCCAGTCCCGCGCTCACGCCGGGGGCCGTCGCCGACGACTTCGACCGCCCGCTGTGGGCCAGGCTCGCCGCCGGCGACCTGCTGAGCCTGGTGCTGGCCCCCGAGCACGGCGGCGCGGGCCTGGACGCCATCGCCCTGTGCCTGGTGCTGCGCGAGTCGGCCAAGGTACTGGCCCGGGTGCCGCTGCTGGAGCACTGCGCTACCGCCATGGCCGTCCAGGCGCACGGCGGTAACGCGCTGGCCGCCGAACTGCTGCCGGCCGCCGGCCGCGGCGCCCTCGTCCTGACGGCGGCCGCCCACGGCCGCACCGGCCACGACCCGGCCGAACTGGCCGTCACCGCCCGCCGCGCCCCCGGCACGAGCAGGAGCACAAACACCGGCACCGGCACCGGCACCGGCGGCTGGGTCCTGGACGGTGTGCAGACCGCCGTTCCCTGGGCCCACAGCGCCGACTGGGTCGCCGTACCCGCGCACACCGGCGAGGACGGTTCCGGCGCCGTTCTGGCCCTGGTCCCCCGCACCGCCGAAGGGCTCACGCTCGCCGAGCAGTACTCCACCAGCGGCGAGCGGCTCGCCGAACTGACCCTGGACGCCGTACGCGTGCCCGCGCACCGCCTGATCGAGGCCCCCGGCGCCTGGGAGGGCCTGCGCCGTCTCCTCGCGACCGGCACCTGCGCGCTCGCGCTGGGCCTGGGCGAGGGCGTGCTCACCATGACCAGCCAGTACACGTCCAAGCGCGAGCAGTTCGGCTTCCCCGTCGCCACCTTCCAGGCGGTCGCCGTCCAGGCCGCCGACCGCTACATCGACCTGCGCGCCATGGAGGTCACCCTCTGGCAGGCCGCCTGGCGCCTGGAGCACCCCGGCTCCGGCGGACCGCTGCCGGCCGCCGGTGATGTCGCGGTGGCCAAGATCTGGGCCGCCGAGGGGGTGCGCCGGGTCGTCCAGACCGCGCAGCACCTGCACGGCGGCTTCGGTGCCGACACCGACTACCCGCTGCACCGCTACCACGCCTGGGCCAAGCAGCTGGAGCTCCAGCTCGGCCCGGCCGCGGCCCATGAGGAGGCCCTGGGCGACCTGCTGGCCGCCCACCCCCTCACCTAGGCCGTCGACCGGGGGTCACAGCACGAAGGCCGGGTTCCCGCTGTCCGTCACCATCGGGCGCCCGGCGCCGTCCCAGGCCTGCATCCCGCCGTCGACGTTCACCGCGTCGATGCCGTTGCGCACCAGGTACTGCGTGACCTGCGCCGACCGTCCGCCGACCCGGCACATCACGTGCACGCGGCGGCCGTCCTCGGCCGCCTCCGTCAGCTCGCCGAAGCGCGCCACGAAATCGCTCATCGGAATGTGCAGCGCACCCTCGACATGGCCGGCCGCCCATTCGTCGTCCTCACGGACGTCCAGGACGAAGCCTTCGGAGGGCACTGCGGTGGCGGCCACCGAGGGCAGCGGTCCGAAGTTCATACGTTTCGCCTTCTCTCGTACGTAACAGGTGCGACCGAACCTATCCGACCGGCCCGCCCGTGTACGCCGCCAGCTCCGACTCGCGCTCCTCGACCTGCGCGAGCAGCTGCTCGGCGATCTCCTCCAGCAGCCGGTCCGGGTCGTCCGGAGCCATCCGAAGCATCGACCCGATCGCCGATTCCTCCAGCTCACGGGCGACCACCGAGAGCAGCTCCTTGCGCCGCGACAGCCACTCCAGGCGGGCGTAGAGCTCCTCGCTCTCGCTGGGCCGGGCCTCCGGCGATACGGGCCCCGCGGCCCACTCCCGCCCCAGCTCGCGCAGCAGCGCCTCGTCGCCGCGCCCGTAGGCCGCGTTCACCTTCGCGATGAAGTCGTCGCGGCGGGCGCGCTCGGCCTCGTCCTGCGCGAGGTCGGGGTGCGCCCGGCGGACCAGCTCGCGGTAGAGCCGGCGGACCTCCTCGCTGGGGCGCACGCGCTCCGGCGGCCGCACCGGACGGTCGGTGAGCATCGCCCCGGCGTCGTCGGAGATGCCGTCCGAACCCAGCCAGTCGTGGAACAGCTCGTCCACCCCGGGCATCGGCATGACCAGCGCCCGGGCGTCCTGGGCCCGCCGCAGGTCCTCGGGGTCGCCGGTGCGCGCGGCCCGCGCCTCCGCGATCAGCGCGTCCAGCTCGTCCAGGCGCGCGTACATCGGCCCGAGCTTCTGGTGGTGCAGCCGGGAGAAGTTCTCGACCTCGACCCGGAAGGTCTCCACCGCGATCTCGAACTCGATCAGCGCCTGCTCGGCCGCCCGCACGGCCCGCTCCAGCCGCGCGACACCCTCGTCGGCACCGCCCGGGCCGGCAACGCCCGCGTCAGCGGCGCCGCCCGCGTCGGCGACGCCCGCGGCGCCCGTGGCCTGGTCGGTGGGGGCTGAGGGGTCCCCGGCAGTCTGCTCGCTCACCCGTCCACCCTACGGCGCCACCGGTCCCCCGCCTACACGCCTTCCTCAGCCGCGATCCGGCCCGCCCGCACCGCCGCCACCAGGTCCGCGTGATCGGCCTCGGTACGGTCCGCGTAGGCAACCGCGAACGACGCCACCGCCTCGTCCAGCTCCTCGTTCTTGCCGCAGTAGCCGGCCAGCAGCCGCGGATCGGCACTGTGCGCGTGGGCCCGCGCCAGCAGCGCGCCCGTCATCCGCCCGTAGTCGTCGATCTGGTCGGCGGTCAGCGCCGCCGGGTCCACACTGCCCTTGCGGTTGCGGAACTGCCGTACCTGGAACGGCCGGCCCTGCACCGTCGTCCAGCCCAGCAGGATGTCCGAGACGACCTGCATCCGCTTCTGCCCGGCCACCACCCGGCGCCCCTCGTGCTCCTCCTCCGGCGGCTGGAAGCCCACCGCCGGCAGGTGCGGGATCAGCACCGAGGGACGGGCCTCCTTCACCTGGAGCACCAGCGCCTCGCCCCGGTGGTCCAGCAGCAGCACCACGTACGAGCGGGTGCCGACGCTTCCGGTGCCGACCACGCGGAACGCCACGTCGTGGATCGCGTACCGGCCCAGCAGCGGCAGCCGGTCGCCCTGCAGCGTCCCCAGGTACGGGCCGAGCGAGGCCGCGACGGCCGCCGCCTCCTCGTCCCCGACCCTGCGCAGCACGGGCAGCGCGTCGACGAAGCGCCGCCCGCCCTCGCCGTCGGCCACGGTGGACTTCGCCGCGAACCGGGCACTGGTGTTGTTGCGGGCCTTCTCCGAGACCCGCTCCAGCGTGCCCAGCAGGTCACGGGCGTCGGTGTGGGAGACCAGCTCCTCGTCGGCGATCGCGTTCCACGCGTCCAGCGCGGGCAGCTTCGCCAGCAGCCGCACGGTGCGCCGGTAGGCGCCGACCGCGTCCCGCGCCGCCGCCCGGCAGGTGTCCTCGTCCGCGCCCGCGACCCGGCCGGCCAGCACCAGCGACGTCGCCAGCCGCTTGACGTCCCACTCCCAGGGGCCGAAGACGGTCTCGTCGAAGTCGTTGAGGTCGATCACCAGACCGCCGCGCGCGTCCCCGTACAGGCCGAAGTTGGCCGCGTGCGCGTCACCGCAGATCTGCGCGCCCACGCCGGTCACCGGAGTGCCCGCCAGGTCGTACGCCATCAGCCCGGCCGCCCCGCGCAGGAACGCGAACGGGTTGGCGGCCATCCGCCCCACCCGTATCGGCGTCAGCTCCGCCACCCGCCCCGCGTTGGACTCCTCCACCGCGCGCACCGCGTCCGGCCGCCCCGGCAGGTACGTCAGGAGCGCGTGCGAGGACCGCGGCACGAACGTGCGCAGCGCCTTGCCCTCGTCCTTCGGCGACCCCTGGCTCCCGCGCGGCGCGAAGCCCGCGACCGCCGGTATCCGCTCCGCTGCCATGCGCCCGCCCCCGTATCGATCTTTGTTCGGAGGCACGACCGTACCGACCGGACACCGCCCCCGTCACCCCACCCCCACCGGGGCCGCGGCAGCGGCCCGACCTACAGCCCCGCGTCCCTGGCCAGCAGCGCCGCCTGCACCCGGTTGTCGCACTCCAGCTTCGCCAGGATCCGGCTCACGTACGTCTTCACGGTCGCCTCGCTCATGTGCAGCCGGCGGCCCGCCTCCGCGTTCGACAGGCCCTCCCCGAGCAGCGCCAGCACGCCCCGCTCCCGCTCGCTCAGCGCGTCCACCCGCCGGCGCGCGTCCTCGCCGCGCGCCACCGCCTGCCCCGAGGTCAGCTGGTCCACCACGTGCCGGGTCGCGCCGGGCGACAGGTACGCGTCACCCGCCGCGGCCGCCCGGACCGCCCCGATCAGCTCGCCCGGCGCCGTGTCCTTGAGCAGGAAGCCCGCCCCGCCCTCCGCCAGCGCCCGCATGACGTTCTCCCGCTCCCCGAACGTCGTCAGGATCAGCGCCCGCGCCTGCGGGGCCGCCCGGCGCAGCTCCGCCAGCGCGCTCAGCCCGTCCAGCACCGGCATCTGGATGTCCAGCAGCACCACGTCCGGGTGGTGGGCGCGCGCCAGCTCGACCGCCTGCCGCCCGTCGGGCGCCTCCGCGACCACCTCGATCCCCGGATCGGAGGTCAGGATCATCCGGATCCCGGCACGGATCAGCGGCTCGTCGTCGGCGATCACCACCTTGATGACCTTGCTCGTCACGCGACCGGCTCCCACTTCACTCTGATCGGCCTTCAGTTCTGACCGGCTAGCCCTGATCGACCTGGTACGCCTGCTTCTCGACGAGCTTGCCGTCGCGGAAGCAGAACCGGAAAACCCGGTCCGAGGTCAGATTGTCCGGCTGATCGGTGGCCAGCAGCGCCAGGCACTGCGCGCCGGCCGGCTTCGGGGGTCCCTTGCGGTCCAGCCCCCCGGTCATGACCGAGTCCCCGCTGGGCAGCGCCCCGCGCACCTCCGCCTCGGACTGCCCCACGCTCACGCGGTCGTACTCCTCCTGGCTCAGGAACGCGTTGTCCGCCGAGCCCGCCACCAGCGCCACCATCGCCACCACCACGATCAGCAGCAGCACCACCGCCGCGAACGCGATCCCGCAGCCCAGCGCCACGCCGCCGGCCGGCCCCGACCGCCGCACGCCGGCGGCCAGCTCCCGGTCCACCGCCGCCCAGTCCATCGGCGCCGTCGCGCCCGACGGCCGCGCGGCCAGCTGCCCGAAGTCGTCGCCCGGTCCGCGCCCCGGCGCCCCGGCCGGCTCCGCGTCGTACGGGAGCACGCCCGCCACCCGGAACCCGCCGCCCTCGGCCGGGCCCGCGTGCACCATCCCGCCGACCAGCCGGGCCCGCTCGCGCAGCCCCGTCAGGCCCTGCCCGCCGGAGACCACGTCGCCGGGCCCGGGGCCCGCCGCGGGCCCGTTGGCGATCTCCACGACCAGCGAATCGTCCTCGTAGCGCAGCTCCACGGTGATCGCCGCGCCCGGCGCGTGCTTGTACGCGTTCGTCAGCGCCTCCTGCACGATCCGGTACGCCGCGTGGTCGCAGGCCGGGGCCAGCGGCCGCGGCTGCCCCGCCGCCGTCAGCGCCACCCGCGTCCCGGCCGCCCGTGCCGCGTCCACCACCGCGCCGATCCCGGCCACCCCGCGCGCCGACGGCTGCGCGGACTCCTCCACCGAGACGGGCGCCTCCACCCCGTCGCGCAGGATCCCGACGACCTCGCGCAGCTCGTGCATCGCGCCCACGGACGCCTGCCGCAGCACGCCGACCACCTCGCGCTGACGGTCGGTCAGAACAGGGTCGACCTCCAGCGCCCCGGTGTGCACCGAGATCAGCGCCAGCTGGTGGCCCAGGCTGTCGTGCATGTCCTGTGCGATCCGCTGGCGCTCGCGCAGCCGCGCCTGACCGGCGATCATCACCCGTTCCCGCAGCAGCTGCGCATTGCGCTCCTGGAGGGCGTGCAGCAGCGTCCGGCGCTGGTACCAGTACCGGCTGGCCAGGCCGGGCATCAGCGTCGTGGCCAGGAACACCAGCGTGACGAAGACCGCCACCCACAGCGGCCGCGTGGTCGACCACTCGCTGGCCACCACGACCCCGACCTCCAGGGCGAACGCCAGCGTGAACGCGACCACGGCCCGGGTCACCCCGACGATCCGGCGGCCCGCCGACCAGGCCAGCAGGAGCGTCACAAGGAAGGCGCCCGCCAGCACTCCGGTGATCGCCGCCCCCGCGACCAGCGTCGTCGCCGGCAGCCGGCGCCGCAGGAGTGTGAGCAGTACCACGGCCGTGACGGACAGCACGTGCAGCCACCACGCCCCGTTCTCCAGCTCCTGCAGGGGCGTGCCCAGCAGCGCGAGCACGGCGGCCATGGCGCAGTCCTTGACCAGGGCGGCACGGGTCCACCGCTCCGGCCCCTTCAGCCACTCCCAGCCCGCACGCACCCGCGAAGTCACATCCACGGCTCCGACCCTAGACACCGCCGCGCCTCCGCGGCTGCCCTCTTTCGTCGCACCCCGCCCGACGAAAGTCGCCCCGCGCCGCAACCGGAACCGGAACCGGAACCGTTCGGGCACGACGCACACGCAACGACACGACGGCACAACGAAAGAAGCCCCGCGGATCATTGATCCGCGGGGCTTCTCACTGTGGGCGAGGGGGGATTTGAACCCCCACGTCCCGAAGGACACTGGCACCTGAAGCCAGCGCGTCTGCCGTTCCGCCACTCGCCCGAGCGGCGCCCCAGTGGTCTTCCCTTTCGGGCCGTTCCCCTGGCGACATCGGAACATTAGCACGTCAGAAGGGGCGGGTTGAAATCGCTTTTCCCCACGCACCGATCTCCGTCCCGACTGCCCCTCCCGCAGTGCCCGCCCGGTGCGGGACACTGTCCCTCGGCCACCCCTACGATCCCTTGTGAGGACCAACACTCCTCACCACCGGGACGTAGGGGAACCAGCCGAATCCCCCACGCGTGGATACGATCAGTAAGCAGTACAGGGCGACAACGACGGAGGAGGTGCCCCATGGGAGTCCTGAAGCGTTTCGAGCAGCGACTCGAAGGTCTGGTGAACGGCACCTTCGCCAAGGTGTTCAAGTCCGAGGTCCAGCCGGTCGAGATCGCGGGCGCGCTGCAGCGCGAGTGCGACAACAACGCGACCATCTGGAACCGCGAGCGCACCGTCGTCCCCAACGACTTCATCGTCGAGCTCTCCGCCGGCGACTACGAGCGTCTGAGCCCGTACTCCGGCCAGCTCGGCGACGAGCTCGCGGGCCTGGTCCGCGACTACGCCAAGCAGCAGCGGTACACCTTCATGGGGCCGATCAAGGTCCACCTGGAGAAGGCCGACGACCTCGACACCGGCCTGTACCGGGTGCGCAGCCGCACCCTGGCCTCCAGCACCTCCCAGCCGCAGGCGGGGCCGGGCCAGCAGGGCCAGCAGGGCCAGCAGGGCCAGCAGGGACAGCAGCGCCAGGGCGGGTACGGCTACCCGCCGGTCGCCGCCCCGCCCATGCCCAGCGGCCCGCCGCCCGGCGGCCAGCGCCAGCCGGCACCCGGCGGCCACGTGGCCCCCGTACCCGGCCGCGGCGGCTCCGCCACGCGCCACTGGATCGAGATCAACGGCACCCGCCACCAGATCTCGCGCCCCACCCTCGTCCTCGGTCGCAGCACCGAGGCCGACGTAAGGATCGACGACCCCGGCGTCTCGCGCCGGCACTGTGAGATCCGGACCGGAACGCCCTCGACGATCCAGGATCTCGGGTCCACCAACGGCATCGTGGTGGACGGGCAGCACACCACCCGCGCTACGCTCCGCGACGGCTCGCGGATCGTCGTGGGCAGCACCACCATCATTTACCGGCAAGCCGAAGGGTGAAGCGGGGGCAATGTCAGAGCTGACCCTGACGGTCATGCGGCTGGGTTTCCTGGCCGTTCTGTGGCTGTTCGTCATCGTGGCCGTCCAGGTCATCCGCAGCGACCTGTTCGGCACCAGAGTCACCCAGCGCGGCTCCCGCCGGGGCGGGAACTCCGGCCAGCCGGCGCAGGGCGGCGGCGGGCGCCAGGCCGCGCCCCCGCAGCAGCGCCAGCGCCGCGGTGCGCCCACCAAGCTGGTGGTCTCCGAGGGCACCCTCACCGGCACCACGGTCGCCCTCCAGGGCCAGACCATCACGCTCGGCCGCGCCCACGACTCCACGATCGTGCTGGACGACGACTACGCCTCCAGCCGGCATGCCAGGATCTATCCCGACCGGGACGGCCAGTGGATCGTCGAGGATCTCGGGTCCACCAACGGCACGTATCTGGACCGGACCCGTCTGACCACCCCGACGCCCATTCCGCCGGGCGCCCCGATCCGCATCGGCAAGACCGTCATCGAGCTGCGGAAGTAGTACGAGAATGAGCGAGCGGAGCGAGCGAGCCGTGTCGGCCCGTCCCATCCAGGGCACGGACCCGAGCACGCTCCCGACCGGAGGGTGGGCAGTGTGGCTCGAGACCGGTTGTACCCGGAAGGCTTGTCGACAGGGCAGGTGCGCATGAGTCTGTCCCTGCGGTTCGCCGCCGGATCGCACAAGGGCATGATCCGCGAGGGCAACGAGGATTCCGGCTACGCCGGTCCCCGCCTCCTCGCCGTCGCGGACGGCATGGGCGGCCAGGCAGCCGGCGAGGTCGCCAGCTCCGAGGTCATCTCCTCCCTCGTCCAGCTCGACGACGACGTCCCCGGCTCCGACATCCTCACCGCGCTCGGCATCGCCGTGCAGCGGGCCAACGACCAGCTGCGCGTCATGGTCGAGGAGGACGCCCAGCTCGAAGGCATGGGCACCACCCTCACCGCGCTGCTGTGGACCGGCCAGCGCCTGGGCCTGGTGCACGTCGGCGACAGCCGCGCGTACCTGCTGCGCGACGGCGCCCTGACGCAGATCACCCAGGACCACACCTGGGTGCAGCGCCTGGTCGACGAGGGCCGGATCACCGAAGAGGAAGCCACCACCCACCCGCAGCGCTCCCTGCTCATGCGCGCGCTGGGCAGCGGCGAGCACGTCGATCCCGACCTCTCCATCCGCGAGGTCCGGGCCGGCGACCGCTACCTCATCTGCTCCGACGGGCTCTCCGGCGTCGTCTCCCACCAGACCCTGGAGGAGACCCTCGCCGACTACCACGGCCCGCACGAGACGGTCCAGGCGCTCATCCAGCTCGCGCTGCGCGGCGGCGGCCCGGACAACATCACCTGCATCGTCGCCGACGTCCTCGACACCGACAGCGGCGACACCCTCGCCGCCCAGGTCAACGACTCCCCGGTCGTGGTCGGCGCCGTCGCCGAGAACCCGCACCAGCTCTTCGACCCCAGCGGCGCCATGCAGACCCCGGCCGGCCGGGCCTCGGGCCTGGGCCGCCAGGCCCAGCCCCCGCACGGCGCCTTCGGCCCCCCCGGCAGCGGTGAGGCCCCGGGCTACGGCGCGGCCCCCGACGGCGGCTACGGCGGCGGTGGCTACGGCACCTTCGGCGAGCCCGAGGCGTACGACGGCGCTCACCCGGGCGACACGTACGACTCGTACGACCACCCCCGCAGGCGCCGTGGCAAAGGGCGCAAGTGGATCGGACGTACCCTGACCCTGCTCGTCGTCGCCGGTGTCATCGGCGGCGGCCTCTACGCCGGCCACCGGTGGACGCAGACGCAGTACTTCGTCGGGGTCAAGGACCAGCACATCGCCCTCTACCGGGGGATCAGCCAGGACCTGGGCCCGATCAAGCTCTCCACGGTCGAGACGGACTTCCCCGACTTCGAACTGAAGTACCTGCCGCCCTTCAAGCGCAAGCAGGTCGAGGGCAGTATCAGCGAAGGCAGCCTCGCCGGCGCCAAGGAGAAGATCGACGAGCTCGGCCTGCAGGTCACCGCCTGCAAGAAGGACGAAGCCCGCCGCAGTGCCGAGGCCAACAACCAGACGCCGCCCGCAGACACCGCGCTGACCGCCGAGGAGCAGAAGCTCGTCGGCCTGTGCGGGAAGCAGTAGCAGTACACGCAGTAGCACGCGGGCACAGGGGGCCTGCCACACCATGAGCGTTGTCACCAATACGACCACCATCGGCGCCATCGAGCTGCCGAGCCGGCGCAACACCGAGCTGATGCTGCTCGGTTTCGCCGTGGTCATCCCGATCTTCGCCTACGCCAACGTCGGGCTCGCCATCCACGGCAAGCTGCCCCCCGGCATGGTCGTCTACGGCCTCGGCCTGGCCGTCATGGCCGGCGTGGCCCACCTCGTCGTGCGCCGCTTCGCCAAGTACGCCGACCCGCTGCTGCTGCCCCTGGGCACCCTCCTGAACGGCCTCGGGCTCGTCCTCATCTGGCGTCTGGACCAGTCCGAGCGGCTGCAGAACCTGGCCAAGCGCGCCTACGGCCAGTTCTCGGAGTCCACGCCCAACCAGATGCTCTACACGGCGATGGGCATCGTCCTGTTCTGCGGCGTGCTGCTGGTCCTCAAGGACCACCGCACGCTCCAGCGCTTCACGTACATCTCGATGGCCGCCGCGCTGATCCTGCTGATCCTGCCGATGATCCCGGGCCTGGGCGCCGACGTCTTCGGCGCCAAGATCTGGATCAGCGTCGCCGGATTCTCGATCCAGCCCGGTGAGTTCGCCAAGATCGTCATCGCGGTCTTCTTCGCCGGCTACCTCATGGTCAAGCGCGACGCCCTGGCCCTGGCCAGCCGCCGCTTCATGGGCCTGTACCTGCCGCGTGGCCGCGACCTCGGCCCGATCCTGATGATCTGGGCGATGAGCCTGCTCGTCCTGATCTTCGAGAACGACCTCGGCACCTCGCTGCTCTTCTTCGGCATGTTCGTGATCATGCTGTACGTCGCCACCGAGCGGACCAGCTGGATCGTGATCGGCCTGCTGATGTCCATGGCGGGCGCCGTGGTCGTCGGCACCACCGCCAGCCACGTCGAGGCCCGTGTGAACGCCTGGCTCGACCCCTTCGGCTGCTACGCCACCTCCGGCGCCTGCGAGCAGGTCGGCCAGTCGATCATGAGCTTCGGTTCCGGCGGGGTCCTCGGCACCGGCTGGGGCCAGGGCAACTCCGACCTCATCGGCTTCGCCGCCAACTCCGACTTCATCTTCTCCACCGTCGGCGAGGAGCTGGGGCTCGCCGGGGTCATGGCCTTCCTCCTGCTCTACGGCCTGATCATCGAGCGCGGCGCGCGCACCGCCCTCGCCGCCCGCGACCCCTTCGGCAAGCTCTTCGCCATCGGTCTCTCCGGCGCCTTCGCCCTGCAGATCTTCGTCGTCGCCGGCGGTGTCATGGGTCTCATCCCGCTCACCGGCATGACCATGCCCTTCCTCGCCTCCGGCGGCTCCTCCGTCCTGGCGAACTGGGCCCTCATCGGCATCCTCATCCGGATCAGCGACACCGCACGCCGCCCGGCCCCGGCCCCCGCCCCGTCCCCCGACTCCGAGATGACCCAGGTGGTCCGCCCGTCATGAACAAGCCCCTGCGCCGGATCGCCATCTTCTGCGGGCTCCTCGTTCTCGCCCTGCTGGTCCGCACCAACTGGCTGCAGTACGTGCAGGCCCAGGAGCTGAGCACCCGCAAGGAGAACCGCCGGGTCCAGATCGCCGCGTACGCCACCGAGCGCGGCAACATCATCATCGCGGGCGGGCAGCCGATCACCGGCTCCACGGTGACCAACGGCAGCGACTTCAAGTTCAAGCGCACCTACACCGACGGCCCCCTGTGGGCCCCGGTCACCGGCTTCGCCTCCCAGGCCTTCGGCTCCACCCAGCTGGAGTCCCTGGAGGACGGCATCCTCACCGGCAACGACGACCGGCTGTTCTTCGACCGGACCATCGGCATGTTCACCGGGGAGAAGAAGCAGGGCGGCAACGTCATCACCACCCTGAACGGCGACGCCCAGCGGGCCGCCTTCAAGGCGCTCGACAACCGCAAGGGCGCGGTCGCCGCGATCGACCCGCGCACCGGCGCCATCCTGGCCCTGGTCAGCACCCCCTCGTACGACCCGTCCAGCTTCGCCGGCAACTCCAAGGACGACGAGAAGGCCTGGGTCGCCCTCAAGGACAGCCCGGACAAGAACCTGGTCAACCGCGCCCTGCGCGAGACCTACCCGCCCGGCTCCACCTTCAAGGTGGTCACCTCGGCCGCGGCCCTGGAGCACGGCGTCGTCAAGAACATCGACGACCCCACGGACACCACCGAGCCGTACTTCCTGCCGACCACCAGGACGCCGATGGTCAACCATGCCAAGGGCTGCGAGAAGGCGACCTTGAACTTCGCCCTCCAGGTCTCCTGCAACTCCGTCTTCGCCAACCTCGCCGACAAGGTGACCCGCGACAAGATGGTGGAGACGTCCCAGAAGTTCGGCTTCAACAACGAGAAGATCGACACCCCGGTCCGCGCGTTCGCCAGCGTCTACGACAAGACCATGGACCGGCCGAGCAACTCCCTCTCGGCGATCGGCCAGTACAACACCGCCGCCACCCCGCTCCAGATGGCCATGGTCGCCGCCGCGATCGCCAACGACGGCAAGCTGATGAAGCCGTACATGGTCGACCAGCTCACGGCCCCCAACCTCGACGTGATCGAGAAGCACGAGCCGCAGGAGATGAGCCGGCCGCTGAGCGCCGCCAACGCGCAGAAGGTCCAGCAGATGATGGTGAACGTCGTCGAGAGCCCGTTCGGCACCGGCGGCAAGGCCAAGATCCCCGGCGTCCAGGTCGGCGGCAAGACCGGTACCGCCCAGCACGGCGAGAAGAACGCCAAGCGCCCGTACGCCTGGTTCATCTCCTACGCCAAGACCGACAAGGGCTCGCCCGTCGCCGTCGCCGTCGTGATCGAGGACAGCGAGGCCGACCGCGAGGACATCAGCGGTGGCGGGCTGGCCGCTCCGGTCGCCAAGGCCGTCATGGAGGCCGTACTCAAGAGCAAGGGCTGACCGGGAGATGGTCCGGACCTCGGCGGCGCACGGTACCGGTCCTGTATCAGCCTGTGGTCGCCACCCGATCACCGACGATCGGCCGGTAGCCTTTGCGCGAGCACCACACCGCCGGACCACACACGGGTGCGGTCGGGACTGACGGAGAGGGCTGGAAGACATGGAAGAGCCGCGTCGCCTCGGCGGCCGGTACGAGCTGAGCCACGTGCTCGGCCGCGGTGGCATGGCCGAGGTCTACCTCGCCCACGACACCCGGCTCGGCCGTACCGTCGCCGTCAAGACCCTGCGCGCCGATCTAGCCCGCGACCCGTCCTTCCAGGCACGGTTCCGGCGCGAGGCGCAGTCGGCGGCCTCGCTCAACCACCCCGCGATCGTCGCCGTCTACGACACCGGCGAGGACTACGTCGACAACATCTCCATCCCCTACATCGTGATGGAGTACGTCGACGGCTCGACCCTGCGCGAGCTGCTGCACTCCGGCCGCAAGCTGCTGCCCGAGCGCACGCTGGAGATGACCATCGGCATCCTCCAGGCCCTGGAGTACTCGCACCGCGCCGGCATCGTCCACCGCGACATCAAGCCGGCCAACGTCATGCTGACGCGCACCGGCCAGGTCAAGGTCATGGACTTCGGCATCGCCCGCGCCATGGGCGACTCCGGCATGACCATGACGCAGACCGCCGCGGTCATCGGCACCGCCCAGTACCTCTCCCCGGAGCAGGCCAAGGGCGAGCAGGTCGACGCCCGTTCCGACCTGTACTCCACCGGCTGCCTGCTCTACGAGCTGCTCACGGTCCGGCCCCCCTTCATCGGCGACTCCCCCGTGGCGGTCGCCTACCAGCACGTACGGGAAGAGCCGCAGCCGCCGAGCAACTTCGACGGCGAGATCACGCCCGAGATGGACGCGATCGTCCTGAAGGCCCTGGTCAAGGACCCCGACTACCGCTACCAGAGCGCCGACGAGATGCGCGCCGACATCGAGGCCTGCCTCGACGGCCAGCCCGTCGCCGCCGCGGCCGCGCTGGGCGGGGGCGGCTACGGCTACCCCGACCAGGGCGGCTACGGACACCAGGGCTACGACCAGCCCACCACCGCGCTGCGCGCCGCCGAGGCCGGCCAGACCTCGATGATGCCGCCCATGCCGCCCGGCGACGGCGGGTACTACCCCGACCAGGGTCACGGCGGCTACGACCAGGGTCCCCGGCGTCGCCAGAAGAAGAGCCGCGCCTCCACGTACCTGCTGGTCGCGGCCGGTGTACTGGTCCTGGTCGGCGCGATCCTCATCGGCCGCGCCCTCTTCGGCCCCCAGGCCGACAACCGGCCCGCCGTGCCCACGCTCGCCGGCTCCACGCTGGAGGACGCGACGAGGAGCGCCCAGAACGTCGGGCTGAAGGTCGAGAAGACGGGCGACGAGGCCTGCGAGAACCAGCCCAAGGGCACGGTCTGCAAGCAGCAGCCGGCGGCCGGGACCAAGGTCGACAAGGACTTCGTCGTCAAGGTCACGATCTCCACGGGCGCGCCCAGGATCACCATGCCGAACCTCGCCGACCTGGAGTTCGCGGCCGCCGAGAAGAAGCTGCGCGACCTCGGCTTCGACCGCATCGACCGCAAGGACGTCGAGTCCGAGCGCAAGGCCGGGGTGGTCATCCGCCAGACGCCCAAGGCCGACGAGCAGGTCGAGAAGGGCACCGCGATCACGCTCGAGGTGGCCAAGGCGGTCAGCAAGTCGGTGGTTCCGGAGCTGCGCGGCAAGAGCAAGGACGACGCGGTCAAGGCCCTCACCGAGGCCAAGCTGAAGCTCGGCAGCGTCACCGAGGCCGACGGTGCGGGCGTCGCGCCGAAGACGGTCATCAACCAGCAGTACCCCGCGGGGGAGCAGCTGGCGCCGAACACCCCGGTCAACATCACCATCGCCAGGGACGCGGCGGTCGTCCCGACGCAGGTGCCGCAGCTGTTCACGAAGACGCTCGGCCAGGCCAAGGCCGAGCTCGCCGCACGCGGCCTGGTCTTCGGCAAGGTGATCAACGGTCCGACGGACGACAACGCCATCGTGCTGACGTCCAACCCGCCGGCGGGCAGCCAGGTCCAGACGGGCCAGGTGGTCGACGTCACGACCGCCGCGGGCGGCCAGCAGCCGAACGGCGGCCGTGACGGCAGCAACGGCGGCGACCGCGGCGGCTGGTTCGGCCTGGGCGGCTGACGCCCACCCGCCCGCTCGCCCTGTACGCCACGTGTGACGCGTGAAGGCCGGGTCCCCCTCACCGGGGGCCCGGCCTTCGGCGTTCGGGGCGACAGGGCCCCTTCCAGGGCCTTCTCGGATCGTCGCAGCTCGGCGGGGATCAGCTCAGTGCGGCGCGGATCAGCGCAGCTCGGCGGGCGGGGTCCGCTTCGCGTCCACCTTCTCCGTACGCACCAGCTCGCCCCACACCACGTAGCGGTACTTCGAGGTGTAGACCGGGGTGCAGGTCGTCAGCGTGATGTAGCGGCCGGCCGCGGTCCTGCCCGATTCCTTGGGGACGGGCGTGATCACGTCCACGTTGTACTTCGAGGTCTGCCGCAGCTCCGCGAAGACCTTGTAGACGTACCAGGTGTCGCGGGTCTCGAAGACGATCGCGTCGCCGCCGCGCAGCTTGTCGATGTTGTGGAACTTCGCGCCGTGCCCGTCGCGGTGGGCGGCCAGCGTGAAGTTGCCCGAGGCGTCCCACGGCAGAGCAGACTTCACCGGCTCCGTGTAGTAGCCGGCCACGCCGTCGTTGAGGACCCCCGGGGTGGTGCCCTTCTTGACCAGCACCTCGCCGTTCTTCATCGCCGGCACGTGCAGGAAACCGATCCCGCCCTGGGTGTCCAGCGCTCCCGGTTCGGCCGGCTGCGCGGGGCCCGCCTGCCACTGCTGGCGGACGGCGTCACCTCGGCGGTCGGCCTGCCGGTCGGCGAGCACGTTCGTCCACCACAGCGAGTACGCGACGAACAGGCCCAGCACCAGGCCGACGGTGATCAGCAGCTCACCGAGCAGGCTCAGGAACGCGGCGACCCCATTGCGGCCGGGCTGGGCCGCGCGACGGTCACGAGACACGGGTATTTCATCCTCTGAGAGCGGGGGGCGCACCCTGGCTGCGGGGGCGTTCGTCGACCATCCTGCCCCATACGATCATCCGATAGGTGCTCGTGAACTCCGGAGTGCACGTGGTGAGCGTGATGTAGCGGCCCGGGGCGGTGAATCCCGAACCCACCGGCACCGGTTTGATCACCGAGACGTTCGTCGGCGGCGTCTGCGGCAGCAGGCTCGTCATCTCGTACGTGTAGTACGCGTCCCGGGTCTCGACCACGATCGGGTCGCCCGGCTGCAGCCGGTTGATGAAGCGGAACGGTTCGCCGTGGGTGTTGCGGTGCCCGGCCACCGCGAAGTTGCCCTGCTTGTCGGAGGGCATCGCCGTCTTCAGCGCACCCTCCGCGTAGTGCCCGACCATGCCCCGGTCCAGCACCTTCGGCTTGCTGATCCCCTCCGCCACCGGCACCTTCACGTCCAGCTTCGGGATGTACATGATCGCGAAGCCCTGGCCGGGCTCGAACGCGGCCACCGGCGGGGCGCCGGCGCCCCCGGCGTCCCAGTCCTGGCGCAGCGAGCCGGCGGCCCCGTTCGCCTCCCGCTCCGCCAGCACGTTCGTGTACCAGAGCTGGTAGGTCACGAACAGCAGCATCACCAGGCCGACGGTGATGAACAGCTCCCCGGCCGCCCGGCTGGCGATCACCAGCGGACCACCCCTGCGCCGTCGCCGGGCCCGCTTCGCGGCCTCCTGGGCGGCCCTGCGCCGCGCGGCCCGGCCCCCGGTGGGCGCGGACGGCGCGAGCGCGGTCACGCGACGGCCTTGCCCACCACCGGCGCCAGCCCCGCCGAGCGCTCGACCGCGCCGCTGTCACCGCAGCGCACCAGCCAGTTCGCCAGCATCCGGTGGCCCCACTCGGTCAGCACCGACTCCGGGTGGAACTGCACGCCCTCGACGTCGTGCTCGCGGTGGCGCAGGCCCATGATGATCCCGTCCTCGGTGCGCGCGGTGACCTCCAGCGCGTCGGGGAGGGTCTGCGGCTCGGCGGCCAGCGAGTGGTAGCGGGTCGCGGTGAACGGGGAGGGCAGACCGGCGAAGACGCCCTGCCCCTCGTGGACCACCGGCGAGGTCTTGCCGTGCAGCAGCTCGGGCGCCCGGCCGACGACACCGCCGTACGCCACCGCCATCGACTGCATGCCCAGGCACACCCCGAACACCGGCACGCCGGTCGCGGCGCAGTGGCGGACCATGTCCACGCAGACGCCGGCCTCCTCGGGGGTGCCGGGGCCGGGGGAGAGCAGGACGCCGTCGAAGCCGTCCTGCGCGTGGGCGAGCTCGACCTCGTCGTTGCGCAGCACCTCGCATTCGGCGCCGAGCTGGTACAGGTACTGGACCAGGTTGAAGACAAAGCTGTCGTAGTTGTCCACAACCAGAATGCGCGCGCTCACCGGGTGGCTCCCGCTCCCTCGTCGACGGTCACATCGTTGAACGGAAGCAGCGGCTCGGCCCACGGGAAGACGTACTGGAACAGCACGAACACCACCGCGAGCACCAGCACGAGAGAGATCAGCGTGCGGACAAACGCGTTGCCGGGCAGGTGCCGCCAGATCCAGCCGTACATGCCGTCCCTTCCGTTACGTGTTCCGCAACAGACTACGGGCTGCCCCGCAGCACGGACCGGGTCTCGGTCAGTTCCGCCCAGACGATGAGACGGTGGCTGTGTCCCCACTCCGGATCGCAGGTCGTGAGCGTCAGATAGCGGCCGGGCGCGGTGAACGGGGAGCGCCCGGGGACCGGGTCCACGACGCCCACCTCGGTCGGCAGCGTCCGCAGCGGGCGGGCCCGGACCGTGTACGTGTAGCTGGTGCGCGCGTCCTTCACGACGACCGTGTCCCCGGGCCGCAGCAGCGGCATGTCCTTGAAGGGATCGCCGTACGTGCGCCGGTGGCCGGCGACCGCGAAGTTGCCGGTGCCGCCCGGGGCGGCCGTGCCGCGGTAGTGGCCCAGGCCCTTCTTCAGCAGCTCGGTGCCGGTGCCCTCCAGGACGGGCTTGACCCAGTCCGCTCCGAAGCGGGGGATGTACATCTCGGCGAACGCCGCGCCGGGGGCGGGGGCCATCTCCGGGGCCGTGTCCGAGGCGGGGGACGCGCCCGGGGACGTGTCCGGAGCCGGGGACACGCCCGGGGCCGGTGCCGGGGCCGCCGGTTCCTGCCCGGGCGGGGGCGCGGGGGTGCTCGCGGCGGGGGCCGCCGACCAGCTCGCGCGCAGCCGGTCGCGTTCGCCCGCCATGGCCGCGTCCGCCTTCACGCCGGTCCACAGCAGCACGTAGACGACGAACAGCACGATCACCGTGCCGGCCGTCAGGCACACCTCGCTGAGGGTGCGCACCACCAGCCGCAGGGCCGCCTCAGGGCGTACCGCTCTCCACGGGCTTCGCATAGTGGAGGTCCACTGTGCCCGAGTACCCGGGAAGTGTCACCGCCTTGTGCTCGTCGACTTTCCAGCCCAGCCCGTAGGCGTTGACGTACTGCTGGTAGTTCTGGATCGCCGGGGAGGCGGCCAGGGCCTTGCGCAGCGCCGCCGGGTCGCCGACCGCCGTCACCTTGTACGGGGGCGAGTAGACGCGGCCCTGGAGAATCAGCGTGTTGCCGACGCAGCGCACGGCGCTGGTGGAGATCAGCCGCTGGTCCATGACCTGGATGCCCTGGGCGCCGCCCTGCCACAGGGCGTTCACCACGGCCTGGAGGTCCTGCTGGTGGATCACCAGGTCGTTGGGCTGCGGCTCGGGCACGTTGGGGATACGGGCGGTGGCACCGGGCGGGGCGTCGTTGAGGGTGACCGTGAGCCCCTTGCCGGCGAGCTCCTCGGTGCCGGCGGCGGAGCGCAGCACGGCGAGCTTGGCGTCCTCGGCCCGGCTGCGGCCGTCGTCACGGTCGGCGAGGGTGTCGACCTGGCGGCGCAGCGCGGCGGTGCCCGTCTCCAGCTCGGCGTTGTTCTGGCTGCGCTCGTGGATGAGGTCGGACAGCTTCAGGAGTGAAGTGTCGGTCCGGATGTTCGTACCCTTGGAGGTGTTGAAGCTGGTGACGAAGATGAGACCGGCGAGAGCGAATACGGCGGCCGTCAGCAGCCGGACCACTCTGGTCCGGCGACGGGGACCCGCGGAGGAGTCGTCGGAATTGCTCAACGTACCCTTCTCCTTCGACGCCACAGAACCACTACGCTAACGGACGCCCGGGGGAGGCAAGGTCCCCAGCGCATCGACAGGAGAGACCCTCGTGCCGAAGTCACGCATCCGCAAGAAGGATGACTACACGCCGCCGCCGGCCAAGCAGGCGCAGACGATCAGGCTGACGAACCGCAGCTGGGTCGCCCCGGTGATGCTGGCGTTGTTCTTCATCGGGCTGGCCTGGATCGTCGTCTTTTACGTGACCGACACCCAGATGCCGATCGAATCCCTGGGCAATTGGAACATTGTAGTCGGTTTCGGCTTCATTGCCGCGGGCTTCGGTGTCTCCACCCAGTGGAAGTAGTCATTCCCGAAAGTTATCCACAGGTCCGTCCACAGCTGAGGACAAAACTGTGAAGATCTGTGGATAAGTATGAGGGTGGCGCCCCGTTGACGCCGATGTGATCAGGTGAGCGCGGCCGTCCGCAGCACGATGAGGGCGACGGCCGCCAGGAAGACCAGGGCGCAGGTCCCCCACTGGATCAGGGACCGGTGACGGGTGGAAGCGGGCAGCATCATGCCGGCGCCGATCACGGCGCCGGCGATCAGCCCGCCCAGGTGGGCCTGCCAGGACACACCCTGGAAGGCGAAGGTCGTCACCAGCATCAGCACGACCATCACGATCACCGGTCGCATGTCGTACCGCATCCGCCGGAACTGCACGGCAGTGGCCCCGAGCAGGCCGATCACGGCGCCGGAGGCCCCGAGCGTGGCCAGGTTCGGCGGAGTCAGCCAGTACACGAAGGCGCTGCCCGCGAAGCCGGACAGCAGGTAGAGCGTCAGATAGCGGGCCCGGCCCAGCGCCGCCTCCAGCGGGCCGCCCAGCACCCACAGGCCCAGCATGTTGCTGGCGATGTGCCACCACTCCTCGTGCAGGAACACCGAGGTCAGCAGCCGGTAGTACTCGCCGGTGGACACCCCTTCGAGCGGTGCGCCGATGTACTCCACGTACCGGCCGAGCAGCTCCATCGGAACCAGGATCGCCGGGACGAGCAGGCCGGCGAAGAACACGGCCACGTTGATCCCGATCAGGATCTTGGTGACCAGATGCGGGTCCCCGGCCGTCATCACGCCGCCCGCGATGTTCCGCGTGGGCACCGAGGCCCCGCGCACACACTGCGGGCACTGGAACCCGACCGCCGCGTCGATCATGCAGTCGGTGCAGATCGGGCGCTCGCAGCGGGTACAGCGCAGCGGCCCCTCGCGGTCGGGGTGGCGGTAGCAGCCCGGCTGGCGGTCGGTGTCCATCGGTCCCCTCGGTCGGCGGCGACGTACCCAGAACGGACAGACGGGCCCGGGGGGTTCCCGGGCCGGGACTTCGGCCGGCGCCGGGGCCGGCGCTGCGGTCAGCGCTTCTCGACGACGACGGACCGGATGATCACGTCGTCGAGCGGACGCTCGGTGCGCGGGTTGGTGGGCAGCGCCGCGATGACGTCGACGACCTGACGGCTCGCCTTGTCGGTGACCTCGCCGAAAATGGTGTGCTTGCGGGTCAGCCAGGCGGTCGGCGCGACGGTGATGAAGAACTGCGAGCCGTTGGTGCCCGGACCCGCGTTCGCCATGGCCACCAGGTACGGCTTGGTGAAGGCCAGGTCGGGGTGGAACTCGTCGGCGAACTGGTAGCCGGGGCCGCCCATGCCGTTGCCGAGCGGGTCGCCGCCCTGGATCATGAAGCCGCTGATGATCCGGTGGAAGACAGTCCCGTCGTACAGCGGGTCGGTCGTCTTCTGGCCGTCCGTGGGCCGCGTCCATTCCCGCTCGCCCTGGGCGAGTTCCACGAAGTTGCGCACCGTCTTGGGGGCGTGGAACGGCAGCAGCTCGATCTCGATGTCGCCGTGGCTGGTCTTCAGGGTGGCGTAGAGCTTCTCGGCCACGAATCTGCCTTCCCTCGTCATCACTGTCGGTTCCCGATCCTCGCACGGAGTGCTGCACCCCGGAGAAATCCCGGAGAAAACGGCCACCCATATGCCCTGTCACGCATGCCACCCGCCGGTATGGCAGGCATGATCCGACAAAGGGTGGAAAGGTGAACTGTGTCCGCCACCGAGAAGGAGGATCCTGTGACCCGCAACGACAGCGTGCGCGCCACGGCGGAAAGCGCGAAGGACACCGTGCGGCACGCAGCGGAAGTGGTGGCGCCGTACGCAGGAACCGCCAAGGAAGCCGCCATGCATTACGCGCACGAGGCGAATGAGCGGCTGGCGCCGATGGTCGCGCAGGCGGCCGGTGAGGCGTCGCGGCACGCGCGCAGTGCGTACGAGTGCCATGTGCACCCCCGGATGAAGGCGGCGCGCTCCCACGTGCCGCCGAACGTGGACCGCGCGGCCACGCTGGCGGTGCAGCAGACCCGCCTGGCGGTGCGGCAGGCCGCCGACTACACGACGCCGAAGCTGGAGAGCGCCCTGGCGGCGGCCCAGCCGGTGGCGGAGGAGGCCGCCTCCCGGTCGGTGGCGGCGCTGGCGGCACTGCGCGGCCAGGTCTCGGCCGACGAGGTGCGCAAGCTGGTACGGCGTCACGAACGCCGGGCGCGGACCCGACGGGTGTTCAAGGGCGTCGCGGTGATCGGTCTCGTGGCCGCCGCCGGGTACGTGCTGTGGCGGTGGTGGGACCAGCAGTCCAACCCGGACTGGCTGGTGGAGCCGCCCGCGGCGACGGAGCTCTCGGCGGCCGACAGCGCGCCGGCGAGCTTCGACGACGAGCTGGCCGCCAAGGAGCGGGAGTCCTCCTCGGAGGCCGACGACCAGCAGCAGACGTAGCGCGAGCGCGTACGAGGGCCCGCGACCGCAGCGGCGGTCGCGGGCCCTCGTACGCGTGCCGGGTCCCTACTGGGGTCCCTACTGGGGCAGGGTGAGCACCTGGCCCGGGTGGAGCACGTCGGGGTTGGCGCCGATCACGCCCCGGTTCATGGCGTACAGCTCGCGCCAGCGGGCCTCGTTGCCGAGCTCGCGGCGGGCGATGTCGGGCAGCGAGTCACCGGCGCGCACGGTGTAGTCGCGCTTCCTCGCCGTCGGGTGGGGCTTGGGCGCGGAGCGCTTGGCCGCGCCCGGCGGCAGCTCGTCGTGCATCACGGGCCTGGGTGCGGCTGCGCCCGGCAGCGGGGTGTGCAGGGGCGGGGCGGACCGCTTGGCCGCTTCCGGAGGGGTGTGCGTGGTGGGCCCCGGCGGGCCGGCCGGCCGGGGCGGCGCGGCCGACGCGGCCGCGCGGGCCCGGGCGGCCGGCCGGTTGGGGTGCTCCTGGAACTTGGCGTGGGTCTCGATCGCTCCGGTCGCCGACCGCGGCCCGGCCGCCGCCGGGGGCGCCTGTTCGACCTGCTCCTCCGCCTTCTCGGCGGCTCCGTGCGCCGTGTTCCGGCCGGACTTCCGTTCTGGCTTCCGGTCGGATTTCAGGAAGTCGAAGATTCCCATGGTGTGACGCCTCCGGCGTGATTGCCCCCTGGCCCGGCCCCGAGGGCCTCCCTCCACTCTCCGCCACGACGGCGCGGGCGGCCTCGCGGGAACGCCGTACGGGGGATGGCCGTCGGCATCTGCGCCATCGTCAACGCCGGGACGCACGGCTGGTGTTTCACGTGAAACACGAAGTGCCCCCTGACCGCGTAGACGCAGGTCAGGGGGCACTTGGGAGTGGAGCTTAGGGGAGTCGAACCCCTGACATCTGCCATGCAAAGACAGCGCTCTACCAACTGAGCTAAAGCCCCGAGAAACGGATGCGACCCGCCTCCACGAGGGAGCGGCCACTTCCGCAGACCAGAGTACCGGGTGTACCCCCTCATCCCGCAAAATGATAGGGACTCCCTTCACGCGACCACTCTCCGTAAGATGCTCGCGAGGTTCGCACCAGCGAAGGGGAGTAGGACGAGTGGACGCAGTACAGCAAGAGGCTACCGCCAGAGCCAGAGAGCTTCAGCGCAGCTGGTACGGGGAGCCGCTCGGGGCCCTCTTCCGCCGGCTCATAGATGACCTCGGCCTGAACCAGGCCCGCCTGGCCGCCGTCCTCGGGCTGTCGGCGCCCATGCTGTCCCAGCTGATGAGCGGCCAGCGCGCGAAGATCGGCAACCCGGCCGTGGTCCAGCGGGTCCAGGCCCTCCAGGAGCTCGCCGGACTGGTCGCCGACGGCAGTGTCAGCGCCGTCGAGGCCACGGGCCGGATGGACGAGATCAAGAAGACCCAGGGCGGCTCCGTCCTCAGCAACAGCGGTCAGACCACGACCAGTTCCGGTGCTCCCACCGTCAAGCGGGTGGTCCGCGAGATCCAGTCGCTGCTGCGTTCCGTCTCGGCCGCCGGCGACATCATCGACGCGGCGGAGACCCTCGCCCCCACGCATCCGGAACTGGCAGAGTTCCTCCGGGTGTACGGCGCGGGACGCACCGCCGACGCGGTGGCGCACTACGAGGCCCACCAGAACTGATCAGCGCATCACAGCGGACAAAAACGGGGGACGGGCGCAGCAATGGGTGAGATCTTCGCCGGGCGGTACGAGCTGATCGATCCGATCGGCCGGGGCGGAGTCGGAGCGGTCTGGCGGGCATGGGACCACCGGCGGCGCCGGTACGTGGCCGCCAAGGTGCTCCAGCAGAGCGACGCCCACACCCTGCTGCGCTTCGTGCGCGAGCAGGCCCTTCGCATCGACCACCCGCACGTGCTGGCCCCGGCCAGCTGGGCGGCGGACGACGACAAGGTCCTGTTCACGATGGACCTGGTCAGCGGCGGCTCCCTGGGCCATGTCATCGGCGACTACGGGCCCCTGCCGCCGCGTTTCGTGTGCACACTGCTCGACCAACTGCTGTCGGGGCTGGCGGCCGTCCATGCCGAGGGCGTCATCCACCGCGACATCAAACCGGCCAACATCCTGATGGAGGCCACCGGAACCGGACAGCCGCACCTGCGGCTGTCCGACTTCGGGATCTCCATGCGCAAGGGCGAGCCCCGGCTGACCGAGACCAACTACGTCGTGGGCACCCCCGGGTACTTCGCCCCGGAGCAACTCATGGGGGAGGAGCCCGACTTCCCCGCCGACCTCTTCGCCGTCGGCCTCGTCGCCCTGTACCTGCTCCAGGGCCACAAGCCCGACTCCCAGGCCCTGGTGGAGCACTTCCGGGCCCACGGCACTCCCGGCGCCCCGCAGGGCGTCCCCGCGCCGCTGTGGCACGTCATCGCGAACCTCCTGCAGCCCGACCCCGCCGCGCGCTTCAAGACCGCCACAGGGGCGCGCAAGGCCCTTGCCGAGGTCCTGGAGCTGCTGCCGCCGGCCGCCGAGGGCGAGGACCCGGTCGAGGTCTTCGACCAACTGGGCCCGCTTCCGGCAGGGTTCGGCCCCCAGGGGCCCCAGAGCACCGCCGCCGTCACCCCGGACTCCCCGACGGCCGCCGGGGCGACGGTGGCACCTCCCGTACCCGCCCAGCCGGTACGGGAGGCCACCGTGCTCTCCTCGGCCGCGACGGTGGCGGCCGAGCCCACCCGTACCGATCCGCGCGGCACGGCGGGCACGGTGGCGTACAACGCCTCGGAGACGGGGAGTTTCCACCTGCCGCCGCCGACGGGCACCCCCACCGCGCAGAGCGAGTGGCCGGCCGCCGGTCCCGTGCCGCAGCCGTACCAGCCGGCCTACCAGGCGCCGCCGCAGCCCGGGGCGCACTTCGCGGCGCAGCCGCAGGCCGCGGCACGGCCTGCGGCCCGCCGGGGCGGGATCGCCGCGCCGGGCCGCGCGGTCACCGCCGCGGTGCTGATCGCCGCCGCGCTGTGCTTCGCCGTCGGCGTCTGGGCCCTCACCCTGACGTAGCCCCGCGCCGGGCCAGCCAGATCCACCCGCCGAGCCCCAGCAGCAGCACGGCGCCGGTGCCGAAGCCGCCCGCGGCGACGAGCCGCATCAGGGAACGGGTGTCGGCGGCCTCGGCCGCCTCGGGGGCCGTCAGGCCGTCCTTCGCGGCGGCCAGGTCGGCCCCGCCCACACCGAACCCCGCCGCCGTCAGGCTCTCGGCGTACGGCGGCGCGGCCGCCGCCTGCCCCTGCACGCTCACCCGCAGCGTCAGCGGCACCGGCGACGCGTTCTCGGTGAACTCGCCGACCTTCGGGCCCATGGTGACGGCGACGTAGTACCAGCCGGCCACCCGCACCGACCGCGTCCAGGCGTCGTTGGAGAAGCGGTTCTCATACGCCACCGGCGGCGTCAGCCCCAGGCCGACGCTCGCCTGCTTGCCGTCGTAGGTGGTGTCCTTGTCGCCCACCTGGCCCCGGTACGGGCTGTACAGCGTGAGCGCCAGCCCGTCGGAGGCGTACCCGGAGGTCCTGGTCATCTTCGCGCCGGCCAGCTCCGCGCTGACGGCCAGCTGCCGGCCCCAGTCCAGCGGGACCCGGTAGAAGCGGGTCTGCCCGGGGCGGAGTTCGTCGCGCCACACGCCGGCGCCCAGCGCCCGCGCGTCGTTGAACCCGGTGCCGCCCGAGCGGGCCACGGCCTGGTCGGCCGGGGCCGCCGGCGTCGCGGAGGGCCACCCGCTCGGCGCGGCCGTCGGGGCGCTGCCGCTCTTGAGGCCCGGCTCGCGGTGCACCACGAGCTCCACCGGCCACGGCGACTGGTCGCTGTCCTTGAGGGCGTCCCGCGTCACCTTCACGTAGTAGACGCCCGCCTCCTGGCAGTCGGCGTCCTCCTGGAGCCGGCGCATGCCGACGACGCTGACGGTCTGCGGCCGGCCCTGGAAGGAGCCCTGGCCCGGACTGCCGGGGCAGGACTTCCCGTCCGTGGTCATCACGTCGACCTCGACGTCGTCGCTGTAGCCGATCTTCGCGTCCGCGCCCGGCCGTACGACGGCGGAGACGTACACACTCGACTTGGCGTCCAGCTTCAGCTTGTAGAAGCGCTCCCCGGGGGAGACGGTGTCCAGGTACGCCCCGCCCGGCTCGATCAGCGGGGCGTCCGCCGTGCTGGCGGCCCCCGCGACCTTCTTCGCCCCGTCGGCCTCGCGGTACGTCGGCACCGGCTCCGGGGCGGCGTACGCGACCCCCGGCGCGGCCCCCGCCACGCACAGGGCCGCCGCCCCCGCCAGCACCGTTCTCCGTACCTGCCCCATCACGCCCACCCCGAATTTGCTAACGCAAGCCAAAACTTTGCAAAACGTAATTTATCGCCACAGAACAGCACAAAGCCCCGGCCGCAGCGGCAGCCGGGGCTTCATGATCAGCCGTTTTCGGTCTCACACACCGGAACCCGAGGGCACGGAGTCGGTGGCCTCCGTCCACAGGTCCTGCTCGGCGCGGTCCGCCTGGATCTGGCGGTACACGAGGAGCCCGCCGATGGCGGCCAGTGCGACCAGGAGAAGCTTCTTCACCGCGCGACCTCGTCCTTCGTTGACGTTGGGGACTTCTGGCGCCCAAGAATACACACCGATCGATACCGTTCGGTTATCTGGGACGACCTGGGTGGGCCAACCACCCGGGACACGAAGCAGAAAGACCCCGGCCGTCCCGGCCGGGGTCTTTCTCACTGTGGGGCTAACAGGATTTGAACCTGTGGCCTCATCCTTATCAGGGATGCGCTCTAACCAACTGAGCTATAGCCCCTCCGCGCTGCGCGCTGACCTCTGAAGATTAGCGCACAGACCCGGGAGTTCCCAAATCGCAGGTCACGGCGTTGCCGCCGGCCCCGGAGCGGGACTACTCGTCCTCCGCGAGCGTCAGCTCCACACCGCCGACGAAGCCCGCCGACAGGTTGTAGATGAACGCCCCCAGCGTCGCCAGAGCGGTCGCCAGCACCACGTCGATGACCGCGATCACCGACGTGAAGATCAGCACGCGCGGCAGCGAGAGGAAGGACTGGAGGTCGAAACCGTTGGACTCGTTCGAGCCCGTCGCCTCGCTGATGGTCCCGCCGACGGTCGAGAAGACGCCCATGGCGTCCATGACCATCCACAGCACCGCCGCCGCCACGATCGTGCAGATGCCCAGCGCGATCGACAGCAGGAAGCTGACCTTCATCACCGACCAGGGGTCGGCCTTCGCCACCCGCAGCCGCGCCTTGCGCGTCCTGGGTGTCGTCCTGACCACCGGCCGCTGGCCCCGCTGGGCCGCCGGCGCCGCCGCCGGGGCCTGGTAGGCCTGCGGCGGGTGGTACGGCTGCGCCTGCGCGGCCGGCTTCTTGCCCTCGGCCTTCGACTTCGCCGGCTTCGGTTCTCGGGTGTCCGTCACGGTTGTCGCCCCCTGCGAGGAGTCCGCGGCGGGGCCACGGGCACCGTCGTCCCCGGTTGCCGCTCCGGCGCCCGTGGCTCCACTCACGCTTACTCCTCGTGCTCCCCGGCCGAGGGCTCCGTGCCCTCGGCGGCCTCGGTGACCAGTCCTTCGGCCGTCTCGGGCTCGTCGCCCTCCTCGGCCTCCTGACCGGCCTCGGCGTTGCGCGCGATACCCACGACGGCATCCCGCTTGCCCAGGTTGATCAGCTGGACGCCCATGGTGTCACGGCCGGTCTCCCTGACTTCGTTGACGCGCGTGCGGATCACACCACCGCCGAGGGTGATGGCGAGGATCTCGTCGCTCTCGTCGACCACCAGTGCTCCGACGAGGGACCCACGGTCCTCGACGATCTTGGCGGCCTTGATGCCCAGACCACCGCGGCCCTGGACGCGGTACTCGTCCACCGGCGTGCGCTTGGCGTAGCCGCCGTCGGTCGCGGTGAAGACGAACGTACCGGGCCGGACCACGCTCATGGACAGCAGCTCGTCGCCCTCGCGGAAGCTCATGCCCTTCACGCCCGACGTCGCACGGCCCATCGGGCGCAGCGCGTCGTCGGTCGCGGTGAAGCGGATGGACTGCGCCTTCTTGCTGATGAGCAGCAGGTCGTCCTCGGCCGACACCAGCTCCGCGCCGATCAGTTCGTCGTCGCCACCGTCGGCGGTCTCCCGCAGGTTGATCGCGATGACGCCACCCGATCGGGGCGAGTCGTAGTCCTTGAGCGCGGTCTTCTTCACCAGACCGGCCTTGGTGGCCAGGATCAGGTACGGGGCCGCCTCGTAGTCGCGGATCGCCAGGATCTGCGCGATCTGCTCGTCCGGCTGGAAGGCCAGCAGGTTGGCCACGTGCTGGCCGCGCGCGTCCCGGCCGGCGTCGGGCAGCTCGTACGCCTTCGCCCGGTAGACCCGGCCCTTGTTGGTGAAGAACAGCAGCCAGTGGTGGGTGGTCGAGACGAAGAAGTGGTCGACGATGTCGTCCTGCTTCAGCTTCGTCCCGCGGACGCCCTTGCCGCCGCGCTTCTGCGAGCGGTAGTCCTCGGTCTTGGTGCGCTTGACGTAGCCGCCGTTGGTGATCGTGACGACGATGTCCTCTTCGGCGATCAGGTCCTCGATGGACATGTCACCGTCGAACGGCACCAGCTTCGAGCGCCGGTCGTCGCCGAACTTCTCGACGATCGCCGCCAGTTCCTCGCTGACGATCGAACGCTGCTTCTCCGGCGAGGCCAGGATCGCGTTGTACTCGTTGATCTTCGCCTGGAGCTCGTCGTGCTCGGCGACGATCTTCTGCCGCTCCAGGGCCGCCAGGCGGCGGAGCTGCATCTCCAGGATCGCGTTGGCCTGGATCTCGTCGATCTCCAGGAGGCCCATCAGGCCCTCACGGGCGATCTCGACCGTCTGGCTGCGCCGGATGAGGGCGATGACCTCGTCGATCGCGTCCAGCGCCTTGAGCAGGCCGCGCAGGATGTGCGCGCGCTCCTCGGCCTTGCGCAGCCGGAACCTCGTCCGCCGGACGATGACCTCGATCTGGTGGTGCACCCAGTGGCGGATGAACGCGTCCAGCGACAGCGTGCGCGGCACGCCGTCCACCAGCGCGAGCATGTTCGCGCCGAAGTTGGTCTGGAGATCGGTGTGCTTGTACAGGTTGTTGAGCACGACCTTGGCGACGGCGTCGCGCTTGAGCACGATCACCAGGCGCTGGCCGGTGCGCGAGGACGTCTCGTCGCGGACGTCGGCGATGCCGCCGATCTTGCCGTCCTTGACCAGGTCGGCGATCTTCTGCGCGAGGTTGTCCGGGTTCACCTGGTACGGAAGCTCCGTGACCACCAGGCACTGGCGGTTCTGGATCTCCTCGACCTCGACCACCGCGCGCATCGTGATGGAGCCGCGGCCGGTCCGGTACGCCTCCTCGATGCCCTTGCGGCCCACGACGAGCGCGCCGGTCGGGAAGTCCGGGCCCTTGATGCGCTCGATCAGCGCGTCCAGCAGTTCGTCGTGCGAGGCCTCGGGGTTGGCCAGGTACCACTGCGCACCCTCCGCGACCTCGCGGAGGTTGTGCGGCGGGATGTTGGTGGCCATACCGACGGCGATACCGGCGGAACCGTTGATGAGCAGGTTCGGGAACCGGGCCGGCAGGACCGTCGGCTCCTGGTTGCGGCCGTCGTAGTTGTCCTGGAAGTCGACGGTCTCCTCGTCGATGTCCCGGAGCATCTCCATGGCCAGCGGCATCAGCTTGCACTCGGTGTAGCGCATCGCGGCCGCCGGGTCGTTGCCCGGGGAGCCGAAGTTGCCGTTGGAGTCCACCAGCGGCATGCGCATCGACCACGGCTGGGCCAGGCGGACCAGGGCGTCGTAGATCGAGGAGTCGCCGTGCGGGTGGTACGTACCCATGACGTCACCGACGACGCGGGCGCACTTGTAGAAGCCCTTCTCGGGCCGGTAGCCGCCGTCGTACATCGCGTACAGCACGCGGCGGTGCACCGGCTTGAGACCGTCGCGCACGTCCGGCAGGGCGCGCGAGACGATGACGGACATCGCGTAGTCGAGGTAGGAGCGCTGCATCTCCGTCTCGAGCCCGACGGGCTCGATGCGCACCTGCGGCTGCTCCTCCGCGGCGTTCTCCGCGTTCTCGGCAGTGGGGGTGGTTTCGTCGGCCATTGCTGGTCAGAAATCCTTTCGGGCGGCCGTGAAGAGCCGACTCAGATGTCGAGGAAGCGGACGTCCTTGGCGTTGCGCTGGATGAAGGAGCGCCGGGCCTCGACGTCCTCACCCATCAGCACCGAGAACAGGTCGTCGGCCTGCGCCGCGTCGTCGAGCGTGACCTGGCCGAGCACGCGGTGGTCCACGTCCATGGTGGTCACGCGCAGCTCCTCGGCGTTCATCTCGCCCAGACCCTTGAAGCGCTGGATCGAGTCTTCCTTGATCCGCTTGCCGTTCTGCTTGCCCATCTCCACCAGCGCGTCGCGCTCGCGGTCCGAGTACGCGTACTCGAAGTCGTCCCGGCCCCACTTGATCTTGTAGAGCGGCGGGCGGGAGAGATAGACGTGACCGGCCTCGACCAGCGGGCGCATGAAGCGGAAGAGGAAGGTCAGCAGCAGGGTGTTGATGTGCTGGCCGTCGACGTCGGCGTCCGCCATCAGGATGATCTTGTGATAGCGGAGCTTCTCGATGTCGAAGTCCTCGTGCACACCCGTGCCGAAGGCACTGATCAGCGCCTGGACCTCGGTGTTCTGGAGGATCTTGTCGATCCGCGCCTTCTCGACGTTCAGGATCTTGCCGCGGATCGGCAGGATGGCCTGGTACATCGGGTTGCGGCCGGACTTGGCCGAGCCGCCGGCGGAGTCACCCTCGACGATGAAGATCTCGCACTTGGTGGGGTCGTTCGACTGGCAGTCGGACAGCTTGCCCGGCAGCGAGGCGCTCTCCAGCAGGCCCTTGCGGCGGGTCAGGTCACGGGCCTTGCGGGCCGCGACACGGGCCGTGGCCGCCTGGATCGCCTTGCGGACGATGTCCGCCGCCTCGTTGGGGTTGCGGTCGAGCCAGTCGGACAGGTGCTCGTGGACGACCTTCTGCACGAAGGTCTTGGCCTCGGTGTTGCCCAGCTTGGTCTTCGTCTGGCCCTCGAACTGGGGCTCGCCCAGCTTGACCGAGATGATCGCCGTCAGACCCTCGCGGATGTCCTCGCCCGCGAGGTTGTCGTCCTTCTCGCGCAGCAGCTTCTTGTCCCGCGCGTAACGGTTCACCAGACCCGTCAGCGCCGCACGGAAGCCCTCCTCGTGCGTACCGCCCTCGTGGGTGTGGATCGTGTTGGCGAAGGAGTACACACCCTCGCTGTACTGCGAGTTCCACTGCATCGCGATCTCGACCGAGAGCATGCGCTCCTTGTCCTCGGCCTCGACGTCGATGACGGTCGGGTGGATCAGCTCGCCCTTGCGCGAGTTGAGGTACTTCACGAAGTCGACGATGCCGCCCTCGTAGTAGTACTTCACCGTGCGCGCCTGCGGCTCGGCCGTGTCCGCCTCCGGGTCGTCGGCGCCCGCCGTCGCCTTCGCCGACTCGCGCTCGTCCGTCAGCGTCAGGGTCAGGCCCTTGTTCAGGAAGGCCATCTCCTGGAAGCGCCGCGACAGCGTCTCGAAGGAGTACTCGGTCGTCTCGAAGATGTCGCCGTCGGCCCAGAAGGTGACCGAGGTGCCGGTCTCGTCGGTCTCCTCGTTCCTGGCCAGCGGGGCCGTCGGCACGCCCAGCTTGTAGTCCTGGGTCCAGCGGTGCCCGTCCGTCCTGACCTCGACCGCGACCTTGGTCGACAGCGCGTTCACGACGGACACGCCGACGCCGTGCAGACCACCGGAGACGGCGTAGCCGCCGCCGCCGAACTTGCCGCCCGCGTGCAGGACCGTCAGGACGACCTCGAGGGCCGGCTTCCCCTCGGACGGAACGATGCCGACCGGGATACCACGGCCGTTGTCGACCACCCGCACCCCGCCGTCGGCGAGGATCGTCACGTCGATGGTGTCCGCGTGCCCGGCCAGCGCCTCGTCGACCGAGTTGTCGACGACCTCGTAGACGAGGTGGTGCAGACCACGCTCGCCCGTCGAGCCGATGTACATACCCGGCCGCTTGCGGACCGCGTCCAGGCCCTCGAGGACCTGAATCGCACTGGCGTCGTAATTCTTCTCGTTGGAGTCGCCGGAATCGGCCACGAAGCGCCCTTTCTGGCACAGCGCAGCCCGTATCCCGGACCAGCGAGTGCGCCGGCGGGAGCGGCCGCGTCGATCTGCGTTGTCTGTGTTGCTCGGCGGATCCCGCAAGCGGGCGGGACTTACCACCAGTCTACCGGTAGCGCTGACATGAATGGGGGTTTGCCGGTGCCTGAGTCCGCATGTGCCGCCCTGAACCTCCCTCGCCCGACTCCCCATATTCAGGCCGGGGCTCAAAGTGGCTCACACGGGCACCCAGCGCTTCGGCCTGTCAACCGCCCGCAACCGTGAGGGACACCACTGACGAACCCGTGTCCGGGCCCGGGAACGCGGGGTCCGGCCGGGCTGAAAGGGACCCGGCGAGGGTCGTAGGTAAGGACCGCCGGGGCCCCGGGGCTTACCGGCGGCAGCCAGGACCCGTACGCCTTGGACCGACGGGGCCTAGCCCCAGGTGTCGCCCGGGCCCGTGCTGCCCGGGGCGCGCAGGGGGCCGTACGACCGCGGCCGGCCACCGGGGCCCTGCACCTTGATCAGCCGGACCGTGCCCTGGCCCAGCTCCTTGTTCAGCCGCGCCACCAGCTGCGGCGCCAGCAGCTTCAGCTGCGCCGCCCACGCCGAGGAGTCGCAGCGCACGGCCAGCTCCCGGTCCTCGTACCGCTCCGGCACGCAGTGCGCGGCGATCTCCGGGCCCACGATGTCCGGCCAGCGCTCCATCACGCCCGCCACCGCCATCGGCATCTCCCAGCCGCGCTCCGTGCGCAGCCGGTCCAGCGCCGCCATCAGCGGCATCGGGTCCCGGCCGTCGGCCCGCGCGCCCGAGCGGAGGCCCTGCTGCGGCTGCCGCTTCTTCCCGCCCACGGCGGTGCCCCGCGCCCGCGCCTGCTCGCGCGCCGCGGCCAGCGCCTGCCGCGCCAGGTCCACGCCCGAGGGCTCGGGTGTCCTGCGCGGCTCCGGGCTCCCGCCCTTGTCGCGGTCGCCGTCGTTCACAGCCGGGTCACCTCACCGCCGGACACCCCGAAGCGCGCCCCCTCCAACACATCCGGAACGTCATCGTCCACCGCCGCCGTCACCAGCACCTGCTCGCCCGGAGCCACCAGCTCCGCCAGCCGCTCGCGGCGTCGGGCGTCCAGTTCCGCGAACACGTCGTCGAGGATCAGCACCGGCTCGCTGCCCTCCGAGCGCAGCAGCTCGTACGAGGCCAGCCGCAGCGCCAGCGCGTACGACCAGGACTCGCCGTGGCTCGCGTACCCCTTCGCCGGCAGCTCCCCCAGCCGCAGCACGAGATCGTCGCGGTGCGGGCCCACCAGGGTCACGCCCCGCTCGATCTCCTGCTTGCGGGCCTCCGCGAGCGCCGCCAGCAGCACGTCGTAGAGCGCCTCGCGCGTCTGCGCGGACCCGGAGTCCACGGGCTCGCCCGCCGAGCTGCGGTACGCCAGGCCCAGCGGACCGCCGCCGGGCGCCAGCTGCTCGTACGCCTTGTCCGCCAGCGGCAGCAGCGTGGCGATCAGATCCAGCCGCCGCGCCAGCAGCTCCGCGCCCGCCCGCGCCAGGTGCTGGTCCCAGACGTCCAGCGTCGACATGTCCATGGACCGCCCGCCGTGCCGGCGGGCCATGGCGGCGGACTTCAGCAGCGTGTTGCGCTGCTTGAGCACGCGCTCGTAGTCGGAGCGCACCGCGGCCATCCGCGGCGAGCGCGCCGTGATCAGCTCGTCCAGGAACCGCCGCCGCTCGCCGGGGTCGCCCTTCACCAGGGCCAGGTCCTCGGGGGCGAACAGCACCGTCCGCACGATCCCCAGGACGTCACGGGGCCTGACCTGCGACGACCTGTTGATACGGGCCCGGTTCGCCCGGCCGGGGTTCAGCTCCAGCTCCACCAGCTGCTGGCGCTCGCCCTGGGTCACCGCCGCCCGGACGATGGCGCGGTCCGCCCCCATCCGGACCAGCGGGGCGTCCGAGGAGACCCGGTGGCTGCCCAGCGTCGCCAGATAGCCGACGGCCTCCACCAGGTTCGTCTTGCCCTGGCCGTTGGGGCCCACGAAAGCCGTGACGCCCGGGTCGAGGGGAACCTCGGCCCGGGCGTACGAGCGGAAGTCGGCCAGCGACAGATGCGAAACGTGCATGACGGCGCCGACCTCCCCCGGCTGCTCTTCCTTCGTCCTACTACTACTTCTTGGTCTCGACCGCGTGGCCACCGAACTGGTTGCGCAGCGCGGCGATCATCTTCATCTGCGGCGAGTCGTCCTGGCGCGAGGCGAAACGCGCGAACAGCGACGCGGTGATCGCCGGCAGCGGCACGGCGTGGTCGATCGCGGCCTCCACCGTCCAGCGGCCCTCGCCCGAGTCCTGGGCGAAGCCCTTGAGCTTCTCGAGGTGCTCGTCCTCGTCCAGCGCGTTGACGGCCAGGTCCAGCAGCCAGGAACGGATGACCGTCCCCTCCTGCCAGGACCGGAACACCTCGCGCACGTCGGTGACCGAGTCCACCTTCTCCAGCAGCTCCCAGCCCTCGGCGTAGGCCTGCATCATGGCGTACTCGATGCCGTTGTGGACCATCTTCGCGAAGTGGCCCGCGCCGACCTTGCCGGCGTGCACGGCGCCGAACTCGCCCTCGGGCTTGAGCGCGTCGAAGATCGGCTGGACCCGGGACACGTGGTCCTTCGCGCCGCCGTACATCAGCGCGTAGCCGTTCTCCAGGCCCCACACGCCACCGGAGACTCCGCAGTCGACGAAGCCGATGCCCTTGGCCGCCAGCTCCTCGGCGTGCTTCTCGTCGTCCGTCCAACGGGAGTTGCCGCCGTCGACGACGATGTCGCCGATCGAGAGCAGTTCACCGAGCTCGTCGATGGTGGACTGGGTGGCCTCGCCCGCGGGCACCATCACCCACACCACCCGGGGCCCCTTCAGGTTCTCCACAAGCTCATGCAGGCTGTGGACATCGGCGACGTCCGGATTGCGGTCGTATCCGACGACGGTGTGGCCTGCGCGGCGAATGCGCTCGCGCATGTTGCCGCCCATCTTGCCGAGACCGACGAGACCGAGCTCCATCTGGTGGTTCCTTAGGTGTGTGACCAGTTTCGTACCCGCGTCCGAGCCTACGCCCGGACGCGGGTGCACACCCTTCCCCGTGCTCCGCACGGGGGCGCCCGCCGTCAGCCGGACAGGCGTACCGGCATGATCAGGTACTTGTAGGCCTCGTCGGCCTCCGCGTCGACCGCGGGGCGCCCGCTCAGCAGCGCCGGCTTGGTCGAGGTGGTGAAGGACAGCTGCGCGGCCGGGGAGTCGATCGCGCTCAGGCCGTCCAGCAGGAAGGTCGGGTTGAAGGCGATCGAGATGTCGTCGCCCTCCAGGACCGCGTCGACCCTTTCCACAGCCTGTGCGTCGTCGGAGGAACCGGCCTCCAGGATCAGCACGCCCTGCTCGAAGCTCAGGCGCACCGGCGTGTTCCGCTCGGCGACCAGGGCCACGCGCTTGACGGCCTCGACGAACGGGGCGGTCTCGATCACGGCGACGGAGTTGAACTCGGTCGGGAAGAGCGTGCGGTACTTCGGCAGGTCGCCCTCGAGGAGACGGGTGGTCGTCCGGCGTCCGGCGCCCTCGAAACCGATCAGGCCCTCGCCCGCGCCGGAGCCCGACAGCGCCAGGGTGACGGTGTCACCGCTGGTCAGCGACTTGGCGGTGTCCAGGAGCGTCTTCGCGGGCACCAGGGCCACGGCGGAGGCCTCCGGGTTCTCCGGCTTCCACAGGAACTCGCGGACCGCGAAGCGGTAGCGGTCGGTGGAGGCCAGGGTGACGCGGTCGCCCTCGATCTCGATGCGGACGCCGGTCAGCACGGGCAGCGTGTCGTCACGGCCGGCGGCGATGGCGACCTGGGCGGCGGCGGAGGCGAAGACCTCGCCGGGCACGGTGCCGGTCGCGGTCGGCATCTGCGGCAGAGCCGGGTACTCCTCCACAGGCAGGGTGTGGAGTGTGAATCGCGAGGAGCCGCAGACCACGGTCGCCCGTACACCGTCTGTGGAAATCTCCACCGGGCGGTTGGGCAGGGCGCGGCAGATGTCGGCGAGCAGCCGGCCGGAGACGAGGACGGTGCCGTCCTCCTCCACGTCCGCCTCGACCGAGACGCGGGCCGAGACCTCGTAGTCGAAGCCGGAGAGGCTCAGCGTGCCCTCCTCGGCCTTCAGGAGAAGGCCCGCGAGAACGGGCACCGGCGGCCGGGCCGGGAGGCTACGGGCCGCCCACGCCACCGCCTCCGCGAGTACGTCGCGCTCCACCCGGATCTTCACCGGAACCGCCTCCTGCTGATTGCTGGCCTTCGTCGTCGGCTCAATGCCGGAGACCAGTCTGACGTACGGCACCGACACTCGGTGCGGCTGGCCGTCAAGTCGGGAGCGAGGTGTCGGGGAGCGTGCCGACGGACTTGTGCACAGGGCCCGCTTGAAAACGAAGACCGAGCTCACTGTCTATGGGGGTAGTAGTAGGGCCTGTGGAAACGGTGGATAACGTCGTTCTCGCAGGTCAGACCCAGTTTTTTGTCCACTGCCCCTGTGGGTGACACCGGTGGACAACAGGGCAGTGCTGTGGAGAACAGAAACTTCTGCACAGGCCGTCCCCAGGACACCCCTGATCCTCCACAGCTGCATCCCCAGCTTTCCCCCGGTACTCCACAGCCCAAACGTTCCCAGTCGTGTGACGCCTTTCACTCCGGGTGGTGAGAGGGGTCGCGTCGTTGCCGAACAGTGGACAAGGCTGTGGAGGACAGCGCGGTTCCTGTGCACAGCGTCGGGCAACCTGTGGGGAGCCGGTGGACAGAGACGTGGACAGACCTGTGGACGAAATATTTGTCCACAGCCTGTGGATCATCCTTACCAACAGTTCCACACCCCTGTGAGCTGGGCTGATGATCCCTCAACAGGCTTGCCTGTGGACAAATTGTGGGTGAGATCCGCAGTCCCCACCCTGTGGACGGAAGAAAGTCGGGGAATCTGTGGATGAGTTGGCTCCGAAGGGGCGTATTCGAACAGGTCAGGGGCGCGCGGCTGAATGAATGCGCCCCCGGTGCACGGCGTATGACGGTCCCGGATACGCCGAAAAGGCGCTCCCGGAAACGTCCGGGAGCGCCCTCCGACGCTGCTGTGCGCGCGTGCCCTGGGGCCGGCGGCTAGCCGTTCTTGATGCGGTTGGTGAGCTCGGTGACCTGGTTGTAGATGGAGCGGCGCTCGGCCATCAGCGCACGGATCTTGCGGTCCGCGTGCATGACCGTGGTGTGGTCGCGGCCGCCGAACTGGGCGCCGATCTTCGGCAGCGACAGGTCGGTCAGCTCCCGGCACAGGTACATGGCGATCTGGCGGGCCGTGACCAGGACCCGGCTGCGCGAGGAGCCGCACAGGTCGTCCACGGTCAGCCCGAAGTAGTCCGCCGTGGCCGCCATGATGTCCGTCGCCGTGATCTCGGGAGCGCTGTCCTCGCCGCCCGGGATCAGGTTCCTCAGGACGTCCTCGGTCAGTCCCAGGTCCACCGGCTGCCGGTTGAGACTGGCGAAGGCGGTGACCCGGATGAGCGCGCCCTCCAGCTCGCGGATGTTGCGCGAGATGCGGGAGGCGATGAACTCCAGGACCTCCGGCGGGGCGTTGAGCTGCTCCTGGACGGCCTTCTTGCGCAGGATCGCGATACGGGTCTCCAGCTCGGGCGGCTGGACGTCGGTGATCAGGCCCCACTCGAAGCGGTTGCGCAGCCGGTCCTCGAGGGTGACCAGCTGCTTGGGCGGCCGGTCGGATGACAGCACGATCTGCTTGTTCGCGTTGTGGAGCGTATTGAAGGTGTGGAAGAACTCCTCCTGCGTCGACTCCTTGCTCGCGAGGAACTGGATGTCGTCGACCAGCAGGATGTCCATCTCGCGGTAGCGCTTGCGGAACGCGTCGCCCTTGCCGTCGCGGATGGAGTTGATGAACTCGTTGGTGAACTCCTCGGAGCTCACGTAGCGCACGCGGGTGCCCGGGTAGAGGCTGCGGGCGTAGTGCCCGATGGCGTGCAGCAGGTGGGTCTTGCCGAGGCCGGACTCGCCGTAGATGAAGAGCGGGTTGTAGGCCTTGGCCGGGGCTTCGGCGACGGCGACCGCGGCGGCGTGCGCGAAGCGGTTGGAGGCGCCGATGACGAAGGTGTCGAAGAGGTACTTGGGGTTCAGCCGTGCCGTCGGCTCCAGCGGACCGGAGGTGGAGCCGCCCGAGGACGACGGGGGCGGCGCCGAGGGACGGCCGGGGGCGGCCGGCGCGGAGTCGTAGGCCGGGGGCTTGTCGTACGACGGCTTGGCGTACGCGGACTGGTCGTACCCGCCCTGCGGCTCGTACGGCTGGTCGTAGCCGGAAGGTTCCGGCTGCTGGAGGTAACCGGGCTGCGGGGAGGCGTACGGGTCGCGCTCGGGGAAGCCGCCGAGCCGGGGCTGCTGCCAGCCGTAGTCGTCCTGCTGGCCGCCGCGCGGCCAGGCGCCGGGCTCCGGGCGCGGCTGCTGGTAGTCCGGGTACGCCGGACGGGCGGTCGGCAGCTGGTCGTCGCCAGGGCCGTTGTGACCGTTGTGACCGGTGCGACCGCGCTGGCCGCCGTACGGCTCGTAGGCGTCGCGCTGCGGGGCCGAGGGCGGTACGGGGGGCGCGGGCTCGCCGGCGGAGTCGTCGACGGTGATCGCGATCCGGATGGGGCGGCCGCACTCCCGGCTGAGGGCGTCGCTGATCAGCGGGGCCAGCCGGCCTTCGAGGACGCGCTTGCCCCATTCATTGGGGACCGCGAGCAGGGCGGTGTCGGCGACGAGGGCCAGGGGCTGACAGCGCTCGATCCACTGCTTGTCCTTGGGCTCGATGCCCTGCTGACCTTCCCCGAGGAGCTTCTCGAGCACGCGTGGCCACACTGCGGCAAGATCGGCAGGTACGTCAGCCACAGAGCACGCTCTCTCACAGGGGTCCCACGAATGTGTGGTTCTTTGGGACGGTCGGGACAAAAAATCCGGGGTCGAGCAACGGTAGTCAGCGCGACGGGTGCGGTTCAAGTCGTTGTCCACAGCCTGTGCACAGTGTGGGGCACGGTCGGCTCGGTTTGACCGGATGGCGTAGCCGCGCGTACCGTAACGAGGTCGAGTTGTCGATGGCTGCTGCCGCCTGCCTACCGATGGGCGAAGATCACTGCACGTGATCGTTTAGCGGTGTCCACTCGGGCGATCACGCGAGTTCCTCGTGGGCGCACGGTGACAGCCAGGCGATGTAACCGCCACAACGATTCATTCTCTGGAGCCCCCGAGTGAGCAAGCGCACCTTCCAGCCGAACAACCGTCGTCGCGCCAAGACCCACGGTTTCCGCCTGCGGATGCGGACCCGCGCCGGTCGCGCGATCCTCGCCGCCCGCCGTGGCAAGGGCCGCGCCACCCTGTCCGCCTGATCAGACAGGTCATGACGTCGTGCTGTCTCCCGAAAATCGGCTGAGGCGGCGCGAGGACTTCGCGGACGCGGTACGTCGAGGCCGCCGGGCTGGTCGCCCGCTCCTCGTCGTCCACCTACGTACAAGCGGTTCAACGGACCCGCACGAGCCGGGGGGCATAGTTCCCTCGACGCGTGCGGGTTTCGTCGTCAGCAAGGCCGTAGGTGTTGCGGTCGTCCGTAACCGGGTGAAGCGGCGGTTGCGCCATTTGGTGCGGGAGCGGCTCTCCCAGCTGCCCGCCGGTAGCCTGGTGGTGGTACGTGCGTTGCCCGGTGCGGGCGACGCCGGCCATGACGACCTGGCCCGGGACCTGGATGCCGCCCTGACGCGGCTGCTGGGAGGCGTGGCTCGATGAAGTACCCGCTGCTCGCTTTGATCAAGCTGTACCAGTGGACGATCAGTCCGCTGCTCGGGCCGGTGTGCCGCTACTACCCCTCGTGTTCGCACTACGGGTACACGGCCATCGACCGGCATGGTGCGGTGAAAGGGACGGCGCTGACCGCCTGGCGGATCCTGCGGTGCAATCCGTGGTCCCCGGGTGGTGTGGATCATGTCCCACCCCGTAAACGCCCGCGTTGGCACGAGCAGCTGCGCAGTGCGTTGCGTAGATCTCGCAATGCTCAAGGAGCCTGATTAGTGGACACGATTGCCAGTCTGTTCAGCTTTATCACCACACCCGTCTCGTGGATCATCGTCCAGTTCCACAAGCTGTACGGCGCGATCTTCGGAGCGGACAGTGGGTGGGCCTGGGGCCTGTCCATCGTGTCCCTGGTGGTCCTGATCCGTATCTGCCTGATCCCGCTCTTCGTGAAGCAGATCAAGGCAACGCGTGGCATGCAGGCGCTCCAGCCGAAGATGAAGGCGATCCAGGAGCGCTACAAGAACGACAAGCAGCGTCAGTCCGAAGAGATGATGAAGCTGTACAAGGAGACGGGTACCAACCCGCTCTCCTCGTGCCTTCCCATCCTGGCGCAGTCGCCGTTCTTCTTCGCGCTGTACCACGTGCTCGCGAACATCGCCAACGGCAAGACCATCGGTGTGCTGAACCAGCAGCTGGTCGACAGTGCCCGTGAGGCCAAGATCTTCGGCGCGCCGATCGCCGCCAAGTTCACGGACAGCCCGGAGAAGGTCGAGGCGCTGGGCGCCTCGCTGACCGACGTCCGGATCGTGACCGCGGTCATGATCGTCCTGATGTCGCTGTCGCAGTTCTACACCCAGCGTCAGCTGATGCAGAAGAACGTCGACCTGTCGGTCAAGACGCCGTTCATGCAGCAGCAGAAGATGCTGATGTACATCTTCCCCGTGATCTTCGCGGTCATGGGCATCAACTTCCCCGTCGGTGTCCTCGTGTACTGGCTGACCACCAACGTCTGGACCATGGGTCAGCAGATGTACGTGATCAACCAGAACCCGACGCCGGGCAGCAAGGCGCAGGACCAGTACCTGACGCGTCTGCTCAAGCACGTCACCTCGCACGGTGAGGTCAAGAGCCGGGGCAAGAAGAAGGTCGTCGCCGCGATCGTGGCCAAGGGCCCGGACCGCAACGACAACGAGCGCAAGTTCATCACGGCGCTGACCAAGCAGGGCCTGGCCGCGCAGGCGGACGGTTCTGTGATCAAGAGCGCCGAGGCCACGGCGGATTCGGATGCGGCGAGTGGCGGTGCCGCCAAGCGGCAGCAGCCGAAGCGGCAGTCGAAGTCGCAGCGCCAGACTCCCACCAAGCCCTCGTCCAAGAAGTAAGAAGGAGTCCATCCCGTGACGGAAGGCACCACCTCCGCCGCTGCTGAGGGTGGCGACACCCTGACCCGCCTGGAGCAGGAGGGTGAGATCGCGGCCGACTACCTCGAGGGTCTGCTGGACATCGCCGATCTGGACGGCGACATCGACATGGATGTCGAGGCCGACCGGGCCGCGGTGTCGATCATCAGCGACTCGTCGAGCCGCGAGCTGCAGAAGCTCGTGGGCCGTGATGGCGAGGTCCTGGAAGCTCTGCAGGAGCTGACGCGGCTGGCCGTCCACCGGGAGACCGGGGACCGCAGCCGGCTGATGCTGGACATCGCCGGGTTCCGTGCCAAGAAGCGTGAGGAGCTTGCGGCCCTGGGCGCCAAGGCCGCGGCCGACGTCAAGGCGTCGGGCGAGCCGATGAAGCTGGCGCCGATGACCCCGTTCGAGCGCAAGGTCGTCCACGACGCCGTGGCCGCCGCCGGTCTGCGCAGCGAGTCGGAGGGCGAGGAGCCGCAGCGCTTCGTCGTCGTGCTCCCGGCCTGACCGGGAAAACGTGTGGTCGGCCCCGCCTGTGTCGCAGGCGGGGCCGAAGTTTGTCAGCCTGGCCCTAGCAACTGAGTCGTTACAGTGCGGTACGGAAGGACGGTCCCCGTGACGGAGGCAGCAGCAGAGCTTCCCCCGGCGCCCGAGGAGGCGCGCGCGGTATTCGGTGAGCATTTCCCGGAAGCTGTCCGGTACGCGGAGCTGCTGGCGGACGCCGGGGTCAAGCGCGGCCTGATCGGCCCGCGCGAGGTGCCCCGGCTGTGGGAGCGGCACCTGCTGAACTGTGCGGTGCTGGCGGAGGCGGTCCCCCAGGGGGTCACCGTGTGCGACGTCGGCTCCGGCGCCGGCCTGCCGGGCATCCCGCTGGCCCTGGTGCGCCCGGATCTGAAGATCACGCTCTTGGAACCGCTGCTGCGGCGTACCACCTTCCTCCAGGAAGCGGTCGAGCTGCTGGGCCTGGACCACGTGACCGTGGTGCGCGGCAGGGCCGAGGAGATGCTGGGCAAGCTCCAGCCCGTTCATGTGGTGACCGCACGTGCCGTGGCTCCGCTGGACCGGCTGGCAGGCTGGGGTGTGCCGCTGCTGCGTCCCTACGGCGAGATGCTGGCGCTGAAGGGGGACACCGCCGAGGAGGAGCTGGTCGCGGCGAAGGTCGCGCTGGCGAAGCTCGGTGTGGTGAAGACCTCGGTGCTCCAGGTCGGTGAAGGGGTGGTGGACCCGCTGTCGACGCTGGTGCGGGTCGAGGTCGGGGAGAGCCCCGGTGGGGTGAGGTTCGCCGCCAAGCGGGCTAAGGCGGCCCGGGTGGGACGTTCGCGCCGTCGCCGTTGATCCGATGCGCCCCTATAGGTATGGATTTCGGAGTGTCGTAGCGGGCTGAAGACGGTGCCCGTGCATCGTGTTTCACGTGAAACATCGCTCCCTGCTGCATGGAATCATCAGCCGCGGTCGTGCGGCTGCGTCCCCGCGTCACCGCAAGGAAGCGGGGGGCACAGAGTTGTCCACATCGGTGGATTCATCCACAGGAGTACGGGCCCCGCTGGTTCGCGACCCCAAAGGCATGGCAGGCTCTGTTCAGCGCGAGCCCGATGTCGAGGAGAGTGAATCCGTGCGGTCCGACGCCAACCTTGCGGGGCCCATGGCCGATCCGGTCCCCGGCCCCCGCTCCGAGCCGACGGGCGAGGATGTTTCACGTGAAACACCGCCCCCGGTGGACAACGACACCCCTATCGGCCGGGCTGCCCAGCTGGCGGTAGAGGCGCTGGGCCGTGCAGGTGAGGGTCTGCCGCGCCCCGCCCAGACCCGGATCATGGTCGTGGCCAACCAGAAGGGCGGCGTCGGCAAGACGACGACGACCGTGAACGTGGCGGCCTCGCTGGCTCTGCACGGCGCACGCGTGCTGGTGATCGACCTCGATCCGCAGGGCAACGCCTCTACCGCTCTGGGCATCGACCATCACGCCGAGGTCCCGTCGATCTATGACGTGCTCGTGGAGAGCCGACCGCTGCTGGAGGTCGTCCAGCCGGTGCCGGACGTCGAGGGTCTCTTCTGTGCACCGGCCACCATCGATCTGGCCGGCGCGGAGATCGAGCTCGTCTCCCTGGTGGCCCGCGAGAGCAGGCTCCAGCGGGCGATCCAGGCCTATGAGCAGCCGCTCGACTACATCCTGATCGACTGCCCGCCGTCCCTGGGCCTGCTGACGGTCAACGCTCTGGTGGCGGGCGCGGAGGTGCTGATCCCCATCCAGTGCGAGTACTACGCCCTGGAGGGCCTGGGCCAGCTGCTGCGCAACGTGGATCTGGTGCGGGCCCATCTGAACCCCGCTCTGCATGTGTCGACGATTCTGCTGACCATGTACGACGGCCGGACCCGGCTGGCCTCGCAGGTCGCCGAGGAGGTGCGCAGCCACTTCGGGGACGAGGTGCTGCGGACGAGCATCCCGCGCTCGGTGCGTATCTCGGAGGCTCCGAGCTACGGGCAGACGGTGCTCACCTATGACCCGGGCTCCAGCGGCTCCCTCTCCTACCTGGAGGCGGCGCGTGAGATCGCGCTGCGCGGGGCCGGAATCCAGTACGACGCTCGGAACGCCCATCAGGGCGCGGGCATGAACAGCACGCAGAGCATGGCGGAGGGGATCCAGTGAGTGAGCGACGTAGGGGTCTGGGGCGGGGGCTCGGCGCGCTGATCCCCGCTGCTCCCCAGGAACAGACACCTCCGGTGGTGGGCGCGGGTTCGACGTCTCCGTCGGCGGTACCGGTACTGACCTCGGAGCGTGGGATCGCGGCAGCGAAGCTGGCTTCGCTGGCGCAGGCCGATGTTTCACGTGAAACGGAGTACGCGGCGGTCGCCGCGGAGCCCGAGGCCGCGGCGGAGACGAACACGGTGGCGGGGGCGACCTTCGCCGAGCTGCCGATGGACGCGATCACGCCGAACCCGCGGCAGCCGCGTGAGGTGTTCGACGAGGACGCGCTCGCGGAGCTCGTCACCTCCATCCAGGAGGTGGGTCTCCTGCAACCGGTGGTGGTGCGGCAGACGAGCGCCGACCGCTACGAGCTCATCATGGGCGAGCGTCGGTGGCGGGCATGCCGGGAGGCCGGCCTGGAGCGGATTCCGGCGATCATCCGGGCGACGGACGACGAGAAGCTGCTGCTGGACGCACTCCTGGAGAACCTGCACCGGGCTCAGCTGAACCCGCTGGAGGAAGCCGCGGCGTACGACCAGCTGCTGCAGGACTTCAACTGCACGCACGACCAGCTGGCCGACCGGATCGGCCGGTCGCGTCCGCAGGTGTCGAACACCCTGCGGTTGCTGAACCTGTCGGCGCCGGTCCAGCGCCGAGTTGCCGCGGGTGTGCTGTCGGCGGGTCACGCGCGGGCACTGCTGTCGGTGAAGGACACCGAGGAGCAGGACCGGCTGGCGCACCGGATCGTGGCCGAGGGGCTGTCGGTGCGGGCCGTCGAGGAGATCGTCACGCTGATGGCGGCCGAGACGGGGAGCACAGTGAAGCCGAAGGGTCCGCGGGCGGGTGCCCGGGTGTCCCCGGCGCTGAGCGAGCTGGCCACACGGCTGTCGGACCGGTTCGAGACGCGGGTGAAGGTGGACCTGGGTCAGAAGAAGGGCAAGATCACCGTCGAGTTCGCGTCGATGGAGGATCTGGAGCGCATCCTGGGCACGCTGGCGCCGGGCGAGGGCCGGGTGCTGGAGCAGGGACTCGCCGGAGAGTGAGTTCAGGGTCGTCCCACGGGGCGGGTCGTGCCGGTGGTTGACCGGTGCGGCCCGCCCTTTGCCCTTATACGATGCGTTCATGGGTCGTCGGCTGGTACCACTCACGCTGGACAACCTCCGGGATCTGCCGAGCCGTTGCCGGTCCTGCGTCTTCTGGGAGCTTGACCCGGTCAGCGGCGAGGCCGCCGTGAAGGCGGGCCGGGCCGAGCTGGAGAAGGAGGCGTGGATCTCCGCGGTGCTGCTGGAGTGGGGATCCTGCGGCCGGGTGGTCTACGTCGACGATGTCGCCGTGGGGTTCGTGTTGTATGCACCGCCGGCGTACGTGCCGCGGTCCACGGCGTTCCCGACGAGTCCGGTGTCACCGGACGCCGTTCAGCTGATCACCGCTCTGATCGTGCCGGGGTATCAGGGACAGGGGCTGGGCCGGGTCATGGTGCAGACGGTCGCCAAGGATCTGTTGCGCCGGGGGTTCCGGGCGATCGAGGCTTTCGGAGACGCACGGTGGGACGGGCCGCGATGCCTGCTGCCGGCGGACCACCTCTTGGCGGTGGGGTTCAAGACGGTGCGTCCGCACCCCACGCATCCGCGGCTGAGGCTGGAGCTGCGCTCGACCTTGTCCTGGAAGGAGGACGTCGAGCTGGCGCTGGACCGGCTGCTGGGCGCGGCCCGCAAGGAGCCGGTGCTGCGTCCGCTGTGAGTGCGTCTGCTGTGAGGGTGTCCGCGAGTACGCCTCGGCCATCGGTCTCCGCGTATGCGAACGGGGCCGCTCCCCTCTCGGGGAGCGGCCCCGTTTCACGTGAAACGGTGTGGCGGTCAGGCCTGCTTGAGGGTCACGAAACCGTCGAGGTCACGGAGGATCGCAGCCTTCGGCTTGGCACCGACGATGGTCTTGACGACCTCGCCGCCCTGGTAGACGTTCAGCGTCGGGATGGACATGACGCCGTACTTGGCGGCCGTGTCCGGGTTCTGGTCGATGTTGAGCTTGACGATCTCGATCTCGTCGCCGTAGTCGGCCGCGATGGCCTCCAGGGACGGGGCGATCTGACGGCACGGGCCGCACCACTCGGCCCAGAAGTCCACCAGGACGGGCTTGTCGCTCTTCAGGACGTCCTCGTCGAACGTCGCATCGGTCACGTTCTTCAGGGTGCCGGCCACAGCGGCCTCCTTTTTCTCTACTGCGGGGTGTGGGGTGTGGGGATGGGACGACGGTGCAATCAGACCGTGGCCGTGGCGTGCTCGGCGTCCGTGAGGGCGGCGAGGAAACGCTCGGCGTCGAGAGCGGCGGAGCAGCCGGTACCGGCGGCGGTGATGGCCTGACGGTAGGTGTGGTCGACGACGTCGCCCGCACCGAACACGCCGGTCACGTTGGTACGGGTGGAGGGCGCGTCGACCTTGAGGTAGCCCTCCTCGTCCAGCTCGAGCTGACCCTTGAAGAGCTCGGTGCGCGGGTCGTGGCCGACGGCGATGAACAGACCGGTCACGGCGAGCGGAGAGGTCTCGCCGGTCTTGGTGTTGCGCAGGGTCAGGTGGGAGAGCTTCTGGTCGCCGTGGATCTCGGCGACCTCGCTGTCCCAGGCGAACTTGATCTTCGGGTCGGCGAAGGCGCGGTCCTGCATGGCCTTGGAGGCGCGCAGGCTGTCGCGGCGGTGCACGATGGTGACGGACTTGGCGAACCGCGAGAGGAAGGTGGCCTCCTCCATCGCGGTGTCACCGCCGCCGATGACAGCGATGTCCTGGTCCTTGAAGAAGAAGCCGTCGCAGGTCGCGCACCACGAGACGCCACGGCCGGAGAGCGCGTCCTCGTTGGGAAGACCGAGCTTGCGGTGCTGCGAGCCGGTCGTCACGATGACGGCCTTGGCGCGGTGGACGGTACCGGCGGTGTCGGTGACGGTCTTGATCTCGCCGGCGAGGTCGACGGAGATGACGTCGTCGGGGACCAGCTCGGCGCCGAAGCGCTCGGCCTGGGCGCGCATGTTGTCCATGAGGTCGGGGCCCATGATGCCGTCGCGGAAGCCCGGGAAGTTCTCGACGTCGGTGGTGTTCATCAGCGCGCCACCGGCGGTGACGGCGCCCTCGAAGACCAGGGGCTTGAGCGAAGCGCGTGCGGTGTACAGGGCGGCGGTGTAGCCGGCCGGCCCGGAGCCGATGATGATCACGTTTCGGACGTCGCTCACGGGTTTCTTCCTCGTCTCTGCGGACTGCTGCTGCTTACCGGAGGGGGGCCGGTGCGGACTCTCACCCCACCCAACCGATCCTATGGCGCGCGCATTCCCACGTTGCCCGTGTGATCGCCCGCAGCCCTCAGAGCCGGCTGAAGGTGCGCGTCAGGACGAGCTCCCCGGCGGCGGCCGCAGGGGCGTTTTCGCAGGCGGAGTCCACGAGATAGGCGTCGACGCGGGTGGCGTCACCCGGGTGCGGGAGAACGACGAGGTAGACGTTCACGCCGTTGTACGTCCCCCGTTCGGTGGCCAGCGGTGCCTCCGTACGCCCGGTGCCCTGCTGGATACACCCCGGGATGCCGCCCCCCTGCCGTTCGGTGTCGCCCGGACCGGATTCGGTGGCGCTGAGGCCGTTCTGGGAGTCCGGGGTGCTCTTGCGGCTCTGGGTGGGAGGGCCGAGCAGTTCGCGTACCTGGGCCTCGAGGCCGCCTTCGGAGAACGCCGCGGAGTCCGAGGGGCTGGTGAGGACGGAGGCTGCGGCGTCCTTCGAGCCGCTCTGCTGCTCCTGGCCCCAGGGGAGCTGGAGGAGGAAGACCCCGAGGCTGAGGGCGGCAGCCGCCGTGAGGCCGGCCAGGACGGCCTGGCGCCGCTTCCGGCCGGGCCCGGTGGCAGCACGGGGACGTCCGGCGGGACGGACGGGCGCCGACGTTTCACGTGAAACATGGCGAGCGGGGGCAGGAGCGGGCGCGGTGCCGGGCGTGCCCTCGTCGGTCCGGGGGGACGTGGCGTCCAGGAGGGCTTCGGCGGCCAGGGCGGCATCGATGCGGCCGGCGATGTCGGAGGGCATACGGGCAGGCCCCGGGAGGGTGCCGAGCAAGGACCGGATCTCCTCCAGCGAGGTCCGGACGTCCGCGCACAGCACGCAGTCGGTGAGGTGGCTGCGTACCTCCGCGGAACGGGTCGGGGAGAGCAGGCCTTCGGCGAGGTCGGAGATCTCCGAGACATCCGGGTGCCGGACCGTGCCGGGCGCGCCAGGAGTGGGGCTCACGTTCGTCCACCTCCGCCCTTCACAGCATCTGGGTCCCTGGGTTCTGCCGCTGGTGGGACGGGATTGTCCTGCGACCGGTTCCTTCCCCGCTCCGACATGGACTTATCCCCGGCATTCGTGCGCAGATGAGTGAGCATCGGGACGAGTTTCGCCCGGCCGCGGGCGCATCGGCTCTTGACGGTTCCGGTGGGGACGCCGAGGATGCGCGCGGCTTCGGCGACGGGGTAAGCCTGCATGTCGACCAGGACCAGAGCGGCCCGCTGGTCGGCGGGAAGGGTGCTCAGGGCGGCCAGCAGCTGCCGGTGGAGGTCGTGGCGCTCGACGGGAGCCTCGGCGGACTCATGGGGCTCCAGCAGGCTCTCCAGACGCTCGGTGTCGTCGAGGGGAGAGGTTCTGCGGGAGGCCGCCTTGCGGGCCCGGTCGAGGCAGGCGTTGACGGTGATGCGGTGCAGCCAGGTGGTGACGGCCGATTCACCACGGAAGGTGTGAGCGGCCCGGTAGGCGGAGACCAGGGCGTCCTGGACGGCGTCGGCGGCCTCCTCGGGGTCGCCCAGGGTGCGCAGGGCGACGGCCCACAGTCGGTCGCGGTGCCGGCGTACGAGCTCCCCGAAGGCGTCGGGGTCCCCGGCGACATGCCGGGCGAGCAGATCCCGGTCGCTGTCCTCACCGGTCGTCGCGTCGTGCATCACACCTCCCCCTGACCGAAGTCAGCCGGCTTTGCCGAGGACCTTGATCTCCTTGATGCCGCCGCGGTAGTTGCCGCTTTCCGCAGGGGCCAGTGAGGTGATGTGGATCAGCACATACTGGGTTCTGATCGGGTTGTCCACGGTGGCGTGCAGCTTCTTCTCCTTGGTCCCCAGCTTCATGAGCTCCTGCGGGAACTCGCTGAGGGAATGGGGTGAGGAAGCCTCCGGTGCGGCGGCGCGAACCTGGATCTTTTGCCCGGCGGCGGTCAGCTCCACGTCAAGGCCCATTACCTCCTGGACGCTGCCGAGATCGACGACGATGCCGGTGCCGTCGTCGTAGCCTTCCAGGCGGCCGAAGTCGGGATCGGTGAGGAACGTCTTGGTGGTCCACGACGTGTCGCTCTTGCCGTCGACGGCGTTCCCGGCCTTCGCGGCGTTCATGGCATCCGAGCCGAAGACCGAGGCGTCCTTGATCTTGAGGGCCCCGCCCACTTCCGGCTTCTTCTGGGGCTCTTCGCCGTTCTTCGGGGTCTGCGACGTACTGGTCCCGCCGTCCCCGTTGGCGTGGTCCAGGAGGGCGTCGGCGAGCTGCCAGCTGCCCAGGCCCAGCGCGGCGATGAGCAGGGCTGCGACGCCCCACTTCAGGACGCGGCCGGTACGGCTCTGCAGCGGGGCCGGAGGGGGCTGCACGGGGATCGTCGCGGTGGCGGGAGAGCCGGGACGCGGCGCGGGACGACCGTAGCCCTGCTGGTAGGTGGTGTGCTGGTACTCCGGCGGGGCGGTGAAGGCGGGCTCCGGGGGCCGGATGCGGGGCATCGCGGCAACGGCCTTGGCCAGCTCCTCGGGGGTGGTGCAGGCGGGTTCCTGCCGGGAGGCGGTGGCGCCGTCGTTGGCGAGGGCCCGCATGGCGAGCTCGCCCAGGCCGCGGTGGACACCGGCGCGGACCTGGTCCGGGGGGAGCAGCCCGACACCCTTGGGCAGGCCGCTGAGGCCGTACGCGTCGCTCTCGTAGGGCCAGCGCTGGGTGAGGGAGGCGTACAGCAGGGCGCCGATCGCCTCGGTGTCGGCACGCTGCGGGGTGTCGCTGGTGATGCCGCGCAGAGCGGCGTTCACCGCGAGGCCGCGGATGCGGTACTGGCCGGTGGAGGTGCGCAGTATCGCGCTGGGGGTGAGCCGCAGATGGGCCAGGCCCTCGCGGTGGGCGGCGGCCATGGCCTGGGAGATCTGGCTGACGAGCTGGTACGCCTCGTGGGGTTCCAGGGGGCCGGCGGTGAGGATCGTGGTCAGCTCGGTGGCATCGGGCAGCCACTCGTGGACGACGTAGACGAGGTCGTTCTCCTCCACGGCGTCGAGGACCTGGACGAACCGGGGGTCGCCGAGGAGAGCGGAGGAGCGGGCCGCGGCCAGCACGCTGCGGGCCCGGGGGTGGTCGGCGGGCAGCAGGTGGACGCCGACGGCACGCCGCAGCTTCTCGTCCATCGCACGCCAGCTGCTGAATCCGTCCAGACGGGTGACGCACTCCTCGAGCCGGTAGCGTCTGGCGAGCTTGTGGCCGCTGTGGAGTTCGGGCGCGGCGGTCGGTACTGCCGCCTTCCGTTCACCGTCCGATTCGGGCATGGGTCCGTCCGCGGCTCGTCCGTTCTGGGCTTCCACCCCGTCGGCCGTGGCCTTGGCCGCCTGTGCGGCCAGCGGCTCGTCGCCGCTGTTGTCGGCCACGTCGACGGCAGCCGTGCTACGTTCCGCCACCGTCGTTCCTGCCTCCCCATCCGTTGCGCGCTGTCGGCCAGTCTGCGAAGCCATGCCAATTGTGCCCACAGTCAGCCGCTATGCACGACACACGAAGGGGCGTGATGGTTGTGCGCATCAGCGCCCCAGACGCCCGCGCACCATCCCGACCATCGCGTTGAGCTCCTCGATGCGCATGCGCTTGGCGGCGGCGAGGAAGACGGCCGCCAGCAGCACGATTCCGGCTGCCAGGGAGGCCGCGGATGCGAGAGCTCCGCTTCCCAGCGCGCGGGTGATGGCGTACGCGGCGGCACCGGCGACGAGGGCGGCGGGGAGGCAGGCCCCGGCCAGGCGGGCGTAGGTGCGGATCACGCGTGCGCCGTCGAGGTCTCCGCCCAAGCGCTTGCGCAGCCGGCGCCAGGCGACGGTGACACCGACCGCGAAGCCGAGACCGTAGGCGGCGGCCATGCCGACCACGGCCCAGCGGGCCGGCAGCACGAAGAAGGCCAGCGCGGAGACCGCCGCGTTGACGCCCGCGACGATCACCGTGTTGTAGAAGGGGGTGCGGGTGTCCTCGTAGGCGTAGAAGCCGCGCAGGACGACGTACTGCACCGAGTACGGGATCAGTCCGAGGCCGAAGGCCATCAGGACGTAGCCGATGTTCTGGGCGCCCGAACCGGAGCCCGCGTAGAGCAGGGTGGCCATCGGCACGCCGAGGGCCAGGAACGCGAAGGCGCAGGGCACGATCGCGACGGCCGAGGTGCGCAGGCCGTAGGAGATGTCGTCGCGGACGGCGGCGGCGTCCCCGTCGTGCGCGGAGCGCGAGATGCGCGGCAGGACGGCCGTCATGACGGAGACCGTGATGATGGCCTGCGGCATCTGCCACAGCAGCAGCGCGTAGTTGTAGGCGGTGATGCCGGTGCCGGGGTGGCCCTGCTTCTCGGCGACGGAGCCGGCCCAGGTGGCGAGCTGGGTGACGACGACCAGGCCGATCTGGTTGGCGAGGACGAAGAAGAACGTCCACTTGGCCAGGCGCGCGGCCTTGCCCAGACCGTGGCCCCGCCAGTCGAAGCGCAGGCGCGGCTTGAAGCCGGCGTCGCGCAGGTAGGGCAGCATCGCCAGGGCCTGGACGACCAGACCGAGCAGGGTGCCCAGACCCAGCAGACGCACGCCCTCGGGGGTGACGGTGGCGCTGCTGACGCCGGAGGTGGTGAAGCCGCCGAAGGCCCAGATGAAGGCGCCGAAGGTGGCGATGACGACGATGTTGTTCAGGACCGGGGTCCACATCATCGCGCCGAAGCGGCCCCGGGCGTTGAGGATCTGACCGAGGACCACGTGGATGCCCATGAAGAACATCGTCGGCAGGCAGTAGCGGGCGAACGCCGTCGCCACTTCCATCTGCTTCGGGTCGGAAGCGATCTTCGGCGACATCATCGTGATGAACACCGGCGCCGCGAGGACACAGATGGTGGTGACCGCCGCGAGCAGCACGACGACCAGGGTCAGCAGCCGGTTGGCGTAGGCCTCTCCCCCGTCGTCGTCGTTCTTCATCGCCCGCACGAGCTGCGGGATGAAGACGGCGTTGAGGGCGCCGCCGCCGACCAGGACGTAGATCATCGTCGGCAGGGTGTTGGCGACCTGGTAGGTGTCGTTGAACGTGCCGACGCCGATCGCGGCGGCGATGGCGAGCGTCTTCAGGAAGCCGGTCAGGCGGGAGACGATCGTGCCGGCGGCCATCAGGGCGCTGGACTTGAGCAGCCCGGCGGCGCGTCCGGCGGGCTTGCTGGGCGCGGGCGCCGCGACCGGGGCCTCCTCGACGGGGGCACCGGGGGCGGCCTGCTGGTCCTTGTACAGGTGCGCGAAGGCGTCCGGCTCGGACTCCTCCTCCGCCGAGTGCGTCACCAGGGAGTCCACCCCGACGAACTGCGTGGTGGTCGTCCGGTCGCCGTACGGCAGGTGGCGGGAGGGGCCGTCCGGCTCGGGCGGCGGCGTCTGGGCCCATACCTGCGGGTCCGGGGCGTAGGAAGGGGCCGGCGGGGCCGCGTAGAGCGGGTTCGGCTCCTGGTAGGTGCCCGGGGGCGGCGGGGGGTGCGCGGCCCGGTCGTAGAGGGCCTCGCCGACGGGGTCCTGTGCCGACAGGTCCTGCGCCCGGTACGGATCGAAGGCGTAGGCGTCCTGGACGTAGGGGTCACGGTCCGGCGCGTGGGCCGGCGGCGGCACCTGCCCCGGCACGGGGGTGCCGGGAGCCGTGCCCTGGGAGGGCGCGGGCACGCCTGCGCCCTGCGCGCGGTCGTCGTACGGCGCGTTCATCGAAACCCCACCTCATCGTCCCCAGGCCGACCGGCCACGGCATCGCTCAACGGTCCACTGTCTCACCCGGGCCGGACGTGCCGGTGCTTTGCGCTCCGGTGTCCGGTGACTCGTCACTCTGCTGCGTGTTCTCCTCGGCGGCAGCACGCGCGGCGACACGTTTGCGGCTGGCGTACATCTTGATGCCCGCGAGTACGAGGAGAAGCATGCCGCCTGCGATGACGAACATCACGGTCGGGGTGATCTCCGTGGCCTCGACGATGAACTTGCGTTCCTTGCCGTAGGGCACGCCGTCCTTGGTGTAGAGCTGCGCGGTGACCTCGACGGGACCGCTGGCGGTGGCGTTGGCGGTGAACTTCAGGGTCTGGCTGTGCTCGGCCTGGACCGTGACGTCCTGCTGGCCGCCGTCGCCGAACATCAGGCGGGTGGGGTTGGCGGACTTCACCCGCAGCACGAGCCCCTGCACGTCCTGCACGAGCTGGTTCTGGACGGTGACGGGGATGGTGGCGCTGTGCCCGGAAAGAGTCGCGTCGGTCTTGGGGATCAGCTGCACCTTCTCGGTGAGCCCGATCAGATACTGCTGGACGCCCTCGCGGTAGATCCGGGCCTCCTGCGGCCGGCCGCGCCAGGAGGTGGACATCTCCCGGTTCGTGGTGTTGCCGAAGGGGATCTCGACGCGGTCGGGAGCGGAGAGGATCACCTTGAAGTGGTCCAGGGTGTTCTGGGTGGTGCGGATCTGCTCGAAGGCGCTCTGCGGGAGCTCCTGCTTGCTCAGGGCCTCCGGGTACTGGCCGGCGCCGGGCACCTGGGTGGTGGCACCCGGATCGGGCTTGGCGGCCGCCGCGGCCTCCAGGTCCTGGGGCTGGGTCCAGCGGCCGGCCTGGAGCGCGCGCAGGGCGGCCGCCATCGACTGGACCTGGCTGGAGGAGGGCATGCGCTGCGGGGCGACGACGAAGCTGCGCTGCTGGTCGGTGTTCTGCAGGTTCAGGGCCAGGGACTGGGCCAGGAACTGCTGCACGGCCAGGACGGAGTTCTCGACGGCCAGCATGTCGCCCTCGAAGGCGGTGGACAGGCGGGCGTCGGCGACGACGGCGGTGACGCCCGCCCCGATCGGCCGCGGCGCGGACGGGGTGTAGCCGAGGCCCCCGCTCTCCTGGAGGCTGTCGCTGCGGGTGAGCACGTTGTGGGCGCCGGCGGAGGTGGCGACGTTGACGATCGCCGGGTCGATGGCGCCGTTCACCGGCCAGGAGAAGTCCGTGGACGGGGTCACGTGCAGGACGGTCTCGACGGCCTTCCTGGCCTTGTCGGTGGCCGGCCGGAGCTGGCCCAGGGTGCCGGAGACGTCCTTGCCGTGGTGGGCGAGGGAGGCGAGATCGGGGTCGGCGAAGGGCAGCGCGACGACCTTCTTGCCCTGGACCGCCGCCTCCAGGGAGCTCAGCCACCGCTCGGCGACCGCTTTGTTGCGCCCCGGGACGCTCTTGCCGTCCGGTGTGCGCACCCGGTAGCCCTCGGCCATCGCGTCGACCGTGTTGAGCAGGTCGGGATCGATGACCCAGGTGACGGGCAGCTCCTTGCCGAGACTGACCATCTGGTCCAGACGGCCACCGGGTTCCAGCTCGGCAGCGAGGTCGTCGTTGAGGAAGACGGGCGTCTGGGTCCGGTCGGAGCCGGTCTCCGCTGTCAGGTGGGTTGTGGAGATCAGTGGCCACACGTACGAGATCTGGGAGCGCTTGGCCGCCGCTTCGGGCTGCCAGGGCAGGAAGGTCCGCTCGATACCGAGGACCTGCTCGGAAGTCCGTCCGCCGGCTTCCCCGGACACGGAGACGCCCAGTTGGTAGACGCCGTCCTTGGGCAGGTCCAGCTTGTTGACCGGGACCTTGAGCGTGAACTCCTGGTCGGCCTTCGCCGGCAGCGCGGGGAGCTTCACCGAGTAGCCCTGGTCGATCTCGGCGGGGTCGCTGCCGGGGCGGTAGTCGGTCCGGTCGGCGGCCTCGTCGATCGCGTCCCGGTCGGCCAGGACCGGGCCGACCCGCAGGCCCACGTGCCCGCCCGTGATCGTCTCGTGGCTGTTGTTCACGATCTTGCCGGAGATGGTGAGCGTGTCGCCCTTGACGGGGGCGGCCGGAGTCACGGCGTCCAGCTGGACGTCGACACTGTCGCCACCGGTCGTCTCGGCGGCCTGGGCGCCGGGCGCGGGGGCGTAGACCAGAGCGGCGAGCACGGGCGTCCCGGCCAGCAGGACGACCGCCCGCCGCAGCCAGCGGCGGCGGGCAGGAGCGGGGGAGGCCCCCTGGATGTCAGCCGCCTCGGCCACGCGCTCGCCCGTCCTCGAAGTGTCAGTGGTCGTCGTTTGTGCGTCTACGCATGGTAACGAGGCCCGCTGTGCGCGAGTGCCGCGCCTTGCCCCACATGATCGGGCCTGGCAGGGCGGTGCGCGGTGCCGGGGTCGCCGTAAAACGGTGACGCCCCGGCCGGGCGGGGCACGTACCCTTTTCTGTTGTGCCGAACGCCAACGAAGACAATCCCAGTGCCCTGACCCAGGTGCAGCACCGTGCGGTGAGCGAACTGCTGCGGGTCGCCCCTGTCGCCGACGAGCTCGGCCGCCGGTTCCAGGAGGCGGGCTTCCACCTCGCCCTGGTCGGCGGTTCGGTCCGCGACGCACTGCTCGGGCGTCTTGGTAACGATCTGGATTTCACGACCGACGCCCGCCCCGAGGACGTTCTGAAGATCGTCCGGCCGTGGGCGGACTCGGTGTGGGACGTCGGTATCGCCTTCGGCACGATCGGCGCCCAGAAGGACAGCTTCCAGATCGAGGTCACGACCTACCGGTCGGAGGCGTACGACAGGACCTCGCGCAAGCCCGAGGTGTCCTACGGCGACTCCATCGAGGAGGACCTGGTCCGCCGCGACTTCACGGTCAACGCCATGGCCCTGGCACTGCCCGAGCAGCGCTTCATCGACCCGCACGGTGGTCTGGAGGACCTCCAGGCGCGGATCCTGCGCACTCCGGGCACCCCCGAGGACTCCTTCTCCGACGACCCGCTGCGCATGATGCGCGCGGCCCGCTTCGCGGCCCAGCTCGATTTCGAGGTGGCTCCCGAGGTGGTCGCCGCGATGAAGGCGATGTCCGACCGGATCGAGATCGTCTCGGCCGAGCGGGTCCAGGCGGAGCTGAACAAGCTGCTGCTGGCCGCGTACCCGCGCAAGGGCCTGGGGCTGCTGGTCGACTCCGGTCTGGCCGACCACGTCCTGCCCGAGCTGCCGGCCCTGCGGCTGGAGAGTGACGAACACCACCGGCACAAGGACGTCTACGACCACTCGCTGATCGTGCTGGAGCAGGCGATCGATCTGGAGGAGGACGGCCCCGACCTCGTGCTGCGGCTGGCCGCCCTGCTCCATGACATCGGCAAGCCGCGTACGCGCCGGTTCGAGAGCGACGGCCGGGTCTCGTTCCATCACCACGAGATGGTGGGCGCGAAGATGACCAAGAAGCGCATGACCGCGCTGAAGTACTCCAACGACATGGTCAAGGACGTCTCCCGACTCGTGGAGCTGCACCTGCGCTTCCACGGCTACGGCGACGGCGAGTGGACCGACTCCGCCGTCCGCCGGTACGTCCGCGACGCCGGCCCGCTGCTGGAGCGGCTGCACAAGCTGACCCGCTCGGACTGCACCACCCGCAACAAGCGCAAGGCTTCCGCGCTCTCCCGCGCCTACGACGGCCTGGAGGAGCGGATCGCCCAGCTCAAGGAGCAGGAGGAGCTGGACGCGATCCGGCCCGACCTGGACGGCAACGAGATCATGCAGACTCTCGGCGTGGGTCCCGGCCCGGTGATCGGCAAGGCCTATGCGTTCCTGCTGGAGCTGCGGCTGGAGAACGGTCCGATGGGCCGCGACGCGGCGGTGGCGGCCCTCAAGGACTGGTGGGCCGGACAGGCCTGAGCGACGCCCCGCGCGATGTTTCACGTGAAACATCGCGCGGGTCCAGCTGTCCCGGGATGCTCCGAGGCCGCGGTTTCACGCGGCCTCGCGATGTTTCACGTGAAACGTCGCCCCTGACGTCCCAGGACGATCGCCGTCACGCCGTAGAGCATGGCGACGCCCAGGATCAGGGTGGCCGACTTGCCATCGGGGGGAAGCATGAGCGCGGCGACCGCGGCCGCCCCGACGAAGGCGACATTGAAGAGCACGTCGTAGACGGAGAAGACCCGGCCCCGGAAGGTGTCGTCGATCCGGGACTGCACGACGGTGTCGGTGGAGATCTTCGCGCCCTGGGTGGCGAGCCCGAGGATGAAGGCGGCGGCCAGTATCGGCCCCGGGGTGAAGAAGAGGCCGAGAGCCGGCACCAGGACGGCCGCTCCGGCGCAGCAGGCGACGATCCAGCCCCGGGTGCCCAGGCGGCCCACCAGCCACGGGGTCACGACGGCGGCCGCGAAGAACCCCGCCCCGGAGACCCCGACGGCCAGCCCCAGCAGCGCGAGCCCTTCCGATTCGGTGGCCGACCAGGCGTAGCGGCAGAGCATCAGGAGCATCACCGTGAGCGCGCCGTAGCAGAAGCGCATCACGGTCATGGCGGTGAGGGCCTGGGCGGCCTCACGGCGCTCGGCGAGGTGCCGCAGGCCCTGCGCCATGCCCCGCACGGTCAGGACGACGCCCTCGGTCACCGAGGGGCGGTCCGGGCCCAGGTCGCGGTCGGGTCCCAGGAGGCCGATGGCCAGCCGGAGCGAGACCAGGGCGGCGGCCAGGTAGAGCACGGCGCCCAGCAGGACGACCAGGGCGTTGGAGCCGCCGACGAGCAGTCGCAGGAGGAAGGCCAGGGCCCCGCCGGCGGTCGCGGCGAGAGTGCCGGCGGTGGGCGACAGGGCGTTGGCGGTGACCAGCTGGCCGGGTTCGACGACATGCGGCAGCGAGGCGGCCAGGCCGGCCAGGACGAAGCGGTTGACGGCGGTCACGGACAGTGCGGACGCGTAGAAGAGCCAGTCCGGTACGTGGACGGCGATCAGCAGGCCGGTGACACAGGCGAGGGCGGCCCGCAGCAGGTTGCCGTAGAGGAAGACCTGGCGGCGCCGCCAGCGGTCCAGCAGCACTCCGGCGAAGGGGCCGATCACGGAGTACGGCAGGAGCAGCACCGCCATCGCCGAGGCGATCGCCGTGGGGGAGGTCTGCTTCTCCGGGGAGAAGACCACGTAGGTGGCGAGCGCGACCTGGTAGACGCCGTCGGCTGCCTGGGAGAGCAGTCGTACGGCGAGCAGATTGCGGAAATCCCTCAGGCGCACGAGTACGCGCAGATCACGTACGACAGGCATGAGGGCAAGGGTCACATACGCGGAGGGTCCCCGGGCGCATTGCCCGGGGACCCTCCGCGGAAGAACAGCCGAAGTCCAGATGTCGTAAGGACATGGCTTCGTCCTTGCTTAGCGCTCGACCTCGCCCTTGATGAACTTCTCGACGTTGGCCAGGGCCTCGTCGTCGAAGTACTGGACCGGCGGGGACTTCATGAAGTAGCTCGACGCCGACAGGATCGGGCCGCCGATGCCGCGGTCCTTGGCGATCTTCGCGGCGCGCAGGGCGTCGATGATGACACCGGCGGAGTTCGGGGAGTCCCACACCTCGAGCTTGTACTCGAGGTTCAGCGGGACGTCGCCGAAGGCACGGCCCTCGAGACGGACGTAGGCCCACTTGCGGTCGTCGAGCCACGCGACGTAGTCGGACGGGCCGATGTGGACGTTCTTCTCGCCGAGCTCACGGTCGGGGATCTGCGAGGTGACGGCCTGCGTCTTGGAGATCTTCTTGGACTCGAGGCGGTCGCGCTCGAGCATGTTCTTGAAGTCCATGTTGCCGCCGACGTTGAGCTGCATGGTGCGCTCAAGACGGACACCGCGGTCCTCGAACAGCTTCGCCATGACGCGGTGCGTGATGGTGGCGCCGACCTGCGACTTGATGTCGTCGCCGACGATCGGGACGCCCGCCTCGGTGAACTTGTCCGCCCACTCCTTGGTGCCGGCGATGAAGACCGGGAGGGCGTTGACGAAGGCGACCTTGGCGTCGATGGCGCACTGGGCGTAGAACTTCGCCGCGTCCTCGGAGCCGACGGGCAGGTAGCAGACGAGAACGTCGACCTGGCGGTCCTTGAGGATCTGGACGACGTCGACCGGGGCCTCGGCGGACTCCTCGATGGTCATCCGGTAGTACTTGCCCAGGCCGTCCAGGGTGTGGCCGCGCTGCACGGTCACGCCCGTGTTCGGGACGTCGCAGATCTTGATGGTGTTGTTCTCGCTGGCGCCGATGGCGTCCGAGAGGTCGAGGCCGACCTTCTTCGCGTCCACGTCGAAGGCGGCGACGAACTCGACATCGCCGACGTGGTAGTCGCCGAACTGGACGTGCATCAGGCCGGGGACCTTGGTCGCCGGGTCGGCGTCCTTGTAGTACTCGACGCCCTGCACCAGCGAGGCGGCGCAGTTGCCCACGCCGACGATGGCTACGCGAACCGAACCCATTCCGGTTGCTCCCTGTTTGTTCTCGGACGAGGCCTGCGTGGCGCAGGGCCTCATTTTGCGGTTTCGTCAGGCGGCCCGGGACGTCTCTGGTCCCGTCCCGCCCGCTCGCTCTCGATGAGCTCGTTCAGCCAGCGCACTTCGCGCTCCACGGATTCCATTCCGTGTCGCTGCAGCTCGAGCGTGTAGTCGTCGAGGCGCTCACGTGTACGGGCGAGCGAGGCGCGCATCTTCTCCAGGCGCTCCTCGAGCCTGCTGCGGCGGCCCTCCAGTACCCGCATCCGCACGTCTCGTTCGGTCTGGCCGAAGAAGGCGAAGCGGGCGGCGAAGGACTCGTCCTCCCAGGTGTCGGGCCCGGTGTGGGACAGGAGCTCCTCGAAATGCTCCTTGCCCGCTGCCGTCAACCGGTAGACGATCTTGGCGCGGCGCCCTGCGAGTGAAGCGGCGAGAGCGTCCTCGGGGGCGTTGCCCGGCTCCTCGATCAACCAGCCGTTGGCGACGAGCGTCTTCAGGCAGGGATAGAGCGTTCCGTAACTGAACGCCCGGAACACCCCCAGCGAGGTGTTGAGCCGCTTGCGCAGCTCGTACCCGTGCATGGGGGATTCGCGGAGCAGGCCGAGGACAGCGAACTCGAGGATGCCGGAGCGTCTGCTCATCCGCCCTTTCCACCTCCGCCCCAGAGCTGTTTATGTCGAGCTGATGTATCGGCTCGATACATCCAGACGATAGAACGGGCCGACCGAACCGACAAGGCCAGACGTGGTGACCGGCGTCACATCACCAATTCGCAGCAGGCAAGTTGCCTGATTTGGGGTGAACTTCGGCGGTGGGTGGGTTTTGAGCGTGCGTACTCTGTTCGCCATGACACCGGGGGGAACCGGAAGCCACCTGCCGCCGCCAGGTCACGCGCCTGCCTGAGGAGTAGTCGTTCGATGAGCGAGCACCGCCGCAAACCGCCGCAGTCGCCCGACGGCGGCCGCGCAGCGGCCCGCCGGGCCGCCCAGCTGCGCCCCGGCCGGGGCGCAGCGCCCGGACACGATGTCCCCACCGCTTCACCCAGCAGCTCCTACGGACCGCCCGGCGGGAGCCGCGCCGGAGCCCGCCGGGCCGTGCAGCGCGATGGCGCCGCAGGCCGCGGCCGGGGCCGTGGCGGCACCGGAACCGGAACCGGAACCGGAACCGGAGCCGGCCGCCCGCGCAAGGGCCTGATCAACTACCCGCGTGCCGACCGGGACGGCTGGCGCCGCTTCGTGCCGTCGTGGAAGCTCGTCTGTGGCACGATGCTGGGCTTCTTCGCGATCATCACGGCCGGATCGGGCATCGGCATCGCGATGGTGGGCAAGCCCGACCCGCACAAGGCCGCCCAGGCCCAGAACAACGTCTTCTACTGGGCCAATGGCGAGCAGATGGCCGCCACCGGTGGCACCACCAACCGGCAGATCGTCCCGATCAGCGACATCCCGCAGTCGATGCAGAACGCCGTGATCGCGGCGGAGAACGAGTCCTTCGAGACCGACAAGGGCGTGGACCCGATGGGTATCGCCCGGGCCGTGGTCAACATGGCCAGCGGCGGCTCCACCCAGGGCGGCTCGACGATCACCCAGCAGTACGTCAAGAACACCTACCTCGGCTCCGAGCAGACGCTCAAGAGGAAGGTCACCGAGCTCTTCATCTCGATCAAGCTGGGTGTGAGCGAGGAGAAGTCGACGGTCCTGGCGGGCTACCTCAACACCGCCTACTACGGCCGTGACGCCTACGGAATCCAGGCCGCCTCCCGCGCGTACTTCGGCAAGGACTGCAAGGACCTCACGCCGTCCGAGGGGGCGTTCCTCGCGGCCGTCCTCAAGGGTCCCAACCTGTACAACCCGGACGGCGGCATCGGTGCCGCGGCCACCCCCAAGGACAACACCGAGCGGGCCATGAAGCGCTGGGCCTGGGTGCTGGACCGCGAGGTCGAGGTCGGCAGGATGGACCGGGCCGAGCGGGCCAAGTACACCGAGTTCCCCAAGCTCGTCGACTCCGAGCAGGCCCGCTCCCTGGGCGGGCAGACCGGCTACCTGGTCGAGACGGCCAAGCAGTACGTCATGAAGACCAAGAACATCAGCGCCGAGGAGATGGCGCGCGGCGGCTACCGGATCACCACCACCTTCCAGAAGCCCAGGGTGGACGCGCTGGTCAAGGCGGTGGAGGACACCCGTAACGACTTCCTGGACGAGAAGGCCCGCCCCCAGTACGACACCTTCGTGCAGTTCGGCGCGGCCTCCGTCGACGTGAAGACCGGTGCGATCGTCGCCCTGTACGGCGGGCCCGGCTGGGACAAGAAGTACTTCAGCAACAACGCCAACACCCAGGGCGTCCCGGTCGGCTCGACCTGGAAGCCGTACGTGCTGGCCGCCGCGATGCAGTACGGCACCCAGAACTCCAAGGGCGAGGGCCTGTCGGTCGACAGCAAGTACAACGGCAACGACCTCACGGTCATCACCAACCGTGACGGCAAGCCACTGCGCGACGCGGCCGGCAAGCCGTTCCAGCAGAAGAACGAGAGCGAGACCGCGTACGGCTACGTGACCCTCAACGAGGCGATGGAGAAGTCCATCAACACGCCGTTCGCGCAGCTCGTCTTCGACGTGGGCCACGACAAGGTCCGCCAGGTCGCCGAGTCCACCGGCATCCTCAAGGAGTCGATGAACCCCAACCCCGACGCCTCGTTCGCGCTCGGCACCTCCACCCCCAGCGCCATCCGGATGGCCGACTCCTACGCGACCTTCGCCGCCTCCGGCACCCACCACGAGCCGTTCTCCGTCACCAAGGTGCTCAAGAACGGCCAGGAGGTGCCCGGCTTCGAGCCGCCCAAGGCGCAGAAGGCCATGGACAACTCCATCGCCGACAACATGACCAAGGTCCTGGAGAACGTCGTCCAGAACGGCACGGGCACCAAGGCGAAGAAGCTGGGCCGGCCGGCCGCCGGCAAGACCGGCACCACCGACGAGAACAAGTCGGCCTGGTTCGTCGGCTACACCCCGGAGCTCTCCACCGCCGTCACGCTCTTCCGCAGCGACCCCAATTCAGAGGACAAGAAGCTCATGTCCATGAACAACGTCGGCGGCATCCCCTCCATCCACGGTGGCGACATCCCCGCCGAGATCTGGACGGAGTACATGAAGGAGGCCCTCAAGGGCACTCCGGTCAAGCGCTTCCCCGAGGCGGACCCCATCGGAGTGGTGGCCGACGCCCTGGGCGCCCCGAAGCCCACGCCGACGCCGACGATGACCCTGCCCCCGTCGACCTCGCCCTCCCCGTCGGCCACCCCGTCGACGAGCCCGTCCCCGTCCAAGGGCGGCAAGCCGTCCTGCAAGCCGTGGGACATCTACTGCGACCCGGGAACCGTGTCCGGGGGCGCCCAGGGCGGCATGAACAACGGCGGGACGAGCGACGGAGGCGTGAGCAACGGAGGTGTCAACAGCGGACCCTCCGGCGCTCCGTCGCCCTCGGGCACGAAGACGGGCCGACCGGGCAGGCCCGGAGGCAGCATCTGGGGGAGCAGCGGCTGAGCCGGCCGTTCCCGTCCGTGGGCCGTCGCACTTCGGTGCGGCGGCCCTCGCCGTATCCACAGGCGGGTACGGCAGGATGAGCGCATGACGAAGGTGCACGAGGACCGTCCCGTACTGCCGACGCAGACGGACGAGGTCGCAGCGGCCGGCAGCCAGTTCCTGGGCGGTCCGCTGGGCCGCCATGCCCGGCTCGGCGGCCACTGGCTGAGTCCGGTCAGGGTCGTCGTCCTCGTCGCGATCGGCATGTTCGCCCTCGGCATGGTGCAGAAGCTGCCCTGCTACGACTGGGCGTGGTTCCGCGGCGCCGGCTCGCAGTACACCCACGCCTGCTACTCCGACATCCCGCACCTGTTCGTCGCCCGCGGGTTCTCCGAGAACCTCACGCCGTACTTCGACCGCATCCCCGGCGACATGCAGTACCTGGAGTACCCGGTCCTCACCGGGCTCTTCATGGAGATCGCCTCCTGGGTCACCCCCACCGGCGGCAGCATGCAGCACCGCGAGCAGATCTACTGGATGGTCAACGCGGGCATGCTGATGGCCTGCGCCGCGGTGATCGCCGTGTGCGTGGCCCGCACCCACCGCCGGCGCCCCTGGGACGGTCTGCTCTTCGCCCTGGCGCCCGCCTTCGCGCTCACGGCGACCATCAACTGGGACCTCCTGGCGATCGCGCTGACGGCCGCCGCGATGCTGATGTGGTCCCGCGGCCGTGCCCTGGCCTTCGGAGTCCTCATCGGACTCGCCACCGCCGCCAAGCTCTATCCCGTCCTGCTGCTCGGACCGCTGTTCGTGCTCTGCTGGCGGGCCGGGAAGTGGCGCCCGTTCTGCCTCGCGGCGATCGGCGCCGCCGGCTCCTGGCTCGTGGTGAACCTGCCCGTGATGGTGGGGGCCTGGGAGGGGTGGAAGAAGTTCTACACCTTCAGCCAGGAGCGGCCCATCGACTTCGGCTCCGTGTGGCTGCTGATCTCGCAGCGCGCCGGGATCCCCCTGGACAACGCCAACACCTATGCCACGCTGCTGACCCTGGTGCTGTGCGCGGGCATCGGCCTGCTCGCCCTGACCGCCCCGCGCCGGCCCCGCTTCGCGCAGCTGGCCTTCCTGGTCGTCGCCGTCTTCATCCTGGCCAACAAGGTCTACTCGCCGCAGTACGTGCTGTGGCTGATCCCGCTGGTGGCGCTGGCGCGCCCGCGCTGGCGCGACGTCCTGATCTGGCAGGCGTGCGAGGTCGTGTACTTCCTCGGGATCTGGATGTACCTCGCCTACACGACCAGCGGGGACAAGCACCAGGGGCTGCCCGTGGAGGGCTACCAGCTGGCGATCGCCGCGCATCTGCTGGGCACGCTCTACCTGTGCGTGGTGGTCGTGCGCGACATCCTGATGCCCGAGCGGGACGTCGTACGCCGCGACGGCGTCGACGACCCCTCCGGAGGCGTCCTGGACGGGGCCGAGGACGTCTTCAGCCTCACACACGCCACGAGGGCGCCGCGGTACGCGGCGCCCTCGCAGGGACAGCGGGTCGACTGGGGCTCGGACCCCAGGCTCTGAGCGGCGCCGCTCAGGCGTCGAGCAGCCGGTCGAACTGGGTGGTGGTGTGCCGCAGGTGCGCCACCAGCTCGTCGCCCACCTTGGGCTCCTCGGCGTCCGAGGGCACGAACAGGATCGACACCTGCATGTGCGGCGGCTCGGCGAACCAGCGCTGCTTGCCCGCCCACACGAATGGCGAAAGGTTCCGGTTGACGGTCGCCAGGCCGGCGCGCGCGACGCCCTTGGCGCGCGGCATGACGCCGTGCAGGGCCTTCGGGGCCTCCAGGCCCACCCCGTGCGAGGTACCGCCCGCGACCACGACCAGCCAGCCGTCGGAGGCGGCCTTCTGCTGGCGGTAGCCGAACCGGTCGCCCTTGGCCACCCGCGTGACGTCGAGCACCGAACCCCGGTACTCGGTCGCGTCGTGGTCGCCCAGCCACAGCCGGGTGCCGATCCGGGCCCGGAAGCGGGTCTGCGGGAACTGCTGCTGCAGCCGCATCAGGTCCTGGGACTTGAGGTGGCTGACGAACATGGTGTGCAGCGGCAGCCGGGCCGCGCGCAGCTGGTCCATCCAGCCGATGACCTCCTCGACGGCGTCCGAGCCGTCGGGGCGGTCCAGGGGCAGGTGCAGGGCGAAGCCCTCCAGCCGGACGTCCTCGATCGCCGCGTGCAGCAGCCCGAGATCCTGCTCGGAGACGCCGTGGCGCTTCATCGAGCTCATGCACTCGATCACGACACGGGCGCCGACCAGACCGCGGACCCCGTCCACCGAGGACACGGAACGGATGACCCGGTCGGGCAGCGGCACCGGCTCCTCGCCCCGCCGGAACGGGGTGAGGACCAGCAGGTCACCGCTGAACATGTCCTTGATGCGGGCGGCCTCGTACGTCGTGCCCACCGCCAGGACGTCGGCACCCAGCCGGGTCGCCTCCTCGGCGAGCCGCTCGTGGCCGAAGCCGTAGCCGTTGCCCTTGCAGACCGGGATCATGCCGGGGAACTGGTCGAGCACCTGCTTCTGGTGCGCACGCCAGCGCGCGGTGTCGACGTAGAGCGTGAGCGCCATGGCCCGTCCAGCACCTTTCTCGAAAACAGCGGGGTCAGTGATCAGTGATCAGCGGCGCGACATGTAGATGTCGAGCGCCTTGTGCAGCAGCTTGTTGAGCGGGAAGTCCCACTCGCCGACGTACTCGACGGCCTCGCCACCCGTGCCGACCTTGAACTGGATCAGGCCGAACAGGTGATCGTTCTCGTCCAGGGTGTCACTGATTCCGCGCAGGTCGTACACGCTCGCGCCGAGCGCGTACGCGTCGCGCAGCATCCGCCACTGCATCGCGTTGGACGGCCGCACCTCGCGCTTGTGGTTGGCCGAGGCGCCGTAGGAGTACCAGACGTGCTGCCCGACGGTGATCATCGTGGCCGCGGCCAGCGGCTCGCCCTCGTGCTTGGCGATGTACAGCCGCATCCGGTTGGGGTCCTCGGAGTTGAGGGCCGTCCACTGGCGCTGGAAGTAGCTGAGCGGGCGCGGGCGGAACTTGTCGCGCACGGCCGTGACCTCGTAGAGGTCCTGCCACACCGGCAAGTCCTCGTAGCCGCCCTGGACGACCTCGACGCCGGCCTTCTCGGCCTTCTTGATGTTGCGGCGCCACAGCTGGTTGAAGCCCTTGAGGACGTCGTCCAGCGAGCGGTTGGCCAGCGGCACCTGGAAGACGTAGCGGGGCTGGACGTCGCCGAACCCGGCGCCGCCGTCCTCGCCCTGCTGCCAGCCCATCCGGCGCAGCTTGTCCGACACCTCGAACGCGCGCGGCTCGATGTGCGAGGCCTCCACGTCGCGCAGGCGCCTGACCTCCGGGTCCTGGATGCCGGACTTGATGGCCGCCGCGTTCCAGCGGCGGATGACGACGGGCGGGCCCATCTTCACGGTGAAGGCGCCCTGGTGCTTCAGGTGCGCCAGCATCGGCTGGAGCCACTCCTCCAGATTGGGCGCGTACCAGTTGATGACCGGGCCCTCGGGCAGGTACGCGAGGTACCGCTTGACCTTGGGCAGCTGCCGGTACAACACGAGGGCGACGCCCACGAGTTCTCCGGATCCGTCGAACCAACCGAGGTTCTCGGAACGCCACTCGTTCTTCACGTCGGCCCACGCCGGGACCTGGCAGTGGCTCGCCGACGGCAGGCTCTGGAGGTATGCCAGATGCTGCTCTCGGCTAATGGTCCTCAGGGACAGGCTCATGCGGGGCGTCTCCTCCGGCGGCTTCGCTGGGTATGGCGCGAAGCCTACTGTGACAAGGGCGCCACCCATCTGGGGGACGGGTGGCGTCCGGTCGCGGAGATACCCCGGTCAGCCCATCAGGCCGCCGAAGAGACCGCCGTGGGCCATGCCGAGGTAGAACCCGAGGGATGCGGCGCCGAGCCCAATGATCAAGGCGAATCGCTCGCGTGTCGTCACCGAGATGAACTGTCCGTAGAGCCCGGTGATGATCCCGATGAGGCCGGTCCAGGAGCTCAGCAGGTGCAGGTTGTGGAAGAAACCGGTGACGAACGCCACGGCGCCGAGCACCAAGGTCACCGCCAGCAGGGTGTCCTGGAGCGGATGGGGCTTGCCGTCGGACGCCAGTAGAGAGATTTCGGGCTGGGGACGCATTGCCTGTGCCATGAGGGGCACCTCCCGGCGGAGAGAGACGTGTCGCGCAAGGCCACGCCTGGTTTCTCCCGGCATAGCACCACGCACACCCGATGTGTACAGATTGTGGCCCTTCACCGCCGGATTTCAACCGGAAGGACGGGAGCAGGTACTCTGTACGGTCTGCACTGGTGTCTGCTCTGACGCCGTGCACACGCATCACGACCCTCCTGCCACGGAACGACCGTGGCCGCTGAGTCCAAAGGAGGTGGGTTCCACATGCGTCACTACGAGGTGATGGTCATCCTCGACCCCGATCTCGAGGAGCGCGCTGTCTCCCCGCTGATCGAGAACTTCCTCTCCGTCGTCCGTGAGGGCAACGGAAAGGTGGAGAAGGTCGACACCTGGGGCCGTCGTCGTCTCGCTTACGAGATCAAGAAGAAGCCCGAGGGCATCTACTCGGTCATCGACCTGCAGGCCGAGCCTGCGGTCGTCAAGGAGCTCGACCGCCAGATGAACCTGAACGAGTCGGTCCTCCGGACCAAGGTCCTCCGTCCCGAGACCCACTGAACTCCGGTTCAGCGGTAATCGGGTCCGAGTAGCAACAAGCAGCCCAGAAGCAATCCCCGCCGAGAGGTTCATCCATGGCAGGCGAGACCGTCATCACGGTCGTCGGCAATCTCGTCGACGACCCCGAGCTGCGCTTCACCCCCTCGGGTGCGGCGGTCGCGAAGTTCCGTGTCGCGTCCACCCCCCGCACCTTCGACCGCCAGACCAATGAGTGGAAGGACGGCGAGAGCCTGTTCCTGACCTGCTCGGTGTGGCGTCAGGCGGCCGAGAACGTCGCCGAGTCCCTTCAGCGGGGCATGCGCGTCGTCGTGCAGGGCCGGCTGCGGCAGCGGTCCTACGAGGACCGTGAGGGTGTCAAGCGCACGGTCTTCGAGCTGGACGTCGAGGAAGTCGGCCCCAGCCTGCGCAACGCCACGGCCAAGGTCACCAAGACCACCGGTCGCGGCGGCCAGGGTGGCTACGGCGGCGGTGGCGGTCAGCAGGGCGGTGGCGGCAACTGGGGCGGAGCCCCCAGCGGCGGCGGCCAGCAGGGCGGCGGAGCTCCCTCCGACGACCCCTGGGCGTCCAGCGCGCCGGCCGGCGGCCAGCAGCAGGGCGGAGGCGGCTGGGGTGGAAACTCCGGCGGCTCCGGCGGCGGCTACTCGGACGAGCCGCCCTTCTAGGGCAGCCCGTACCCAAACTTCTTGATCACACAGGAGAAACACCATGGCGAAGCCGCCTGTGCGCAAGCCTAAGAAGAAGGTCTGCGCGTTCTGCAAGGACAAGACCGCGTACGTGGACTACAAGGACACGAACATGCTGCGGAAGTTCATTTCCGACCGTGGCAAGATCCGTGCCCGCCGCGTCACCGGCAACTGCACGCAGCACCAGCGTGACGTCGCCACGGCCGTGAAGAACAGCCGTGAGATGGCGCTGCTGCCCTACACGTCCACCGCGCGCTAAGGAAAGGGTGACCGACTGATGAAGATCATCCTGACCCACGAGGTGTCCGGCCTCGGTACCGCCGGTGACGTCGTCGACGTCAAGGACGGTTACGCTCGCAACTACCTGGTCCCGCGCGGTTTCGCGATCCGCTGGACCAAGGGTGGCGAGAAGGACGTGGCGCAGATCCGCCGCGCCCGCAAGATCCACGAGATCGCGACCATCGAGCAGGCCAACGAGGTCAAGGCCAAGCTCGAGGGCACGAAGGTCCGTCTGGCCACCCGCTCGGGTGACGCCGGCCGTCTCTTCGGCTCCGTGACCCCGGCCGACATCGCCACGGCGATCGAGGCTTCCGGTGGTCCGAAGGTCGACAAGCGCCGCGTCGAGCTGGCGTCCCCGATCAAGACCCTCGGTTCGCACCAGGTCTCCGTGCGTCTGCACGCCGAGGTCGTCGCGAACGTGGGCGTCGAGGTCGTCGCCGCCTGAGCGGTTGCTCGCTGAGCGTATGAAGGGCCGCACCCTCCGGGGTGCGGCCCTTCATCGTGTTTCACGTGAAACCGGCGTTTCACGTGAAACATCGACCTCCGGGTACGACCGGTCCCCTACCGGGTGGCTCCGGTGACCAGCCAGCGGCCCGACCGGGCCCGCAGCTGGAGGGTGACCATGCGGACGACCATCATCAGCGTCATCGCCCACCACAGAGCCGTCAGGCCGCCTCCCAGAGCCGGGACGAGCAGCGCGACCGGGGCGAACACCGCGAGCGTCACCAGCATCGCCCCGGCCAGGTAACGGCCGTCGCCGGCGCCCATGAGGACGCCGTCCAGGACGAAGACGATCCCGGAGACCGGCTGGGAGAGCGCGACCACCAGCAGGGCCGGCAGAAGTGCCGCCTCGACCGCCGGATCGCTGGTGAACAACGGGATGAACAGCGGACGGGAGACCGCCACCAGCAGGCCCAGTACGACGCCCGCCACGACACCCCACTGCACCATGCGGCGGCAGACGGCCTTGGCGCCCTCGCGGTCCCCCGCACCGAGGTAGCGGCCGATGATGGCCTGCCCGGCGATCGCGATGGCATCCAGGGCGAAGGCGAGCAGGCTCCACAGGGCCAGCAGGATCTGGTGCGCGGCGATGTCGGCGTCGCCCAGCCGGGCGGCGACGGCCGTCGCGATCATCAGGACGGCGCGCAGCGACAGCGTGCGCACCAGCAGCGGTGCGCCGGCCTGGGCGCAGGCCCGGATCCCGGCGGCGTCGGGCCGCAGCGAGGCGTGGTGCTCGCGGGCGCCGCGGACGACCACGAGGAGATAGGCGGCGGCCATGGCGCACTGGGCGAGAACGGTGCCCCAGGCGGAGCCGGCGATGCCGAGGCCGGCGCCGTAGACCAGGCCGACGTTCAGGGCCGCGTTGAGGGCGAAGCCGCCGATGGCGACGTACAGCGGGGTGCGGGTGTCCTGGAGGCCGCGCAGGACGCCGGTGGCGGCCAGCACGACGAGCATGGCGGGGATTCCGAGGGCGGAGATCCGCAGATAGGTCACCGCGTACGGGGTGACGGTGTCGGAGGCCCCGAGAAGGGAGACCAGCGCGGGGGCGGTGGGCAGGACGGCGGCGACGACGGCCGCGCCCAGCAGCAGGGCGAGCCATATGCCGTCCATGCCCTGGCGTATCGCCGCTCGCAGATCGCCGGCGCCGACCCGCCGGGCGACGGCCGCGGTCGTGGCGTAGGCGAGGAAGACGAAGACGCTGACGGCGGTGGTCAGGAGGGCTGCCGCGACCCCGAGACCGGCCAGCTGAGGGGTCCCGAGGTGGCCCACGATGGCGCTGTCGGCCATCAGGAAGAGGGGCTCGGCGACGAGGGCGCCGAAGGCGGGGACCGCGAGGGAGAGGATCTCGCGGTCGTGCCGTCCCGGGGCAGCCTTCGGGGTCTTCGTGGCCTGTGTCATGCGCCCAATCTAATCTTCCACAGGTAATAGACGCAACTGCCTTTGGATCCTTACGTGCGCGCTGACTTGGGCATTCCTTCCACCCGTGTGCGGACGATCTCGTGACAGCGGCCAAGATTTTTCCGGCACACGGGTCGTGGAAGGAGAAAGGCCAGGTCAGGTGGGGTAACGGGGAGGGTCAGGTGATTTTGTCCACAGCGTCGTCCCCCGGTCCGTACACAGGCCGCGAGGACTTACCCACAGCATTGGGCGAGTCATCCACATCTCATCCACACAGCCTGTGGATAACAAGATTGGCTGACGTCGTCCGCGGCCCTACCGTTGTGCGTTGCCCGACGCGCCGAGTGCCGGTCCGGGCGTCCCACATGTCAGAGCCGTGTCGTAGAAAGACTGACACGGCGAGGTCCGCGTTGCGGACGGGAGGAGGCGGCCCGGTGAGCATTCCCGAGCCCTTGGACGACCCCTGGGCCGACAGCGGTCCCAGTGACCGTCTGCCCGTCTCCCGCCCCCGCCGAGGCGAGGGCCGCGGCCGCGGCGAGGAGCAGCACGAGCGGGGCCGCGAGGGCGGTTCCTGGGACGGCGGGGGCGGCGGCTTCGAGCGGGTCCCCCCGCAGGACCTGGACGCCGAGCAGTCCGTGCTCGGCGGCATGCTGCTGTCCAAGGACGCGATCGCCGACGTCGTCGAGGTCATCAAGGGGCACGACTTCTACCGCCCCTCCCACGAGACGATCTACCAGGCGATCCTGGACCTCTACGCCAAGGGCGAGCCGGCCGACCCGATCACGGTCGCCGCCGAGCTCACGAAGCGCGGTGAGATCACCAAGGTCGGCGGCGCCTCGTACCTGCACACGCTCGTGCAGTCGGTCCCGACGGCGGCCAACGCCGAGTACTACGCGGAGATCGTCCACGAGCGGGCCGTGCTGCGCCGTCTGGTGGCGGCCGGTACCAAGATCACGCAGATGGGATACGCGGGCGACGGCGACGTCGACGAGATCGTCAACAGCGCCCAGGCCGAGATCTACGCCGTCACCGAGCAGCGGACCTCCGAGGACTACCTGCCGCTGGGCGACATCATGGAGGGCGCGCTCGACGAGATCGAGGCCATCGGCTCCCGCAGCGGTCAGATGTCCGGCGTGCCGACCGGTTTCACGGACCTCGACTCGCTGACCAACGGTCTGCACCCCGGCCAGATGATCGTCATCGCGGCCCGTCCCGCCATGGGCAAGTCCACCCTCGCGCTGGACTTCGCCCGCGCCTGCTCCATCAAGAGCAACCTGCCGAGCGTCATCTTCTCCCTCGAAATGGGCCGCAACGAGATCGCGATGCGCCTGCTGTCGGCGGAGGCACGGGTGGCCCTGCACCACATGCGCTCCGGCACGATGACGGACGACGACTGGACGCGGCTGGCCCGCCGGATGCCGGACGTCTCCGCCGCCCCGCTGTACATCGACGACTCGCCCAACCTGTCGATGATGGAGATCCGCGCCAAGTGCCGCCGGCTCAAACAGCGCAACGACCTCTCGCTCGTGGTCATCGACTACCTCCAGCTGATGCAGTCCGGTGGCGCGCGGCGCCCCGAGAGCCGTCAGCAGGAGGTCTCGGACATGTCCCGAAACCTCAAGCTGCTGGCGAAGGAGCTGGAGGTCCCGGTCATCGCGCTGTCGCAGCTGAACCGTGGTCCGGAACAGCGCACCGACAAGAAGCCGATGGTCTCCGACCTGCGTGAGTCGGGTTCCATCGAGCAGGACGCCGACATGGTCATCCTGTTGCACCGCGAGGACGCCTACGAGAAGGAGTCTCCGCGCGCGGGCGAGGCGGACCTGATCGTGGCCAAGCACCGTAACGGTCCCACCGCGACGATCACCGTGGCGTTCCAGGGCCACTATTCGCGCTTCGTGGACATGGCCAACACCTAGCTGTACGGGGCGTTGGCACTCCAGACACCCGAACTCGCGAATGCCTTCCAGCAGGAAGCCCTCAGCTTCCTTGCTACGGAACTAGTTCTTGACTTATGGGTCAAGAACGATGTTAGTGTTCTGATCATGGGAAGGCCCAAGCAGTTCGATCCGGATGTCGCCGTCGAGCGCGCCATGAACGTGTTCTGGCGGAAGGGCTATGCCGCGACCACGCCGCAGGACCTCGTTGACGCGATCGGCATCGGCAAGGGCAGCCTCTACAACACCTTCGGCAGCAAACATGCCCTGTTCGAGATGGCGCTTCGCCGCTACCGCGACAGCCAGGCCGTCGCGCTCATCGAGATGTTCGAGGAGCCCGGCCCGATCAAGGTGCGCCTGCGCACGACGTTGCAGTTCCTTGCCGAGATGGACCTTGCCGACCCGGACCGTCGGGGCTGCATGGCCGTGAATACCGCGGCAGAACTCGCGGGCACGGACCAGGTGGCAACCGAACTCGTCCAGCGCATGTTCGCCCGCACCGAGGATGCCCTCCGCGCACTGATCGAAGAAGGGCAACGTTCCGGAGAGATCGCACCGGACCGTGATCCCGCAGCCTGGGGGAGCCTGCTGCTGAACACGGTCGTGGGCCTGCGGCTCATGGCGCGTGTTGCCGAATCCTCTGATCGGCTCGTCCGAGTGATCGACGCGACGGTCGACTCCCTCTAAGTCGAACCAGCAGCACTTGTCCGCCTGGGTGGCTGCTGCCCACATTTTGTACTTACGGTTCAAAAATTGGAGTGTCGTGCACCTCAACCTCACCGCCAAGACGGCCGTCGTCACCGGTGCCAGTCGCGGCATCGGACTCGCCACCGTCCGGACTCTCACGGCCGAGGGCGTCCGCGTCGTCGGCGCTGCCCGCACCATCACGCCCGAGCTGAAGGAAACCGGCGCATACACGGTGTCTGCCGACCTGAGCACCGCCGAGGGCGTCGCCACGCTCATGGACAGCGCCCTCACTGAACTGGGCGGCATCGACCTGCTGGTGAACAACGTCGGAGCCGGGGACGACGTGGAGCCCGTCGGCTTCCTCGACACCGACGACTCCCGGTGGGTCCGCGTTATCGACCTCAACCTGCTCAGTGCCGTCCGCGCCGCCCGAGCGGCGCTGCCGAGCCTGATCGAGCGCCGTGGGTCGATCGTCAACGTCGCGTCCATCAACTCCCGTCTGCCCGCCGCCGGCCCGGTCGCCTACAGCGCGGCCAAGGCGGCCCTCGCCGCACTCGGCAAGTCCTTGGCCGAGGAGTTCGGGCCCCAGGGCGTGCGCGTGAACACCGTCTCGCCCGGAGTGGTCCGCACTGCCATATGGGAAGACCCCGAAGGGTTCGGTGGCAAAGTGGCGGCCGGAGCCGGGGCGGAGCACGCCGCCTTCCTCCAGCACATCCCGGAAGCCTTCAACATCACCACCGGCCGCATCACCGAACCCGAAGAAGTGGCGGCCCTGATCACGTTCCTTCTCTCCGACGTCGCAGGCAACATCACTGGCGCCGACTACGTCATCGACGGTGGCACCGTCAAGACGCTCTGAACCGGGGAGTCCCGCGGGGCGGGGCTGATTCGTATGGCTGCGGGGCGCGAGATCCTACAGCGGTCTCGGCCGGCGTGTGCTTCTTGGGTGCGGCGAAGAGAGGCGTGTCCTGTCGGCACGTTGCTCCGACCGGCGGGAGGGTGCCGTCGACGAGGTAGCGGCTCTCGTAGGCCTGCACGCAACTGCTCGGGTTGAGCAGTGCCGTGTGACCGACTGCGTCGTAGGTCAGCAGGCGGGCGTTGGCCAGCTCCTCGGCCATGGCTTGCGCGGCCGAGAGCGGAGTGGAGGGATCGTAGGTGTTCCCGACTACGAGGACGGGGTTCGCCGTCGGCTTGTTCCACGGGCCGCGGTAGCGGTCCTCTGCGTACGGCCAGAAGGCGCACCCCGCGGTGGCCCACACCCAGTAGCGTCCGGTATCACCCGAACGGGCGGCGCTGGCCTCTGCGAGGGTGTGATACGCGTCGGGATCACGGGGGTTGGGGCTGTCGCCGCAGAAGACCGCACCGCTCTGCTCCTCGCCCAGGTACGGATTCGGATTGCGGACCGGTGGTCCGGGCGGGAGAGGGGGCGGCGCGGGGGCGCGGCCCTGCCACAGGTCCTGCAGCCTGCCGGCGAGCTCGCGAGCCCTGGGGACGTACAGGCTGCTCACCACGTCGGAGACCGTGACGGCGTAGGTCCAGGAGCCCACGGGATTCTTCCGCAGTCGCTGCAGCAGCTGGTCGAACTTGTCCCGGGTCGCCGTCGGGCTGCCGGCGGAGAACGCGCAACGGGCGGTGGTGGTGTTCCCGCACCGGGTGAGGAATTGCTCCACGGTTGCTTCCGCGCTGCTGCCCGAGCCCAAGCGCTGGAACGACGTGCTCCGGGCGTCGTCGGAGCCGTGGTTCGTCCAGGCTCGCGGGTCCCAATCGCCGTCGAGGACCATGGCGCGGACCGTGCCGGGGAAAAGATTGGCGTAGGTGGCGCCCAGCATCGCGCCGTAGGAGATCCCGTAGTAGGTGAGCTTCTTGTCGCCCACCGCCCGCCGGAGCTGCTCGAGGTCTCGAGCGGTGTCGCCGGTCGTCGTATGACGAAGGAGCTCGGGGGCTTTCCGCTCACAGCGCCGGATCAGCTCCTTGTAGGCGGCGAAGTAGGCCTTTCGCTCCTTCTCGCCCACCGGGAAGCCCGCCGCTTTGCTCGCGTTCCACTCGGCGGCCTCCTTAGGACTGTCGAAGCAGTTCACCGCGGTGCTGTTGCCGATGCCGCGGGGGTCCCAGCTGACGATGTCGAACCGCTCCCGCACCTCGCGGGGGAAGTTCCTGTAGTTCTGTGGCATCTGGACCGTGCCGGGCCCGCCGGGTCCGCCGGGGTTGAAGAGCAGGGTGCCGATGCGCCGATCGGGGTCGGTCGCCTTCCGTCGGACGACTGCCAGCTCGATGGTGCGGCCATCCGGTTCGTCGTAGTCCAGCGGTACCTTCGCGGTCGCGCAGTCGTATGGGCTGGCCTTTGCGCAGGGTTCCCAGTCCAGGTTCGGGGCCGGCACCGAGGGTGTGGGACCTCCGGCCGCGGCGCGGTCGGGCCCGGTCGGAGCGGTCGAGCAGGTCATCAGCGCGGCGATGACGGCGACACCAACCCGACGGCCCGCTCTCGGTCCGGCTATGTGCATCGCTTTCCCTTTCGCAGCCGAGCGCGCGCCGTCCCTCGCTGGAAGTCAGCGCGGATTCACGTCAATAGCACCGTGGCCGGGCAATGCTGTGCGAGCTGACCGAGGCCACGTGGGTGAACTGTCGCCGCGTCGTCGACGGCGGGGCCCGGCCGCCGCCGTGCCGGGTGACGCGGGTCGCGGGAACCTGCATGGGCGGCAGACGGCCGGGTCGCGTGACGAGCGCTCAGCGCCTCGTCTCGTACCGGGTCAGGATCACGCCGCAGGGAAGGGTCCGCGTCTCGACCAGGTTCAGGTTCACCCAGTTGTCCAGGGCGGTGAAGAACGGCGTGCCGCCGCCCACCAGGACCGGCGCGGTGGCCAGCACGTACTCGTCGATCAGCCCGGCCCGCATGGCCGCCCCGGCGAGCGTGGCGCCGCCGATGTCCATCGGGCCGCCGTCCTCGGCCTTGAGCCGGGTGATCTCGGCGACCGCGTCGCCGGTGACCAGGCGGGTGTTCCAGTCGACCGTGTCGATCGTCGAGGAGAACACCACCTTCGCCATGTCCCGCCAGCGGCGCGCGAACTCGGTCTCCGCCGGGGTGGCGTCGGGCCGCTGGTCGCCGGTCGGCCAGTAGGAGCTCATCGTCTGCCACAGCTTGCGCCCGTACAGTGACAGGTCGGTCGCCTCCAACTGGTCGGACCAGAACTGGAACAGCTCGTCGCTCGGCACGCTCCAGCCGATGTCGTCGCCGGGCGCGGCGATGTAGCCGTCCAGGCTCAGGTTCATGCCGTAGATCAGTTTCCGCATGGCGCCAGCATTCCGCGAGTCGGTCTCACACGTACAGACCGGCGCGGCGCGGCACACTCATCCCACTCGTATACTCGTGCGTTCTCATGGAGGGGAGATGGCGACAGTGAAGCTTGCTGAGGCACTGGCAGAACGTGCGGAAGCGACGCGCCGTGTGGAGCAGCTGCGAGCGCGCGTCGTCAGCAGCGCGCGATACCAGGAGGGGGAGACTCCCGCTGAGGATGCAGCTCAGCTGTTGGCCGAGGTCGGTGAGGTGCTGAGCGCTCTGGAATCGTTGATCCGACGGATCAACCGGACCAATGCCACCGTGGAGATGGGCCCGGACGGCACGCTCACCGATGCCCTCGCACACCGGGACGTCCTGCGGTTGCGTCACTCCGTGGTCACCGCCGCGGCGGACGCGGCGGCGGGTCAGGGCGAGCGGGGATACGGCCGGCAGCTTCGGTCCGAGCTGATGATGCTTTCCGCGCTTCCGGTCGCGGAACTGCGCAGTCAGGCGGATGCCCTCGCCCGGGAGATCCGCGAGATCGACGTGCGGATCCAGCGTACGAACTGGGAAGTCGATCTGCTGGACTGAGCAGTCCAGCAGATCGGGACGATGTGGAGCAGGTAGCAGCTTCGGAGGCGTGCACACACCGAGGGTTGGCGGTTTCCAGCCCACTCCTGGCGCGTGAAGAGCAACGCGGGGTTCGACTCCCCATCAACAGTGCAGCTCAGCACCGCGTACAGGTAAAGGTGTACAACGCACAGCACATCACCACGTGCAGATCCGAGGCCGCGAGGGCGGGTTCGGGGCTTTCCACATCGCGTCAGCCGGCGGATCAGGGCTGGGGCCGCAGGGCGTGAGAGTCTGCGGGCATGACTGACTTGCCTGAAGAGCTCGTTCTGTTTTCCTCCACCCGGCGGGCGCTGCTGCACCGCATCGCCGTTGCGCAGTCCGAAGGGCGGGCGCCGTCCGTCGTCGCCGCCGTGGCGCGCGGCGGGGAGATCGTCTGGGAAGGCTCGCGTACCTCCGTGGCGGGCCACGGGCCGGACGGGAACGTGCAGTACCGGATCGGGTCGATCAGCAAGACGTTCACGGCGGTGCTGGTCCTGCGGCTGCGGGACGAGGGGCTGCTGGATCTCGGTGATCCGCTGGAGAAGCACCTGCCGGGCACGGCGGCCGGTGAGGTGACCATCGCTCAGCTGCTCGCGCACACCGGCGGGCTGGCGGCCGAGACGCCCGGTGAGTGGTGGGAGCGCACCCCCGGTGAGCTGCGGCCCGAGCTCGGCGAGGTGCTGGGGAGCGAGCCGTTCCGGCATGCCCCGGGCCGTCGGCACCACTACTCCAACCCCGGCTACACCCTGCTGGGTTCGCTGGTGGAGGCGGTCCGGGGCAAGCCGTGGGAGGAGGTGCTGAGGGCCGAGGTGCTCGAGCCGCTGGGACTGGAGCGCACCACGGCGCAGCCGAGTCAGCCGCACGCGGGCGGCTGGGCGGTGCATCCGTGGGCGGACGTGATGATGCCGGAGCCGCTGGAGGACCTGGGGCTGATGGCTCCCGCCGGACAGCTGTGGTCCACCACACGTGACTTGGCGCGGTTCGCGACGTTCCTGGCCCGTGGGGACGAGCGGGTGCTGAGCGCGGAGTCGGTGCGGGAGATGCGTACGGCGGCCTCCCCGCCGGAGCCCGGGATCGCCGAATGGGGGTATGGGCTGGGCATGCAGCTGCTGGACGCGGGCGGCCGGCGGCTGGCCGGGCACAGCGGCTCCCTGCCGGGGTTCGTGGCGGGTCTGTGGCTGAGCGAGGCGGACGACGTGGCGGCCGTGGTGCTGGCCAACTGCACGTCGGGGCTGGCGGCATCGGGGCTGGCGGTGGATCTGGTGGGGATCGTGGCCGAGGCGGAGCCGCGGATCCCGGAGCCGTGGCGGCCGTTCCGCGAGGCGGATCCGGTGGAACTGGACGTGGTGGGCCCCTGGTACTGGGGGACCTCGCCGTTCGCGCTGCGGCTGACGGCGGACGGGGTGCTGGAGCTGAGCCCGGTGGGTGCGACGGGCCGGGCAGCCCGGTTCCGCGCGGCTTCCGACGGCACCTGGACGGGGTTGTCGGGCTACTACGCCGGCGAGACGCTGCGGGCGGTGCGGCGGGCCGACGGTGCGGTCAGTCACCTGGATCTGGGTTCGTTCGTCTTCACGCGGCTGCCCTACGACGCCGACGCCCCCGTGCCCGGCGGCGTGGACCCGCAGGGCTGGCGCGGCATCGGCTGACGGAGGGCCCGGTGTGATCCGGACGCGACCGCTCAGGCCGTGAGTTCGCGTTCCAGGGGGGTGCGGAAGCGTGGGGTGACGCGGGCGTCGCCGATCCACCGGGACAGGCGGGCGGCCTCGGCGGTGACGGCCCGCTCGGCTTCGGCGCCGGCATCGTCCAGCAGGCGCCAGACGATCTCGCCGTCGGGGCGCTGGGCCCAGCCTCCGATGATCCGGCCGTTCCACCACACGGTGGGGCCGATGTTGCCCGCGTAGTCGAAGAGCGCCGCCCGGTGGGCGGGGTCGAGGTGGAAGCCGCGGTCGGCCCAGCCCATACCGCTGGGGTCCAGCGCGGGCAGGAGCGCGGCCCAGGGCTCGGGGGCGGGCACGGGAGCGGTGTCGCCGGGAGCGACCAGGGCGAGGCTGCCGTCGTCGAGCCGGACCTCCTCTGAGCCGATGGCGGCCAGCGCCTTGCGGGTCTCGGTGAGGGTCCAGCCGGTCCACCACTTCAGGTCGGCCTCGATGGCCGGTCCGTACGCCCGGAGCCAGTGCAGGGCGAGTGCCGCGCGGGCCTCGGGGGCGGGCAGCGCCGGCCAGGGCTGGCTGTGGGTCCAGCGGAACTGGCTGGAGATCCAGGAACCCCGGGGACGGTCGCGGCGGATGAGGCCGTCGGCGGCGAGCAGCCGGATCACCCGCGTGGCCACGCCCTGGGTGGTCTCGTACTTCTTGCCGGGAGAGACGGTGATCTTCTGACGCAGGGCCGGGACGGCGGCGGAGATCTGGGCGCCGGTGGAGGGACCGCGGGCGTCGAGAGCGGCGAGCGTGGCCGCTTCCGCTTCGGCGAGCCACGCCGCGTCGAGTCCCTGTCCGTCCTCGCGCAGGTGGGCGAGGAGGGTGCGGCGCTCCTTGGCGGCGATGGCGCGGGCGGTGGAGGAGGCCACGCAGGGCGCCAGCGCGGTGGAGACGGCGAACAGGGTGTTGCGCATGCTCAGCATCCGGACGACGGCCACGTCCTCGTAGAAGGCCTTCTCGACGGCCTCGACCCCCGTGCCATCGCCCGTGCCGGTGCCATCGCCGGTGCCGGTGCCGGCCAGCCGGGCCCGGACCGAGAGGAAGACGGTGGCGGCGTCGGTGGCGTGCAGGGCGACCACGGCGTCGGCCGCCTCGGCCACGGTGGTGGCGCGGGCCGAGGGGGCGAGCCGGTGACGCACGCCGAGCCGGTCGCGGCGCTCGGCGGTGGTGATCCGGGGACGGCTGCTGCTCATCCCCGGATCGTAGGACGTCGCGGTGCCAGGGGCTCAGAGCGCGAGTTTGAACCCGACATGGGAGGCGACGAAGCCGAGCCGCTCGTAGAAGCGGTGAGCGTCGGTGCGGGTGACGTCGGAGGTCAGCTGGACCAGTTGGCAGCCCTCCGCCCGGGAGGTGGCGATCGCCCACTCCATGAACACGGTGCCCAGCCCGCTGCCGCGCTCGTCGGCGTGGACCCGGACGCCCTCGACGATGGAACGGGTGGCGCCCTTGCGGGACAGGCCGGGGACGAGGGTGAGCTGGAGGGTGCCCACGACACGGCCGGCGCGGACGGCGACGACCAGGCGCTGGTGGGGATCCTCGGTGATCCGCTTCAAGGCGGCGCGGTACGGGGTGAGGTCCTCCGGCGACTCCCGGGTGGCACCCAGGGGGTCGTCGGCGAGCATCGCCACGATGGCGGGGAGGTCGGCCTCGGTGGCGGGCCGGATCTCCAGGCCGTCGGCCACGGTGGTGTCGTTCACGGGGATGGTGTCCTCTCCTCAGCCCGCGGCCACGGTCAGCGGGGCCCAGCGGCGGCTCCAGTCGCCGGGCAGGTCCGGCAGGGAGCGGATCATCACGTCGTTGAAGGCGACCGACGCCAGACCGCGGGCCTTGAGCCAGGCGATGAGCTCCTCGTGGCGCACGTCGATGTCGGTGCGCAACGGGCGGTCGGTGCCCGCGGCGAGAGCGGTGACCAGGGCCTGGGCGGTCGCGGTGTCCCGGGCGACCAGGGGGCCGACGACATGGGTCGTCAGGTTGGGCCAGGCGGCCGCGTATCCGATGAGCTCGTCCTCGTGGTGCTCGCCGCTCCCGGTGCTCCCCGTACTCCCGGCGTCTGAGGTGCTCTCGGCGACGAGGATGCGGTCGGCGAAGGCGGGCAGCCGCGTGATCATGTGGGTGCGGTCGGCGCCGAACACCTCGGCGTCCAGCCGCAGGATCCGCGAGAGGTCCTCCGCGCCGGCCCGCCGGACCCGGACGGCGGAGCCCGGCTCCCCGGCCGGGTCGGGCCGGAACGCACCCGAGAGCATCTCGGCGCGTCCGACGGTCTCGAAGCCGAGCTCCTCGTAGAGCGGGCGGCCGAAGGGCGTGGCGTGCAGGGTGAGCGGGACGCCCTGGAGGACTCCGTCGCAGACATGGGTCATCAGGCGGCGGCCCAAGCCCTGGCGGGCGTAGCGGTCGGCGACCAGGACCATGCCGATGGCTGCGAGATCAGGCTTCTCCGCGCTCATGCCGTAGCGGGTGACGACACAGGCGGCAGCAAGGCCCGTCCCGTCGGGGGCGTCGATGCCGTACCCGGTACCGGCCGCGAGCAGCAGTCCCCACTTGTGTTCCTCGCGGGGCCAGCCGCGGTCCGCGGAGAGGTCGGCGCAGCGCGTGAGGTCGCCCACGGTCAATGGGCGGATCAGCAGGTCGGTGAGCTGTGGTGGTGTCACGCGCCCAGAGTGGATCATCGGCACGGGCGCGTCCAGAGGAATAGGAGACAAAGGCGCACTTCACGGCGCCAGACGAAGATGTTTCACGTGAAACCAGCCACTGTTTCACGTGAAACCGGCCGTCCTTTCCTGTGGAACACGCTGTTTCACGTGAAACAGACCGGCTAGCCTCGACTCTCATGACCCGCCTCCACCTCTTCGATCTCGACGGCACGCTGATGTACGGCTCTGCGGCGCCGGTGGAGATTTCCCGGCAGCTCGGTCTGAGCGCCGAGATCGCCGAACTGGAGCGGGCGTTCAGCGCACGGGAGATCGGGCCGCCGGAGTTCGCGGTGGGTCTGCACGCGATGTGGACGGGCCTGACCCGGGCCCATGTCCGGGCGGCCTTCGACGGTGCCCCGTGGGTGGCGGGGATCCGCGAGGTGTGGCGGGAGATCCGCGAGCGCGGGGAGTACTGCGCCGTGATCTCGCTGTCGCCGTCGTTCTTCGTGGAGCTGCTGCTGGAGTGGGGCGCGCACGCCGCGCACGGTTCGGTCTTCCCCGAGGTGCCCTTCACCCGGCCCGTGGACGTGACGGGCATCCTGACCCCGGAAGGCAAGGTCACGGTGGCCGACCGACTGTGCGAGCGGTTCGGGGTGAGCCGGTCCGACTGTGTCGCCTATGGGGACTCGATGACCGACGCGGTGCTGTTCGACGTGGTCCCGGTGTCGGTGGCGGTCAATGCCCGCCCGCATCTGGCGACCCGCGCCACGCACGTCTATGAGGGGCGCGATCTGCGGGAGGCATACCAGCTCGTCGGGGCGTCACGCCCGGGAGTTGAGACATCTTAAGGGGAAAGTGGGTTCGAAACGCGGAATTTCCGCATTCCCCGGCATGCCTCTCCCCGAGGCTGGCATGCTGCGAAGCTCCGGAACCACGGATTCAAGGCCGTGGCGTGTGAGACCCCGACCGAGATGCTCGAAGCGAGGCACCGCATGGACGCTCCGCCCACCAGTTCGGCGAGACGGAAGGTGGCCCGGATATCCCCCGCGGGCAAGTCGGCCGCACCACCTTCCCCGGATGCCGTGCTCATCCGCCGGACCCTTGCCGAAATCGGCCCCATTGCAGACAAAGTCACCTCCTATTTCTATGCCCTGGTCTTCACCCGGCACCCGGAGGTGCGTTCGCTCTTCCCGGCCGCGATGGACATGCAGCGCGACCGGCTGCTCAAGGCGTTGCTGATGGCCGCCGAGCACATCGACAACCCCGCGGTCCTCGGCCCCTACCTGCGCCGGCTGGGCACCGGCCACCGCAAGTACGGCACCGTCCCCCAGCACTACCCGGTGGTCGGCGAGGCGCTGATCGGGGCGCTGGCCCGGTACGCGGAGCACACCTGGGGCCCGGAGACGGAAGCCGCGTGGGTGCGGGCGTACACCTCGATCTCCCAGATCATGATCGACGCCGCGGCCGAGGACGAGCTGAGCTCCCCGGCGTGGTGGCAGGCGGAGGTGGTCTCCCACGAGCTGCGGACCGCGGACATAGCCGTGCTCACCGTCCGCCCCGACCAGCCGTACGCCTTCCTGGCGGGCCAGTACGCGAGCCTGGAGACCCCGTGGTGGCCGCGGGTGTGGCGGCACTACTCCTTCGCCTCGGCGCCGCGCCCCGACGGGCTGCTGTCCTTCCACGTGAAGGCCGTCCCGGCGGGCTGGGTCTCCAACGCGCTGGTGCGCCACGCCCGCCCCGGGGACGTCCTGCGGCTGGGCCCGCCCGCCGGGTCGATGGTGGTGGACCACAGCACCGACAACGGCATGCTGTGCCTGGCCGGGGGCACCGGTATCGCTCCCATCAAGGCGCTGATCGAGGACGTCGCCGAGCACGGGGAGCGGCGCCCGGTGGAGGTGTTCTTCGGGGCGCGCAGCGACAGCGGCCTCTACGACAAGGACACGCTCCTGGGGTTGCAGCGCTCGCACCCTTGGCTGTCGGTGCGCCCGGTGGTCGGTGACGGTCTGGCCGGCCAGCTGCCGCAGGCCATCGGTGAGCACGGACCCTGGAACACGTACGACGCGTACATCTCGGGACCGCCCGGGATGATCCGCAGCGGTGTGGACGCCCTGAAGCGGATCGGGATCCCCGAGGGGCGGATCCGGCACGACGCGCTGGAGGAGCTGGCGGGCGTCGCCGGCTGAGACCGGTCGCGCCCGCCGGAGTCCCGGCGCCCGCGGACTCAGCCCAGGTCGGGCGCGTGCATCGCGCGGACACCTTCGATGTTGCCGTCGAGATAGTGCCGCAGCGACAGTGGGACCAGGTGGACGGCGGCGATGCCGACACGGCTGAAGGGCACCCGGACGATCTCGTACTCGCCCTCGGGGTGCTCGACCTCGGGGCCGTGCCGGAGGCCGGTGTCCATCGATTCGAGCCGGCAGACGAAGAAGTGCTGCACCTTCACGCCCGTCACTCCGCCACCGGCGATGTGCTCGACGGTGTCGACGAAGCAGGGCACCACATCGACGATCTTCGCGCCGAGTTCCTCATGGACCTCGCGGTGGAGGGCGTCGACGACGGTGGCGTCCGAGGACTCCACTCCCCCGCCGGGGGTGACCCAGTACGGGTCGACGCCGGGCTTGGTGCGTTTGATCAGGATCAGGTCGTCACCGTCGAGCAGGATCGCGCGGGCGGTGCGTTTGACCACGGGACGTTCGGTCATGGGGAAAGAGTGGCCCAGTCCCGGGCTTCTGAAACGCACCGACGACTACCAGAGCGCGGCCGCCCGCAGCAGCCGGTCGTGGGCGCGGCCGAGGTGCGCGAGGGCGAGGCTTCCGGTGCGTACGGCCAGGAACCAGGTCCGCAGCGGCGGCACCTGCGGCTCCAGCAGGGCGACCACCCGCCCGTCGGCCAGGGCGTCCCGGCACAGGTACCGGGGCAGGACGGCGAACCCGGCACCCGCCCCGACGCACTCCAGCACGGCCCGCAGGTCGGGCACGACGACGGTGGCCGCGGCCGTGGGCCGGGTGTCGAAGACGGCGTTCCAGTAACGGCTGACCAGCGGCAGGGACTCGTGGACCTCGACCACCGGGATGCCGTCGAGGGCGGCCGGCCCCTTGCCCCGCAGCACTCCCGGATCGATGAGCGCCGCCCAGTAGGGCGCGGCGACGAGGACGTGCTCCTCGTCGCACAGGGCGGTGGCCGTGAAGAGCCCGCCGCGCGGGCGGGCGGTGGTGACGACCAGGTCGTGGTGGCCGGCGGCGAGCCCCTCCAGGCAGTCCTCGGCATCGGCGACCAGCGAGGTGCGCAGGGTCTGGCCCTGACCGACCAGGGGAGCCAGCGCGGGCAGCACCCGCAGGCACAGGAACTCGGGAGGTCCCGCCACGTGCAGGGTGCGCGAGTGCCCGGCCGCCTCCCGCTCGGTCTCGGCGATCTGCAGCAGGGCGTCGAGGTGCGGGGCGGCCTTGTGCGCCAGCTCGTCGCCGACGGCGGTCGGGGTCACCCCCCGCGCCCGGCGGTGGAACAGCGGGCGCCCGATCTGGCGTTCGAGGGAGCGGATCTGGGAGGTCACGGCGGGCTGGGACAGCCCGAGCAGCGCGGCGGCCCTCGTGAAAGAGCCGGCCCGGTGCACCGCGACGAAGGTGCGCAGCAGGGCCAGGTCCATGGCCTCCCCTCCCCGGTGAGGCGCTCAACTATAAATATGTCGATAGGTCCCTGTCGTTACCGTGATTGGACTCTGACAGAGAGTCAATTAGCCTTGTGCGCGTGGTTCTTCACCCATGGAACCCGGGGCGGTCCGAGCCACTAGGGGGGAGGCTCGGACCGTCTGTTCAGGAGCCCGCCGAGGCTCCGGCCAGGGCGATGTCCAGGGCGGCGAGCACATCCGCGACCAGGTCCTCGGTGTCCTCGACCCCGGCGGAGAACCGGATGAAGCCCTCCGGCACCGCGTCCCCGCCCCATCGGCCGCGCCGCTCCGCCGTGGAGCGCACTCCACCGAAACTCGTGGCGTCCTCGACCAGCCGCAGAGCACGCATGAACCGTTCCGCGTGCGCCTTGTCGGGCAGCGTGAAGGAGACCACCGACCCGTAGCCCCACATCTGCCGGGCGGCGTTCTTGTGGGAGGGGTCGTCCGGCAGCCCCGGGTGGCGCAGACCGCTCACCTCCGCCCGCGCGGTCAGCGCCTCGGCGACCGCCGAGGCGTTGGCCCACTGCCGGTTCGTACGCAGGCTCAGGGTGGCCAGCGAGCGGTGCGCGAGCCAGGCCTCCATGGGCCCCGGAATGGCGCCGACGATCTTGCGCCACGCACGGACGCCCGCGGCGAGCTCCGGGTCGCGGCACACGACGTATCCGAGCAGTACGTCGCCGTGGCCGGTCAGGCCTTTGGTCCCGCTGGCGACGGAGAAGTCCGCGCCGAGCTCCAGCGGTCGCTGCCCGAGCGGGGTGGCCAGGGTGTTGTCGACGGCGACCAGGGCGCCGGTGGCGTGCGCCGCGTCGGCCAGCCGCCGTACGTCGCACACGTCGAGCCCGGGGTTGGACGGGGTCTCGATCCACAGCAGCCGTGCCCCGTCGAGCACGTCGAGCTGGGCGTCACCGGCGGTCGCCGCCGTGCGGACCTCCACCCCGTACGCCTGGAGCTGCTCGCGCACCAGGGGCAGCGCCTGGTAGCCGTCGTCGGGCAGGACGACGGTGTCCCCGGCCCGCACCCGGGAGAGCAGGACGGCGGAGACCGCCGCCATGCCGGAGGCGAAGACGACCGCCTCGGCGGACGCGTCGCCGGGCGCCTCCAGTTCGGCGATGGCCCGCTCCAGCAGGGTCCAGGTGGGGTTCGTGTCGCGGCCGTAGGTGTACGGGCCCTCGACGTCACCGGGCAGATGGAAGTGCGCGGCGAAGACCGGTCCCGGCAGGGGCGGTTCGTTCTTGACGGGCTCGGGCAGCCCGGCGCGCACCACCCGGGTGCCGTCGCCGAGGGATCGCGCCGCCGGGTCCGGGTGTGCCGGGTCCGCACGCATCGCGTCCGCGCGCTCGGGATCGGTGCTCATGCCGCACGCTCCGCGACCGCCGCGCGCACGGCCGCCAGCAGCCCGGGACCGGCGGCCTCGACCAGTTCCAGACACTCCTCGAAGCCGTCCAGGGAGCCGTAATACGGATCCGGTACGTCCATCTCCCCTTCGGCCGCGCCCGGGTCGTACGAGCGCAGCAGGCGCACCTTGGCCGCGTCCTCGGAGGTCGGGGCGAGCCGGCGCAGATCGCGCAGGTGCCCGGCGTCGAGCGCGATGACGAGGTCCAGGCGGGCGAACCAGTCGGCCCTGAACTGCCGGGCCCGGTGGTCCTGCGCGTACCCGGCGTCCGCCAGGACGGAGACCGTGCGCGGGTCGGCGCCGTCCCCCTCGTGCCAGCCGCCGGTGCCCGCACTGTCCACCTCGACGAGGTGGTCCAGGCCGGCTTCGGCCACCTGGGACCGGAAGACGGATTCGGCCATCGGCGAGCGGCAGATGTTGCCGGTACAGACGAAGCACACGCGGTACATGGGACTCCTGTTCGGTCCTTCTTCGGCTCTGTCGGGCCCTGTTCAGCCCGGGGACGCTTCCGCGTCGACCCCGCTTCAGTCCCTGTCGAGGACCAGGTTCGCCGCCCAGGAGACGATGGAGATGATCAGGGCGCCGACGACGGCGGTCCAGAAGCCCTCCACGTGGAAGTCGAGGCCGACCTTTCCGGACACCCACGAGGTCAGCAGCAGCATCAAGGCGTTCACGACCAGCGTGAACAGCCCGAGGGTGAGGATGAACAATGGCAGCGACAGCAGCTTCACGATCGGCTTGACGATGCTGTTGACCAGCCCGAAGACCACCGCCACCAGCAACAGCGTGAGCGTCTTCCCGCCGTTGGTGGGGCTGGTGAGCTGGATGTCGTCGATCAGGAACCAGGCCACGGCCAGGGCCACCGCGTTGGCGATCGTCTTAATTACGAAGGTCATGGGACCGATCGTTGCAGAGAAGAAGGGGCACGAGGAGTATGAAGGCCTTCCGGCTTGACGAACTGGAAGCGGAACGCGCCGCGAACGACGGGGCGTACCTGCAGTTTCTGCGCGAGCGGAACATGTCGGTCGGGCTGTACGCGCTCGACGCCGGCCAGAGCGACCCGCAGTCCCCGCACCGTCAGGACGAGGTGTACTTCGTCGTCAGCGGCCGGGCCTCGATCACCGTCGGGGACGAGACGACGATGGTGGCGCGCGGCAGTGTCGTCTACGTGCCGGCCGGGGTGCCGCACAAGTTCCACCACATCACCGAGGACCTGAGGGTGATGGTGGTCTTCTCGCCGCCGGAGGGCTGATCCCCCTAGGGGGCGGATCAGGGGACTCCAAGGGCTTCGGCGGGCCCATTCCTCTCCCCGTCCTCCTAGCATCGAAGGCAGGAAGTCACAGACGAGGAAGAGGTTGAGGCCATGAACGGCATCCGGGAGATATTCGCAGGCATGCCCTGGTGGGTGAAGTGGGTGGCCGTTCCGCTGCTGGCCCTCTTCGTCTTCGGCGGCGTCATCACCGCGTTGATCGGTTTCGTCTTCAAGGCGCTGCTGTTCGTCGCCCTCGTCGCCGTCCTGATCTTCGTCGTGAAGCGCTTCACCGGCGCGGGCTCCGCCAAGTCCTCGGGGAGTGACTGGTAGTCCGTACAGCGGTTAACCCACCTGGGGGAACGTGGCCCGGGAAACCTCTCGGGCCCAGGCATGCGGTGGATAGAGTGACGACCCGTGCCGCCCCTGGGCGCAGCCCCCGATAAACCGCGCTGACCAGCGGTGATGCGGACAGCTGCCGAGTTACGACGCCCAGGAGACGCGGACGCGCGGGGGCGGCCCCCGCAGGACGGGCCCGCGAGGCCCGCAGCCACGCCTGGGGGTGAGCTTTGGCAGCGGTTCACAATGCCGGTGTGCCGACTCTGATCGGTTCGGTGCAGAGGGCGCTGAGACTGCTGGAAGCGGTGGGATCCCATAGCGAGGGAGCCCCGGCCAAGCAGCTCGCGCGCGAGGCCGGGCTCCCGCTACCCACCGCGTACCACCTGCTGCGCACGCTGACCCACGAGGGCTATCTGCGGCGCGAGAGCGGAGTCTTCGTTCTCGGCGACGCCGCCGAGCGGCTGGCCGGCGGCGGATTGCAGCAGAAACGTCGCAGCATGATCCTCGATTCGCTCGCTCACTTCCGCGACACCGTCGGGGCGCCCGTCTACTTCGCGGTCTACCGCGAAGGCGAGATCGAGGTCGTGGGGGTCTCGGACACTCCCGACAACCCCGCCTGCCAGGAGTGGGCCGACTTCCGCAGCACGGGCCACGCGCACGCCATCGGGCAGTGCCTGCTCGGCCAGCTCGACGAGGACGCCCGCCGGGACCACTACGACCGGCACCCGGTCGACGCGCTCACCCCGTACACGGTGCGGGACATGCGCGCGCTGGAGCAGCGCATCGGCTCGATGCGGCTCATGCAGCCGGTGATCGAGCGTCAGGAGTACGCCCTCGGAACGGTGTGCGCCGCCATCCCGATTACAGCGGGTGACATCGCCGCGACCATGGCCATTTCGCTCCCCTTGCACCAACAAGACCGATTGCTCTATGTGGTTGGGCGGCTGCGGAGTGAAGTAGGCGCGCTGTTGAGCACCCTCTCCTTCTCTATCAGTATCTGAAAACTCACTCCTTGTGATCTGCTAGCGCTTCCACCACCCTTGTCAAGAGGGCCTTGGGGGACCATTCCTGGCCACTTCCAACACTGCGGGGTAGGAAATGCGCGAGTCGGTACAGGCAGAGGTCATGATGAGCTTCCTCGTTTCCGAGGAGCTCGCGTTCCGGATCCCGGTGGAGCTCCGGTACGACGCCGGTGATCCCTACGCGGTCCGCCTGACCTTCCACCTTCCCGGAGACGCCCCGGTGACCTGGGCGTTCGGCCGGGAGCTCCTCCTCGACGGGATCAACAAGCCCTGTGGCGACGGGGACGTGCACATCGCCCCCACCGACCCCGATGAGCTCTCCGACGTCCACATCCGGCTCCAGGTCGGTGGCGACCGGGCGCTGTTCCGGGCCGGCGCGGCGCCGCTGGTGGCCTTCCTGGACCGGACCGACCGGCTGGTTCCGCTCGGTCAGGAGCGCACGCTGGGTGACTTCGAGGAGAACCTCGACGAGGCGCTCGGCAAGATCCTGGCCGAGGCGCGGCAGAACGAGCAGAACGCGGGCTGAGCCGCCGCGTGTGCGCGGCCGGCGTCACCGCCTGTGCCGAGGTCGGTGCTCGCGCCGGCGTCAGCGCTTGCGCCGGCGGCCCCGCCCGCCCCGGCCCGGTGCGGCGGGCGCCCGGCCGCCGGCACCGGTGGCTGCGGCTGCCGGCCGGTCGGCCGACACCACCAGCGCGGCCAGTGCCGTCGTCACCGGCACCGAGGCCACGAGCCCGATCGAGCCGACCAGGGTCCGTACGATCTCCTCCGCGATCAGCTCGCTGTTGGCCACCGCCCCGACGCTGCTGTTCGCGATCGAGAACAGCAGCAGCAGCGGCAGCGCGGCGCCCGCGTAGGCCAGCACCAGGGTGTTGACCACCGACGCGATGTGGTCCCGGCCGATCCGGATGGCCGCCCGGTACACGGCGCGCGGCCCCATCCCCGGGTCGGCCTGGTGGAGCTCCCACACCGCCGAGGTCTGGGTGACCGTCACGTCGTCGAGCACACCCAGCGATCCGATGATGACGCCGGCGAGCAGCAGACCGCTCATGTCGATGTCCGGGTACAGCCCGTGGATCAGCCCGGTGTTGTCGTCGGTGTTGCCCGACAGGAACGCCCAGTCGATGAGGACCGAGCCCATGACCCCGATCAGCAGGAGCGAGACGAGCGTGCCCAGGACCGCCACCGAGGTCCGGGCGGTCAGCCCGTGGCACATGTAGAGCGCGATCAGCATGATCGCGCTGGCCCCGATCACCGCCACCAGCAGCGGATTCGAGCCCTGCAGGATGGCGGGGAGGATGAACATCGTCAGGATCGCGAAGCTGACGGCGAGCGCGACGAGCGCGAAGAACCCGCGCATCCGGCCGACCACCACCACGACCAGGGCGAAGACACCGGCCAGCAGCGCGATCGGGAACTTCCGGTTCACGTCGATGACGGAGTACTGCAGGTCCCGCGGCGCGTCCGGCGCATAGGCGACGACGACCTCCTGCCCGTTCTCCAACTGCCGCGGTGCGCCCGGCTGCACGATCTCGACGAAGGTCCGCCCCTTGTCGGGACCGGTACCGACCTCGATGGTCGCCTTCTTGCACTCGCCGGTCTGGGCCGCCTGCGCCTCGCGCCCTTCGGGGGTGGTGGGGTTGGGGGTCGACGGCACCTGCGCGGCGTTCACCGATTTGCAGTCGACATTCTCCAGCGTGACGACCTTGGCCTGCTGGGTCTGCCGGTCGAAGCCCACCCCGGTGCGCTCGTGTCCCGGGGCACCACCGGGCCAGAGCATCGCCATGCCCACGAAGACGGCGACGGCGAACGGGATCAGTACCGCCGCGATGACCTTGCGCAGGTGCTTCGAGACCGGGGCGGCCGGCCCGTGCCCGTGGCTGTGCCCATGGCTGTGCCCGTTGCCGTGCCCGTGGCTGCCGGGGTCGGTGGGTCGGCCGGGCTCGGTGGGGGGCTGCGGGGAGGATGTCACAGGCAGATCATCGCAAGAGATGAGGGGGCCCACTGTTCAGCACGCCACAGATGACGCTAGCGTGGGGGCACCTTTGCACAACGCGGGAGCTCGGAGCACCGGGCTGAGAGGGCGCTGATCACCGTACGCGCATCACACGGATGCGTACGGGAGGAGGCTGCGCCGACCGCCGAACCTGTTACCGGGTAATGCCGGCGTAGGGAGATAGGTCTCATGACCATTCAGGACGCAACGACGCCTGCCGTCAGCCAGGACGGCACCGGCGAGGAACAGCGCCAGCCGGGCTGGCACAAGGGGTACGTCGCGGGCTCCCGCCCCGACATCCGGGTGCCGGTACGCCAGGTCCACCTCACCAACGGCAGGGACGTGACGCTCTACGACACGTCCGGTCCGTACACCGACCCGCAGATCGAGACGGACGTCCGCCGCGGCCTCGCGCCCCTGCGCGAGAACTGGATCATCGGCCGCGGCGACACCGAGGAGTACGCGGGACGCCCCGTGCGCCCCGAGGACGACGGCATCAAGCACACCTCGCCCCGCGGCGGCCTCAAGAACCTCGACGCTGTCTTCCCGGGCCGCCCGCGCCAGCCCCGCCGGGGCCGGGGCGGCGCCGCCGTCACGCAGCTCGCGTACGCCCGCCGCGGCGAGATCACGCCGGAGATGGAGTACGTCGCGATCCGCGAGAACGTCTCCCCCGAGGTCGTCCGCGAGGAGATCGCCGCGGGCCGCGCCGTGCTTCCGGCGAACGTGAACCACCCGGAGATCGAGCCGATGATCATCGGCAAGCGCTTCCTGGTGAAGGTCAACGCCAACATCGGCAACTCCGCCGTCACCTCCTCCATCGAGGAGGAGGTGGAGAAGATGACCTGGGCCACCCGCTGGGGCGCCGACACCGTCATGGACCTCTCCACCGGCCGCAACATCCACACCACGCGCGAGTGGGTGCTGCGCAACTCCCCCGTCCCGATCGGCACGGTGCCGCTCTACCAGGCGCTGGAGAAGGTCGACGGCCGCGCCGAGGACCTGACCTGGGAGATCTACAAGGACACGGTCATCGAGCAGGCCGAGCAGGGCGTCGACTACATGACGGTCCACGCCGGCGTACTGCTGCCGTACGTCCCGCTGACCGCCCGCCGCAAGACCGGCATCGTCTCGCGCGGCGGCTCGATCATGGCCGCGTGGTGCCTGGCGCACCACAAGGAGAACTTCCTCTACACGAACTTCGAGGAGCTCTGCGAGATCCTCGCGACGTACGACGTCACGTACTCCCTCGGCGACGGCCTGCGCCCCGGCTCCATCGCGGACGCCAACGACGCGGCGCAGTTCGCGGAGCTCAAGACGCTGGGTGAGCTGAACACGATCGCCAAGCGGCACAACGTGCAGACCATGATCGAGGGCCCGGGCCACGTCCCGATGCACAAGATCAAGGAGAACATCGACCTCCAGCAGGAGATCTGCGAGGAGGCCCCGTTCTACACGCTGGGCCCGCTCACCACGGACGTCGCCCCGGCGTACGACCACATCACCTCGGGCATCGGCGCCGCGATGATCGCCTGGTGGGGCACCGCGATGCTCTGCTACGTCACGCCCAAGGAGCACCTGGGCCTGCCCAACCGCGACGACGTGAAGACCGGTGTCATCACATACAAGATCGCGGCGCACGCGGCCGACCTGGCCAAGGGCCACCCGGGGGCCCAGGAGTGGGACGACGCGCTGTCGGACGCCCGCTTCGAGTTCCGCTGGGAGGACCAGTTCAACCTGGCCCTGGACCCGGACACGGCGCGCGAGTTCCACGACGAGACGCTTCCGGCCGAGCCGGCCAAGACCGCGCACTTCTGCTCGATGTGCGGTCCGAAGTTCTGCTCGATGAAGATCTCGCAGGACATCCGGCGTGAGCACGGCGGCGACCTGAAGGCGGACGAGATCCAGGCGGGCATGGCGGAGAAGTCCGCCGAGTTCGCCGCTGCCGGGAACCGCGTCTACCTGCCACTGGCGGACTGACGCGGACCGACTGGGGGGAGTGCTGCTCCCGGGGAGAACACCGTTCCCCGGGAGCAGCACCGTTTTCGCGCCGGCTCCGGGTCCTGCCCCGGAGTGCGCTCCACCCGGCCGCGCCGTCCGTCACACCCGCGGGCCCTGGGCCGGTACGGCCAGCCGCTCCGCCGCGAAGACCCGGTTGGCCATGGTCTGCCGGCGGTAGGTCTCGGGCAGGTCGGGCAGGTCCAGCAGCCGGTCGCAGGCCGCGAGCGAGGCGGCCGCGTCGCCCACCCAGTACGCGGTGATCGAGTGCTCGAAGAGCAGCCCCCAGCGGTAGATCCAGGGCTGGGTGAACAGCAGGTCGTCGGGGGCCGGCCGGTCCAGGCCGGCGCTGTTGAGGGCATGGGCCGCGTGGTAGCGGCCCCGCTGCCGGAGTCTGGAGGCCAGTTCGTAACAGGCCTCCAGGCGTTCGGGGCGGGCTTCCCAGGCCCGGGTCAGCGCGTCCATCGCCGCCGGCCAGTCGCCGGCGTCCGCGTGCAGCACCCCGGCCTGGAGCAGGGCGAAGTAGACCTCCTCGGCCCAGCCGCCCATCGTCGCGCGCCGCTCGTACAGGCGGATCGCCCCGGCGGTGTCGCCCAGGTCGCGCAGCGTCTGGGCGAGGTAGAAGACGGTGCGGGTGTTGGACGGGTCGCGGCGCAGCTCGGCGCCGAGCAGCCGCGCGTCGCGCTCGAACTTGTCGTGGCGCGAGCCGCCGTCGGCGTGGTCCTCGATGACGAGGGCATCCAGGTTCCGTTCGGTGTCCTCGCCCTCGCAGGTGAGGTACTCGTGGGTGACGCCCTCGTAGCGCCAGGCCAGGGAGCCGCGGACCAGCCGCTTGATGCGGTACTCGGTGGGGCCCGCGTGGCGCAGCATGTACGCGTCGGCGGTGAGCGGGGGCAGCGGGCCGGCCCGCCGTACGACCAGGTCGGCGTCGAGCAGCAGCAGGTAGTCGGCCTTGCCGCGGGCGTGGGCGATGTTGAGGCTGCGGTTGTGGCCGAAGTCGACCCAGGGTTCCTCGTGCAGCTCACCGGGGACGCCGCGCAGGGTGGTGCGGATGAGTTCCTGGGTGCCGTCGGTGGAACCGGTGTCGGAGATGACCCAGGTGTCGATGAGGTCGCGTACGGAGCTCAGGCAGCGCTCGATGACGGCGGATTCGTTCTTCACGATCATGCACAGGCAGATGGTCGGCTTCACGGCCGGTGACCCTAGGGACGCCTGTGCCCACCGGGCGGGCGGCTCGCCGGGGCCGGGCCGGTGGCCGCCGCGGACGCACCCGAGTGGCGGCGAGCCGCTGGTCCGTTCCGCTGACGGATGAGCGAGGCGTCGTGTCCATGGCCTCCGTGATCCACAGGATGTGCTCCGGCAAGTCATTCGATCCGGTTTTCCCAAGGAGTGGCGTATGCGTCCCGTGAGTCCTGAGGACAGGACCCGTTCCTCGCTCGGCCCGTTGCCCCGGCGCGGCCGCTGGCTCGCCGGTGGCACCCTCGCGTCGGCGGCCCTGGTGCTGGCGGGCATCACCTTCCCCGCCGTCGCCGCCCCGTCTCTCGCCTCGCCCCAGGACGAGCGGTGCAAGTCGTCGCACCACAAGCCGGACCACCGGCCGGACCGCTACGACGATGACGACAAGGCGAAGAAGCCGGGGGCCAGGAAGCCCGCCAAGAAGGCCACGAAGAGGGCGGCCGAGGCGCCGGCGCGGCAGCAGATGGCGTACGACAAGTGCAAGGTCGGCCCGACCGGTCCCCGCGGCCCGCGCGGCCCCCGCGGTCCGCAGGGCGAGCCGGGTGACCAGGGCGACCAGGGCGAGCAGGGCAGGAGGGGCCCCACCGGTCCGACCGGCCCGCAGGGCGACCCGGGCGACCAGGGCCAGCGGGGCCCGACCGGTCCGACGGGTCCGCAGGGCGAGCAGGGCCTGCGGGGTCCGACGGGTCCGACGGGTCCGCAGGGCATCCCCGGGGAGGCCGGCCCGTGCTCGGACGTCGACGCCTACCGGCCGGCCGCATCCCGCGAGGTCAAGTCGGTGCTCACCGACGGCCGGACGTTCGTCGGCATCCGCGACCTCACGCCGGCGGTGACCAACTGGATCTGGTACGACCTGACCGACACGGAGGACGAGAACGGGCGGCTGACGTACCCGACGAACGCCTGCGCCACCTCCATCTCCTCGCAGGCCAACATCGTCAACGTCGAGGTCCTCACCACCGCCGGGGAGGTGTGGGAGACCTTCTGCGACATCAATCCCGGCAGCCCGGACACTCTCACCTGCAACGAGATCTGGAGCCGGCCGACCAGCCAGCCCGACCCGGGGGACCCGCCGCCGCCGCTCGCGCGCTTCGGTGACCAGCCCTCCCGCCCGGCCGACCCCAACCACGCCCCCAAGGCGATGAAGTAGCCGACCGGGCCGCAGGGCCTACCGCGGCTCGGTTTCCGGGCCGCCGAAGTCCGGACTGGTGAAGTCCGGAGGCGTGTAGCCGGGCCGGGTTCCCTGTGACGGGGAGCCCGGACTGGTGAAATCGGGCCGGGTGTACCCCAGGTTGGGGATGCGCCCGGCCCCCGGTGTGCGGGGCACCGGGAACCCGGTGCCCGCGCTCGGGTCGGCCAGCGCGTCCCGCAGGAACGGCACGATGCCGCGCTCCAGCAGCGCGTGCCGCCAGGCCTCCTTGGCTCGTGAGACCTCGTCGGGCACCGCCTCGGCCACGTCCGCCACGACCTCCGTGGCGCTGTTGCGCACGGCCGTCACGAGCAGTCCGACCGCCGCGAAGAGGATCGCCGCCGCGGTCAGCGCGCCGAAGAGCCAGCCGGCCGTCAGCATGGTGTCGGCGAAGGCCGGCTCGGGCTCGATCAGCTTCAGGATGTAGCCCACCAGCAGGAAGATCAGCATGGCGGTGCCCGCCAGGACCGGCGCGAGGACCGCGACCACGGCGCTGACTCCCGCCCCGCCGCCGTCCCCGTCGTCCTCCTCGGCCGGTGACGGCACGAGCGGTTCGTCGCGCAGCTCCTCGCGGACCTTCACGTAGTGGTCGTACTCGGCGGCGGCCGCGGCCGTCAGCAGGGCCTGGGCCCCGATCGCCATCGTGCGCAGCTGTTCGGCGTTCAGCCGTTCGCCCAGGGTGGCGAGCTCGGGCCGCTCGTGCGCGGTGCGCAGCGCCTCGTCGAGGAGCCGGTCGAACTCCGGACGGTCCTCGGTCAGCAGATGCGGAGCGCTGGTCATGTGCATCCCCCGATGCTCCGCGTGGGCCGGTTTGCCCGCGTAGACCGGGCACCGGCACAAACGGAGGAGAGCCTGCTACGGATACGAGCGATGGTAGAGCGACTGCACCGTACGGTGACAGGGGCTTCGGAGAATTACCCCGGTCCGTGAACGCTCAGTCGCGCAGCGGTAGTTGCACGACCAGCAGTTTTCCGGCCATCGTGACGCCGCCGTCCATCGCGATGGCGAGCCCGTCCGCGTACACGTGCGGGCCGTCGACGGCCTCCGGGCCGCGGCTCTCGTCACCGTCCTCGGTGCCGACCTCGCCCAGCAGGTAGGGGATCGGGCTGTGCCCGTGGACGACGCGGCCGCCGCCGTACGTGCTCAGCAGCTCGCGTACGGCGTCCGGGCCGCTCTCCTCGTCACGGAAGGCGAAGCGCTTGGTGAACTTCCGGAACAGGTCCCACGTGATCTCGGCGTCGTTGCGGTTCAGCAGCTCGTGGACGGTGTCGTTGACGTCCTCGATGGAGTCGCCGTAGTCGAGGTAGGCGGTGGTGTCGGAGTGCAGCAGCAGGTGCCCCTCCTCCAGGGCGGCCGCGTCCAGGCGCGACATCCACTGCAGGTGGACGTCCTCCAGCCGGTCCATGTCGGCGCGCTGGCCGCCGTTGAGCAGCCAGGCCGCCTGGAAGGTGGCGGTGCCGGCGCCGGACTGGATGGGCGTGTCGCCGAACCGCTTGGCGCCGATGAGCAGGAGCTCGTGGTTGCCCATGAGCGCCTTGCAGTAGCCGCCGGCGGCGGCGGCCTCGGCGGAGAGCCGCATGACGAGGTCGATGACGCCGATGCCGTCGGGGCCGCGGTCGGTGAAGTCGCCGAGGAACCAGAGCCGGGCGTTGCCGGCCGACCAGTGGCAGTCGGCGTCGATGAGGGACTGCGCCTGGAGTTCGGCGATCAGCTCGTCGAGGTAGCCGTGGACGTCGCCGACGACGTACAGGGGGCCGGGACCGCCGGAGCGCTCGTCCTGGGCGGCGTAGTGGACCTGGACGGTGTCGCCGGGTCCGCCCGCGGCGCGGGTGATCACGGGGAGGTCCCGCTGGGTGGGCGTGTAGCCGTCGGGGTCCGCCGGGTCCTCGGCGGGCGGGGCGGCCGGGGCCGCGGGCGCGGCCGGCTCGGTGCCGTGGGGGGCGTAGGGGGGCGTGTAGTCGGGGGCGTACCCGGGGCGCGGCGGGACGGGTGCGCTCTCGTCGTAGTACGCCGGGTACTCGCCGTAGACGGGACTCTCGTCGGGGTGCCCGCCGGATTCGGCGTACGCAGCGGTCCGGGGCGCGGGGACCGTGAAGTCCCGCAGCGTCTCCGTCCGCATCGCGGGTCCCTGACCGGCCCCCTGAGTCATCGACCCCTCCACCACCGTCGCGCTGCCGTACACCTGCGGACCCTCCTGGCCTCCGGGCCGGAGGGTCCGTGATGTCGTGCGCCCATCATAGGAATGCGGCTCGCGCTGTGTGACGCACCAGGGTGGTGAATCCTGACCGGAGCCGCACGTTCCTGCCGTTTTCTCCTGTTTTGGCTACTTGTCAGTTCTGTGCGGGGGAGCGGGGCGGGCTCACCGTGGTGCGCGGCTGCCTGCGCTGCGAGGACGTGCGGACGATCAGTTCGGTCGGAACGACCTGTTCGACGGGGCGTCCGGTGTCGACTCCCTCGATGGCGTCGATGAGGAGCTGGACGACGGCCGTGCCGATGCGGCGGGGCTTGAGCGAGAGGGTGGTGATGGGCGGCTCGGTGTTGGCGTACACGGTGGACTCGCTGCAGCACACCAGCAGCAGGTCGTCGGGGACCCGCAGGCCGTAGCGGCGGGCGGCCGCGAGCAGATCGGTGCCGTTGGGGTCGAAGAGCCCGTAGACGGCGTCGGGCCGGTCGGGGCGGGCGAGCAGCCGGTCGGCGGCGACGGCGCCCGCGCACGGGTCGTGCGCGGGGTAGGACTCGTAGACGGGGTCCTGGCCGACGCGTTCGCACCAGTTGAGGTACGCGGTGGTGGAGAGCCGGGTGTAGGTGTCGGTGGTGGTGCCGGTCAGCAGCCCGATCCGGCGGGCGCCGGCGGCGGCGAGGTGGTCGAGCAGGTTGAGTACGGCGGCCTCGTGGTCGTTGTCGACCCAGGCGGTGACGGGGAGCGAGCCGGCCGGGCGGCCGTCGGAGACCACCGGCAGGCCCTGGCGGACCAGCTCGCTGACCACGGGGTCGTGGTCGGAGGGGTCGATGACGACGGTGCCGTCGAGGGCGACGTTCGACCAGACGTCATGGCGGGAGGTGGCGGGGAGGATGACCAGGGCGTAGCCGCGGGCGAGCGCGGCGGAGGTGGCGGCCCGGGCCATCTCGGCGAAGTACGCGAATTCGGTGAAGGTGAAAGGTTCATCCCCGTACGTCGTCACGGTCAGGCCGATGAGGCCCGACTTGCCGGTACGGAGGGTGCGGGCGGCGGCGGAGGGGCGGTAGCCCAGCCGGTCGGCCACCTCGCGGACGTGGCGGCGGGTGGCGTCCGGCAGCCTGCCCTTGCCATTGAGCGCGTCTGAGACGGTCGTGATCGAGACGCCCGCCGCGGCGGCCACGTCCCTGATGCCGGCCCGGCCCTGCCGGCCGGCGGCCCGCCGGGTGGTCTCGGTCCGGCTCACCTGATGCTTCCCTGCTGCTGTCATGGCAGGCCGATAGTAGGGCTCGGTGGGGTGGGTGGTCCGGGTGCATATGCACCCGCTAACAGGAACGATTCTGCATGGTTCGCCACCCCCAATGACCTTGGAAACAATGGAACTTGACCGCGAAGACCATGTGGGTAGCTTGTCGTCGGGTACGAGCATGCCAAAGCGCTTTGGTCTCGGACTGGTCTCAACTCACCTGCACGAGGGACGCGCGCCACGGCGCAGGCCACCGGCGCGCGCATATATGCGTGCGCTCCCCCAGATTCCTGGCGCCCTCCATTTCCGGGCGGGCGGAATCCTCATAAGGTGAGCAGTATTGAACTGCACGGGAAGGTCGAGGAGGACCTGCGGTGAGCGAGAAGAGCCCGAAGCTGCGCGCCGAGCTGGACGGCGTCCCCACCTACAAGCCGGGCAAGCCCGCCGCCTCCGGGGGCCCCGTGGCGTACAAGCTGTCCTCCAACGAGAACCCCTATCCGCCGCTGCCGGGCGTGCTGGAGAGCGCGGTCGCGGCCGCCGGGAACTTCAACCGCTACCCCGACATGGCCTGCACGGGTCTGGTCGCCGAGCTCGCGGAGCGGTTCGGGGTGCCGGTGGAGCACATCGCCACGGGCACCGGCTCGGTGGGCGTGGCCCAGTCGCTGATCCAGTCGACGGCCGGCCCGGGCGACGAGGTCATCTACGCCTGGCGGTCCTTCGAGGCGTACCCGATCATCACGCAGATCTCGGGCGCCACCGCGGTGCCGGTGCCGCTGACCGACGGTGACGTGCACGACCTGGACGCCATGGCCGACGCGATCACCGAGCGGACCCGGCTGATTTTCGTCTGCAACCCCAACAACCCCACCGGCACCGTGGTGCGCCGCGCGGAGCTGGAGCGGTTCCTGGACCGGGTGCCCGGGGACGTGCTGGTGGTGCTGGACGAGGCGTACAAGGAGTTCATCCGCGATCCGGAGGTCCCGGACGGCATCGAGATCTACCGCAACCGTCCGAACGTGGCGGTGCTGCGCACGTTCTCCAAGGCGTACGGCCTGGCCGGGCTGCGCGTCGGGTTCGCCGTGGCGCACGAGCCGGTGGCCGCCGCGCTGCGCAAGACGGCGGTCCCCTTCGGCGTCAGCCAGCTCGCCCAGGACGCGGCCGTCGCCTCGCTGCGCGCGGAGGACGAGCTGCTGGGGCGGGTCGGTTCGCTGGTCTGCGAGCGCAACCGGGTCCACGAGACGCTGACGGCTCAGGGCTGGACGGTGCCGGTCAGCGAGGCGAACTTCGTCTGGATGCGGCTGGGGGAGCGGACCGCCGACTTCGCGGCGGCCTGCGAGAAGGCCGGTGTGGTGGTCCGGCCGTTCCCGGGTGAGGGCCTGCGGATCACGATCGGTGAGACCGAGGCGAACGACCTCTTCCTGCACACGGCCGAGGCGTTCTTCAAGGAGATGGAGCGGGACGGGTCCTGATCAGGCCAGTTCCACGCGGACGGGGTCGCCGTCGCGGACGGTGGCCAGCAGGCGGGGGTCGCCGTCGAGTGAGCCGAGGACGTTGCACGGGCTCGCCAGGCGGCTCTCGCCCCCGCGGGAGATGGGGGTGGGGCCGTAGGGCAGCGCGAGCGCGTCGCCCTCGGTCCAGAAGGCGACCGTGCCGGGGTCGACGACCTGCTGGGCGTCGGCCTCCAGTGCCACGGAGACGCGGGTGTCGAAGTAGACCTCCTCGCCCCAGGTGTGCGCGGAGGCGGAGATCGGGAGCGCCGCGGCGAGGGCCTTGGCGGTCGGGGTGTCGTCGAGGGTCGCGGTGAGCTGGCCGGCGGGCCAGGAGATCCGTATCTGCATGGGATTCATTCAACAATTTGTTGAAGATATCCGCCAGGGGTGCGGCCCGGGTGTCCGGTGTCCCGGCTGCTCCCCGGGCGACCCCCTCCGGCGCGGCGTCAGGGACCCCCCGGGTGAATGGCCCGGAATCGTGTGCGACATAATGCTTGTGAATGTGAACGCGTTCACAAGCGTGTCCTGCTTTCTCCCGGATTGAGTGGGACATCCCCGGCACACTGCGCGCAGTGGCCCCGGCTACGCGAAGGAGAGAAGCGACGTGGATCTGGCACTGGCGCCGGAAACCCTGGCGCGATGGCAGTTCGGCATCACGACCGTCTACCACTTCCTCTTCGTTCCCCTGACGATCTCGCTGGCCGCGCTGGTCGCGGGCCTGCAGACGGCCTGGGTGCGGACCGAGAAGGAGAAGTACCTCAAGGCCACGAAGTTCTGGGGCAAGCTGTTCCTGATCAATATCGCGATGGGTGTCGTCACCGGCATCGTCCAGGAGTTCCAGTTCGGCATGAACTGGTCCGACTACTCGCGGTTCGTCGGTGACATCTTCGGAGCCCCGCTCGCCTTCGAGGCCCTGATCGCCTTCTTCTTCGAGTCCACGTTCATCGGCCTGTGGATCTTCGGCTGGGACAGGCTGCCGAAGAAGATCCACCTGGCCTGCATCTGGATGGTGTCGATCGGCACCGTGCTCTCCGCGTACTTCATCCTCGCGGCCAATTCCTGGATGCAGCACCCGGTCGGCTACCGGATCAACGAGGAGCGCGGCCGCGCCGAGCTCACCGACTTCTGGCTGGTGCTCACCCAGAACACCGCCCTCACCCAGTTCTTCCACACCATCACGGCCGCGTTCCTGGTCGGCGGCGCCTTCATGGTCGGAATCGCCGCCTTCCACCTGGCGCGCAAGAAGCACGTCCCGGTGATGCGCACCTCGCTGCGGCTCGGCCTGATCACCCTGATCATCGCCGGCATGGGCACGGCCATCAGCGGCGACCTGCTCGGCAAGGTGATGTTCAAGCAGCAGCCGATGAAGATGGCCGCCGCCGAGGCGCTCTGGGACGGCGAGGCGCCCGCCCCCTTCTCGATCTTCGCCTACGGCGATGTCGAGAAGGGCCACAACAAGGTCGCCATAGAGATCCCGGGACTGCTGTCCTTCCTGGCCAACGACGACTTCACCTCGTTCGTCCCGGGCATCAACGACGTCAACAAGGCCGAGCAGGAGAAGTACGGGCCCGGCGACTACCGGCCCAACATCCCCGTCGCGTACTGGGGCTTCCGCTGGATGATCGGCTTCGGGATGGCCTCGCTCAGCATCGGTGTGCTGGGGCTGTGGCTGACCCGCAAGAAGTTCCTGCTGCCGCCCGCGCTGCGCACCGGTGAGGACGAGGTCCCGCACCTGGTGCTCCTCAAGAAGCCCCTGAGCCCGCGGTTCACCCACTGGTACTGGATCGTCGCGCTCTGGACCATGGGCTTCCCGCTGATCGCCAACTCCTGGGGCTGGATCTTCACCGAGATGGGCCGCCAGCCCTGGGTGGTCTACGGAGTCCTGCGCACCCGGGACGCGGTCTCGCCCGGGGTCAGCCAGGCCGAGGTGCTCACCTCGATGATCGGCTTCACGCTCCTGTACGCCGTGCTCGCGGTGATCGAGGTCCGGCTGCTGGTGAAGTACGTCAAGGCCGGGCCGCCCGAGCTCACCGAGTCCGACCTCAACCCGCCCACCAAGATCGGTGGCGACGACAAGAACGCCGACCGCCCGATGGCCTTCTCGTACTGAGTCCGACTCGTCCTGAGGCCGAGGAGGCCCCGCCATGCAACTCCACGACGTCTGGTTCGTGCTCATCGCCGTCCTGTGGACCGGCTACTTCTTCCTGGAGGGCTTCGACTTCGGAGTCGGTGTCCTGACCAAGCTGCTCGCCCGCGACCGCACCGAGAAGCGGGTCCTGATCAACACGATCGGGCCCGTGTGGGACGGCAACGAGGTCTGGCTGCTGACGGCCGGCGGCGCCACCTTCGCCGCCTTCCCCGAGTGGTACGCCACCCTCTTCTCCGGCTTCTACCTGCCGCTGCTGCTCATCCTGATCTGCCTGATCATCCGCGGGGTCGCCTTCGAGTACCGGGCCAAGCGGCCCGAGGAGCGCTGGCAGACCAACTGGGAGCAGGCGATCTTCTGGACCTCGCTGATCCCCGCGTTCCTGTGGGGCGTGGCCTTCGCCAACATCGTGCGCGGCGTGAAGATCGACCAGGACATGGAGTACGTCGGCACGTTCCTGGACCTGCTGAACGGCTACTCGCTCCTCGGCGGCCTGGTCACCCTGACCCTCTTCACCTTCCACGGCGCGGTCTTCACCTCGCTGAAGACGGTCGGCGAGATCCGGGACCGCTCGCGCGCCCTGGCGCTGCGCCTGGGTGTGGTCACCGCCGTGCTGGCACTGGTCTTCCTGATCTGGACCCAGGTCTCGCGCGGTGACACCGCCAGCCTGGTCGCCATGGCCGTCGCCGTGCTGGCACTGGTCGCGGCCCTCGGCTTCACCCGGGCCGGGCGCGAGGGCTGGGCGTTCGCCCTGTCCGGGATCACCATCGCCGCCGCCGTCGCGATGCTGTTCCTGACGCTGTTCCCGAACGTCATGCCCTCCTCGCTGGACGCCGCGTGGAGCCTCACGGTCACCAACGCCTCCTCCAGCCCGTACACCCTGAAGATCATGACCTGGCTGGCCGTGATCGCGACCCCGCTCGTGCTGCTCTACCAGGGCTGGACGTACTGGGTGTTCCGCAAGCGGATCGGCACGCAGCACATCGCCGACGCCGCGCACTGATGGCAGTTCCTTCCCGTCGAGGGGGATGTTTCACGTGAAACCGATCGACCCGCGCCTGCTGCGGTACGCCCGATCCACCCGGCTCTTCCTGGCCGCGGTGGTGGCCCTCGGGCTGGCCGGGGCAGGGCTGGTCGTCGGCCAGGCGATGCTCATCGCCGAGATCGTGGTCGGTGCCTTCGAGGACGGCCTGGACGGGGCCGCGCTGCGGACGCCGCTGCTGCTGCTCGCGGCGGTGGCGCTGGGGCGCGGCCTCGTGGCGTGGCTGACGGAACTCGCCGCCCACCGGGCGAGCGCCGCGGTCAAGTCGGAGCTGCGGGGCCGGCTGCTGGACCGGGCGGCCGATCTGGGGCCCGCCCGGCTGGGCGGCCGGCGCGTCGGGTCGCTGGTGGCGCTGGCCACGCGGGGCGTGGACGCGCTCGACGACTACTTCTCCCGCTATCTGCCGCAGCTGGGGCTCGCGGTGGTCGTGCCCGCGGCGGTGCTGGCCCGGATCGTGACCGAGGACTGGGTCTCGGCGGCCATCATCGTCGTCACCCTGCCGCTGATCCCGCTGTTCATGGTGCTGATCGGATGGGCCACCCAGGCCCGGATGGACCGTCAGTGGCGGCTGCTGTCCCGGCTGTCGGGGCACTTCCTGGACGTGGTGGCGGGGCTGCCGACGCTGAAGGTCTTCGGGCGGGCCAAGGCGCAGGCCGAGTCGATCCGCCGGATCACCGACGACTACCGGCGGGCCACCCTGCGGACGCTGCGGATCGCGTTCCTGTCGTCCTTCGCGCTGGAGCTGCTGGCCACGTTGTCGGTGGCGCTGGTGGCGGTGACCATCGGCATGCGGCTGGTGCACGGGGAACTGGACCTGTACACGGGGCTGGTCATCCTGGTCCTGGCCCCCGAGGCCTATCTGCCGCTGCGGCAGGTCGGGGCGCAGTACCACGCGGCCGCGGAGGGACTGGCGGCCGCGGAGGAGATCTTCGAGGTGCTGGAGACCCCGGCCGGCCCCGGTGGCGGCACGGCCGAGGTGCCGTCCACGCTGTCGCTTGCCTTCGAGGGGGTGACGGTGCGCTACCCGGGGCGGGCCGAGGCCTCCCCCGGCCCGGTGTCGCTCACGGTCGCGCCGGGGGAGTGCGTGGCGCTGACGGGACCGAGCGGGGTGGGCAAGTCCACGCTGCTGTCGGTCCTGCTGGGGTTCGTGGAGCCGACGGCGGGGCGGGTCCGCGTCGGTGGCGTCGACCTCGCGGAACTGTCGTGGGAACAGTGGCGGGAGCAGGTGGCGTGGGTGCCGCAGCGTCCGCACCTGTTCGCGGGGACCATCGCCGAGAACGTACGGCTGGCCCGCCCGCGGGCCACCGACGACGAGGTGGCCCGCGCGCTGCGGGACGCCGGGGCCTGGGAGTTCGTCTCCACGCTGCCGCGCGGTGCCGGGACCCCGCTGGGCGAGGGCGGGCTGGGGCTGTCCGCCGGCCAGCGCCAGCGGCTCGCCCTGGCGCGGGCGTTCCTGGCGGACCGGCCGGTGCTGCTGCTGGACGAGCCCACGGCCGCGCTCGACGGGGAGACCGAGGCGGGCGTGGTCGACGCCGTCCGCCGGCTCGCGGTGGGCCGTACCGTCCTGCTGGTCGTCCACCGGCCCGCCCTGCTCGCGGTCGCGGACCGGGTGGTGCGGCTGGCCCCCGCGGCCGCCGGGGCGGGTGGCGTCGCCGGCTCCGGTGCGCCCGGCGGTGCCGTGGCGAGCGCCGGCGAGGGCGGGGCGTACGGGGTGTCCGACCCCGGGGAGTGGATCCTCGGGGGCGCGCCGGCGGAGGCCGGGACGGCGGCTGCGGTGGCGGACGGGACGCCGGCCGGGGCGGCTGACGCGGCGGCGGACGGGCCCGGTACGGCCGGCTCCGGACCGGGTGCCGCCAGCCGCGGCGGGGCCGACGCGCTGGGGCGGGTGCGCGACGCCGCCAAGGCCTGGCGCGGGCGGTTCCGGCTCGGGCTGCTGCTCGGCGCGGCGGCCGTCGGGTGCAGCGTCGGGCTGATGGCCGTCTCCGGCTGGCTGATCTCACGGGCGTCCGAACAGCCGCCGGTGCTGTACCTGATGATGGCGGTCACCGCGACCCGGGCCTTCGGTATCGGGCGGGCCGTCTTCCGGTACGCCGAGCGGCTGGTGTCGCACGACGCCGTGCTGCGGATGCTCGCCGACCTGCGGGTGTCGGTGTACGCCCGGCTGGAGCGGATCGCCCCCGGCGGGCTGCGGCACAGCCGGCGCGGGGACCTGCTGACCCGGCTGGTCGCCGACGCGGACGCGCTGCAGGACTACTGGCTGCGGTGGCTGCTGCCCGTCGGCACCGCCGTGCTCGTCGGAACCGGATCGGTCGCGTTCACCGTCTGGCTGCTGCCCGAAGCCGGCGCCGCGCTCGCCGTCGGACTGCTGGCAGCCGGCGTGGGGGTGCCGCTGGTCAGCGGGGCCTGCGCGCGGCGCGCCGAGCGGCGGCTCGCGCCGGCCCGGGGCGAGCTCGCCACCCGGGTGGCCGATCTGCTCACCGGCACCGCCGAGCTGACCGTCGCCGGGGCGCTGGGGCGGCGCAAGGACCAGGTGCGCGCCGGCGACGCGACGCTGACGCGGATCGCCCGGCGCGGGGCGGCCGCCACCGGACTGGGCGGCGGGCTGTCGGCCCTCGTCTGCGGGCTGACCGTCGTCCTGGCCGCGGCGGCCGGGGCCGACGCCGTGGCCGAGGGGCGGCTGTCCGGCGTGGCGATGGCGGTCGTCGTCCTCACCCCGCTGGCCGCGTTCGAGGCGGTCAGCGGTCTGCCGCTCGCCGTCCAGTACCGCCAGCGGGTGCGGCGCAGCGCCGAGCGCGTGCACGAGGTGCTCGACGCCCCGGTGCCGGTCGCCGAACCCGAGCGGGCGCGGGCGTTGCCCGGCTCGCCGTTCCCGCTGCGGCTGACCGGGCTCGCCGCCCGGCACCCCGGGCAGGAGCGGGACGCCGTACGCGGGATCGACCTGACGCTGGAGGCCGGGCGGCGTGTGGCGGTCGTCGGGCCGTCCGGCTCCGGCAAGACCACGCTCGCCCAGGTCCTGCTGCGTTTCCTGGACGTCCGCGAGGGCGCGTACACGGTGGGCGGTGTCGACGCCCGCGCGCTGGACGGGGACGACGTACGGCGGGTGGTGGGCCTGTGCGCCCAGGACGCCCACGTCTTCGACAGCTCGGTACGGGAGAACCTGCGCCTGGCCCGGACCGGCGCGAGCGAGGACGAGCTGCGCGCGGCGCTGACCGCGGCCCGGCTGCTGGACTGGGCCGACGCGCTGCCCGACGGCCTGGACACCCTCGTCGGCGAGCACGGCGAGCGGATCTCCGGCGGCCAGCGCCAGCGGCTCGCCCTGGCCAGGGCCCTCCTCGCCGATTTCCCCGTCCTCGTCCTGGACGAGCCGGCCGAGCACCTGGACGTGGCGACCGCCGACGCGCTGACGGCGGATCTGCTGGCGGCCACGCGCGGTCGCACCACGGTGCTGATCACGCACCGGCTGGCCGGGCTGGAGGAGGTCGACGAGGTGATCGTCCTCGACGGCGGAGCCGTCGTCCAGCGGGGCGGGTACGAGGAGCTGGCGGCGGCCGACGGGCCGCTGCGGCGGATGCTGGAGCGCGAGCGTGCGGCGGATCTGTCCGGCGCGGGCGCGGTGGCGGTGGCGAGCGGGCGGTGACGGTGACGGCGGTGGCGGCGGCCGGGCGGTGACGGCGGCCTGGGCTGGGCGGTGGCTGCGGCCCGGGCGGGCCGGGCGGTGACGGCGGCCCGGGCGGGGCCGGTGGATCCGGCCGTGGCGGGGCTTGGTGCCGACTTTCCCCGGTAAAACGGACTAACTAGGCTCAAGGGCATGTCAGCTCAGGAGCCGCAGGAAACCCCGGACCCGCCGGCCCCACGGGATCCCCTGGAGGCCGCGACCCAGGCCACCCGGAGCCTCCAGGGCCTGTCCACCGAGCTCACCGCCCGCGTCCCGCAGCTGCTGGAGGCCATGCGCTCGGTCGGCACCGGCCTCGAACTGCACTCCACGCTGGACCGGATCTGCGAGACCGCGGCCGAACTCGCGGGCGCCCGCTACGCGGCGATCGGCGTCGTCGACACCGAGGGGCGCGGTCTCTCCGATTTCGTCACGTACGGGATCAGCAGCGAGCAGGCCGAGCTCATCGGGCACCGGCCCGACGGCAAGCGGGGCCTGCTGGGCGCGCTGATCCGGCATCCGGACCCGGTGCGGCTGGCCGATCTGACCAGGGACCCGCGCTCGGCCGGCTTCCCGGCCCACCACCCGCCGATGAAGACCTTCCTGGGCGTCCCGATCCGGGTCCAGGGCGAGATCTTCGGCAACCTCTACCTCGCCGAGAAGAACGGCGGCGGCGAGTTCAACGACTACGACCTCCACATGGTCCGGGTCCTGGCCACCGAGGCGGGCATCGCCATCGGCAACGCCCGGCTCTACGAGGCCGCCACCCAGCGCGAGCGCTGGATCGACGGATCGGTGGCCGTCACCACCGCGCTGCTGTCCGGCGGGGACGCCGACGACGCGCTGGCCGTCGTGGCCGAGCAGGCCCGGCGGCTGGCCGACTCGGCCGCCGGGATCGTGCTGCTGCCGGCCGCCGACGGCGGCATGGAGATCGTCGCGGTCTCCTCCGACGACCCGGCGACCTCGCTGGGGGTCGTCGTACCGGCGGAGAGCCCGGTGGTGGACGGGCTGACCCGGGGCGAGCCGGTGTTCGTGGACGACGTCTCGGCCGATCCCCGCATGATCAGCCGCCTGACCAGCGATTTCGGACCCTGCATGATGCTGCCGCTGCAGAGCGGGGGCCGGGTGCTGGGTGCGCTGGTGACCCCGCGGGCGAGGGGCGGGCGGCCGTTCACGGAGGCGGAGCGGACCCTGGCCACGCAGTTCGCCTCGCAGGCGGCCCTCGCACTGATGATGGCCGAGGCGCAGCGCGACCGCGAGCGGCTGGCGGTGTTCGAGGACCGCGACCGGATCGCCCGTGACCTGCACGACCTGGTCATCCAGCGGCTGTTCGCCACCGGGATGATGCTGGAGGGCGCCCAGCGCCGGTCGGTCGTGCCCGAGGTGGTCGAGGGGGTCGGGAAGGCCGTCGACGAACTGGACGTGACCATCCAGGAGATCCGCACGGCGATCTTCGCGTTGCAGCAGGGCCCGGCGGAGGCGCCGTCGGGGCTGCGCACCCGGGTGCTCCGGGAGATCAACATGGCGGCGGTGCCCCTGGGCTTCAAGCCCTCGCACCGCTTCCTGGGCCCGGTCGACAGCAAGGTGGGCGAACTGATCGGCAAGAACCTGATCGCCGCGCTGCGCGAGGCCCTCTCCAACGCCTTCCGGCACGCCGAGGCCGGCCGGATCGAGGTGGTGCTCGACGCCACCGTCACCCTGGCCGACGGGCGGCCCGGCGTACGGCTGGAGGTGGCCGACGACGGGGTGGGCGTTCCCGAGGGCGGCCGCCGCAGCGGGCTGCGCAACCTGCGCCGGCGTGCCGAGTCGCTGGGCGGCGCCAGCTGGTACGGGCCGGGGCTGGGCGAGAACGGCGCCGGGACCACCCTGGTGTGGGAGGCCCCGCTGTAGGCGCGCCGTCCGGGGAGGTGTGCGTCCGTACGCTCAGCGGGCGAGGCGCTCGGCCAGGATCCGCTCGATGACGACGGCCACGCCGTCCTCCTCGTTGGCGACCGTACGGCCCGAGGCTGCCGCGACCACGTCCGGGTGGGCGTTGCCCATCGCGTACGACGTACCCGCCCAACGGAGCATCTCCACGTCGTTGGGCATGTCGCCGAACGCCACGACCTCCTCGGGGGAGATCCCGCGCTCGGCGCAGCACAGCGCGAGCGTGCTGGCCTTGGAGACGCCGTGGCCGCTGATCTCCAGCAGCGCGGTCGGGCTGGAACGGGTGAGGGAGGCGTACGCGCCGGCGGCGGAGCGGGCGAGCGTCAGGAACGCGTCCGGGGCCAGCTCCGGGTGGTGGGCGAGCAGCTTGAGCACGGGCGCCCCGCTCCCGGCCGGCTCCTCGTGCAGCAGCTTCTCGGCGGCGGCGACGGTGGCGCCCGGGTCCTGGTAGAAGGGCGGGTACGCCGGCTCGTAGTGGATCCCGGTGGTCAGCTCGACCGCGAACGAGGTGCCGGGGGCCGCCTCGCGCAGAAGGTGCACCACGGACAGGGCGGCGTCCCGGGGCAGCGCGCGGACCTGGACGAACTCGCGCCCGGCGTGCAGGTCGACCACGGCCGCGCCGTTCGCGCAGATCGCCAGCCCGTGGCCGTGGACGTGATCGGCGACCACGTCCATCCAGCGCGCGGGGCGGCCTGTGACGAAGAAGACCTCGATCCCGGCCGCTTCGGCGGCCGCGAGTGCGGCGACGGTGCGCGGCGAGACGGATTTGTCGTCGCGCAGCAGGGTGCCGTCGAGGTCGGTGGCGATGAGCCGGGTCACAGGGGCAGGCCCTTCGGGGCGCTGGGAGGCCGAGGTCACGGCTCCATCTTCGCCCATGCCGTCACCTGCCTGATGCGCCCCTGTTGCGGGGACCCCCGTACGCTCGTGGGCATGAGTTTGCGTCTGAGCACCGTGATCCTCCCGGTACGGCGCTGGCACGGCGGTGGCCGCGACCAGTGGCTGCGGGCCGAGCAGCTGGGCTTCCACACCGCCTACACCTACGACCACCTCTCGTGGCGGTCGTTCCGCGACGGCCCGTGGTTCGGCGCCGTGCCGACGCTGACCGCGGCGGCCGCGGCCACCGAGCGGCTGCGCCTGGGCACGCTGGTGACCTCGCCGAACTTCCGGCACCCGGTGACCCTGGCCAAGGAGCTGATCTCCCTCGACGACATCTCGGGCGGCCGGATCACGCTGGGCATCGGCGCGGGCGGCAACGGCTTCGACGCGACGGCGCTGGGCCAGGAGGCGTGGACCCCGCGGGAGCGGGCCGACCGCTTCGCCGAGTTCGTCCCGCTGCTCGACCGGCTGCTGACCGAGGACGCGGTCACCTCCGGGGGCACCTTCTACGCGGCGGACGAGGCCCGCAACATCCCCGGCTGCGTACAGCGTCCCCGGCTGCCCTTCGCGGTGGCGGCGACCGGCCCGCGCGGGCTGAAGCTGGCCGCGGCCCACGGCCAGGCCTGGGTCACCACCGGCGACCCCAAACTGTTCGAGACGGGGACCCCGGAGCAGTCGCTGGAGGCGCTGCGCGGTCAGATCGAGAAGCTCGGCAAGGCGTGCGCCGAGATCGGCCGCGACGCCGGGGCGATGGAGAAGGTCCTGCTGACCGGCTTCACCCCGGAGCGGAACACGCTGCTGGCATCGGTGGACGCCTTCGTCGACTTCGCCGGCCGCCACCGCGAGCTCGGCTTCACCGAGATCGTGATCCACGCCCCGATCGCGGGCAGCGACTTCGCGGCCGACGAAGCGGTCTTCGAGAAGATCGCCACGGACGGCCTGGCCCAGCTGGGTCTCTGACACGACCGGTACCTGAGACGCAGCTGTACCTGAGACACACCGGTACCTGAGACGCGGGGGGGCCCCGCCCCGCGGGGGCGGGGGCCCCCCCCCCCCCCCGGGCCCGCCCCCCCCCCCGGGGGCCCCCCCGCGCGGCCCCCCCCCCCCGGGGGGGGCGCCCGGGGCCGCGCCCCCGCGGGGGCGGCGCC
>NZ_JBVJDL010000016.1:0-97355 GCF_055582305.1 Streptomyces sp. NPDC042102
GGCTGCACACCTACAATCACCACCGCGGACACACCGCGCTCGCAGGCAAACCACCTGCCAGCCGCGTCCCCAACCTCACTGGGCAATACACCTAGAGAGCGTTTCTTCCTGTTGCGGGGTTCCTGGTGTCACGCCTCCTCCCACGTGGGTGGAGAGTGGTTCGAGGTATCGCGGCCGCCGTACTTGCCTGTGGAGACGCGCCGGGAAAGGGCCGTCGCGGACGGCCTTCCCGCGAGCGTCTCCCACGCCTTCCGCATCTTCGGCAGGACTGGGAAGTCAATTCAGGGGCCCGTCGAGTGGAACGACGTCGGGAAGCCCGCTGGGAACTGTGGGCCGTGCGGCTGCCTGTTCCGCGCGGCGGTAGTAGCCGGGCGCGCTGCCGAACTGGCGCTTGAAGGCATGGGCGAAGGCGTACTCCGAGCCGTAGCCGACCCTGCCGGCGACCGAATGGAGCGGGGCGTCAGTGGTGCGCAGGAGGCGGGCGGCGGTGGTCAGGCGCCACCAGGTGAGGTACGCGAGCGGGGGCCGGCCCACGAGGGCGGTGAAGCGGCGGGCGAAGGCGGCGCGGGAGAGGCCGGCGTGGTCGGCGAGCGACTGGACGGTCCAAGCGTGGTGCGGTGCGCGGTGGACGGCGTCCAGGGCGCGGCGTACGACAGGGTCGGCGAGTGCGGCGGCCCAGCCGCTGGTACGGCCCTCGGATGGGCGGAGCTCGGCCCAGGCCCGAAGGGCGAACAGCAGCAGCATGCCGAGGAGAGCCGGGACGGCGGCGTCCGTGCCCGGCCGGGGCGAGTCCAGTTCGCCGCGCAGGAGGTCGACGGCGGCGCGGAGTTCGGGATGGCGGCCCGGAACGGCGGGCAGGTGGAGGACGTCCGGGACCTCGGCAAGGAGCGGGTGCGCGCGGTCCGGGGTGAGCTGGTAGGCGCCGCACAGCGTGACGGTGGTGGGCGGTCCTGCGGTGGTTTCGCCCCCGATCGCGTCGACGGCGCGTGGGGGCGCGGTGCGCGGATCGCAGGCGGGTTCGGCGAGCGGGGTCGACGGGTGGTCGGCCAGGCCGTGGCCGTGGCCGCGTGGCAGCAACAGCACGTCGCCGGCGCCGAGGGGCACGGCGGGGGCGTCGTCGCGGATGAGCCAGCAGGAGCCGTCGAGAATGACCTGGCAGCCGGCGGCGCCCGGTACGGCGGGGAAGCGCTGGCCCCACGGGCCGTACCACCGCACCAGCGCGGACCGGGGTTCTCCGGTGCGCGTCACCGCCACCACGTCGCTCAGCACGTCCACACCCGTGACCCTACCGAGACGCTCGCGCATTTCTACGAGATTCCAGCGCATGGGACGTCTCGTCCGGTCGGCGTACGTTCGAACCATGATCGAGCAGACCCACCGCCGCACACCCCGCGTCCTCGTCGTCGGCGCGACCGGAGCCGTCGGCCGCCACGTCACTGCCCTCCTCGTCGAACGCCGCGCCGACGTCCGGGCGTCTACCCGCGACCCCGCCCGCGCGGCGAACCGGCTCCTGCCCGAGGTCCGCGTCGTCCCGGGTGATCTCACCGACCGGGCGTCAATGGAGGCCGCGGCGAAGGGCGTGGACGCGGTGTTCCTCGTATGGCCGTTCCCCGTGGCCGACCGCGCCGCCGAGGCGGTAGCGGCGGTCACCGCGCACGGCGCCCGCGTCGTGTTCCTGTCCTCCGCGGCCGTACGCGACGTCCCCGGCCGGGGTCCGCAGTCCCCTGGCCGCCCGGACGCCCGTCTCGAAGCGCTGATCGCGGCCTCCGGCGCCCCCCACACCTTCCTCCGCCCCCACGGCTTCATGTCGAACACCCTGCGCTGGGCCGAGGCCGTCCGCAGCACGGGCGTGGTCCGCGGTTTCGGCGGCGAAGCCTGCCTGAATCTGATCGACGAGCGCGACATCGCTGCCGTCGCCGTGCACGCCCTCATCGAGGACGGACACGACGGCCGTGCCTACGACCTCACCGGCCCGTCGTCCCCCAGTCAGTCCGAGCAGCTCCGCACCCTCGCCGACGTCCTCGGCCGCCCCCTCCGGTGGCACGAACTCCCGCGCCCCGCCGCCCGCGCCGAGATGCTCGCTGCCGGCTGGCCGGCCGCGGTCGCCGACGGCGCCCTCGGGTTCATGGCCGACCACATCGGCCGGCCGGAGCCGGTCACGGACACGGTCCTGAAGGTCACGGGACGTCCGCCGCGTTCCTTCCGCGACTGGCTCGCGGACCACGTGGCGCTCTTCCGCTAGCAAGACGCAGCCTGACCGAATCGTTCACCGCTTGGATCGCGAGGGGCAAGCAGACCCCAGACCGGGGAACAACCCGAGCGGCTCCGGGGACCGGGTGAGCACACTGTGGGGAGTTTCCCTATCTCCATCCATGCCACTCAGGTCACCAGCGGCCCTCTCGGCCGCCGGCATCGTCCTCCAGCGCGGCGACGTCCGGCCCCGGCCATCTCCTCCATGCGGCACGGCCACACCTGCCACGGTCGGTTTCCGACCAAGTCCGCGGCCTCGCGCCGCAGAGACGGCAGCTCATTCGGTCCGCCACCGCAGAAGCGCCTGGTAGCCCTCCGGCCAGACGAGGCTGCCCGGCCGGTAGACCCGGGTGCGCAGGCGTTGAGGTCTGATCTGGACATATGAAGGCGTGATTGAGCACCGAAGGGACATTCCGACGTCACTCGGCAGGGTGAATCTGTTCGAATACGTTCACAGGCAGTCAGCTAGCTATCCCCTCCCTTAGGGAAGCCGATGACACGATCTCGAACCCGCGCGTTGGCGTGCGCTTTCAGCGCAGCAGCCGTGTGGGCCACCAGTACGGTTGCCTACTCCTCGCCCACGACTCAGCCCGTCTCCTCCGTGCCGCCCGACGGAGCCGAGCGGACGGTCGTCGCCCGTACGGCGACCTCCACCGCGTACAAGCTGCCGAACGGCAAGATCCTTACCGAGCTGCATTCCGGCCCCATCCGCGTCAAGCAGGCAGATGGCAGCTGGGCCGACATCGATACCCGGCTCGTCGCCGATGGGTCCACTCTGCGGCCCAAGGCGGCCAAGAGCGACGTCAGCTTCTCCACAGGCGGAGCCGGACCCTTCGCACGAGTGGAGCAGAGCACCGGTGCCGTGCTGGAGCTCGGTTGGGCCGGGCGGCTCCCCAGGCCCGACATCGACGGCAGCAGGGCCGTCTACCGCGGCGTAGTCGCCCAGGGCGCCGGTGACCTGGTGGCTACCGCGTTGCCCACCGGCCTGCGCTTCGACATCGTCCTCAACCGCCGTCCCGACGGTCCGGTCGAGGTCGAGGTCCCGGTCATCGGCAAGGGGCTGGAGGTGAGCAAGGAGAGCAGCGGCCGGTTGAGGGTCACGGACGGCGATACGGTCGTGGCCGCCTCCTCCCCTCCCGTGATGTACGACGCCGATTCGCCCTTCGCCCAGCGCCCCGGAAAGGCCCGGCAGGCCCGGGCCGTGCAGGGTGGCCAGGGGCGTGTCGGTGACATCGCTACGGACGTGGCCGACACCGGCGCGGGCAAGACGCTGGTCCTCACGCCGTCGCCCGAGTTCCTCGCCGACCCGGCCACCGTCTATCCGGTCACCGTCGACCCCTCCGTCGTGCTGCCGCTGGGCGGCGACACCGACGTCAACAGCGTCTTCGACGTGAACAATGTCTCCGGCGGCTACCTGAAGGCCGGCACCGAGGCCGACGGTGAGAAGGCGCGCACGTACCTGCGCTTCAACACCCAGGGCCTGAAGACCCCCACGAGCGCGGTCCTCCGCCTGACGAACCTCGATGCCCCCTCCTGCGGTCCGATCGTCGGAGCCGGCATCCAGGCACGGCGCGTCACCGGCTTCTGGGACGCCGCCGAACAGACCTGGACCCCGCAACCCGCCCACACCACCGAGGACGCCGTCACCTCCACCGAGGGCTCCCAGCTCGGCTCTTGCGGCAGCGGCACCATGGCGTGGGACGTCACCCCGATCGTGACCAAGTGGGCCACCGGCACCCCGAACCACGGCCTCGTCCTGCAGTCGCCGACGGAATCCGCGAACGCCGACTACCGCGTCTTCGCCTCCGCGGAGAACACCGATGGCCTGCAGCCCCCGGTCCTGGAGCTGACCTCCGACGAAGTCATCACCCCAGGTGAAGGCGAGGACCCTGCGGATCCGGGTGCGGAGCCGTACAAGCCGGGCAGGGTCGAGCCCGAGACGGGCGTGTGGATCACGGACGCCGTCGACCTCGCCGACGACGGACTGATCACCACGCGCAGCCACAGCGCGGGGCAGCGCATCGACGTGACCCAGCCGAACGAGGCGGTACTGGGGCCCAAATGGCGGTTCGAACCGCTGGGCGGGAAGCTCGGGGACCGGCTCCAGGACTACAGCGCCAACGGTTACCTGCAGATCAAGCTCTCCAGCGGCATCAGTTCCGACCGCTTCCTCGTCGACGCCTCCGACCCCGACAAGTTCGTCGCTCCCGACGGTGCCGGGACCGTCGTACGCAACGCCGACGGCACATTCACCCACACCCACGTCATCACCACCACCGATGAAGTGACCGGAGCGCCGATCAGCACCGACACGATCGACGTGTGGACCAAGGTCGGTAGCACGCATCTGATCACCGCTACCGGTGACGCTGCGACCGGCATGACCGCCGTCACCTACAACAGCGCAGGCCGGCTCACCGCGATGGCGTCTCCCATGACGAAGGGCACGGACTGTCGTACGCCGGATGCGGCCAAGTGCTCCGTGGCCCAGTACGCCTACGCCACCACCACGACCGCCACCCCATCGGCATTCGGGGACGTCGCCGGGCAGCTGAAGACGATCACCTACGACGCTGCCGGCGACGCCGCTCCCGTCACCGCTGCCGCCTATGCCTACGACAGCGCCAAACGGCTGCGACAGATCACCGACCCCCGACCGACAGAGGGGGAGCCGGTCAGGACGACGACCTACACCTACGACTCCCAGGGCAACGTCACGAAGCTGTCCAGCCCCGAGGCCGGCAGCTGGACACTGACCTACACCGCGGCCGGCAAGCTCAGCGGCTACACCCCGACAGTCACGGCGACCGCCCTCCCGCCCGTCTCCAGGTGCAAGTACATGAGCCAGTTCCTCTGGGGCACGAACGGGTGCACGGTCACGGACGGCGTCCCCATGATGTACAACGCACAGAAACTCCCCGTGAAGGACGTCAGGACCGTCGGAGGCAAATGGGTCAGGGGCGTCATCAACGACCACTGCACCTCACCGTTCGGCAGCTACCCCGGCGGCTTCAACTTCGTCCGGGCCTGCGACATGCACGACTACGGCTACGGCATCATCTACTACAGCAAGACCGACACCTACTGGACGCCGGCCAAGGCGCACGCGGCGGACTCGGTCTTCTACACCACCCTGCGCGACCACGTCTGCAACGCCTACTCCAACAAACCAGTTCCCCGGGCGACATGGACCAAGCGGACGCTGTGCAAGGAGTGGGCGTACAAGTACTACCTCGGTGTCAAGTTCGGCGGCGGGTGGGAGATGTAGAGGCACCTTCCGGCCTGACCCGTACCCGGGCGGGGTCCGGAGACGACAGCTCACACCAGTCTCTCCGGACCCCGCTGTACTACGCCTCACCTGGCGGGGCTGACCGCTCCGGTCGGCCGGCAGAACCGGCGGTCCCGCTCGGCGATCTGTCCGCGCGGACCAGCTGAGCGCAGGACGACGTCCAGGACCCGGTCCGGATCCGCGGCGTAGCAATTGCTGAACCACGCCATGTTCGCCTCGACCACTGCCCACTGGTCGGCGGCGCCGTGCTCAGGTGTGGTCAGGAGCCCGACATCCACCACCACCGCGCTGGGCAGGCCACCGCCGCTCGTGGCCAGGAGATCGCCCGCGAACCCCAGGACAGCGTCTTCATGGCGGTGCCCGTCCAGCGGCTCGGCGTCGAGACGGCCGAAGGTGGCGTACTGCGAACCCGTGCGGACCTCGCCGTCCAGGAGGTACAGCCGAAACTCCGCCGCCCAGGTCACCACGTCGCTGATCTGTACGGGCACGTCCGGCGACAGCTCCGGGCTTCCCGGGAGGCAACGACCGCCGGCGTAGACCGCGGCCGGGAAGCTCTTGTCACTGGGCGGCTTGACGAAGGCCGGGCGGGACAGACGGCGCGCCTCGCCCAGGGTCGCCATGGTGATGCGCCGTCCGGTGCACTCGTACGGCAATGTGGTCAGCCAGTCGTCAGATGGCTGCAAGAGCGCGACCTCAAGGGCATCCACGACGCGTGCCGCGAAGGCGGGTCCGCCGTAGTAGTGGCCACCACGCCTGCCCATGGCGGTGCCCGCACCGCCATGGGCAGGAAGTACTTCTACATCCATGCCCCGCCGACGCGCCGACGTGGAGAGCAGCTCGGATGTCGTGGTGTATTGCGGCGCCAACGCCAGGAAACCGTGATCCGTCACGATGACTGACGATGCCACCGATTCGGCCGTACGGTCCACAACGTTCGGGCGCCCACGCCTCGGGGCCGACCAGTCGGCCAAGCGACGCACCGATTGGTCAACAGAAGGTAAAGAATCCTTGCTCGGTGCCGGACTTGGCGGGCAGTCAGCGTCCGGCATCCGCATGACGGCGTCCGTGCCCTCCGTGCCCTTCGCGTCAACTGCCATCCAATGGACTGCAGTTGATGGGCAGGAGGGAGGTGTGAAGTCCATCGAGCGGCTGCCTTCGCGTGCCTGGGCGGACGAGCCGCCGAGGACGAGGTGATGCAGTTCATGTTGACCATGCAGGTCAGATCTCATTTTGATTCGCATGTTTACTGATCTTTTATCTTTCCTGTGGGGGGAGCGCGGTGGTTCATCCGCCGGGCCTTTGGCCTGCTCAAAATCGGCGGCGCGGACGCGCCGCATCACGTCTTGCGGTCTTCAGCCTTGCGGCCGTCACGGCCCTGACCACCTGGCTGCCGACTGCCCCGGCCGCTGCCGCCGCCGCACCGTTCGCCACCGGTGCCGACGGCAGCGCCGCCGCGTCGCAGGACACGCCGGAGACGCTGGCCCTGGCGGAAGCCAGGAAGACCGGCAAGGACGTATCCGTCGCCGCCATGCGCCGGGAGACCGGCGACGTGGTCGCGAAGCCGGACGGCTCGCTCGTCGCCACCGTCTACACCAAGCCCGTCCGGACTCTCAAGGGCGGTGAGTGGCACGACATCGACACCACCTTGCGCAAGGCCGATGACGGCAGCGTGGCCCCGGCGGCCACCCTGCCCGACCTCGCCTTCTCCGGCGGCGGCAGCCAGCCGCTGGTCCGTATCGCGCAGGCGGGCAAGGAAGTACGGCTGACCTGGCCGAAGCCGTTGCCCGCCCCCGTCCTCGACGGGAACACCGCCGAGTACCGCTCGATCCTGCCCGACGTGGACCTGCGGCTGACGGCCACCGAGACCGGGTTCACCCAGCTGATCGTGGTCAAGACGCCGGCCGCGGCGAAGAACCCGCAGCTGGACCAGCTCAAGCTTGGGCTCTCCGCGCCGGGCCTGACCACGCGTCAAGGCCCGGATGGCGTACTGAAGATGACCGACTCCGCCGGCGGGACGGTCTTCGAGGCGCCCAAGCCGGTCATGTTCGACTCCGCGTCCGGCCAGGCCGAGGGCTCGGTGGTCCCTTCCGCCGTCCCGGAGGCCGCCGTACTGGCCCCGACGGGCCGCTCCCTGCCGCAGTCGGCTCCCGCGGCGGGTTCCTTCGCAGCGGCCGCTGCGAACGCGCCGGGCTCGCACTCGGCCGCTGTCAAGGTCTCCGTGCCCGCCGACCAGAAGAGCCTCGTCCTCACCCCGGACCAGGCCTTGCTGGACTCGCCCGGCACCGTCTTCCCGGTCCTCATCGACCCGAACATCCAGACGCCCCGCGCCAACGGCTGGGCCGGCATCTCCCGGCACTGGCAGGACAACGCGTACTGGAAGTTCACCGGTGACTTCGGCAACGGCCTGTGCATCGCATCCAGTTGTGCCTCCAACGACGTCAAGCGCGTCCTGTACGCCTTCCCGGTCAAGGGCTGGGGCTTCGTCGGCAAGCGCATCATGGACGCGAAGCTGAACGTGTGGGAGACCCACGCCTACAGCTGCACCAAGAAGCCCCTCCAGCTGTACGCGACCAACCGCATCGGCTCGGGTACCACCTGGCGCAACTCCAGCTCCTCCTCCTTCTGGGTGCAGCACCTCCAGACGATCAACGCCGCCCGCGGCTACGACGGCTGCGCCGCGGGCTACGTCGAGTTCGGCGGCAGCTCTTCGAAGGCCCTGCGGGACAAGGTCCAGCAGGCGGCCGACAACAACTGGGTGGACCTCACCCTCGGGCTCAAGGCCGAGAACGAGTCGGACGGCTACGCCTGGAAGCGGTTCAACAGCAACGCCGGCCTCCAGGTCACCTACAACCTGCCGCCCCGGCAGGCCCCGATGTCGGACCTGTCGATGTCCCCGGGTTCGGTGTGCTCCACCAGCGCTGTGGTGATCACCAAGCATCCGCAGGTCACCGCGAAGGTGTCCGACCCCGACAACGAGCCCCTCGGCGTGCAGTTCGCCGTGTCCTGGGACAACGGCGACGGCACCGGCATGAGCGGCAAGTGGTTCTCCACGGGTGCGATGGGCACAGCGCCCCCCGCCAACACCTTCAAGGCCTCCGGTTCGCAGTTCTCCGTCACCCTCCCCACCAGCGTCCCCAAGGACAAGCTGATCAACTGGGCGGTGCGGGGCTGGGACGGCGCCGAATGGGGGCCGTGGAGCTACGACGGCACCCCGACCGCCTGCTACTTCAAGATCGACACCTCGGCGCCGGCGGGGCCGGTGACCACCTCGCCCGACTTCCCCGGCTCCACGGACGCCCAGGCGCCCCTCGCCTGGACCGACGGCGTCGGCAAGTACGGCACGTTCACCTTCGACACCGCCTCCACCGACGCGGTGAAGTACCAGTACGGCCTGGACCAACTGCCCTCGGCGGCCCGGGAGGTAGCCACCACCGGCGGCGCGCCCCAGACCGTCAGGCTGCTGATGCAGAAGGAGGGCCCGCACTTCGTGTCCGTTCGGGCGCTGGACGCCGCGGGCAACGCCTCCGAGCCGACCACGTACTACTTCAACGTCCAGCGCGGCCACCCGCAGCGGGCCGGCTGGACCATGGACGACGTCACCGGCACCTCGGTCGCACCCGCCGGGTCCGACCTGCCCGCGACGCTGGCCGCCGGCACGGTCGGCGCCCCCGGCCACACCGGGACCGCCGTCGAGCTGAGCGGTCAGCGCGCCGCGGACACGACCCCGCTGCAGTACCTCGCGACGGACACCGCCGTACTGGAGACGGACAAGAGCTTCGCCGTCTCCGCGTGGGTCAAGGCCGCCACCCTGACGCCGCAGTTCCAGGCGGTCGTCAGCCAGGGCGGCGAGCACATGGCCTCCTTCCAGATGGGCATCTCGGCGGGCAAGTGGGCGATCAAGGTCGCCAGCGCCGACGCCAGCAGTGGCTACACCTGGACCACCGCGAGCAGTGAGACCCTGCCGGTGGCGGGCCAGTGGACCCACCTGACCGGTGTGTACGACGCCACGGCCAAGCAGCTGAAGCTGTTCGTGAACGGCCAGGAGGCCTCGTCCGTCCCGGCCACGGTGTGGAACGCCCGCGGCCCGATGTACTTCGGGCAGATGCGCTGGCGCGACACCTACACCGACCCCTGGTTCGGCTCGCTCGACGAGATCCACGCCTACGACCGGGCGCTGACCCCGGCCGAGGCCGCGGACCTGGCCGCGGACAAGCCGTTGACGGCCGGACGGGGCGCCAAGGGCGTGTGGTCGCTCGACGAGACCTCGGGCACGACCATGGCCGGGCGCACCGAGTCCCCCGGGCTGACGCTCGTCGGCTCTGCCACCACCGGTACGGCCGGAGTCCAGGGCAAGGCCCTCAGCACCGGCGCGACGGGCTACGCCACGGCCGGCCGCCCGGTCGTGGACGGCACCCGAAGCTTCGCCGTGTCGGCCTGGGTACGCCGGCCGGCCTTGGCCGCCGGAGACCACTCGTCGAAGGTCGTCATCGCCCAGGCGGGGACGCAGCGCTCGGAGTTCTCCCTCTACTACTCCGGCTACTACAAGAAGTGGGTCTTCGGGCGGTACCCGCAGGACGCCGGCACGCCGGACATCGTCCGGGCCATGCAGCCTGCCTGCACCGTCGGCTCCCAGGTCAACGGGGCGCCCTGCATCGGGGAGACCGGCGGTCAGTGGACCCACCTGGTCGGCGTCTCCGACACGGTGGCCCGCAAGAACCGTCTGTACGTCGACGGGCACCTCGTCGCCGAGGCCGACTACACGCAGACCGCGCCGTGGTCCGCGCCGGGCCCGCTGATGATCGGCGCAGGCCGGGACGATGCCACCGTGGGCAGCCACTTCGGTGGGGACATCGACGACGTCCGGGTGTTCGACCGGGTCGTCACCCAGCCCGAGGTCCGCGAGATGATCACCCAGCGTCCGCAGCTCGTCGGCCGATGGAAGCTCAACGAGGCCACGGCCGGGAAGACCCCGGGGGAGCCCTCGGGCGCCTTCGCCTCGCTGTCCGCCGGCGGTGCCGCCATCGTGGCCGGCGGCGGAGTCACCGGGAGCGGCAGCCTGGGCCTCACCGGGCCCGGCGGCTACGCAAGCTCGACGGCGGCCCCGCGGACCAACGAGAGCTTCACCATCGCGGGCTGGGCCTCGGCCGGTTCACCCACGTCGGACATGACCGTCCTGTCCGTCGCGGGCACCAACGAGTCCGCCGTCACCGTCGGCTGGCACTTCGACAAACTCGTCGACGGCCAGGCCACCGGCTGGTGGGAGGCCAAGGTCACCGGCACAGACGGTGCGACCGCGGCGTACACCACGGTGACGCACACCTTCGACCAGAGTCTGTGGATCGGCGACTGGAACCACATCGCCGTCGTCTACAACGGTTTCGACAAGCAGCTGAGCCTCTACGTGAACGGCAACCTGGAGAACCAGATCTGCTCGGACGGTGCCGCTCCCGGCTGCGTGGAGCACGTCTCCTTCGCGGGTGTGCCCACTCCGTTCACCGCCGGCGGCGGCCTCCAGTTCGGCCGTGCCCGCGCGGGCGGCGCCTGGGTGAAGCCGCTGACCGGTGAGATCGACGACGTCTGGGTCTACCAGGGCGTCCTCAGCCCGGCGCAGATCACCGTACTGGCCGACCCGACCGCCGAACTCGGCACGGCCACAGCGCTCTAGTTCCCCTTCCCACAAGTCGTCCGTCCGGGCCCACGGGCCCGGACGGACCCATGAGGTATCCAAGAATGAATGTCTTCCGCCGCCACAGACGCGGCACAGCCCGGATAGCGCTCGTGGTGAGCGGCGCACTCGCCGCCACCCTCCTGCAAGCCGTGCCGAGCACTCCCGCCCTCGCCAACTCCAAACCGCCCACAGCGAACTCCCACGAGCGTGCGGTGAAGGGCACCGCGGGCAAGACCAGGCCACGCGTCACGAAGACGCCGTCGGCAGTGCCCAAGCCTGAGATCAACTGGCCGAAGGCCGCCACCGCCACGGTCCAGGCAGCCGCTCAGGCCGGTACCGCGGGCAGCGCCTCGAACACGGCGCCTCACCGGGCCGGGGAGATGTTCCTCGCGCCCGGCAAGCGGCAGGTGCCCGGCCCGAGCGCCCCCGCCCCGCAGCAGGTCAAGGCGAAGGTCCTCGACCGGTGGGCCGCGCAGCGGGCGGGCATCGACGGTGTGCTCCTGACCGTCGGCCGTACCGATTCCACGCCGGAAAGCGCCAACGTCCGGGTCAGCCTCGACTACGCCGGATTCGCCCGGGCGGCAGGCGCCGGCTACGGCCAGCGTCTGAACCTGGTCCAGCTGCCCTCCTGCGTCCTGACCACGCCCAGTGATCCCGAGTGCCGCAAGGCCACGCCACTTCGCTCGGTCAACAACCAGGAGTCCCAGCAGCTCATCGCCGAGGACGTGACGGTGCCGGCCGTCGCAGCGGTCGCCGCGTCCGGTCCCCGGTCCGCGTCCGGTGCCCGGTCCGCGTTCGCCGCGGGTGCGAGCGCCGGACCCGTGGTCCTGGCCGCCACCTCCGCCGCGGCCGGCCCCTCGGGCAACTTCACGGCCACTCCGCTGGCCGCCTCCGGGCGCTGGAGCGCCGACCTGAACGGCGGTTCCTTCAACTGGAGCTACCCCATCGCCGTCCCGGCGGTCCCGGGCGACCACAAGCCGGACCTCGGACTCTCGTACTCCTCGGCTTCCATCGACGGACGCAGTGCCAACAGCAACAACCAGGCCTCCTGGGCCGGTGACGGCTTCGGCATGGCCGCCGCCGGCTTCGTCGAGCGTTCGTACAAGTCCTGCGGCGACGACGGCGTCAAGGACGGCATCAACACGCCGGGTGACCTGTGCTGGGGCTACGACAACGCCACCATCAGCTTCGCCGGCCACTCCGGCGAGCTGATCCCGGTCTCCGCCGACGAGTGGCGCATCCAGGGTGACGACAACACCAAGGTGGTCCGCGTCCGCGACACCGCGCGCGGCAACGGCGACAACGACGGTGAGTACTTCAAGGCCACCCTCCCGGACGGCACCCAGTACTTCTTCGGCTACAACCGGCTGCCCAACTGGGCCACCGGGAAGCCCGAGACCAAGTCCGTCTTCACGGTGCCCGTCTTCGGCGACGACTCCGGCGAGCCCTGCCACGCCTCGACGTTCGCGGCCTCCTGGTGCCAGCAGGGCTGGCGCTGGAACCTGGACCTGGTGATCGACCCCAAGGGGAACGACATCACCTACTGGTACAAGCAGGAGGCCAACTCCTACGGCCGCAACCTCAAGGCGGCGGACGACACCCCGTACGTGCGCGGCGGCTGGCTGGAGCACATCGAATACGGGCAGCGGAGCAACGAGATCCACTCGGCCACGGTCAAGCCGATGGCCCGGGTGAACTTCACCACTGCCGAGCGCTGCCTGGAGACGACCGCCGGCCTCTGTGACCCGGCCAAGATCGATACCAATCGCCAGTACTGGTACGACACGCCCTGGGACATGAACTGCAAGGCGGGAACGGACTGCGACAAGGGCCGCTTCGCACCCACCTTCTTCTCCCGCCACCGCCTGACGGCCGTCGTCACCCAGACCCTGCAGGGCGACGGCACGTACAAGGACATCGACCGGTGGGACCTCAAGCACCACTGGGGGACCGCCGACAACGACTACCAGCTGCTGCTGTCCTCCGTGCAGCACACCGGCCTTGCCGGCACCACGGCCCTGCCCGTGCCGCCGACCACCTTCTCGTACAAGGCCATGCCCAACCGTCTGGACAAGGACGACGACGGCCGGCTGCCCTTCCACAAGCAGCGCCTGACCTCGATCGCCGACGAGTTCGGCGGGCAGATCGACGCCAACTACTCCGCCGCGGCCTGTTCCTGGTCGTCGCTGCCCAAGCCGGAGGACAACACCACCCGGTGCTTCCCGGTCAAGTACCAGCCGGTGGACGACGGTCCGATCACCAACGAGTGGTTCAACAAGTACGTCGTGGAATCGGTTCTGGCCACCGACCGGACCGGCGGTGCGCCGGACACCATGACCAAGTACACCTACGTCGGCGGTGCCGCCTGGCACTTCGACGATGACGACGGCCTGACCCCGGAGAAGCTCAAGACCTGGTCGCAGTGGCGTGGCTACGGCCACACCCGGGTCGAGACGGGCTCCACCCAGGCGTTCACCGCCCAGGAGGACCACTACTTCCTGCGCGGCATGCACGGGGACCGCAGCGACCCCTCCGACAAGTCCAGGACTCGCTCGGTACAGATCCCCGACGGTGAGGGCACCACTCTCACCGACCACGAGGCGTGGCGCGGATTCGAGTACCGCAAGGAGGAGTACGACCGGCCCGGTGGCAAGATCCTGCAGAAGCAGGTGAACACCCCCTGGAAGAAGGAGACCGCCAGCCGGGTACGCGACTGGGGTACGAGCACCGCCGACCTCACCGGCATCAGCTCCACCCGGCAGTTCGTCTCCCTCGACAAGGGAGCGGGCTCGTCCTGGCGCGAGATCCGCAAGAACACCCCGGTCTTCGACGGGTATGGACGCCCCACCACCGAGGAAGACCTCGGTGACACCGCGACCCCGGCCGACGACACCTGCACGCGCACCACTTACGCGGACAACACCTCCGCGTGGATCCTGACCGGGTCCATCCGGACCGAGAAGGTGGTCGGGAACTGCGCGAAGGCAGTCGACCGCACCACCCGCGCCGACGGGACCTCCGACGTGCTGTCGGACATCCGGACCCGCTACGACGGGCAGGCGTACGGGACGGCCCCGACCAAGGGTCTGGCCACCCTGACCAGCACGCTCAAGGACCGCTCGGCCACGCAGGCGGTGTACCTCGACAACGCCACCACGTACGACGTCTACGGCCGACAGCTGACCGTGACGGGCCTTGCGTCCACGAGCGTGTTCAACCCGGCCAACGAGTCCGCGGCGCCGACGACCACGGCGCACGCGCAGGCTCAGACCAGCACGACCGCCTACACCCCGGCCACCGGCCGGCCGACCAGCATGAAGCTCACCAGCCCGCCGGCAACGGTGGGGCAGGCCGCGACCGCCCAGATCACGACGACGACCTACGACAGCCTGCGTGCCGCGCCGGTCGTCGTCGCCGACACCACCGGCCGCAAGACCGAGGTGGAGTACGACGCCCTCGGCCGGACCCGCAAGGTGTGGCAGCCCAACCGTTCCAAGGCCGGCGGCCAGACCCCGAACGCCGAGTTCCGTTACCACACGGTGGAAGGCGCGATCACGGCCGTCGAAACGCTCAGCCTGCGCAACGACGGCTCGCAGGAGTCCCGCTACACCCTGTACGACGGGTTCGCCCGGCCCCGCCAGACCCAGGCGCCGGGCACGGCCGGCGGCATGGTCCTGACGGACAGCTTCTACAACGCGATGGGCCAGGTCTCGCTGGAGTACGCGCCGTACTACGCGACGAAGGCCCCCTCCACCACGCTCTTCAAGGTGGACGACGCGACGGGCGTCGAGACGCAGACCGCGACCGAGTTCGACGGCCTCAACCGGCCGGTGAAGTCCACCCTGCTCAAGGGCAACGGCGTGGGCACCCCGCTGGCGGTGACCACCACCGAGTACGGCGGTGACCACATCACCGTCACGCCGCCGCAGGGCGGCACGCCGACGACCACGTTCTCGAACGCGGCCGGCAAGCCGACCGAGGTCCGCGAGTACAAGTCGGCCACCGCGACCGGCCCGTACGACGGCACACTGCGGTCCTACGACGCACTGGGCAACATGGTCCGGCTGACCGACGCCGGAGGCAGCGTCTGGACCTGGGGTTACGACCAGTTCGGCCGACAGGTCAAGGCCGTGGACCCGGACACCGGGACCAGCACGACCACGTACAACGACCGCGGCCTGAAGTCCTCGGTGAAGGACGGCCGGGGCAAGATCGTCGCCTACGTCTACGACAACCTGGGCCGCGAGCTGGAGACCCGCGAGGGGTCGGCCACCGGTCCGCTGCTCACCTCGAAGACCTGGGACCCGACCGGCGCCCAGGGCCAGCTGGCGAGCAGCACCCGGCACCACACCGTCGGCGGCACGACGTACCAGTACAAGACGACCCTCGCCAACTACGACGCGATGCTGCGTCCGGGCAGGACCACCGTCACCGTTCCCTCGGTTCCGGGTCAGGAGGCGCTGGCCGGCTCGTACGTCACGGGCGGCACGTTCAACCTCGACGGCACGCAGAAGACCGTCAGCCTCCCGGCGGCGGGCAGCCTGGCGGCCGAGACGCTGGCCTTCGACTACGACGCCTTGCACCAGCTCACCGGTGTGAGCAGCGGCATGGGCAGCTACCTGACCGGCCAGACGTACACCCTGACCGGCAAGCCGCTCCAGTCCACGCTCAAGGCCGACGGCCAGGACACCTGGATCACCGACAGCTACGAGTTCGGGACCCAGCGGCTGGCGACCCGGCGCACCGACCAGTACGGCATCGCGCAGGCCGCGAGCGTCCTGACGTACGGCTACGACCAGGTCGGCAACGTCAAGTCCATCACCGACGTCTCCCGCTCCGGCACCGAGACCCAGTGCTTCCAGCACGACTACCTCGCCCGGGTGTCGCAGGAGTTCACCGCCAAGGCGGCCGCCTGCCCGGCCCAGCCCACGGCGGCGGACATCGGCGGCCCGGCACCGTACTGGAACAGCTACACCTACAACGCGGACGGCACCCGCAACACGGAGACCCGGCACGACCTGTCCGGTGACACCGCCAAGAACGCCGTCCGCACCTACCAGTACCCGGCGGCGGGCGCGGCCCAGCCGCACTCCCTGCTCGGCACCAGCACCCGGACGGGCACCGGCACGCCGGTGACGCAGAGCTACGGCTATGACAAGTCGGGCAACACCACGTCCCGCAGCCTCGCCCCCGCTCCCGGATCCACCAGCAACCAGGCGCTGACCTGGAATACGGAGGGCAAGCTCAGCAAGCTCCAGGACACGGTCACCACTCCGGCGAACGGCACCTCGATGAAGACCGCCGAGTACGTGTACTCGGCGAACGGCACCCGGATGCTCGCCCACGAGACCGACAACGCCGACCCCAACGCCACCCGGACCACCCTCTACCTGGGTTCGACGGAGCTGGTGCTCCGCAAGGGCGCGGCGAAGCCGACGGCCACCCGGTACTACGCGCTCGGCAGCGCCAACGCCGTGCGCGAGGACAACGGGTCGCTCTCCTTCCAGGTGAGCGACCACCACAACACCGGCATGCTGTCGGTGGACGCGGCGACCGGGGCGGTCGAGCACCGCCGCATGACCCCGTTCGGAGTGCCGCGCGGGAACCAGCCCGCCAAGTGGGCCGGCACCAAGGGCTTCGTCGGCGGCACCATCGACGCCACCGGCCTGACCCACATCGGCGCCCGCGAGTACGACCCCACGACCGGCCGTTTCATCAGCGCGGACCCGATGCTGGAGGCAGACCGCCCCCAGACGCTCAACGGGTACACCTACGCCGCCAACAACCCGGCGACGCTGAGCGACCCGAGCGGCGCGTCCATCGCGGACTGGCTGCTGGACTACCTGTTCTCGGGTCCGGGCGGCATCTTCGGGGCCATCAAGCGGGGCGTCCGCCTCTACAAGGACATCAAGGAGGGCAGGTCCCACATCCAGGTCACCCCTGGAAAGCAGACCTGCTACTACGCCATGGGCACGGGCGGCTGCTCCACGAGCAAGCCCCAGTACAAACTGGTCAACGGCCCGGCCGCACCGGTGAAGGTGAAGGAGAGGGAAAAGGCCTACACCGGCGGCTACTCCGGCGGATATCCCGCCTGCCCGGAATGCATGAAGGACCAGGGCAATCCGGAGGTCGTGAAGGAGCTGCTGATCCTCGGCTGCTCGTTCATCCCGGTCCTCGGGTCGGGCTGCGACGCCTACGACGTGAAGCGCGCGGCAGACGAGGACGACAAGGTCGGCGTCGCGGCCGGCATCATCGCGTTCCTCCCGCTCGGTGACTTCCTCAAGCTGCCCAAGTCACTCGACAGGATCGCCGATGCAGCCAAGACCACCTGCAGGTGCTTCCTGGCCGGCACGAAGGTGCTGATGGCCGACGAGTCGACGAAGAACATCGAGGACGTCGAGGCCGGCGACACGGTCCTGGCGACCGACCCGGAAACGGGCGAGACCGCTCCGCAGAAGGTCACCCGCCTCATCGAGACGGAGGACGACAAGCACTTCAACGAGCTGTCGATCGCCACGCACTCGGGCATCGAAAAGCTGACGGCGACCCACGAGCACCCCTTCTGGTCCCCGTCGGAGAACGACTGGGTCGACGCGTCCAGGCTGAAGCCGGGCATGACCCTGCGGACGGACGCCGGCGACACGGCCGTGATAACGGCCAACCGCGCGCACACGCGGCACGTGAAGACGTACAACCTCACCGTCGACGTCGTCCACACGTACTACGTGCTGGCCGGTGAGACGCCCGTCCTGGTCCACAACTCAACCCCGTGTGAGCCGTGGACGTCGGTCGGGAAGTACGACGCGGACGGCCACCCGGTGGACGGCACCAAGATCCCCACGAATGACGCGCTCGACGCGGCGCAGAAATGGCTGGGCGAGGGGTATTACGAGACCAAGGCAGGCAGCGGACGCTACATGTCGAAGGACGGTACGCGAGTTGCCAGAATGGGCGAGACCGATATCACGGGGCAACACGGTGGCGGCCCTCACATGAATTTTGAGCGCTTGGCACCGAATCCGAAGAAGCCCGGCAAGCCCATGGTCGTCGAGAATCGCCACGTCTATCTCGGATAGCATCGACAGGGCGGAAGCCGGGCGGGCGGCACCATGCCCGACCGGCTTCCCCTGACCAACCTCAGTGAGACCGCAGGTGAATGATGAAGCATGTGATCGATGTACCCGAAGTGCACCCTGAGAGCGGATTGCACTTCGCCTGGGATGACGATTTCGAGATCGAACTCACGGTGAGTTCGAACGAGGTCTCCATCAAGGCGAACCGGGCCGGCCTGACCTCTCTGGCGCGCCACCTGCTGACCCTGGCCCAGGACGGGGTCCGCGATGGTTCGCATGTTCACCTCACGGCAGATCAAGAGATCGATTCGAGCTTCGACCTGATCCTCGAACGATCCGAAGCCAAGTGATCTGAGAACGCCGTCGAGTGGCCCCACCGTAGTCCGGTGGGGCCACTTTGCATGGGGTGAACGCGTTCAGTGGGTCACCCTAGAAGGGTTCGGCAGCCCGCAGGAGGTCCTGTGGCAGGTAGGGGGACTCCACGCGGATGGTCCAGCCGCGGCGGCGGGCGTGGCAGGCCAGGGCGAGGACGTCGAGGTCGACGGAAACCTCCGGGCCGTCGGCACGGTCGGCGACCTGGTAGTAGGCGCGGTGGGCTTCGAGCGCGTCGGCCAGGGCGAGGTTGAAGCTCTCCTCGTCACCCTCCACGAGCTGTGACAGCAGCACGGCGGGCGGCATCGCGAAGCCCCAGTCCTTGGCCCGGTCGGCCTCCTGCAGCGCCCGCTGCGCGGCCGCTTCGGGCTCGGCGCCCTTCAGGTAGGCGTGGAGGGCTTCGCGGTACGCGGTGAACGCGGAGCCGTCCGGCCGGACGAAGGTGGGGCCGGTGAGGACCAGCGGGGCGAGGTCCTCGCGTACGCCGGTGATCAGAGCGAAGGCAACGGCCGTCTGCCAGTTCCCGGCACCGGCTTCCTCGCCCCGCTCGGCCGGGTAGCGCAGGGTGCGCCCGCCGATGGACACCTCGACCTCGGTGTCCGGCTCCGCCAGCGCGATGCGGAACAGGGACGCCCCCAGCTGGGAGGCCAGCCGAAGCGTCGCGAGCTGGGCGTCCGTGACGTCGCCGGGGTTGCCCGCCCGCCACTGGAACAGACGCTCCTGATCGCCCAGGACGCTGCCCATGCGCCAGACGGCAAGGGGCTTGCCGTCGACGGGGGTGAACGCCTCCTGGAGGTGTTCCTCGTACATGGCCTCGATCCGCTGGATCCCGTCCCGCTCGCAGGCCGGCCGTTCCACCACCAGCGGGCCCGCGGCGAGCGCGGCGACAGCGTCCGGCCGCCGGTCCCGGCCGAACCCCCCGACCCGCGGTCCCCGTGTCTCGAAGCCGGTGACCAGCGCGTGCGGGAGGTAGTCCGTATGGACGGCCGGCGCCCAGCCCAGCGTCCGGTACGCGAGGGCGGCGAGGGCGAGGGGGACGAGCGGGAGAAGGCTGCGCGGGGAGGCCGTAGGGCTGTGCAGGGTGGCGTGCCGGGTCAGGAGATCGGAAAGCAGGGCATCGAAGGCGTCCCGGTCCTCCGCGGCCAGGGCGCGCAGGGCCTGCAGCGCTGCGCTGTCCGGCCGGTCCAGGAGGGGCTCGCCGGTCTCCTCGGCGCGGGTCCGGATCCGCTCCAGGCCCGCGTCGACGGCGGCGAGCTTGGCCTGCGCGCTCGGCGGGTACTCCGCGTCGTCGCCCGTGTCGTCCAGGACCACGGCCATCAGCCCGGTGGCGAACTCCCCGCCGGGTGTTCCCTGCGCCCGCGCGGCGAACTTGTCGCGGGCGAAGTGGAAGGCCTCGCCGTGCCACTTGGCCTTGTCCCTGAGGACCGCCAGGCAGAGCGCGTCGGTCCACTCGCCGGGTGTGACGCTCTCCTCGGGTTCATCGTCACCGGGGTCGTAGCTCATGCCGAAGTTCACGTACTCCAGGAAGACCTGGAAGCTGCAGTGCGGGTGGTACGCCGCATAGGCGACCGCGCCGGCCGCGGCCTCGGAGGCGTCCTTGAGGGCGGCCTTGGCCTCCGGGGTGTCGAGGTCGGGCGTCTCGACGGAGAGGGCGCCCAGGTAGTCGAGGAACTCATCGGCGATCGACTGCCATTCGTACGTGGTCATCCGGCCCGCCCTCGACATCGAGTGCACCTGGCGCCCGACGCGGTTCGTGAAGTCCTCGCGCGCTGCCGACACGACGGCCCCGCCCACCTGGTGACGCTCTATATGCACTGACCTGCTCCTTGATCGATTCCCGCAACAGCCTAGACGCGGGATCTGACAGGCCGGAACGGAGCAGGCGGTCGTCGACGCCGAGCTGGTGGTCTGGCACAAACGGCCGGGCTCAGGCCTTGTGGGCCTCTTCCCATGCCGCGCGGATGTGGGCTGGGACGCGTCCGCGCGGGGGGACGTCGTAGCCGTTGGCGCGTGCCCATTCACGGACTGCGGCGGTGTCGGTGGGGGGCTGGTCCTGGAAGGGCTGCGGTTTCACCAGGACGGGCTGGGAGGGGGTGAAGCCGGGAGTCTGGTCGGTGAGGCCGCGGGGGAAGAGGGGGACGCGGGTCTGTCCGGACAGGACGGAGGTGAGGAAGGCGGTCAGGTTTCCGTCGAAGGTGTACCAGCCGGGGCCGCGGGCTTCGTTGACGGCGATGCGCCAGCGGTCGGGGTCGTCGGCGGGGTCGGTGATCCAGAAGAGGTACTCGCCGTTGTCTGTGGAGCCGATCGCGAACAGCGTGTCGGGGTCGTGGGGCACCGGGACGAGGCCCTGGCGAGCCTGTTCGCGCAGCTGCCCGCGGATGCGGGCGGGCATCGGGCCGGTCAGGTTGACGTACTCGGTGACGCCGTGAGGGTGGAAGACGGCGAGGTAGTCGTTGAACCGGCCGGGTCCGTAGGTGTCGGCGAGCTGCTTGTAGTCGGTGGGGAGCGCCATGGCGAGGGCTGCTTCCACCGGCTCCCAGTGGATGTTCACGGGGGTGCCCGGTGGCGCGCACAGGCGGGTCAGGGCATTGATGTCGGTCACCGGATTCCTCGTCGGCGTCGGTCCTGCTGCGCTGCGTGGTCGGGATTGGCGAAGTCCGTGTCCATACGGAAGCCGTCGGTGCCGTCGGCCTGCATGAAGACATGCGAGGGAACGGAGTCCGGCAGGTCGTCGGTGTAGTCGAGGTAGACGCTGTACTGGACGGTCTGTCCCGCGACGTTGTTGGCGGGGTCACCAGCCACGGCGTTGTAGATCATCTGCTCCAGGTCGCGCATGTGGGGCGAGTTCGTCGGGTTCTGGGTGAGCGTGAACAGGTTGTCCAGATGATCACCGGTGCCGCCCAGCATACGGGCGAGCATGTGGGCGCGGGCCTGGTTGTGGTCGGTGCCGTGCACGAACCCTGGCGGGCGGAGGCCGTTGTTGGCGTGGGTGCCCTCGTCGAGCATGTCCAAGGTGATGGTGGCGTGCATCTCGTAGGGGCGGCCGTGCTCGTCGCGCTTGAAGACGACCTTGCCGCCCCAGGTGTGGTCGCTGGAACAGCCGGCCAGCCCGAGCGGATCGCTGAGGACGAACGGGTTGGGGACGTAGGCGTACGGGTTGGTCGACGGCGCCAGTCCCAGGGGGTCGGGGCTGATGTAGCGGCCGGTGTGGGGGTCGTAGTAGCGGTGGAGGTTGTAGTGGAGCCCGGTCTCGGCGTCGAAGCTCTGCCCGGGGTGGCGCAGCGGGGTGTAGGCGGTGGCGCCGCGGTTCCACTGGGTGGCGCCCCAGGCTGTGGCCCTGGCCTGCCAGGCGACGTCGCCTTCGGGCGTGAGGAGGTAGTGGGGGCTGCCGTCGAGGTCGGTGACGATCGCGAAGAACCGGCGGTCGATCTCGCTCTGGTCCGCGTCATGGCGGATCTCGCGCTGGGCCAGCGGGTACAGGCCCGCGTAGTCCCAGGTCAGTGTGATGTCGCCGGTGCGCTGTTCGACCAGCTGGGGGCCGTCCCAGGTGTAGTCGACGGATTCCAGGACCGCGTCGTCCGTGGCGAGGTGGGTCTTGCGGATCCGCCTGCCGAGCCCGTCGTAGACGTAGCGCCACGAGGTGGCGTGGGGGGTGTGGACCTCGGTGAGCTGGTCCCTGGCGTCCCAGGAGAAGCGCCAGGTCAAGCGCTGCCCGCTGAGGGTGCGGGTGGTGCGGGTGCTCAGCCGGCCCTGCGCGTCGTAGGTGTACCTGGTCCTGCCGGAGCGGGTGAGACGGGTGCCGTCGTACGCGCGTTCACCGTTGTGGTCCTGGCCGGGGGCCCGGGCGGGAAGGGCGGTCTGCGTCTGGTCGCCGGCGGCGTTGTACGCGTACTGCTCGCTCCAGCCCTGTGCTTGTACACCGGTGACGCGGCCGGCGGAGTCCAGCGCGAAGACGCGGTTACCGGCCAGCGTGTCATCGACCTCCACCGGGATGCCGTCGGCCCGGTAGGTGAAGGCCTGCTCCAGGACGGCTGCGTCCGCGCTGGTGATGGCCTGGGACGTCAGCCGCCCGACGGAATCGAGTTCCCGGGCCACGTTCAGGGAGCCGTTGAGCGTACGGCCGGTCTCCCTGCCCAGCGCATCACGGTCGAAGCGGAACACGTGCTCGCCGACCTGGTAGGCGGTCAGGCCGTCCGCGGAGTAGGCCAGGCTGCTGACGGCTCCCGACGGGGTACGGCGTGAGGTGAGGCGTCCCACCTCGTCGTAGGTGTAGGCCATGGTCCGGCCGTTGACGGTCTCGGCGACGACCCGCCCGGCCGCGTCCGTGCTGAAGGTGATCCGTGCGTGCTCGCAGGTCACCTCGGCCAGTTCCCCGGTCGCCGCGTAGGTGAAGGCCGTGGCGGTTCCGTCATCGGCGCGGATGCCGGTCACCCGGCCCAGGACGTCACGCTCGTAGGCCAGGCTCTGCCCGGCGGCGTTCGTGCGCTTGACCAGGCGCCCAGCCGCGTCGTACGCGTACGCCAGCGTCCGCCCGTCGAAATCCGTCTCCGACAGGAGCCTTCCCGCCCGGTCACGCCGGTAGCGCCAGGTGCGCCCGAGCGGGTCGGTGACCTCGGTCAGCCGCAGCTCGGTGTCGTAGCCGAAGCCGTACTCCGTCCCGTCCGGGCCCGACCGGCCGGTGGGCCGGTCGAAGTGGGTGTGCTCATGGCTGGTGACCCGGCCGGTGCGGTCCGTGTGGGTCAGTAGGTTGCCCTCGCCGTCCCACGTCCACTCCTCGCGGCTACCGTCAGGAAGCTCACGCCAGGACGGCATCCCTTCGACCGTCCAGCCCTGCCGGAGCATCCCGCCCAGCGCGTCGGTGACCGAGGCGACGCGCCCGAAAGCGTCACGGGTGCACACCGCGCGAGCACCGTTGGGCGCGGTGATCACCATCGGCAGCCCTGCCGCGTCATTGGTGACCGACGTCGCCCCGTCCTCGCAGGAGCGCACCTGGGTGACGGCTCCGGCAGCATCATGGGAGTACTCCGTGCGCGCCCCGTCGGGAGCCACGGCCGCCGTGAGGTTGCCGGCCTCGTCGTACGCGTAGACGTACCGCGCGCCGCCCCGCTCCACCACTTCGACCGGAAGACCGGACTGGTTGTACGCGGCCGTGGTGCGGACGCCGTCGTCCGCTGTCATCGCCACGAGGCGACCGGCTCCGTCGCGGTCCAACCGGGTGATGCGCCCGAGCGGGTCGCGGACCGACTCCAGCCGGTCGGCGCGGTCGAAGCTGTAGTACGTCGTGGCGCCCAGGGCGTCGGTCTCGGCGACGACCTGCAGCGCGTCGTCGATGTGGAAGACCGTGGTGGCGCCGACGGAGTCGGTGTACCGGGTCAAGCGGTGCCCGGTCTCGGGATGGCGGTCCTCGTAGGAGAACGACGACGACAGGAAACCGTCCGGCCCCACCGTCCGCACCACCCGGCCCCCCTCGTACACGTACGTGTACGTGGAGTCGTTGCGGTCCGTCCAGGAGACGATCCGGTCCTCCGCGTCGTAGCAGAACCGCAGTGCCCGCCCCGAGGAGTTGGTCACCGCATCCAGGTTGCCGCGCGCGTCGAAGCCGAACGACTTCACCTGGACCGGGCCTTCGGGCGTGCGCAGGTGCAGCGCGTCGATGCGGGCGTCCTGGGTGCTCACCTGAACGACGTAGCCGCCCGAGTGCGAGACCGACGTGGGCGAGCCGTCCGGCCGACGCGCTATGGATATCCGGTTGCCGTTGGGGTCTTCGATGGCTGTCAGCCAGAACGCCGTGGACGCCCGGTACGGGCTGCCCGTGAAATGACGGGTGTGGCCGGCATCCGTGATGCTGTACGTCGTCTCGTCCTGGAACTCCCCACCGTGGCACAGGGCCAGCCGTGGGCCCTCCAACGGCCGGACCGCCTCGCCGCCGGGCAGCGGGAGGTGCGGATAGACCAGGAGGGAGCCGTCCTCACGCGCCCACACCGCGCCGGATCCAGCAGCATCGATCTCGATGCGCTCGTCGAACGTGGACGCCCACCTGCGCCCGAACCACCGCCCGTAGCCGTAGGCGGACAGGTGCGTGCGGCGCAGGACCAGCGGCAGCGTCCCGGGAAGGGACAGATCCGTGTCGGAGAGCAGCATCTCCCCGGTGGCGACGTCGACCGGGTCGGTCGCGCAGCGGGTCTTGTTCAGCGGGATGCTGTTGCGACGGGCATCGTCCTTCGCCAGGCCCAGCGAGTCCGGCTTCGTACGGGTGTCCCGACCCTCCTTGCGGTGGTCCGGACCAGACCCCTTGCCGCCTCCGCCCTTGCCGTCCTCGTCCTTGGCGCGGGCCTTGGCGAGGCGGGCGGCGAGGTCGTCGTCGTTGTTCTTGTGGTCGGTGGAGATCTGCTTGACGGCCTTGGGCAGGGTCTTGCCGACGTGGTCGCCGACCTGCTTGGTCGCCTTCATCAGGGCGGCCACGGCCTTGTCGGCGACCGGGTCGATGGCCGAGGCGATGGAGTCCCGGCCCCGGGTTCGGCCGTGGGCGGTCTTGGCCTTGGTCAGCTTGGAGGTGGTCTTGCCGTGGATGTTCGTGCTGACGCCGGACAGCTTGGTGTGGGCGCGGTCGTGCTCGTCGTGGTCGATGAACAGATCGGACAGCCCGCTCCCGCCACCACCGCCACCGCTGCCGCCGGCGGAGGCCAGGTTGAGGGACTCCTTGCCGGACTGGACGCCGTCGTTGAAGCCGTCCTTGCCCGCCTGCTTGGTCTGGTCGAGGTCGACCCCGTCCTGGAGGCCGACCGCCATCGAGCCGAGCTGGACGACGAGGTCGGCGGCCATCCCTTCCAGGGCGGCCACGGCAGGCTCCGTCATGGCCGCGACGATATGAGCGACGGCCTCTTCGGCCGCCGCCGTGAGCAGCTTCAGCAGCTGCTTCTTCGTGAAGGCGATGGCGCCCGCGCCGAGCAGCGCGGACAGCCCGCCCGTCACCGGGATCAGGGCCATCGCCAGCCCCGTCTGGCCCGCGAGCAGGCCCAGCTCGGCCACGGCCTTGAACTTCATGGCCTCGATCGCCCCGGCCGCCATGTCCAGGGCACCCGCGATCGTCCGCGCCGCGGACACGATGTCCTTGAGGTGCTTGCCCTTGACGGTGTTCCAGTGCTCGTCGAGCGCCTTGATGGATTCGCCCTCGCCGGAGGACAGCAGCCGCTCGAAGTGGTTATTGGCGAGCTGCCCGTCGTCCGCCAGATCCTCGGCGAACTCCCGCAGGGCGTCCGCCATGTCGCGGTAGGCGTCCTCGTCGACATTGGGCCAGTTCACCCCGACCAGATCCAGCAGCGTGTCGGCCCAGTCCGGAACTGTGATCGCCATATCCCGAAACCCCCGTGACGAACTGATCAAGAATCGAACACGCCTACCATCTGACCATCTTGATGGCGGATTGGCCACCACGCCTTCAGCTGCCCGTCCGAGTCACCCGCCCGCTCACCGCCTCCCGAGGCGCAGCCCCTTGACGGAGCGCCACACCAGCCGCCACTTCCGCGCACACACGGAGAGAGACGGTCCGAGCCACGCCGAAGGTCGTGGCCATACAGCACGGACAGCACCACCGCGTCGCTGCCGGCCGTGACCTGCAACCCGTTGGGAGGGTCGAAGTCGACCGACCTGCGGCCGAGAGTTGCTTTCGGCCGCCTCCATCCAGTCAGGGCCGCCTCCGAAGAGGTCTGGATGGTCCCCGGCTGGCCCTACTCGATCGTCGCCGCGCTGGAAACCGGCCGCACTTCTTCGGCCGCGCTAGTGGACGTGATCCGATTGGAGCCCGGCGCCGATATCGCCGCGGTCACCGCCGGACAGGTTCGCGACGTCGTCGGCCGCCCGCCCAAGCACGGCGGCGAGCTCGTGGTGCTGACCTTCGTCAACGCGGACTGGATCCACTTCATCAACGCCCGGATCCTGGAACCGGCGCCGGGGACCAGCTCGGGCAGGTCAGAGCGAGCATGATCTTCTATCTGGGCATGGTTTCCGGCTTCGGCGAGCAGGCCGTCGGGCTGCTGCTGGAGCTCTCCGACGGTCTCCTGCTGCTCGATCTGCTGCACATCGCCGGGGGCATCGCGCTGACGTGCGCACTGCTCGTCATCCGTACCCGGTCCCGCCGCGCCACCCCGGTGCGGACGGCGTGATCCACGACACGAAGGAAAGGTACTCCGATGTCCCTTGAAGAGATCGTCGACGGCGTGTACGACGACGTCATCGCTAGTCGCTCGCTTGTTGTTGACGACCTCTCGCCTGGTCCTTAACAACATGATGCGACAGGAGGTGGCATGGCCTTACATCCTGCCCTTGCGCCCACCGGGCGGGGCCGCGAACGTGGACCGTGGTGGACTGCGCCTGCAAGACGGTCGAGCGGGCGGAGGCGCGACCAACCGCCCCCCGCTACGTCCTACTCCTCCGGCTCCCAGGCGCGGAGCAGGTCGAGCAGCCCTGCATCTCCGTCAACGTGCATGGATTCGGCCGGGATACGGTCGTACAAATAGATGACCAACTCACTGGCGGTGCCATGGATGGAGGCGCCGGCTGCGTCGGAGTCCTCGCCGGTCGCGGCAGTGGGTGCGGAGATGCGGGTGGAGCGTGCGCCGTCGCCGTCGACCGTGAGGCGCCAGGAGCGGCCCTCGGCGGTGTGGAAGTCGAAGGACGTGGGCTTGTGCGGCCAGGCGCTGGGCGTCGCGACGCACGTGAACAGGAACTCCTCCACACCGTCGAGTGCCACCTCGACCGGCAGCGGCTGCGGGGCGCCTGCGGCGAGCTGGACGTCGTAGGTGTGCACCGCGCTCTCCTGGACCCGGTGCCGGGCGACTCCGCCAGCGGTCCGCGGCGTCTGCAGGGCACTCCACCACGCCCAGCAGCCGGCGTCCGGGCCCGCCTCGCGCAGGGCGCTCAGCAGAAGCTGCGTCGAAGCGGCCAGCCAGGCCAGCAGGGCCTCACGCTCCCGCGGCACTTCCAGAGCGGCGCGCGCAGCGGCGGCCTCGGCCGGGGGACCGTCGGCAGGCCCCGCGCCGACGATGGCGGCCCAGAAACGGTCTCCCCCACCCAGGTGCTTCACCAGATCGAACAGCGTCCACTCGGGGCAGGTCGGCACCCGTGCGTTGAGACTGGGCGCGGCGGCGACCGCGGAGCGGAAGGCGGTCGACCGTTCATCGATCAGTCGCAGCAGCTCAGGGAACTCAAGATTCTTTTCCACGCCGGCTGTCTATCACCGTGCTCCGGTGATAGACAGCGATTTTCACAGCCGTCGCCGGTTGGCCATTGCGGACGTCGTCGTCGCCTCCCACCGCTCGGGCGACAAGCTGCGCACTGCTGCAAGGACGCTGGTGGCGGCGGTCCGCCAGGCGTCGTGCCTGTGGGCTGCTCCGGCCACGCCGCGCGGCCGAGCACCTCGGCGACGTGACGTCCACCCGGTGCGCGCGGTCATGCTGCCGTTCGATGTGATGGACGCGGAGGTCACGACGGCGGGGGAGAACCGGCCGGGCCGCGGACGCGGTACGGACTTGCCCGACTTTTGTCCGCCGACAAAAGTCGGCCTTCGGAGAGTGCCCTGCAGCACCCTGCCGGTCGGCTAGAAGAGGCCGGTGCGCATGTGGTGCGTGAGGTTGTCGAGGATGTCGCGCAGCCACGGGTTACGGGCGGCCGGCAGCCGGACCAAGGCGTGTCGGAACGCTTCCGGGTCGGCCCGGAACAGGTGACGTGGGCGCGGCGCGGGCGGGTCGAAGTCGTCGCGGAGGACGCCGGCGGGCAGGACACCTGACATGGGGACGGGCAGGTCCGGCCGGGGGAAGGCCAGCCACAGCCACACGCCGGACGGCAGCGGAACCAGGTGTGGTGCCGGGTCCGCCGGGGTCCAGGTGTTCCCCGTCTGAGGATGGGACGGCACGAGGAGGATGGGGACGTCTCCGCTGGGGGCCGGCAGTCCCGGACCGGCCAGTACGGCGCGCCGCGCCTGCGGACCCGCGGGCAGCAGGGTGTCGAGCGCACGTTGAAAGACCTGCCTGGCCAGGCCGTCCGGGACGATCACCGGTTGTCCCTCCGAAGCCGCCAGCAGGTGGGCGAGCGCCCGGCCGGCCGCCGCCTCCCACCGCGGGCTCCACGACCACCAGTAGTTCGACCAGTGGCCCGCCGCCATCCGAGACCCATATGCGGCGATCGGCTCGTACGGGGGCGTGCTCTTGCCTTGCGCCAGCACATCCGACCACGAAAGCGGCTCGACGCGCGTACCGTCGACGGGACGGCGGCGTACGGCGTTCGGGGCGAGCCACATCGCCTGCCAGAGCGAGCAGTCGTCGATCCGGCTCGCCACGGGCAGGCCACACTCCGCACAGGCCACGTTGGGGCCGTCGGTACCGTCGAGCCCGCAGCAGTAGCCGCCCCCGCGGCTCTCCGGGATCAGCACCGTGCTGCTGGCGTCGCCCGGCGCTATGACGACCGCCCCGGGCGCGCCGTCGGAAAGGGCGTACACCGGCGCGTACACACCCCGAGCTGCCGCCTCGGCCGGGTCGATGTCCTCCCACCTGCGCCACGGCGGCCCCCAGGGCTCCGGGTCCATGGCGAAGGTGCCCGACTCCATGAGCACCGGCAACTGGACCCCGTTCCCGTACCTCTGATGAGCGTGGGCCGGCAACGCGACCTGGGACAGCGGGACGGTCAGACTGGCGCCACAGCCGGCACACACGAAAACGAACAAAAATCCTCCGCGACAGAAGCAAGGAGATCGTCGCAGCTCAGTGCTTGACCGGCCAACGTGTTTCTCATCCACTGAGCTTGGGTTTCAACGTCGCCATGGCGGGTTGTACTCCCTCGCGGGCGACGAAGCCCTCGGAGCCTCGACGGGAGCCCTGTTGGCCCCAGGTACCGACTGGGCAACGTGCTGGACGCAGAACCACACCTCCGGGCCTATCGGCGGCTGGCAAAGCGTTAACTTACGTTCGACAACGGGAGGTGCCTGATGGATCGTTCGCCACTGATCACACACGTCTCATGGGGGCGGATGGAGGTCGAAGGGCTCCCGGAAGACAAGGATTTCGTGTTGTATCCCGGGGGAGGGCACCCCTGGGACTGGAACGAGTACGGCACCCGGCACGATCCGGGGATCCAGCCCGCGGACGTACGAGAACTCCTTGATCGTGGATGTACGGTCGTCGTCCTCAGCCAGGGCATGGAACGGCGGTTGAAGACGATGCCGGAGACGTTGCGGCTGCTTCAAGAAGCGAGCGTCGCCGTGCACGTCGAGGAGACGAGGGGCGCCGTTGACCTGTACAACCGGCTGGCCGCCGAGGCCAAGCCCGTCGGCGGCCTGTTCCACTCGACCTGCTGAGCAGGGTCGGGGACTGGAAATGGAGCGGCAGTCACCGCACCAGTGCCCGACCCTACTCAGCTTGTTCTCTCCGGCAGAAGCTCACCGAGGCCCGCCGCCAGCGTGACGACGGCGCCGGCACCGTGGCCCATGCCCTGGAGCGGGCCCGGGACGCGGTACCGAAGGGGCACAGTCTCACATGTGCGAAGTGAGTCCGGTGACAGGGTCGTGGGAGATCAGCGTCGGCATCCCCGGGTCATACCGGACGGTCTCACCGGTCAGCAGGGACCGTCGTTGACTGGCCGTCGCCACCTCGACCAGGAACCGCAGCACGGCGGCCACCCCCGCCCCGTCGAGGACGTCCTCGGGCCGGACTGAGAACTCGATCTCCTCCTCGTCGCAGGGCAGGGCGACGAACCACACAGCACCGAAGCGGACCCGGAAGGAGAAATTCGTCCCTTCGCCCTCCGGCTCGTCCGCCCAGGCTTGGAAGAGGTCGACGAAGGCCGGACGCACGGGATCGAGCCGGGGGTAGGGATGCTCCACCTCAGTCTCGTCGGCGACAACACGCAGGCGTTCGAGGACCGCAATCCACTCGCCGCGGGTCGTGTCGAGGACCCGAATGTCCCTCAGGCTGCCGTCGAGAAGGAAGACACTGCACATCCACGGCTCGGGCAGGCACCGCGCGCGGGTACCGTGCTCACCGGCGTGGACATCCTCGTGCGTCCACTCCACCCGCCGCCTCGCGTTCGTCTCTCCCATGGCACCAAGATAAAGAGTCGCCACAGCGGGGAAGGACCTGCCCGGCCGGTCATACGACCGCTCGAAGACGGTGAAGGACCGGCTGCCACCGACGAGGATGATCCGCCCCCGTGCTCGCGTACATCCTGGCCCCCAGGGCCCCGTTCGACCATCCGCTGGACGCGCCGGGGGAAGTGGACCGGAGTGTCGTCCGCCCCGGCCGGACGCAGCAAGCCACTCCAGCCGCCCCAGCCGCCCCACACGTTTCTCGTAGCATGATGACCTCATCAACCGGGGGAGGGGTCCACGGATGGGCTTTCGCAGACTGTTCGGTATCGCGGACGACGTGAGCGAGCAGGCGCCGCCGGAGATCGACACACAGATCACCACGGTCGCTCCGCAGCCCGGGCAGACGATCGAGGGGCAGGTCGTCCTCAAGGGCGGCAGCAAGGGACTCAAGGTGGAATGGCTCAACCTCGACGTCGTCGCCAAGGCCCACTCCTACAACGGCTCCCTCGACGACGACGAGATCACCGGATTGAGTACCAAGCGGCATAACCTGCAACTGGCGCCCGGCGAGGAGATGGTTGTCGCGTTCAGCGGCCGGCTGCCCTGGGAAAGCCCCGTCACCGAACTCCACGGTCAGGCCCTCGGCGTCGACGTCTCCCTCACCACCCGCCTCGACTACGAGTCCGCCTCTCCCGTGCGAGACCTGGACTTCCTGCACATCGCGGCGCCTCCCCTCTACGAAGCCGTCCTGGACGCCTTCGCCCTCGAGGGCTACTTCGTTGACGGGTCGCAACTGATCGACGCGTACATCCCGGACACGGAGGCCCGACGCGGCACCCACCAGATCTTCTTCCTGCGCGACCGCGGGCGCCCGGCCGACCGGTTCGCCGAGCTGGAGGTGATCTTCCACCAGAACGTGGTGGGAGCCATGGTGTACGTCCGCCGCGCGGCCAGAGGCACGTACGAGTGGAACGAGAAGCCGCGGGCGCGCACCTTCCCGGCCGCGCACCACGAGGTGGGGCAACACGAATTCGGGGAGCGGGTCCGCAAGGCGCTTGCCGAACTCCCCATCGTGGACTCCTGACCGACTCCGAAGAAGCCCCTCCGGGCGTGCGTAACCCGCTACGCGATGTATCCCGTGGTAGCGGTGGCGGCGCCAGCCGGTCCCACAGCCACGTGCTCGCCAGGTGACGCTCGCGGTCAGCGGTCAGCGGTCAGCGGTCAGCGGTATGCAGGGGCGCGGAGGCCGAGCGGCGGTTCGGCGAGGCCCTGGGCGCTCTGCGAAGTAACCGTTGCCACATGGGGAGCGTACGGTGAGCCACCCGCTGCTGTTCCCCGGTCGTGGGCGGGGACGTCCAGGACGGTCCCGTGCGAGTGGGGGATCCGGAGCAGGATGGCTACGCTCCGGTCGGGCAGCGGCTGCTGACCGCGGGCCGCCCCTTCGACGAGGTCCATTTGATCGGCAGCCGAGCCCGCTGAATGGCCATCGCCATGGCGATGTTGATGGGCGCCGCGCCTAACGTGCCCGGCCGTGCCGTGGACATGGCCCGCAACACGGCGGGCATGGCCTCGCCACCTGCGGTGGCGAGGCCATGCCCGCCGTGTTGCGGGCCCCGCCGCCGCAGCCGACTGCCCGAGAGGACCCCACGCTGATGTCCATATGGCCTTCGATCGTCGCCGTACTCGGCACCCTCGCCGGTGCCCTGACCGCCGGACTCCTCCCGCACCGTTCGGCACGCACTGCACGCGCACCGCTCGGCGATCTTCCACCGGGAGCGTCTGGCCCTGGCCGAGGCAGGCACCGAACACCAGCTGGAGGCCCAGACGAGGTCCCACGACACCCGGGCGGCCGTCACCGCCCCTCACATCCGCCTTCAGGTCCTGGTCCCCGAGCTGGCCGGCCCCGCCCAACTGGCCGCAGACGCCACGTACGCACTGCGCAAGGCCGCCGACCGGGCCGACCTGGACGCCCGGCGGCACGCGGCCAAGGAAGCATCCGTCGCCTTCACCGCCGCAGCCGCCACCCTGCTGCGCCCGGACAACCGCTGACATGGAGCGACCACTGCCGACTCTCCCTTCGTCTTTCAGGTACGCGCGCTACCGTGGCGGGCGGTGGTCTGCTCCAGTCGCCGCGGCGCCAGTCCAGCGCGCCGTCCGGGACCTGCACACGGCTGGCGAAAACCTGCCGGCCCACCACGGCTATCCGCACGTCACCGGTCTTGGGCACCTCGGCCTGGAACAGGTGGGGCATGACTGAGGGGAGTCGTCGAAGGTGGAGGGGTTGTCGGGCCCGTACGCACGTACGCCCCCCGGACGTCGCCCCGCCCGCCGTTCAGTGAGCAGCAGCCCCGGCTCCTGTCCCGCCCCCGCCACCCGTGGCCGCCGCCCGCTCCTCCGCGTCGGCCAGCCAGAAGTAGACCGGCGGCATGACGAGCTCGATCGCGGTCAGCGCGATCTGGAACCCGTGCGGCCAGCCGTGCACGGCGAGCGAGATCAGCCGCCCCACGCCGCCGAGCAGGAGGACACCGGCCAGCCAGCGCACCGCCCGTGCCGGGATCGGGTGCCGGCGCGCGGCCCACAGCCAGGCCAGGCCGTAGCCGGTGAAGGCGGCGCCCATGAACCGGCCCCAGCTGTCGACGGTCGCCCCCGCGGAGGTGGCCCCGGGCAGCGCGGCGTTGCCGAGCGCCACGTGGAGCAGGCCGATCGCCACGCAGGCCCAGCCCATCAGCTGTGTGAGTACACGCAGAACCCTGGCCACAGTCCCCTCCAAGCCGCCACGGAACATCCTTAGTTGACGTGCGTCTACTACGGTCGCGCGCTAGTAGACGTATGTCAACTAGACTTTGGTCATGCCGCCTCCCCGCCGCCGACTCACCCCCGCCGACCGCCGCGCCCAGCTCTTGGCGGTCGGCGCCCGGCTGTTCGCCGCGCACCCGTACGACGAGGTGCTGATGGAGGAGGTCGCCGTGGCGGCCGGTGTCTCCCGGGCCCTGCTCTACCGTCACTTCCCGAGCAAGCACGCCCTCTTCGCGGCCGTCTACCAGCAGGCGGCCGACCAGCTGCTCGCCGAGACCCGGCTGGACCCCGCCGACTCCCTGGTGGAGCAGCTGATCCAGGGCATGGACGTGCACCTCGACTACTTCGTGGCGAACCGCAACGCCGTGCTCGCCGCGAACCGTGTCCTCGCGGGCGACCCGGTGATCCAGACGATCATGACGAACGAACTGGACGCGCTCCGCGCACGGCTGCTGGCCGTCCTCCCGCTCGCGGACGGCGACGCCCGCGAGGCGGTGTCCGGTGTACTGAGGAGCTGGCTGGTTTTCGTCCAGGTCCTGTGCGTCGACTGGCTGACCCGTGAGACCTGCACCCGCACCGAGCTCCGCGACGTCTGCGTCGGCGCCGTCCTCGGCGCCCTGCGCCCCCTCCTGCCCGAGGACCCCGCCCCGGACTGGCAACGACGGGCAACGGGCGCGGGAGCCGGGGCCGATGACAGCGCGGCGTCGTCGGGCCGCGGTGCAGACCCTGAGATGTGACCACCCGCCGGGCTGCAGAGCGAGCTCGACGACGACGTGAAGTCCCTCATCCAGAAGCTCGCCGAAAACCATGAAGGCGAGGCCGCGAAGCCCTGGGAGCGGGCGCAGAAACTACCCGGCCGCGGAGAAGAAGAACGCCAGTATGTGGGGCTGACCACCTCATAGCCGGCGGGAGGTCACACGGGGCGGCAGGACGTGCAGAGGTTTCCGTCGATGGCGGCCGCCAGATCGCGGGCCGCTGCCCGTACGACGGGATCCTCGTCGTGGACCAGCGTCCCGGCCAGTTTCCTGCCGCCGAGAACGGCTCGGTGAGCAGCCTGCTCCACGTCGGTCCGGCATGGATGGCTGTGTTCGAGGATCGACTGCAGCAGCTCGATCACGCCGGCCCGGGTGGTGACGGTATCGGTCACCGCCAGGTCCCACAGAAACGGAACCGCCGCGACAGTCGCGTCGAAGACAGCCAGCTCCCCGAGCCACAGGCCGAGGTCACCCAACGCTGAGGCGCTCGTCCGGGCGTCACCCCACGCCACCCGCGACAGCCGGCCCGGAACGTCTTCCGCGGATCCGTACGCGTGCGTCAGCTCATGCCACGGGACTCGGCTCACACCCTTGAGAATCGTTCCCACGACGCACTCCATCCCGTGGCGTTCATCCGGCGATGTCAAAAGACGCGCCCATGCCATCTGAGGTAGTGCCTCGACCGCAAGCACCCGGACGCGATGAGGACGCGTTCCAGGGACAGCCGTCGGCCGACAGCGCCCGGAATGTTGATGACTTCCAAAGGTTGTTGCAGAAGGGTCGGTCCGGGAGCGGGGCGGGAACGGGCCCGGTGGTGGCCGGCCGTGGTGTCTGCCGCTGGCGGACCGGGTGCTGCTGGTGGCCGTGTACTACCGCACCAACCTCACGATGCGGCAGCTCGGTCGCTTTTCGGGGTCTCCCCGGCAACCGTCTGCCGGGTCGTTCAGCGGTTGCGTTCGCTGCTGGCACTGGAGCCGGCCCCGCGGCCGGTCGCCGACGTGGACCGGTTGTGGATCGTGGACGGCACCTTGATCCCGGTCTGCTACCGCACGGTCGGTGCCTCGTCGAGGAACTACTGGTTCTCGGCGAACGTGCGGGTCATCATCGATGCGGACAACCGCATGGTCGTCGCGTCGGCCCGGCCGGCGCCGGGGAACAAAGCCGATGCCCACGTCTGGCGGGAGTTGGACCTGCCCGCCGCTGCCGCGGGGACGACGGTGATCGCCGACGGTGCCTACCTGGGCACCTGGCTGATCGTCCCGCATCGTAGAAGGGCCGGGCGTCCGCTCCTGCGTGGGCAGGAGGGGGACAACGCCGAACACCGAGGGGTCCGTGCCCGCGTCGAGCACGCCTTCGCCCGCACGAAGAACTGGAAGATCCTCCGCAAGCGGCATCGTGTGGACAACCCCGTGCACGGTGAGCGGGTGGCGGGCGCGCAACGGCTCAGGTCACGCGCGCAGCCGGTCCAGTTCGGTGCCGATCGAGGCGCGCAGCCCGTCGTGCTGCGGACCGAGCCGGAACTGCTCGTCGCTCCACCGTTCCCGCGGGTAGAGCCCTACGGGACGGCCCACCAGGTCGGCGGGCTCCCACGCGAAGCGCGGCCAGACGTGTGCGTGCAGGAACGGGTCCTTGTTCCCCAGGATTTCCAGGTTGACCCGCCGGAAGGCCGGGTCGAGCCGTCGGCAGGCACGCTCGACCGCTTCACCGAGCAGGTCCATGTCGGACAGGAACGACAGCCGCTTCGCCCTCGGCAGGTCCGACAGCCGCTGTACACCGGGTTCGTCCACGAGCAGAACCGAGTATCCGGGGAGGAACTGCACATCCCCGATCACCGCGAATCCCGACGTCAGCCGCCGGAGTACGGTCGGGTTCTCGCCCTTCAGCGCCGTTCCGATCCGGTCCGTCCGCCAGTCGTCCGTCATGGCCGGAACCTACATGATGATGATCACGGACCGGGCTTCGTCCTGCGTCTTCCTCCCATGGCTCAAAGGTCGAGCGAGGTGCCTTCGGCCTCGCTCGCTCACGGTTGTGGAGTGTCGTCGGGCCATGGGCAGCCGAGTTGACGAGCCGTACTCCTGGGGCGTGCCCGTGCCATGCAGCCAGGTCCGCTACGGCCGTGCGGCAACGGCATCGATGCCCGACGCCCTCAGCTTGCGGGCCAGGAACTCCATCTCCGGCAGCGTGCCCGAGTGGGCTCCCGTCAAGATGTTCCGCAGCGCGGACTAGACCTCTGCCAGCTCCAGCCCGAGTACTGACCGCAGCACCCGCGTGATCGAGGCTCGCTGACGGGTCCACCTGCAGGCGGGTCGGTCCACGCTCGGAAAGCAGGCGGCTTCGCAGTTCGCGGGAGGCTCACCACCGCACGCGGTCATGGAGACGCCGCAGGCCGGGCACCTGGATTCCGTGTCCCAGCGCAAGCGGCCGTCCACCACAGGCTGGACACCCCAGCACTCCAGCTCCGCACCGCAGTCCTGGCCACCCGGCTGGCTATGTAGGTGAGAGCGGAGAGCGATTGTCGGTGAGTTTGGAGAGCGGATGCCGGCTGGCGGGCTCGTCGATTGTTGGTGGGAACGGAGAGCGGCGTCGTGTGTGTCGGTGGCCTGTCGGAGATGTCCGCGCTGAGCGCGATCTGGTCGATGGGCCTGTCTACGGCGTTGTTCGCGGACGTGGCGCCGAGTGCTGTCGTCGTGGCGCCAACGGGCTGCGGTCGGGTCCCCGTCTCGTCTGTGCAGGCATTGGACGCCCCTGTCGCCTGACCGATGCCGAGCCCGCCGACGTGCCAGCCGGAGCCACAGCGGCCAGGATTCCCGCGGTCAGACGCCGAGAGTTTGATCGTCTCGGGCCTGACAGGCCCTTTGTCTGGTTCGCCGACATTGGCCCGTGACGCTCGCCATACTTACATGATGAGCAGTCAGGAAGGGTCGGTCATGCCTGGCGGGACGGTGCGAATATGCCGAGACCGCGTGGGAGACATTCATGCCTTCAGGGTGTGGATCGACGACGTTCGGGTGGCCCTGCTGCGCTACCGCCGAGAAGTAACCGTCCCGGTGGCGTCGGGTCCTCACCGCGTGCAACTGCGCTGGTCACGGATATGGGGCCGCCTCGGTCTGAACAGCGAAACGTTGCACATCGTCGTAGAACCGGGTGAGGTCATCAGCTTCGACTGCGACATCATGGAAGGGCCGTTCCGGCAGCAGATCCTGCTGCGCCGCCTCGGAGACCCCTCAATGCCCGCGCTCTCTGGTCCCGGGGCTGCGGATGCCCGGGTCCTGGAAGTGACACAGATGATGCGCACCGAGGAATGGCTCGGTGAGGACGTGCGGTTGATCGACAACCGTGCCAGCCCTGCCGCCGTTACGCGCAGCCTGAAGGCCAGCCGAGAGTGGACCCGAACCCTGACCCTGGGCGAGAGTCGCAGCCAGACCTTGGGCGGCCACGTGGGCGCGAACCTTCTCTGGCTCTCGGCAAAGGGAAGCATCGAAGCAGAACTGCAGCGCACGCTCTCTCTCGCAATTGGCAGTACACACCTGTTCGAAGAGGAAATCAGCGTCACGGTCCCCGAACGTACTGCGGTGCGGATAGTGCTGGGCTGGAAGCGCATCTGGCAGTGCGGCGAAGCCCGTGTGCTACTTCCGGATAAATCGGTGCACATAGTGCCGTATCGGGTTGTGGTGAGCGTGACCTTCGATCAGAAGATCCAGGACGTCACCAGTCTCCCGGGATAGACCGTCCTCTTGTCACCGTCCGAGTCTTGGAACGGTACGGTGCTCCTCGAGGACAGCGTCTGGGGAAAGGCCGACGCGCCAGTGACGTCTGTGGCCATCGTCGCCCGAGGGGCTGCTGACCGGGCCGGCCGGACGTCGGCCCGGTGGAGAAGGGCGGACGCATTGGCGAGCGGCTACGTGACGGGGCCGGGCATCCTGAGGACAAGTGCCCTCGCCCGGGAGTCCGCGCGCGTCCGGCAGCTCCTCGGCACCGGGCAGTGGCGCCCCTCCCCGGCGGACGCCGAAGCGGGCGCGCGGTATGAAGCCGGGCTGGAAACGGTCGGCGGCGGGACACCGCCGACCGATGAAGGCGAAGGCCTGCTTCCCGACCTGATCGCACTGTTCACCGCCCTCGCCGCCGCCGGGACGCCCGGGACCGCCCCGCTCGTGCCGTCGGTGGAGCCCTGGCAGATCCGGTACGCGGGCCGGTTCCGCCGCTACGCCCAGCCCGACCCCTGGGTATGGACTAAGCGGCCGATCCTCGCGGGTGTCGACCGCTACAGCCCGCCGCAGGGCTGACGCGCGCAGACCGCCGACGGACGCCCTGCTGCGCGAACGCTGAGGGAGCGCTCGGTCCGCAGCCGCCGGCCGGGTGGCTGAAGAGCCTGCCCTCGGTGAGGACGAGGCCGACGTACTGGTTGACGAGGACCGGCGCGGCCTCCGGCTTCGTGGGCATGTCCTTGTCGGTGCGGGCGTCCAGGGTGACGGGGGCGTCCTCGCCCTTGGCGTAGACGCGGCCGTGCCAGGCGGCGGTGACGGTCAGTGCCCTGCGCCCGGCACGGTCGTGTCGCAGCCGTCGCAGCCTCCGGATGGGAGGGACCCGCCCAGGCGCATCCGGTCCGCGTCCGGCACGGCGCCGCGCGGTCGGTGGGTGGGGCACCGACCGGACCGTACGGGTGCGCCACGGTCGGGGTTGCTGCTCGCAGGGCCGGCTCTGCGCGCTTGGTCAGCCGTCTCATGGCGCCTGGCAGTCGGGGTCTGAGGAACATCGGAACGGAAACCGGCGCTTAGCCCCTCCGGCTTCGACGAGGGCTTTGGCCTGGGCGGGGCCACGCGTGCCTCACCGCGGGGACGTGCTCCAGGAAGCGCTGGCTGAATCGCCTTGCCGGGCACCTTCCGTCGCCTCGATGCCCTGCGCGCCTCAGCCGGCTGAGACGGCGAACACGCCGGAGCAGACCAGTGTCCGCGCCTTGTCGTGCGTACAGCTCAGGCCCTTCACCGAACCAGGAACGCCTTCGGCGCTTTCTGAGAACGGCGGTGGACGGACGGCTCCCAGGATGTCGGTGAGAAGGAGGAACGGGTGCCGCGGCTACAACGCGGTGCGGCGTCGCGCCGCCATACTCGGAGCGGAGCGGACCAGAGAGGCGGTACCGGGTGAGCAGCACGGTGGTGCCGCTGGTGATCGCGTTCCTGGGGATCGTCGGCACCCTCGCATCAGGGCTCATGACACAGCGGCTCGTCGCCAAAGCCAAGGCCAAGGAATTGGAGCAGTCAGCACGGCAGCGCGTCCAGGAGCGGCAGCACGAAACCGAACGCGTGATGATGGAGACCGTTCGGAGCTGCTACGTCATGCTGAACACGGCTTCGCTGGACTTCCACTTCGAGCTGAACCATTTCTGGCATGCGCTCCGGGCGGGCCGCGTCACGGATGACGTGAGGGCGCGTCTGGACGATGCACGGCGCGAGCACCGGGCACGGTACTCCGAGGCGCAGATGCGGGTACCAGACGACGTACTCACGGTCATCGACGGAGTCCACCGCTGGCTCAACCGCATCTACGGAGTCCTCAAGTGTCTGGACAGCGGGATCGCGTCAGGCAGGGAGGACGACGACTCCCTGGACGGAGCACACCATCAGATCATGGGGCTCTGGGAGCCGCTCACGGAGATGCGCCGCACCATGCGCCGGAGCATCGGCGTGACTCAGGTCAGTCCCTGACCAAGCTTCTTCGAGCAGCGCACACCCACGTTCCCGAAGCAAGCGTCCACACGTTTCCTGAACTCGGCGACATCGCTCTCACTGCGAAGTCGGTGCTCTCACGGTCGAGCAGCAGCCCCTCCTGAAACTCGCTGAAAAACCAGCCGCTCCAGCTCGCGTACCGCGTCGCGGACGTCGTATGTCCGCAGAACGGGCTTACGCAACCGGTCGTGCGGCCAGACATCCCAGACCCAGTACTCCGGTCTGCGGTCCGGGATGTAGTCGTCGTAGCAGTACACGATGCAAGGGTCCAAGTACTTTGCGGTCGCGAAATCGGAGCTCGTCGCGAGGCGTAGGGAATTGTGGCTGGAGAAGGGGAAGAAGCACGCGAGCGTGCTGGCTCGCGCCGTGCGCCACAGCAGCTCCTCGACCGGCGGCACCCACGAGTTGCCCCACCGGGAATGGCTTTCGGTCTCCAGCGCGTGCCGGATGCGCGCGTCCCACTCGGGGTCCACCTCCGTCATACGCCCAGTGTGACCATCTGTCCGCGAACAGGGAACGTCGGCCCTGCCCATGCATCGACGAGAGGCTACGTTTGGGCCTTCAGCGGTTCGTCTTCCACGGCACCGCAGATCCCCACGGGTCTTCACCCCATCCCGAAGCGGTCGACAACGACCTCCGTGGGAACCCGAAGCAAGCTTCGCGGGGCTGCGGCATCTATCGGTCCGGCCAACAGCCGCAGACGGTCTGAACGGCTTCCCCAAGCCTTTGGCCTTGGCGATGACGTGTTCCTCGCCCGGCTCGTACTCCACCGCCAGCCTTCGGTATCGCTCACCGGGCGTCTCAGGCCTGGGTGAACTCGGCCTTGGCGTGCGCGGCGAGGGTGATCTGTTCGGGGTTGCGGGTGTGCGCGACCTCGACGGCCCAGTAGGACAGCAGGTGGTGCGTGGGTGTGGGGGAGACCTGGGCGCGGGCCAGTGCCACCGCCTCGGCGCGGTCGGCGTCGAACTCCGCGAGGCGGCTCGGGCGATGCGGGCCAGGGCGGCGCGCAGGGCCTCGGGGGTGGCTGGCGGCTGCGGAACGTCTCCGGGGCCGTGGCCCGGAGCGGGTGCCGTGGTCATGCCGCGTCCGTGAGGGAGGCGTGCCCGGTGGGGGCGATCTGGTGGACGGTGCGATGCGCCTAGCCGGTGAGCAGCGTCTCGCACAGGGCGGCAATGTCCAGGGCGACGGCGCCTTCGGCGACGGCACGTGGGAGCGCTTCCTGGGTCTTCCCGCCCTCGCGGGCGAGCCCGGCGCGGGTGGCGGCGGTGCCCCGGATCCCGGCGGGGATCTCGGCGAACTTGTCGCTGCGGTCGTGCCCCTTGAGCGCGGTGGGCTCGATGGTGATGTGGGCTTCGGCGTAGCCGCGCAGAAGCAGTTGGAGCGCACGGGTGGTGGTCAAGCCGTCCTCCGTGGCCGGCGCTGCGGCGCCTGCCACATGGGCAGTTTTGTGCGATCCGGATCACCTGGACCCGGCCGGGCACCACCGCGTGGCCGGACGGCGAGGAGCCCTTCAGGCCGACCCGGTACGGCGGACCAGCCGCCCGTTGAGGACGACCTCCAGCCAGGTGTAGCAGTCACCGATCCACAGCCCGACCTCCGCCCCGCACCCCGCGCAGGCCAGATTCGGCCCGTCGTTCCCGCCGGGCCCGCAGCAGCCGCCCCAGCGGCTCATGATCTTCGTGGTACCGACGAGGTCTCCCGGGCTCAACACGAAGTCCACCCCCGGCGCGTGCCCCGCCCGGGACTGCCCGAATCCCTTGGGCGGCGCGCCCCAGGTGATGCGCCCCGATTCCGGGTCGCGGGCGAAGGTGCCCGACGCCATCCTGGGCGGGCAGGGGTCCACGGGGGAGTCGAGCGGTGTCCAGGCCTCGTCCTGCGCCGGCGGGGGCACCTCGCGTACCGGCGCGGACAACCGGACGCCGCACACGGCGCACGAGAAGACCTCGGTATCGGCGACCCGCATGCCGTCTCCCTCGTTCTTCCGTCGCGTCTTCTTGTCTTCTTGGTCTTCTTGTCGTGCGAGGCCGACGAAGCTATCGCGCGTCGCCGGCACAGGACGGGTCGGCCCAGGCGAGGGAGCGCCAGACCTGCTGGGCCCAGTCGAGGCCGGCGGGGTCTTCGTGGGAGCAGAACACCCCGGCGGCCGTGCCCGCGGCGGGCGCCGTGAATCCGTACAGCTCGTGCCGTTCCCGCCCGTGGTCGTGCGGAGTGAGCCAGAAGGCGTGGCGAAGACCGCCGCCGGGCAGGGGCTCGGTGAGCCGCTGCGCGGGAACGGTGTCGGGTGCGCCGGCGAGCAGTACGGAGAGGAAGTCCTCGGGCGTACGTCCGGGGGTGTCGTCCGTGAACACGGTCACGGCGACGCTGCGGTCCGGCCCCGCGAACTGGTCCGCCCCGTCGGCGAACCGGGCCGTGAGCCCCGCGCTGCGGACGACGGACCAGTGGTCGCCGAGGTCGGTCCGTATGTCGACGGGGAGCTGGTGCGGGAAGCGGCTGAGGACGAAGTCCCGGTCCCAGGTGTCCTCCAGGACGCGGGCGGCCAGGGGGTGGTGGCCCACAGCGAGGTGGGGCAGCTCCTCGGGGTCGGCGACCCGTGCCGTGAACGGGGCGCCCAGCAGGTCCTCGCCCCAGGGGCGGACGGTGTTGGAGAGCTTCCCGGTGAAGGAGAGATCCGCGTAGCCCTGGTCCTCCCACAGCCCGTGCGCCGTGCGGAGAGTGGCGTCGTCCACCTCCAGCCATATGCCGAGGACGAGCTCCGTCTCGTGCGTCAGCCGGACGGGCAGCAGGCACCGGATGAAGGAGCCGACGCCGTCGACCCGGAGCAGTGCGGAGGGACCGAGCCGGTGCCGGGCCTCTTCGGGCGCGCCGAAGGCGGCGTCGGGCAGGTTGAAGCCGACGTCGATGCGCCGCTCGTCCGTCAGGGAGTCGCCGCAGCAGGAACAGGAGGGAAGGTGGTTCGTCACGCCGCCAGCCTAGGCAGCCACCGGCGCGCCCTTGACGCCGGACCGGCTCAGATCCCGTCGCCCCATCCGAAGGTGACGTTGTACGGGCGCTGGAGTGCGTGTCGGCCATGGTCCCCGTCGGCGTAGGCCCATGCGAGGGCTGCGGAGAACCAGAGCAGGAAGATACCGCCGACGATGCCCAGCGCGGCCAGCTTGCCGTACCAGCCGAGGATGACCAGGGCGATGGTCACGATGGCCGCGCCGGCATGGGCTCCCCGCGAGTCGAGGACCGCGGCCTTGCGCCCCTCCCTGCGTTCGGCCCGTTCCGCGGCGAAGCGTTCCTCCCGAACGGACTGCGGTTCGTTCTTGTCGAAGTCGATGTTCATCCCGTCCCCCCGGCGCTGACGCTACACGGACCCGGACGGTGGCCGGGCGGAGCCGTGGCCCCGGCGCCGGCCCCATGGGGAGCACGGCACCGTTCGCTCGCTCGGGCTACGCCTTCTTCCAGCGGTTGCGGCCGTCGGATCCTGGGCCGCAGACCATGGACGTTCCCTTACTGGTCACGCCGGTCGCACCGGCCGGGGAGCAGTAAGAGCCCGGGTTGACGGTGCCGGAGGAACTGCCGCCGGTCGAACCCCCGGTGCTGCTGCCTCCGGTGCTGCTGCCGCCGGTGCTGGACGAGCCGCCGGAGGTGCTGCTTCCGCCCGTTGTACCGCCAGTGTTGGTGCTGGTATCGGGCCCCCGTGCCGGTTCCGCGGCGGGCGGCGTCGGGGTGGGGGCCGGCTCGGGGCGGAGCCGGTCGCCGACCTTCGCCGGGCAGGTGGTCTCGGCGAGGTGGAGGACGACAGTGGCGGGGGCGCCGTCGACGGGAGCGCCCTCCTGCCCGCACACCTTCCACGCGTTGTGGTCGGCGGGAAGGGTCACGTCCGAGTACGCCGAGCGGGCCTCGACATTGACCGTGCGGGCCAGGGCGTCCTTCCACGTACCGCCGGCGAGCTGGGGTATGCCCGCGGGCGGGAGGGCGGGGGAGGCGGTCGCCGTGACGGTGACGGTGACGGTCGGCCCGGGTACGGGCTTCTCCTTCACCTCGGTCACCGTGTCCGGACCGAGGGCGAGCCCGAGGGCCACGAGGGCCACGAACCCGGCCACCACGATGCCGCAGCCGGACAGGCCGATGCGCTGACGACGGGTCAGGGGCCCGCGTTCCTGCCCTGGGGCGGGGAGCTGCGGCGGCACCGGGTGGGGCTGGCCGTACGGCGGTTCCGGAGCCGGTGGTGGGCCGAAGGGTGGGGGAACGCTCACGGTGGTGCTCCTGTCTGCCCGTGCGCGGGCATGGGTGATCTCTGGAAGTAGGGGTGGTGGGGCGGGCGGAATCTCTGGGGGCCGCGCGGGCATGCCGGGCATGCCCGGCATGCCCGGGATGCCGGTCGCTGCCGGAGCCGGGGTCGTCCGGGCCGGGGTCGTCCGGGCCGGGGCTGTGAGGGCTGTGCTGTAGTCCATCAGTGCCGGGGCCTGCCGCCCGCTCCACCCGCAGTCGCGAGGCTCGCCGGTCGGCGGCCTCACGACGGGTCCGCGCCCGGGCCGCCGCGCCTGGGCGGACGCCCGGGCTGCCGGATGGCGGGCTCGGTCTCCGCGCGCCAGCCCGCCGACGCCCTGGCCCGGCTGCCCGCCGCCGACGCCTTCTAGCGCCGGAGGGGGCGTCCGGCTACTCGTCGTCGCTCATCATCTGCAGGCGCTCGAAGAAGTGCGCCAGATCCAGTCCCGCCTGGCTGGGCAGGACGTTCCTGCGCTCCGAGCTGGTCGCCGGAATGGTGAGCTGGTCGCTGAACTGCTTGCCGTACTCCTGCTGCAGACCGACACCGACGAAGCCGCGCCGTACGTCGGAGGCGGCCTCCGGCGGCGTGGGCAGCGTCAGCAGTGCCGCCTGGGCGCTGAGCGAGGAGCCGTGGACCGACTGCCACCGCTCGACGATCATCTGCCGGCACTCCTCCACGGTCTTGTGCCGCAGCCCGGTGTGGATACGGGACCGGGCGTCGCTGAGCGCACCGGCCAGCTGGAAGAACTGGCTGATGTAGTAGCGGCTGCGCGACCACATGTACGCGCGGTAGGGCACGTGGTGCGGTACGTAGGACATCCCCGAGTCGAGCCAGAGCTCATCGAAGCCGGCCTCCTCGCCGTTGCCGATCGCGGTGTCCAGCTCCTCCAGCCACAGGCCCGAGGACCAGCCGTAGAGCTCGCCCTCCAGGATGAGGACGCGGGTGAGCTGCTCGTCCAGGCCCTCGCAGGCGTAGTCGAACAGCGCCCCGATGGCCGCGACCGTCAGCGAGTGCCGCACCCGCATGTAGCGGAGCAGCAGTTCGGCCATCCGCAGCAGACCGGCGTAGTCGTGATCGGGGAACTGCTGGTCGTACGTCCCCTGGCGGGCGAGACCGACGATCTCCTCCGCGCTCATCTCCGGGGCGACGTCGGACACGTACGTCATGCCCCCGCCGCTGGAGCGCAGCAGCAGGCTCCAGGGGTTGGGGAACGTCCGGTAGTGCTTGAGGAGGTCGGGGGCGTTCTTGTCGAAGTGCCGGGAACAGGCCGTGCAGAAACACGTCTTCTCGACCCGGCCGAGTTCCCCGCTCATGCCCCACAGCTCGGTGACGTCCAGCGCGACGCCCCGCAGCCGGCCGCCGCCCTTGGTCGCCGCCGCGACCTCCCGGACGATGTCGATACCGGTGCCCAGGATTGCGCCGAAGATCTCGCTCGTGCGCGGGTTGGCGATGCACACCCGGTTGGCGGTTCCGCCGGCGATGTCCCGGGTCTGGATCCCGTCTCCCGGGATGAACCCGTGCCCCGGATAGAGGGTCAGCGTGATGTCGAGCCCGGCGGCCAGGAACACCCGTACCGCCTCCGCGAAGCCGCTGATCCTGGAGGAGGGCTTGCAGTGGCTCGACATCGGTACGCCGCGCAGGCCGTCGACGTCGAACAGCAGCCCGTCGGGCTCGAGGACGGGCAGTGCCACCGCGGTGGCCCGTACGCCCCACAGGGACTGGAAGTCGGTCAGGAGGGCCTCGGGATCCTTGTAGCGCAGGACCGACAGGCTCGGGATGTCCAGGACACCCTCGCCGGCGGTCTCGGAGACCTTGGAGATGCTGAAGGAACGTCGGGTCACGGCATCCTCCTTCGAGCCAGCGCGCGGAGCGCGGCATCAGAGATCGTGTAGGTGTCGTTGCCGCCCGGACCGGCCTGCAGGAAGCGGCGGGCGATCAGGGAGCGCAGGACGGAGACGATGTGGCCGGCGGACGCCCCGGGCAGGGCGGCGGCCGCGGCTTCGGCGATCCGGTGCAGGTCGATCCGGCCGCGGGGCGGCGAAGCCGGGGCTGGGGTCGGGGCGGGGGCCGGGAACGCCAGCGCGTCGAGGAGTGTGTGCTCGTCCTGCGACAGCGGCGTGCTGAGCTGGCGGCGGAACGCGTCGAGGAGCGCGGCCGGGAGGGTATCCGGGACCACGTCAGGGGCCATGGCCGGAACCACGTCAGGGGCCATGGCCGGAACCATGGCACGGGCCATGGCCGGCGGACCCGCCCCCGCGCCTTCTGCAGCAGGTCCCTGCGGTGCGTCAGGTTCCGGTACGCCGCTGGGTCGTTCGGAGGGCCCACCCCCGGACTCGGTCTGGAGCAGCTTCAGCTCCTTCCAGCGCGCACGCCACCGCTCCAGCCTCGGATCGTCCCTGCCCACATGGCTCGTCGGGGCTGCGTCGCAGGCGAGCAGGGCCCGTACGAGGGACATGAGGGAGTCCCGTTCCGGCAGCCGGACACCGTTGAATATCTCGCTGAGCGTGGAGACCGCGAGCTGCCGGCCGTGTTTCCCGGTGAGCCGGGAGATGTCCCGGAGAGACGGGTTGCCGTGTGAGATCCGAAGACGTACGAGCTCCTTCGCGAACTCCGCCAGTTGTTTCCGGAAGGCCTCGTGGGGCGCTAAGTCGTTCACCCGGCCGATCAACTCCTCCCCCGGGAGGGCAGCAGCGTAGCTCCGGCGGACCGGTGCTGTCCCGAAGTTCGCCGAACGGCCGCGAACAGCATCCGGATCCGACCGAACACCGTCGCCGTTCGGCCTCTGACCTGCACCGATCTGTTTTCTTCGCAAACGTTCGGCAGGCTCGGACCGGCGGGCGGGGCGGGGTGTGCTGGATGGCATGACGAACGAAGAGCTGACCCCGCCCACCGACCCCGCACCTTCCTCCGACCCCTCCGCCCGCTCGTCCCGCACCACCCGCCCCTCCCAGCCCGCCCGCACCGCCCGTCCCTCACGGCCACGTGGCTCCACCGGTCCCGAGGACACCCCCGCTCTGAGCGAGCGGGTGCTGGATCTCGTGGCTCTCCTGATCCTCATCGCGCTCGCCGCCGCGGTCTTCATGGTGGCCGGGCCCGCCGCGTTCACCGCGGTCACCAGCGTCGGCATGGGCCTTTTCGCCACCTGGCGGACCCGACCCCCACGCCGGTGACCCCGATCCCGATCCTCCGCTCTGCCGTCTCCGGCGGTGAGGGCCTGTGCCGCGAGGCGCAAGCCCTCACCGAGGAGCGGGCCAGGTCACCCCGCTGTTCACACGGTCAGCCGCGGCCGTCCCACGCCTTGCCGTCCCCGCTGCCGCGGCAGCTGTCGCACTTCCACACACTGAGAGCGGGGCTGTACGTGCGGAAGATCGCGATCGAGAGCAGCCGGGGCGGCGCCTGCTGCGTGCCGCCCACGCCCTCGCTCGCCGCGTCGAGAACGGCGCCGATGACCGATGAGTCCTCGACGCCGCAGGTGGCCGGGCGGGTCGGGCTACTTGGGCGGGAGCTCCGCGGTGACCTCCATGGCCCAGCTCAGCCAGTCGTCGAGGACCTCGTCGTCCAGGTTCTCCTCCGCCAGTACCACCCAGCCCTTCTGCCCCTTGCCGCGGAACACCAGCTGCCTGGCACCGGGGCGGGCCAGAGCCTCGTCCATCCCGTCCGGCCCGACACGCACCATCAGGCCCTCCTCGTACAGGTTGGCCATCGCATTGCCCTGCAGGAGGAAGGTGATCCCGCCGAACATCTTCTTCGCGGTCACCCCCTCCGGCTCGAGCCGCTCCTTGATCCGCTCCGCCAGCACCTCGTCAAAAGCCATGAACCCACGCTAACCGCCCCCGGGCTCCGTGGTGCCGAGGTCGACGGCCCGGGCGGTGGCCTGCTCGACGTCGTACAGCCAGGGGGTGGCCGTGTGGCCCTCGACCTGGCCGGAGCACAAGGTGGTGTGGCCGTCGCCGATGAGGGCGTACTCGCCGTGGGGCGAGGCGGCCGGGCGCGACGCAGCGGCCTCGGCGTCCGCGTGAGCCGGGTGGTTCCCGGTAGGCTCAATGTTACGGACGTTCGTACCGATGTGTGGGAGGAGGCCCGATGGACGGGCAGATACGGGGGAGGAGCCGCCGGAATCCGGCGGCAGGGGCCGCCGGGCCGCCGGGGGGCCGGGGTGAGTGAGACCGCCTCCCGCCCACGCAGGCCTCGCCGGCATGATCCGAACCGGCGCGAGCGGATCGCCGAGGTCGCCGAGGAGCTGATCGCCGAGCGGGGGCTGGAGGGGATCAGCCACCGGGCCATCGCCGAGCGCGCCGACGTGTCGCTCAGCTCGACGACGTACCACTTCAAGGACCGCGAGGCGCTGATCAGGGCCGCGCTGGAGCGAGCCGCGGACCGTTTCGCCGCCTACATGCCCACCTGGGCCGCCGAGCACGCCGAGGACACCCCCGAGCAACTGGCCGAGGCGCTCGCCGACGGCGTGATGGCCTGCCTGGGCGAGGGGCGCACCCAGGCGATGGTGGAGTTCGAGCTCTACCTGGCCGCGCTGCGCCGCCCCGAGCTGCGGGATGTCGCCGCGCGCCTGACGCGGCACAGCGTCGAGGCGATGACGCCGCACGTGGGCGCGGCGGCCGCGGCCGCGATCCCGCCGCTGATGAACGGGCTGTGCCTGCAGGCGATGACCGCGCCCGAGCCGCCGAGCCGGACGTACGTCCTGGGGATCCTCACCAGCGTCCTGGGCAGCGTCATGGACGACTCCGGCACGTAGACAGGGAAGCGCGTCCTCCCCGCAAATGCCGCTGTCCGGCTGGTGTGCCGCCGGGCTGGGACTCCGTGAGGAGGATGCGCCCCTCTCGCGCACCCACGCCACACATGTGGCGTGGGTCTCTTTTTCGACTCGCATTGGTACGGACGTCCGTAACAATGAGCTATGGTGAGAGTGTCGCAAACGAGCTGGATTGTCCATATCGGGCGCCTGTGAGACGAGAGAGGCAGAACGCCATGAGCAAGACCATGACGGCCGTGAACCCCTGCAACCTGGTGGACGTCACCGTCCCCAAGGCCGGCCATGAGGCGGCCCAGCGCTTCTACACCGAGACGTTCGGCTGGCAGGTCGAGGTCGACATCCCCGGCTACCCGATCATGGGCACCGGTGACGGCGGCAGCCAGGTCGGCCTCATGTGGGAGGGCAATCCCCAGTCCGGCGACCTGTCCAAGTTCTGGAAGACGGGCAGGCCGGTGCCCTTCCTGGGCACCGACGACATCGACGCCACCCTCGCCGCCGTGGAGAAGAACGGCGGCACCATCGCCGCTCCCGCCCGCCAGACCGGCCCGGTCAAGGTCGCGGTCTTCGAGGACCCCTGGGGCAACACCTGGTTCCTCCACCAGTACGTCGGCATCTGACCCCGCCCGGCACCCCTCTCGCCTGGTGTCCCGTCAGGGTGGTGCCGCAGCGCATGCCGGACCTACTGCGGCGGAGCCTCTACGGTGACCCCCGCGACCTGCAACGGGGCATTCCGGCCGGCGACGCCCTCCCCGCACGCCAGGGAGTTCAGGTGGAGGTGTCCGTCCAGAGGTACGCGAAGGCGATGTCACGGACGCGTGCGACGGCCTCGGGCGCGATCTGGGGAAGGACCGCCAAGGCGTAGTACCACCCCCCGGCCCTTGAGGGCTTCCTCGAGGAACCTGGCGGCGGCCGCATGGTCGGCAGGGGTGTGCGGGGCGGTGGCCAGCGCGAGGGCGCGGATCACCAGGGTGAAGGCTTCCCCGTCTCCGGGGAGCCACTCCGGAGGTACCCGTGCGGGCACCCGGGCCAAGTGACCCGCGACCGTGGCGAACGCGGCCGACCGGCATTCGGGGTCCGAGATCCGGTCGGCCGCCTGCCATGCCGCGGCCGTGTCGCCCCGCAGCACGTGGATCACCGCGAGTGCGCCCGCCAGCGAGTGCTCCAGACCGAGGGCGCGCATGTCACGGTCCAGCCAGTCCAGCTGAAGGGTGGCGTCCGTCCCCTCGCCGATCCGCAGGAGCGCGTGCACGAGTACGGTCTCGGCCTTCCAGGTCTGCGGCGGCTCGTCTGCGTACGCGAGCCCTTCGTGGACCGCTTGGTGAAGCCGCTCCCGGCAGTCCTCCCGCAGGTCGGCCGCAGCGGGCAGAAGTGCGGCGAGCCGGGCCAGAAGGTCCTCCCGTCCGCGCGGCCTGTTCCGGCCGGCCAGCAGGCGCTCGCGTTCCTCGTCGACGAGCCGGCCGGCAGTGTCCGGATCACTCGGGGCCGTCGCCACGGCGACGGCGATGCGCGCCTGCCGGGCCGCCTTCCTCCAGGCCGACCTCTCGGTGCGCTCCGTCGGCTTCGCCGCCTCGATGAGGTCCAGCGCGGCGTCCCCCTGCCCCGCACAGGCCAACGCCTGTGCCGCCCATGGCCATGCCCATCGGCCGCCGCCCCGGCCTTCCGGCCCTTCAAGGGCAGCTCGTGCGGCCACTGCCGCCGCACGGGCATGGGTCCGTGCCTCCACCGCACGCCCCGAATCCGCGTGTGCCAGCGACATGGCCACTCGGACCAGGAGCAGGTCGCGCGGGCCGCCGTTCCCTGCGGCGGCGAGCGCCTCGGCATCCTCGGTGCGTCCGGCCCGTACGAGGGCACCGGCGAGGTCGGGCAACAGCCAGGACATCCCCTGTTGGGCACCCCGCCCGGCCTCCGGCAGCAGGACGAGAGCCTTCCTCAGGTATTGCCTGGCTTGGTGATCACTGCCGATGTCCGCCAGCCGGAAGGCCTCATCGGCCAGCCTCGTGGCCTCGGAGTAGGCGGGATCCATCGACCCGCCGGTGTTCGAGGGACTCGGCCCTCACCGAGGGCGAAGGCGGTGACGTCATGGCCGAACCGGTTCGTACGGAGCTCCGCGGGAACTCCTCACCCCGTACGCCGTCCCGGCCCGCCCGCGCGGTGTCACGCGTACGCCTCGGCGGCCGTGGCCCGTTCGGCGCTCAACCGTTCGGCTTCGGCGAGCGCCGCGTCGAGCCGCCCGCGGGCTCCCGCAGCCCGACGTACGCCAGGCCCTCGTCGACCTCCTCGGCCGCCCGCTCGACGAACTCGGCTTCAACGTGCCCCCGGGCAGCGGCCCGCAGGTGGCGGGCGGCAGCCTCCTCGCCCCGCCCAACCGCGGCCCCCTCCGTACCCCGACCGCCCTACAGCCCGCCACCGCGGCAGCCGACTTCCTCGCCGTCACCCGCGCCCACCGCAGGCTCTACTGGACGGTCGCCCCGGCCACCCTCCACCCCGCCGTCGCCGCGCACGCCACCCTCGGCGGGCAACTCCTCGACGCCACCACCGGCCAGACCCGGCGAACCCTGGCCGCGGCCCTCGCCGAGTCCTACCTCCTCGCCGGCCGCATCGAGTTCTTCGACCTTCGCGAATCCGCGCGCGCGGGCGACACCTGGGTCCGTGCCCTGCAAGCGGCCGGAGAGGCCGACGACGCGCTCCTCGGCAGCGCCGTCCTCGCCCACATGGCGTTCATCCCCGGATGGGCCGGCCGGCGCGAGCCCGTCGCCGAGCGCATGACCGCGGCCCGCACCTACGCCCGCCGGGCCCAGGCGCCGGGCTACTTCGTGGCCTGGCTCGACGCCGTCGAGGCCGAATGCGCCACGCTCTGCGGCGACACGCGGTCCGCGCTGAACCTGATCGCGCACGGCGAGAGCGTCATCGACGACACCGACCGGCCCGTCCCCGCATGGATGGACTGGTTCTCGGCCGTCCGCCTCGCCGCGTTCAAGGGCAACACCCAGCTGAAGGCCGGGCACCTGCCGCAGGCCCGGGAGACCCTGCTCGGCGCCCTGGACGGGCTCACCGCCGACGACGACAAGCAGCGCACCGTCATCCTCGGGGACCTCGGCGCCGTAGAAGCCGCAGCCGGACAGCCGCAGGCCGCCGCCGGGTACGCGCTGCGCGCGCTGGAGCTGCTGGAGGTCCGCAAGCTGGAGGCGATGTACCAGAAGATGTACGAGACCCAGGAGAGCTGGGGGGACCAGCGGGTCTCGCACGAGGAGACCTTCCGCGGCTTCGCCAGGGAGCTCGGGCTGGACATGGAGAAGTTCGAGGCGGACTGGAAGGCGCCGGCGACTGCCGAGCGGGTGGAGAAGGACCGTAAGGACGGTCTTGCGCTCGGGGTGCAGGGCACGCCGACGTTCTTCATCAACGGCAAGCGTCCGGAGATCCGTTCGGCGCAGGACTTCAAGGCGGCCATCGAGGCGGAGCTCGCGAAGTGACCGCAACCGCCCCCGCTGCCGCGCCGTCGGCGGTGAACGCGACTGGCAGTGTGCCCGTGGGGCAGCAGATGCTGGCGCGGGTGCTGAGTGTGGGAGGCGCGATCGGGTTCCTGGCCGCCTTCACGCTGACGGTCGAGAAGATCGCCCTGCTGAAGGACCCCTCCTACAGTCCCTCGTGCAGCATCAACCCCGTCCTGAGCTGCGGGTCGGTGATGAGCACGGCGCAGGCGGAGGTGTTCGGCTTTCCCAACCCGCTGCTCGGGATCGCCGGCTTCGCCGTGGTCACGACCCTTGGGGTGGTGCTGCTGACCGGCTCGGTCCTGCCGCGCTGGGTGTGGTGGGGCCTGCAGGCCGGCGTCGTCTTCGGTGTCGTGTTCGTCCACTGGCTGATCTTCCAGAGCCTGTACCGGATCGACGCCCTGTGCCCGTACTGCATGGTCGTGTGGACGGTCATGATCCCCGTCTTCTGGTACACCACTGTGCACACCCTCACCCGCGGGCACCTGCCTGTGCCGGATCGGGTGCACCGGGCGGCCGGCGCGGTGGCCGGCTACCACGGTGTGGTCCTCACCGCCTGGTACCTGATCATCGTGGTGCTGATCCTCCAGCGGTTCTGGCTGTACTGGACCACCCTGCTCTGACCCTCGCCCGCCAGGGCTCCGAACGACGAAACGAGACATGGACGTGAGCGAGGAGCACGACGACTCCTGCGACCTGCTGTGCCTGGACCTGCCGGTGGCCGAGGCCATCCGCAGCCGTGTGCCGCCCCTGCCCGGCCTGGAGGCGGCCGCGGCGGCCGCGAAGGCCCTGGCCGACCCCACCCGCCTGAAGGTGGCCGCCGCCCTGGCCGAGGCCGGCGAGCTGTGCGTGTGCGACCTGGCCTGGGTCATCGGCCAGGCCCAGAACCTCGTCTCCCACCACCTGCGCCAGCTCCGCCAGGCGGGCCTTGCCGCATCACGCCGCCAGGGACGACTGGTGATGTACACGCTCACCGACCGCGGCCGCGCCCTGACTCACGCTGTTCTCGGTCCCGCCCCGACTGCCGGCCCCGCCCTGACTGCCAACCCCGTCCCGGCCGCCGGCCCAACCACGCATCGGACCTGACACCCGCCATCCCCCGCTCCCGCGTTCTCCGCCTGTCCGCCACCGCCCTCACAGCCGCGGCCCTCCTGACCGGCTGCGGCACCTTCGGCGCCCACCACGAAACCGCCGACAAGCCCGCCACGACCTCGGCCAAGAGCCAATCCCCCTACCGCGGCACCGCGGTCGACCCGGGCTTCCCCAAGCCGGACCTGGTGCTGACCGACACCACCGGCAAGCCCTACGACCTGCGCAAGCAGACCGCCGGCAAGACCACGCTGGCCTTCTTCGGCTACACCAACTGCCCGGACGTGTGCCCCACCACCATGGGCGACATCTCCGTGGCCCTGGCCCGCCAGCCGCAGAGCGTCCGGGACAACGTCCAGGTTCTGTTCGTCACCACCGACCCCGAACGCGACACCCTCGAGAGCCTGGGGGCGTGGCTGAAGTCCTTCGGCCCGAACTTCACCGGGCTGTCCGGCGACCTGGCCGAGGTGAAGAAGGCCGCGCTCGGCATCGGCATCTCGGTGGAGGACCCCAAGCACCAGCACGGCGGCACCGTCACCTCCGAGCACGGCACCCAGGTCATCGCCTTCACCCCGAACAACGACAGGGGCCGTGTCATCTACACCGCCGGCACCACAGCCGACGACTACGCCCACGACCTGCCCCTCCTGGCCAAGATCGCCAGCTGACGCCAGCGGGCACCGGTCCCGGACCCGGTCCGGCCAGGCTCGGTTCGACGGGGCAGCGTCAACTTCAACGAGGCAGCGTCACTTCGACAGGGCAGCGTCAACGGGGACGCCACCCAACGGGGACGCCACCCAACGGTGTGACGGCCCCAGCCCCGCCCGCACCCGGCCTGAACAGGGGATTTTCCCGTACTCGCCGGGCAATTCCGCGGCGGGGCGCCGCCCGGTCCGCGTGTAGCCGGGGGCGTTCGCTGGTACGGACGGTCCCATGATCGTCGCTTCCGGACATGCCGCCCATGGGTTCCTGCGTCTCGCCGATGGCTCCCACGAGGGGAATGCCGCCCAAGAAGGCGCCTGGGCGGCAGCCGCCGTCATCTGCGCCGCCACCGTGCTGGGCGCCTGGCTGGCCCGCCGGTACGAACGGCGCATGGGGCTGTGGCTGTCGCTGTCCTCTGCCGTGATGCTGGTGACCGCGCTGACCGACATCGGCCCGGAGGTCCGGCACGGCGCCACGGAAACCGGCGTATCGCTGTGGTGGTGCGCGCTGGCCGCCACCACCGGCTATCTGCTGATCGCCTGCCTCACCCGCAGGACCCGCGCATGCGGGCCTGGCCGAGGCACGCTCCGCCCACCTGCCGGCGCCGCCCGCCGACACCGGACGGGGCCGACCGCCGGCGCGGCGACGTTCGGCGGCATGGGCACCGCGGCCGCCGTCGCCACCCACCACATCGTCGAAGGCAGCGCCCTCGCGCTGTCGGCTTCCCTTCCCGTGATCCTCGCCCTGGTGCTGCACTCGACCGGCGAGGGCCTCGCCCTCGCCGGGCTGATCAAAGAGGCCAACGGCAGGCTCGCACCATGGCTGCTGGTCTCCGCCCTCAGCCCCGCTGCCGGCGTGGGCCTCGCCGCGCTGCACCCCCTGCCTCCTCCCGCCACTCTCGTCCTGCTGGCCGCCGTGGGGGGCGTCCTGCTGCGCACGGCGATGGTGGGTCTCCGGCTCGCCGCCGCCAAGCGCCGGTCCGGGGAACTGCGTACGTGGCACATGGCGGCATCCGTCACCACCGCCTCAGCACTGGCGGCGCTGATGACCCTGGCCCACTAGCAGCGAGATACAGGCTGCGCTTAATTCAGGATCTGCTGTATCGTCGAGGCCATGGAGACGACACGCTTCGGCGGCCCCGCGATCGCCGTGAACGCTGCCGCGCTGGCCCGGGTGGGCACCGCGCTGGCCGATGAGAACCGGCGCCGGCTGCTGCTGGCCTTGCTGGAAGCACCCGCCTATCCCTCGGATCTCGCCGAGTCCCTGGGCATGACGCGCGGGAACGTGTCGAACCACCTGTCCTGTCTGCGAGGCTGCGGTCTCGTACGCACGGTCCCCGTCGGCCGGCGGGTCCGCTACGAACTGGCCGACCCCAAACTCGCACACGCCCTCGCGGACCTGGCCGCACTGGTCCTGCTCGTCGACTCCGAAGGTGCCGCAGACGAGGCCTGCGCCCCCGACGACTACTGCGACGACGCGGACACCGCGACCGCAACGGACCGGGAGGCTCTCCATGGCTGACGCGTGCTGCGGAACCGACGCGCCCACCCCCGCTCCCTCCGCCGCCGAGCCCGCCGTCTCCCCGGCCGCGATATGGCAGGTCCGCGAACTCCAGGCGGCCGCCGCCTCAGGCGTCCTGCTCCTGGTCTCCCTCTTCCTGCCCGGCTCCTGGGCCACGGCCGGTGAACTGGCGGCGCTGCTCGTCGGCGCGGCCACCTTCGTCCCCGGCACCCTGCGCGGGCTGCTCAAGGGGCGGCTCGGCGTCGGGCTGCTGATGACCATCGCCGCCGTCGGCGCCGTCGCGCTCGGCGAGTACGGCGAGGCCGCCACGCTCGCCTTCCTGTTCTCCATAGCCGAGGGCCTCGAAGGCTACGCCGTCGCCCGCACCCAGCACGGCCTGCGCGCCCTGCTCGACCTGGTACCCCCCACCGCAACCGTCCGACGCGGCGGCCAGGAGACCGAGGTGGCCGCCGCCGATCTTCGGGTCGGCGACACGCTGCTGGTCAAGCCCGGAGAGCGGATAGCCACCGACGGCGTCGTCACCGCCGGGCGCAGCGCGCTCGACACCTCCGTGGTCACCGGTGAGTCCGTCCCCTCGGAAGCCGGCCCTGGCGCCGAGGTGTTCGCCGGCTGCGTCAACGGTGCCGGCGCCCTGGAGATCACCATCACCGCCACGGCCGAGGACAACTCCCTCGCCCGCCTCGTCCACATCGTCCACGAGGCCCAGGAACGCAAGGGCGCCAGCCAGCGCCTCGCGCAGAAGTTCGCCCGCCCCCTCGTCCCCGGCGTCCTCGTCCTCGCCGCCCTGATCGCGGCCCTGGGCAGCCTCTTCGGCGACCCCGGCGTGTGGATCGAACGCTCCCTCGTCGTCCTCGTCGCCGCCGCCCCCTGCGCCTTCGCCCTGTCCGTCCCCGTCGCGGTCGTCGCCGCCATCGGCGCCGCCTCCAAGGCCGGCGTCCTGGTCAAGGGCGGCGCCGCGGTCGAGGCCCTGGGCAAGGTCAAGGTCGTCGCCCTCGACAAGACCGGCACCCTCACCCGCAATGAGCCCGCCGTGATCGACGTCGTCCCGGTCGCCGGCACCGACCGTGCCCACGTGCTGTCGGTGGCCGCCGCGCTGGAGGCCCGCAGCGAGCACCCGCTCGCCGCCGCGGTCCTCGCCGCCGTCGACACGTCGGCCCTGACCCCGGGCGAGGACGTGGAAGCCGTCCCCGGCAACGGCCTCACCGGCACCGTCGACGGTGCCAACGCCCGCCTGGGCAAGCCCGGCTTCATCACCCCCGGCCCCCTCGCCGCCGACGTCCTGCGGCTCCAGGACGCCGGCGCCACCGTCGTCCTCGTCGAACACGACCGCACGCTGCTCGGCGCCATAGCCGTCCGCGACGAGATACGCCCTGAGGCCGCCGAGGCCGTCACGGCCCTGCGCGGCCAGGGCGTCAGGGTCGTCATGCTCACCGGCGACAACGCCCGCACCGCCGCCGCCATCGGCGCCAGCGCCGGCATCGACGACGTACGCGCCGAACTCCTCCCCGAGGACAAAGCCCGCATCGTCACCGAACTCCGCGCCGCCCATGGACCCGTCGCCATGGTCGGCGACGGCATCAACGACGCCCCCGCCCTGGCCACCGCCGACGCGGGCATCGCCATGGGAGCCATGGGCAGCGACGTCGCCATCGAAGCCGCCGACATCGCCCTGATGGGCGAGGACCTGCGCCGCCTGCCCGACGCCCTCGCCCACACCCGCGCCGCCCGCCGCATCTTCACCCAGAACCTGCTGATGTCCGGCGGCATCCTCGTCGCCCTCGTCCCCCTCGCCGCCACCGGCGCCCTCGGCCTCGCCGCCGTCGTCGCCACCCACGAACTCGCCGAAGTCCTCGTCATCGGCAACGGCATCCGTGCCGGCCGCAAGAAGCGCCTGCCCACCCACCCCGCACTCCGCACGGCACACAAGGCCGCCCCGCGCCTCCACGTCCCGGCCCGGCCGACCGCCGACACCCTCGCCCTCGCCGCCCCGAACACGGGGATGCTGCTTCCCCTGACCACCGCACCCGCACGGACAGCCACACCCAAGGCCACTGGCGGCTGTTGCGAAGGCTGCGGCAGCTGACCGTTCGCTCACACCCTCCACCAAAGCGGGCCGCGGAATCGCACCGAGGCCCGCTCTCCCGGCCGAAGGAGCGGTCCGAGGAGGCGTCGGCGTCCGGCCGCAACCACGGCGAGACGTCCACGGCCAGCACCAGCCGACCGTCGCCGGACGCCGGTCAACGCCCGCCGCAACTGGGCGACGCTCGCCCACATCGCCGAGAGTCTGCGCGCCGGTGCCCGCGACTACACCAAGACGGACGCCGCCATCGAAGAGGCCTTCCGCGGCGTGCGCACGCGCAAGTCGCTGATCGAAGGATTGTGATGGCTTCCTTCTACCGCGAGGTCCTGGACACCGATCTCGCCCCTTTGCAGAAAGTCGCCGATCAGTGGCGCACCACGCACAAGAACATCAGCGGCCTCGGTCGGCGGGTGCACGACGAGATGCTCAGCCCTCTGCGCGACAAGGTCTACTGGGAGGGTGCCGCAGCCCCCTACGCCTGGCGGATGATCGATGACATCCAGCGACAGCTGGGAACAGGCCACCAAGGTCGCAGCAGGGGTGGTGGGCGTACTGGACGATGCCCTCGGCGAACTGAAGGCCGTCAAGGCCGCGCTCCAGGACTTCCTGCGCCGCGCCGGCGAGCAGGGCCTGCACATCTCTGCCGACGGCGAGGTATCGCCCTCCACCGTCGGCGGTGAGTGCAAGGTGATGGAGAAGGGCTCCGCCGACGCGAAAGTCGTCGAGAGCGCCGCCCGGGAGCTGGCGGACCTGGTCAAGCGGGGCATCGTCGCCGACCAGAACATGGCCTTCGCCCTGATGGCGGACGTCGGGCTGGGTACGTGGTTCAACAGCAGCCCCCAGCACAGCAGTATCGACACCACCAACAAGATCAGCGAGGGCGACGACTACAACGCCTTCACCCGGATCATGCACGGCCAGGACCCCTACCCCGGGCCGCAAGGGTGAGGGCCCCTACGGGCTCGGCTGGGACTGGGTGACCGGCGACGGCCCGCGCGAGCGCGAGTACGCCGCCGGCGATGAGATGACGGAGGCGATCAGGCCGGACGGACGCCAGGCACTGGCGGGTCCCGTACGAGATCAGCGGGGCGACCTTGACCCCGGCGACGCCCGCCTGGACGACACGCGGCTCGCCGAATGGGGTGCCGGTAGGGGCGCTGCCACCAGCCACAAGGGAGGGCGAGCGTGCGCCGGCACGCCCTGCGACAACACCGAGCGAGCTGGGGTCTCACGAATGATCGATATTCGACGTCCCAGGTCTCCTCTCCGCCTTCCGCCAGTGGTCGAGGTTTTGGCGGATGATCCGCACGTGAGGGTGGTCCGGGCCCAGTACCCGCACCGTGGACTCCAGGAGGTCGGCGAAGGCCTGTGCTGTTCCGGCCGTTTCCCCCGCCAGCCCCCGCATGATGGCGAGGTTGTTCCGGGTGGTGAGGGTGTCGGGGTGGTCTTCGCCCAGTACTCGGATCCGGTCGGTGAGGAGGGCGGCGAGGGCTTGTGCGGCCCCGGCCGCATCCCCCGTCTGTCCCTGCATGATGGCGAGGTTGTTCCGGGTGGTGAGGGTGCGGGGATGGTCTTCGCCCAACACTCTCACCATGGACTCCAGGAGATCGGCGAGGGCCTGGGCGGCACCGGCGACATCCCCTGCATGCCCGCGCCAGTTGGCGAGGTTTCCCTGGGTGGTGAGGGACTCGGGGTGGTCTTTCCCCAGTACTCGGATCCGGTCGGGGAGGAGGTCGGCGAGGCTCGTGCCGCCCCGGCCGCATCCCCGGCCTCCCCTCGCATGACGGCGAGGTTGCCCCGGGTGGTGAGGGTGTCGGGGTGGTCTCTGCCCAGTACTCGGATCCGGTCGGGGAGGAGGTCGGCGAGGGCTCGTGCCGCCCCGGCCGCATCCCCCGCCTGCCCCCGCGTGACGGCGAGTTGGCTCCGGGTGGTGAGGGTGTCGGGGTGGTCTTTGCCCAGTACTCGGATCCGGTCGGGGAGGAGGTCGGCGAGGGCTCGTGCCGCTCCGGCCGCATCCCCCGCCTCCCTTTGCGTGGTTGCGAGTTGGCTCCGGGTGGTGAGGGTGTCGGGGTGGTCTTCGCCCAGCACTCGGGACATGGACTCCAGCAGGTCGGCAAAGGACTGCGCTGCGCCGGCCACATCCCCCGCCTGCCCCCGCCAGGCAGCGAGGTTGCCCCGGGCGGCAAGGGTGTCCGGGTGGTCTTCGTGCAACCGGATGGTCGTGGCGGTCACGAGGTGCCGGAAGTGGTCGATGGCGGCGGTGACCTGACCGGATTCACCGAGACTGCGGCCGAGGCGATACAGCACCGCATGTGCGTCCGGCCGATGCAGGGCGTCTTCGGCGTGGTGGGTGAGGGTGTCGGTGTTGGTGCGCAGGGCCTGGGCCAGGTCGCTGTCGCGTTCGACGGAGGGCCAGGTGGCCAGGATGGCGTCGGCGGCGGTGTGCGCGGCCTGGGTCGTGCTGGTGGGGTATGAGGGTGTCGCGGGTGGTGCGCTGGATGAGCTGGTGGACGCGGACGGCCTGGTGAGGGGTGTCCGGTTGGTGGTCGATGAGACTGAGCCGGTCCAGGGCGCGCAGCGCGCGGACCGCTTCCGCGGGGGATACGGGGGCCGGCTGCGGGCCGGTGGCGGTGGAGGCGAGGTGTGTGGCGAGGTGGGTGCGGGCTGCCTGACTGGTGAGGACGGTTTGGGGGATGCCGTTGGCGTCGAGCAGGGCGGCGAGGTGGAGCATCGGGCGGGCCAGGCCGGCGGGGCGCAGGGTGTCGGCCCGGTCGATGGACAGGGACCATGCGGCCGCGAGGGCGGTGGCTTGCTCATCTGGCAGGGCATCGGGGGTGAGGTGATCGAGTGTGGTGGCGCGATCGGCCAGCAGGTGCCGGTAGGCGGTGGTGGTTTCGCCGGAGTCGACGATGTAGGCGGCGGCCTGTGCCAGGGCCAGGGGCAGGTGTCCGAGGTCGTGGGCGAGGGCGGTGAGCTGGTCGACGGGCTCGGTGCGGCCCTGGGAACTGAGGGCTGCGGTGAGGTAGGCGAGGGATTCGTCGGGGGTGAACAGGCCGACATCGATCCGGCTGCGGCCTTCGCCGAAGAGGGCGGCGTCGCGGCGGCGGGTGGTGAGCAGGACCCGGCCGTGCGGGCTGGCGGGCGGCCACAGGCTGTAGCGGCGGGCGGGGTCGTCGGGGTGGACGATCAGATCGCCCGGGTCGGCGAGGTCGTCGAGCACGATCAGCCACCGGCACGGCCGCTGCCCGGGCTTGGGGGCCAGCCAGGCCAGGAACTGTTTCGCGGCCCGCTCCGGGTCGTCGGGGTCGGCCCGGCACAGCTCGACGCCGGCCTGAGCGAGTCCGCTCACCACGGCCGAGCGGGCGCTGGCGGTCACCCAGACCAGGACGTCCAGGTCGCCGTCGTCCCAGGCGGCGCGGGCGTAGTCGGCGGCGAGCTGGGTCTTACCGACCCCGCCCATCCCGGTCAGCACCTGCGAGAGCACCGCGGTGCCCCCGCCCTCGACCGCCGCCCGCAGCCGATCCGCCTCCCCGCGGTGCTGGAACGACCGTGCCGGGGACGGGACCACACCGACCTGGTGCGGCCACACCGCGCCGCCCTTCGCGGGCAGGTGGTACTGGTACTGGTGCGTGATGGAGTTGTTGTGGCCGGTGACGATGTCCCGCACCGTGGTCTCGTTGCCGTCACCCGATACCCCGAGCCCGATGTCCCCGCCGGCCGACAGCCCGCGCTCGCCCGGCACCGTCCTCCCCGGCCCGGCGCCGTTCTCGTTCTCGTTCTTGCTGCGTCGGAAGGTGCTCATGGCTGCTGGTTCCCGTCGCCGGTGACGGCTTCGCCGATCCCGCCGTCCGCGGCCACGCCGCGTTCCCCGGGAACGGCCAGGCCACCGCCCCCGCCCGGACTGCCACCTGAGCCTGTTGCCGGAAGAGTGGGGGCAGGCCCGGTGAGGTGGTTGTTGTCGCCGGTCACCGCCCGCCCGATTCCGCCGCCGGCCTGCACGGACCGGGCACCGGCCACCGGCGGAGCGGCCTCGCCGCGGGTGAGCACGAACACCGAGACGCCGAGCCCGATCACTCCCACACCGGCCCCCACCACGCTGGCGACCTTGTCCGCAGTCTCCAGATCCGCAAGTCCCACGACCAGCACCAGCCCCACGACCACCACGGCGCACACCACCGCGACAGCCGTCCACACCTTCCGCCCCACCATCCCCGAACCCCTCGTCGCGCCGTCCTTCCAAACCGGCCCCGTCCCCGGGCCGTTCACCGAACCTAACGCCCAACCGGGCCGGACGGGCGGGGTTCACCCCGAAGGGGCGCGCGGGCGGAGACAGCGCTGTAGCGGCGGGCTTCCACTGGCTGCTGGACTTCGCGGCCAGGACCCACCCCCTCGGTTGTCAGAGAGACAGGCCAGGATGGCCGACATGACAGACGGAATAACCTGGCTTGCCGCTCCCCAGTCCATCACGTTCGGCGGCTACCACGTGGTCCTGGCCCGAGGGCTCACTACGGAAGAACTCGCCGACCGCCTCGCGGAGAACCTGAGAGACGAGCGCTGCACGGCGGTGGCGGTCGGGGAGCACACCGGTGCCTCCCTCGAGGAGCTCCTGGACGACACCTTCGGAAGCCTCTACGACGGCATCGGCCTGCGCCTCGGCCACGCGGGCGACTGGGTCTACGCGGTCGCGTACGGGGGCTGGCAGGGCGAGTTCGACTCGGTGGAGGCGGTGTCACGCGGTGGTGTGCACGCCTGCCTCCTGGAGTACGAGGAGGAGAACGGCAAGCCGGTGCCGCCCCAGTTCGCGTACGCCCACGACGACCGCCTGCTGAGCGCGTGCAACCTGCACCTGGATTCCTCGTGGGGCTACGACGGGGTCGACGGAGACCCTGCGACAGCCGCTCGCCTGCAGGATCTGCTGACCGCCGCCGGCCTGCCCGACCACGACAGCGAGCGCGGGGAGGCCCACCGCATCGCGCTGGGGGTCGTGGAGCGGTTCTTCGGCCTCTCGTTGCCGAAGGCCCCGATCGTGGACGGAACCCTGCCGGCTGTCGTACTGGAGCCGGCGTAGTCACCACACGGACCCGCCCCTGATGCTTGCTTGCGCAGCCCGAGCTACAGGCCGTCACGCCGGTCCGTCCTCCGGTGCGCCGCTTGGACCTGGTGCCAGGGGTTCTGGGACCTGGACTGGGCGCGGTCGAGGTACTCGCGCTTGACCGTGGCCGACCCGGGTTTCCAGCGGCCCTGCTGGGTCGGGTCGACGCCGGCGTCCTCGACCTCGACGTCGGTGATGTCCAGATCGGCCAGCTCGATACGGCGGTTGAGGGCCCCGCGCCGGGTCGGGGCATCGTGGCGGGACGAGATCAGATGCTCCTCGGCGAGGTGGCGGTACCTGGTGTCGGGTGTCGCGTGCCAGGTACCGGGCACCGGGTACCGTCCGGGATTACCCTTCCCGTCCTCTGCCCCGAATTATCGCCGGAAATCAGGCCGCGAATTACCGTTCAACTTACACACCCCGCTGGCTGTTGCGGTAGCGTGGAATCGCGGACATGAGTCCGGGAAAGTGCGGCGTGTGGTTCTGCGGTGACGGCGGAAAGCCCGTTGCGGTGAACTTCCCCGCAACGGGCTCGTCCTGGAAGGCTGCCGCCTCGGGCGTGTTACGCCCACGTCCGAGGCGGCTACCCCAGGATGGCGCGCAGGATCGTCGCGCCCGAGGCAGCTACGGCAGCAAACGGCGCGACGGCCCCGAACGCGCGACGCGCGCGTAAGAACCGCCGCCACCAGCGCTTTTGCCGCGGCGACCTTCCTTCTTCGTCAGGACCCATGAAGGCGCCCTCCTTCCGAGCAGGCTGCGCACCGTGCGCACGCCTCGGCACGACTCCCCGTTTCGGGAGGCATGCCGACGAGCGGCACCGTGACGAGAGCCGGCTGCGAAAGACCTACGCGATGAAGGTTATCGAGCAGGATCCTGATTGTGCGGCGGAATAGGGGAATTGATCAGGGAGGTCTTTGGACGCCCGCGCGCCGTAGCGGTACAGGATCCGTAGCAGTACGGGAACAGGCTGTCGGCCGGACTTGAAGGAATCCTGGATTTGATCAAGCGGTGCAGGCGAGTATGGAGTCATGGCGGCATGGCTGAGGGCGTGTTGGTGGGGGCTGGCGGTCATCGGGATGGTCACGGCGATCGGGCTGGTGGTGTGGGTGTCCGTGGGGCATCCGGAGGGAGCCGATCAGGGCTGGGGCATCGCCGGGGCGGTGGCCGGGATCGCGGCCCTGGGAGTCGCGTTGTGGCAGCTCAGGTTGACCACACACGCTGCCAGGAGTACGCCGCCCGCATCCCCTGTGGCCCCCGTGCCGCCCCAGGTGTCCGCGGACGGGGGGTCGGTCTCGGCGGGCGGCACCGTCCGTAACGCGCGTGGACGTGACACCGCCCCCGGCGCGGGCACGGGTTCGGGTGCGGAGAGCACGGCGAGTGCAGCGGCGACCCGGCCCGGAATCTCCGCGAGCGGCGGGTCGGTCGCCGCGGGTGGGGACGTCGACGGGGCCAGCGCCCACCGGGGCCCGTGAAGCGCCCCTGGTGGCGGCGCGCCGCGCCAGCCCCCGGCACCGCCTCGGCACCCCCGGGTGTGACGGCCGACGAAGGGTCGATCGCGGCGGGCCGTGACGTGGTCGGCTCGGTGGCCGTGCATGCCGAACGGGCGCTGCCGCCCGAGGCGTACGCGCCGATTCCCGCCGACGCCCCCGCCGGTGCCCCCGGTCACGGCGGGTTGGCGAACATCCCGGCAACGGCCGGCTTCGTCGGCCGCGAGGCCGCACTGGACACCCTGGACGACGCGTTCGCCGGCGGGGCCGGCGGGGTCGTGCTCCACACGGTGCACGGGCTGGGCGGGGTCGGCAAGTCCGCGCTGGCCGCGCACTGGGCCACGCACCGGGCGACCGGCCGCGTGCGGTGGTGGATCACCGCCGACAGCCCGGACGCGGTCGCCGCCGGGCTCGCAGGGCTCGCCCGCGCGCTCCAGCCGGGGCTGGGGGAACTGCCCGCCGAGCTGCAGGTCGAGCGTGCGCTGCAGTGGCTCGCCACGAACGACGGCTGGCTGCTCGTCCTGGACAACGTCGACCGGGTCGACGACGTCGGCGCGGTCGTCGACCGGGTCGCCGGCCGGGGCCGGGTCCTGGTCACGACCCGGCGGGCCACCGGCTGGCACCGGCACACCACCACCGCCACCATCCGCCTCGACGTCTTCGAACCGGCCGAGTCCCTCGCCCTCTTCACCCGCATCCTGACCCACGACGGCCCGCGCGGGACCGATGGCGCGGACGCCGTGTGCGAGGAACTGGGGCACCTCGCCCTCGCCGTCGAGCAGGCCGCCGCGTACTGCGCCGAGACCGGCACCACCCCCCGCGCCTACCTGGGCATGCTGGCCCGCTGGCCCGCCACGATGTTCGCCGCCACCGCCGAGGGCGGCGACTCCGAACGCACCGTCGCGAGGATCTGGCGTCTGACCCTGGACCGCCTGGCCGACACGCCCCTGGCCGGCGAGGTCCTGCGCATCCTGGCCTGGTACGCGCCCGCCGGCATCCCCCGCGATCTCCTGGACGCGGGAGCCGAACCGCCGGCACTCGCGGCCGCGATCGGCAGGCTCGTCGCGTACAGCATGGTCACCGACAACCACGACGGAACCCTGACCGTGCACCGCCTCGTCCAGACCCTCGCGCGCACCCCCGACCCGCAGGACCCGCACCGCCTCCCCGCCGACGTCGCGCACGCCCGCGACCTGGCCGCCGCCTGCCTCGCGCACGCCTTCCCCGCCGACGTGACCCTGCCGGCGAACTGGTCCCGCTGCCGGGCGCTGCTCCCGCACCTCGAGGCCCTCACCCGCCACCACGCCCCCGACCACGACACCGCCGACACCGCCTACGCCCTCAACCTCTCCGCCAGCTACCAGGCCGAACAAGGCACGCTCGCCCCGGCCGTGCACGCCTACGAACGCGCCCTCGCCGCCCGCGAACGGCTGCTGGGCACCGAGCACCGCGAAACCCTGGCCTCCCGCAACAACCTCGCCCACGCGTACCAGGCGGCAGGGGGCCTGGACCGGGCGGTGCCGCTGTACGAGCGCACCGTGGCGGACTCCGAGCGGGTGCTGGGCGCCGATCACCCCCACACGCTCGCTTCCCGCAACAACCTCGCCTACGCGTACCAGGCGGTGGGCGATCTGGACCGGGCCATCCCGCTGCACGAGCGCACCGCGCAGGAGTTCGAGCGGGTGCTGGGCCCCGACGATCCCCGCACGATGGCCTCACGCGACGCTCTGGCGCGCGCGTACGAGTCGGTGGGGGACATGGGGCGGGCGGTCCGGTTGTTCGAGCGGACGCTCCGCGACCGGGAGCGGGTGCTGGGCCCCGACCATCCGGGCACGCTGGGCTCCCGCCACCTCCTGGCGGGCGCGTACGAGTCGGCGGGGGACCCGAGACGCGCGGTGCCGCTGCACGAGCGGAACCTGCGGGACCGGGAGCGGGTGCTGGGATCCGACCACCCCGACACGCTGTCCTCCCGGAACAACCTTGCGGCCGCGTACCAGCGGGCGGGGTATCCGGACCGCGCGGTGCCGCTGTTCGAGCGGGTTCTGGCCGACTGCGAGCGGATCCTGGGCCCAGACCACCCGTCGACCGCGGTGGTACGGGCGAACCTGGCCCGGGCGCGGCCCTTGTAGCGGTCCGGCACCGGGCGGGTGCGCGATGGAGGTGCCGGTGGTGGTCGGGTCCTGTCCGCTGGAGCGGAACACCATCGAGTTGAGCGTGATGCTCAAGGCCTTGTCGAACTGGGTTGCCGAGGGAAGGCGGTAGCCGGTTGCCCCTCAGGACAGGGCCATCGAGGCGCAGTAGCCCAGACCGATGGTGACGATGTCGTTCCTGACGTGCTGCATGGTGTCGTAGATCGCCATGCCCGCGGGTACGGAGCCGCCGGGTGAGTTGATGTAGAGGCGGACGGGGTGGTCGGTTTCGGCGTCCAGAAGCCGCAGCTGGGCGGTGATGCGATCGGCGGTCTCGTCGTTGGTGGCACCACGCAGCTGGTTTCCCTCGAAGCCCGCGCTCGTCACGCTCTGCATCCGAACGGCTCAACCTCGCCCGACGCGGGAGCAGGATCGGCCGGGCCCCCGGACAGTGGCGTCCGCCCTGATGCGGTGCGTACGGCCCGCCCGTGTCGAGCCGGCGGATCGGCATTCGACCTTGAACGATTCGAGGCAGGCGCGGCCGTCTCCCTCGCGTTCGGAGGGATTTCGGCCCCCGGCCGCCGAGGGCACTGCCAGGATGGGCAGTACCACGTGATGTCCGTCTTCCGGGAGGACGAGGTGCGCATTCCTGAGGCCGCAGGGCCCAAGCTTCCGCCGTCGTACCCGCCGAAGACGCCCCCGCCGCAGAAGAAGCCGGTCGAGGCCCCCAGGCCCCAACCGGTCACCAGGCCGAAGTCCCAGCGTGCCGCCCCCCCATCCGGAACCGGCAGACCGCCGTCCTGACCCTCCGGGCGGACCAGTGGGCCGCGACGAAGGCCATCGACGAGGCGCTGGACCTTTCCAGGTGCTGATGGCGACCCGGCTGATCAGTACGGGGAAGCGGGCCACGGAAAGGGAACGCCCATCCACGCTGATGAATCGCCAGCTCACCGTGCAGGAGTCCCGCCACAAGCTCGCCCGCGACGTGTGCCACGGCAAGAGAGCACCATCCACCAGGCGTACCGTGACGGGATGGAGGATCAGCTCGGTTCGCTCGGCCTGGTCCTCAACGCCGTGGTGCTCTGGACGAGGAGTGGACGGGACCATGGCAGCTCCCCGGAAGCCGCATTGCTGCCCGGGGAGAGGTGCCGGACAGAGGGTCATCTTGCCGGAGTCGAAACTGGGGCCTCGGGGCCGCTGGTAAGGGTGCCGTTCACGCCCTCGATGGGGCCGCGGCGGCACTCCGGCGGTGATTCGCGACCCCTGGGTCGACCGCCTCCGGACAGCCGCTCACACGCCCACCAGCGGCACCGGACAAACGGCTCTGACCTGGTGTTTTCCTGGAACTCGCCTAGCATGGGGAGCTCTGCTGGACACCATCGGAGGGGACATCGTGAGCGAGGAAGCCACCAGATACGACGCCAGCGACATCCAGGTATTGGAGGGGTGGGAAGCCGTTCGGAAGCGGCCCGGAATGTACATCGGCTCGACGAGTGAACACGGCCTGCGCCACATGGTGTTCGAGGTCGCGGACCGAGCGGTGAACGAGGTTCTGGCCAGCCGTGCCACCTCCGTCGACGTCACTCTCACGCCCGACGGCGGCGTCCGTGTCGCCGACGACGGGCCGGGCATTCCCATCGACAAGACGGGGGCCGTCGGCGGTCCCGGGCTCGAAGCCCTGCTCACCCACATGCGGGCCGGGGCGGGAGCCGGAGGCCGCTACGACGTAACGCTCGGCTTCTGCGGCGTAGGGCCCGCCGTCGTCAATGCCCTGTCGCAACGGATGACGGCCGAGGTGCGGCGCGAGGGAGTCCGCTGGGTCCAGGAGTACGCGCGCGGCGTGGCCACCACCCCGATCACCGAGGCGGGGACGGCGACCGGAAGCGGGACCACCATTACCTTCTGGCCCGACGCCGACATCTTCGGAACTGCGGAGTTCTCGTTCGACGGACTGGAAGAGGGATTCAGGGAACTGGCCTTCCTGAACCAGGGCCTGGGGATCTCCCTGACCGACCTGCGCCGTGCGGATGAGTCCCGCTCGGTGCGGCTCCGCTTCCCGGGCGGGGCGCGGGACTTCGTCGCCTTCCTCGACGGCCACGCCGCGGCGTCCGCCCCCATGGACACCATCGCCTTCGAACACGAGGACCCTCGAATGGCGGGGATGATGGAGGTGGCCTTCCGCTGGCGCAGCTGCCCTGAGGAGCGGGTCCGGAGCTTCGCCAACAGCCGGCCCACCGTCAACGGCACACACGCGGTGGGCTTCCGCGACGGGATGACGGCCGCGGTCACCGCCTACGCGCGGGAGCAGGGGCTGCTGACAGCTACGGACCCCGACCTTGTCGCCGATCGGATCGGCGAGGGCCTGACAGCGGTCGTGTCGGTGAAGCTGGACCGTCCCGAGTTCGTGGGCTCCACGCTCGGCGTGCTGGGCAACGCCGAAGTACGCGACTGCGTCGGACAGGCCGTCCAGGACCACCTCGGCAAGTGGCTGAGGAAAGACCCGGAGCGGGCCGCAGCCGTCATCGACCGGATCGTCCAGAGCGCCCGCCGGGGCTGACCAACAACGAACCGCCCTGCCGGTCGAGAAAAACGCGATCGGCGGGGCGTTGGAAGGATGCAGACGCTCGATCGGAGCTCAGAAACGGCCATCCAACCGCGCGTGCGAACTTGGGACCACTCCACGTTTCCGCAGGTTGCCGCCGCCCCGGAGAGCCGCTCACCGCCGCGGAAGTCGAGCTGCGCGAATGGCTCCAGGCCCAGCCCCACCCGACCGTCGAGCTGCGGTAGACCCGCTCCCGACCTGCATCGAGCCCGTGATCACCGGCTTGGCGTAAACCGCTGTACCGCTGTACCGCTGTACCGCTGTACCGCTGTGCCCAAGGCCGTGGACGAGCAGCGGCCGATGTGTTCGGCGGGCTCCGCGTCCTGGCCACGGTGGACGGCTGCGGCGACGACCTCGCCGACGACGGCCTCCGCGTCCGGGCCGTCCTCGACGCCGCGCCCCACCGCCGCAAGTCCCCCGCGGCGTAACGGCACCGCCCTGCGAACGGACGGGACCGCGCCTGCCGGCTGGGCACCGCTCCGCATGGGCAGGGCGGAGGCGGAGGCGGAGGCGGCGTGGGCCGTGGCCGGCCTCACGACCACGGCAGGGTCATGCCCGTGCCGCACCTCGGGCACGGGTACGCCCGCCACCCCCGCGAGCGGGCATCCTGCCCCGGCCGTGCGGCGCCGTTGACGAAGAGACCGCAGATCGTGCAACGCACGTCGCTGACCAGCAGATAGTCGAGAGCCGGAGCAGGGCGGATCGCACCGTCCGCAGTCACCTCGTTGTAGGCCCGGCAGACCTCGCAGGACCACACGGACGTCACGTTCGGGGCGGGGGCATGGCACAAGGAACACCGGTGTGCGGACCCGCGGGGAGCGTTCCCGGCCGGCCGGGGGCCGGGCCTCGTGGCTTCCACGTACTTCGACACGACGAGGCGTATGGGCGCGGCAGCATCCTGGTCGGAGACGAGGGCGTTCTCGGCCATCTCGGTGATGTCCGGGGCCTCCTGGGTCCGCAGCCACTCGTCGAGCCAGTTGATGACGGTCCCACCGGCGATGAGCATGGTCGTGACCGGGGACGCCCCGTCCTTCGCCCGTCCCGAGACGAACGCGACCAGATCATCGAGTGCCGACCGGATGTCGTCGGCTGTCAGTGCCGGTGGCGCCGGCGTCGGCGACACTGACGGCAGCGGCGTCTGTGGCTGCGCCGGCTCTACGTCCGGCACCGTCCGTACGGTCCGCAGCGGCCGCGTGTCGGATGGACGGCGGGCGACGGCGCGCAGGTCCTCGAGCACCTTCCACCGCTCGCGCCACGCCTCGAGCCGGGGATCCCGGCGGTCGGGCGGCCTGCCTTCCTCTCCGTCGTTGTGGGCCGGAACACCCCGAACGAGTCGGAACACGATGGAACACGGCAGGGGTCGTTCGACGCCATCCGCGGCCCGATCGAATGTCGCCGAATATCGCCGAGGTTGTTCCATTCATGCAGGTCATGGCCCTGTGCGGGGTGAAGGTTCACGGCATGACCCAGATGACGCCGCCGCCGAACAGCGGCTCGGAGGACGGCTCTGCGCCTGCGGAGCCGCCGCCGTTCCTGACCCTGCACACCGCTGTCGTCCTGTTGACCGCGCTCCTCATCGGGCTCGTCGCAGGCGGCCTGACCGCACTCACCGGCGTGTCCCCAGCAGCCGCCGTGCTCGCCGGCCTGACGGCGGCCGGTGTATCCGTGCCCGTACTGCGCACCCTGATCGGGCCCGCCCGGTGACGGATCCGGCCACAGCCGTGGGCCGGTCCATCGGGGACCGGCCCACGGCTCAAGCCGATCACCATCCGACCGCCCCCGACCGTCCGTCGGCCTGACGGAGATGCTGAAGATCGGAGATCCGGACGAACCCGGACGGGACACCCGGTGGCTTCGTGCCATGGCAGGAACGGGCCGCCACCAGTCAGGATGCCTGCCATGACCAGCGGCCAGAACCTCACCTCACTCCGCCCGACCCACTCAGCACCCGTCGTTCTCGGCGCTGGAGCCGCGATCGGAGTGCTGGGCGGGATGATCGGCCTGGGTGGCGCGGAGTTCCGCCTGCCCCTGCTGATCGGCCTCTTCGGGTTCGCCGCACTCTCCGCCGTCATCCTGAACAAGGCGATGAGCCTGGTCGTGGTGCTGGTCGCCCTGCCCGCCCGCCTCGCCGCGGTCCCAGCCGCGGACGTCGCCGCCCGCTGGCCCGTCGCGGTCAACCTGCTGGCCGGAAGCCTGCTGGGGGCCTGGGCCGGCGCGTCCTGGGCGGTCCGTATGCGCAGCACCACCCTCTACAACGTCCTGGCCGCCCTCATGGTCCTCATGGCCGCAGCCCTCGTGCTCACCCACGTCACCACCCTGGACACCCTCGCACTGCCCCTCTGGGCCCAGATCCCCGCCGGAGTCGCGGTCGGCTTCGGCATCGGCGTCGTCGCCGCGATCATGGGCGTGGCCGGAGGCGAGCTGCTGATCCCGACGATCGTGCTGCTGTTCGGCGAGGACATCAAGACCGCCGGAAGCCTCTCTCTTCTGGTTTCCCTCCCCACCATGCTCGTCGCCTTCGCCCGCTACAGCCGCGACGGCAGCTTCGCCGTCCTCGGCGCCAACCTCCGCTTCGCCGCGCTCATGGCCGCAGGCTCCATCACCGGCGCGATCCTCGGCGGCCTCCTCCTCGGCGTCTTCCCGGACATCGTCCTCATCCCCCTGCTGGCCGTGATCCTGCTCGTCTCGGCCGTCAAGCTCGCCCGCCACGACTGACCACCCGCAGGCGGGCGCGGCGGCAGGGGGCGGAGCGGGCCCCTGTGTTCATGACAGAGTCGGGCCGCAGAGTCCGGCCGGACGGAACGCCCAGGTCCGCGGCGCTACCCCCGCCACCGCACCCCGTGCCGCCGCCGCAACCGTCGAACCTCCCACCAGGCCACCGCCGTCACCGACACCGGGCCACCGAGGAACGCACAGACCGCAAGCGGCACCGGGCCCGGCGGGAGACCGCCCGCCGACAGGCCGAGGAAGGCGAACACCCAGACCAGGACGGAGGTGACCAGCGCGGGCAGCGCCGCATGCAGGGTGGACAGGTTGAAGGCGTGGCGCAGCGCCGGACCGGAAGCGAAGCAGAGGAAGAAGACCACCCACCAGAACGGCGCCCAGCACACGAACATCACGGACACCCAGAGCAGCAGCCCGAGCAGCCCGTCGGCGCCGCTGGGCAGCAGACTCATCCCCTCGCCCGCCGATATGAACAACAGCGGCACCAGCATCCAGGCACCGAAGTACCACAGGGCCGACCTACCGGCCGGCCACAGCTGCGTTCGCATGGCCCGCCGCGTGGCGGGCCGGGCCGTCCCGAGGAGCAGCGCCACCACCACCGCCGCGCTCAACAGTGCCAACCAGGGGGCGAACAGCAGCCGTTGCAGGAACTGCTGCTGTGCCTCTGCCACGTCCTGCCAGCCACCGAACACGGCCACCAGCACGCCCGACATGGCAAGGGCGAGCCAGGCCCGGATCCGCTGCACCCGGAGCACCTCGGGGTCCTCGACGTGCCCTTCCGGGCGTACGGGGAAAACCCGGCGCGCGGTGCGGCGGGCCGTACGGGCCAGCTGGTAGCCGACCAGCAGCGGCACGGTCAGCCACCACAGGCAGGGGAAGACCAGCACCAGCACCACCCCGGGGCGGATCTGCTCCCGCCGCCCCCGCAACACCTCACCCGGCGGCGGCCATTCGTCCTCACGCAGCTGTCGCCACAGCGGCGTGTACGGCGGCCGCGGGTCGCTCGCGGGTGGCGGCCCGTCGTACGGCGACGGCCCGGACGGGTGGGGTGCGTCGATGCTCATGGGCGTCCCTTCCACGGTCCGGGTAAGGGACGTGCCCCGGCCCGGCCACGGTTCCCGACCGCACGTCCCGTGCGCCGGCGCGCGCCGAGCCGACCCCGGTGTGGATGATCGGGTGACTCCTGACGACACGGGGCCGGGCCCGCGCACGCGGCGTCAGGTCTCCCGCCTGGAACAGACGGACGTCGAACTCAACGCGGCTCTGAGGAGGTCCGGACCGAAAGGGCAGCCGCTCGCGGGCCGACCGGAACCGATCCCTCACTCACCGCGGCTGACGGCGACCTGCCCACCTCCCGAGTCACCGCACGGAGGATCCTGGCTGCGCCCGTGATCCGGAACGAGCGCAGGTACTACCCGAGTGGCACCTTCGCGCGGTCCAGACGATCGCGGAGGTGAGCGACGGCCTTCTGCGGTTCGCCACGCCGGACCAGGCGTTCAGCGAGTGTGATGGCACCGTCCACCGTTCCGGAATGAAGAAGCTCCTCGTCGCTTCTGACGAACTCGGACAGCTCCGCTTCGGCATCCACGGCACGGTCGCTCAACTTCACGACCTCGGCCCTCGCCTCATCGTGGCGGCCGTGACGGGCGAGGAGTTCAGCGAGGCCGAAGGCCGCAGGGGGGTTTCCGGTCCCGGTGGACTGCCCGAGCAGGGCAACCGCTTCCGTAATCCGGTCCTGCTCTTCCAGCAACTGGGCCAAGGCGGCCAGGGCGTACTCCTCGCCGCCGTCGGCCGGGAACGCGCGCAGCTCGCCCTCACGTCCGTGGCGTTGCAGGAGACGGGCGAGCTGTTCGGCGTGGCCGGCGTACACGACACCGTCGACACAGACGTGCCTGCCCAGCAGGTGGATTGCCTCGTCGATCCGGCCTTGGAGTTCGAGGAACCTGGCATGCAGAGGGATGGTGTCTGCGGCGTCCGAGCTCCAGGACTCGTACGGGTCCGTCGGGCCGGGCCCGACATCGGGGAGCAACGCAGCGATTTCGGCATCGCGGCCGTGGCCCGCGGCGAGCTCCACCAGTTCCTCGGCGAGCAGGAGGTCTGCGGCCCGCGGGCCGAGCAGGGCGATGACCTCGTCGAGGTGGTCCTGCCGAGCCAGCAGCCGTGCCAGGTCGCGCTGGGCGTACCGGTGTCCTGTGTCGGCGAGCGGACGCAGCAGCACGATGGCCTCGTCGTGCCGCCCCCACTCGGCGAGCAGCCCGGCGACGGTGTCCACGGCAGGCCACCAGCCGGTGGCCGCGAACGGCTCGAGCCATGCCAATACCGTCGCCCGTCCCTCCGGGCCGGACTCGGCGGCGGCCTCAGCGAGCCGGCGGGCACAGAACCAGTCGCCGTGGGCAGCCGCCTGGCGCAGGATGTCGTGGTGGCCGTGCTCGTGGAGGAGCGCGGCGACGGTGGGCGGTATCCAGCCGTCGTACGTGCGATGGCGGTGCTCGAGGTCGACTCTGTCCATGGTCGCGAACTTAGCGTGCGCTGCCGACACGGCCCGGTCTCCCGAAGCTGCCACGAAGTGACAACCAACCCAGCGCATCCTCAGGGCCTTGATTCCTGTGCGGGAATCAGGAACTTCACTGCCGGTGAGGGCGGCGAAGTCGGCGTGGGCCTGCTCGACCGCCTCGGTCTCCGCCATCGCGGCGAAGCATGCGAACAGCAGCTTGCCCGGCCCGGTGGGGCCGTAGATGCCGGGCAGGGGGGGCCGGCGAGCATATCCAAGATGAGGCCGTGGGCGGTGGTGAGGTGCTCGGCGAGCGCGCCAGGCGGCGTGAGCCCGACGCAATCGGCCGCGCGGCCGCCGCCCCCGGCTGGTTCGGTGCGATGGCGGGTCGGCGCCACGAGACCAGGACCGCGGTCACCTGGCCGGCAGCACCCGGGCGTGCGCGGCGGCCAGTACAACGTCCACAGCCCGGTCCGCGGTGGCCTCGTCGACCGGCTCGCCAGTGAACACGAGCCGGAAGTAGATCGGCGCGGCAAGGGCCTTGAGGAGTTCCGCAGGGTCGGTCTCCGCGGGTAGTTCGCCACGCTCGATGGCTCGGGTGACCACCGGTTCCGCCCGCCGAAACCGGTCGTCGAAGAGCGCGTGCTTGATTTCGGCGAGCCGAGGGAGGCGTACGGCGTCCGAGAGGACGGTCGTGAGCAAGGCCCGGCCCGCATGCGTCGTCATGGTGGCAACGAGGGAGCGGGCCAGCGCGCGCAGGTCACTCTCCACCGCCCCGGTGTCGGGGATCGGGATGTCCGTGGCGAAGTGGCTGGCCAGCGCGTCGGCGACAAGGCCGTCGGAGTCACTCCAGTTCCGGTAGATCGTCGTCTTGTGTACGCCGGCCCGTTGGGCGACGCCTTCGACGGTCAGTGCCGCGTACCCGGTTTCCGTGAGTTCGGTGAGGGTTGCCTCCAGCACGGCGGCGCGCATCTTGCTGCCTCGTCCGACAGCGGGGGAGCGCCTTGAGGGCGACCCAACAGACTCCATTGCAACTCCTGGTTGCGTTGACGGCGGAACGTACGGCACGATCAGGATATCGCAACTTTGAGTTGCAATGCCGCTGCTGCGCCTTTCGGGCCGCAGACACCACTGACCCACGGATTGAGGCCTCCATGACCCGTGATTCCCGGGCAGCCACCCGCACCTCAGTGCCCGACCCCGGCGACACAGCCCCGTGCCACGTCGACCACGACCCTCGCCTGATCGGCCATCGCTCCGCGAACCCGGTGTCGCAGGCGGTTCCGCGCACGAGCTGGACGCCGGATTCCATTCCTGACCAGTCGGGGCGTGTGGCTGTTGTCACCGGCGCCAACAGCGGCATCGGCTACGTCACCGCTCGTGAACTCGCCCGCCGCGGTGCCCTTGTCGTCCTGGCCTGCCGTAGCCGCGAGCGCGGGCAGGAGGCAGTGGAGCGGCTGCGAACCGAAGTCCCCGACGCCCGCGCCGAACTGCGCATGCTCGACCTCGCCGACTTGAAATCCGTCCGCAGCTTCGCCGAGTGCTGGAGTCATGACCGGATCGATCTCCTGGTCAACAACGCCGGCGTCGCCATGGTGCCGTTCTCCCGGACTGCCGACGGCTTCGAGTCCCAGTTCGGCATCAACCACCTCGGCACGTTCGCCCTCACCGGCCTGCTCATGCCCCACCTGCTGGCCGCCGCCGACCCGCGCGTGGTCACGGTCAGCAGCGAGGGTCAGCGATTCGCCCGGTTCGACATGGCCAACCTCAATGCGGAGCACCGCTACCGAGCGGTGTTCGCCTACGTGCAGTCCAAGCGGGCCAATCTCTACTTCGCCATGGAACTGCAGCGCAGGGCCGACATCGCCGGGCTGAGGTTGCGCAGCATGGCTGTCGCCCCCGGACTCACGCGCTCCAACGTGCTCACTGGCGGCGCCAACAGCACCCGGGGTCGCGCATACGGGATCCTCACGCGACTGCTCTTGCGCGTAGCCTTCCGCCCCACACCAGACGGTGCCAAGACCTCCCTGTACGCCGCAACCGCCCCCGACCTGCCCGGGGGAAGCTACGTCGTGCCCGACGGGCCGTTCCAACTCCGTGGCGAACCCGTCCTCCGCAGCCGGGAACGCGCCATCCGGGACCTCCCTACGGCCCACCAGTTGTGGATGCTCTCGGAACAGCTGACCGACGTGCACTACTCATTGTTCGTAGAACCGCCTTCTCAGAAATGAGGGCGTGATCTGCAGGACGACTGCAGACCAGTCCCGCTGTTCCTGCGTCAGCTCGTGGCACCACCGTAGTTCCGCAGGACGTTCACGGCCCTGTCGAAGGCCGAGTCCCTCTTCTTGTCGAACTCCTCCTGCGTGAAGACCGGCTCGGTGAGGTGCGGCGGAATGCCTGTGCCGTCGAAGGTCCTGCCCGACCGGGTCAGGAACTCCTCGTTGGGCAGCCAGGCCGACATGCCGTTGGGGAGCCTGCGCTGCATGACGTCCGAGAAGACGCCCTGTGTGGGCTGTCCGATCCGGACCGTGTTGCCCGGTCGGTTCATCAGGGCCTGGGTGAAGGTCTCGCCCGCGCTGAAGGTCGAGCCGCCGGTTAGCACGGCGACCGGCCCGGTGTGGCGTGCGCCCTGGGCGGGCGTGACGTACACGGGCTGGGGGCGAGTGTGCCGGGTGGGGTCGGCGGGTCGTTGCGAGCCCGCTTGGAGTAGGCGAGGTACGGGGTGTCGGTGAGGCGCTGGGCGATGTGGATTCCCAGGGCGTCGGAGCCGCCGCCGTTGATGCGCAGGTCGATGATCAGGCTCTTCAGGCGCTCGGTGCGCTCCTGGCCGAGGACCGTGTCCAGTGCCCTGTCGAGCTCGGCCAACTGGGCGGCGTAGGAGGTCTCCTCGCCCGCGTACCCGCCGAAGGCGGAGAGCCGCAGATAGCCCTGCCCGCCGGGGAGGTCGGCGTAGGTGATCCGCCCGTGGGCGAAGTCCTGGAGGTTCCGGGCGTCCTTGAAGTCCCGCTCCACGATGAACTTCTTGACCTTGGTGTCCAGTTCCCCCGTGGGCACGACGGTGCCGGGGCGGACCCGGGAGAAGACGCGGCTGCCGTCCTGGACGGCGACGTGGGCGTCGTGGAGCGGCTCGACCATCTTGCTGAAGACGGCGTAGAGCTCATCCCTCGTCGTCCCGTCGTGCACCTGAGGGCGGTACTGGTCGCGGACCTTGCGCCAGTCGATGCCCTTGGACGCGAAGAAGGGGTAGTTCTCCGCGAAGGTCCGCCAGAAGACATCGAAGGCCGTACGGGGGTCCTCGGCCGTCGGGTGCGCGCAGGACCGCGCGGTCACGGTCTTCTCGGGCGCGTACGGTCAGGACGACGCCGTCGGGCGTGGTGTAGGTGCCGGGACCGGTCCGTTGCGCGGAGTCGCCCTTGAGACAGCTGACGGCGGTCGTCTGGTACTCCTGGAACGTTCCGTTCTGGATGGATAAAGCGGTGCCGTAGCCGTCCATGCGCCAGATTCCGTCGGTGGTCGGCTGCTGGGCGTTGGCGGCCGGCGCGGCCTGGCCGGCGAGGGCCAGCGCGACGGCGGTGGCCGTGACAATGCGCACGTTGGTGCCTTCTCTGTGGGCTGCTTGCTCCGGACAGGCCAACCGTCGCCGACACGGCATTCTCCCGACCATCCGGCTGTCCGGTTGATCGGTGGTGGGGCCAGCTGCTTCTATCCTGACGGACCACGGCAAAGGGGGAGCGGTCGACCACGGGGATCTGATCGCCGGCAGATACGAGTTGGTCGAGCGGCTCGGCCGCGGCGGTATGGCCGAAACCATCAAGCTCAGCCAGCACTTCTTCGCAGCCTGTGTCCTCGGCCCGATGACAGACCACCAGCGCTCCGAACTCCACCGCCTGCTCGCCCTCCACGGCGGCAAGCGCTGGAAGCCGGGCTACAACATCGCGCTCGCCCCAAGTGTCATGACCGGCAAGCTGGATCTGTAGATAAGGATGAGAGGTGTGCCTCCCGCTCAAGGACGTAGTGCCTCACGACAGACGTGACCGTCTCCGCCGAGGGCGTAGAGGCTGCCAGACCCGGATTCCGCACGGGCGGCCAGTGGAGAAGCCACGCTCCGTAGCTCATACCGTGGCCTCAGAGGTCATTCACCCGGCTGGGGGAGGGAGATCGTTCCGGCGGCCGACGCCACCCCGCCACGGTCGATGCGACCTTCAGAACATGACCACTGCTGAACGGACGACAAGGGCGCTTTGGAGCGCCTGGTGGCAGCGATGGCCGCGCTGGGTGGCCCGGGCAACGATGCTGTGGGCGGTGCTGTACGCCGGCTTCGCCCTGGCATGCGCGCTGAGCGGGATTCCCTTGCTTCCCCACGGCGGTGACTCAGGAACCTCATGGCTGGGTTGGGCCGTTGTGGCGGTGGCTGCGCTGGGGACCTTGGTCAGCGGAGCGGTGGTGCTGTACGGGCTGCTGCCACCGTTGCGGGTGCTGCTCTGGGTGGTGTGCGGCCTGGCAGGGCTCACCGCGTTCAGCCTGCTGATGGATGTGATCACGCTGATGCTCGGTCAGGGAGTGGACAGCCGGGCCTCCGCTGCGAACAAGGCCCTCGCGGCAGTCGGAGCGGTCCTGCTCGCGGCCACGGCCCGGTCCGATCGCCTGCCCGCCGGCACCACGGCACGAGCGCCGTCCGCTGCACCGCAGCGCCCCCAACGCGCCGCCTGGGCAGGGACGCTGGCCCTTGTCCCGTTCGCGGCGATGAAGCTGGTCTGGGCGTCCGGCGGGACGTTCGCGGGGATCACCGGTGAGGAGATGCTCGCGGTCTCGGAGCGCAACGGCGCCTCGGGGATCTTCCTCACCCTGGCGTCCTGGGGCCTGGACCCCACCGTGTTGTTGGCCGTGCTCGGCATTTTCCTGCTCTGGGGCCTGGTCCGCCCGTGGGGGCAGGTCTTCCCGCGCTGGACACTGTTCCTGCGCGGGCGCCGGGTGCCGCGCTGGCTCCCGCTCGCCCCAGCTCTCCTGGGCGCTGCCACGCTCGCCCCGTACGGCGTCGTGGGGGTCGGATACTTGGTCCTGGCCACGTCCGGCGTGGTGACGATGCGGCGCGGCGACTTCCCCACCTCGGGCGACGCGCTGCTGGTCAGCTGGATCGGGCTGCTCGCCTTCGCCGTCTACGGCATCGCCCTGACCATCGCGGCCCGCTCGTACTGGCTTCGAACGCGTCCCGCCCGCGCATGAGTGTCAACACAGACTGACCGTCTTTAAGGTCCCCGCTATCTGGCCGCCTGGCGGCACAGCACCGTGTTCACCGGGGCCGAGCCGGCCGTGCTGGCGCCAGCTGAGGAAGGCACCCGGCTCGGCGACCACGGCGTGTCCGACGAGACCTGGGCCGAGGTCCGCATGCACTACGGCGACGACCAGGTCGGTGTGCGCTGGTCTGCTTGGGGTATCGCCGAGACACGGGTCAGGGCAATGAGATGATCTCGACGTCTTGGCGAGGGGCCTTCATACCAGGGCCCGGAACCACTCTTCGGCGCTGTCGGCCGCGTCGGCTTCGGCGAGAAACAAGAGCGGGATGCCCCGGCTCGGCTTCAGCCTCTCGCTGAAGTTCTTCGAGCTGGAAGACGGGTTCCTCGATGTTCTGGAAGACGTCCCCCCGGGCCGCGGTGGAGTACGTCGCGGATCTGGTGAAGGTCCCAGCCATCGACTTCAGCGCCTCGACCTTGGGCCGGCCGCCGCCGTCCCCCGACCCCGCACCCCGTCGAGAAATCAGCCGCAGCCGCGCGAGGGCACTGATCCCGTGCCCGGCGCGATCCGTTATGCAGCGTCCCAGCCGTGTTCCAGGAGCGCGAACGCGGTGTCCACGGCGCGCTCGGCGTTGTCGGTGCCATCGGCGAAGGCCGCGGTCTGCAGTGCGAAGTGGGCGAGGGCGGCGCACCGGTAGTCGTCGGGCCGGCTGCCGGTGGTCTCGGCGATGGCACGGGCGAGCGCGTCCTGATGACGCATCCACATGCGGTGCCCGTACTCGCTCAGGGCGGGCGTGTCGGCGACGAGGCGGCGGAAGGCGGCGAACCGCGGGTCGGAACCCCCGGCGTCGGTGCGGGTTCGCTTGATGTGCGCGCACAGCGCCCGGGGGATGCTCTGCCCTTCCGGCCGGTCGCGGACGGCGGCGACGAGGGCGGTCTCCTGCTCGGTGTCCTGGTCGAAGACCAGGGCTTCCTTGGTGGGGAAGTACTTGAGCAGCGTGGTGGTCGATACGTCCACGGCGTCCGCGATGTCGCGGATGGTGACGCGGTCGTAGCCGTGCTCCAGGAACAGGTTCAGGGCGGTGTCGGCCAGAGCCTGGCGGGTGGCGGCCTTCTTCCGCTCGCGGCGTCCGACGGGTGTGTTCATGCCCGCATCATACAGAATCCGGTGCGATGCAAAAAGTTGTGTCGTTGCACTTTTTGCATGGGTGTGGTTTTTTCGTAATGCAGGCCGATGAGGCGACGCCCGGCCCTGACCAAGGAGAACGACCATGAACACTCCCGCCCCCCGCATCGCGATCATCGGGGCCGGCCCCGGCGGACTGGCCTGCGCCCGGATCCTTCAGCGACACGGCATCCCGGTCACCGTCCACGACCTCGACGCCTCCCGCACCAGCCGCCACCAGGGCGGCACCCTCGACATGCACCCCGACACCGGCCAGCACGCGCTGCACGCAGCCGGACTGTGGGACGCGTTCACCGCGCTCTCCCGCCCCGAAGGCGAGCAGATCCGCCTGGTGAGCCGCAACGGCCAGGTCGTGTTCGACGCCGCACCGGCCCAGGACGGCCAAGGCAAACCCGAAATCGACCGCGGACAGCTCCGCGACCTCCTCCTGGACTCCCTCGACCCCGGCACCGTGCACTGGGGCCACAAGTTCACCCACGCCGAACCCCTCGGCGAAGGCACCCACCGCCTGCACTTCGCCGACGGCTCCACCACTGACGCCGATCTCGTCGTGGGCGCCGACGGCGCCTGGTCTCATGTCCGCCGCCTGGTGTCCGACGCGACACCCCTCTACACCGGCGTCACCTTCGTCGAGACCGGCCTCGACGACGCCGACCACCGCCACCCCGAGCGCGCCGCCCTCACCGGCAACGGCACCATGATGGCCCTCGACAACAACCAGGGATTCGTCGCCCAGCGCAACAGCGGCGGCCACATCCGCACCTACGTAGGCATGCGCACCGACGAGGACTGGTACCAGCGGCGCGGCCTCGACCTGAACGACAGCCAGGCCGTCCGCGAAGCCCTGCTGAAGGAATTCGCCGGATGGAGCGACGACCTGCTCGGCTTCATCACGGACACCGACACCGGCTACATCAACCGACCCCTCTACGCCCTGCCCGTCCCGCACACCTGGCCTCACACCCCGGGCGTCACCCTCCTCGGCGACGCCGCCCACCTGATGTCCCCGTTCTCCGGCATGGGTGCCAACCTCGCCCTGCGCGACGGAGCCGACCTCGCCTTTGCCCTCATCGAGCACCCCACCACCGACGACGCGATCACCGCCTACGAGGACATCCTCCTTCCCCGCTCCAGCGAAGCCGCCGAAGGAGCGGCCGAAGGCATCGACAGCGCCTTCGCCCCCGACAGCGCCACCCAGACCCTCGCCCACATGACCCAGAACCACTGACCACCACCAGGGAGAGCAGGGGCACCACCCCCTACCCGCCCGAAGGTGTTTCATGAGCGGTTCCCTGCGAAACAGGTGACTACGCGGCGGTCCACCTGCGGCGATCATGTCTACGGCATGGACGGCGACCTGACCGGCTCCGACAAGGAGTCGTCGAGCGTGTGGCAGCAGCCCCGCCCACCTGCGAATGTCGAGCGGTAGGAGAAGGGGCGGCCTGTGCGGGCCCAGGCCGCCCGTCGCCTGTCAGCGCAGTCCGCTGTAGGCGGCCATCACGATCTCCATGCCGCGGTTGTCCTCCTGCCGGTCCCGGTCGATCATCTGGTTCATGACATAGGCCACCGTCATGCGTGAACCGGGATCGCTCACGACCAGCGAGCCGCCCCAGCCGCCCCAGCCGAAGGTGTTGCCGAACTTGCCGAAACCCACCGTCCAGCACATCGGGGTGCCCAGCACGTGGTCGTCACCGCGGAACACTTCCTGCCACGCGGGCTCGCAACCCCGGGGGGACAGCAGTCGCACCCCGCCGACCGAACCCTGGTTTGACAGTACCGACTGCACAAGGGCGACAGAGCGAGCGTTACCGAAACCGTTCACCGCAGGGATCTGCGCCCGGCGCCAGGCCATGGAGTTGGCGTCCTCGACCCGGATCGCCACACCGGTGTCTTCCCGGCGTGTGCCATCCGGTCCGGGCGGTGCGCTGGCGGCGTATTCGTCGGTCAGTGACGGCGGCGGGATGAGCGGTGCGACGCGGTGGTCATGTTCGGTCGAGAGCCCGATGTGGAAGTCTGTGCCGAGCGGCTCGGCCACCTCTTCGGCGAAGAACTCGCCGAGGCTGCGGCCGGTGATGCGGCGGACGATCTCACCCATGAGGAAGCCGAAGGTGAGCGCGTGATAGCCGGCGGCCGTTCCGGGTTCCCAATCGGGTGCCTGTGCGGCCAGTCCTGCCGTCACGCTCTCCCAGTCGTAGAGGTCCTCGACCGATGTCAGCCCGGACAGGTCCGGGAGCCCCGCGGTGTGCGACAGCACGTGCCGCACCAGCACGTTCTCCTTACCGGCCGCGGCGAACTCGGGCCAGTAGGCGGCGACCGGCGCAGACAGATTGAGCTCCCCTCGGTCGGCAAGGATCAGCGCGCACAGGGCGGTCATGTTCTTGGTCGTCGAGTTCACCCCGGTGAGGGTGTCGCGCTCCCAGCTGACGGAGCGGTCCGCATCGGCGTACCCGCCCCAGATATCGACCACCGGCTCGCCGTCAACGAAGACAGCCGCCGAGGCACCCACGTCGTCCTTGCCGAGCAAGGCCGCCAGGGCCGCCCGGACTGCCTCGAACCGCGGCTCGCAGAACCCCTTGACATCAGTCATGGGCGTAAGCCTCATGCAACGCCACGGCTTCGTGCCCAACAGTTCCCGCACTGGTTTTGTCGGGCGGGGCGCGATCAAATCTTCTCTACTCCAGCGAGGCGGCCTGATGGCCCGGTCGGCGCCCCGGAGCCCAGCGCCGATGGCCACCAGGCGCGGCGAACGGCTCCGGCCTGGACTCGGGCGGCCGCTGTGGCTCCTGCGGCTGTTGTGCAGGGTGGGCGTTGCTGTGTGGAGATGCAAGAAGGAAGGACGGATACGCGTGCTGGAGCGGCTGAATCAGGCGCTGGACCACCTTGAGGCCTGCCTCGACCGGGAGGTCGACATGGCCGAGGTCGCCCGGATCGCCGCGGTGTCGGAGTACCACTTCCGGCGGCTGTTCTCCGCGCTCGCGGGGATGCCGCTGCCGGTCTACGTGCGGCGGCGACGCATGACGCTCGCCGGTGCCGAGGTGCTGGCCGGGGAGCTGAAGCTGCTCGATGTCGCGGTGCGGTTCGGGTACAGCTCGGGCGAGGCGTTCGCCCGAGCATTCCGTTCGGTGCACGGCATCGGGCCGGGAGAGGCCCGGCGTACAGGTGCGGTGCTCACGGCGCAGCCGCGCATGTCCTTCCGTGTCGTTGTCGAAGGGAGTACGACCATGCGCTACCGGATCGTGGAGAAGGAGTCGTTTCGGGTCGTCGGCAGGAAGGCCCGGCTCCCGCTCGTGCGCGAGGGGGTGAACGCGGCCGCCGCGGCGCACGTGGAGAGCCTGGACGAGCAGGCAATCACGCGGATGAAGGAGCTGGCCGACCAGGAGCCGGAGGGGATCCTGTCGGCGGTGGTGTACCTGACCGACAGCCGGGAAGAGGGCGCCGAGGCGGACTACTGGATCGGCGTGGTGACCAGTCCCGAGGTAGCCGCCGAGGAGCTCGACGCCCTCGACGTACCGGCCGGGACCTGGGCGGTCTTCGACAACCACGGACCTTATCCGAGCGCCCTCCAGGAGTTGTGGCGAGACGTGTTCACGCAGTGGTTCCCCTCGAACCCGTACACGAGCCGGACAGGTCCTGAGCTCCTGCGGACGCAGCCGGTGGAGATCGGCGCCGAGACCGACTCCCAGCTGTGGATCCCGGTCGAGCGGGGCAGCGCCAGCGCCGAGGCGTGAACGCCCACGGGGGACACCGGCCGAGGCCGGCACACGTGACGCTCATGGATCTTGACGATTGATTGCGGTGCTCGGCTGAGGGTGACTCCGGCAGCCCAGGGCGACGGCCCGTCAAGCTCTGTCGCGGTAAATGCGTACACCTCACCTGCGGAAACAGGACCGTTTGGCGTTAACGGCGAAACTGGCCCCACCTTTCCGACTCGAGTTGGCGCCACTTCGTGAGTGAGGCCGCGACTGATCCGGCTTGAAGCGGGCGTGTTGATCATCCGGCCGGGAATCATGCCGTCCGAACTGAACGACCCCTATGCGCAGGCCTGCCTGCGCATAGGGGTCGAGCCCCGCGTGGAAGGGTGGGCCTTGTGGAACACACCTGGGGCAAGGGGCAGGTCCGCGTCACCATGGTCGTCTCCGCTGTGGACACCACCGAGGGACTGCTCGCGAACTGGTCGCGAGGCGTGGAATCCAGCCGGTCCTGCCCCTGCCCTCGCAGGTCGCTCTGGTTCAGCAGGGCTGGGCCGGACCCATGACTCTGTCTCCGCTCGCCGCGAAGAAGGTCGGCTTCCCAGGATCGGAGTAGGTCTTGATCCAACTGGTGAGGCCGAGAGCGCCAGGCTCGGCTATGAGTGGTTCTCCAACCGCCTCGCCACCACCCACGCACGCGCCGAACACCAGCTGGCCGCGAGCTGACCTGGGGGGACGAGGCTTCGTGAGCATCCTCAGTGCTCACGGACCCTTGACCACCACCAGCCGGCCACCGTGAAGGCGTTTACCGGCCCAGGGTTCGGCAGAGTGCGACGCTCGAACTCATCGTCGATACGAGCAACCAGCCGGCCGAGATCGCGCCGGGCACCGCAAGGGAGGTGAAGCATGACCTCTTCCAGATCATCGCGGGCATACTCCACCTCCAGTCCGGGCTGCCAGACCTGGGATGCCGTCAGATAACGGCCGGGCTGCCTGAACGCCCACTCGAAACGGATCCGGCGGGCGCCAGCACGCGGGGAGGATGTCCGGCCGTCCGAGCGGCCCACCCGCGGTACCGGACGCACGACAACTCCCCGCCGAGGGACGGCAGTCAATTGCCGCGTGTGGTGTGCACCACATGCCGCCTAGGCGGGTACGGGAGGGATCGCCCTCCACTCGCCGTTCGCCAGAGCCTGTCAACCCACATATAACCTTGGAATCCAAGGCGGGATCAACCTCTGACACACTAAAGTACGTGGTCATGCGTTTTAACGCCGAAGAAACCGCAGGTATGTTGAACGCAGAGAGCCACCTACCGAACCTCTCGCCGGCAAGCACAAAGGGTCGGGTGGTGGCTCCCTGATATCGAAACCTCAAGCGAAGGAAACGACATGTCCGATCCTACTGCCGCCGGTCCGTGCCGTTCCGTCCCGGATGGGCGCGGGCGGCGATACCGGCGGCGGGCGAAGGCCCTGCTCTGGCGTACGGCCCTCGGCGCCGCCAGCGCCGTGGGCATGGTCTGCGTGACCATCGCCGCCAACAGGTTCTTCTGAACCGCTTGACCTGTGGAAACGGGTCCCGGTCGCGATACCGGGACCCGCTCCGCATACATCCTGGTCGCCTGCGGGGTCATGGGCTGTCACAGCACGCCGTGCAGGACGGCGCGCCACTGGTTGTGCAGGCGCCGGAAGAGGAAGCCGCCCGGATCGCCGTCGAGTTGGGCTTCCTCGGGGGCCTCCCTCGAGACCCGGTCGTGAGGCCGGTTCAGCCGCGGAGCAGTTCGGCGACGTGAGCGTAGGAGGCGTCCCCGTAACCGGCCGCCATGCCCTGCCTGGCGATCTCGTGGGCGGCGGAGATGACCGTACTGTCAACCCCCCGGCTGCGGGAGGCATCGAGGACGTGGGACATGATGGCCGCCGCCGAACGCAGGTTGGAGCCCCCGGCGGGGTAGCTGCTGGTGTCGACCTGCTTGGCGAATTCGTCGATCACATCGGGCAGGAGACCGGCGACCCCCCTGGCGAAGGGGGCCAGGTCGCCGGCGGTGACGCCCTCGGCCCCGGCGAGGGCGAAGGCGTGGACGACGCCGGTCAGCGCCGTCCAGAAGATGTCGAGCAGCGCGACGTCGTGCGCCCCGGCGCGGCCCGGGTCCGTCCCCAGGTACACGCAGGTGCCGCCGACGGCCTGGAGGGTGTCGCGGTGGCGTTCGTACACATCGGCCGGGCCGCTGTGCAGGACCAGGGTGGACGGGCCGCCGACGAGGTACGTCGGAACCATGATCGCGCCATCGAGGTAGCCGATGCCGTGCGAGGCGGCCCAATCGGCGGTCACGCGGGCGTCGTCGGGGGTGCCTGCGGTGAGGTTGGCCAGAGTGCGGCCCTTGAGCGCGACGGCGTGCGGGGCGGTGATGGCGCGGACGGCGTCGTAGTCCAGCACGCAGGCCACCACGAGATCGCTCGCCGCGATCGCGTCAGCGGCGGTCGGGGCTTCGACGGCACCTTTCTCCACCAGGCCTTCAGCCCGGCCCGGGGTACGGTTCCACACGGTTGTTGGATGGCCCGCGGCCAGGAACGCGGAGGCCAGGGCCCGGCCCATGGGGCCCAGGCCGAGAACGGTGACGGGGGAAGCAGACATGGAGGACTCCGAGATCGTGACGGTGACCGATCCGCACACGTGCGGGATGGGCGTGGCCGTCGGAACGTTCGAGGGCAAATGGAAGTCGTTCATCATGTGGGCGCTGGCTGATGGCCCGCGCCGTTTCGGTCAGACCAGACGACTGGTCACCGGCATCAGCGAGAAGGTGCTGACCCAGCAACTTCGGGAACTCCAGGCGGACGGGATCGTGCACCGGGAAGACCACGAAGAGGTTCCGCCCCGGGTCGAGTACTCACTGACCGAGCAGGGCCGTCGGCTCTACGAACTGCTGGAACTGCTTTCCGCTTGGGGCCGGGACCAGCTGGCCGCAAGGGAAGGGTCGACAACGGACAAGGGGCTTGGCGCGCCTGAACCAGAATCCCCGGGCGCAAGCTCTTGATCAAGTACGTACCTTCAGGTACGTGCCACGTCCCGGCTCGGCGCCAGCAGCGTCCCCGGCGCCATCCCGCCCGAGGCGGGCGAGGGGCGCCATCCGCTCAACTGGCCAAGTGAAGCGCTCAGTCACTACAAAAACGAACCACTGCCTCAAGGTCAGAGGTTCTTGCACAGGTCGTCACGGTGGAACGGAACCGGTGAAGTCCTGGAAGTCCTTCATCGCATCTCCGTGCCCGATCGGTCGGCGGTGTCCGCCGGGGTGCGGGAGCGGGGGCAGGGCGGCGGCCGGCCCTGAGGCGTGTCCGCAAAGTGGGTTGGTCGTTGGTCGGTTCGTGGTGCGTCGTCATGAGCTGACCGATGAGTCGTGGGCGGTGATCGCCCCGTTGCTGGTCCCGTCTCGGATGGGCCGTCCGGTGCGGGATCGCCGGCAGGTGGTCAACGGGATCCTGTGGAAGCTTTCCACCGGGGCCGCCTGGCGTGACCTGCCCGAACGCTACGGGCCCTGGAAAACGGTCTACGAACGTTTCCGCCGCTGGTCGGCCGACGGCACCTGGGACCGGCTCCTGGCCCACGTCCAGCAGCACTCCGACGCCGTCGGCACCGTCGACTGGTCGGTCGTCTGCGTGGATTCCACCACCGTGCGGGCCCATCAGCACGCGGCCGGGGCCCGAAAAGGGGGCCCTGGCCGGGCGAGGCGATCGGCCGGTCCCGCGGCGGGCTGACCACGAAGATCCACCTTGCCTGCGACGGCCGTGGCCTGCCGCTCGCGTTCACGCTCACCGGCGGGAACGTCAATGACTGCACCCAGCTCGAAGCGGTCATGGCCCGCATCCGCATCCAGCGGTGCGGGCCCGGACGGCCCCGGACCCGGCCCGGGCGGGTGGTCGCGGACAAGGGCTACTCGTCGCTGAAGATCCGCTCCTACCTCGGCCGACGCGGCATCGCGGCCACGATCCCCGAGCGGATCGACCAGATCAACGGACGGTTCCGCAGAGGCGAGAGCCTCCGCCGGCTCGACCGGGCCGTCGGGTGGCTCGGCCGAGGCCGTGGGAAGTCGATGACGAGTTGTGGGTTGTCATCGAGCCGCTGCTGCCCAAGGTCGAGCGTCGGACCCGGCATCCGGGACGCAAGCGGCATCCGGACCGGCTGGTGTTCCAGGGCATCCTGTTCGCCCTGCACACCGGATCGCCTGGGAACACCTGCCGCAGGAACTCGGCTTCGGCTCGGGCATGACCTGCTGGCGCCAGCTGGCCGAGTGGACCGAGGCCGAGGTGCGGCCGCGACTGCACGAGGCCCTCCTCGCCAGGCTCCGCCTCGCAAACGCCCTGGACTTCTCCCGGGCGGCGGTCGACGGCTCCCACATCCGGGCGTCAAAAGGGGCTCCAAGACCGGACGAAGTCCCGTCGACCGGGGCAGGGCGGGCAGCAAGCATCACCTGATCACCGACGCCACCGGCATTCCGCTCGCCGCCACCCTGACCGGCGGCAACCGCAACGACGTCACCCAGCTGATCCCACTCCTCCAGGCCGTGCCGTCCGTACGGGGTAAGCGTGGCCAGCCCCGGTACCGTCCAGACGTAGTCCTCGCAGACTGCGGTTACGACCACGACAAGTATCGCCGTCTCGTCTGGGACCTCGGTGTGAAGCCGTTGATCGCCCGCCGCGGCACCGAGCATGGCTCCGGCCTGGGAACCCAACGCTGGGTAGTGGAGCGTGCGTTCGCCCACCTGCACTGGTACCGCCGCCTGCGGATCCGCTGGGAGATACGCGACGACATTCACGAAGCCTTCCTCACCCTTGGATGCGCACTCATCTGCTGGCGGCGCCTGGCCGCAGTTCAGCGCCGCCCAGGTGAGCTCGTAGACGCCAGGTGCGCACCGTACGCCCTTGATGCGGAGGCCGGCGCGGAACGGCCTCTGGTGCGGAGGACGTCGACGAAGGCGGTGACGGCCTGGCGGAAGTGGCGGCGCTGTTCGGGAGTGAGGCGGTGGTGTGCCACGGCCTCCGAGTTCGAGCTGGAGGCCGAGGCCGTCGAGCGTATCCTTGAGCCGATCACCGAGCGCACCCCCCACAAGACTCCCGCGCAGCCGTCCGACCATGACAACTGACAAGGCAGCTGAACACCCTTGAGCTCCACGTCGATTCGCTTGATCGAGCCCTCAGACGGCCCCGCACTCGCCGACCTGCTCGCCCGGGACAAGCGGGCGTACGCGCGTTGGCTGCCCGCGAGGCCCGCAGAGTTCTACACGCCCGATGGGCAGTCCACGGCCATCGAATCCCTTCTGGCCTCCCATGGCGCGGGGCTCACGTGGCCCGGGGTCGTGGTCTCCGATGAGATCGTCATCGGGCAAATCACCATCAGTTCGATCCTGCCCCGCCCGTTCCAGAAGGGCTTCCTCGGCTATTGGATCTCGTCTCTCCACCAGGGACTCGGGCATACGAGCCGCGCTGTTGGCCTGGCACTGCGGATCGCCGAAGACGAGCTGAACCTGCATCGACTGGAGGCGCACACCCAACTGGAGAACCTCGCGTCTCAGGCGATCCTCCGCAAGCACGGATTCAGTTCCTGGGGTATCGCCCATGATCACTTCTATGCCGACGGCGCATGGCACGACGAAGTGTTCTGGGAAAGAAAACTGACCAGTCGGCTCGCTCCCTGAGCCCTAGACCTGCTCCAACACGCCCTCGCCACCTGGACCGCACCTGCCCCACCTGTCAGCAGACCATCCCACCGCAGCCGCACGACACCAGCTAACAAAGCACTACCAGGCGCAGAATCAGCATTCGCAGTACTTCCAGGCTTTGTCCTCGCGCAGCCACGGCGAATTGCGGTTGGAGGCTCTGTCCCCCCGAGTTGGTGAAAGAGACGTGGGCACGGTCGCCGGAGAGCTGGTCGAGAGTGACGGTCAGGATCTCGCCCGAGCCGGTGAACACAGTGGGGGAGTTGCTGACGGCGCGGGCGAGTATCTCGGCGCTTCCAGCCTTCTGCGGGCCCGGCGGCGAAGCGCGGTACGTCGTTTTCGGCGCCGGCCTTGCTCGCGCCGAACTGGACGCGGCCCCAGGAGACCGGAGCGATCCAACCCAGACGGTGCATCCACTCGAGATTGACCCGGCGTACGCCGAGTCGGGCGGCGGCCTGCTCAGGCCCGAGCGGCGCGTCACGGTCCAGCAGCCCAGCCAGGCTCTCCCGGGCGGCGACCTGGTCGACCTGATCGGGTTGAGGGAGCTGTAGCGGCGCTGGCCGCTGAGGTCGGTCAGGAGGCCGAGCGCGATCAGCGGCTCCACGGCGTAGGAGGGCACCGCCGGCGGCTGGCCGTGCTCGGTCGGCGTGCCCAGGCCGCGATCCGGTTCGCCGCCTCGTACCGCGAGATCGCCTCGCGTGGCATCGAGGCCCGCACGGCGTCCGTGTCCATCGCCTCCACCGCCGACCTCGACCACGTGAAGCCGCTCACGTCCGGATCCGGGACCACGCCCACGTGCCGCGCCCGGCACAGCACCACGACCGTCGTGTGCAGCCGCTTCGCGGCCTGGGCCTCGTCGTACTCGGTTCGCTGAGCCATGGGAAGGTGCATAAGCCCATGTAGGCGACGGCGACGACGACGGCGACGACGACGGCGACGACCGTGATCACCCGGGCGGCACGGGTGGTCGGAGGGGTGTTCGCGGCGTCGGTCATGAGGCGGTGGGCTCCTTTGCGCCGCCGTCCGGTGCCAGCAGCCAAGACGAAAGCCCCAGGGGGTCACGACGTCCCGGGGTCGTCCTCGGCTGGGCCGCAGATTTGGACCTGCCCCCGGCGACCGCTCGGCGACCTTCGTGATCCGGCGGCGGGATCTTGAGGGTGGAGCTCGGCGCTCGTCACTGTGGCTTCGGATGGGAGGGGCCGCTACCGGGGAGGATGGTCAGGAGGTGCTGTCCGCCGGCATGCCGTGCTGGGGCTGCAGGAGTTCGTGGCAGGTCCCGGAGTCGTCGCGGATGAGCGCGGAGATGCCCCAGGGCTTCTGCTGCGGTTCCTGGAGGACGGTCACCTCGCGCGCCGACAGTTCCTTGACGGCTGCGTGGCAGTCCTCGACGGTGAATGTGCAGCCGAAGAGCGCGCCCTTGGCGAGCAGTGACTTCAGCTGCTCGGCGGACTGGGCATCCTGCAGCGGTGCTCCCGGAACCATCAGGCTGAGCTGCAGCTCCGGCTGGTTCTCCGGGCCCACGGTGAGCCAGCGAGGGTCCTCGCCGGCCGGCACGTCCATGCGCACCTCCAGGCCGAGCTTCTCGGTGAAGAACGCCTTGGCCGAGTCCTGGTCCAGCACCCAGACCACGACCGTGTTCACTCCAGTGATCATGACTTCTCTCCTTGTGTGAGGTACATCCGAACGTCCGCGAGGCGGTCCCTTGACCGCTTGGACGTCTTCGACGGTAGGTCCCTATGAGGACAGCTCGTGTCACCCTTTCCTGGCAGTCTCAAAGCCATGACCTTGGACCTGCCCGCCCGCATGCTGCGCCTGCTGGCCCTGCTGCAGACCCGCCGCGCCTGGACCGGCGGCGAGCTCGCCGACCGCCTCGGTGTCACCCTGCGCACCGTCCGCCGCGACATCGACCGGCTGCGTGAGCTCGGCTACCCCGTCCAGAGCACCACCGGCCGCACCGGCGGCTACCGCCTGGCCGCCGGGGCCGACCTGCCGCCGCTGCTCCTCGACGACGAGGAAGCCGTCGCCATCGCCACCGCCCTGCGCACCGCCACCAGCGGCGTCAGCGGCATCGCCGAGAGCGCGGTGCGCGCCCTGGCCAAACTGGAACAGGTGCTGCCCGCCCGGCTGCGCCACCAGGTCGCCGCGATCCATGCCGCCACCGCCACCGTCCCCTGGGACAGAGGACCGGGGGCCGACCCCTCCGCGCTGGCCGTCCTGGCCGCGGCCTGCCGCGACCACGAGATCGTCGCCTTCACCTACGCGTCCAGGAGCGGCGGCAGCGCGCCCCGGCGAGTCGAGCCGCACAGCCTGGTCGTCGCGGGCACACGCTGGTACCTGATCGCCTACGACACCGGCCACAATGACTGGCGCACCTTCCGCGTGGACCGGCTCACCGAACCCGCCCCCACCGGCCACCGCGTCACCCCCCGCGAGCTGCCCGCTACCGACCCCGTCGCCTTCCTCGCCGCACGCGTCGCCGCCGCCCCCGCCCGCTACACCCTGAGCGTCACCGTCCCCGCCGACGCCGCCACCGTTCTCGCCCGCACCCAGGTCCTGCCCGACCGCGTACGGAGCACCGGCACGCACACCAGCACCATCAACCTGGCCGCCGACACTCCCCGCCGCATCGCCCTCCAGCTCTTCGACCTCGCCCCCGGCCCCGGCAGCACTTTCGAGGGAAGCCCCGACCTCGCCCCGCACCTGGAGGCGTTCGCGCAGCTCCTGCAGGACGTGGCCCGCGCGCTCACCGCCGGCGAGCCGGCCGAGCCCTCCACCACGGAGAACCGCTGAGCGGCCACCCGCGGCGCTCCGGGCGTCCACAGCCGACCGCTGGGGTCACCTCCCGGTCGGGGCACCTGGTGATCGTGGAGGGGCTACTTCGGCGGAAGTCCGGCAGCGGCTTCCCGGCCCCGTTCCAGCCAGTCGTCCAGGACGTCGTCGTCGAGGACTTCTCCTGCCACGACTCCGGACGTGTAGGTCGTGGTGAGGACTGCCTGAATGGACGTTGGGTCCCCGGTGCCCGTCGCTGTTGCCGATCACAACGCGGCCGGTAAGGGGGCCCGTGAGACCCACGACGCAGACGTCCATACACCCCCTCTCGATGACGTGGAGGAACAGGTCGCCTTCCTCCCCGGGGCCCGCGTCGTCGAAGCCGCGCGGGGCACCGGAACCCAGGCTGGGCTGCATGACAAGCACAGTGCACTTCTCCAGCGGCATGAAGCCGTAGAAGGGGCCAGCTCCCGATCCGCCAACATGCTGGAGAAACTGCCGGTACGGACAGGGTAGAGCGATGGCGTGCTCGGACTCGAACTCTGCAATCCGGGCTTCGGTCAGCCGTGGCCCGAGGCGGAACTGATGTTGTTCCTCTCCGAAGGAGTGGCTGCGGAGGGGCTGGAACGGGGCGGCGGCCAGCTTGCGTCGCACGCGGGGTATACGGGAATCCATTGGGTTGCTTCTCTCGTCGCGGACGCCTTATGGGCGTGCGCGCTCACGCGGGAACACCCGCCCTCTGTGTTGGAACCATTCACCGTCCAAGGTTCACCCCCGCGTCGGCGCACCGCTGAAGCCGCCGGGCGCCTGGCCAACAAGCTGGGCACCTACCTGCGGCTGGGCGTCCTCGTGGTCGACGAGGTGGGCTACGAGATCCTTGAACGTGGAGAGGCGAACCTGGTCTTTCAGGTCATCTCAAAGCGGCATGAAAAGGGCTCGATCACTCTGACCTCGAACAAGACCTTCAGTGAATGGGGACAGGTGTTCGGCGACGAGGTCCTCGCCACCGTCATCCTCGACCGTCTCCTGCACCACTGCGACGTAATCTCCATCAACGGACCAAGCCGCCGGCTCAAGAACCGGCTCAGGGCCATCGAGCGGGACACAGACCTGGCCTGACAGGCCATTTCGTGAAACCTACCGGGGCAGTACCTCTAGGGTGTGCATCAGGGAAGTCTGTTGATCAGCTCGGAGGTGCCGTGCCCTTGCGGATGAAGTTGAGCGCGATAGCATTCGACTGCCCTGATCCGTTGGCTCTGGTAGCGTTCTATCAGCAGGCCACCGCTCTTGAAGCCCACCCGAAGTCGGACGCCGACTTTGCCGGTCTCAACCGTGAGGGTGGTCTCCTCATCGGCTTTCAACGGGTCGACGACTACCAGGCGCCGAGCTGGCCTGATCAGGCCGTTCCCCAGCAGCTTCACCTCTGCTTCGGCGTCGTGGACCTGGACGAGGCGGAAGCCCGGTTGCTGGAGTTGGGCGCAGACAAGTCGGATCACCAGCCGCATGAGGACAGGTGGCGGGTCCTCACCGATCCGGCTGGACATCCCTTCTGCATCGTCAGGGGCTGACTGGGGACAAGAAGGTCTCGATGCGTCGGGCTGTGGCCTCAAGGGTCGTACTGAGCAATGCGCGGCCGGCAACTCGAAAGGGCGCCTGCACCGCGGAAACAGGACAACCAGGATCCTCAGCCGTGCTCCTGCCCACGACATAGCTGGGGACGTTCATCCGTACGCAGCTGGGAAGCTTAGGCCGTACACCGACACATGCCGTGCCCGGCACGCCCCGGCGATCAGTTCACCCCCACGTCGGCGGGGAGCACATCGTCACGACGAGGCCCTCGTCCGCCAGTTCCGGTTCACCCCAGCGTCGGCGGGGAGCACGGCGGCATCGTCGGCAACCCCGACGCCGTGGACGGTTCACCCCCGCGTCGACCTATAGTGCGGCAAGCAAAGATTTGCCGGATTTCTCTCTGTCGCGGGATCGACGTGCAGGGCAGGGCAGTTAGCGGGACTCCCGCTGCCCTCGCGGCCTGGGATCGAGACAGAAGGCTGTCACAACCAGGGCTCTGCGACATACTGCGGTCATGAGTGAGGAATCGGCACGGCTGGCGCGAGCCCTCGTCGAGTTCCGTGAAGCCGAAGGTATCTCGGAGCGCGAGCTCGCACGACGCACCTGGCTGAGTCACGCGACCATCAGGACCTTCGAACGCGACCGTGGGGACCTGCCCACTCCGACCGTTGCCCGCAGGTTCGAGGAAGTCCTCGGCTGGGCTCCGGGGAGCATCAAGGCCACGCCGCCCGAGGCGACGGGCCTTGAGTCATCGGCCGATTCGAACTCAGCCCTCGAGTAGGCGCGCTGGTCAGGGCTGCTTGCCGGACCGCTACGGTCGCGGCAGGGCGAACAGGCCCGGTTCGGCCTCGGCCAGGATGTTGCGCGCGGTCAGGCGCTTGAGCTTTAAACGGACGTTGTTGATGTTGTTCGGAGCCGGGTCCAGGTCCATCGCCTCGCACACGCCCCGTGCCCACTGCGGACCGTCTGCCTGGGCGAACACCGCGGGAAGACACACATCGCCGTGGCTCTCTCCGTCGCCGCCTACCGAGCTGGCTTCTCTGTCTACTTCACAAGCCTCGACGGCATGGTCCGCCGGCTGAAGGCCGCCGAAGCTGCCGGCCGGCTCAACAGCAAGCTCCGGACGTACCTTCGGCCGGGCGTCCTCGTTGTTGACGAGGTCGGCTACCAGCCCTTGGAGCGAGCCGAGGCCAACCTGGTGTTCCAGGTGATCTCACAGCGGTATGAAAAAGGGCTCGATCATCCTGACCTCGAACAAGCCCTTCAGTAAGCGCACATGTTCTGGCGAACCCGTGCGAGGTGCTGCCTGAACAGCACGGGTTCGAAACGGATAGGCAGGCCGCCAGAGCGGACGTAGTCTGCGGGCTGTGACGGTGAGATACGTGTTGGACGGCAGCCAGGTCAGGGCGCTGGAGGACTTCTGGCGGGTTGCCGGCGAGAGCATCGGCTGCGGCGGTTACTTCGGCCGGAACCTCGATGCATTCGCTGACTGCCTCCGCGGCGGCTTCGGGACACCCGACGACGGCGACTATCTGATCGAGTGGTGTGACCACGAAGCCTCCCGTCAGAATCTCGGACACCCCGAGACCGCGCGGCAGCTTGAGCTGATGCTCGGGCGGTGTCATCCGACGCACAGGTCCAGCGTGGGAGCCAGGCTCGCAGAGGCCCGTGCCGGACGTGGCCCGACCGTCTTCGATTGGCTGGTCGAGATCATCGAAGAAGAACTCCCGGGCGGGCTGAGTCTTCGCTAGCCGGGCCACTCGTCAAAAGGCTGGCAATCGGACCTCGTCGACGTGGTCGGCGAGATAGATCAGCGCGGCCTGCGGGTCCATGCCGAACGAGGCGGCGACGAGTTTGGGATCCAGGGTGTTCACCAGGTCGACCAGACGGGTGCTGCGGATCACCCGGGGCGGGCAGCCGCAGTCGTCCCCGCGTCGGCGGGGAGCACCGGTCGTTGGGCAGCGTTGGGGAGGTCGCCACCGGTTCACCCCCGCGTCGGCGGGTGTCCGCGTACCCAAGTAAATGCTCAACGAGGTACAGCTGAGCGTGCTCAGCTCCGTTGCGGATAACGTACTCACCCGCACCTCGAGTCCGACTGCTCGGTCGACTCGACATCGGTGATCGTCATCGCAGACGCCCTCGCTGCGTAGTACTCCAGCAGCTGTTCGCTGTGCGGGTTGGTCAGAGGCCGTGATGCGCACAGGGGCTTCCGGGGGCGATTCGGACCGGTCACCCTGGAGGTCGCTCGGCGATCCGAGGGGGAAGAATGAGCGAAGGCGAAGACGTTACGCACAAGCGGCAGAATCAAAAGGACGTTTATCTGGACAACTTCGAGTTGTGCGGCGGTGGGTTCCTCCGATCAGGTGTCACTCTGCTGGGGGCGGTGTCATCGCTTCCTTGCCGTGCAGTGCTCGGTGCCCTCATCGGCGAGGACGCAGAACTGGCTGATGATCTCGCGATAGCTGTCCGGCGTGCCGTGGTGCTCCTTGCGCGGTGGTCCGTCGATCCACTGATGCCAGAGGCCGTCTCGGGCCAGGAATCGGGCCGCTTGATCGGCACGGAGCTTGGCATCGAGGTGCAGGAGTGCACCCATGGCGGCTGGCTGGTCGTAGTAGAGATCGGGGCGTCGCAGGTAGCGATCGAGGTAGGCAGCCAACAGGTCCGCGTCGGCAGGGGTGCCGAAGGTGACGCAGTAGGCGGTGCCCGCGTAGCAGACCTCGCTGGCAAGCAGGAGTTCGCCGAGGCGTTCGCGGAACTCAGTTCTGCGGGCGACG
>NZ_JBVJDL010000017.1:0-79139 GCF_055582305.1 Streptomyces sp. NPDC042102
ACGCAAGGAGGGCCTGGCTGCCATCCAGGAGTCCGCCGGTCACTACCGCACCCTGGCCGAGGCCAACCCCGACGCCCACCTGCCCGACCTCGCCAGCGCCCTCAACAATCTCTCCGTCCGCCTGGGTGAGGTGGGGCGACGCAAGGAGGGCCTGGCTGCCATCCAGGAGTCCGCCGGTCACTACCGCACCCTGGCCGAGGCCAACCCCGACGCCCACCTGCCCGACCTCGCCATGGCTCTCAGCAATCTCTCCGTTTGCCTGGGTGCGGTGGGGCGACGCGAGGAGGGCCTGGCTGCCATCCAGGAGTCCGCCGGTCACTACCGCACCCTGGCCGAGGCCAACCCCGACGCCCACCTGCCCGACCTCGCCAGCGCCCTCAACAATCTCTCCGTTTGCCTGGGTGAGGTGGGGCGACGCGAGGAGGGCCTGGCTGCCGTCCAGGAGGCCGTCACAATCCGCCGCGTCCTGGCCGAGGCCAACCCCGACGCCCACCTGCCCGACCTCGCCATGGCTCTCAACAATCTCTCGATCCGCCTGGGTGCGGTGGGGCGACGCGAGGAGGGCCTGGCTGCCGTCCAGGAGGCCGTCACAATCCGCCGCGTCCTGGCCCAAGCCAACCCCGACCTCTTTGGACCGGCCCTGCAGCGGTCCCTGGACGTGGCTGCATGGTTGGAAGGGCTTGAACCGTAAGCCCTGAGGTCGGTTTCCGCTGGAGGAATACCGCACCTCGGGAATCGCTCCCCGCCAGCTCCGCCGTGCGCCAGGCTGGCCTCGGCGGCGGCCTTGTCGAGGATCCGCCCGATCTCGGCCGCGACCATCCGCCCTCGAGATCGGTGACGTGCGCGGCCCGCGCTTCATGGCGATGCAGGCGCGCGGCCAGCTCGGGATGCCGCTCGATCGCGACGTGCAGCGCCCACTGACGCAGGAACCTGCGCATGGGCGCGGAGCCACCGCCGGCTGCCTGCTCCAGGCCCACCGCGGTCACTCACGGGACACGAGGCTGAACCACACCGCCTTGGCCGTCCCGTCGTCGAGCATCACCACGGACCAGTCGTCCGCGTACGCCCGCACGAGGTCCAGGCCGCGCCCGCAGGTGTCGAACAGTCCACCCCCGCCGGCCGGCCACCGGTCAGGGGCGCTGTCGTAGACGTAGACCGTCACCACGGCGCCCTGGAGCAGGACCTCGACCCCGATTTCGGGTGTGGCGGTGTGCTGGTGGGCGTTGGTCACCACCTCCGAGGTGCACAGGCGCGCCCGCTCGGCCAGTCGCTCCTGTCCCGCCGTCCGCAGGACCAGGGTCACCCAGTCCCGGGCCAGCCTGGGGGTGTCGGCCCGGCTGGGGGCCACGAGTCGGTACGTCAGGGGTGGGGTTAACGCGCACGTCTTCATCGGTCTCGTTCTCCCAACGCGGTACGAGGTCGCGCTGCGCGCCATGCCGTGGCGTTGGCCGCATACCTCAAGGCATGGGGAAGCGGCTGCACTTCGGTCTTGTGGACGCGTGACGCTGTGCTGCAACCGACTATAGCGAGACGGTAATACGGTTGTTACTGATTCCGTAGAATCCGTATGGTCGTTGGACCCGACCCCAAGCCGCGCGCGACACTGAGACCCGACAGGAGGGGAGGCCGATGCCGCCGAGGAAGGCTCCGACCGCACGTCAGCGCCGCCTGGGTGCCGAGCTTCGCAAGATCCGGGAGCAAGCCGGGATCTCGTTGACCGATGCCGCAGCGCAGTTGAGCACGGACCGGACCAACATGAGCAACATCGAGAACGGTCGCTTCGGTGTCAGCAGCGACCGTGTCCGCAGATGGACGAGGCACTACGGCTGCCCAGAGCCGGCCTACGTGGACGCGCTGGCGGCCATGGCGGAGGAACGCGGGCGGGGTTGGTGGGACGACTATCGGGACGAAGTACCCGCAGCCCTGCTCGACATCTGCGAACTCGAGCACCATGCCGTGGCCCTCCGTAGCGTGCAGATCATGCACATGCCCGGACTGCTGCAGACCGAGGACTACGCCCGCGCCGTATTCGAAGAAGCAGTTCCACCACTGCGCCCCGTCGACCTGCGTCGCCTCCTGTCGCTCCGGATGCGACGCCGGGACATCCTCGACCGCAAGGAAACGATCAGTTGCAGCTTCCTGATCCATGAAGCGGCCCTGCGCATGAGGTTCGGTGGGCGGAAGGTCGCATTGAATCAGCTCGACTACCTCCTCAAGCAGTCCGAGCGGGACAACGTGACGGTCAGGGTGATCCCGTTCGAGGCGGGCGGCATTCCGAACGCTGGAGGCCCGACCCTCTACGCGTACGGGCCGGTGCCTCAGCTGGACACAGTCCAGACGGACATCGCGTCCGGTTCCGCACTGCTTGACGCCACGACGCGACTGGCCAACTACCGAGCAGTGCTTGATCGGACCGAGGCGCGGTCGTACGACCCCGAACGGTCTCGCGACTTCATTCGCGAGGCGGCGCAACAACTATGAAGGCGTGAGAACAGTGGACATCAACTGGCGTAAGTCCTCCAGGTCGGCGGACGCCGGCAACTGCCTTGAAGTCGCGATGAAGGACGGCGAGATCCTGATCCGCGAGAGCGACGACCCCGACATCGTCATCCGCACCTCCCGAGCCAAGCTCCGGGCGTTCATCGACGGGGCGGCTGCGGGCGAGTTTGACGACCTCGCCTGACCGGCACGCGGCACCCCCGGCCCCCTGGCTACCGGCCAGGGGGCCGAGCCGTGCCGGGCCGCACACCCCGTATCACCCGTTAGACGTCAAACGCTTGATACAGATCTGTAGCTAACGCTAACTTCGGCGTGCGCCACCCCTTCACCGGCAGTGCAACTCACCTGGTTCCTACGCTGGTTGAGAGGAGCACCTGGCCGCCCCACGGGCTTCGGAGGCAGACCCATGCGCACGATCGCCACCCTCCGCACCGGGTACTGGTTCGAGGCCGTCTGTTATCGCGACGTCTATGACGACCGGCCGCGGCTGCTCCACCGGGCCATGCTGGACACCCCCGAGCAGGCCGTTCGGCTGGTCGGGAACCAGATCCGCCACCCGCCCCGTCCCGCTCACCGCCGCCGAGATCGAGCGCGCCCTCGCCTGGGCCGCCGCCGGGGGCCGCGTCGCCGCGCTCGCCGCCCTGCACCGGGGGGAGCCCGTCGGGTTCAGCGTCGTCCTGCGCGACGGGCTCCGTCCCGAGTGGCGCGTGGTGCCCGTCACGTACGTCGAAATTGCCGCACCGGCGTGTCGGTCCCCCATGGAACTATGAGGTGTGCATGACGCGTCGTTGCGAACGCTGCGCGTCACGCGCACGTCCCCAGAACCCTCGGAGGAACCAGCAACATGTCCCAGTACGGTGCCGCCCCGCCGCCCCCGCCCATGCATCAGCCGCCCATGATGCCGCAGCCGCCCGCGCCCCGGCGCCGTACGGGCAGCGCCATAGCCAGCGTCCTGGTCCTCCTCCTGGTGATCGGCGGCATCTTCGGCCTCTCCCAGTGGATGAACAAGGACAAGAAGTCCTCGAACGCGTCGACGTCGTCCTCGGCGTCCTCCTCCCCGTCGAAGGCTCCGTCGAAGGCCCCCTCCTCGGACAAGTCCAGCTCCGCCGCCGGCGCCGAGAAGAACAGCCCCTGGAAGGTCGGCGAGTGCGGCGGTCCCGACCCCAAGGACCAGCCCGACGGCTACCGCAAGATCAGCTGCTCCGACTCCACGGCCACCTTCAAGGCCCTGGAGATCAAGGAGGCCAGCATCCTGGACAACGCCATCCAGTGCCCGGCCGGCACCGACCTGATCATCAAGGTCAGCGTCTCCTACGGCGGCAAGGGCACCGGCCTGCCCACCAACACCGTGTGCGGACGGAACCTCGGCAACGACCACCCCGGTGACGCGGGCGCGGGCGGCGGTCAGCTCGTCAAGGGCGACTGCATCACCGAGACCGCGAAGGAAGTCGCCTGCGCCTCGGCCGGCAAGGGCTCGTACAAGGTCCTCGACCTCGTCAAGACCAAGGAAGAGTGCCCGAAGGGCACCACCGAGCCTATGAGGCTCACCATCCAGATCGGCCGCCCGTACGACGTGATCTGCGCCGCCGACGTGTAAACGTCCGGCGCCCGGACGGCGGCCGTCGAAACGGCCGCCGTCCGGTCACACCCGGTCCCCGCGACGCGGGGCGAGCTCCGCGGCGGTCAGCGCCCGTCCCTTGCGCGCCGCCATCCGGGAGTTGTACGCGTCGAACAGCAGCCGCCGGTAGCCCGGCGGCCAGTGAACGGCCACCCCCTCCACCTGCCCTCCCGGCAGGTACTCGCGGGCGATCCGGTTCAAGAGCCGCAGGCAGTGGTGCCCCTTGTACTGACCGCGGCACGGTTCCTGCTGGCACATGCTGACCAGGGTCCCGCCGGCCAGCAGGGCCTGCTGGCCGGCGGCCCGGCGGGCCCGCAGTTCGGCCCGCATGACGGGCGCCGCCTTCTCCTCGGCATGCTCCTCGTCGTCGTAGTGCTTCGCGCCCAGGGCCATCGCGAGCAGATCGCCCTGGCAGGAGAACGCCACCATGACGTTGTACATGCCCTGCCGGCAGACCTGAGTGATCATCTGGGAGCGGTCCCGGCGCAGCGCCTCCCCGTGGGGCGTGCGGTGCGCGTGCGCGATCCACCAGTTGACGTTCTCCCCCACGCCCTCCAGGGCCATCAGGTGCGCGATGTTCGCGTAGCCCTGGTAGTCGGGCACCACGCACTCCTGCCCCTGCGTACGGGGGCGCTCGATGGCGATCTGCCGGATGACCGCCCGCTGGATGGGCGGGGTCAGGGTGATGGAGATCGGCCCCACCCAGGGCCCGGTACCGGTGGTCGCCCCGTCGAGGCCCTGCGGCACCGGCTGGGGCACCGCCACGGGGGGTGGCGGGAGGTTCGCCTCGCCGATCCGGCCCGGGGTCGGGTGGTACGGCATGCGGGGCGCGCCGGCGGCGCCGCTCAGCTGCTGCCAGTTCAGGTACAGCAGGTACCCCGCTCCGGCCACCGCCCCCGCCACCGCCACCGCGACGACGGCCCCGACGACGATCTCGCCGCCGACCACGGCGAGCACCAGCGCGGCGGCGCGGCCCGCGATACCGGCCGAGCCGATCACCGAGACCACCTCGACCTGGGACAGCGCCAGGGCTCCGGCGGCCCCCGCCCCGGCGACGGCGGGCTCCAGACTCTGCCGCTGCACCAGCAGCCGGCCCACGGCGCGGTTGCCGACGCGGGACTGGAGGGCGAGCAGCCGTGCCCGATCGGCCGGCGCCCCGGGGTCCGGCACGGCCTCGGCGGCCCGTCGCGGATGGAGCGCCCCGCGGGACCGCCGGCGGGCGTCCTCGTCCTGCTCGTGTCCGTGCATGCCGCCCCTCCCGCGCCGCCCGCGCCGATCCTGCCGACTGCCTTGCTCGGTGGCCAGATCCGCGCGGGGGCGCGCGGGGGCACTGACGTGTGCCCGAAAGGCTGGGACGGCCGGAGAGCACGGCGGCCGGGAATTCCGGTTCGGGGCCAACAGCCCCTCGCCGATGGCGCATTCTGAGAGGCGGACGACTGCTGGAGGGGGCGCGGTGCAGGGCAAGAGCGCACGGGCTGGATCGGTGGCGGCGGCGGTGGCGGCGCTGGTGGCCGGGGGCACGGGGGTGTTCACGAACTACGTCACGGCGAAGGTGCCGGCCTGGGCGGAGAACCCGTGGCTGGTGTGGACGGTCTTCGGCGTGATGGTGCTGGCCTCGGCCGGGCTCCAGGTGTGGAGCCGCCGACTGGACGGCGGCGGGGGCGCCGCTTCGGCGCGCCTGGTGCCGGTCAGCCGGGTCGTGGCGGGGGTCATGGAGTCACTCGCGGCCCCGCACACGGGTGGCCCGGTCCGGGGGCGGGAGGCGGACCTGGCCGAGCTACGGCGCCTGCTGCGCCGCCCGCAGGGGCGGTTCGCGGTGCTGTGCGGGGCGGGCGGGCTCGGCAAGACGACCGTGGCCGCGTCACTGGCGGAGCAGGCCCGGGCGGACGGCACGGCCGTGTTCTGGATCCGGTGGCGCGACGAGCAGCAGCTGGCCGAGCACATGGTGCGGATCGCGGTCGCCTGCGGCATGCCGGAGGAACAGCTGGAGGCCGCGCGGGCCGGGCGGCTGAGCCTGCCCGACGCGGTGTGGGAGCAACTGGCCTTGGCGGGCCGCTGGCTGATCGTGCTGGACAACGTGGACGAGCCGGAGGCACTCGGATCTGGCCGGGACCCGGTGGGCACGTATCGCGGGTGGATCCGCCCGGCCGGCAGCGGGCTGCTGCTGGTGACCAGCCGGAACACCGACAGCGGTACGTGGGGCGGCGCGGCGGTCCTGCGCCGCCTGACGCCCCTGGAAGGGCAGGCGGGCTCGGAGGTCCTGAGGGACGGGGCCCCTGACGCGGGTACCGCCGAAGAGGCCCGGGCGCTGGCCGAGCGACTCGGCGGACTGCCCCTGGCCCTGCACGCCGCCGGCCGCTACCTGGCCGCCGCGGGCAGCCGGTACCGGACGTACGCCAGCTACACCGAGGCCCTGGACCGCGAACTGTCCAGCCTCCTGGGCGCCGAACACCCCCGGGCCGCCGATCCCGAGGTCGCGCGCGCCGTCGTACGCCACACCTGGGAACTGTCCCTCGACCAGCTCACCGACGCCGGGAACACCCTGGCCCGGCCGGTCCTGCGGCTGCTGTCCCTGCTGGGAGCGGCGCCGGTTCCGCTGTCGTTCGTCACCCCTGACCTGGTAACCGCGGCGACGGGGTTGGCGGCAAGCGAGGTCGCGGTGGAGGCCGCGGTCAATGGGCTGCACACGTACGGTCTGGTCGACTCCGTCACCGGCGAATCGGGCGGCCCGGCCGGGCTGGTGGTGCTGCACCCCCTGGTCCGGGAGATCTCCGCTCTGGCCCTGTCCGGGGAGGTCACACACCCGGAGCAATGGCATGCGGCACTCTCCGGCCAGCTGGGCCGGACCGTCCAGGACGTCACAGCTGCCGGACGCGCGGGCTGGGCGACCGCTCGCGTACTCGCCCCGCACGCACTTGCCGTCGCCGGACTCGACGGCTGCTGCGACGACCCGGCACTCGCGAACACGCTGAGCACCCTCGCCGACGGCCTGGACGATGCCGGGCAACACGCCGGGCAGCACGCCCTGGCTCAGCAGGCGGAGTCCATTCGCACCCGCGTTCTCGGCCCGGACCACCTCGACACCCTGGACAGCCGCAACAACCTCGCCAACGCGCTCTACGAGCTGGGCCGGTACCAGGAGGCCGCCGACCTCCACCAGCAGACCCTCACCGACATCGTCCACATCCTCGGCCCCGACCACCCCCACACCCTGACCAGCCGCAACAACGTAGCCAACGTGCTCTTTGAATTGGGGCAGTACCAGGAAGCTGTCGACCTCCACCAGCAGACCCTTACCGACCGCACCCGCATCATCGGCCCCGACCACCCCGACACCCTCAGCAGCCGCAACAACCTCGCCATCGCGCTCTATGAGCTGGAGCAGTACCAGGAGGCCGCCGACCTCCACCAGCAGACCCTCACCGACCGCACCCGCACCCTCGGCCCCAACCACCCCGACACCCTCAGCAGCCGCAACAACCTCGCCAACGTGTTCCACAGGCTGGGGCAGCACCAGGAGGCCGCCGACCTCCACCAGCAGACCCTCACCGACCGCACCCGCACTCTCGGCCCCAACCACCCCCACACACTGAGCAGCCGCAACAACCTCGCCAACGCGCTCTACGAACTGGGGCAGCACCAGGAAGCTGCCGACCTCCACCAGCAGACCCTCGCCGACCGCACCCGCGCCCTCGGCCCCAACCACCCCGACACGCTGAACAGCCGCAACAACCTCGCCGTCGCGTTCTATGAGCTGGAGCGGTACCAGGAGGCCGCCGACCTCCACCAGCAGACCCTCACGGACCGCACCCGGATTCTCGGCCCCGACCACCCCGACACCCTGAACAGCCGCAACAACCTCGTCAGTGCCCAGCAGGCTGCCCAGCAGCACAGCGCGCCCCGGCCTCTCCGCCGCGCCTGGCGCCGCCTAACGAGCCGCCCCGCCCCGTAACGGGGACCATGCCCCATAACGGGTCCCCCGACCCCGTTCAGTGGGTGGCGGCGTACGTTCGTGCACGCCCCGAGCGCGGCACGGCAGCCGCCACCCCACGACCCGCACTCGTCAAGGCCGAACCCTTGGCGTCCCCTCGCGACGAATCGTCCATTCCAGGGTGATCAACGCATGACGGTCCGTCAACACCTCGTTAGAGGTACACGCGCGGTTCCCGGCCCGGGCCACTTTTTTCGCGGACCTCGTCGGCGGCCTTGTGCGCGCGGTCGACCTCGCACCAGATCCGCTTGCCCGCACCCTCGCGCTGCCAGCCCCAGCGGTCCGCGAGGCCGACCACCAGTTCCAGTCCGCGCCCGCCCGTGTCCTCGCCGTCCGCGTGCCGCGGGGCCGGCGGGCGGTCGCTCGCGTCGGCGACCTCGACCCGGACCCCGGGGCCGCCGAACAGCATCCGCAGGACCGCCGGGCAGCCGGTGTGCACCACGGCGTTCGTGACCAGTTCCGAGATCAGCAGGACCAGCGTCTCGGCGAGTGGTTCGTCATCCCCTATGCCCGACCCCGCCAGCCGGGAGCGCGCCCACCGGCGGGCCCGGCCGACCTCCGCGGGGTCGGGACCTACCTCCAGCTGAACCTGAAGCACCTGCACCGCTCACACCATCCGAACCGGCTGACACTTCGCCTCGCGACAGGACGGAATCACGGACCGTGATCCCCTTGCGGAGCAGCATGGTTGACATACAGTCACGACAACAAGCGCTTCGGGCATATTCCAGCGCGAAGGAGTAGGCGTGGTGCATACTGTGCGACGCACTCGCCGCTCAACCGCTCGCATCGGTGGAGCGTACCGTGACCCGCCCCCGACTCCGGTCCGTGAGCAAGCGGGCGAAGGACACGAACCGATATCAACTCTCCGTAATCGGACATGCACCCCTCCGTTTCCCAGCCGTCACACCCATGACTCCTCCGACGAAGCGATGAGCCCAGCGGCCAGCAGTTCCTCCGCCTCCGCCGCCCCCAGCCACTGACCGGCCCGCACCCAGGCCCGTTTCAGGTGCAGGTGCACGTCCGCCTCCCAGGTGAACCCCATCCCGCCATGGACCTGGAGACAGTCCCGCGCGTTGCGTACGGCGGCCTCGTCGGCCAGCAGCTTCGCCGCCGCCACCTCGCCCGGGTCGCCGGTCACCGCCGCCGCGTACAGCGCCGTACGGGCCACCTCCGCCCGGACCAGCATCTGCGCGCACAGGTGCTTGACCGCCTGGAAGGCACCGATCGGCTGCCCGAACTGCTCGCGCCCGCGCGCGTGGTCGACCGCCAGCTCCACCGTCCGCAGCGCGCTGCCGAGCTGGAGCGCCGCCGTCAGCAGCGCCCCCGTGTCGCGGTACGGCGCCGGGGAGGCGTACGCCGACGCGTCCACCTTGTGCAGTGGTGTCAGCGGGTCCACCGGGCGGACCGGGTCGCCCGCCGGTACGGCTTCGGCGCCCAGGACCGCGTCCGCCTCGCCCAGGTACGCCACCAGCGGGCCGCCGAGGTCGAAGGCCGTCACCACGGCCGTCCCCTCCGCCGCCCCCGGGACCGTGCCGGCCGCCAGGTGGGTCGCCACCAGGGGGCCGGGCAGCAGGGCCCGCCCGGCCTCCTCGAAGACGAGGACGGCCTCGGGCAGGCCGAGCCCCACGCCCCCGGCGGACTCCGGCAGCCGCAGGGCGAAAAGGCCCGCCTCGCCCAGCTCCCGCCACAGGGCCCGGTCGACGGCCGCGCCGGTGTCCACGGCCTTGCGCAGCGCCTCGCGCCCGTACCGCCCGGCCAGCAGTTCCCGTACGCCCGCGCGCAGGGCCCGCTGGTCCTCGCTCAGCCGGAAGTCCACGGCCGCCCTCACCTGCCCTTCGGGAGGCCGAGGATGCGCTCGGCCACGATGTTCTGCTGGATCTGCGAGGTGCCGGCCGCGATCGTGTAGGAGAGGGAGGAGAGCCGGTCCAGGGTCCATTCCTCGCCCAACGACAACGACCACGGCCCCAGCACCTCGGCGGCCGCGTCGAACAGCTCCTGCCGCGCGTGCGAGTAGCGCAGCTTGAAGACGGAACCGCCGATGCCGGGGACTCCGCCGGCCGCCTGCGCCTCGCTGACGTTCCACTGGGTGAGCCGCCACAGCGCGCCGAACTCCGCCGCCAGGCGGCCGAGCCTGCGGCGCAGTACGGGGTCGTCCCAGCGGCCGTTCTCCCGCGCCCGGCGGGCCAGGGCGCCCAGGACCCGCCGGCACGCCACGACCTCGCCGACGAAGGCGGTGCCGCGCTCGAAGGACAGGGTCACCATGGTGACCCGCCAGCCGTCGTTCTCCGCGCCCACCCGGTTGGCGACCGGCACCCGCACCTCGTCGAGGAACATCTCGGCGAATTCGGTCGAGCCCGCCAGCGTGCGCAGCGGGCGCACCGTGACCCCGGGCGCGTCCATCGGCATGGCCAGCCAGGTGATGCCCCGGTGCTTGGGAGCGTCGGGGTCGGTGCGGACCAGCAGTTCGCACCAGTCTGCGACCTCCGCGTGCGAGGTCCAGATCTTGGAGCCGGTCACGACGTACGCGTCCCCGTCGCGCACCGCCCGCGTGCGCAGGGCGGCCAGGTCCGAGCCCGCGTCCGGCTCGCTGAAGCCCTGGCACCACACCTCGTCGCCGCGCAGGACGGGCGGCAGCCAGCGGGCGCGCTGCTCGGCCGTGCCCTCGGCGGCGATGGTCGGGCCGGCGTGCAGCAGGCCCACGAAGTTCGCGCCGACGTACGGGGCGCCCGCCCGTTCGGTCTCCTCCAGGAAGATCAGGGCCTGCGTGGGCGTGGCGCCGCGGCCGCCCGCGTCCACGGGCCAGTCCAGGCCGGCGTACCCGGCGTCGTACAGCCGCCGCTGCCAGCCGAGGTCGTAGGCGCGCCGGCCCGGCCAGTCGTCCGGGGAGGGCGGGGCGGGCAGCGCGGGCAGTGTCCTCGCGAGCCAGGCGCGCAGCCTCGCCCGGAACTCCCGCTCCTCCTCGGTGCAGGTCAGGTCCACTGGCCCGCCCGGCGGCGGTCGCGGTCAAGGTCCAGGCCCAGCATGCGGATGGCGTTGCCGCGCATCAGCTTGTAGACCGTCTCCTCGTCGAGGCCCAGGACGTGGTCGAGGGCGACCTCCTTGGTGTGCGGGAAGGTCGAGTCGACGTGCGGGTAGTCGGTCTCGAAGGTGGCGTTGTCGCGGCCGACGACGTCGAGCGAGGCGATGCCGTGCTTGTCGCGGAAGAAGCAGCAGTACATCTGCCGGTAGTAGTACGTGGAGGGCGGCTCGGGGATCAGGTCGCGGACCCCGCCCCAGGCGCGGTGCTCCTCCCACACGTCGTCGGCGCGCTCCAGCGCGTACGGGATCCAGCCCATCTGGCCCTCGCTGTAGGCCAGCTTCAGCGTCGGGAACTTCACCAGCACCCCGCTGAAGAGGAAGTCCATCATCGAGGCCATCGCGTTGTTGAAGCTGAGCGAGGCCTGGACGGCGGGCGGGGCGTCGGGGGAGGCGGCGGGCATCTGGGAGCTGGACCCGATGTGCATGTTGACGACCGTGCCGGTCTCCTGGCAGACGGCGAAGAACGGGTCCCAGTAGCCGGAGTGGATGGACGGCAGCCCGAGGTAGGTGGGGATCTCGGAGAAGGTGACGGCCCTGACCCCGCGGGCCGCGTTGCGGCGGATCTCGGCGACCGCGAGGTCGATGTCCCACAGCGGGATGATGCACAGCGGGATCAGCCGGCCGCCGCTGTCGCCGCACCACTCCTCGACCATCCAGTCGTTGTACGCGCGCACGCAGGCGAGCGCGACCTCCTTGTCGTGGGCCTCGGCGAAGGTCTGGCCGCAGAAGCGCGGGAAGGTCGGGAAGCACAGGGAGGCCTCGACGTGGTTGAGGTCCATGTCCTTGAGGCGTTCGGCGGGGTCCCAGCAGCCGCGGCGCATCTCGGCGCGGGTGATGCCCTCCAGGGTCATGTCGTCGCGGTCGAAGCCGACGGCGGCGATGTTGCGCTTGTACGGGAACTTCAGGTCCTCGTAGATCCACCAGTCGGTGGGCGGGCCGTCGGGGTCCATGGTGATCACGTACTTGCCGCCGGTGTACGCGAGCTCGCCGATGCCGGCGGTCAGCGGCTGGGGGCCCCGGTCGCGGTACTTGGCGGGGAGCCAGGTCGAGAAGAGATGGGCGGGCTCGATCACGTGGTCGTCGACGCTGATGATCCGAGGCAGTTCCATGGGGTCCCCTCACCGTGTCCGGGCGCTGCCGTCCGCGCACCGGCAATCTGATGGATCGTCAGAAATAAGCTAGCCCCGTCACCCCTGGACCGACAAGCGGCAGCGCCCTACGCTTCCCAGTCGATCTGACGCAACGTCAGACACTGCCTTGCCCGCGTCCCCGCGTCCCCGCGTCCCCGCGTTCCGGAGGTCAGGCCATGACGGACACCGCACACGAGCTGGCCCAGGCCCCCACCCTGTGGGAACTGGTCGCCCGCCGGGCAGCCCTCACCCCGCACACCCCCGCCCTCATCGAGGCGGAGACCGACCGCTCGATCACCTTCGGCCGGCTTCGCGAGCGCGCCGAGGCCGTCGCGGCCGGCCTCTTCGCCCGGGGCGTGCGGCCCGGCACGGTCGTCGCCTGGCAGCTGCCCACCCGCATCGAGACGGTGCTGCTCTCGCTCGCCCTCGCCCGCCTCGGCGCCGTCCAGTCCCCCGTCATCCCGTTCTACCGCGACCGCGAGGTCGGCTTCGCGCTGCGCGAGTCCAAGGCCGAGTTCTTCGCCGTGCCCGGGCAGTGGCGCGGCTTCGACCACCGCGCGATGGCCGAGCGGCTCGGCGCCCGCGGCGTCTTCGAGGCGTACGCGGACACGGACCTGCCGGAAGCCGATCCCGGGCTGCTGCCCCCGCCGCCCGCCTCCGGCACCGACGTACGGTGGATCTACTGGACCTCCGGCACCACCTCCGACCCCAAGGGCGTCCTGCACACCGACCGCTCGCTCCTGGCGGGCGGCTCGTGCCTCGCGCACGCCCTGCGCCTGACCCCCGCCGACGTCGGCTCGATCGCCTTCCCGTACGCGCACATCGGCGGGCCCGACTACCTGGTGATGCTGCTGCTGTACGGCTTCCCGGCGGTCCTGTTCGAGAAGTTCGCGATGCCCGGCGCGGTGGCCGGCTACCGCCGCCACGGGGTCACCGTCGCCGGCGGCTCGACCGCCTTCTACTCGCTCTTCCTGACCGAGCAGCGCAAGGACCCCGGCGAGCCGCTGATCCCCACCCTGCGGCTGCTGGCGGGCGGCGGCGCCCCCAAACCGCCGGAGATCTACCACGCGGTGGTGCGCGAGCTGGGCTGCAAGCTCACCCACGGCTACGGCATGACCGAAGTCCCCATGATCACCATGGGTTCGCCCGACGACACCGACGACGACCTCGCCACCACCGAGGGCCGGCCGCCCGCCGGGATGTCCATACGGATCACCGGGCCCGACGGCTCGGTACTGCCCGCGGGCACCGACGGCGAGGTCCGGCTGCGCGGCGAGGCCGTCTGCCGGGGCTACCTCGACCCCGCGCAGACGGCGGAGGTGTTCGACGCCGACGGCTACCTGATCACCGGCGACCTCGGGCACCTCACCGCGAGCGGCCACCTGGTCCTCACCGGCCGCAGCAAGGACGTGATCATCCGCAAGGGCGAGAACATCTCCGCCAAGGAGATCGAGGACCTCCTGCACCAGCTGCCCGGCGTCGGCGACGCCGCCGTCATCGGCCTGCCCGACCCCGAGCGCGGCGAACGCGTCTGCGCGGTCGTCGAGCAGCCGCCGGGGGCCGCGCCCCTGGACCTGGCCGGGATCACGGCGTACCTGCGCGGGGCGGGCCTGGCCACGCACAAGCTGCCCGAGCAGCTGGAGCTGGTGGAGGCCCTGCCCCGCAACGACGCCCTGCGCAAGGTGCTCAAGTACAAGCTGCGCGAGCGCTACGCCCGCCCCTGACCCCGACCGCCGCCACCACCGGCCCCGGTCGCCGCCACCGGCCCGGTCGCCGCCTCCCGCGTCCCTTCCTACGCTGGGAGGAGCGGCCTCGGGGACATGAGGTGCGGAGGTGGTCCGCCATGGGCGCTCGGGGCAGGTTCCGGGGGATCTCCGCGGCGGCGGCCGCCTCCCTGCTGCTGGCCGCGCTGTGCGCCGGGCCGGCCCCGGCCGCCGCGCCGCCGGGGCGGGCGGACCTCGACCCGGCCACCGTGCAGCGCCTCGACGACGCGCTCGCCGCGGCCATGGAGCGGGGCGGCTTCCCCGGCATGAACGTCGGCCTGTGGATCGACGGCGGCGGCTCCTACCAGCGCTCGCTCGGCGTCTCCGACCAGGCCACCGGCGCCCCCATGAAGGCCGACATGTTCCACCGGATCGGCAGCGTCACCAAGACCTTCACCATCACCGCGGTCCTGCAACTCGTCGACGAGGGCCGGATCGGCCTCGACGACCCGATCGCGCGGTACGTCGACGGCGTGCCGGGCGGGGAGCGGATCACCGTACGGCAGCTCGCCGGCATGCGCAGCGGGCTGTTCGACTACACCCTCGACCCCACGTGGATGGCCGAGGTCCGCGCGGACCCGCAGCGCGTCTACACCCCGCGGCAGCTGCTGGACATCGCCTTCGCGCACCCCGCGCAGTTCCCGCCGGGCAGCAAGTGGATGTACAGCAACACCAATACGGTGCTGCTCGGCCTGATGATCGAGAAGGTGGGCGGGCAGCCGCTGGCCGCGTTCCTGCGCGAGCACGTCTTCGACCCGCTGCACCTGAACGACACGTCCCTGCCCAAGGACGGCGCCCTGCCCACCCCGTACGCCCACGGCTACACGGACTTCAGCCCCAGCGGCAAGCCGGTCGACTCCTCGCTGTGGAACCCCTCCTGGGCGTGGGCGGCCGGCGCGGTGATCTCCGACCTCGACGACCTGCGCGCCTGGGTGCCGGCGCTCGCCGACGGCAGGCTCCTGGAACCCGCCACCCAGGCCCAGCGCATGCGGATGGCGCCCACCGGCCATCCCGGCCTGGCCTACGGCCTGGGGATCCTCTCCCTGAACGGCTGGGTCGGGCACAACGGCGACATCCCCGGCTACGAGACCCTGGCGATCCGCCTGCCCGCCGAGCGGACCACCCTCGTCGTGCTCATCAACTCCGACATCGACAAGGGCACGGGCAGCCTGAGTTCACTGATCGGCAGGACGGTCACCGAGATCGTGACCCCGCAGCACCCCTTCGCGCCGCCGCCCGCGGCCAAGCGGTGAGGACGCGGTCCCGGGGACCGTCCTGCGTCGGAGCGGACGGGACCTACGGCGCGTCCGGCGCCTCGACCCCGCAGTAGCCGGCGAACGCGGCCAGGATCTCCTCCTCCGAGATCCGGCCGTCCCCGTCGGCGTCCAGGGCCCGCGCGATCTGCTCGGCGCCCTCGGCGGAGGTGCCCAGCACCCGCAGCACCCGGGCCACCGCCTCCGGCGTGGAGCCCTCGGGGCTGCCGCCCGACGCGACCGCGATGACCGCGTGCAGGAACGGCCGCGCGATCTCGGCGAACCGGGCAGGGCTGTCACGCAGCCGCTTGGCGGCGCCCGTGATGAACTCGTCGCGGGTCACCCGCTGGTCGCCGTCCACGTCGGCGATGCCGGCCATGCCCTGCCAGAAGGCCTCGGCCCCGTTGAAGACGGCCTGCCCCTGGTCGGAGCGTGCGGTGGTACCGAATTCGGCCAGCACCGCCCTGGCGGCCGCGCTGAAGTCCTCCCGGTCGATATATCCGTTGCCGTCCTGGTCGAAGGTGGCGAATCGGGCGGCGATCTTGCGCTCGTACTCTGCGCTGTCCATATTCGGCGTTCCGCCTTCACATGTGCGGTGGGTTCAGTTCAAGACAGGCGGAAGCGTAAGGCCTCGGTGGCCTGTGCGTTAAGGAAAGCCGGCAAGGAGGTGGCCGCATCGAACCCGCGCACGAGGAGCGCGGTGCGGCGCACGAGCCTTGACTTCCGCTCCCTGCCCTAAAGGGCGGGGATTCCTGCCACGGTCGTCTGACCGTCTCGGCGGGTTCCTGTTTCTCCGCGCTGTGCCGGGACGGGTCCCGGTCTTACCCGCGCTCCGCAGGCTGACACGGCCAGTCCGGCCGCCTTGGCGACGTTGACCGCCGCGTTGATGTCCCGGTCGAGGACGGCCCCGCACGCCCCGCACTCCCACACACGGATGTGCAGGGGCTTGGGGCCGTCCTTGACGCCGCACTGCGAGCACACCTGTGAGGTCGGCTCGAACCGGCCGATCTTGACGAGGGTGCGCCCGTACCGGGTGGCTTTGTACTCCAGCATGGTCACGAACTGCGACCATCCGGCGTCGTGCACGGACTTGGCCAGGCGCGTTCGGGCGAGGCCCTTGACCGCCAGGTCCTCAACGGCAACCGCTTGGTTCTCACGGATGATCTTCGTTGAGAGCTGGTGGTGGAATTCGCGCCGTGCGTCGGCCACCCGTGCGTGTGCACGGGCGGCCTTGAGGCGGGCCTTCGCCCTGTTGCTGCTGCCTTTGGCCTTGCGGGACAGGCGCTGCTGTTCCCGCTTGAGCTTCTTCTCGGCCCGGCGCAGGAAGCGCGGGCTGTCGATCTTCGTGCCGTCGGAGAGGACCGCGAAGTGCGACAGGCCCAGGTCGATACCGACCTGACCGGCGGTCCCGGGCAGCACCTCGCCGGTGCCGGTCTCGACGACGAACGAAGCGAAGTACCGCCCGGCCGCGTCCTTCACCACCGTCACCGTGGACGGCGTGGACGGCAGGGCGCGGGACCACTTCACCCGCACATCGCCGATCTTCGGCAGCGACAGGTCCCCGCCGGGAGTGATCTTCCATCGGGCGTTCGCGGTGAACCGTACGGCCTGCCGGTTGTCCTTGCGGGACTTGAACCGGGGCGGCCCCGTCTTCGGGCGTTTGCCCTTCAGGCCGTCGAAGAAGTTCCGGTAGGCGGTGTCCAGGTCCCGAAGGGACTGTTGCAGGACGACGGCGGAAACCTCGCCGAGCCAGGCCCGTTCCTCGGTCTTCTTCGCGGCGGTGAGCCGCTTGCCCAGCTCGGCACAGGAGACGAACGGCAGCCCGGCGGCACGGGCGGTCTCACGGACGCGCAGCGCGTCTGTACAGGCAGGCAGTGCGTTTTCGTCCTTAACGCTCACTTGGTTTTCGTGACGAAGTACCGCCACGAGGCCTTCGCCGACCAGCACCTGATGCGCATGGAAGAGATCACGCGATCGGTGTCCGAGGACGTCGAGGTCGAGCTGAAGGAGTTCAACGGCGAGGCGGAACCGCCCGGCCTGAGCTGAGGTCCCGCAGGCGCGGTGAACTCCGGCGCTCCGCACCTCCGGGCCAAGGATGGCCTTCACCACTGGGCTGAAGCCCGGCACTGGCCAAGTCACAGATAGCACGCAGGTCCTCCTTCCAGGGGGACCTTCTCCCAAAACGGGCGCGAACCGCACGGTGCCCACTACATTCGGAGGGTCGACACACGGCTGGGGGCATTATGCCGAAGGACGTACCACCGCGCTGGGACCGCCGCATGCAGCAACGTCTGGCACGCGGCGAGGCCGCCGCGCTCGGGGAGCTGTACGACCGTTTCGCATCGCTCGTGCACAGCCTGGCGCACCGCGTGCTCGGTGACGAGAAAGCGGCGGACCGGATCACCCGTGAAGTGTTCGGCTACATCTGGGAGAACCCGGACGCGTACGACCCCAAGCAGGGCTCGATGCGTTCCTGGGTGGCCCGGATCACCCAGGGCCAGGCCGTGGCCCGGCTGCGCCAGGCCGAGCTGGGCCGCGGTTCGCGCGAGGAGCTGGAGCGGAAGGTGGCCAGCGCCAACGCCGCCGCCCGCGCGGACTTCATCGTCACGTCCATGCCGGCGCCGCTGCGGGCCGCGCTGGAACTGGCGTACTTCAAGCGCCGCGACTACCGGCAGGCCGCCGCCGACCTCCAGATCAGCGAGGACGAGGCGCGCCGGCGGCTGCGCCTGGGACTCCAGCTGCTGTCGACCGCCAACGTCCTCCCGGAGGACATCGCCCCGCCCGGATACGGAAGTTCCCGATGAACGGCCCCGCCGAGTCTGCCGACGACGGACACCAGCTGCCGGGCCCCGCCCGGATACCGGGTCCACGGGCCGCGGCGGACGACTTCGCCGTCCTGCCCGCGGTGACGCCGATCGGGCCGCCCTCGCACGACGTGCTGAAGTCGCTGCTGGGCGCGTGGGCGCTGTCGGCGTGCTCGCCGGAGGAGACGCACGCGGTGGAGGAGCACCTCACCGAGTGCGCGCCCTGCGCGGAGGAGGCGCTGCGGCTGCGCGACGCGGTGGGCCTGCTGCACCCCGAGGAGAGCCTGGACCTCAAGCCCCTGCTGCGTTCACGGGTGCTGGAGGACTGCCTGGGCAAGCGTCCGGCGCGGATCCCGGTGCCGGTCTGGGCGACGCCGTACGACACCGAGACGGCTCGGCTGGACGCGCTGCTGCGGGACTTCGGGGACTCGGAGTGGCACACGCCGGTCCGGCTGAAGTGGTTCCAGGAGGAGCGACGGACCTCGCGGCGGACGACGGTGGCCGGGGTCATCGGGCATCTGCTGACGGTGGACGCGCTGGTCGCGACCGCGCTGGGGCTGACCGATCCGCTGGGCGCGCAGGCACCGGCCGATCCCACGGCCCGCACGGAGGAGTTCTGGTCCTCCTCGCCGTACCCGGCCACCCGCCAGGTCCGGGAACCCTGGCGAGAACAGGGGCACACCCTGGTGCGTACGGTCTCCTTCGCGGGCCGCGGCGTCGCCGACCTCGCGGTGGACTACGGGGACTTCTCGCTGCCGCTGGGGGACGCGTTCCTGGAACGGGCCTTCGAGTGCTGGGTGCACGCCTCCGACATCGCGGAGGCGGTGGACTACCCGTACGAGCCGCCGGCCGGCCCGCACCTGCACGGGATGATCGACCTGGCGGCCCGGCTGCTGCCCGGTGCGCTGGCCGACCGCCGCCGGGGCGGGCTGGCCGGCCCGCCCCAGGACCTGGTGGCGGCGGGCAAGCCGGGCCGGACGCTGCACCTGGAGATCGAGGGCGCGGGCGGCGGGTCCTGGGACATCGCGCTGGACTCGCCGGCGGCGGCGACCTCGGCGGACCGCACGGTCGCGGAGATCGCGATGGACACCATCGAGTTCTGCCAGCTCGCGGCCGGGCACATCGCCCCGGAGGAGGCGGCGGCCGGCCAGCACGGTGACCGCGAGGCGATCCGCGACGTCCTCTTCGCGGCGGCTTCCCTGAGCCGGCTGTAGCACCACCTCGGGCGGGGGCGCCACGCGCGTGGCGCCCCCGCCCGAGGTGTGCTCAGGCGAGGTGTGCTCAGGCGAAGACGACCGTGCGGGAGCCGTTCAGCAGGACGCGGTGCTCGCTGTGCCACTTCACCGCGCGCGCCAGCGCCTGGCACTCGACGTCACGGCCGATGGCGACCAGCTGGTCGGGCGTGACCTCGTGGCCCACGCGCTCGACCTCCTGCTCGATGATCGGGCCCTCGTCGAGGTCGGCGGTCACGTAGTGGGCGGTCGCGCCGATCAGCTTCACACCGCGCGCGTGCGCCTGGTGGTACGGCTTGGCACCCTTGAAGCTCGGCAGGAACGAGTGGTGGATGTTGATGATCCGCCCGCTCAGCTCCTTGCACAGTGCGTCCGAGAGGACCTGCATGTAGCGGGCCAGGACGACGAGCTCGACGTTCTCGGAGCGGACCAGCTCCAGCAGCTGCGCCTCGGCCTCGGCCTTGTTCTCCCGCGTCACCGGAATGTGGTGGAAGGGGATGTCGTAGGAGCCGACCAGCTCGGCGAAGTCGGTGTGGTTGGAGACGACGGCCGCGATCTCCACCGGCAGCGCGCCGATGCGCGAGCGGAAGAGCAGGTCGTTGAGGCAGTGCCCGAACTTGGAGACCATCAGGACGATCCGCATCCGCTCGTCGGAGCGGTGGATCTCCCAGTCCATCCGGAACGAGTCGCCGATCGCCGCGAAGCTCGCCCGCAGCTTCTCCACCGTCACCGGCGCCTCGGCCGAGAAGTGGACCCGCATGAAGAAGAGTCCGGTGTCGTGGTCGCCGAACTGGCGGCTGTCCTCGATGTTGCAGCCGGTCATGAACAGGTAGCTCGACACGGCGTGCACGATGCCCTGCTTGTCGGGGCACGACAGGGTCAGGACGTACTGCTCGGACTGCGGGGGGCGCTGGTGGTGCGGCTGGTGCGGGTCATCGCTCATGACACCACACCTTTTCACACCGTGCGGGTCAGGATTCGCAGTACTTCCAGCGACCGCGGGTACGCGTCCGGGTCGTCCCCGTCCGCCGCGGCCAGCCGTACGTGCGCCTCGCGCGCCGCGCGGACCGCCTCGGGCCAGCCGTGGTGTTCCAGGTACGCGGCGACGGGCGCGTCGGGGCCCACCTGGTGCAGGATGCGCAGCACGCGCAGGACGGCGACGTCGACCAGCGCGGCCTCCTGCGAGTCCCGGAAGATCGTCCCGACGTACTTCTCGGCGGACCAGCTGTCGAGCCAGGTGTCCTCGACCAGCCGGTAGACGGCGTCGGTCACGTCACCGTAGCCCTCGAGACCGGCCAGCCAGGTCTCCTCCTGGAAGGCGGGATCGGAAAGCATGTGCAGGGCCGAGCGCACGTTGCTGCGCCAGCGCCACCACGGCATGTCGTTGAGCGGCATGCCGCCCATGGTGGAGGAGCGGCGGCCGGGTCGGGAAGAGTTCTTGGAAGCTTGGACGAATGTCACGCTTTCGATCGTACGTTCCGCCCATGCGGGATCTTGATGCGCCCGGAGTTCACCCTCCCGTCACTCGTCGTTGCCCACTGCTCACTGCCCCGTTACCCGTGGGGAGGAAGTGTGCATAGCCATGACGGACATGCGACGCATGGCGAAATACCGCTCCCTCCTGGCTTCGGCGCTCGGTGTGTGTCTCGCCACCGGATGCGGCGCGCTCCCAGGTGACGGTGGGGGTTCGGCCGAAACGCTCACGGTCATGACGTTCGCCCCGCAGGACACCAAAGCCACCAATATGGCCGGAATGCCCGCCATGGCCAAGGCCTACGAGCGGTGGATCAACGGCAAGGGCGGCATCAACGGCCGCAAGCTGCGCGTCCTGACCTGCAACGAGCACAACACCCCCAGCGGTGCCGGCGACTGCGCCCGCAAGGCCGTCGCCGAGAAGGCGGTCGCCGTGATCGGCTCCTACAGCCAGCACGGCCGCGCCTTCATGTCCCCCCTGGAGGCCGCGGGCATCCCGTTCATCGGCGGCTACGGCATCTCCTCCGAGGAGTTCCAGTCCACCCTGTCCTTCCCCGTCAACGGCGGCCAGCCCGTCCTGCTGGCCGGCGCCGGCCACCAGCTCGCCCGCGCCTGCGAGCAGGTGGCCCTGGTCCGCCCCGACACCCTCGCGGGCGACGCGATGCCGAGCCTGCTCAACGCCGGCCTGCGGGCCGGCAAGCAGCAGGAGGCCTCCGACATCCGGGCCGCCGAGGACGCGAGCGACTACGGCCCGCAGGCCCGCGAGGCGCTCGTCGACGCCGCCCGCGGCAAGGACACCGCCAAGGGCTGCGTCACGGCCGTGCTCGGCGCCCGCACCGAGACCTTCTTCGACTCCTACCGCCGCGTGGAGACCAAGCAGAAGAAGCCGCAGCTCGCCTCGGTCCTCGGCAGTGTCAGCCAGGCCCTGATCGACCGCACCGGCGGCAAGGAGAGCCCCTTCGAGGGCGCGTACGTCACCGGCTGGTACCCGGTGGCCAGCGACCCGCTGTGGGCCCCGATGCGCCAGGTGATCGCCGAGCACGCCTTCGGCGACGACGAGGTGGACCCGACCGACGCCGGGACGCAGACCACGTGGATCGCGTACTCCGTGTTCACGGAGGTCGTGAAGAAGCTCGGCGACGCGGACACCATCGCCGCGCGCGACGTCGCCCGCGCGCTGAACCGGTCGGAGGGCGTCCCGACCGGCGGCCTCACCCCGGACCTGAAGTGGCGCTTCCAGGACCTGCGCGCGGTCAGCGGCTACCCGCGGATCGTCAACGGGCGGGTCAGCTTCCAGGTGGTGCAGTCGGGCCGGCTGGTCGCGCAGGCGGGCGAGGGCGCGATGGACATGACCCAGACGCTGGAGGGCGCGCCCGGCTCGAACTGACGCCGCGCGCACCGGCCGCGGCCCGGTGGGTCAGGGTTGTGGCCCGCCGGGTCAGAGTTGCGACTTGTCCCGTTTCGTCAGGCCGTACTGGCTCGCGATGCGGTTCCACAGGGTCGCCGCCACCTCCTTCGCGCGGGTCGCCTCGGCGCTGGACTTGTTGCCGTCGTTCGCGTGCGACGAGGACCTGGCACGGCCGTCCTTGCAGTCCTTCTTGTCGCCGGCGAGCTCGTCCGCCCACGCCGCGTAGTGCTTGTCCGCGGCCGCCGAGGACTGCCAGGCCTTGGTGAGGGAGGCGGCCAGCCTGGCGTGGTCGGGCAGCTTGTCGATCTTCAGCTCCTGGAGCCGGGTGACCAGCTCCTCGCGCTGGCGGGCGGCGTCGCGCAGGTCCTTGGCCGCGGTGTCGAGGTTGTCGCAGCCCTTGATGTCGTCGACGGCGTCGATCACCGTGGCCCGGTTGTCGTTGCTGTCGGCGAGCAGCTTGTCCAGCTGCACGGCCTGGGCGCGCGCCGGGTCCACCGGCGCCTCGGCGGCGGCCGACGGCGGCTGGGACCCGGTCGGACTCGGCACGGAGGCGACCGCCACCGGGTCGTTGCTCTTGGGCTTGACGTCGTCGCCGAGCAGCGCGCCGACGCCGAGCCCGGTCAGCGCCAGGCCGAACACGGCGGCCGCGATGATCGCGGGCGACACCCGGCGGGCGGGCTCCTCGAAGGGCGGCGGGGCCTGACGGCGCGGTCCGGCGGCGGGCGCGTACTGCTGGTGCGGGTGCTGAGGGGGCCCCTGGTGCTGCCCCGGGTACGGGCGCGGCGGCCCGCCCCGCGGCGCGTGCGGCCGGATCGGCTCCTGGATGGGCGGCAGCACCTGGGTGTGCCCCTGCTCCTCGGAGTGGAACACGCCGTCCGTGACCGGCGGGATGAACTGGGTGGCCGCCTCGTCGGCCGCCGGACCCGCCGGGACGGGCGGGATGTACTGCGTCGCCGCCTCCCCCGGACCGGGCGCCGCCGGGACGGGCGGGATGTACTGGGTGGCCGCCTCACCCGGACCGGCCGCCGCCGGGACCGGCGGGATGTACTGCGTCGCGGCCTCCCCCGGACCGGGCGCGGCCGGCACGGGCGGGATGTACTGCGTGGCTGCCTCGAGCGGCACCGGCGCGGCCGGGTCGGGCTGCACCGGGGGGATGTACTGCGTCGCCGCCTCGTGCACCGGCGGATGGACTCCCCCGGCTGCCGCCGGGAGGTGCCCCCAGTCCGGCGCGCCCGGCTCCTCGTACCCCGGCCCGAGCACGTGCCCCGGCCCGAGCGCGTGCCCCGGGGCCGGCGCCACGCCGGGCGGCGGGCCCCACGGGTCCGCGGCCGGCGGGGCGTCCGCGTACGCGGGGGGCTCCACCGCGTGGCGCTGATCGCCCCCTTGTCCGCCTTGTCCGCTCTGCGTCACCGGGACTCCTTCTCCGACTGCACCCGAACCTACGGGACCGTCGGGTCACGCTACCCGGTCACTCACCGTTCGCGGCAGGTCGTCCACAGCCCGCGGGGCCAGATGCGATTTATGCCACGCGTGCCTCCACCCGGGCCGTGAATTCCCGTACGGCGGCTTCCTCCCGGTACGGCGCGACCCGCTGGCGGAAGTCGTCGAGGTACTCCGCGCCCCGGTTCGAGCGCAGCGAACCCAGCAGCTCAGCCGCCTTCGTCGCCGTCTGGCAGGCCTGCTCGACCTCGCGCTGCTGCACCTGCGCGGCCGCGAGCAGCAGCATCCCGATCGCTCGTCTGCGGGCCTTGGTCTCGGGCAGCGCCCGCAGCGCCTCCTGCGCCCGCCGCCCGGCCGCGTCCGCCTGGCCGAGGTCACGGTGGCAGTGGGCGAGCTCGTCGGCCAGGTACGCCTCGTCGAAGTGCCGGATCCACGCCGGGTCGTCGCCGGACTCCGGCTCGGCCCGCTCCAGCGCGGTCACCGCCCGGGCGGACAGCACGGCCGTCGCCCGGGCGTCCCCCAGCAGCGCGTGGCCGCGGGCCTCGGCGGCGTAGAACATGGCCTCCGCGCGCGGCGTGACCTGCCCGCGGGTGCCCTCCTGCGCGGCCCGCGCCAGCTGCGCGATCTCCCGCGGGTTGCCGAGCTCGGCCGCCAGGTGGCTCATCGACGCGGCCAGCACGTACCCGCCGTACGCGCGGTCGCCCGCCGCCTGGGCCAGGCGCAGCGCCTGGATGTAGTAGCGCTGGGCCAGCCCCGGCTGCCCGGTGTCCACGGCCATGTAGCCGGCGAGTTCGGTCAGCCGCGCCACCGCCGCGAACAGCGCCCGCCCCACCGGCTCCCGGTAGGACCCGCCGATCAGGCCCGACACCACGCTGTTGAGGTAGTGGACGACCACGGGCCGTACGTGCCCGCTGCCGAACCGGTGGTCGAGGTCGACCAGCGCCTCCGTCGTCGCCCGTACCGCGTCCACGTCGGACATGCCCACGCGCGAGCCCCCCGAGCGGGCCACCGCCGCGTCCGCCCCGGTGATCAGCCAGTCGCGGCTGGGCTCGACCAGCGCGGACGCGGCCACGCTGGAGCCGGACAGGAAGTCGCGGCGGCCCACGTCGCTGCGCCACAGCTCGCAGACCTGCTCGATGGCGCCGATGACGGTCGGGGAGAACTGCAGGCCCACGCCCGAGGCGAGGTTCTTGCCGTTGGCCATGCCGATCTCGTCGATGGTGACGGTACGGCCCAGTTTGCGGCCCAGGGCCTCGGCGATGATCCCGGGGGCCCGCCCGCGCGGCTGCTGACCGCGCAGCCAGCGGGCCACGGACGTCTTGTCGTAGCGGAGATCGAGACCGTGCTCGGCGCCGGTCACGTTCACACGGCGGGCGAGCCCGGCGTTGGAGCACCCGGCTTCCTGGATGAGCGCCTGCAACCGTTCGTTCGGCTGACGGGCGACGAGAGGCCTGGCTGCCATGAAAACCCCCTGTGGCCGCGGGTGATCGTTCGAATGATCACTTCCCGGCTGATTGGCGGAGAATCTTCCGCTCTGCGACTTGTCGCTACCCAGACCCGGCTCCCCGTCCTCCCGCGCGCCCCCGCCCGTGCACCGATGCGCCCCGCGTGCAGGATCGATGCTCCGCCCACCGGCCGGTTTACGCCCGTAACCCGTGGTGACGGCGGGAGTTGTGAAGGACGTGGAAGAGACCATCGGAGTCATGGAGACCGCGCCCATCCCCAAGCAGCGCGGCGAGCAGCTGCTGGACCATGCCGTGAGGTACGCGGAAGAGCGGCACTGGGACGTGTTCCCCGGCACCTCGCTGGAGCCCGCGGACGGCCGGGAGCTGTGCTCCTGCGGCGGCGGCGAGGCCTGCGTGACGCCCGGCGCGCACCCGGCGGTGAAGGACTGGGCGGCGCAGGCCACCGGCAGCGCCGTCCAGGTCCGGCGGATGTGGTCCAAGAACCCCGGCGCCTCGATCCTGCTGCCCACCGGGCGGACCTTCGACGCGATCGACGTCCCGGAGTCCGCCGGCTTCCTCGCGCTGGCCCGGCTGGAGCGCATGGCGGTCACCCTCGGTCCGGTGACCCTGACCCCGCACCGGCGGATGCTCTTCTTCGTCCTGCCGGGCGCCGGCGCCAAGATGCCGGACCTGGTGCGCAAGCTGGGCTGGCCGCCGGCCTCGCTGGACCTGGTCGCCCGCGGCGAGGGCGAGTACGTCGCGGCGCCGCCGACCCGGTACGGGGTCAGCGGCTCGGTGCAGTGGGCCCGCCGCCCCACGCCCGCCAACCGCTGGCTGCCGGACACCGAGGAGCTGATCGACGCGCTGGCGTACGCCTGCGGCCGCGAGGCGGCGGCGGCGCGCGCCCGCGGCCGGGCGTGAGGCGGCGCCCGGCCGAAATGCATGACATTCGTAACTGACGCCGCCTGCGCCTTCGCTCCTAGGGTGAGAACGACCGACGGGGACGAAGTGAAAGGCAGCACCCATGGCCGACCAGGCACACAGGGCAGGCGACGGGGACGCGTCCGCCGCGCCCGCCGTACGGATAGAAGGTCTGTGGAAGCGCTTCGGCGAGCAGATCGCCGTCGCGGGCATCGACCTGGAGATCCCGGCGGGCCGGTTCATCGGCCTGGTCGGCCCGAACGGGGCCGGTAAGACGACGACGCTGTCGATGATCACCGGGCTGCTGCGTCCGGACCAGGGCCGGGTGGAGGTCGCCGGGCACGACGTGTGGCGCGACCCGGCCGAGGTGAAGTCCCGGATCGGCGTGCTGCCCGAGGGCCTGCGCCTGTTCGAGCGGCTGTCCGGGCGGGAACTGCTCGGCTACATGGGCCGGCTGCGGGGGCTGCCGGGCGACGAGGTCGACAAGCGGGCCACCCAGCTGCTGGACGTCCTGGACCTGGCGGGCTCGCAGCACAAGCTGGTCGTCGACTACTCCACGGGCATGCGCAAGAAGATCGGCCTGGCGGCCGCGCTGCTGCACAACCCCGAGGTGCTGTTCCTGGACGAGCCGTTCGAGGGCGTGGACCCGGTCTCGGCGCAGACGATCCGCGGGGTGCTGGAGCGCTACACCGCCTCCGGCGCGACGGTCGTCTTCTCCTCCCACGTGATGGAACTCGTCGAGTCGGTGTGCGACTGGGTGGCCGTGATGGCCGCCGGCCGGATCCGGGCCGCGGGCCCGCTGGCCGACGTACGGGGCGAGGCGGGCTCGCTGCAGAGCGCCTTCCTCGAACTGGTCGGCGCGAACGGCCGCGACGCGGGCGCCGCCCTGGACTGGCTGGGCGGCGGGCGATGAGCGCGGTCACGGCCGTCACCCCGGGCTCCGCGGCGACGGCGGCGGCCGCCCCGTCGCTGACGTCGACCTTCGTCGGCCTGAAGCTGGCGCTGCTGCGCAACGGACTGCGCGGGTCCTCCAAGCGCAAGGCCGCGTTCATCGGCTCCTTCGTCTTCGCGATGCTCTGCGCGGCGGCGCTGTTGCTGCTGCTCACCCTGCTGCGCGGGCGCGTGCACGCCGGCACGGTGACCGTGCTCCTGACCGGGATCCTGGCGCTGGCCTGGGCGTTCATGCCGCTGTTCTTCGCGGCCGGGGACGAGACGCTCGACCCCTCGCGGCTGGTGATGCTGCCGCTGCGGCCGCGGCCGCTGGTGCGGGCGCTGCTGGTGTCCTCGCTGGTGGGCATCGGGCCCCTGTTCACCGTCTGTCTGGCCATCGGCTCGGTGGTGGCGGTGGCTCAGGGCCCGGCGGCCTGGGCGGCCGGCCTGGTCGCCGTCCCGCTGGTGCTGCTGGTGTGCGTGGCGCTGGCGCGGGCGGTGGCCACGGCCAACGTGCGGCTGCTGACCAGCCGTAAGGGGCGCGACCTGGCGCTGCTCAGCGGTCTGCTGATCGCGGTGGGCGCCCAGCTGGTCAACTTCGGCGCCCAGCGCCTGACCCAGGTCGGCGGCCTGACCTCGCTGGAACCGGTCGAGGCCGTCGTACGGTGGCTGCCGCCCGCGACCGCGGTCGGCATGGTCGACTCGGTGGCCGCCGGCGCATACGGGCGGGCGGCGGCGCAGCTGCTGCTGACGCTGGCCGCGCTGGCGGGACTGGTGTGGGCGTGGGAGCGCAGCCTGACCCGGCTCATGGTCAGCCCGGACGGCTCCACGATCGCCGCGGCCGGCCCCGCCAAGGAGCACGCCCCGGGCGGCGGACTGTGGCGGCTGCTGCCGGGGGGCCGCACGGGCACCGCGATGCAGCGCAGCCTGCGGTACGTGGTGCGCGACCCGAAGACCAAGTCCGCGTGGGTCACGGCGCTCGCCATCGGGGTGATCGTGCCGGTCTTCAACGCCCTGCAGGGCACCGGGTCGATCTACCTGGCGTGCTTCGGCGCGGGCATGCTCGGCGTGCAGATGTACAACCAGTTCGGCCAGGACTACTCGGCGTTCTGGATGATCGCGCAGACCATCTCGACACCGCGGGACGCGTACGTCGAACTCCGGGCGCGGGCGGCCGCGCTGGCCCTGGTGACGGTCCCGTACTCGGTGGTCGTCACGGTGGTCACGGCCTGGCTGGTGGGCAACTGGGCGGCCCTGCCGCAGGCGCTGGGGCTCACGCTGGCGCTGCTGGGCGCGATGCTGTGCACGGGCGCGCTGGCGTCGGCCCTCTACCCGTACTCGATCCCGTCGGAGGGCGCCTTCAAGAACGTCGTCCCGGGCCAGGCGGGCCTCGCCTGGGCCGGCATCTTCGGCGGCATGGTCGCGGCGGCCCTGCTGTGCGCCCCCCTGATCGGGGTGACGATCTGGCTCCACGTGGCGGGCCACGAGTCCCTGCTGTGGCTGCTGCTGCCGGCGGGCGTGGCCTGGGGCGCGCTGGCGACCTGGGCGGGCCTGCGGCTGTCGGCGCCGGTGGTGGCGCGGAAGCTGCCGGAGATCCTGCAGGCGGTGAGCAAGGGGTAGGCGGGGTCGCGCGTCTCCTGTGTGGCGGGTCGCGCGTCTCGTGCGTGGTGGGCGAGGGCTGTACGGGGTGTCCCGTCAGCCCTCGCCGCCGTTGCGGGCCGGGAACGACCGGCGGTAGTCCGTCGGTGAGACGCCCACCTGCTTCAGGAAGTGGTGGCGGAGGTTGTTCGCCGTGCCCAGGCCGCTGAGTTCGCCCACCTTCTCCACCGGCAGACCGGTCGACTCCAGCAGCGCCTGCGCCCGGGCCAGCCGCTGGTTCAGCAGCCACTGCAGCGGTGTCGTGCCCGTGGCCGCCTGGAGGCGGCGGTAGAAGGTGCGCGGGCTCATCGAGGCCCGGCGGGCCAGGTCGTCGACCGAGAGCGGTTCGTCCAGCCGCGCGCGGGCCCACTCCAGGACCGGGCCCAGCCCTTCGTCGTCCGTCGCCGGGACGGAGAGGTCGATGAACTGCGCCTGCCCGCCCTTGCGGTGGGCCGGGACGACCATCCGGCGGGCGAGCTGGTTGGCCACGTGCGCGCCGAGGTCGCGCCGGACCAGGTGCAGGCACAGGTCCAGGCCGGCCGTCAGGCCGGCGCTGGTGAGGACGTCGCCGTCGTCGACGTACAGGACGGAGTCGTCGACCTCCACCTTCGGGTAGCGGGCGGCCAGTTGGGCCGTGTGCATCCAGTGCGCGGTGGCCCGGCGGCCGTCGAGGACGCCGGCCTCGGCGAGCGCGAAGGCGCCCGTGCAGAGGGAGACCATGCGCGCCCCGGCGTCCCGCGCGTCCCGCAGGGCCGCGATCAGCTTCGGCGGCAGCGGTACGCCGTCCTCGACGCAGGCGTCGGGGACGGACGGGACGATGACGGTGTCCGCGCCGGCCAGGTCGTCGAGGCCGTAGGGGGTGCGCACCGCGAGCCCGGACGCCCCGGCCGGGCCCGCGCCCTCGTCCGTGCCGCACAGCCGCAGGTCGTACCAGGGATCGGCCAGGTCGGGCTGGGGCTTGCCGAAGACGGTCAGCGGGATGCTCGCCTCGTACAGGTCCCACGACGGGAACGGCATGTCGTTCGGGATCACCACGGCGACGGAACCGGCCGGGCCGGCGGAACCAGCAGCACTCATCCTCCCGAGGCTACCCCGGTGCCATCACCCGTGGCCGTGGCAGGAATTGGGCGGCTCGCGGCACTGCCGTCACTGTCCGGGCCCGGCTCCCGCTGCGAGCGTGGTCCCGTCGCAGGAGACCGTCCGAGGAGCTGAGCATGACCACCCTTCCCACCCCCGCCGCCACCCCCGCCACTGCCGACCCCACGGCCGGCCCCGCGCCCGTGACCGTCATCGGGCTGGGCTCGATGGGGTCGGCGCTGGCCGCCGCGCTGCTGGGCGCCGGACACGCGGTGACCGTCTGGAACCGGTCCGCCGGCAAGGCGCGCGACCTGGTCGGGCGGGGCGCCCGGCTCGCGCCCTCGCCGGCCCAGGCCGTCGCGGCGAGCCCGCTGACGGTCGTCTGCGTGCTCGACTACGAGGTGATGTACGCGCTGTTCGGCGACGACGACCTGACCGGGCGGACCCTGGTCAACCTCTGCTCCGGCTCGCCGGAGCAGGCGCGCGAGGCGGCCGGCTGGGCGGCGGCGCGCGGGGCGGCGTACCTCGACGGGGCGATCATGACGACGCCGCCGGGCGTCGGGAACGCGGAGATGATGTTCCTCTACAGCGGGTCCCGGGAGGTGTTCGAGACCTGGGCGCCCGTCCTGCGGGTCCTCGGCGACCCGCTGTACCTCGGCGCCGACCAGGGCATGGCCTCCCTCTACGACGCGGCGCTGCTGGGCCTGATGTGGGCCGCCCTGACCGGATGGCTGCACGGCACCGCCCTGGTCGGGTCCGAGAAGGCGACGGCGGCCGACTTCACGGCGATCGCGGTGCGCTGGCTGGGTGCGGTGTCGGGGTTCATGACGACCTACGCGGGCCAGGTGGACGCCGGGCACTACCCGGGGGACGACGCCACCGTCGACGTGCAGATCGCCGCGATCGACCACCTGCTGCACGCGGCCGGGGCGCGCGGCCTGGACAACGCGCTGCCCGAGCTGCTGAAGGCGACCATGCAGCGGGCGAAGGCGGCCGGGCACGGCGCGAGCAGCTACGCGGGCGTGATCGAGGTCCTGCGGGCGCCGGGGCGGTGAACACGGGCCCGGGCGGGGCGCGGTGAGCCCGCGGGTGGGCTCACCGCGCGCCGGCGGCCGGGGAGGTCGGGCGGGGGACGGTCAGGGCCCCGCCAGGACTCCGTCCAGGAAGGGTTCCAGGGCCGCCCGCCACGCGGCCGGCTGGTCGTAGTGGAGGTAGTGGCCGGCGTCGGGGATCTCCGCGTACTGGCCGGCCGGGAGGACACGGACCATCTCCTGGGCCTCCGCGCGGCCGAGTTCACCGTCGAGGCCGCGGACGACCAGCGTGGGGCAGCGGACCTGGGCGAGCTCCTCCCAGTGCGCGTCGTGGACCCAGGTCTCGCGGGCGGTGAGCATCTGGGAGCGGGAGAAGAGGGGCCGCCAGCCGTCGTGGGCCCGGTGCATGACCTCGGCGAAGAACTCGCCGCGGCCGGGGTCGGGGCGTTCGACCCACGGATCGTCCTCGCCGAACCAGCGGCGGGCGGCGTCCTGGGTGGGGAAGGGCAGGGGCCAGCGGCGGAACCAGTCCTCCCACTGGCGCTGCGAGGCGGCGCCGAGGGCGGAGGCGCGCATGTCGCAGATGACGAGGGCCTGGACGAGGTCGGGTCGGCGGGCGGCGAGCTGCCAGGCGGTGAGCGCGCCCATGGAGTGGCCGACGACCGTGACGGGCGCCAGGCCCAGCTGCTCGATGGCGGCCTCGGCGTCGGCGACGAAGGCCTCGCGGGTGTACGGGCCGTGCTCGGGCGCCTCGCTCTGGCCGTGGCCGCGCTGGTCGAGGGCGACGACGCGGTGGCGGCCGGCGAGCCAGCGGGCGGTGCCGGCCCAGTGGAAGGCGCGTCCCATCAGCCCGTGGAGTAACAGCACCGCGGGGCGGTCCGGTTCGGGAGCGGAAGCCGGGCCGGGGACGGAGGACGGGCCGGGGGCGGCGGACGGATCCCGGCCGGGAGCGTCCGTGTCCCGCTCGGTGGCGGCAGGTTCGCGGAACTCCCACGCGGCCAGGCGCACGCCGTCGGTCCCTGTCACATCGAAGCGCTGTACCACCGCAGATGCACCCCCTTCGCTCCCGGCCAGACTATCGAACCCGTATTCGAAAACGGCCTTCCCGCCGCCAACACCGCTCTTTCGAGTGACCTTGCTCAAGGATTGGCCGCCGCTGCCGAGGGGAGATTCCCCACGGGAGGCGGGCCGCTCGGGGAAGACGGTCCGAGGGGATTGACCCTGGGAGCTCGGGGCTCCGGGTCAGCAAGGGGAGGACCGGTCCCGGCGCCGTGAGGCGCCGGGACCATCCCTACCCAGGAACAGGAATCCGACGCTCAGCCCTTGGCGACGAAGACGTGCGAGGCGATCTCCGCCTCCAGCTCGGCGGCCTCGCCGCCGCTGCCGACCAGGACACCGCCCGGCGACTCCGTCACGCTCACCACGGCGCCGGGCTGCACGCCCGCCCGCCGCAGCGTGTACATCAGCTGCGCGTCCGTCTGGATCGGCTCGCCGATCCGGCGTACGACCACGGTCTTGCCCTCGGTGCCCGGGTCCAGCTCCGAGAGGCTCACCATGCTGTCGTCGAGGAACGGGTCGGCCTCCGCCTTCTCGCCCAGCTCCTCCAGCCCCGGGATCGGGTTCCCGTACGGCGATTCCGTCGGGTGGCGCAGCAGCTCCAGGACGCGCCGCTCCACCGCCTCGCTCATCACGTGCTCCCAGCGGCAGGCCTCTGCGTGCACCTGCTCCCACTCGAGCCCGATGACGTCCACCAGGAGACACTCCGCCAGGCGGTGCTTGCGCATCACGCGCGTGGCCAGCCGCCGGCCCTCCTCGGTGAGCTCGAGGTGACGGTCGCTGGCGACGGCCACCAGGCCGTCCCGCTCCATGCGCGCCACCGTCTGGCTCACCGTCGGACCGCTCTGGTCGAGCCGTTCGGCGATCCGGGCGCGCATGGGGACCACACCTTCCTCCTCCAGCTCAAGGATGGTGCGGAGATACATCTCCGTGGTATCGATCAGTCCGGACATTCGTGCCCCTCGGATATCGTGCGCTGGCCCTGCCCCAATTCTGACGCATCGGGCCGACAACCGTCCCGTCCCTGGCGTCAGCGGGCCGTCGCGACGCGGATTGACGCCCGTATTGACACGTCCTTGGTCCAGACCGCACGGTGAGCGGCGGACACGGACGCACCCCATCACTGGAAGGGCCCTCGGCGTATGAGCGAGAGCAAGCTGGCCGGTCAGTTCTTCGACGCCGCCATCGGTCTGCTGCAGCGCGTCCGTGACGAGGAGGCCTCGGACATCGCCGAGGCCGGCACGGTCATCGCGGACGCCGTCGCCGCCGGGAACCGGCTCTTCGCCTTCGGCGCCGGACACTCCTCGCTGCCCGCCCAGGACGTGGTCTACCGGGCCGGCGGGCTCGCGCTGATGAACTTCCTCGCCGTGCCCGGCACCGCCGGCATCGACGTCATGCCCGCGACCCTGGGCAGCGCGCTGGAGCGGGTGGACGGTCTGGCGGGCGCGGTCCTGGACTCCAGCCCGGCCGCCGCGGGCGACGTCCTGGTGGTCATCTCGCTGTCGGGGCGCAACGCGCTGCCGGTGGAGATGGCCATGAACGCCCGCGCGCTGGGCCTGAAGGTCATCGGCGTCACCTCCGTCGCGTACGCGACGGAGACCAGGTCCCGGCACGTGTCGGGGACCTTCCTCAAGGACCACTGCGACATCGTGCTGGACAGCAAGATCGCGGTCGGCGACGCGGAGCTGAGCCTGGACGGCATCGACGCGCCGTTCGCCCCCGCCTCCACCGTCGTGACCAGCGCGATCATGCAGGCGGTGATGGCCGCGGCGGCCGGCGAGCTGGTCGCGCGCGGCGTGGAGCCGCCGCTGCTGCGCTCGGGCAACGTGGACGGCGGCCACGAGTGGAACGGCCGCGTCATGAAGGAGTACGGCGACCGGATCTTCTTCCGCCACTGACCGCGCGGCCGCCTTCCGGCCGGCCCGGCGGGCGTCCCGCGGCATCCGGCCGGCCCGGCGGGCTCCGGGTCAGGGTCAGCCCGGCGGGCCGTCCTGCGGCTTCCGGCCCGCCATCGTGGCGGCCAGGTCCACGTCCTCCGCGACGCGTGCGGCCACCTCCTCCGCGTACGCCGCGTCCGCCCGGTCGAAGGCCGGGCGGGACGGGCCGCGGACGAAGGTCAGCACGCCCAGCGTCCGGCCCCGGCTGCGCAGCACCGTGCACAGCGCGTGCACCGCGCCCTCGGGCCACTGGCGGGCCCTCGCCCATCCGTCGGCCGCCTCGCCGCGCGGCGCGCCGGCCCGTACGGAGCCGATCCGGTCCAGCGCCTGGAGCGCCGGGTGCGCGGGCGCGTACCGCACCGGGATCGCGCCCGGCCCGGGCAGCAGCGGCACCGGTCCCGCCGACCCGGACGGCGACACCGCCGACCGCACCAGCCGGCCCTCGCCCACCACCACGTCGATCAGCGCATGGTCGGCGAAGCCGGCCAGCGCGAAGTCCAGCCGGACCGCCGCCGCCTCCGCCGGGTCCTCGCACTCGGCGGCCGCCCGCCCGGCCCGGTAGAGCTGGTTCGACCGGAACCGCAGCTGCGCGGTGTCCAGCTCGGCCTGGCGAGCCTCGGTGATGTCCTGGAACAGCCAGCCCACCCCGAGCGGCACCGGTTCCTCCGCCAGCGGCGAGGCCAGCCGCAGGAACCCGCACCGCCAGCACCGCCGCCGCACTTTCTCCGGGCCCGCCCCTGCTGGGCTCACCCCTGCTGAGCTCGCCCCTCCCGGGCTCACCCCCTCCGGGCCCGCCCCTTCCGGCGCCGCCCCCTCCGGGGTGCGCACCGACACCCACAGCTCCATCGGCGCGGGTGGCGCGCCCTCGGCCAGGACGTGCGTCAGCGCGCCCTCCAGCTCCTCCGCGCCCTGGGCCAGCAGGTCCCCCAGCGGCCGTCCGAGCAGCGCGGTGCGCCCGGCTCCGAAGGCCCGTGCGGCGTGCTGGTTCACCACGGCCGGGCGCAGGTCCACGTCCACGAGGACGACCCCCCAGGACGCGTCGTCCATGAGGGCCTCGCTGAGCGCGATGGAGCGCTCCAGGTCGATCTGGGCGTGCACCTCGCTGAAGGCGCAGTAGACCCCGGCGGGCTTCCCGCCGGCCCCCGGCACCCCGGCCGACTGGGTGCGGACGAGGACGCGCCCGCCGTCCTTGGTGACCAGGGCGAACTCGTGGACCTGGCGGCCCGGTACGTCCTGGGCGGCCATCAGCCGGTCGGCCACGTCCTGGGCGTCGGCGGCCCGCGCGGCCCAGCCCGCGAACCCGCGCCGCCCGACGGCCTCGGCGGCCGACCAGCCCAGGATCCGCTCCGCCTCACGGTTCCAGTGCGTGATCACGCCGTCGGCGTCGAACGCGCACAGCGCCGCGTCCATGCCGTCCAGAAGCGCGGCCAGCAGATCCTCGGTGGTCTCACTACGTCCGGAAGCACTCACCTGGCACCCCCTGCAGGTGTTCGCGTGTGCGGCACGTCAGATCATTGAACTGGAACGTGACGCAGCCCACACCGCATTCCCCCGATTCCCCCAGAATAAATCGCTTGAGGGTCCCGTGAGCGGCTCCTAGTGTGGGGTGTACACAGAAGGGAGGTGGTTCCGGAAATGTATGACTACCGGACGCGTGAGGTGACTGCGGGCTAGCGCTCGCTGTCGCACGCACCCAGTGCGGTCGGCTCCGTTTCGCCGGCCAATCCCAAGCAGTCACCCGACCCGCGGGCTCGCCGGTACGTCCGGCCGGCTCCTCTCACTGCAGGAGAGGAACCCGAGCCCGCGGGTCGCCTGCGTTCCCGGGGCCTTCCGTCAGGGGCAGAGCCGCTCGACGCGCCACAGGCCGCCCTCGCGGACGTACTTCAGCCGGTCGTGCAGCCGGTTCTCGTGGCCCTGCCAGAACTCGACCTCCTCCGGTACGACGCGCAGCCCGCCCCACTCCGGCGGGACCGGGACCTTCTCATCCTCCGGGTAGCGCTCGGCGAGCTCGGCGTAGCGCCGGTCCAGCTCCGCGCGCGAGGCGATGACCTGCGACTGGTCGCTGGCCCAGGCGCCCAGCTGGGAGCCGTGCGGGCGGGAGCGGAAGTAGGCCGCGGTCTCGTCCCGGCCGACCCGCTCGGCGGTGCCGGTCACGATGACCTGGCGGGCGATGGGGTGCCAGGGGAAGAGCAGGGCGACGTACGGGTTCGCCGCGATCTCCCGGCCCTTGCGCGAGGCGTAGTTGGTGTAGAAGACGAAACCGCGCTCGTCGAACTGCTTGAGCAGCACGGTACGGGAGCTGGGGCGGCCGTCTGGGGTCGCCGTCGAGACGACCATGGCGTTCGGCTCGAAGATGTGCGAGAGGGAGGCCTGCCGGAACCAGGAGGCGAACTGCGTCATGGGGTCCGCGGCGAGGCTGTCCTCGGTGACGATCTCCGAACGGTACTGCTTGCGCATGATGGCGGGATCAAGGTCGTGGGCGGTCACCCGGCCATCCTGCCCCAGCACCACCCCCGGAGTGCCGCTGGGGGTGTGCCGTATGTCACGCTTCCGCACATCAAGCGGAACGGACAAAATCTTGGGGCCGGTCCGCTGGTCCCCGTGCGGGTGACCACCGGCCGTGCCGGGCATCAACGGGGATGACCGCGCCGGACCGCGAATCACGCCGGGAGCCGCGCGTGTTCGCACTATCTGAGGAGCCGCCTGATGTCCGACTTCGTACCCGGGCTCGAAGGGGTCGTCGCGTTCGAGACCGAGATCGCCGAACCGGACAAGGAGGGCGGAGCCCTCCGCTACCGGGGGGTCGACATCGAAGACCTCGTCGGCAACGTCTCCTTCGGCAACGTCTGGGGCCTGCTGGTCGACGGTGCCTTCAATCCGGGCCTGCCCGCCGCCGAACCCTTCCCCATCCCCGTGCACTCCGGTGACATCCGCGTCGACGTGCAGTCGGCGCTCGCGATGCTCGCCCCGGTGTGGGGCCTGAAACCGCTGCTGGACATCGACGAGCGGACCGCCCGCGACGACCTGGCGCGGGCCGCGGTCATGGCCCTGTCGTACGTCGCCCAGTCCGCGCGCGGCCAGGGTCTGCCCATGGTGCCCCAGCGGGAGATCGACAAGGCCGACTCCGTCGTCGAGCGGTTCATGATCCGCTGGCGGGGCGAGCCGGACCCGCGCCACGTCAAGGCCGTCGACGCGTACTGGACCTCGGCCGCCGAGCACGGCATGAACGCCTCCACCTTCACCGCGCGCGTGATCGCCTCCACCGGCGCGGACGTCGCGGCGGCGCTGTCCGGCGCCGTGGGTGCCATGTCGGGCCCGCTGCACGGCGGTGCGCCCTCGCGCGTCCTCGGCATGATCGAGGAGATCGAGCGCACCGGCGACGCCGTCGCGTACGTGAAGAAGGCCCTGGACAAGGGCGAGCGGCTGATGGGCTTCGGCCACCGCGTCTACCGCGCCGAGGACCCGCGCGCCCGGGTGCTGCGCCGTACGGCCAAGGAGCTGGACGCGCCGCGCTACGAGGTGGCGGCGGCGCTGGAGAAGGCCGCGCTGGAGGAGCTGCACGCACGCCGTCCCGACCGGGTGCTGGCGACGAACGTGGAGTTCTGGGCGGCGATCATGCTGGACTTCGCGGAGGTCCCGGCGCACATGTTCACCTCCATGTTCACCTGCGCCCGTACCGCCGGCTGGTCGGCGCACATCCTGGAGCAGAAGCGCACCGGTCGCCTGGTGCGCCCCTCGGCCCGCTACATCGGCCCGGGCAAGCGGAACCCGCAGGACATCGAGGGCTACGCCGACATCGCGCGCTGAGCACGCCCCGCGCCACGGCACACCACCACGGGCGCCGCGCCCCCTTCCCGGGGGTGCGGCGCCCGTTCGGCTGTCCCGGCGCGGTGCGGCCCCGGGGGGCCGGGGTGCTGCCTCGGGGGCCGGGGTGGCGCCTCAGGGGCCGAGCGTGGCGTCGATGATCCGGGACCACTGGGCGACGACCCGGGCGCGGCGGGCGGTGTCGTCGGTGAGGACGTTGGCCAGGCCCAGGCCGCGGGCCATGTCGAGGAGGCCCTGGACGGTCTCGCGGACGCCGGGGACGGATTCGTCGGCGCCGAGGAGTTCGACGGCGATCCGGTGGGTCTCGCGGCCGACGCGAGCCTCCAGTTCGGTGACCCGGGGCCGTAGCTGCTCCTCGTTGGAGGCGGCCACCCACAGCTGGAGGGCGGCTCGGAAGAGGGAGCCGGTGTAGAGGTCGACGAGGGCCTCGACGGCATCCGAGCGGGCGGTGGCCGGGGCGGCGTGGAAGAGGTCGCGCAGGGCGGCCGAGCGTTCCTCGGCGACGTACTCGACGGCGGCGGTGAAGAGGTCCTCGCGGGTCGGGAAGTGGTACTGGGCGGCGCCGCGCGAGACCCCGGCGCGTTCGGCGACGACGGAGACCGTGGAGCCGGCCCAGCCCTGTTCGGCCAGGCAGGAGACGGCGGCCTCCAGCAGGTGGCGGCGGGTGACGCGGCTGCGGGCCTGCTTGGGTCCGGTCACCGCGCCCATGACGGGTCCCGGCGCTCGAAGCGGGCCGTGATGCCCTCGCGGGCCTCCTCGGAGGCGAACAGGCGCGCGGACAGTTCCGTCAACTCCGCGCCGTCGCGGGCGAGGGCCTCCCGTACGGGTGCCGTGACCAGCCGCTTGGTCGCGGCCAGGGCCTGCGGTGCGGCCCTGCGCAGGCCGTCGAGGACACCGCCGAGGGCCTGGTCGACGTCCTCGGCGTGCAGGGTGAGCAGGCCGATGCGGGCGGCCTCGGCGGCCCCGAAGGCCTCCGCGGTCAGGAAGTAGCGGGCGGCGGCCCGGGGGTCGAGGCGGGGCAGCAGCGGGGCGGAGATGACGGCCGGGGCCAGCCCCAGGTGGGTCTCGGTGAACGCGTACGTGGAGGCGGGGCCGGCGGCCGCGATGTCGCAGACGCCGAGCAGTCCCAGGCCGCCGGCGCGGACGTGGCCGGTGACGCGGGCGACGACCGGCTTGGGCAGCTCGGCGATCTCATGGAGCAGGGCCAGGAAGTCCGCCGGGGCACACGGCGACTTCAGGTCGGCGCCCGCGCAGAACGTGGACCCGGCGTGGGTCAGGACGAGCGCCCGTACCGCCGGGTCCGCGCCGGCCGCGGCCAAGGCCGCGCGCAGCTCGCCGACGAGGGCCTCGGAGAGTGCGTTGCGGTTGGCCGGCGAGTCGAGCGTGAGCGTGGTGATGCCGCGCGCGTGCGCGGATCCGACGATCGGGTTCATGCCGTCCCTTCTTGCTGGTGCTCAGTAGGACTTGGGGAGGCCCAGGGTCTGGTGCGAGACGAAGTTGAGGATCATCTCGCGGCTGACGGGGGCGATCCGCGCCACGCGGGAGGCCGTGATCAGGGCCCCCAGCCCGTACTCGCGGGTGAGGCCGTTGCCCCCCAGCGTGTGGACGGCCTGGTCCACCGCCTTCACACAGGCCTCGCCGGCAGCGTACTTGGCCATGTTCGCGGCCTCGCCCGCGCCCATGTCGTCGCCGCTGTCGTAGAGATGGGCGGCCTTCTGCATCATCAGGCGGGCCAGTTCCAGCTCGATGTGGGCCTGCGCGAGCGGGTGGGCGATGGCCTGGTGGGCGCCGATGGGCTCCTTCCACACCTGGCGGGACGTGGCGTACTCGACGGCCCGGGCGAGTGCGTAGCGGCCCATGCCGATGGCGAAGGCGGCGGTCATGATGCGCTCGGGGTTGAGCCCGGCGAACAGCTGGAGCAGTCCGGCGTCCTCTCCCCCTACGCCTCCGGCGTGGGAGGGACCCCCACCCACCAGGGCGTCGGCGGGCAGCCGTACGTCGTCCAGGACCAGTTCGAACTGCTTCTCGGCGGCCTGGAGCTCCATGTCGATGACCGAGCGCGAGAAGCCGGGGGCATCGCGCGGGACGATGAACAGGCAGGGCTTGAGGCGTCCCGTGCGGGCGTCTTCGGCACGGCCCACGATCAGCGTGGCGTCGGCGATGTCGACGCCGGAGATGAAGACCTTGCGGCCGCTGAGCACCCACTCCTCGCCGTCGCGGCGGGCGGTGGTGGTGATGCGGTGGGAGTTGGATCCGGCGTCGGGCTCGGTGATGCCGAAGGCCATCGTCCGGCTGCCGTCGGCCAGACCCGGCAGCCAGGCGCGCTTCTGCGCCTCGGTGCCGAAGCGGGCGATGACCGTGCCGCAGATGGCGGGCGAGACGACCAGCATCAGCAGCGGGCAGCCGGCGGCGCCCAGCTCTTCGAGGACGATGGACAGTTCGGCGATGCCACCGCCTCCGCCGCCGTACTCCTCGGGCAGGTTGACGCCGAGGTAGCCGAGCTTGGCGGCGTCGGCCCACAGTTCGTCGGGGTGGCGGCCCTCGCGGGCGACCCGGGCCAGGTAGTCGCGCCCGTAGCGCTGCCCGAGGGCGGCGACGGCGGAGCGCAGGGCGGTGTGCTCTTCGGTTTCGAGGACGGGGCTCATGCGTGCGGTTCCTCCTGGACTACGGCGAGCAGGGCGCCGACCTCGACCTGGTGGCCGGGGGCGGCGTGGAGCGCGGTGAGCGTGCCGGAGGCGGGGGCGAGGATGCGGTGCTCCATCTTCATGGCCTCCAGCCAGAGCAGGGGCTGGCCGGCGGTGACGGCGGCGCCGGGGGCGAGGCCCTCGGCGATGCGGACGACCGTGCCGGGCATGGGGGCGAGCAGCGAGCCGGGCTCGGTGCGGTCCTGGGGGTCGGCGAACCGCGGCAACCGGGTCAGGGTGTACGAGCCGAGCGCCGAATCGACGTACAGCTCGGGCTTGTTCGAATTTCGTTTCACGTGGAACACGCGCTGGACCCCGTCCAGTTCGAGGACCACGTGGTCGGCGGTGACGGTGCGGACCCGGACGCCGTCGTGCCCCTCGGGCTCCAGCCCGGCGCGGGTGTGGCGGTAGCGGATCTCGTACGTCGTACCACCGGCCCGGTAGGACGTGGTCTGTGGCTGGGAGGGCACGTTGCGCCAGCCGCCGAGGCGGGCGGTGAGCTGGGCGCCGGGGGGCGGGACGGTGTCGGCGAGGGCGGCCGCGAGGGCGGCGAGGCGCGCACCGGAGCGGCCGTCGGCGTCACCGCCGGGGGTGGCGGTGAGCGTGGCGAGGTGGCGGTCGTAGAAGCCGGTGTCGAGGCGGGCGGCGGCGAACTCCGGGTGGCGCAGGGACGCCACGAGGAGCTCGCGGTTGGTGGTCAGGCCGTGGATCCGGGCCCGGGACAGGGCGCGGGCCAGGGCCCGGACGGCCTCGGCACGGGTGGGCGCGTGCGCGATGACCTTGGCGAGCATCGGGTCGTAGTGCACGCCGACGGTGTCACCGTCGGCGAAGCCGGTGTCGACGCGGACGCTGCCGGTGCCGCTGCCCGTGCCGGTGCCGGCTCCGGGGGTGCCGGTGCCGGCTCCGGGGATGTCGAGGGTGTGCAGGACGCCGGTCTGCGGGCGCCAGTCCTGGGCGGGGTCCTCGGCGTACAGGCGGGCCTCGACGGCGTGGCCGCCGGGTGCGGGCGGGGCCGGGGGAAGCGGCTCGCCCTGGGCGATGCGCAGCTGGAGGGCGACCAGGTCCAGGCCGAACACGGCTTCGGTGACGGGGTGTTCCACCTGGAGACGGGTGTTCATCTCCAGGAAGTACGGACGGCCGTCGGCGGTGACGAGGAACTCGACGGTGCCGGCACCCCGGTAGGACACGGCGCGGGCGGCGGCCACGGCCGCCTCGTGGAGGGTGGCGCGCAGTTCCTCGGACAGGCCGGGGGCAGGTGCCTCCTCGATGACCTTCTGGTGGCGCCGTTGCAGGGAGCAGTCGCGGGTGCCCAGCGCCCAGACGGTCCCGTGGGCGTCGGCGAGGATCTGCACCTCGACGTGCCGGCCGCGTTCGACGTACGGCTCCGCGAACACCTCGCCGTCGCCGAAGGCCGAGCGGGCCTCGGCGGCGGCCGCGGCCAGCTCGTCCCCGAGGGCGTCCAGGTCCCGTACGACGCGCATGCCGCGGCCACCGCCGCCCGCGGCGGCCTTGAGCAGCAGGGGCAGGTCGGCGGCGGTGGCGGTGGCCGGGTCGACGGGGTCGAGCAGCGGCACGCCGGCGGCGCGCATCAGTTCCTTGGCGCGGGTCTTGGACGCCATCGCCTCGATCGCCCCGGGCGGCGGGCCGACCCACGTGAGCCCGGCGGCCACCACCTCGCGGGCGAAATCGGCGTTCTCGGAGAGGAATCCGTACCCGGGGTGCACGGCGTCGGCGCCGGCGGCGAGGGCCGCCTTGATGACCAGGTCACCGCGCAGGTACGTCTCGGCGGGCGCCGCCCCGGGCAGCCGGACGGCCGCGTCGGCCTCGCGCACGTGCAGGGCGTCGGCGTCGGGGTCGGAGTGGACGGCGACGGTGTCCAGGCCCAGGGCGCGGGCGGTCCGGAAGACCCGGACGGCGATCTCGCCCCGGTTGGCGACGAGGAGGGAGGTCAGGGGGTTCTGGGGCAGGGGGGTCTGGGTCATGGGCGGGCTCACATCCGGAAGACGCCGAAGCCGCCACGGGCGCCCTCGACGGGGGCGTTGTGGACGGCCGACAGGCACAGGCCGAGGATGGTGCGCGTGTCACGCGGGTCGATGACCCCGTCGTCGTAGAGCCGCCCGGACAGGAACATCGGCAGCGACTCGGACTCGATCTGCGCCTCGACGAACGCGCGCATCCCGGCGTCCTGTTCCTCGTCGTACGGCTGCCCCTTGGCGGCGGCGGACTGCCGGGCCACGATCGACAGCACGCCGGCGAGCTGCTGCGGGCCCATGACGGCGGATTTGGCACTGGGCCAGGCGAACAGGAAGCGGGGGTCGTAGGCCCGGCCGCACATGCCGTAGTGGCCGGCGCCGTAGGAGGCTCCGATCAGCACGGACAGGTGCGGGACGCGGGAGTTGGACACCGCGTTGATCATCATCGCGCCGTGCTTGATGATGCCGCCCTGCTCGTACTCCTTGCCGACCATGTAGCCGGTGGTGTTGTGGAGGAAGAGCAGCGGGACGTCCTGCTGGTTGGCGAGCTGGATGAACTGGGCCGCCTTCTGCGACTCGGCGCTGAACAGCACGCCCTGGGCGTTGGCGAGGATGCCGACCGGGTAGCCGTGCAGGCTCGCCCAGCCCGTCACCAGGCTGGTCCCGTACAGCGGCTTGAACTCGTCGAAGTCGGAGGCGTCGACGAGGCGGGCGATGACCTCGCGCGGGTCGAAGGGGGTGCGCAGGTCGGCGGGCACGATGCCGAGGAGCTCCTCCGGGTCGTACAGGGGCTCCGGCGCGGGCCCGGGATCCGGCTGCGCCTTGCGGTGGTTGAGGCGGGCGACGACCCGGCGGGCCTGCCGGATCGCGTCCTCCTCGTCGACGGCGTAGTAGTCGGCGAGCCCGGACGTACGGGCGTGCATGTCGGCGCCGCCGAGGGACTCGTCGTCGCTCTCCTCGCCCGTGGCCATCTTCACCAGGGGCGGGCCGCCGAGGAACACCTTGGAACGGTCCTTGATCATGATGGTGTGGTCGGACATCCCGGGGATGTACGCGCCGCCGGCGGTGGAGTTGCCGAAGACGACGGCGACGGTGGGGATGCCGGCCGCGGAGAGCCGGGTGAGGTCGCGGAAGATCGCGCCCCCGGGGATGAAGATCTCCTTCTGGGAGGGGAGATCGGCACCGCCGGACTCGACGAGGCTGATGCACGGCAGCCGGTTCGCGTAGGCGATCTCGTTGGCCCGCAGGGCCTTCTTCAGCGTCCAGGGGTTGGAGGCGCCGCCGCGTACGGTCGGGTCGTTGGCGGTGATCAGGCACTCGACCCCTGCCACGGTGCCGATGCCGGTGACCATCGAGGCGCCGACGGGGTAGTCGCTGCCCCAGGCGGCGAGCGGGGACAGCTCCAGGAACGGCGTGTCGGGGTCCAGCAGCAGCTCGACGCGCTCACGGGCCAGCAGCTTGCCGCGGGTGCGGTGGCGCTCGGTGTACTTGGGCCCGCCGCCGGCCAGCGCCTTGGCGTGCTCGGTGTCGAGCGCCGCGAGCCGCTCCAGGGCGGCCTCGCGGTGGGCGAGGTGATCGGGGTCGCGGGGGTCGAGGGCGGTGGTGAGGCGGGTCATGGGCCGACCTCCGGCTGGGGCGGGGAGCTGATGAGGTGGGTGGGGATGTCGACGTGGCGCGCGCGGAGCCATTCGCCGAGGGCTTTGGCCTGCGGGTCGAAGCGGTGGCCGGAGGCGACGCCGTCGCCGAGGAGGCCGGTGACCGTGAAGTTCAGGGCGTGGAGGTTCGGGAGGGCGGTGCGGGTCACGGTGAGGCCGTGGGTCTCGGGGAGCAGGCGCTGGAACGTCTCGACCGTGAGGGTCTGCTCCAGCCAGGCGTAGGCGGCGGTGGGGGTGGCGTGGTCGGTGTCGATCCAGACGCCGACGTTGGCGTCACCGCCCTTGTCTCCGGAGCGGGCACCGGCCAGGTGGCCCAGGGGGGCGCGGGTGGTGGGGGCCGAGGGGGTGGCGGTCGGGGCGTCGGCGGCCGGGGGCCCTGCGGGCGGCTTCTCCCCCACCCCGCCCCTTCCCGATACCGGGGCTCCGCCCCCGGACCCCCGCGCCTCAAACGCCGGCGGGGCTGGATCGGTGGGCGGGGCCGGGTGGGTGGCCGGGGTCGGTACGCGGGTGCCGTCCGGGAGGACCGCCACGTGGGGGACGGCCTCGGCCGGGATTGTCGAGGCCGTGAAGACGCCGTACGGCTGGGCCGCGGACGGCGGGGCCGTGACGTGGAAGCCCGGGTAGCTGGCCAGGGCCAGCTCGATCGCCGCGCCCGTCAGGGCCCGCCCGACCCGGTCCGGGGACGGGTCCCGGACCACCAGCCGCAGCAGCGCGCCGGCCGTCTCCTGCGTGTCGGCGTCGGCGTGGTCGGTCCGCGCCAGCGTCCACCGCGCCCCCGCGATCCCCTCCAGCGCCTCCGCGAGCTGCGCACGGACCAGGTCCGCCTTGGCCTCGATGTCCAGGCCGGTGAGGACGAACGTCACCTCGTTGCGGTAGCCGCCGATGCGGGTGACGCCCACCTTGAGGGTGCCGGGCGGCGCCTCGCCGCGCACCCCGTGGATCCGGACCCGGTCCGGTCCGGCGGTTTCCAGGCGGACCGTGTCGAGGCGGGCCGTGACGTCCGGGCCCAGGTACCGGGCGCCCTGGGTCTCGTACAGCAGCTGGGCCGTGACCGTGCCGACGGTCACCGCGCCGCCCGTACCCGGGTGCTTGGTGATCACCGAGGAGCCGTCCTCCGCGATCTCCGCCAGCGGGAAGCCGGGGCGGCGTACGTCGTGGCGCCCGAAGAACGCGTAGTTGCCGCCGGTGGCCTGCGTCCCGCACTCCAGGACGTGCCCGGCCACCACCGCCCCCGCGAGCCGGTCGTGGTCGTCCGGCGCCCAGTCGAACCACCAGGCGGCCGGCCCGGTCACCAGCGCGGCGTCCGTCACCCGGCCGGTGACGACCACGTCCGCGCCGGCCCGCAGGCAGGCCGTGATCCCGGCGCCGCCCAGGTAGGCGTTGGCGGTCAGCGCGCCGTCGGCGTACGGCATGAGGTCGTCGCCCTCGACGTGCGCGACGGTCGTGGGCAGGCCCAGCTTCTGCGCGAGCGTCCGGATCGCGTCCGCGAGCCCGGCAGGGTTGAGGCCGCCCGCGTTCGTGACGATCCGCACGTCCTTCTCGTGCGCGAGCCCGAGCCCCTCCTCCAGCTGGCCCAGGAAGGTCTTGGCGTAGCCGAGACCGGGGTTCTTCAGCCGGTCGCGGCCCAGGATGAGCATGGTCAGCTCGGCCAGGTAGTCCCCGGTGAGGACGTCCAGCGGCCCGCCGGCCAGCATCTCGCGCACCGCGTCGGCCCGGTCCCCGTAGAACCCGGACGCGTTGCCGATGCGCAGCGCCCGCCGGGTCACGACGCCGCCCCGGGCGCCCGCCCCGGCCCCGCCGGACCGGCGAAGGCCTGCGCGATGTCCAGCCAGCGGTCGGCGTCGGGCCCGGCCGCCCGGACGCCCAGGTCGGCCCGGTGCGCCCGCTGGGTCACGAGCAGGCAGAAGTCGAGCGCCGGCCCGGTGACCCGCTGGGGCGCGTCGGGGGGACCGTACGCCCACAGCCGTACGTCGTCCCCCTCGGCGAAGGTGAGCTCGACGCGGAACTCCTCGGTGGGGGCGGGCAGCCCGCGTACGGCGAAGGCGTAGTCGCGCGCCCGTACGCCGATCCGTGCCACATGGCGCAGGCGGGCCGTCGGGACCCGCTGCACACCGAGGGCGTCGGCGACGTCCTGGCCGTGCGCCCAGGTCTCCATCAGGCGGGCGCTGGCCATGGAGGCGGCCTTCATCGGCGGGCCGTACCAGGGGAAGCGGGTGTCGGGCGAAGCCGCGGCGAGCGCCGCGGCGAGGGAGTCCCGGCCGGTCCGCCACAGCGCCAGCAGCTCGGCCGGCGGCAGGGCCGCCCCTTCGGCGGCGCCGTCGTCCACGAACGAGTCGGGTGCGGCGAGCGCTTCGGCGACCATCGCCCCGAAGCCCTCGGCATCGGTGACCGCCAGCAGGGCGGCGCGGTCGGTCCACGCGAGGTGCGCGATCTGGTGGGCGACGGTCCAGCCGGGCGCGGGGGTGTCCTTGGCCCACACGGCGGGTGGCAGGTCCCGCACCAGCAGGTCGAGCTCGTGGCCTTCGGCCCGGAGATCGGCGAGAACGGCGGCTGCGGCAGACGGTTCGGACACGGTGTGCTCTCCTCGGGGACCCCGGGACACGACGGCGTGAGGAGAGACTGGCAGCGCCCAAGAAAACAAGCAAGCGTGCTTGCATGGTTTTTTTCGGCGGACCAACGGGTTTCCGCCAGGCGTCAACCGGGGTACACGGAGCCGGACTTGTCCCCTTCCCGTTGGGCGTTGGAGGGATTCCGGGGTCATCCCGTCAGTCCTCACTGTCCTTCCGTGCCGGACCGGCCCGTCAAGAGCGCTCCTTCGTCGCGTCGCTACGCGATTCCGCTTCGCTCCACTCCTGACAGGCCGTCCCGTCCCGGAAAGACAAGGACTGTCGGGACGCCCCCGAAAGAACGGCAGGTCGCAGCCTTTCCACGCCCGGGGGTTCCAAAGGCCCGCCCAGTGGCCCGGCCAGTCCGTTCCCCCGCACGCCAGGTGCGGAAGCCGCCCCCTGGCGAGCAGGCGCGCCCGATCGCTACGCGCTCCTGCCGGCATAGCGGCCCCGGCCCGCCTATGGCCGGACAGAGGCCGCCATCAATCGCAAGGCCGGCCTTGGGGAGTGTCGCCGGGTATCGCACACAAGAGGCGTGGAGTGTACAGTTCTGTACATGAGCGAGACTCTGCCGATCACCGAAGCGCGGGCGAAGTTCGGCTCGCTGGTCCGCCGGGCGTCCCACGCCCGGGAACGCATCACCATCACCGACCACGGCCAGCCCGCGGCCGTGCTCATCAACCCCCAGGAACTGGCTGACCTCGAGGACTCGCTCGCCCTGGCCCTGTACCGGGAGCGCCAGTCCGCCGGCGCAGCCGCGGTCGTCCCGCATGACGACGTCCGCGCCCGGCTCGGCCTGGAGCGTCCGTGACCTACACGATCGTCTGGGACGAGCCCGCCATCGACGCGGCCGCCTACTTCCTCAAGGACGACCCCGACGGCCTGCGGCAGCTGATGGACGCCGTCGACCTCCTCGCCGACCAGCCCCGGCCCGAGGGCACCACCCCGTACGGCTCCCCGGACCTGCGCCGGATGCACGTCGGCCGCTACCGGGTCCTGTACGAGATCACCGAGGCCACCGTCACCATCGTGGTCATCCACGTCGGCCGCCTCGGCTGACACACCCGAAGCACGCCCCAAGGGCCGGACCAACTCGCCGTGGGCCTCATGCCATCGAGCGCGAGCACCTGCGGGGCAATGAGGACTTGTCCGGCCACGGGCGGGCCGCACCCGCTATACCGGCCGAAGCGCGTAGCGATCCGGCGCGCCCCCTCGGCTCCGGTGGCTTCCGCACCTGCCGTGGACGGGAACCGGACTGGCCGGGCCCCTGGGCAGGCCTTGGAACCCCTGCGCTTTGGTGGAGTGCCGACCTTCCGTTCTTTCGGGGGCGTCCCGACAGTCCTTGTCTTTCCGGGACGGGACGGTCTGTCAGGAGTGGAGCGAAGCGGAATCGCGTAGCGACGCGACGAAGGAGCGCTCTTGACAGGCCGTCCCGGCACGGAAGGACAGTTAAGGACTGACGGGACGCCCCCGGAACCCCCACAACGCCCAACGGGAAGGGGACAAGGGGACTCAACGCCCGCCGGAGCCGAACCCCTACCGCTTCTCCCTGCGCCCCGCCTGCGAGCGCACCGCGCCCATGCTCGCCGCGATCACCAGCGCGATCGCCAGGGCGTCCGTCGGTGACATCGCCTGGTGCAGGATCACGAAGCCCGCCGTGGCCGCGATGGCCGGTTCGAGGCTCATCAGGATGGCGAACGTCGGTGCCGGGAGGCGGCGCAGCGCCAGGAGTTCCAGGGTGTACGGCAGGACCGAGGACAGCACCGCCACGCCCACGCCCAGCGCCAGCGTGCTCGGGACCAGCAGGGCCGGGCCCGCCTCCACGACGCCGAGCGGCAGGCTGAGCACGGCCGCGACCACCATCGCCAGCGCCAGCCCGTCCGCCTGCGGGAAGCGCCGGCCCGTCCGCGCGCTGAAGACGATGTACGCCGCCCACATCGCGCCCGCGGCCACCGCGAAGGCCGCGCCGGCCAGGTCCAGGGAGCCGAACCCCCCGCCGTGACCGGACAGCAGGACCACGCCCGCCAGGGCGAGGCCCGCCCAGAGCAGGTTCACCAGCTTCCGGGAGGCGATCACCGACAACGCGAGCGGACCCAGCACCTCCAGCGTGACGGCAGGGCCCATGGGAATGCGGTCGATCGCCTGGTAGATGAAGCCGTTCATCCCGGCCATCGCCACGCCGAAGGCGACGACCGTGCCCCAGTCGGCGCGCGAGTAGCCCCGTACCTTCGGGCGGCAGACCAGGAGCAGCACGACCGCGGCCGCCGCGAGGCGCAGCGTCACCACGCCCGCCGCGCCCGCGCGCGGCATGATCAGGACGGCGAGCGCGGCGCCGAACTGCACCGAGACGCCCGCCGCGAGAACCAGCCCCACCGGCCCGAGACGCGAGGGGCCGCGGCCGCGCTCGGGCAGCGGGAGCGGCGGGGCGACGGAGGAGGCGGTGGCGGGGGCGGGGGTGGTGCTCATTGCTTCAGGTTAAGGGGTGGGTAAGGAATGATTCGCCGTGTTCCGCCTTACATCGCCCTCGGCTCCTCCGTCGTCCCCGGCTCCCCCTCCAGCGCCTCCGCCAGCAGTTCCGCCATGTGCCGGGCCCGGCGGCCGGCCAGCTGGGCGATCTGGGTACGGCAGGAGAACCCGTCCGCCAGGACGGCGGCCGCGGGCGGGGCCGCGCGCAGCGACGGCAGCAGCTGTTCCTCCGCGCAGGCGACCGACACCTCGTAGTGCCCGGGCTCGAAGCCGAAGTTCCCCGCCAGTCCGCAGCAGCCGCCGCTGAGCTCGCCCACGAGCCCGGCCCGCTCGCGCAGCCGGCGCTCGGCCGCGTCGCCCAGGACGGCGTGCTGGTGGCAGTGGGTCTGGCCGACGACCGGGCGGTCCAGGCGCGGTGGCCGCCACCGCGGTGCGCGCTCCTCCAGGACCTCGGCGAAGGTCCGTACGGCCGCCGCGAGCCGGGCCGCGCGGGGATCACCGGGGAGCAGCGCGGGCAGGTCGGTCCGCAGGGCCGCCGCGCAGCTCGGTTCGAGGACGACGACCGCTTCCGGCACCCCCCGTTCCCCCGCCACCACGTCCAGCGTCCGCCGCAGCACCTTGCGGGCCCGGTCCAGGCGTCCCGTCGAGACGTACGTCAGCCCGCAGCACACCGGGCCCGCCGGCAGCGCGACCTCGATCCCGGCCGCACCGAGGACCCGTACCGCCGCCCGCCCGGCCTCGGGGGCGAAGTACTCCGTGAAGGTGTCCGGCCACAGCAGCACCCCGGCGTCGGCAGCACCGGGCCGGCCCCGCATCCCCCGCATCCCCCGCATCCCCCGCGTGAACGTCTCCGCCGCCAGCCGCGGCAGTTCCCGTTCCCGCGCCACCCCCGCCAGTCGCCCGGCCCCCGGCAGCCGGGCCAACCCGTTGACCACACGGGCCGCACGGGCCGTCCGCAACGCCGCCACCACGCGCAGCCAGCCGGGCAGGCCGCCCATCGAGTAGTGCGCGAGCGGCCGGAGGCGGCCGGCCCAGTGGTGGTCGAGGAACTCCGCCTTGTAGGCGGCCATGTCGACACCAACCGGGCAGTCGCTGCGGCACCCCTTGCACCCCAGGCACAGGTCCAGCGCCCCGGCGACCTCCGCCGACCGCCAGCCGTCCGTGATGATCTCGCCCGCGAGCATCTCGTGCAGCAGCCGCGCCCGCCCCCGGGTGGAGTGCCGTTCCTCCCGCGTCACCCGGTACGACGGGCACATCACCCCCGTGCCGGGCCCGGTGGCCGTCGTCCGGCACTTGGCGACCCCCACGCACCGCACCACCTCGCGCGCGAGCCCGCCGCCCCCGGCCCGCTCGGCCCGCTCGGCACCCTCGCCCCGCAGCACCTCGAACCGGAGGTTCTCGTCCAGCCGGGCCGGCCGGGCGAGCATGCCGGGGTTCATGCCGCCCGCCGGGTCCCACAGGTCCTTGTACGCGCCGAAGAGCCGGACGACCTCCTCCCCGTACATCCGGGGCAGCAGCTCGGCCCGGGCCTGCCCGTCCCCGTGCTCCCCGGACAGCGAGCCGCCGTGCGCGACGACCAGGTCCGCGATTTCCTCCGAGAAGACGCGGAAGCGCCGCACGCCCTCCTCCGTCACCAGGTCGAAGTCGATGCGGACGTGCACGCACCCCTCGCCGAAGTGCCCGTACGGCGTCCCGTGCAGCCCGTGCGCCGCCAGCAGGGCCCGGAACTCCTTCAGATACGCCCCCAGCCGCGCCGGTGGCACCGCGCAGTCCTCCCAGCCCGGCCAGGCCGCACCGCCGCCGGGCAGCAGGGTCGCGGTCCCGGCGGCGTCCTCCCGGATCCGCCACAGCGCGCGCCGGGCCGCCGGGTCGGCGACCACGGCCGCGTCGAGGGCGTCGGCGGCCCGGACCAGGGACCGCGCCGCCCCCTCGTCGCGCATCTCGACGAACAGCCACGCGCCCCCGCGCGGCAGCCCGCCGCGATCCCCCCGCACCAGGTCCGCCGCCATGCCCTCCACCGTCAGCGGCCGGTGCGGCAGCAGCCCGGCGGCCGCGTCCGCCGCCGCGGACTCGTCGGCGTACCCGAGGACCGCGAGCACCGGCGCGCGCGGCGCTTCGACCAGGCGCACGACCGCCTGTGTCACCACCCCGAGTGTCCCTTCGCTTCCACAGAACGCGCGGGCCAGTTCCACCCCGCGCTCGGGCAGGGCCGCGTCCAGCGCGTAGCCCGAGATGCGCCGGCTCGTCCCCGCGCGGGCCATGCCCGTCCGGATCGTCGCCAGGTTCCCCGCGACCAGCTCCGCGAGGCCGGCCGGAGCGCCGTCCCAGCCGGTCGCCAGGCGGTGCGAGGTGCCGCCGTACGCGAGGACCTCCAGCTCGGCGACGTTGTCGGCGGTGGTGCCCCAGGCCACCGAGTGGGCCCCGCAGGCGTTGTTGCCGATCATCCCGCCGAGCGTGCAGCGCGCGTGCGTGGACGGGTCGGGGCCGAAGGTCAGCCCGTACGGGCGAACGGCGGCCCGCAGGTCGTCCAGCACCAGGCCGGGCTGGACCACGGCGGTACGGGCCTCGGCGTCCACCGCCAGGACGGCCGCCATGTGACGGGTGAAGTCCAGCACCACGCCCACACCCGTCGCCTGCCCGGCGATCGAGGTCCCGCCACCGCGCGGGACGACCGGAACCCCGGCCTCCCGGCACACCCGCAGCGTCGCGGCGACGTCCGCCGCGTCGCGCGGCGCGACCACGCCCACCGGCACCCGCCGGTAGTTGGACGCGTCCATGGTCGCCAGCGCCCGCGCCGCCGCACCGAAATCCACCTCGCCGCGCACCTCGGCACGCAGCGCCCGCTCAAGACCGGTCACGCATCCCATCCTGCCCCTCGTCTCATCGAGTGGACGCGCTGCCGGAACGCGAGTGCGGACCCGCTACGCTCCGCACGTGGCTGAGATCCAGATTCCCGCTGACATCAAGCCCGCCGACGGACGCTTCGGCGCGGGCCCCTCCAAGGTGCGGACCGAGGCGCTGGACGCGCTGGCCGCCACCGGAACCTCCCTGCTCGGAACCTCGCACCGCCAGGCCCCGGTCAAGAACCTGGTCGGCTCGGTGCGGCAGGGCATCCGGGACCTCTTCTCCCTGCCCGAGGGGTACGAGGTGATCCTGGGCAACGGCGGCTCCACCGCCTTCTGGGACATCGCGACGCACGGGCTCATCGAGCAGAAGTCGCAGCACCTGACCTTCGGCGAGTTCTCGTCCAAGTTCGCCAAGGCCGCCAAGCTGGCGCCGTGGCTGGACGAGCCGACCGTCATCTCCTCCGAGCCGGGCACCCACCCCGAGCCGAAGGCCGAGGCGGGCGTGGACGTGTACGCGTTCACGCACAACGAGACCTCCACGGGTGTCGCGGCGCCGCTCAAGCGGGTCGCGGGTGCCGACGAGGGCGCGCTGGTGCTGGTGGACGCGACCTCGGGGGCCGGCGGTCTGCCGGTGGACATCACCGAGACCGACGTCTACTACTTCGCCCCGCAGAAGTCGTTCGCCTCGGACGGCGGCCTGTGGCTGGCGGCGTTCTCCCCGGCCGCCCTGGAGCGCGCGGCCCGCGTGCACGGCTCCGGCCGGCACGTCCCGGAGTTCTTCTCGCTGCCCACCGCGATCGACAACTCGCTGAAGAACCAGACGTACAACACCCCGGCGCTGGCCACCCTCTTCCTGCTGAACCAGCAGCTGGAGTGGCTGAACGGCCAGGGCGGCCTGGAGTTCGCGACCGGCCGTACGGCGGCCAGCGCGGCGCACCTGTACGGGTGGGCGGAGGCGTCGAAGTACGCGAGCCCGTTCGTCGCGGACCCCGCCAAGCGGTCGTCGGTCATCGGCACGATCGACTTCTCGGACGACATCGACGCGGCGGCCGTCGCCAAGGTGCTGCGCGCCAACGGCATCGTGGACACCGAGCCGTACCGCAAGCTCGGCCGCAACCAGCTGCGCGTGGCGATGTTCCCGGCGATCGACCCGGCGGACGTCCAGGCGCTGACGGCCTGCGTCGACTACGTGATCGAGCAGCTCTGACGGTCGTCCGCGACCGTCGCGACCGTCGCGTGTGCGGCGGTCGCGGCCGCGGCGCCGACCGTCGCGTCCGCGGCGCCCGCCGCCGCCGGCCGGCCCGCGCGTGACGGCCACGGCCCCCGGTGGTGTCCTCACCACCGGGGGCCGCGCCGTTCCCGGGCGGGCCGGTGGGCCGGCGGGCCGCCGGGCGGCGCGCGGCGCGGTACGGCCCACCGGCTGAGCCCGCGGCCACCGGCCGCGATACCTTCGGGATCCCAGATCAAGGAGGCAGCACGTGAGCGTGCGAGTGACGGCAGCCCCGGGCGGCGTCGACCCCTTCGGCACGGCCAGGTTGCGGCGCGGGGTGCTCGACGCGTGGGCGGCCTCGCCCGCCCGGTTCCGCGAGGACGCCAACGCCGAGGAGGACCTGGCACTCGGCGGCTACCGGGACCGGCTCGTGGTCGAGCTGGCGCAGAACGCCGCCGACGCCGCCGCCCGCGCCGGGGTGCCCGGCCGGCTCCGGCTCACCGTGCACGCGGTCGAGGGTGGGCACCCCGTGCTCGCCGCCGCCAACACCGGCGCCCCGCTGGACGCCACCGGCATGGAGTCCTTGAGCACCCTGCGGGCCTCCGCCAAGCGGGAGCCGGCCGCGGGCGCGGACGCGCAGGCCGTGGGCCGGTTCGGCGTCGGCTTCGCCGCCGTCCTCGCCGTCTCCGACGAGCCCGCCGTGCTCGGCCGGCACGGCGGCGTCCGCTGGTCCCTGGCCGAGGCCCGCGAACTGGCCGCCGAGACCGCCCGGTTCAGCCCCGGACTCGGTGACGAACTGCGCCGCCGCGACGGGCACGTGCCGCTGCTGCGGCTGCCGCTGCCCGCCGAGGGGACGGCGCCCGAGGGCTACGACACCGTGGTGGTGCTGCCGCTGCGCGACGCCGCTGCCGAGGACCTGGTCCGCCGGCTGCTCACCGGGATCGACGACGCCCTGCTGCTGACCCTGCCCGGGCTGGCCGAGCTGGTGGTCGAGACCCCCGAGGGCCTCCGGACCCTGACCCGCCGCACCGACGGCGCGTTCACCGTCATCGACGACAGCGCCGCCGGCCAGGTACGTCACTGGCGCACCGTCCGCCACCACGGCACCCTCGACCCCGCGCTGCTCGCCGACCGTCCGGTGGAGGAGCGACTGCGCCCGTACTGGACCGTCTCCTGGGCGGTGCCGGTGGACGCCGAGGGCGCCCCGGTCCGCCCGGAGACCGCGCCCGTGGTGCACGCGCCCACCCCGACCGACGAGCCGCTGGGCGTCCCGGCGCTGCTGATCGCCAGCCTGCCGCTGGACACCGCCCGCCGGCACCCGGCGCCGGGGCCGCTGACCGACTTCCTGGTGGAGCGCGCCGCCGAGGCGTACGCCGAACTGCTCGGCGCCTGGCGGCCGGTCAGCACCGCCCTGGTCGACCTGGTGCCCGGCGCGCTGGGCCGGGGCGCACTGGACGGCGCGCTGCGCGAGGCGATCCTCCAGCGGCTGCCGCGGACGGCCTTCCTCGCGCCGGCGGCGCCGTCGGAGGAACTGGTCGCGCTGCGCCCGTTCGAGGCCGAGGTCGTCGAGGGCGCCGGCGCGGAGACCGTGCAGGTGCTCGCCGAGGTCCTGCCCACGCTGCTGCCGGCGGGCCTGGAGCGGCGCTCCGAGCTGCGCGCGCTGGGGGTGGGCCGGCTGCCGCTGGGCGACGCGATCGAGCGGATCGCGGGCATCGACCGGGCGCCGCAGTGGTGGTACCGGCTCTACGACTCGCTGGCCGGGGTGGACCCCGACCGGCTGACCGGGCTGCCCGTGCCGCTGGCGGCGGATCCCGCCGGCGAGGGCGAGCCCGGCGCCGGCCCGGTCCGCGTCGCGATCGGGCCCCGGCACATCCTGCTGCCCGGCCCGGACACCCCGGCCGGGCTCACCCGGATCGGCCTGAAGATCGCGCACCCGGACGCCGCGCACCCGCTGCTGGAGAAGCTCGGCGCGGTCGCGGCCAACCCGCGGGCGGTGCTGACCACCCCCCAGGTACGGGCCGCCGTCGCGGCGTCCCTGGACGCCGGAGAGGTCTGGGACGAGGAGGCCATGGACCCGGAGGAACTGGCCGAGCTCGTCCTCGGCCTGGTCCGGGACGCCGGCCTGGAACCCGGTGACGAGCCGTGGCTGGGCGCCCTCGCCCTGCCCGACGAGGACGGCGAGCTCGCCCCGGCGGGTGAACTCCTGCTGCCCGGGAGCCCGTTCGCGGCGGTCGTCCGCGAGGACGAGCTCGCCTTCGTGGACGGCGAACTGGCCGCGCGCTGGAGCGAGCAGACACTGACGGCCGCCGGCGTGCTGGCCGGCTTCCAGCTGGTGCGGGCCACCGACGTGGTCCTGGACCCGGACGAACTGGAACCGCGCGAGGGGGACTTCGCCGAGCCGGACGACGCGGGTCTGCTGGACGCGGTCGACGTGTGGTGCGAGGACGTCCTGGACCAGCTGCCCGAGGGCCCGGTGCCGCCGGTCGCCACCGAGCTGGTCGCCGTACGGGACCTGGACCTGGTCGACGACGACTGCTGGCCGCAGGCCCTCGCCCTGCTCGCGCAGCCGCCGCTGCGCGACGCGCTGACTCAGCCGGTGCGGGTGCTGCTGCCGGACGGCACGACGCAGAGCGTGCGCCCGTACACCGCGTGGTGGCTGCGGGACCACCCGGTCCTGGACGGCCGGCGGCCGGCCGGGCTGCGGGCGGCGGGCGGCGATCCGCTGCTGGAGGGCCTGTACACGGCGGCCGACGCCACCGGCTTCGAGGACGAGCAGGTCCTGCGGGCCCTGGGCGTACGGACCTCGGTGGCCGCCCTGCTGGACGAGCCCGGCGGCGCGGCGGAGCTGCTGGCCCGGCTCGCGGACCCGGAGCGGGAGGTGACCGGGCGTCAGCTGCACGCGCTGTACGGTGCGCTGGCCGACCTGGACCCCGAGCAGGTCACCCTGCCCGACGAGCTGCGCGCGGTGGTCGACGGCGAGGTGGTCGTGGTGGACGCGGCCGAGGCGCTGGTGGCCGACGCGCCCGACCTGCTGCCGCTGACGGCGGGCCTGGCCCTGCTGCCGGTGGCCCCGGCGCGGGCGGCGGACCTGGCGGACCTGCTCCAGGTGCGGCGGCTGTCGCAGACCGTACCGGCGGAGGTGACCACGCCGGGCGAGGAGCACGAGGTCCCGGAGTCGGTACGGATCCTGCTGGGCCCGGCCACCCCCGAGACGTACCTGGAGCACGAGGAACTGATCGCGGGCGGCGTCGAACTGGACTGGCGCCGCACCCCGGACGGCACCCTGCACGCGGCCACGCTGGAGGGCGTGGCGGCGGGCCTGGCCTGGTCGGCGGGCCAGTGGCCGCGCCGCTTCGAGGTGGCCGCCCTCCTGGAGGACCCCTCCCGCACCACGGAACTGGCCCGCGACCGCTGGTTCGACTAGCAGCCGACACCCCGCCCGCCCGAAGCCCGTCGGGCGGGCGGGGTGCGTCCACCGTTTGCGATCACGGCAGTTCGGGCGTACGGAGGAAGAGAGAGCGCGTGTGCCGTGAGATCGCCGTGGGCCTGTCCGCCAACTTCATGGCCGAGTCGATGCCCAGGGCGTAGTCCGGTGCCTGTTCTCCGCCGGTCACGCGGTCCTGCACGGCGAGCGCCTGCGCCCGTAGGCCGTGCCGTCGGAGCAGGCCCCGTCAGCAGCGGCGGGTCTGGTACGGGACCGGGGTCGGCGTAGGGGTCGGGGTCGGCGGGGCCGGGCAGCGGGGGTAGGCCGCCGCCAGGGTGAGGGCGATGCCGGCCGCCACCACGAACAGGGCCCGGCTGATGCCGTCGGCGGTGGCCGTGCGCAACTGCTCGCCGGAGAGGCCGTCGAGGCCGGCCGTCGCGATCAGGACGAGGACGGCGAGGCCGACCGCCGCGCCCACGCCCGAGCCGGTGGAGGCGATGCCCGAGGCGGTGCCCTGGTCCCGGTCGGGGACGCCGGTGGCAGCGGTGATGAACATGGCGGTGAAGACGATGCCGTCGCCGGCGCTCAGCACCACCAGGCCGGGGATCAGCTCCGCGTACGAGCCGTCCGGGCCGATGGCGAGGCCGAGGGCGACGGCGCCGAGCGCGCCGGCGGCCAGCGCGGCGCTCAGGGTGGTCCGCAGGCCGAAGCGCGTCACCAGGCGGCCCGCCGCCGTGGAGCCGGCGACCACCACCGCCGTGGGCAGGAGGAAGGCGGCGCCGGTCCGCAGGGCGTCGTAGCCGAGGACGTCCTGGAAGTAGAGGGACAGGAAGTACAGCACCGAGCCGAACGTCGCCATGAACATGAACGCGATGACGACGCCGGTGACCAGGTTCGGGTTGGCGAGCAGCCGCGGCGGCACCAGCGGGTCCGGGCTGCGCCGCTCGATGACGGCGAAGGCCGCGAGCAGCAGAGCGCCCGCCAGCACGGCGGTGAGGAAGCCGGGCGAGAGCCAGCCCAGCGCCGGGCCCTGGACCAGGGCGAACACGATCAGGGTGACGCCCGCGGTGACGCTGAGCGCGCCGGGCAGGTCGAAGGTGCGGCCCCGTTCGCGCGGGCCGTCCGGAGGGATCACCACGAAGGTGAGCAGCAGCGCGGGTCCGGCCAGGGCGACGTTCACCAGGAACACCGCTTCCCAGCCGAAGGCCTGCGTGAGCAGGCCGCCGAGCAGCACTCCGGTCACCAGGCCCGCGGCTCCCGCGCCGCCCCAGATCCCCAGGGCTCGGTTGCGCGCCCGGCCCTCGGCGAAGGTGGTGTTGATCAACGCGAGGGTGGTGGGGAAGACGAGGGCGCCGCCGAGCCCCTGCACCGCGCGGGCGGCGAGCAGCGTCCCGGGCGCGGTCGCGAGGCCGCCCGCGAGCGCCGCCGCGGCGTACAGCGCGAGGCCGGTGGCCAGCACGCGCCGCCGGCCGAGCAGGTCGGCGGCGCGCCCGCCGAAGAGGAGGAACCCGGCCGAGGTCACGGCGTAGGCGCTGATGACGGCCTGGAGCGTCTGCGCGGAGTAGCCGAGGTCCCGGGCGATGTCGGGGAGCGCCACCACGACGATGTACTGGTCGAGCGAGACGACCAGCATCGCGAAGGACAGCAGGGCGAGGACCGCCGTCGCCGCCCCCCGGTCCCGGCCCCGTTCCCTGGGCATGGCGGGCCCGGCCGCCTACGCCGGGAACCTGCGGTCGACCCAGCGGAAGGTGAACTCGATCAGGACCGCGGCCGCCGCCGCGATGCCGACGGCCGTCCACGGCATGGTCGTCCCCACCAGCTTGAGCTCGAAGAACTCCTGCAGCCACGGCACCACCAGGACGATCAGGAAGCAGAGCCCCATCGTGCCGACGAGCCCCACGCGCCACCACGTGTACGGCCGGGCGATGATCGCCAGCACCCACATCGACGTCAGGAACAGCGTCAGCGTCGCCGCGCTGGTCTCGGCCTCCAGCGCTTCCGGCCCCGTGTAGTGGGCGCGTGCCACCAGGTACGTGACGAAGGTGGCCACCGCCGCGATCGCGCCGCCCGGGATCGCGTACCGCATCACCCGTTTGACGAAGTGCGGCTTGGCGCGCTCCTTGTTGGGGGCCAGCGCCAGGAAGAAGGCGGGGACGCCGATGGTGAGCGTGGACAGCAGCGTCAGGTGGCGCGGCAGGAAGGGGTACTCGACCTGCGAGCAGACCACCAGGATGGCCAGGAGGACGGAGTAGACCGTCTTGGTGAGGAAGAGCGTGGCGACGCGGGTGATGTTGCCGATGACCCGGCGGCCCTCGGCGACCACCGAGGGCAGGGTCGCGAAGCTGTTGTTGAGGAGGACGATCTGCGCGACGGCGCGGGTCGCCTCCGAGCCCGAGCCCATCGACACGCCGATGTCGGCGTCCTTGAGCGCGAGGACGTCGTTGACGCCGTCGCCGGTCATCGCGACCGTGTGCCCCCGGGACTGCAGGGCGCCGACCATGTCCCGCTTCTGCTGCGGGGTGACCCGGCCGAAGACGCTGTTGCGGGCCAGCTCCTCGGCCATCTCCTGCTGGTCGGAGGGCAGCCGGCGGGCGTCGACGGTGTTCTGCGCGCCCGGCAGGCCGAGCTTGCCGGCCACCGCCGAGACGGAGACGGCGTTGTCGCCGGAGATGACCTTCGCGTGGACCTTCTGCTCGTCGAAGTAGCGCAGGGTGTCGGCGGCGTCGGGCCGCAGCCGCTGTTCCAGGACCACCAGGGCGGTGGGCCGTACACCGCCGGCGACCTCGGGGTCGTCCAGCTCGCGGGTGGAGCGGGCCAGCAGCAGCACGCGCAGGCCCTGCTCGTTGAGGGAGTCGATCTCCTCCAGGGCGGGGTCGCCGGAGGGCAGCAGCACGTCGGGGGCGCCCAGCAGCCAGGTGGAGTTCTCGCCGTCGCCCTCGCTGAAGCTGGCGCCGCTGTACTTGCGGGCGGAGGAGAAGGGCAGCGACTCGGTGCAGCGCCACTCCTCGCTGTCCGGGTAGGCGTCGATGATCGCCTGGAGGCTGGCGTTGGGGCGCGGGTCGGACTCGCCGAGCGCGCCGAGCACCTTCCGCACGTGCGCCGGGTCCGCGCCGCCGAGCGGGCGGAGCTCGGTGACGTCCATGCCGCCCTCGGTGAGGGTGCCGGTCTTGTCCAGGCAGACGACGTCGACGCGGGCCAGGCCCTCGATGGCGGGCAGCTCCTGGACCAGGCACTGCTGGCGGCCGAGGCGGACGACGCCGATGGCGAAGGCGACGGAGGTGAGCAGGACCAGGCCCTCGGGGATCATCGGGACGATGCCGCCGACGGTGCGGGCGATGGAGTCCTTGAGGTTGTTCTCCTTGACGACCAGCTGGCTGATGATCAGGCCGATCGAGGTCGGGATCATCATCCAGGTGACGTACTTGAGGATGGTGGAGATGCCGGAGCGCAGCTCGGAGTGGACGAGGGTGAAGCGGGAGGCCTCTTCGGCGAGCTGGGCGGCGTAGGCCTCGCGGCCGACCTTGGTGGCGGTGAACGCGCCGCCGCCGGCGACCACGAAGGAGCCGGACATGACCTGGTCGCCGGGCTTCTTCAGGACCGGGTCGGCCTCGCCGGTGAGCAGGGACTCGTCGATCTCCAGGCCGTCGGCCTCGCCGACGACCCCGTCGACGACGACCTTGTCGCCGGGTCCGAGTTCGATGACGTCGTCGAGGACGATCTCGGAGGTGGAGATCTCGGCGGTGCGGCCGTCGCGGCGCACGCTGGGTTTGGCCTCGCCGATGACGGCCAGGCCGTCGAGGGTCTTCTTGGCGCGCAGTTCCTGGATGATGCCGATGCCGGTGTTGGCGACGATCACGAAGCCGAAGAGGCTGTCCTGGATCGGCGCGACGATCAGCATGATCACCCAGAGGACGCCGATGATGGCGTTGAAGCGGGTGAAGACGTTGCCCCGGATGATGTCGGCGGTGGAGCGGCTGCTGCGGACGGGGACGTCGTTGACGGCGCCGCGCGCGACGCGTTCGGCGACCTCGGCGGTGGTCAGGCCGCCGGGCTTGAACCGGGGCGCGGGCGGTTTGACGGGGTGTACGGGGTCGAGCTCGGCGCCCGCGTCGATGGCCGGGCCGCCGGACGGGGCGCCGGACGAGCCGGGGTCGCGCCGCTCGGGTCCATCGTGGTCGATCTTCGCCCGCTGCGTCATGCTTCCGACGGTAAGCGGCGTTCGAACGGTTCACCCGCCGAGCGGTCGGAAGATCCGACTTCAGGATGAGAGGAATCGTCCCCGGGTAGCGCCCGGGGTGGGGCCTCGCACGGCGCCTGCGCCGGACCGGTCCTAGCCGAGGTGGCCCTGGGCGCCGTCGCCGTCTCCCTCGCCGCCGGCCGCCTCCCGCTCCGCCGCGTGCCGCTTGAGCGCGGCTTCGCGCGAGCGGACGTACCAGATGCCGATGAGGCCGAGCGCGCCGCCGGCGGCGCAGGTCCACACCCACCACAGCAGGTCGCGGTCGGCGAACCAGCCGTAGAAGGGGAGCTGGACGAGGAACATGGCGAACCAGAGGATCGTGCCGCCGGTGATGGTGGCGACGACGGGCCCCTCCAGGGGCTCGGGCGCCTCGTGCGTGGGGGTCCATTTCGCCATGACGCCCAGTCTAGGCGGCCGGATTTGCCATCTACGCGCGGAGATGGACGTCACTTCGTTCATGTGTTCATACTGAAACGGTTTGCCTCTGACGGGTTTCGCTCGTACGAACCCACTAAACGAACCACTTTTTGAGGACCGAATGAGCACCTCGGCCCCCGCGCCCACGGCCACCACCCCGGAACCTTCCCCCCAGGGCCCTTCCGTGCTGGACCGTTACTTCAAGATCTCGGAGCGCGGCTCGACCCTGGCCCGCGAGGTCCGAGGCGGTTTCGCCACCTTCTTCGCGATGGCCTACATCATCGTGCTGAACCCGATCATCCTCGGCAGCGCGAAGGACATGTACGGCCACCAGCTCGACGGCGGCCAGCTGGTCACCGCCACCGTGCTGACCGCCGCGTTCACCACGCTCCTCATGGGGGTCATCGGCAACGTCCCGATCGCCCTCGCGGCCGGCCTCGGCGTGAACACCGTCGTCGCCCTCCAGCTCGCCCCGCGCATGAGCTGGGCGGACGCGATGGGCATGGTGGTCCTGGCCGGTTTCGTGGTGATGCTGCTGGTCGCCACGGGCCTGCGCGAGCGGGTCATGAACGCCGTACCGCTGGGTCTGCGCAAGGGCATCGCGATCGGCATCGGCCTGTTCATCATGCTGATCGGCCTGGTGGACGCGGGCTTCGTCTCGCGCATCCCGGACGCCGCGCACACCACCGTGCCGCTCCAGCTCGGCGGCACCGGCCACCTGGACGGCTGGCCCGTCCTGATCTTCGTCCTCGGCGTGCTGCTCACCCTCGCCCTGCTGATCCGCAAGACCCCGGGCGCGATCCTGATCTCGATCGTCGCCATGACGGGCGTCGCCGTCGCCGTCCAGCTGCTGGCGGACCTGCCGGGCCAGGCCTGGGGCCTGACCGTGCCCGAGTGGCCGGGCAACCCGGTGGCCGCGCCCGACTTCGGGCTCGTCGGTCAGGTCAGCCTCTTCGGCGGCTTCGAGAAGGTCGGCCTGCTCACCGGCTGCCTCTTCGTCTTCACCGTGCTGCTGTCCTGCTTCTTCGACGCGATGGGCACCATCCTCGGCGTCGGCGACGAGGCCAAGCTGATGGACGAGGACGGCAACTTCCCCGGCATCAACAAGGTGCTGCTGATCGACGGCCTGGCCGTCGCCTCCGGCGGCGCGACCTCGTCCTCGGCCACCACCTGCTTCGTGGAGTCCACCGCCGGCGTCGGCGAGGGCGCCCGTACCGGCCTCGCGAACGTCGTCACCGGCGGCCTCTTCGCCGTGGCGCTCTTCCTGACGCCGCTGGCCACCATGGTCCCCTCCCAGGCGGCGACGCCGGCGCTGGTCGCGGTCGGCTTCCTGATCCTGGCGGGCTCGGTGAAGGACATCGACTGGAGCGACTTCACCATCGCCGTCCCGGCCTTCCTGGCCATGGTGATGATGCCCTTCACCTACTCGATCACCAACGGCATCGGCATCGGCTTCATCAGCTTCTGCGCGCTGCGCGCCGCGACCGGCCGGGGCCGCGAGGTCCCGGTGGCCATGTACGTGGTGTCGGCGGTGTTCGTCTTCTACTACGCGATGCCGGCCCTCGGCCTCACGTAGCGGCTCCTTCACCCGCACGGCCTACGTCAGGCCGTAGAACTTCTCCGTCTCGTCGACGGCCGCCTTGAAGCGCTCGTCGAAGTCGTCGCGAATGAGCGTCCGGACCACATAGTCCTGGACGCTCATTCCGCGTTTGGCGGCATGAGTCCGGAGCCGCTCCAGGAGCTCCCCGTCTATGCGCATGCTCAGCACATGTGTCCCCATGCCGAAAGAGTCGGGGCTGGAGGTGCGTACGCGGGTCGCTTTCGGGCCGCGGCTCACCCGTACGAGTGACCTGGTGCATACCCCTCCGAAACCCGGTTTTCCTTAGACAGAGTAATGAGTTAATCTAAGGAACATGCGTGACCTTTCCCATGGCGACGACGCGGCCGCCGTGAACGATCTCCGCTCGGCCATCATGCGGCTGGGCCGGCGCCTGAAGCACCAGCGCGTCGACGAATCGCTGAGCCCGACCGAGATGTCGGTCCTGGGCACCCTGGCCCGCTGCGGCCGCGCCACCCCCGGTGAGCTGGCCCGGCGCGAGCACGTCCAGCCGCCGTCGATGACGCGCATCGTCGCGTTGCTGGAGGCCAAGGGACTGGTCAAGCTGGAACCGCATCCGGACGACCGCCGCCAGAAGGTGGTCAGCCAGACGGAGGAGGCCGAGGCGATGCTCGAGGAGAGCCGTCGCAAGCGCAACGCCTTCCTGGCCCGGCTCGCGGAGGAGCTCGACGAGGACGAGTGGGCCAAGCTGCGCGAGGCCGCACCCGTCCTGGAGAAGCTCGCGCACCTGTAGGACGTACGACGCGAGGAGGCGAAAGCCCTTGAGTACGGGAAACGGAGCAGACTCCGCACCCGGCCAGATATCCACCCCTGCTACTTCATCATCCGGTGCCACCGCATCGCCTGATGCGCCGGCATCAACCGCTTCACCTGCTTCACCTGCAAGACCCGCTTCACCCGCCACACCTGCCAAGCCCAGGAAGTCGACGTTCAGCTCGCTGAGGATCCGCAACTACCGGCTCTTCGCGATGGGACAGCTCGTCTCGAACACCGGCACCTGGATGCAGCGCATCGCACAGGACTGGCTGGTCCTGTCGCTGACCGGCTCCGCCTCCGCCGTCGGCATCACGATCGCCCTGCAGTTCCTGCCGATGCTGCTCTTCGGCCTCTACGGAGGCGTCCTGGCCGACCGGCTGCGCAAGCGGCCGCTGCTGATCGCCACCCAGACGGCGATGGGCCTGACCGGTGTCGCCCTGGCCGTCCTGACCCTGACGGGCCACGTCCAGGTCTGGCACGTGTACCTGACCGCCTTCCTCCTCGGCATGGTGACGGTCGTCGACAACCCGGCACGGCAGTCGTTCGTGACCGAGATGGTCGGACCGGCGCAGCTGGCGAACGCGGTCAGCCTGAACTCGGCGAACTTCCAGTCCGCGCGGCTGGTCGGACCGGCGGTGGCCGGCCTGCTGATCACGGCGGTCGGCTCGGGCTGGGCCTTCCTGCTCAACGGCCTGTCCTTCGTCGCGCCCGTCACCGGCCTGCTGCTGATGCGCGCGCACGAACTGCACCCGGTCGCCAAGGCGCCGCGCGCCAAGGGCCAGCTGCGGGAGGGCCTGCGGTACGTGTCCGGGCGCCCGGAGCTGATCTGGCCGATCGTGCTGGTGGGCTTCATCGGAACGTTCGGCTTCAACTTCCCGATCTGGCTGACGGCGTTCACGGACGACGTCTTCCACGCGGACGCGGGAACGTACGGCCTGTTCAACACGCTGATCGCGGTGGGCTCCCTGGCGGGCGCGCTGCTGGCCGCCCGGCGCGGCCACGCGCGGCTGCGGCTGCTGGTCGCGGCGGCCGTGCTGTTCGGAGCGCTGGAGCTGGCGACAGCCTTCGCGCCCGGCTTCTGGCTGTTCGCGGCGCTGCTGGTGCCGATCGGCATGTTCGGCCTGACGGTCAACGTCGTGGCGAACTCCAGCGTGCAGATGGCCACCGACCCCGAGATGCGGGGCCGGGTGATGGCCCTGTTCATGATGGTCTTCACCGGCGGTACGCCGCTGGGCGCGCCCCTGGTGGGCTGGGTGACCGACACCTACGGCGCCCGCGTCGGCATGGCGGCGGGCGGCGCGGTCTCCCTGGCCGCGGCGGCCGCGATCGCCCTGGTCCTGGCCCGCGTGGGCAATTTCAGCCTCCGCCTGGACCGGCACGGCGTCCGGGTGGTCCACCGCCACGTCCCGGCCCGCCCCGGCGAGCTGACGGCGGTCGCCTGACCCCCGTTCCCGGGGTGCGCCCGGCCGCCGCGCGGGCCGTCCGGCCCCGCCGGCGTCCGGGCCGCGGGGCCGGGATCCGCCGGGCCGGGGCCCGCGACCGGGCCCCGCCCGCCGTCGCCGCACCCTAGGGTCGCCCCATGAGACTGTTTGCCGCTGTGCTGCCGTCCACGGCAGCCATGGAGGAACTCCGCCTCGCGCTCGCCGCACCCGGCCTGCCGGCCGCCGAAGCCCTCCGCTGGACCTCCCGCCCGGGCTGGCATTTCACCCTCGCCTTCATGGGCGAGGTCCGCGACGAGGTGCTCCCCGAGCTCCACACCCGCCTGGAGCGTGCCGCGCACCGCACCGCCCCCTTCCCGCTGCGCCTCCACGGCGTCGGCCACTTCGGCCACCGGTCCCTGTGGACCGGCGCCGCCGGGGACCTCGACGCGCTGCGGATGCTCGCCGAGCGGGCCGACGCCGCCGCCCGCCGGGCCGGGGTGCCGATGGAGCAGCACCGGCGGTACGCACCCCACCTGACCCTGGCCCGGGCCCGCGAGGCGGGCGGCGGCGCCGACCTGCGCCCGTACCTGGAGGCGCTCGCGTCCTTCGAGGGCACGCCCTGGGAGGTCGCCGAGCTGAGCCTGGTCCGCAGCCACCTGCCCACCAGCGGCGTCCCCGGCGAGCAGCCCCGGTACGAGGTCGTGGGCGCCTGGCCGCTGACCGGCCCGGAGCGGCCGTGACGTACGCCACGGGCCCGGCCCCCGCGCACGGGGGCCGGGCCCGGCCGCGTTAGGCTCGACGGGTGGATCCCAAGACCAGAAACCGCGTGATGGCGGGCGTACTCGTGCTGATGTTCGTCGTCGTGGCCGCGGCCTCCGCCCTCAAGTAGCGACCGGGTCTGGACCTGGGCCTGGGCCCGGGCCTACCAGGCGAACGCCTCCGGCGACGCCCCCGGCCCCGGGAAGATCTCCTCCAGGCTCGTCAGCACCTCGTCGCTCAGCTCCAGCTCCAGCGCCCGCAGCGCGCTGTGCAGCTGCTCCGGCGTCCGCGGGCCGACGATCGGGCCGGTGACCCCGGGCCGTGTCAGCAGCCAGGCCAGCGCGGTCTCGCCGGGTGCCAGGCCGTGCTTGTCGAGCAGGTCCTCGTACGCCTGCACCTGCGCGCGTACGGAGGTGTTGGCGAGCGCGTCCGCCGACCGGCCCGACGCGCGGCGGCCGCCCTCGGTCTCCTTCTTGATGACGCCGCCGAGCAGCCCGCCGTGCAGCGGGGACCAGGGGATGACGCCCAGCCCGTACTCCCGCGCGGCCGGGATGACCTCCATCTCCGCGCGCCGCTCGGCGAGGTTGTACAGGCACTGCTCGCTGACCAGGCCGACCGAGCCGCGCCGGGCGGCCGTCTCGTTGGCCTGGGCGATCTTGTAGCCGGGGAAGTTCGACGACCCGGCGTAGAGCACCTTGCCCTGCTGGATCAGTACGTCGACGGCCTGCCAGATCTCCTCGAAGGGGGTGTTCCGGTCGACGTGGTGGAACTGGTAGAGGTCGATGTGGTCGGTCCGGAGCCGCGTGAGGCTCGCCTCGACCGCCCGGCGGATGTTGAGCGCGGAGAGCCGGTCGTGGTTGGGCCACGGGTCCTGCCCGTCGCCGGCCATGTTCGCGTACACCTTGGTGGCCAGCACGGTCTTGTCCCGCCGGCCGCCCCCCTGGGCGAACCAGGACCCGATGATCTCCTCGGTCCGGCCCTTGTCGTCACCCCAGCCGTAGACGTTGGCGGTGTCGAAGAAGTTCAGCCCCGCGCCGAGCGCGGCGTCCATGATCGAGTGGCTGGTGGGTTCGTCTGTCTGCGGACCGAAGTTCATCGTGCCGAGAACGAGTCGGCTGACCTTGAGTCCGGTGCGTCCGAGCTGCGTGTACTTCATGACGCACAAGCCTTCTGCTTCGAGTGCGCTCGAAGCAAGTGCCCCGCGCGAAGCGGGCGTTTCAGTCCCTCGGGAAGCCGTCCGTAGCGAGCGTGAGGTCCAGCGGGGTCTTGGTCAGGTCGATGTCCGCGCCGAAGGCGACCCGCACGTCCTGCGTGTACTCGCCGTCCTCGGGGAGGGTGTGGACGACGCACTTGCCGGTGTAGGGGTCGACGATGAGGTAGACGGGCACTCCGGCGGTGGCGTACGCGGTCTTCTTCGGGCCGTAGTCGTTCATCCCGGTGCCCTTGGAGATCACCTCGGCGATGAACTCCACGTCCGCGTAGTCCCAGTGCCCCTTGGCATCCTGCACGGCGTCGTCGCGGATCTTGGCGACGTCGGGGCAGAAGGCGTTGCGGTGGCCGGGGAAATCGATGCGCACGTCCGACGTCACCTTCACGTCCATCCCGAACCGGTCCTCCAGCGCGCGGACGATCCTCCGGGTGATCTCCCAGTGCGTGTCCCGCTGCGCGACCGCGTAGACGACCCCACCGACGACCTCGCTCTTGTGCCCTTCGGGGGCGGCCTCGAGCCACTCGAACATCTGGTCCAGGGCCCGTACGTCGTCGCTGCTCACGAGGAGGACAACGACAGGCCCGGCGCCCCGGACACGGAGGCGGGGAGCGGGGGAGGTCAGTGCCCGGTGTACGGGCCGCCCAGGTCCCAGGCCTGGTGGAGGGCCGCGGCGAATTCGGCGGCCAGGCGGTGTTCGCCCGAGGCGTTGGGGTGGGTGCCGTCGTAGGTGTCGCGGTGGATGTCGTAGCCCTCGGGGCGGGCCGCCAGGAGGAGCGGGGAGGCGTCCGTCGAGAGGTCGGCGACCGCCTTCGCCAGCAGTTCGTTGAAGCGGGCGACCTCGGCCGCGAAGGGGGCGTCGTCCTCGGCGCGGCTGTTGGGGATGACCGGAAGCAGGACCATCCGTACGGCCGGGCGGGCCTCGCGCGCGGCCGCCACGAAGCGGTGGACGTTGGCCGCGGTCTGGTCGGCGTCGGTGTAGAAGCCGAGGTCGATCAGGCCGAGCGAGACCAGGAGCACGTCGGCCTTGTGGGCGGCGGCGGCCGGGCCGATGAGCGGGGCCATGTGCTGCCAGCCCTCGCCCCAGCCGGCCAGGTGGCGGCGGGCGCCGTCGGGGAAGGCGGGGTCGGCGTAGTCGTGGCTGACCGGTGCGTCGGCGAAGGTGTCGTAGACCTCGCAGCGCGGGCCGACGATCTTGTACGGGCCGCCGAAGGTCGCGTTGAGGTGCTGCCACATCCGGTAGCGCCAGGTGTAGTCGCCGGCGCGTCCGATGGTCATGGAGTCGCCGACGAACATGAAACGCATCCGGTCATCATCGCGGATCCGGCGCGGCACGCTGCTGTGATGCCGGACACGCCGATCATGGCGGGGCGGCCTGGCACGCTTGGGGCATGCGCCCGTTGCCGCCTGTTCCGCCCGTCGTGTCCCTCCGGTCCGCCGCGTCCGCCGCCGTCCTCGGCGCCGTGGGCGCCCTGGTGCTCGCCGGATCCCCGGCCGCCGTCGCGGCCGAGGGCGCGTCGGCCGGGGCGCCGTCGTCGTTCACGATCGCGGACCCCCGCATCACGGAATCCAGCGGCCTGACGGCCAGTAAGGTCCACCCGGGCGTGTACTGGACGCACAACGACAGCGACGACGGCCCGTACGTCTACGGCGTGGACGCGGCCACCGGCCGGACGGTCGCCCGCGTGACCCTGACCGGCATCGGCACCCCGCGCGACGTCGAGGCGGTCTCGCTCGGCCCCGACGGCCAGCTGTACCTCGGCGACATCGGTGACAACCGGGGCGGCACCTGGGAGCACGTCTGGATCTACCGCTTCCCCGAACCCGAACGGCTCGGCGACCAGACCGTGAAGGCGACCCAGTTCACGGTGCGGTACGCCGACGGCCCGCGCGACGCCGAGTCGCTGATGGTGCATCCGGTGACCGGGCGCGTGTACATCGCGAGCAAGGACAAGGAGAAGGGCGGGCTGTACGAGGGCCCGGAGAAGCTGGCGGCCGGCGGGGCCTCGAACGTGTTCCGGCGGGTCGCCGACGTGCCGTGGGTGACGGACGGGGCGTTCTCGCCGGACGGCACCCGGCTGACGCTGCGCGGCTACCTGCTGGCGCGGACGTACCCCTGGAAGGACGGCCGGCCCGAGGGCGAGGGCGAGCGGGTGGACGCGCCGTGGCAGGGGCAGGCGGAGTCGGTGACGTACTCGGCGGACGGCTCGACGCTGATGTTCGGCGCCGAGGGCGCGAAGAGCCAGGTCGTGGCGATCCCGGTGCGCGCCGCCGCCGCGCCCGGCGCGTCGGGCACGCCGGGCACGCCGGGCGGGCAGCCCGCCGCCCCCGGCGCGGCCCCGTCGGCGCCCGCCGGGAAGGGCGGGAACATCACGCTGGGGGCACTGGTGCTGGCGGGGGCGGCGGTACTGGTGCTGGGCGGCAAGCGGCTCCTGGGGCGGCGCGGGGCCGACCGGTCCTAGCGGCGGCGCCGGGCCGACCAGGCCTGGCGGCGGCGCCCACGGGTGCGGGGGCGTGCCGCCGGTGGCGGCTCAGGCCAGGGTGATCTTGTCTCCCTCGACCTTGATCTTCTGGGCGGCCAGCGGACGGGTGGCGGGGCCGCTGTCGACGGAGCCGTCGGCGACCTTGAACAGGCTCTGGTGGCAGGGGCAGACGATCTTCCCGTCCGTCACGGAGGTCACGGCGCAGCCCTGGTGGGTGCAGACGGCGGAGAAGGCCTTGAACTCGCCGGCCTTGGGCTGGGTGACGACGATCTTCTGGTCCTTGAAGATCTTTCCGCCGCCCACCGGGATGTCGGCGGTCTGGGCGAGCGCCTTGCCGCCCGGCGCCGGCGCGCCGCCGGAGGCCGCGGCCTCCGGAGCGCCGGTCTTGGGGGCGTCGGTACCGGGGACGGTGTTGCTTCCCTGGTCCCCGCCCTGACCGCCGCATCCGGCCAGGGCCGTGCCGGCGAGTGCGGCGGCGGAGGCGGCGAGGACGGTACGGCGGGGCGTGCTGTCGGCCATGCGAAGTCTCCTTGTGTGGTCCCGGGAGTGGACTCTGGGGTCAACACGTCACTTTGGCAAGACCGGTTCACAGGACCGGCCCGGCGTTTCCGGCACAGGTTCCTCCGAACGCACCGGAAAGCGCCGCCCCCGCCGGACGCCCGGGCGCCGCCGCCGTGCGCGCCGTCCGTCAGCTCCGTACGGAGATCCGCAGCCGTTCCGCCACGAACTTCAGCGCGTCCTCCCGCTCCGCCACCGAGTCCGCCCGCACCAGGACGTGCCCCAGCCGCTGGGAGGACGACGTCAGCCGGCCCACCGTGTCCCCCGGCCCCTTGCGCAGCGCGACGCGGACGACCGCCGGGTGGGCGGCGACCTCCTCGGCCCCGTCGACCGCGGTGACGGTGCCCGGCGCACAGGTCGGGAAGTACGTCGCCGCGTACGCGACGGGCTCGGTGCGCACCAGATCCCCCAGCGGCAGCCCGAGGGCGAGCCGGACCACGGCCTCGTGCAGGTCGAAGCCGTACGTCAGGCCGACCGCCTCGGCCAGGAAGTCGCCCGGGGTGCGCACGGCGACCTCCATCAGGACCGGGCCGTCCACGCCCACCCGGAACTCCAGGTGGACCAGCCCGGTCCGCATCCCCAGGCCGCGCAGGACACCCTCCGTCAGCGCGTCGACCCGCGCCGCGAGCGCCGGGTCCTCGAAGCGGTAGCCGCAGCGGTGGGAGAGCTCCACGAAGTACGGCGGGGCGGTGGTCTCCTTCTCCGTCACGTTCTCGAACAGCACCCGGCCCTCGTGGACCAGGGCCTCCCAGCTGTACTCGGGGCCCTGGACCGCCTCCTCGACCAGGATCTTGCCCTCCCCGCCCCGGCGTACGGCGATCTCCTCGGCCTGTGCGGGGGTGCTGACGAGTTCGACGCCCTCGCTGCCGCCCAGCGAGAGCGGCTTGACCACCACCGGGAGCCGCTCGGCCATCCACTCCCGGGCCGCCCCGAGCCGGGGCGCGAGCAGGAACGCGGGCTGCGGCACGCCGTACGCACCGAAACCCGTGCGCTGGAGCGCCTTGTTGCGGGAGATGACGGCGGCGTGCAGGGACGGGCCCGGCAGCCCCAGGCGGTCCTGGGCGAGGGCTCCGGCCAGGACGTGGGCCTCCGCGAAGGCGAGGACGCCGTCGGGGGTGTGCTCGGCGACCGCCCGGGTGACGCCGTCCTGCCAGGACTCGTCCAGGGCGTCGGGGACGGCGTAGTACGCGACGTCGGCGTCCTCGGGGCGGCGGGTGCCGAGGAGGGCCTCGGACTCGACCGCGCGGACCCGGACTCCCAGCCGCTTCGCGGCGTCGACGTACGGGCGGCCCATCGTGCCGACGCCGACGACCAGAAGATCTTTCACCACGCCTGTCCTCTCGCTCGGTTCTCGATGACGCTCGGTTCTCGATGACGCTCGGTTCTCGGTGACGATCGCTTCTCGGTGACGATCAGTGGTGTGCGTACGCGGCGGGCGGGGCCCCGGCGGCCGCCTCCCGCTGCCGTTCCAGCGCCCGCGTGACCGGGCCGGCCAGGGCGGTGGCCAGGCAGAAGACCAGGCCGAGCGCGGCCCAGCCGGCCGGGCCGGCGGCGATGACCACGCCGGTCACCAGGGCGGGGCCGACGATGCGCTGACCGGTGTTGCCGAGGCTGAACACCGACAGGTAGACGCCCCGGCGGTCCTCGGGCGCGAAGTCGTAGGAGAGGTCCCAGCCGCCGACGGCCTGCCACATCTCACCGAACGTCAGGGCCACGCAGGCCGCCGCCAGCAGCGCCCCGGCGGCCCAGGGCGGCCTGCCGTCGGCCGCCGCCAGGCCGGCGCAGCACACGGCCAGCGCGAGGCCGCCCAGCCGCAGGGCCCGGACCGCGCCGCCCGGCCGTTCCGCGCCCTTGGAGACCGGCACCTGCAAGGCGATCGACAGCACGGTGTTGACCAGGACCAGCACCGGCACGAACCCGGCGGAGACCCCGGTGGCCTGCACGGCCCACAGCGGCAGCCCGACCGCCAGGATCGTGGTGTGCAGGTTGAGCACGCCGTTGAGCGCGGCCAGGGCCAGGTAGCGGCCGTCGCGGAAGCCCCTGATCGCGGTCAGCGGGCCCACCTTGCGCGCGACGGCGCCGGTGCGTACGAGGCGCAGCCGGCCGAGCATGGCCGCCGACGCGAGGAACGCGGCCGCGGTGCCGCAGACCAGGGCACGCAGGGCGGCGGTGCTGCCGGAGGCGAGAAGGGGCGCGGCCAGCAGGGCGCCGACGGAGAAGCCGACGTTGCGCACGGTGCGGATGATGGCCATGGTGCGGGTGCGGTCGGATTCCTCGGTGGTGTCGGAGGCCACCGCCTGGGTGATGGGCATGGTGGCACCCTCGGCCGCGGCGAGGCAGGAGGCCACGACGGTGAACCCGACGGGCCCGTGCACGAGGGTCAGCGCGAGGAACCCGCCGGCCCGCCAGACCTGAAGGGCGATCAGGGTCCGCCGGGCGCCGATCCGGTCGCTGAGCGCGCCGACGGGGACGGTGGCGAGGAAGCCGGCGAAGCCGGAGACGGCCAGACCGGTGCCGATCTGCGGGGCGGACAGCCCGGCCGAACGGATGAAGAAGACGGTGGAGCCGGCCAGGAAGAGCCCGGTGCCGACGGCGTTGATCAAGGAGATCAGCGCGAAGGTGCGCCCCGCGCGGGTGGCCGGGACGTAGTCGGAGAGTGCGATCCGCTTCACCGGCCACCACCGGGTGCGGGCGTGGTCTCGATGGTGACCAGGGCGGCGGCGGCCTCGGCGTTGCGGGCGGCCCCGGCGGCGTCCGCGCCGGTGGCGATGACGTAACCGGCGCGCTGCCAGGAGCTGGTGACGGTGTGCACGGTGTGGCCGGGCGCGACGGCCAGGTGCAGCTCGTGGACACCGGGCGCCAGCCGTGCGGGTTCGGCCCCGCGGACGTCGGCGACCTGCCCGGCGGCCGCGCGCAGGAACCGTACGGCCGCGCCCCGGACGGCGGTCAGCGGCGGCAGCGGCACGCCGGCCCCCGCGCCCGACCCCCGGCCCCCGCCCGGCCCCTGGCCCGTGCCGCCGCCGTCCAGGACGGCCAGCAGCGCCGCGAGGATGTCCGTGTCGTACGCGAGGTCGATCAGGGCGGTGATCCCGCCGCCGGGCAGCCGGCCGGCGCATTCGACCAGATGGGGGCGGCCCTCGTGGAGGATCCACTCCGAGTGCAGCACGCCCGAGCGGAAGCCGGTGGCCGCGACCAGCACCGCCACCGCCTCGCGCAGCGCGGCGGCCAGCGGCTCCGGCAGCCCGGCCGGCAGCGTGTGGCCCGTCTCGACGGGGTGGCGGGAGTCCTGGACGGTCTTGGCGGTGATGTTGGTGAAGCCCAGCAGCCCCTCGTGGACCACGGCCTCGACGCTGACCTCGGGACCGTACAGCCGCTGCTCGACCAGGTAACGGGCGGCGTCGGGGTAGTCGGCGCGCAAGGAGGCCTCGTCGGCGGTGGTGGTGTGCGCCCAGGCGGCGGCGGTGTCGTCGGCGGCGCCGAGGACCTGCACGCCGAGGCTGGCCTGCCGGTTCGCGGGCTTGAGGACGCAGGCGCCGCCGTGCGCGGCGCGGAAGGCGTCGACGTCCTGGTGTCTTCGGGCGGGCGCCCAGGCGGGCTGGGCGAGGTCGGTGCCGGCGACCGTCGCCCGCAGCAGCGCCTTGTCCCGCAGGGCGCGGGCGGCCTTCGGGCCGGCGCCGGGCAGGCCCCAGGCCTCGGCGAGGGCGGCGGCGGCCAGGACGCCGTACTCCACGACCGGGACGACGGCGCGCACGTGCGGCGGCCGGGGCACGGCGGCGACGGTCCGCTCCGGGTGCTCCTCGTCCTGGCTGGGCGCGGTGAGCAGCCCGCCCACGCAACGGTGGGTGCGCGCCAGGTCGTTGATGCCGCGCGCGGCCACGACGGCGGGCTCCTCCACGACGAGCACGCTGTTCTCGGGCAGGGCCGCGTCGAGCTTCGCGAGCATCACCGGGCTGTAGCCCACGAGCACATGGGTGATGCCGGGCGGGACGGACGGGGCGGACGGGGCCGACAGGGCCGACGGGGCGGGCTGGGTCATGAATGCCTCGCTGAGGGGTGGGTGCGGATGCCGCGCGCGGACCGGGTTCCGGTCCGCCCCACGAATGTCGCGCGCCGCACACATCCGGCCATAGACCCGTCATGGTTCGGGTCTGTGCAACAACCGGAATACCCGGTGCCGTGACTGCCCCTCAGCGGGGCGGGAGGGTCCCTACGAGTGACCCAAATCGGCCGCCTGCTCGTCCGCCAGGGGCACCGAACCGGTGTCGGCGGCCGGGCGCAGCGGGAACTCGTCGGCGTGCATCGAGTCGAGCACCGGCGGGGCCGGGCGCGGCGGCTTGGGCATGACGGCGGCCTCGGAGTGGCCGCCGCAGCCGTACGAGAGGGAGACCAGCCGGCCGTCGGCCGGACCGAACTCGTTGGCGCAGACACCGAAGGCCTGGCCCAGCGAGCCGCCGATCTTCACCAGGAAGCCGCAGGAGACGCAGGAGGCGGGCGCCGCCTGCGCCATCGGGGTCTTGGCGCCGTACGACTCGTCCCAGCGGTCGGCGGCGGTGTGCAGCCCGTACCGGGACAGCACGCGGGCCCGGCGCATGCCGAGCTCCTCGGCGACGGAGGTGATGGAGCCGCGCTCGGGTACGACGGCCCGGTCGGTGACGTCGGCGTCCTCGGCCTCGACGAGCTCGGCCATCTCCTCGGAGACGACGGAGTTCGGCGGCGGGGTGTCCTCGCCGGAGTAGCCGGGCTCCAGCCGCAGGTCCTCGGCGTCGGTGGGCAGCAGGTCGCCCGGGCCCATGTCGCCGGGGCGCAGCCGCTCGCTCCAGGGCACCCACTCGGGGGCCAGGAGGGCGTCGGAGCCGGGCAGCAGCACCGTTTCGTCGAGGGTGACGACCTTGGCGCGGGAGGCGCGGGCCACGGTGACGGCCCAGCGCCAGCCGCGGTAGCCCGCCTCCTTGCACTCGAAGAAGTGCGTGACGACCCGGTCGCCCTCCGCGATCACGGACACGTGCTCGCCCACCACTCCGGGGGCGGCAGCCTCCTCGGCGGCCGCGCGGGCGAGGTCCACTGCCTCGGCGCACAGGCGGTCGGGGGTACGCGGGGTACGGCTTCGCGTCGTCGCAGCACTCACTGGTCTCGTTCTCTCCTACGCCGTCTCACGAGTGCGCCGTCCGTACTGTCGTCCTGAACGACCCGTCGGTCCTGTCGTCACGTGGCGCGGGCGGAGCGGACCAGAGGGCCGCGTCGACGTCCGCACCCGATCGGCCTCGGGCGCACCTACTGCATCCATTCTGCGGGATGCCGAAGAGGCGCGCGGCCAAGAGCAACCGCCGGTGGCGCGCTACGCACGCTACCTCCTCTGCAGCCCTGGGCCCACATGCAAGTCCGATTCGCGGACGCCGGAACCTGCTCCGGGGGCTCCGCGGCGGGGTGCGGGGGCCGGTCCGCGGGCCGGTCCGTGGCGCCGGATCCGTGCCGCGAGGAGTCCGGGGGCCCGCCGTGGGGCACTATGGCCAGGTGGCACCCGTGCGGTCGTCCGACGACGGCTCCGGCCGGGTCCGGAGGGCCGGCCGGACGGTGGGGCGCGCCCTGCACCAGCCGATCACGGGGACGGCGCGCGGGATCCGGCGGGCGACGCACGCGCAGGGGGCCGGCGAATCGGGCCTGGGCAAGCTGATCGAGCTGCACGCCGTCAACGGCGCCGGCGATGTCATGATCACGGTGGCGCTGGCGTCCACCGTGTTCTTCTCGGTGCCCACGGACGAGGCGCGCGGCCGGGTGGCCCTGTACCTGCTGATCACCATGGCGCCGTTCACCCTTCTCGCGCCGGTCATCGGCCCGCTGCTGGACCGGCTGCCGCACGGGCGGCGGGCGGCGATGGCGGCCTCGATGCTGGCGCGGGCGCTGCTGGCGCTGATGATGTCGGGCGCGGTCGCGACGGGGGGTCTGGAGCTGTATCCGGCGGCGCTCGGCGTCCTGGTCGCCTCCAAGGCGTACGGCGTGGTGCGCAGCGCGGTGGTGCCGCGGCTGCTGCCGCGGGGGTTCTCACTCGTCAAGGCGAACTCACGGGTGACACTGGCGGGCCTGCTGGCCACCGGGGCCGCCGCGCCGGTGGCGGCGCTGCTGCACGTGATCGGGCCCGAGTGGCCGCTGTACGGCGCCTGCGCGATCTTCGTGGCGGGGACGGTCGCCGCGACCACGCTCCCCCACAAGGTGGACGAGGCGAAGGGCGAGACCCGGGCCCGGCTCTCCACGCACGAGGCCCGCTCGCGCAAGCCGGGGCTGCGGACGGTGGGGCCGTCGGTGCTGTGCGGGCTGTTCGCGAACGCCGCGATGCGCGGGCTGTCCGGGTTCCTGATCTTCTTCCTGGCGTTCCTGCTGCGCGAGCACCCGGTGGCGGGGCAGAGCGCGGCGGTGTCCCTGGGCATCGTGGGCGTCGCGGCGGGCCTGGGCAACGCGTGCGGCACGGCGGTGGGCGCGTGGCTGCGGGCGCGGGCCCCGGAGGCGATCGTGGCGGCGGTGCTGGCGGTGACGCTGGTGGTCGCGGTCCTGGCGGCGCTGTTCTTCTCCGCGCTGTTCATGGCCGTCCTGGCCGCGACGGCGGGCTTCTGCCAGGCGCTGGCGAAGCTGTCCCTGGACGCGATGATCCAGCGGGACGTGCCCGAGGCGGTCCGTACGTCGGCGTTCGCCCGTTCGGAGACGCTGCTCCAGATGGCGTGGGTGGTGGGCGGCGCGATCGGGATCGCGCTGCCGCTGAACGGGGTCCTCGGGATGTCGGTGGCCGCGACCATCGTGGCGGCCGGCACGGTGATGGCCTTCCGCGGTCTGCTCTCCCCCACCCGCCGCCGGCAGGGCTCCGCCCGCCCCCGGGTGGCGTAGCCCCTCCGGGGGCGGGCGGAACCCTGCCGGACGCGCGCACCGCCGCGGGGCCCGTCCGGGGTCTCGTACGGGCCCTTCCGGGGCCGGTCGGCGGGGCGTGGTGCCCCCGTGGTGTACAGGACAGATCGGCCCGATAGCCTTCGGCTCATGACCGCACCGCTTTTCTCGGGTAGGGGCCGCCGCAGCGTCGCGGCCCTCGGAGCCGTATCCGCCGGCCTCCTCGTCCTCTCCGCCTGCGACAAGCCGACGCCGCTGGCGACGGTGACGGTCGGCAGCACTTCGGTGACCACCGAGGCCGGAGCCGACTGCCGGGACGCCGCGGAGCTCACCTCGCTGGAGAAGGTCCAGCAGTGCATCACCGAGCCCACGGACCCCAAGAACATCGACTACACCCGTGGCGACACCCTGCGCATGGGCGTCGAGCCGGAGATGGTCGAGGACGGCAAGAAGTGGTCGGCGTTCCTGGACGGGCAGCCGATCACCGACACCTCCACCAACACCTACAAGAGCTTCCCGAACGTCGACATCTTCGGCACCGGCGGCCAGGGCGGCCAGACCCCGCCGTCCAAGGTCCTGTCCATCATGCAGTTCAACGACGAGGGCAAGCCGGCGTCCATCTGGTCGTTCAAGCTCAACGTGAAGTCGTGAAGTAACCCGTGCGCGCGCTCGTCGTGACCGCGGTGACGGCGGAGGCCGACTCCGTCGTCGCCGGTCTGACCCCTCATCCGGACACCCCCGCACCCGAGCCGCGCCTGCTTCCCGGCGGATACCCCGTCTCCCGCCGCGATCTTCCCGGCCTCGCCGTCGACGTGCTCGTCGCCGGTGTGGGACCGGCGGCCGCCGCGGCCGGGACGGCCACCGCCCTGGCACGGGCGGACTACGACGTCGTCGTCAGCGCGGGCATCGGCGGCGGGTTCGCGCCCGCCGCCCCGCCCGGCTCCCTCGTCGTCGCGGACGCCGTCGTCGCCGCCGATCTGGGCGCGCAGACGCCCGAGGGCTTCGCCACCGTCACCGAGCTCGGCTTCGGCCACTCGGTGCACCTGCCGCCCGCCGATCTCGCCGCCCGCGCCGCCGAGGCCACCGGCGCGCTGCTCGCCCCCGTACTGACCGTCTCCACCGTCACCGGCACCGCCGAACGGGCCGCCGAACTCACCTCCCGTCACCCGCTGGCCGGGGCCGAGGCCATGGAGGGGTTCGGGGTCGCCGAGGCCGCCGCCGCGCACGGGCTGCCCGTCCTGGAGGTCCGGGCCGTCTCGAACGCCGTGGGCCCGCGCGACCGCGACGCCTGGCGGATCGGGGACGCGCTCGCCGCCCTGACCGCGGGATTCCGCGCGCTGGGGCCCGTACTCGCGAACTGGGGAGAACGCCATGCAGACGCCCGCCGGTGACCCGCTGCGGATCGCCTACTCGCCCTGCCCGAACGACACCTTCGTCTTCGACGCGTGGGCGCACGGACGCGTCCCCGGCGCACCCCCGCTCGACGTCACCTTCGCCGACATCGACCTCACCAACGGGATGGCCGAGCGCGGCGAGTTCGACGTACTGAAGGTCAGTTACGCCGTCCTGCCCTGGGTCCTCCAGGAGTACGCGCTGCTGCCCTGCGGCGGGGCGCTGGGACGCGGCTGCGGGCCGCTGGTGCTCACCCGCGAGCCGGGGGTGGACCTGACGGGGAAGACGGTGGCGGTGCCGAGCGAACGCTCGACGGCGTACCTGCTGTTCCGGCTGTGGGCGGCGGACGTGCTGCCCGCCGGGGTCGGCGAGGTGGTCGTGCTGCCCTTCCACGAGATCATGCCCGCGGTGCGCGACGGCAAGGTGGACGCGGGACTGGTCATCCACGAGGCCCGGTTCACGTACCAGGACTACGGGCTGCACTGCCTGGCCGACATGGGCGAGCACTGGGAGAACACCACCGGGCTGCCGATCCCGCTCGGCGCGATCATCGCCAAGCGCTCGCTGGGCGCCACGACCCTGCGCGCGCTGGCCGGGGCCGCCCGGACGTCCGTCCTGATGGCCTGGGACGACCCGGAGGCCTCCCGCCCCTACGTACGGGCGCACGCGCAGGAGCTCGACCCGGCGGTCGCCGACCAGCACATCGGGCTGTACGTCAACGAGTTCACGGCCGACCTCGGCGACGCCGGCTACGCGGCGGTGCGCGGCCTGCTCACGCGGGCGGCGGCGGAAGGCCTGGTTCCGGCCATCGCCCCGAACGCCCTGGCCTTCCCCTGACCCTCCCTCTGAACCCCCCACTCAACCTCCCGCCATACGAACGGCCGTGGGGCGCCCCCCCCGGGGGGGGGGGGGGGGGGGCGGGGGGGGGGGGGGGGGGGGGGGGGGGGGGCCGGGCCCCGGCCCCGTGGGGGTTTGGTGGGGGCGGGGTGGGGGGCGGCGGCGCCG
>NZ_JBVJDL010000018.1:0-79062 GCF_055582305.1 Streptomyces sp. NPDC042102
AACCGCCCTCCGCTTCGCTTCGGGCGTGGCCCCTTCGGGGCCAGCTCCTTCCGCTTCGCTCCAGGAGCGCGCTCGGCTTCGCCGAGCTAGAACCGGCCCTTCGGGCCGGGGTCCTGCGCTTCGCTCCGGACCTGTTCGGCTTTCGCTTCGCTCCAGCCGAACGGCCTGCTTCGCAGGCCTGGGTGACCCCGTTTCACGGGGTCCGGGCCTTCGGCCCGTTGGGCGGTTCCGCTCCGCTTCCCCGCCCGGAGTCTTCCGGCTCCGCCTCCAGGAGGAGCCTTACTCCCCCGGGGCGGCTGGCAGCAGGGGTGACGCAGAGGTCGCCCGCACTCTCCTGCACAGGGCTCAGACCCGAGATCCGCCACAGTCACATTCGCAGGGCTGGGGGGCTGAGTTGGTCTCCTAATCCGTGTCCCTCCGGAAGCAGCTGGAAGAGGCGAACTTAGGGAGGTCGTTGCGGAAGAAACGAATCGTCTGATCGGGCGGCTGTGGATTTGTCAGCTCATTGACCGCTGCCTCGGAAATAATCAGACAGAACTTCTTGGTCAAGGGATTTTGGGTACCTGAACGAGTGAGCTCCAGAGAACCTTCGTACTGGCCCGCCTGGTACATCCAATTATTGGCCCGGAACTCGAATGACGGCTGTTGAGGTTTATCCTGGCTGACAATAAAGGGGGCTGGATCGCCACTCCAGCGGTTGTTGACCGTATCCGTGGATGGGTCGTAATACCATACGACGCTCTCTCTCCAGTAGAAGACCGGATGCTTCGAACGAGAGATAGAGGCAGTTGGAGTGAGTTGTAGGCGCGCGTCACGGATTACTTCGACATCCTCGCTCTTGACCCTGGTGGATACTGTCGGCTGAACGTAGAACCGCACGTCACTTCCGAGCTTTTCGAGACGCAAGAGGTGAGGAAGCGCCAGATCGACGTCCGGCTGACGCTGCAGCTCGGCGAAATTGAAGAAGGAAATAGCCAGGGCGACGACAGCTGTAGCCGTAGCAGACCACTTGTGCACGGCCTCGAATCGTTTCCTCCTACGAGACCTCGTCGGCCTCCCCACAGCATCTTCCATTCCCTCACTCTGCCCGGAGGGCGCAGAATTTAGCCTGCTCCGTTACTCCGGATGGTCGGCGACCCACGTCCGACCGTCGATCTGGCTTGTCCGGTGGCGGCATCCTCGCCGCCACCTCTGCCGCTGGGATTCCGCCTTGCCGCCCCCGCAGGCACTGGGCCGGTGCCGTGCTCCCAGTAGAGGTGTCGGGCACCAGGTGGACTAGTGACGACCACCGCCAGATGACGCCGCACCGGAACAGCGCCCCGACGGCGCGTCGCGTGAAGCCCGCCCCGCCGGAGCTGCCATCGGACCCCGGCTCCCGAGGGCGGGTCCGTCTCTAACTTTGCTTCATTCTCAACGCCAGATGCACTCTGGGATCTAGGCACCTCTGGGCCCAGGTGTCGTCGATCAGTGAACTGCGCAGTGCTCAACCAACCTGCGCAACCAGGCCCCAAGCTGGGTGCGACACCACGTCTCCCTGTCCAGCTCAACTCATCTCGGTGACACCACTTGCACCGCATCGCACTGCCCCATGAGCCGCCCCTCGCCAGCCTGACCAGCCCAAACCGAACACTGCCCGAAAGGACACCCGCTGCGCCCCGCTGGACGACCACCCGCGGTGTCGCAAGTCATCGCACCCGAGCCTGCACCAAACCGCGCCGGCGGCCCCAACCGGGTCGGCGCTGATCCGCTCCAGCTCGGTGACCACCACCGACACCGCCTGGCATTAGTCGACAGCCGTGATGCCTGCGCCCCCGGCCCGGGTTAGGGGGTGCCTGCGAGATACACGCGGGCGGCGTGCTCCAGGTAGCCGGATCCGGCTACCTCGGCCTCGGCCGACTCGTCCTCCCGCCCGACAACCTGCTCTGGAGCAGGACACGCACCAAGCAACAACGCCCCCGACACCACTGCCTATAGACGGGCCGTTATACCTGTACAAAAGATCAGCACACCTACGCACATACGGACAACCCGACCAAGCCGAGAAAACCCCAGGCAGCCGCCACCCGGTAGCCACCAGGCCCCCAACGGGCACCCCGACGACCACAACAGACACCCACCACACCCACACACCAGCCAACCAACCTGAACACACCCAGGTCAGCGCACCCACCCAGCCACTACATCAATGGCCCGTCATAATTGACGGCCGCCCGTGCCATCGAGCGAGTCGAGGCTGTCACTGGAGCACGGAGGCCGCATCGTCGCTCTGAGCCTGGTAGACAGTCACGATCGAGGCAACAGCGTCGACTTCGAGTGGCCCGGTGATCCTCAACCAGACCAGCTCGGGCAGGTCGTCGGAGCGGTCCAGTCGGCCGACGGCCTCTGCAGGCCAGGGCGACGGCAACGCCGGCAGATGGATCAGGGAAATCTCGTCGATGAAGATGGGGGCCAGCCCGGGTTCCCACGGACGGACCGAGTGGAGATTGGACAGCGAGATCACCACATCCGGCTTCTGCGGCCCCTCACGCAGCCACACGTCCAGCACGTTGTCCTTGCGGTTTTCGTTGGACTCGACCAACGAGATGCGATCGATGGAGTAGTTGGTGCAGGACTCCAGCGTCAGCGCCGCGTTGGTACACCGGTTCTTGAAGGCATTGCCTGCCCTGTGTTCGTCGGCCACAGCACGAGACTACGGGGAGCGGAACAGCCCATGCATGCGTCGCTCAGGAACTGGGGAAACAGGGGACGGCTCCGATGCCCAGCGTGGAGATTGAAAGCCTGCGCAGACCGTAGTCGGGCGGCAGCCATCCCTTCTTCCTCCTGCCGATGGTCTCCTGGGGGTGGGGCGGCAGGTACGGGCACCCGTACCTCGCTCAGGGCCAGGCGCAACCCACGGGCGCCGGTGGTGGACCATGCACACAGGACGGTCTTCTCCGACGGTTTCGGAGCCGGTTTCGATGTCTTCCGGGGCCGGCGGGGCTTGGGGCGCGGCGGCTGGGGTGGACGTAGCCTGCAGCGCTCGGCGAAGGCGGTCGAGGACGGCAGGCCGGCGTTGTCCAACGGATCGGGGAAAAAGAGGGGCCGTTGGTGCCCGCCTCGACCCTCCAGAGGAAGGCTGGGGCTTGCAGCCCAGGCGGGGACGTGGTGGGTCATACAGGCCCGGCGAAGCCCATGGTCATGGGCCTTGACGGCCGCACCGTCCGAAGCCAGATCGTGGACGTGGACGGTATCGAAGACGTCCCTGCTCCGGTGAGCGCTGCTCCCAACCAATCCCGACTGAGGTTTCGCGCGGTGCGCGGGACGCATGGTCATGCGGGAACCGAAGTCCTCGTTGTGGCGGCGGGAGTTCCGGTTGCACGAGGACGAACGAAGGGCGGAAACTTGAAGCAGGGGAACGGCATTCGGACATGCCTCTCAGCCCGCTACCGGTGATCGCTGGCGAACCCGCCTCGCTTCGAGCCCGCGGCTTCACGGCCCCTGTGCGGGGCTGCCAACTCGCCAACAGTTTACTTACCCCTACCTCTCAGGGTCGGGCAGATTTCGTTGCAGCTGGCGTCAAGGGGAATGTAATGAACCTTAGGCGATCCCTCGCAGTACTGGGCACCCCCCTCCTCGTATCCCTGGTGATCCCTCCCGCCGCATCCGTAAGCCATTCGGTGCCGCGCACCTCGGAGGTAGCAGTAGCACCAGAGTTGGAACCTTGCGTGGATCCTCGGCTCACTGACTCGTGGGTGCAGACACGGCGCGGCCCGTGGGGGTAGTGCAGGAGATCGCGACGGCGCAGCATGTGCGCCGGCCAACCCCATCCCGGGATTGCGGCCTCCTGGAGGCAGTGACTACGCAAGGGGCTACATACAGCAATATCGATACAGCTACACGAAGGCATACGAACGGGCATATTCTCCGGAGAAATGCAACTACAAGAACCCTCCAGCCAGTCAGTCCGACTATGACAGGGGATTTGCTGCGGGTCGCGAAGCAGGCAGTCAACGCACCGATAATTGCCCCACGCCCGGAAGGTTCATCGGGGCCAGATCGCAGGAATACAGGCGAGGCTGGGCGGCTGGTTGGGCCTCCGCCATAGTCTGTGTTCGCTGACCTAGGGCACGCACGCTCGCGGCGTGCTTCGCCAGCCTTTCTACCGGGTCGTTCCCGCGCCTGGGGCATCACCGGCGTCAAAGAAAGTGGCCCGCGCTCTCGGCGGGCGTTGGGAGCGGACAGGTGACGTTCACCAGAACGGGAGTCGGCTGCCGCAGGTCTGCCCGCCCGGCGTATCCGTCACTGCCCGGTCCGGTTGGTGAGGGGCTGTTGGGAGGCGGTCGGAGGGGTGAATAGTGCCTGGACCGCTTCGGTGGCCAGGTCTCGCAGCCAGGTGTGGGCGCGGTCGTCGTCGTAGCGCCGGTGCCACAGCAGGTACAGGGGGGCATCGGGCAGCGGGAGTGGCGGTGGCAGTACGGCGAGGCCGAGTCGTTCCCGGGCTGCGCGGGTGACCGCGTCGGGGAGGGTGACGACCAGGTCGGTGTCGAGGGCGAGTTGCAGTGCGAAGGCGGCGGTGGGCCCGGCGGCGACGACGCGTCGTTCGAGGCCGCGGGTGGTCAGGGCGTCGTCGATCGGGTCGCCCAGGCTTCCGCGTCGCGAAACGGTGACGTGTTCGGCGGCTGCGTAGCGCTCGATGCTCAGCGGGCCTTCGGTGAGGGGGTGCCCCGGTCGGACGGCGACGACCAGCCGGTCGCTGCCGACGAGGCGGTGGCGGATGTCGGGGAGCGTCGGAGCGCTGGAGCTCGATTCGAGGTCGACCTCGCCCCGGCGCAGCTCGGCGTCGTCCGTCCCGGGTTCGGCCGACAGGCGCAGCCGGACACCGGGGGCCTGGCGGTGGACGGCGGTGATCAGGGCGGTGCCGCAGGCGGCGGTCAGGGCGTCGTGCCAGCGCACGGTGAACACCCGGTCCAGAGCTGCCAGGTCGAGTTCCTGCTGCGCGGACAGAAGGTGGTGGGCCTGCTGTACGAGGGCGTGCACCTGGGCGCGCATGGCCAGTGCGCGGGTGGTGGGAACCATGCTGCGGCCGGTGCGGACCAGGATCTGGTCACCGGTGGCCTTGCGGATGCGGCCCAGGGAGCGGCTCATCGCCGGTGCGGTGACGTGGAGGCGTGCTGCGGCGCCGGCGACGCTGCCCTCTTCCAGCAGTGCGTCCAGGGCCGTGAGCAGGTTCAGATCCAGTTGCATGCCGGTCACTATATGAGTGAATAGCATGCACTTGTTGGTAATGATCGGGGGGCCTACCTTCGAAGTACGGGGGCGAGACAGACCGCCCGCACACATCGAACTCAGGGGCCCACCATGAGCACAGCCATGCCTTTTGCCGCCGGCACGACGCTCCTGTCCGAGGTGACCGCCGCGGTGGAGACCGCCGGCGTCACTCTGCGCGACCGTCACACCCTGCACGCCCGGGGCGTGGGTATGGACGAGGTCGTCGCTGAGATCCACGCCAACGACGACGCGGTGCTGGACGTGCTGCGGGAGCCGCTGCTGCGGGCCCGGCGGGGATCGCAGTGGGCCGAGGACGAGCTGGCCGGCGGTGCGCTCCCGCCCGGGGAGTGGTGGGTCGTCGACCCCGCCGAGGGCAACATCAACCACGTTCACGGCATGGACGACTGGGCCGTGACCGCCACCCTGGTCCGCGACAACCAGCCGGTGCTCACCGTCGTCCACCTGCCACTGACCGGCGACACCTACACCGCTGTCGCCGGCGGCGGTGCCCACCTGAACGGCCGGTCCCTGAAGGTGTCCGCCAAGACCGATCTGGGCGCCGCGCTCGTCGGCACCGGCCAGGCCAGGCCCGGCGAGGACGAGCGCACCTTCCGGCGGATCGGTGACTCGGTCACCGCCATGCTCATCAACGGCCTGGTCGTACGCGTATCCGTTCCTGCCACGATGCAGCTCATCCACGTCGCGGCCGGACGCACGGACGCCTTCTGGCAGTTCTCCGACGTCCGCTCCGGTCTGGTCGCCGGTGCGCTGCTGGTCTCCGAGGCCGGAGGCGCCGTCACCGACCTGGCGGGCGAGCCCTGGAACACGGGCAGCCGCGACTTCCTGGCCGCCGCCCCCGGCATCCACACCGCCGCCCTCGAGGTCCTGTCGCCGATCGCCTGACCGGACACCTCCGCTCCACCCACCTCACACCGCAAGGAGCATCACCTCATGACCAGCATCGGCATCCTGGGCGCGGGCCGCGTCGGAGCCAACCTCGCCGGCAAGCTCTCCGCAGCCGGACACCGTGTCATCCTCGGTGTCCGGAACCCGGAAGAGTCCGCAGGCCTTGCCGCCGGCATCGCCCCGCATATCGCCTTCGCCGACCAGCGCACCACCGCCCGCACCGCGGACATCGTGATCAACGCGACGCCCGGCGACACCTCCCTGGATCGCCTGGCCGGCCTGCGCACCGAGCTCTCCGGAAAACTCCTCGTCGATGTCTCCAACGCCACCCGCGACGCCGATGACGGCCTGCCCGGCGACCTCTGCTATCCCGGCAGCAGCCTCGCCGAGCAACTCCAGGCCGCCCTCCCCGGCACCCATGTGGTCAAGACCCTCAACACCATGCTGTTCATGGTCATGACCGCTCCCGAAACCCTGGCCACCCCACCGACCGTCTACCTCTCAGGCGATGACCAGAACGCGAAGAACACCGTCACCGGCCTGCTCGGCGACCTGGGCTGGCAGCCCGCATGGATCGAGGACCTCGGCGGCATCAGCACAGCCCGCGCCACCGAGGCCATGATCCTCGTGGTTCCCCACATCCTGCGCCGACACGGCTTCAAGCCCTTCGCCGTCTCCCTCGCCCGCTGACCCATCAAGACCGGGTTCAGACCAGCCCACTCGCCATCACCTGACGGTCACACGTCGGCGATCAGGGCATAGCGTTCGTCGTCCACCTCGCCGCCCCACAAGTCCGGATCGCCGCTGAGTGGTTCGACGCGCACGTCGGAAACGAGCGCGTCGACGGCCGATGCCAGGTCCTTCGCGCTGACTCCGCCGTTCCACGGCAGAGATTCGGCGCCGGCCACGTACGGCACAGCGGTCTGGCCTGCCTCCCGCCACCGTCCTTCCACCAGTACCAGCCGCCCTCCCGGCCGCACGCGTGTCACCCATTCACGCAACGCGGCCTCCGGATCCGGCAATGTCCACACCAGATGCCGTGACAGCACGACATCGAATTTTTGTGCTGCTGTCGGGGGCGTCATGGCGTCACCGACCAGAAAGCGGCCTTCCAGACCAGCGAGGCTGAACTTCGTGCGCGCCTGCTCAATCATGCGCGGGGCGAGGTCGACCCCGGTGACCCGGTGTCCTGCCTCGGCCAACAGCAAGGACACAGAGCCCGTACCGCAGCCGACGTCGAGAACGTCGACGGGACCGGACGGCACCCAGGAACGCGTGAGCCGGGCCCACGCGGCACGCGTCCGGTCGGCCCGAAGCCCGTGGTCGGGCTCGTCATCGAAGGCCGCCGCTGCGGCGTCCCAGTAGGCAGTGATCAAAGCAGTCCGGTCGGTCATGTCCCGATGGTCCCAGCCGCCGGTGACAAGGGGTGTTCCACTTCTCGCCGGCATAGGGAGGATCATGACTGGCCAGGTCCGTCGAGGCGCTCCGTGGGGCCGGCGAAGGAGAGGAACAGGGTTCGTGTGGTGAGCAGCCAGGTGCCGGCTGTTCTGCGGAACGTGTCTTCGTAGTGCCCCACCTGAACCGGGGGCCGGGGCGGCACGAAGCCTTCGGTGTAGCCGTCGACGCGGTAGGTGGTGAAGTAGGTGGTGGCGGTGGCCGTGTTCGCAGAAGTGACGGTCACCAGAATGTTGGTGCATATACGGCGTGACAGCCGGTCCGCGGGCCGACTGCCGAAGTAGGTGCGCAGGGCCTCGTGACCCGCGATGCGGCGATCGCCGGCGGGCCATTCCCAGACCCCGTCCTGTGTGAACAGGTCCGCCACCGAGCTCGGGTCCCCGAGGTCGAGCCGGTGGACGAACTCGACGATCAGCCGTTCGCAGGAGCGCTCTGCGAGCAGGCGCTCCATCGGGTCAAGAGGGTGAGTATTCATGATCAACTCATATCAGCACGCTCTCCCGCGCGCGAGGCGGTACGTGCCCTCGTGGGTGATGACGCGGCCGGCGGTGGGGGGCGCGAAGTGGGTGCCCAGGATGAGGGTGTCCGTGTCGGCGAGCGATGCGAGCAGCTTGCGGCGTGAGGCCTCGGACCGCTCGGGCTCGATGTCGACGTAGGCGCCGATGGTGGGGTGGGCGAGCTGGACGGGGTGGTGGATGCAGTCGCCGGTGATCAGTGCGGTGTCTCCGTGGCTGGTCAGCTCAACGGCGACGTGGCCGGGGGTGTGCCCGGGGGTGGGGATCAGTCGCAGGCCCGGGGCGACTTCGACGCCGTCTGCGGGGACGTCGACGAGGTCGAGCAGCCCCGCCTCCTCCACCGGGATCACGGAGTCGCGGAACATCTGCTCGCGCGCCTCCTCCATGTCGTACCCGGCCCAGAACTCCCGCTCGACGCGCGAGGTGATGTAGCGGGCGTTGGGGAAGGTGGGGACCCACTCTCCGTTCACCTCGTGCGTGTTCCAGCCGACGTGGTCGGCGTGCAGGTGGGTGAGGATCACCAGGTCGACGGAGTCCGGGGGGAATCCGGCCGCCGTGAGGCGCTGGAGGTAGTGGGTGTTCAGGTTGTGCCAGGCGGGGTTGGCCCGCTCCTTGCCGTTGCCGATGCCGGTGTCCACCAGGGTGCGCAGGCCGCCGACGGTGAACGCGAAGGTGTGGCTGTCGATGTGCAGGACCCCCTCGTCGTCGGCGAAGTGGGGGCGCAGCCAGGGCTGCCCGGTGACGACGTCCGGGGTGGCGCCGGGCAACAGCCACGGTCCGGTGGCGGGTGGCAGGGGGGCCTCGTCGATGCGATGGATGGTGATGTCGCCCACCGTCCAGTGGGGGGTGGGGTGGGTGGGTGGAGTTTTCATGGGCGGTTCTTCCTTTGGGCTTGTCACGGACGGTTGTGGTGGGCTGTTCTGCGTCTCGACGTGGCGAGTGCTGCCGGGGCCGCGACGGCGAGCAGGGCGGCGGCCATGGCGTAAGAGGCCGCCCCGAAGGCCACACCTCGGCACTAAAAGCCATGAGTTTGCTTTAAGTCACCGTAGGGCCTAGCGTCGACTAACGCAAAGTTTTGGCTTTTGGGAGGGAAATCCGTGTCCTCCGTTGAACTCACCCCGCCGGAAGCGGCCCGCTGGGCCGCCCGCACCGGGCTCGCGCTGCCGGCCGACCGCCACGCCGCGGTCGCGGCCACCGCCAACCACATCCACTCCGTCGAGCCACGTCACCGTCGCCGCCGGGCACGCCCGCCGGGCCGCGCGTGAAGCCGAGGGCGACATCGTGGCCGGCCGCTACCGTGGTCCGCTGCACGGCATCCCGATGGGCCTCAAGGACCTGATCGACGTCGCCGGCGCCGCAACATCGGCCAGCTCCCGTGTCCGGGACGACCACCGCGCGCAGGCCGACAGCACCGTCGCCGCACGCCTGTCGGCGGCCGGGGCCATCCTGGTCGGCAAGACCCACACCCACGAGTTCGCCTACGGGCTGACCACCCCGCAGACCAGCAACGCCTGGGACACCGGCCGGGTCGCCGGCGGCTCCAGCGGCGGATCCGCCGTCGCCGTCGCCGCGGGCACCGCCACCTTCACCCTGGGCACCGACACCGGCGGATCGATCCGGGTGCCCGCCGCGCTGAACGGGGTGGTCGGCTTCAAGCCGACGTACGGCCTCGTCCCCCGCCACGGCATCACGTCCCTGTCCTGGTCACTGGACCACGTGGGCCCGATCACCCGCACCGTCGAGGACGCGGGCCTGGTCCTGACGGCCCTGGCCGGACACGACCCCCGCGATCCCGCCTCGCTGACCGCCCCCGGCACGGACTACCGGCCGGTCGCGGACGCGGATCTGACGGGCCTGCGCGTGGGCGTGCCGCGTACCTACTTCTTCGACCACGTCGACGCGGAGGTGGAGGCCGCCGTGCGGAGCGCGATCGACCAGCTCCGGGCCCTCGGCGCACACCTCGTCGACGTCGAGATCCCCATGACCCGCTACATCCGGGCCACTCAGTGGGGCCTGATGGTGCCCGAGGCGACCGCGTACCACGAGAGCACCCTGCGAACCGTTCCCGAGCTGTACCAGGCCGACGTCCGCGTCTTGCTGGAGGCCGGCGAACTGATGCCCGCCGGGGACTACCTGCGCGCCCAGCGCGCCCGCACCCTCATGCGGCAGGAATGGGCGCGCATGCTGCGGGACGTCGATCTGGTCGCCGCGCCCACCGTCCCGGCGACCGCGGTCGAGGCCGGCCAGGAGACGATCACCTGGGGCGACGGCACGGTCGAGGGTGTCTCCGACGCCTACGTACGCCTTTCAGCCCCTGCCAACATCACCGGGTTGCCGTCCCTGTCGGTACCGGTCGGCCACGATGCGGCGGGTCTGCCGATCGGCATGCAGCTGCTCGGGCGACCGCTCGGAGAGAGCGTGCTCTGCGCGTCGGCCACGCCTACGAGCAGACCCGGTCGTCGACCGGGGGCGCCGGGGCGTCGCACGGAAGGTGGACGGTTCGCTGACAGTTCGCTAGACGCAATGATTTTGCTTTACGGCGGGTGCCTTCTAGCGGGGGTCTTCGGGGTGCGGGCCCGTGGCGTACGGGTTCGGCTCGCCTTCTGCGAGCACGCCCACGAAGGGTTCGCCCTCCCCCGCGAAGGTGTAGGCACCGCCCTCGATGCGTCCGATCAGGCCGTGGGTCCATTGCGCTGCGCTGTCGGCCGAGTGCACCCACATGTTCATGATCTCGCCGATGTGCCCGAGCTGTTCGGGCCCGTTCTCCGGTACGTAGTACTCGGTGACCGAGGCCCGCCACTGCCGGAGCCCCTCGATCCGCTGTTCGAGGAGTGCGACGGCCTCGTCCCGGGGCAGGTCGACGATGAAGCCGATGCCGGCCGAGAGCACGTCCATCTTCTGGTCGTACGAGGTCAGTGCCTGGCGCAGCAGGGTGAAGTACTCCTCGGTGCCCCGGTCGGTGACCTCGTACTCCACGCGGGGCGGGCCGCCGGCGGTGCTCGGTGCGACCTCGTGGGCCAGGAGGAGGCCTTCCTTCGCCATCTGCTTCAGGCCGTGGTAGATCGAGCCCGGCTTGGCGTTGGACCATTCGTGCGCGCCCCAGAACTCCAGGTCGTTGCGCACCTGGTAGCCGTGCGCTCGTCCGTGCTGGCGCACCGCGCCGAGGATCAGCAGCCGGATCGCTGACATGGGCCTCTCCCTTCGAGACGAGCGTGGTCAGCCTACTGTACAAGTTTGACTAGTTGGTTGGCCGCTGCTGTGTAATCAAGTTTGACTACTGGGAGGGAGGGGATTAACTTGGGGGCGTAGTCAAGTTTGACCACTGGCGGGAGGGTGTTGTGTTCGACTCCGATGCGGCGATCGTCGTCGAAGGCCTGCGCAAGAGGTACGGGGACAAGCAGGCCCTCGACGGGCTCGATCTCACGGTCCGGGCCGGGACGGTCCAGGGGATCCTCGGCCCGAACGGCGCGGGCAAGACCACGGCCGTGCGCATCATGTCCACGCTTCTGCGCCCCGATGAGGGACGTGTCGTGGTGGCGGGCGCGGACGTGCGGGCCCGGCCCGACGAGGTGCGCTCGCGGATCGGGCTGCTCGGCCAGAACGCCGCCGTCGACGAGGAACTCAGCGGCCGGCAGAACCTGGAGATGTTCGGACGGCTCTACCGTCTCGGCGCGCGCCGGGCCGGCGCCCGGGCCGATGAGCTCCTGGGCCGGTTCGGGCTCGCGGACGCCGGCAAGAAGGCCGTCGGGCAGTACAGCGGTGGTATGCGGCGGCGGCTCGACCTGGCGGCGTCCCTGATCTCGCGGCCGCAGGTGCTCTTCCTGGACGAGCCCACGACCGGGCTCGACCCCCGCGGCCGTACGGAGGTGTGGAACGCGGTGCGCTCACTGGTGGACGGCGGCACCACCGTCCTGCTGACCACGCAGTACCTGGAGGAGGCCGACCAGCTGGCCGACCGGATCGCGGTGATCGACCGCGGCAGGGTCATCGCGCAGGGCACGGCGGACGAGCTGAAGTCCACGACGGGCGGCGACCGCATCGACGTCGTGCTGCACGACACGGCACACCTGGCGCACGCGGCCTCCCTCCTGCCCGGTGAGGTGGTCGTGGACGAGGACCGGCGGCTGCTGAGCGCCTCGGTCACCGACCGGATGGCCGCGCTGACGGAGACCGTACGGGCGCTGGAGGCGGCCGGTATCGAGGCGCGGGACATCGCGGTACGCCGGCCGACGCTCGACGAAGTCTTCATACATCTGACCAAGGAGGACGCCGCATGAGTACGGCCCACGCCGGCACGGGTTCGCAGCTGAGCTGGGCGGTCGCCGACTCATGGACGATGACCCGGCGCGAGCTGGCGCACTGGGCGCGCCAGCCGGCTCAGGTGGTGGTCGGCCTGGTCTTCCCGGTGATGCTGCTGCTGATGTTCAGCTACCTGATCGGCGGCGGACGGGGCGTCGACGGGGACTTCAAGGACTACCTGGTGCCCGGCATGCTCACCATGACCATGGCCTTCGGTCTCGAGGCGACCATGCAGTCGGTCACCCAGGACCTCGGCAAGGGGGTCATCGACCGGTTCCGCTCGATGCCCATGAACTCCGGCGCGGTCCTGGTCGGCCGGAGCATCGCCGACATGCTGCAGTCGGCGGCCGGACTGGCGGTGATGATCGCGGTCGGATACGCGATCGGCTGGCGCTGGCACAACGGATTCGCCTCCTTCCTGGGGGCGGTGGGACTGCTGTTGCTGCTGCGGTTCTCGATGCTGTGGATCGGTATCCACCTGGCGCTGGTCGCGGGCAAGCCGGAGCTGGTGCAGGCGGTGCAGATCCTGGTCTGGCCGGTCGGCTTCCTCTCCAACGCCATCGCCGCGCCCGCGTCGATGCCGTCGTGGCTGGGAGCGATCGTGGAGTGGAACCCGATGTCGGCGACGGCCACCGCGGTACGCGGTCTGTTCGGCAGCCCGGGCGCGGCGGGCGGCTCGTGGGCCGCGACCCACGCGGAACTCCTCGCGGTGGCCTGGCCGGTGGCCCTGGTCGCGGTGTTCTTCCCACTGGCGGTGAAGCGGTTCCGGGACCTGAGCCGCTGACCGGTCCTGTCTCAGGTCCGACCATGAACCCAAGGAGTACTGTGCCCCTGCACGAGACCGTTTCCGGTGACGACAGCACCGCCCTTCCGCCGCTCGCCGCGCAGGCCGAGCGCCTGATCGAGCTGGGGGTGCCCGAGCTCACCGGGATCTCCGCCGCTGAACTGCGCGCCTTCGCGGACGGCTGCGGTGGCGGTGGCGGTGATGACGTCCTGCTCGCCCTCCACCCGGACCGGGCCCCCGCCTCCGTCCTCACACCGCTGCTCCACCGCGAGGGCAAGCCCGGCTTCGTCGTCACCGACATGCACGACGTCGACCGGTTCGCGCCCCATGAGGTCAACGTGCCCGACGGACCCCTCTACCTCGTGACCGGCCTCGACCGCGGTGACCGCATGGCCAACTGGAGCCCGGACGAGGCACTGCCCGCCCTCATCGGGGAGGGCCGCACCCCGCTCGTCCTCACCGAGGGCATCCACTGGCTGCTCCAGCAGCCCGCCGTGCTGGACCGCAACCACTGCTTCATGACGATCGGCTCGCGGCTTCGCAAGCCCAACGGCGCCCTGGACGCCCGTACCCCGGCGATCTGGATCAGCAACGGCACCGGGCGCGACGGCCGCGAGCGTCGCAACGCACCCAAGGTCGGCTGGTGCTGGTGGAACAACCGCCACACCTGGCTCGGCTTCGCCTCCGCCACGGGCCGTCTGCCGGACGGGCTGCGGCCCGGTGTCACGAAACCGGGAGATCGCACCGGCGGTCCGGGCATGCTGGGTTCATGACTCAGGACGGGCATGCCGCGAGCGGGCCGGCTTCCGGGCGCGACGAGCCCACCACCGCCGAGACGGCCGTTGTGCCGGGTCAGGCGTCGGCACGTGCCGGCGGGGTGGACACCGCGGCCTCGCCCGACGGGGCTGCCGTCGCGGGGGATGCGGGCGCCGCCGAGGGGCCGGGGGCCGGTTCGTACCGCGTCACCGTGCGGGACCTCGGGCGGTTCACGGTTGCCGCCGTCACGGTGGTCGCGGCACTGGCCGGGCTGGTTCTCGGGATCCGCGCCGAGCTGTACGCCGGCCGGGCGGACCAGCGGGCGGAGGCCGCGGAGCGGCGGGCCGCTGCCGAGGAACAGCGGGTGCGCGAGACGCGGGAACAGGAGTTCGCCGCTCTCGTCGACTTCTACTGGATGGGCCCGGAGGTGATCGTGGTCAACGGGAGTTCCCGCGTCATGACGATGCGGCTCACGCTCCCGGCGAGCAAGCTCAGCTGGGAGTTGGACTTCCTTCAGCCGTGCAGGCAGATCGCCGTCCCGAGCCGGACGCTGCTGGATTCCATGGCCGTCAAGGAGCCGTCGGTGCGCCTGGCGGAGGCGGACCTGGCGCAACTCCGGCTGGAGTTCAAGGATCCGATGGACAGGGCATGGATCCGCAGCAGTGGAGGGGCCGTGGCCAAGATGGATGCGTGGGCGCCTTCGGGGAGGCCCGACCTGGTGAGTTCCGAAGCGTGGAACGCGTCCGCGCAGAACTCACCCCAGTGCGGAAAGCCATGACCCGGGCGGGGGCGTCTCATGCGTTCGGCTGCTCCCGTGAGGAGAGGGCGTTGAGGAGGGCCGCGCCGCGTTCGGCGTCGTCGATGCTGACGGCGAACTCGGAGCCCTTGCGGGGGTGGATGACCAGGCACTCGCCGGAGCGGAGCATGACGGTGGTTCCCAGCCCGCTGAGCCGGTAGCCCCAGCCGCCCACCTGCGCGGGCCTGCGGCTCTCCACGCGCGCCGAGACGATGTCACCGGCCGCCCAGCGGCGCGCCGGCCAGCCCAGGAGGCCGAAGGCCACCTCCAGCCCGGCGTCCGTGACGCGCGCCTGGACGGAGGCGAAGGTGAGCAGTCCGAGCGAGGCCAGGGCGAACGGGGTGATCAGCGGCCATGTCACGTCGGTCAGGCCGCCCGCGGCCGCCACCGTGCCGGCCGCGGCCACCAGGCCCGTGAGCGCGCCGATCCGGAGGAGCCAGCGGTTCGACGTGCGGGAGAGCCAGACCCGGCGTTCGCCCGCCGGGATCTCCATGACGTCGCCCGTGGTGGGGTGGGGCGGGGCGAGGGGCGGCGTCGCGCGGCGGCCGGCCAGCCAGCCCAGGACGCCCGCCGCCGCCGCGGCGGCGGCTGCGACCGCCACGGCCGCGCCGACCGGAGCCGCGTCCTGCCAGTCGGTCCGGTCCAGGTTGGCCCGTACGACCGAGACCTGGGCGCCTGTCAGGAACACTCCGCCGGAGAGGAGTGGGACGGCTGCCCAGGCCTCCGAGGGGAATGCTCCGCGTCGGGCGGCGAAGGTGATCGAGAGCGCCAGAACGGCCCAGACCAGCGCCGGGAAGAGCGCCGCCGCCCACAGGGGCGTCGAGCCGTCCGGGGCCGCGCCGCTCCAGTGCGTGGCGAGCGGGTCCGGCAGGCGCCCGCTCGCGGCGGGGGGAAGGGCGGCCAGCACGGCCAGCACCGCGACCACCCAGAGCGCCGCCGCCCGGCGGGGGCCGTTCCTCTGCGTCCCCTTCGTCCTCTTCTTCGTCGGGTCGGTCACGACAGCCCCCTGATCATCTCGATGAGATCGTTCCTGCTGTACCCGAGGTGTGCCGCGTCGGCCACCAGCTGCCGTGCCCGTTCGAGCAGGTGCGACCGCTGGTCGGCGGCCGCGGCGACGGTGACGCCGCGGCCGCGCCGGAACTCCAGTACTCCCTCGTCGCGCAGCGTGCGCAGGCCGCGGAGCACGGTGTTCGCGTTGACCCCGAGCGCCCGGGACAGGTCCCGGGCCGGAGGCAGCCGGTCGCCCGGCACGCATTCGCCCTCGGCGATGGCGCGCCGGATCGCACCCGCCACCTGCTCGTGGAGGGGGCGGCCGTCCGTGGCGTCCAGTCTCAGCAGCATGATGCTAATGGTAATAGCATCATCGGTGTGATGGGCAGCCTCGCCACGGTCGCGGCTCCGGGGTGACCGTCAGCCCCACTGCTGGTCGGCGAGGGAGGCGACCGGCTGGGGCTTGCCGATGACGGCCAGGGCGATGAAGAAGTTGATCTGGCCGATCGCGATGGTGAGGGTGGCCAGCGCCTTCTCGTCGTAGTGCTCGGCCACCTCGGCGTACAGCTCGTCGGTGACGCGCTCCCGGCCGTGCGGGGCGGGCTGGAGGGTGGCCTCCGTCAGGGCGAGCGCGGCGCGTTCGGCGTCGGTGAAGTACGGGGCGTCCTGCCAGGAGGACACGGCGGTGATCCGCTCCTCGCCGACCCCGGCCTTGCGCAGGAAGCCGGTGTTCAGGACCGTCAGGTAGGTGTTGCCCACGATCTGCCCGGCGCGCAGGTGGATGAGGTTCATCGTGGTGCGCGGGACGGAGTGGTTGCCCGTGGCCCGGAAGAAGGCGGCGCTGATGTCGTTCAGCTCGGGCACGAACTCGGCCGGGTTCGGCATCCGGGAGATCGAGGGGGCGGTGGGGGCGGTGGGGGCGGTGTTGTCCGTCATGGCTGCTGTGCTCCTTCGGTCGAGGTCTTCACAGCACTGACGGAGGGGGGCGGGCGAATGTGACAGGAAGCGGGAAAGTTTTTCGGTGAGCTCTCGGCGGGCGGCTCGTCAGGCCTCCTTGCCGCTGTCCTCGGCGCGCGTGTGCGCGACCAGGGCGTTGGCGTGGCCGTGTCCGAGACCGTGCTCGGACCTGAGCCAGGAGACGAGCTCCATGTGCTTGGTCAGGGGCGAGGAGCGGATGAGCTCCTTCCACTCGGCGATCGGGCGGCCGTACTTCTTCTCGATGGAGGGGAAGTAGGAGGCGGGGCCCTGTGCGGTGCCGGTCATGCGGTTCTCCGTTCTTGAGGAATACGGGTGGTCGAGGACGACGGGTGGCGTGGGGTGGGCTCGGTGATCAGGTGTTGGCCGGATCCGTGAGCAGGCGGGCCGCCAGTGCGGCGAGCCAGGCCAGGCCCAGCCCCGCGCCGGCGGTGAAGGCCAGGACGGTCACGGAGGAGCCGGCGAATCCGGCGAGGACGCCGAGGGGGACGAGGCGGGAGGCCGTGGCCCAGCCGCGATGCCCCCGGGCGGCGAGCGGGCGGGCCAGGACGAGGAAAGCGGCACTCAGGGCGAGGTAGCCGATCATTCCGCTGATCATGTGCGCGGCGCCGTGCGCGCTGAGCTGCGTGGTCTCGGGGGTGCCCGCGGGGAAGCCGGCGCCGGGGTCGGCGGAGAAGACGGCGGCGGCCAGGAACGAGGCGGCGAACACGCCGACGAGGGCGGGCCCCCAGATCGCGCCCGGTCCGCCGCGCAGCGCCCGGCGCAGGCCGGCCGCGCCCGCGGCGAGGAGGGCTCCGGTGAGCAGGAAGTTCGCCGTCTGGATCCAGCCCGCCTCCCCGAGCGCGAGCTGGCTGATCGCGTTGCGGGTGAGGTCGAAGCCGTCGCGCGTGAGGGCCTGGACGAGTCCCGCGGCGAGGAACAGCGGGCCCGCGGTCACCGCGCCGGTCAGCAGGATCCTCGTCGCCCGGGGTGCCGGGCCCGGCAGGGACGGGCTCGTGCGGGGGGCCGGCGGGGCGTCGAGTGTGCGGGGCATTCGTTTCCCTCCTCGTGCGCCGCCCCCGGGGCGGGGGTGTACGGCGCTTCGGTGTCGTCGAGGGGTAGACCGGGGCGGGGGCGTGAACTCATCGGTCTCGCGGGCACGTTCTTCCGGCGGCCGCCGGAAGGGCGCGGTCAGGCGAACAGGTCGGCGAGCATGTCGGGGCTGATGGTGATGGGGGCGGGACGGTGGGCGGGGGGCTCGGTGCCCATCAGTTCGCGCACGAGGAAGTCCCAGCAGCGGCCGCGGACGTAGGCCAGGCAGTCGATGAAGGTGTGTTCCGCTCCGGGCACGATGAGCAGCTCGAAGTCCTTGTCGGCGGCGATGAGCCGGTCGGCCAGGCGGAGGGTGTGCTGGGGGTGGACCTGGTCGTCCAGCTCTCCGTGGATCAGCAGGAGCTTGCCCGCGAGGTGGCCGGCGAGGTCCACGCTGGAGGTGCGCTTCCAGGCGTCGGGGTTGCCGGGGCCGTCGTAGGTCTCCACGAAGCCGGGGTTGAAGGTGGGGGCGTCGTGCGAGCCGGAGAGGGCGACGCCGGCCTGGTAGACGTCGGGGTGGTCGAGCATCGCGCGGGCCGCGGCGAAGCCGCCTCCGGAGTGGCCGAAGACGCCCACCCGGTCCAGGTCCATCCACGGCCGGGTCCGGGCCAGTTGGTGGAGGGCGGCGACGTGGTCCTCGAGGTTGCCCGCGTCGGCCAGGTGGCCGTACGAGGCGTCGTGGAAGGCCTTGTCCCGGCCGGGGGTGCCGCGTCCGTCCAGCGCCAGTACGACGAAGCCGAGCGCGGCGAGGGGTTCGGCGTCCATGCCCATCCCGCCGGGGTCGAAGCCGGGGGCGACCCGGTTGACCTGCGGGCCGGGGTAGAGGTTGTCCACCACCGGGTAGCGGCGTGCCGGGTCGAAGCCGCGCGGTCGGTGGAGCACCCCGTACAGGTCCGTCACGCCGTCGGCCGCCTTGACGCGGATCCGCTCCGGCGGGGTCCAGCCGGTGGCCGTGAGCCGGGTGGTGTCCGCGCGCTCCAGTTCGACCAGTACCGTGCCGTTCCAGTCGCGGACGCTGGTCACGGGAGGGGTGTCGACGGTGGAGGCGGAGTCGATGAAGTAGTGGCCGTGGTGGGGGTGGAGGTCGGGGAGGGTGGGGGTGTGGTCCAGGTCGTCCTCGGTGAGCCTGGCGAAGCCGGAGCCGTCCAGGGCCACCCGGCACACCGTGCGCCGGTAGGGGTCCTCCCCGACCAGCCCGGAGGCGGTGAAGTACACCATGCGCTCGGCCTCGTCGACGCGCAGGATCCGGCGTACGGCCCACGGGCCGGAGGTGACCTGCCCGAGCAGCTCGCCGGTGTGCAGGTCGTACCGGTACAGGTGGCCCCAGCCGTCCCGCTGCGAGTACCACAGCACCTCGTCGGCCAGGATCTTGATGATCGGCGGTTCGAACAGCCACTGGTTGGGCTCCACGCGGGTGGGGCCGCTCTCGCTGAGGACGGTGGTGACCTCGCCGGTGGCGGCGTCGAGGCGGTGGAGGGTGAGCGTGCGCGGGTCGCGGGGGCGGGCGAGGTAGTACACCGCCGAGCTGTCCTCGGCCCACCAGGCCCACTGGGCGGTGATCGGCGAGAACTGGGTCATGAGCAGCGGCTCGGCCTGCGCGCGGACCACGGTGCCCGTGGCGACGTCCAGCACGACCAACTCGGCCCGGGGCAGCCGCTCGTCCCCGGGGTGGGCGTACCGCTGGGTGTGCAGGACCGGGGCGCCGCCGTCGGCGGGCATGGCCTGGACGAGGTGGGTCTGCCGGACCTCACGCTCGTCGGTCCGGTGCGCCAGCACCTTCGTCGAGTCGGGCGACCAGGCGACGGCGGGCGGCAGGTGGGGCAGGCCGAGCTTGCGCAGCAGGGTGGTGTTGCCGGTGGCGTCCGGTCCCGGGCCGTAGCCGTGGTCGGGCTCGCCGTCGGTGGTCAGGGGCCAGGTGCGGCCGTCGTCGGACAGTGAGCGGGCGAAGAGGTCGTGGCCGTGTCGGAAGACGGCGGTCTTCCGGTCGGGAGAGGGCACCTCCAGCGGGTTGCCCGGGGGGACGAACTCGGCCCGCTCGCAGGCGTAGTCGTCCAGGTGGCAGCGCCAGTACGTGCCGAAGGCGTCGAACTCGACGGTGTTCCCGGTCAGTTCTATCGCCGTGACCGGCAGGAACTCGGGGTCCGCCTGCTGCCCGGAGGCGGCGGACAGCGCGGCGGCGAGCCGGGGGTGGTCGAAGGCCGGCTCGCGGGTGCCCGCCGCCGGGTCGACCAGGACGAAGCGCTTGCCGGCTCCGTTGCTCACCGCGTACCAGAACCGGGCGCCCCCCTCGATCCAGTGCGGCCTGACCCGGTCACCGACGACCAGCTCGCCGGGGCGGGCGGGGCGCCGCAGCAGCCGCTCCGCGGCCTGGTAGTCCTCGAGGGTGCTCATGTGGTGCTGCTCCTTCTGGGGGTGGGGGGTTCGGGGGGGGGAGGGGTGAGGGTCGAGTGGGGGGCGGGTGCGTCAGAGGCTGCGGGCGGTGATGTCGCCGTAGGACGTGGTGGCCCGGATGGTGAGGCCGGCGGCGGCGCCGTCGGTGTTCACGAGCGCGTTGTGGATCCGGCCGTAGGCGGTGCCGGCGTCCAGGGAGGCGGAGACGCCGCGGGCGGCGGCGACCGAGATCTCGCCGGCCTCGGTGCGCAGCACGACCGTGCCGCGCATGGCCTCCGCGATACGGATGTCGCCCTTCTGGATGTCGATCTGCGCGGGGCCGCCCAGGCGGCCGATGGTGACGTCGCCCGCGGCGAGGGTGACGTGGGCGCCCTCGGTCTCGTCGAGCTTGACCGTGCCCTGCGCGCCCTCCAGGGTGACGTCGCCGAGCCGTCCGACGCCGCGGAACTCGGCACTGGCGGCCTTGGCCCGGACGTGGGAGCCGGCGGGCATCTGGATGGTGATCTCGACGGAGCCGGAGTCGCCCAGGACCCGGTTCTCGGCGGGCGCGGAGCCGACGTGCAGGACGCCGTCGGCGCAGGCGACCGTGACCCGCTCCGCAGCCTTCACGTCGCGGCTCTTGGAGGCATCGGCCGGCAGGACCTCGACGGTGGTGTCGGCCCGGTCGGCGGCGATGAAGCGGATACGGCCGGCGGGGATGTCCAGAACGGCCGAGACCGGGGCGGGGGTGGTGAACGTGTGCATCGTGCTCTCCTTCGAGGCGGTGTTTCCGACATGGGAAAAGCTACGTTGCGTTCGAAAGCCCGGCAACTCATTCGTTGCGTGGGATTTATATATGCGCAGGTCAGATCCGAGAAATCGTTGCAACTGGTGTTGTAATTAACGCAACGCTTGCGATGAATTCGTTGCAATGATTGAGAGTGAACGCTACCGCTGTTCGGCGGGGCGGCGGAACGCGTCGATGTTCTCGCCCACCCAGTCGTCGTACGTGCGCGGTGGGCGGCCGGTGATGTCCTGTACGGAAGGCCGCTGTTCGAGCGTCCACCGGAGGAGCTCGGCGTACCGGGCGCCGTACTCCTCGAGGGCGTACAGCGTCACGTCGATCGCTCCGTCGGGCCAGCCGCGGCGTCGCCAGACCGCCCGGCTCTGGCCGGGCGCCAGTTCGACCGTTTCGATGTCGCGGCCGAGAGCGGCGGCGAGGCTCCGCACGCGTGAACGCGTACTCAACGGCGGGCCCACCGCCTCGACGACCGTCCCGGTGCGGACGTCGCCGGTCAGGGCCGCGGCCGCGACGGCGGCGAGGTCCTCCTCGTGGATGAAGGGGTAGTGGCCCCGGTCGAGGAAGGCCTCCCGGACCACCCCTTCGGCGCGGACGGTTTCGGACCAGTCGGACCCCGTCGCCGGGTAGGTCCCTTCGATGACGGAACCCATCACGGCCGACGGGCGGATGTGCGTCCAGGCGAGGCCCGAGCGCTCCACCGCCTTCTCGATCGCCAGCCAGAACCAGGTCTCCGGCGGGTACGCCGCCTCGTACTCCGGCCCGTGGGACGACAGCACCACGACCCGGGTGGCGCCGCCTTCGCGCGCGAGGGTCAGGGCGTCCTCGACCGTCGACGGATGGGCGCCGGCGAGGAACAGGGGCCCGGCACCGTCGAAGGCCCGGGCGCACTCCAGCGGGCGGGTGATGGAGCCTTCGACGACGTCGACGGCGTCGGGCCAGTCGTGGAGCTGGTCCGCCTCGGCGATCACCCGTACGCGGCGGCCCTTGGCGAGCAGGTGTCGCGCCAGACACCTGCCGACGATCCCGGTCGGGCTGCTGCCTTCCTCCTTGCGCGGGCTGACGGCGGTCAGCAGGCAGACGCCGTCGGATATCGGGGACGCGGGCGTGGGCGTCCCGTGCTGCTCGAACCGTTTCACGGCAAGACCTTTCGACGCGTGAGCGGAGATCTTGCACCTGCCCGGGCACCGGACGGTCCCTGCCGCACCGGCGGCTGCGGGATCGAGGCTGCGGATCGAGGGCGGGAATGCTACCAGGGGTGCGGGCGGGCCCAGTTGAGGCCGGGCGGTGGTCGCGGCGGGTGCTGGTCGCGGCCGGGTGCCGGTCGCGGAACGGCCCCGCTCCCCCGGCCAGCTCCGCCGGACGATGGTTCGTCGGGCGGGGATCGCCGGGGGAGCGGGGCCTACGGGGCGCAGCGGGCGTACGGGGCCTACGGGTTGGCACGGCGACGGCTCAGAGCCAGAGCAGGACCAGCACGAGGGCGGATCCGAGGGTGGCGAGGGTGAATCGGGTCAGGACCACGGGGCGGAGCCAGGCGGGGAAGGCGGTGTTGGCGGCGGCGATGAGGGCGGGGGCGTCGACGGTGTGCAGGGCGGGGTCGGCGGAGCGGGCGAACGCGGCGCGGGTGTAGGCGGTGGAGAAGACCTGGCCGGCGGTGATGAAGCCGACGCCGAGGAGGACGACCGGCTCGACGATCCAGGAGAGCAGGCGGCCGGTGGGGTTCGCGGTGAGGTTGAGGACTCCGAGCACGGTGAGGATGACGCCGATGCTCAGGGCGAGGACGAGCTCCCAGGGCTTCTCGCGGAAGGCGATGCCGTGGCGGGCGAGGACCGAGGGGCTGTGGCCCTGGCGGCGGATCTCGGCCTCGGCGGCGTCCTGCGAGGCGCCGCCCCGGAACCAGGCGACGACGGGGATGACGAAGAAGGTGCCGGCGAGCAGGAGCTGGAGGGTGGCGACGAGGGCGATGGAGTTCACGGTGGGGCCTTTCGGGCGGGGTGGGACGGGTGAGGTGAGTGGTGCGGGTGGGGTGAGTGGTGCGGGTGGGGTGTGCGGGGCCGAGGGTGCGGGGCGGGGGTCAGGCGAGGGCGGCGGCGGTCAGGGCGAGGGCGGAGCCGGCGAAGACGACGGTGTGCCGGACGTTCTGGAGGATCCGGGTCCAGGCAGGGAAGGCGCCCTCGGCGGCCTGGAGGAAGGCGGGGACGTCGACCCGGGCCAGCTCGGGGTCGCCCTTGCGGCGGAAGGCGGCCTGCACGGACTTCACGGCGCCGAGCTGGCTCTGCAGGATCAGGATGTTCGCCAGGAACGCGATCGTGGAGAAGACCCAGGTCAAGGTGGTTCCGAGGGGGTTGCCGGCCAGGTTGAGGGCGGCGGTTGCCAGGCTGGCGGCAGCGAAGGAGCCCGGGGCCCACCACTCGTGGCCGCTGGCGTCGAAGCGGAGCTTGTTCTCCTCCAGGACGGCGGGGCGAATGCCCTGGCGCCGCAGCTCGGTGACCGCGGCGGCCTTGGCGACGGCGCCGAAGCGGTGGCGCAGGAGCGGGATGGAGGCGAAGGCGGTGGCGACGAGGATCTGGGCGACGGCGGCGAGCGTGTTCACGGGGTTTCTCCTTCTCGAGGTTCGGCCGACCGGCTTTCACTAAGTTCAAGTCCCGACATCGAGAACTGTAGACCCAGACTTGAACACTGTGCAAGTGGTCTCTCGAACTTTGTACAAGTCGGCTCTCGGTGACCTATCGTGAGCGCATGCCACGTGACACGCTGACCCGCGAACAGATCGTCCGTACCGCCGTCGAGCTGCTCGACACCGAAGGCCTGGAAGGCCTCAACATGCGCGCCCTGGGCAAGCGGCTGAACTCGGCCGCCACGGCCGTCTACTGGCACGTCAAGAACAAGGACGACCTGCTGACGCTCGCCGGGGACCAGGTCTGGGACGAGGTCGGGCTGCCCGACCCGGACACGGCCGGCTGGCGCGCCGCCGCCACCGCCATGGCGCACGACCTGTACGCGATGTTCACCCGCCACCCCTGGCTGGTGCAGGCCTTCGCCACCCACCTCTTCCACGGCGCCGGCAAGGCCCGCCACGACGACCACTGCATCGCCGTCTACGAGCGGGCCGGCTTCGTCGGTCCGCAGGCCGACCGGGCCGTCGCCGCGGTCTTCACGTACGTCCTCGGCAATGCCGCGCCCGCCGCGGCCACCGCCTCGCTCACCCGCCGGATCGAACGCGACGGCGGCGACCCCGAGGAGGTGTTCGGGGCCGTGATGAAGGAGGCCGTCGAGGCCGCCTCGCACTTCCCGCGCCTGCGGGCCCGGATCGACGCGACCACCGACACCGGGTACGCCGAGGCGCCCGACGACACCTTCGACTTCGGCCTCCAGTCCCTCCTGGACGGCCTGGAGGCCCGCCTGCCGGAGGCGGACGGCTGACCGCCGACCGGTCGCAGGGGCGGGGGGTGGCGCGGGGTGGCGTCATGTGGCGCCACGAGGTGCCAGCGGGTGCCATGACGGGTCTTTCTCGGGGTGAGGGTGGGGGTGGTGCCATCACGCGGCGGGCGGACTGGCTTGCGTTTTCGCAGGTCACGCGCCGTCGCGGGGCACGGCGCCCGGTTGGATGCCCTCCGGGGTTGCACATGGCGCCATAGTGGTGCCATGATGACGTCATGGACCTCACCCCGTACGTCGAACACCTCCACCGCGAACTTGCGGTGGCCGCCGAGGCCGGCGGCGACGCGGCCCGCGAGCTGGCCGAACGACTCACCGCTCCCCTGGAGTCGGCGACCCGGCTGACCATGCTCAACGTGCTCTCCGCCGCCATGGACGAGATCACTCGCGAGCTCGCCCCCGGCTCCGTCGACGTACGGCTGCGTGGGCTCGACCCCGACTTCGTGGTGACCCTGCCGCCCGCCGAGGCCGGTGTCCACCGGGAGCCGGACGCGCCCGTCGAACCGCTGCCGGCGCCGGTCCCGGCCGATGGCGACGAAGGTGGCACCGCCCGCGTCAACCTGCGGCTGCCGGCCCACCTGAAGGCGCGCGCCGAGGAGGCCGCCGGCCGCGAGGGCCTGTCGGTCAACGCGTGGCTGGTGCGTGCCGTGGCGGCCGCCGTCGACGGTGGCGGCCGGCCGCGGACGGCCGAGAAGGCCCAGAGCGTCGGAACGAGCTTCACGGGGTGGGTGCGCTAGCCCCCCCCGGCCCCGCGCCATCGCACGTCGCGGGTCGCACCACACACGTCACCCACACCACGTCCCACCAGCGGGGACGGCCCCAGGACTCACGAGGACGGGACAGCCATGCCTTCTTTCGACACCCCCGGAACGATCGCGGTCACGGCCCGCGTGGAGGCCGGTTCCATTCAGTTCACCGCCAACGACCGCCTCGACACCGTCGTCGAGGTACGGCCCCGCAACCCGCAGAAGGACCTGGACGTACGGGCGGCCGACCAGACCGAGGTCACCTGCGTGAACGGCGTGCTGACGATCCGTACGCCCAAGTCCAACCTGTTCGGCCGCACCGGCGTCGTGGACGTGTCGGTCGACCTGCCCACCGGCTCCCGCATCGGTGTGACCGGCGCCTGGACCCAGGTGCTCGGCGAGGGGCGGCTCGGTGAGGTCCAGGTGAAGACCTCGTCCGGTGACGTCCGCCTCGACGAGACCGGCCCCCTGAAGCTGACCGCCGCGCACGGGTCGATCACCGTGGACCGCGTCGAGGGCCCGGCCGAGATCACCACCAGCTCCGGCAGCCTGCGCGTCGGTGTCGTCACCGGCTCGGCCGTCCTGAAGAACTCGCACGGCGGCACGACCGTCGACGCCGTGACCGGCGAGCTGCGGGTGAGCGGCGCCCACGGCGACATCGAGATCCGGCGCGCCGAGGACTCGGTCACCGCCACCACCGCCCACGGCACCCTGCGCGTGAGCGATGTGGCCCGGGGCACCGTCCAGTTGGAGACCTCGTACGGCGCCATCGACGTCGGTGTCCGCGCGGGCACGGCCGCCTGGCTCGACGTCAGCGCCGGCTCCGGACAGGTGCGCAACGCGCTCACCGAGTCGGGGGCCCCCGAGGGTGCCGAGGACAGCGTCAAGATCCTCGCCCGCACCCGGCACGGCAACATCGACATCCGGCGCGCCAGGGTCTGACCGTCCGCCGGGCCGCCGGGCCGCCGGGCCGCCGAGCGGCCCGGCTCCCGCTCCCCCTCTCGCCCCTCCCCCCGTCAACGTCACCCCTTCCACGGGAGAGCCCCATGCCTTCTTCTGTCATGTCCATGCCGCAATGGGCGGACGGCCGGCCGGCGCAGGACGCCGTCTCCGCCGCCGGTCTGCGCAAGTCGTACGGCGACAAGACCGTCCTCGACGGCGTCGACCTGCGGATCCCGGCCGGATCGGTCTTCGCGCTGCTGGGACCGAACGGCGCGGGCAAGACCACCGTCGTGAAGATCCTGTCCACGCTCATCTCCGCCGACGGCGGCCAGGCCCGGGTCGCGGGCCATGACATCGCCACGGCCGCGGACGCGGTGCGCGGCGCGATCGGGGTCACCGGGCAGTTCTCCGCCGTCGACGGGCTGATCACCGGTGAGGAGAACATGCTCCTCATGGCGGACCTGCACCACCTGTCCAAGAGCGAGGGCCGGCGGACCGCCGCCGAACTGCTGGAGCGCTTCGACCTCGTGGAGGCCGCAAAGAAGCCGGCCTCCACCTACTCCGGCGGCATGAAGCGCCGCCTCGACATCGCCATGACGCTGGTCGGGAACCCCCGGATCATCTTCCTCGACGAGCCGACCACCGGCCTGGACCCGCGCAGCCGCCACAACATGTGGCAGATCATCCGCGAGCTGGTCACGGGCGGCGTCACCGTCTTCCTCACGACGCAGTACCTGGAGGAGGCCGACCAGCTCGCCGACCGGATCGCCGTCCTCGACAACGGCAGGATCGCGGCCGAGGGCAGCGCCGAGGAGCTGAAGCGGCTGGTCCCCGGCGGTCACGTCCGGCTCCGCTTCTCCGACCCGGCCGCCTATCAGAACGCCGCCTTCAGCCTCGGCGAGGCCGCCCGGGACGACGAGGCGCTCTCCCTGCAGATCCCCAGCGACGGCAGCCAGCGCGAGCTGCGCTCCATCCTCGACTGGCTGGACGCCGCCGGAGTCGAGGCGGACGAGCTGACCGTGCACACCCCCGACCTCGACGACGTGTTCTTCGCCCTCACCAGCGGCACCGGCCGCCCCGACTCGAAAGGTACGGCTGTCCGATGAGCGCCCCCGCCGCCACCGCCCGCCCGTCCCGGTTCTCCCTCGCCGTACGGGACTCCTCCACGATGCTGCGCCGCAATCTCCTGCACGCGCGGCGCTACCCGTCCCTCACCCTGAACCTGCTGCTGACGCCGATCGTCATGCTGCTGCTCTTCGTCTACGTCTTCGGTGACGTGATGAGCGCGGGCATGGGCGGCGGCGCCGACCGCTCGGCGTACATCGCCTACGTCGTACCGGGCATCCTGATGATGACCATCGGCGGCACCGTGGTGGGCACCGCGGTGTCGGTCTCCAACGACATGACCGAGGGCATCATCGCCCGCTTCCGCACGATGGCGATCCACCGCGGTTCCGTGCTCATCGGGCACGTCATCGGCAGCGTGCTGCAGGCGGTCGCCAGCGTGGCCCTCGTCGGTGCCGTCGCCGTGGCCATCGGCTTCCGGGCCACGGACGCCACGGCCCTGGAGTGGCTGGCGGCGTTCGGGCTGATGGCCCTGGTCGCCCTGGCGCTGACCTGGATCGCGGTCGGGATGGGCATGGTCAGCCCGAACGCGGAGGCGGCCAGCAACAACGCACTGCCGCTGATCGTGCTGCCGCTCATCTCGAGCGCGTTCGTCCCGGTCGACGCGATGCCGGGCTGGTTCCAGCCGATCGCCGAGTACCAGCCGTTCACACCGGCCATCGAGACCCTGCGCGGGCTGCTGCTCGGCACGGAGATCGGGCACAACGGATGGCTCGCGGTGGGCTGGTGCGTGGCGCTGTCCGTGCTCGGCTACTTCTGGTCCAAGGCCACGTTCGACCGCGATCCGAAGTAGGGGCGGCGCGATCCGCCGACTCGGCGCGATGCACTGATGATCTTCATATCGGTAGGGTGACGGCGATCGAGACATCCCGGCGCCAGGAATGAGCAGACACATGCAACCGACGTTCGTACTGGTCCACGGAGCGTTCGCGAACTCCTTCTCGCTGGCGCCCCTGCAGGCCGAACTCGGCCTCCTGGGACACCGTTCGGTCGCCGTCGACCTGCCGGGGCACGGCTTCGGGGCGACGTACACCCGGGCCTACCAGACCCCGCAGGATCCGGCGGAGCTCGCGACGGCGCCCGGTGCGATCAAGGGGGTGACGCTCGCGGACAACGCCGCCCACCTGATCGGGGTCCTGGAGCGGGCCAAGCGCAACGGTCCGGTCGTCCTCGTCTCCCACAGCCGGGGCGGCGTGACGGCGACGGCCGCGGCCAACGCGCGGCCGGATCTGATCGACCGCATCGTGTACGTGTCGGCGTGGTGCCCGGTGGACCTCCCGGTCGGCGACTACTACGCCGAGCCGGAGATGGCCACGGTCGACGCCGCTGCCCTGATGGGGGCGCTGGCGGGCGACCCCGCCGAACTCGGCCTGCTGCGCGTCAATTTCCGCACGGCGGACCCGGACGTGCTCGCCTCGTTCAAGGCGGCGTTCCTGGCGGACGGCACCGACGAGGAGTTCCTGACCTTCCTGAACACCTTCCAGCCCGACGAGAACCTGGACGCCGGCACCTCGGACGACCGGGCGCAGGCGGCGACCTGGGGGCGGATCCCGAAGACGTACGTGCGGCTGACCGACGACGCGAGCCTGCCGCTCGCCCTGCAGGACCGGCTGATCCGGGAGGGCGACGCGCTGACGCCGGAGAACCCGTACGACGTGCGCACGCTCGGGGGCAGCCACCTGAAGTGGCTGGTGGACCCGGCGCCGGCGGCGCGGCTGCTGGCCGGCCTCGCGGGGACGGGCGGTACGGGTACGGACGGCTGATCGTCCGCTCGTCCGCGCGTCCGCCGCGGGCGTGGTGGCGGCCCGGGACCACAGGAGATGTGGTCCCGGGCCGCTTCGTCGTCCCTGCCGCGGCGGGAGTTCCGCGCGCACCGCTCCCCCGCGGCGCACGCGCTTCGCTCCCGTGCCGCTTCCCGTGGACGCCGGCTCAGGTGCACCACGCTAGGGCCGCGCGGGCCGGCCGGCCCCTGGCCGTACGCGCCAGGCGGAGGACCATCCGCGCCATCGGGTGGGTCGATCGCGTCGTCGGGGGGACTCTTGGCGCCATGGTCGGGGCACTCCGCGCCGAGTCCGGTGATCATCTGGTCATTTCCGCTGGTCTATGCTCTGCCCCCGTGGTATCGCAAGCACAAGCGCACCGGGGAACGAACTCCGCCGCCCTCACCCGTCTGAGCGTCAACGCCGCCCGGATGCTCGGCGTCCCGGCGGGCGGGTACGCCCAGCTCCTGGGCGTGGCCCCGGAGCACCTGGACGACGACCGGTACCGGACCCCGGCGGCCACGGCCAATCGCATCGCGGAACTGACGACCGGTCACGCCCACTGGAGCGAGCTGGCCCTGGTGCTGGCCCAGCAGCCGGGCATCGGCACTCTGGGGGTCTGGGACTACCTGATCACCTCCGCGCGCACGCCGCTCGAAGGGATCCGGGACGCCGCGGCCTACCTCGCCACCGTCGTCGACCCCGCCACGGACACGCTGCACATCTCGGAGGACGGCGGGCAGGTCACCGTCACCCACCACAACCGGGCCGACGTCGCCCACGAGGCGGCCAACGCCATCCGCGCCGGCGCCCTCGGCATCTACCAGCGGCGGCTGAGCGACGCCGCGCAGCGTCACCTCGTGCCCGTCCGCGTCACCCTGACGGCCCGGGCGCCCCGGCGGCTGGGCACGCTCACGGAGCTGTACGGCACCCGGGCCATCGCGTTCGAGGCGCCCGCCAGCTCCGTCACCTTCCTCGCCGCCGACCTGAGGGCGCCGGCGCCGCGCGCCCAGCCGGGCCTGTCGGCCGTCCTGCGCAGCCACGCGGAGCAGAGCCTGGCCACCGCGATCCCGCTGCACAACTGGCTGGACCTCTTCCGTACGGCCCTGGCGTCCGTCCACGACGCGGCCGCGCCCACCCTGCCCGCCGTGGCGCAGCGCATGAACCTCAGTACGCGCACCCTCCAGCGCCGCCTCGACGAACACGCCACCACCTGGAGCCACGAGGTCGAGACCGTGCGCCGCGCGCACGTCACCCGGCTGCTGCGCACCACCGAGCTCGGCATCGACGCGATCGCCGCCCGCAGCGGCTACGCCGACGCCCGCGCCCTGCGCCGCGCGGTCCAGCGGTGGTACGGCACCACGCCCCACGCGTTGCGGCAGGCTCCTGAGGGAGGTTGAACCCGTCCCGGCGCGGTGGTCCGGTGGTCCGGCGGTCAGGGGCGGCGGGGGAAGAGGCGGCCGGCCAGGTCGACGCCGGTGACGGTGCCGTGCGCGTCACGGGTGAAGAAGCCGCGCTGGCCCTGGAGTCCGCCGTCGGTGACGATGTACTCGTCGCCGTCGCCGGGCAGGAACCCGATGGTGGCCGCGGGGTAGTCCTGCGGCATCTCGACGTCCGACGCCGCCCGGATCTCCGGCTTGATGCCGACCGCGAGGGTGAGGCGCTCCCCGTCCGTGGCGATGTCGAGGTTCATGACGTCGATCTCGTAGCGGCCGCCGACCTCCCGCGCGCGGGCCGCGTCGTACGGGACGGGCTCGGGGTCGCGGTCGACGACGCCGAGGTAGTGCTCCAGGGCCCAGCGGACGACGGACTGGTTGAAGGTGTAGCCGTCCGGGCCGGCGTTGGCCAGGCTGACGACGGCGAAGTTCCGCTCGGGCACGATGAGGATCTCGGAGAACTGGCCGTTGCCCGATCCGCCCTGCCCGATCGTGCGGACGCCGTCGATCTCGCGCAGGAACCAGCAGATGCCGAGGCCGTCGCCGAGCGAGCTGGCGCGCAGTTCGACCGTCTGCTCGCGCATGCGGTGCAGGGCCTCGGTGGGCAGGGCGCCGTCGCCGGTGCCCAGGTGGAACCGGGCCCAGCGCAGCAGGTCGGCGGCCGTGGAGACGGCGCCGCCGCCGGGGTTGTTGCCGCGCTGGCCGGCGGGGTACGCCTTCCACGGCGTCGCGGGGCTCAGGGTGCCGTCCTCGGCGCTGTTGTAGCCCACGGCGAACGCGCGGACCATGACGTCGTCGTGGTCGAAGAAGGTGTTCGACAGGCCCGCGGGTTCGAGGACCAGCTGGGTCACGGCCTTCTCGTACGGCAGGCCGGTGACCTTCTCGACGACGTACCCGGCGAGGTTGTAGCCGGCCTGGCTGTACGAGGCGCGGGTGCCGGGCTCGGCGACGAGTTTCAGTGCGTCCATCTTCGCGACGAAGCTCGCGAGCGAGCCGTCCCCGTCGGTGTCGAGGAGGTTCCAGTCCAGGCCCGCGGTGTGGTTGAGGAGGTTCATCACGGTGATGCGCCGCGTGGCCGTCTCGTCGGCGAGGGCGAGCTCGGGAACGTAGTGGTGCACCGGCGCGTCCAGGTCGACCTTCCCCTCCGCGGCCAGGCGCACCAGGGCGGTGGCGGTGATGGTCTTGGTGGCGGAGGCGATGGGGAACAGCGTGTTCTCGTCCACCGGCCGGGGGTGCTCGATGCTGGTCACGCCGTGGGAGGCGTAGTGCTCCTGACCGTCGGTCAGGACGGCGACGGAAACGCCCGGGATGCCGAACTGCTGGGCGGTGGCGGCGACATGGGCGGCCAGGTCTTCGTACGACATGGTGATGGGCTCCTCGGGAGGGGTGGGCCGGGTCGGCGGCCGGCTGGCCGCCGACCCGGTCTTGAACTAAGTACAAGTGGAGCGTAGAGGGCGGTTGAACTAAGTGCAATGGGATATTGCACTTAGTTCAGGAGGCTGGGGGTGAGGGAGCGGGTTACCGTCGCGTCAGCACACGTGTCAGCACACGCGTGAGGACGGCCGAGGGAGTGGCGATGACGTGGACGGAAGGGCAGCGGGTGAAGCTGGCGGCCGACACCCGGCTGACCGATCCGGTCGAGGTGTCGGGGCTGGTGATGGGGTTCCTGTCGCTGGCCGAGGGCACGGAGGGGACGGTCGAGCGGGTGGTGGAGCACCACCGGGCGAGCGAGGGCGTCCGCGAGTACGAGCGGCTGGGGTCCCTGCTCGACGCCTACGGCCGCGACATGCCCCCGGGGAGCAGGAAGCAACTGGAGGAGCAGGTCGCCGCTCTGGAACCCGAGTGGCGCGCCTTCCGGGAACGGGGGCCGCGCGTGACGGTGCGCGTGCGGTTCGACAACGGGTTCATCCTCGACGGGGCGGACGAGGAGGTGTTCACCGCGGCCCGCTGACCGGGCGTTCCGCCCGCCGGCTGCCGTGGGCGTCCGGCGTGGGGCGGGGCTCGGGGCCGCGCTCGGGGCCGCGCTCGGGGCAGGGCTCGGGGCGGGGCCCGGGGCGGGGGCGGCGACGGGTGAGGTGGTGGGTGAGGGCCGGGGTGGCCAGGAGGGCGGTCAGAGTGCAGACCGCGGGCCAGCCGAAGGTGGTGTGGGCGTGGGCGCCGAGGAAGGAGCCCGCGGTGCCGCCGAGGTAGGAGCAGGTCATGTAGGCGGTGTTGAGCCGGCTGCGGGCGTCGGGGCGCAGGGCGTAGACGCGGGACTGGTTGGCGACCATGCCGCACTGCAGGGCGACGTCCAGCAGCAGGGTGCCCGCCACGAGGGCGGCGAGGCCCGCCGTGCCGCCGCGGGCGCCCAGGGCGAGGACCGCCGCCGAGAGCGGGACCGCCAGCAGTGAGACCAGGTTGACGGGGTCGGGGCCGTGCCGGTCGACGAGGCGGCCGGCGTAGGGGGTGCAGAGCATCGTGACCGCGCCGACCAGGGCGAGCAGTCCGACGGCCTGGGCTCCCAGGTGGTAGGCGGGGCCGGTGAGGAGCAGGGCCAGGCTGGTCCAGATCGCGGAGAAGCCCCCGAATACGGCTGCCTGGTAGAGGCAGGAGCGGCGCAGGCCCGGTTCCGCGCGCAGGAGGTGGAAGGGTTCGGTGAGGAAGGCGGCGTAGCGGGTGGCGGGTCGCGGGGCGGGGGGCGTGCGCGGGAGGGCGTACGCGAGGACCGCCGCGAAGGTGAGGGCGACCGCCGCGGCCACCAGGTACGGGGCGCGCCAGCCGAGCCACTCGCCGAGCGTGCCGCTGAACGTACGGGCGAGCAGCATGCCGCCGGTCGATCCGCTGAGCAGGGTGCCGAGCACCGACCCGCGGTGGTCGGGCGCGACCAGGCCGGCCGCCAGCGGGCCGATGATCTGGGCGGCCACCGTGGTCAGCCCGACCAGGGCGCTGGCCGCGACCAGGGGCGGGAGTGCAGGAGCGCAGCCGGCGGCCAGGAGGGCGAGGCCGGTGAGGGTGAGCAGGACGACCAGGAGCGAGCGGTGCCGGATGCGGTCGCCGAGGGGGACGAGCAGCACCATGCCGGCGGTGTAGCCGATCTGGGTGGCGGTCACGACGAGGGTGGCGGTGTCCGGGCGTACGCCGAGCCCGTCGGCGATGAGGGGGCCGATGGCCTGCGGGAAGTAGAGGTTGCCGACGGCGACGGCGCAGGTGAGGGAGAGGAGGAGGACCAGGCGGCGGCTCATCCGGCAGCCCTGCGGGAAGGCGATGAAGGGGACGGAGGGGACGAGGGTGTCGGCGGCATGGGGGAAGTTCACGGCAGCGGTGGCGCGCCGCCAATGGATGTAGCGTGCGGCTTAATGGTCAGGATCGAGCTGGGTGTCGAGGAGCTCGCGGACACGCGGTTCGCCGTATCGCCGCTGAGCGAGACGGTGCTGAGCCTGCGGGTGCTGCGCGATCCGGGGCTGTCGGCGCTGCACCTGCCGTGGCGGCGGTCCGTGCTCGCGACGCTGGAGGCGTGGGACGCGTACGACATGGGGCTGTTGATGTCCCTGGTGGCGGTGCGGCTGACGTTGCCGGACTTCGTGACGCCCCGGCCGACGCGGTTCGAGCCGGCGTTCGAGGAGGAGCTCGCGCTCGTACGGCGTACCCCGCCCGCGGTGGTGCGCCGCGACCTGCTGGCGGCGCACGCGCCGGAGCCGTTGCCCGCGCCGCTGCGGGCGGCCGTCGACGGCGATGACGCCGCCGCCGCCGCGCTCCGCGACCGCGTCTGCGAACTGCTCCGCCGGTACTGGGAGATCGCGGTGGGGCCGCTGTGGTCGCAGATCCGGCTCGTGGTCGAGGCCGACATGACGTACCGGGCGCGGCGGCTGGCCATGGGCGGGGCGCGGCTGCTGTTCGCCGACATCCATCCGCATCTGCGGTGGCACGACGGGGTGCTGCACGTCGACAAGAACCTGAGCTCGCACCGGGTGCGGGCGTCGGGGCGGGGGCTGTTGCTCGTCCCGTGCGTGTTCGCGCACAAGCCGGCGCCGCCGGTCGATCCGCAGGAGCCGCCGTCGCTGCTGTACCCGAGTCGTGGGGTGGCGACGCTGTGGGCGCCCGTGCCGGTCGCGGGCGACGGGCGGCGGCAGGGTACGGGGGCGGGGCTGGTTCCGCTGCTCGGCGCCGCGCGGGCCCGGCTGCTCGACCTGGTGGCGGAGCCACTGGCCACGGTCGAGCTCGCGCGGCGGCTGGGGGTCACGCCGAGCGCCGTCTCGCAGCACCTGCGGGTGCTGCACGCGGCGGGGCTGGTGACGCGGGCCCGGCACGGCCGGCAGGTGCTGTACCGGCGCAGCCCGCTCGGCGACCAGCTCGCCGCCGCGTCGGGGCCGGCACCCTCACCGACGCGGACCGGCGGCGGCTCTCCCCGCCGCGCGGCCGGCGGGTGAGAGCCGCGCCGGGTTCAGCCCCAGGTCCGGCCGGCCGGTTCCTTGATGGTGCGGTTGATCCGGTTGAAGACGCTCGGGCCGTGCCCGCCCGACGGTCCCCCTCGACGACCAGCTGTCCGGCCTCGCCGTGACGCTCGACGACGGTCCGGCTCCGGACGAGCTCGTGGCGCCGGGCGACTCGGTGGGCCTGGCGCTGTTGACGGTCCTGGACTCGCTGCGCCCCGACGAGCGCCTGGCGTTCGTGTTGCACGACGTGTTCGCCGTGCCCCACGGGGAGATCGGCACCATCCTCGGCAGGTCCGCCGACGCGACCAAGATGCTCACCAGCCGCGCCCGCAGGAAGGTGCAGGCCGCCCGGCGGACCGCGAGCGACCGGCGGCAGCGGCGCGAGGTGGTCGGGGCGTTCCTGGCCGCGGCCCGCGAGGGCCGGTTCGAACGGCTGCTGGAGGTTCTCCACCCCGAGGTGGAGCTCACCGTCCACACCCCCGGCGGACGGTTCGTCACGATCGGGGCGACCGAGGTCGCCGGCCGTCAGAGCGACCGCCCGGTGTGCCGGGGCGGGCGGTGCGGGACGCGCCCGTAGTGGCCGCGACGACCAGGGCGATCGCCGCGCACTGGAGGGGTGAGAGCGTCTGGTGCAGGACCAGGAAGCCCGCCAGGGCGGCGAGGGCCGGGGCCAGGGGGGTCAGGACCGCGAAGGTGGCGGGCGGGAGGCGGCGCAGGGCCAGGAGTTCCAGGGCGTAGGGCAGGCCCGAGGAGAGCACGGCGATCGCCAGGCCCAGGCCGAGGACGTCCGGCCGCAGCAGGGTGGTGCCGGCCGAGCCGATGCCGAGGGGGAGGGTCAGGGCAGCGGCCACGGCCAGGGCGACGGCCAGGCCGTCGAGGCCGGGGAAGCGGGCGCCCGCGCGGGCGCCCAGGACGATGTACGCCGCCCACAGGGCGCCCGCCGCGAGGGCGAAGCCGACGCCCGCGGGGTCGAGTCCGCCGAAGGCGAGGCCGTCGCCGCCGGCGCCGCCGCCGAGGAGGGCGACCCCGGCCAGGGCCAGGGCGGCCCAGAGCAGGCTGAGGGCGCGGCGGGCCATCACCACGGAGAGCAGGAGCGGGCCGAGGACCTCCAGGGTGACGGCCGGGCCCAGGGGGATCCGGTCGATGGCCTGGTAGAAGAGCAGGTTCATGCCTCCGAGGGCGAGGCCGAAGGCGACGGCCACGGACCAGTCCGTACGGCCGTGGCCGCGCAGCCGCGGGCGGCAGACCAGCAGCAGGAGCAGGGCCGCGAGGGTCACGCGCAGGGCGACGACGCCGAGGGCGCCGGCGCGCGGGAGGAGGAGGGCGGCGAGCGCGGAGCCGAACTGTCCCGAGACCATGCCCGCCAGGACCAGCGTGATTCCGGTGACGCGGCCGGCCGTGGGGCGGGGGGTGTCGGGCGGGAGGGTCGTGGGCTTCGGGGGCGCGGGGGCCGAGGTCGCGGGGGCCGAGGTCGCGGGCGGGGGCGGGGGTGTCATGGGATCGACGGTAGGGATGCGGGCGTACGGTGTGAAATGCCGTTTTGCTCACTGGTTATGCTTGGCAGGCATGACCATCGAGCTGCGGCACCTCAGGGCCTTCCTCGCCATCGCCGACGAGGGCACGATCACGCGGGCCGCGGCGCGGCTGCACACCGGCCAGCCCGCGGTGTCCCGTACGCTGCGCCAGCTGGAGACGCATCTGGGCGTGACCCTGGTCGACCGGTCCACGCACCACCTGGAGCTGACGGCGCAGGGCCGGACGTTCCGGGACAAGGCCGCCGCGGCCGTGGCCGCCGTCGACGCGGCGCTCGACCCGGGCGCGCTGACGGCGTGGCCGTTGCGGCTCGGGCATCCGTGGGCGGCGCTCGGGGACCACACCATCCCGCTGCTGCGGCGCTGGGACGAACGGCATCCCGGCGTTCCGCTCCAGCTGCGCCGGGTCGACGACCGTCTCGCCGGGCTCGCGCAGGGCGCGGTGGACGTGGCGCTGCTGCGCGGGCCGCTGGCGGAACCGGGTCTCGTCACGGTGCGGCTGCTGGAGGAGGAGCGGGTCGCCGTGGTGCCCGCCGGCAGCGAGCTCGCGGACAGGGAGTCGCTGACGCTGGCGGACATCGCGGCGTGGCCGGTGGCGCTGAACACGGTGGCGGGGACGACCACGCTGGACCTGTGGCCGCCGCACGCGCGCCCGGCGGCGACCATCGAGGTGACCAATACGGACGAGTGGCTCACCGCCATCGCCGTGGGCCGGGCGGTGGGCATCTCGACGGCGGCGACGCCGCGGATGCACACGCATCCGGCAATCGCCTACCGGCCGTTGACCGACGCGCCGCCGGTGCCGGTCGTGCTGGCCTGGCGCGCCGGTCCGCCGGCGCACCCGGCGATCCCGGACCTGGTGGCCCTGGCACGGGCCGTGGTGGCCGGCGGTTAGTCGGGGGTTCAGGCGGTCGGGCAGAACTCGGTGCCGAGGAGGTCGGTGAAGGTGGCGATCGGGTCGTTCCAGTCGCCGTTGACGTTGACCGAGAGCACGCGGCGGCCGTCGCGGGTGCCGTACGTGAAGGTCCACGAGCCGTTGACGGCGCCGCCCATGCCCCAGACCGTCGCACCGCAATCGAGCCGTACCGAGGAGACGCCGAGGCCGTACGTGGTGCCGGGGATCCAGTTCTCGGTGGGCAGCATGGTGAACATCTCCTCCTGCTGGGCCGGCGGGAGGAGGCGTCCGCCCAGGAGCGCGCCGAAGAAGCGGTCGAGGTCGCCGGTGGTGGAGACGATGCCGCCGGCGGCCCAGCCCCAGGACGGGTTGAGTTCGGTCACGTCGTGGACGCCCGCGTCCGGGGCGCTCAGCATCAGCTTCGAGTAGTGGCGGCCGTGGGGGCCGTGGATCCCCGGGTCGTCGCCGCGCGGCAGGTACGTCGCCGTGAGGCCCAGCGGGCGGGTGATGCGCCGGGCGATGGCGTCGGCGAGCGGCCCGCCGGTCACCCGTTCGACGACCATTCCGGCGAGGATGTAGTTGGTGTTGGAGTACGCCCAGCGCGTGCCCGGCGCGAAGACGGGCGGGCGGGAGAGCGCGATCGCCACGAGGTCCTGCGGGCGGTAGCTGTCGAAGCGGTGCTCCAGGAACGGCAGGCCCACGCTGCGGGAGACGATGACCGGGTCCGTGACGTAGTCCGGGATGCCGCTGGTGTGCCCCAGCAGCTGGCGGACGGTCACGTCCGCGGGCGCCTCGGGGACCCAGGTGCGCACCGGGTCGTCGAGGGTCAGGCGGTGTTCGGCCACGAGTTGCAGCAGCACGGTGGCCGTGAACGTCTTGGTGGTGCTCCCGATGCGGAAACGGTCCCGCGGGTGGCGTTCGCGGCCGGTCGTGGTGTCGGCCACTCCCGCCGTACCGGTCCAGCGGTCGCGGCCGTCACGGAGCTCGGCGACGATGCCGGGCACTCCCCCGTCGGCCACGGCCCGGTCCAGCACGCGCTGGGCGGCCGCGTGGTCGGGGCGGGGCGTCGTCGCGGACGCGGTCGACGCGGACGCGGTGGGGGCGGCGACGGCGAGGGCGGTCAGGGCGGCGGCCGCGGCGGTGAGGGCGGCCCGGGTTCCCGCGGGGACGATTCGGTTGAGCATGATGGGGTCCTTGTCCGTGTGGTCCGTCGAGCACGGTCTCGTCGCCGTGTTCGTGAGGAGATCGTCCGGCCCTGACGCAGGGTCAAGGTCAAGCGGCTGCGGCCGACGAATGTGCGGGGGGACGTGCGGTGCTGACGATCGGCCAGGTGGCGACGTATCTCGGTGTGACGGTGCGGGCCGTCCGCCACTACCACCAGAAGGGGCTGCTGCCCGAGCCGGAGCGCGACGTCTCGGGCTACCGGCGCTACGGCGCCGACGCGATCGTCGCGCTGGTGCGGATCAGGACCCTGGCGGACGCCGGGGTGCCGCTGGCGCGCATCGAGGAGCTGATGCGCGCCCCGGCCGACGAGTTCGCGGTGTCGGTCGCCGCGATCGACGAGGAGCTGGTGGGCCAGGTCCGGGAGCTGGAGCGGCGCCGTGGCAGGATCGCCGAACTGTCCGCCGGGGACCGGATGTTCCTGCCGGAGGAGGTCGTGCTCCTGCTGGAGCGGCTGCGGGAGATGGGGCTCAGCCCGCAGAGCGTACGGACCGAGCGCGACACGTGGATCCTGCTGGCGGCCCAGCACCCCGACCAGGTGCCGGGGTGGGCGCGGCAGAAGCAGGCGTTGTTCGAGGACCCCGCCTTCCGGCGGCTGTACCTGACGGCCGACCGGGCGGCGGGCTGGGAGCGCGACGATCCGCGTCTGGAGCGGCTCGCGGACGAGGTGAACGCCTTCGGCGGGCTCCGGGCGCCGCAGGCGGACGCCGGCGCCGAACCCGTCCTGGCGCTCGACGCCCTCGTCGCGGTCACCCTCATGGCGGCGCAGACGGGCAGGCCGGTGCCGGCCTGGGAGCGGCTGATCGAACTGTGCCGCGCGCGGGCGACGCCCGGCTGAGTCCGACCACCGTCGGCAACGCTCGTGATCAGTACGCCCGGTCCCGCTGCGGGGAGGCCGCGGGGCGGGTCCGGGTGGCGGCCGGGCCGTGGAGCCGGGTGAGGTAGGCGTGGGCCGGGGGGAGGGTCTCCAGGAGGGTGCGCTGGTGGCGCTCGATCCGGGCGAAGTGGTCCGCGGCCGTGCGCAGGGCGTGCGGGTGGTGGGCCAGGGCCGGGGGCGGGCCGGCCGTGTGGGGCGTGAGGGCCAGCAGCAGGGTGCGCAGCGGGAGTTCGTCGGGGGTGGGCGCGAGGCCGTGGCGGTGGGCGTCGAGGGTGGCGAGGGTGAGGGGGGTGGGGGTGCAGGGGGTGGGGGTGCAGGGGGTGAGGGTGAAGGGGGTCGTGGTCGGGGTCGGGGCCGGTTGCCGTGTGGTCGGGTAGCGGAGCTGGGTGAGGGCCACGGCGTGGTCGTGGTGGTGGGCGGCGGCCTCGTTGAAGCGGGCGGCGGGCGCCTCGCGGGCGGCCGCCGACGGGAAGTGGCGGACCAGGCGGTCGAGGAGGACGAGGGTGGCGGCGTGGTCCTCGGCCAGGGGATCGACGACGGAGGCGGCCGCGCCGAGGGCGATGCAGTTCCCGGCCCAGGGGCGGCGGACGTGGCCCGGCCGGTACGGGGTGTGGGTGAGGGCCGGCTCCCGCTGCTGCGGGGTGAGGGTGGCGAGGAGGGTCCGGGCCGCCTCGTCGGGGGTGGTGCGGGCGGCGGCGTAGGCCAGGCCCGCGCCGGTGCGGTCCAGGAGGGGGCGGCGCCAGGTCCAGCCGTGCTCGACGGCGGTGGCGGTGGTGTACGGCTCGACGGTGCGGGCGCCCGCCTCCCGGGGGAGGGTGAGGGTGACCGCGGTGTCGGTGGGGACGTGGTCGGCGTCGCTGGTGAAGGGTTCGGCGAGGAGCCCGGTGATCAGGAGGCGGTCGGCGCCCGTGCAGTCGAGGAAGAGGTCGGCGTACAAGGTGCCGCGGGTGGTGTGCAGGGCGGTCAGCATGCCGTGCTCGTCGCGCTCGGCGCCGCCCCGGAGAGTGCCCGTCAGCATGCGTACGCCGCAGGACCGTACCGCCGTCGCGCGCAGGAAATGGGTCAGCATTCCGGTGTCGGCGTGCCACCCGTAGGAAAAGGCTGAGCGGCCGTCCAGCCAGCGCGGGGATTTCCCGGCGGCGAGGAGCGGGGTTTCACGGAAACAGGCCTCGTCGACGGGTGTGCGGGTCCGTCCGGTGGCGTACAGGTAATTCCACACGTGGGTGAGGGGGAATCCCTCGCAGTCCGGTTCCACCGCGTTCCGCGGGATGAAGGCCGGGGACCGGGGCGCGGTCCGCTTTTCATCCGCGGCGGGCGTCACGTCGTAGGTGACGGCCGCGTCGAAGGACGCCGCACTCGCCCGCATCCATACGTTCTCGGGAATGCCTAGGTGGTCGAACAGGTCGCGCTGCGCCGTCGCGGCGAGTGCGGTGACCTGGGCGGTCGGGCGGTGGGGGGTTTCCAGCACCGTGACCTCGACCGTGTCGCGGAAGGCCGAGGCCAGCCGGGTGGCGGCGATCCAGGCGGTGAGGGTTCCGCCGGCGATCAGCACGCGGGTGATGGGGGTGGGTGCGTCCATGGGGGAAGGGTCGGGGATTCCCCTATAGGGCGCCTGTATCGCACCTGTACGGGGGGCGCTGGATTCCGCGGACATCGTGTACAGGGGGTGCGCCGAATCTGTTGGTGCGGGGCCGGAAAGGGGCCCGAACCAACAGGAGGAAATGACATGTCCGAGACGCCCCAGGTCCAGCACCCCCTCGACGTTCTGACCGAGATCGAGCGCGGCGCGGCAATGGATCAGGAATTGCTGCTGCGGGACGGTGCGACGCCGTGGGCGGAAATCCTCGCGGATTACGTCGACGCGCTGAACGAGCTGGCCACGCAGGGCACCGCGGAGAACGGCTACATCGCCACGTACGGGCTGGACGAGGGCCACGCCGGCGGGTGCGGGTGAGGCCGGTGCGCGGGGGCAACGCGAGCGGCCCGGTCGGGTGACGACCGGGCCGGGCGGCGTGAGGACCGGGCCGGGGAGCATGAGGGCCGGTTACGCGGTGAAGGCCGGTTACGCGGTGAGGACGCGGGTGGCGGCCAGCAGCCGGACCAGCGGGAGCAGGCGATAGCGGGGGCAGGCGTCCGCGGTCGCCAGGGGTTCCAGCAGGCGGGCGTCGGCGAGGCGGTCCAGGGTGTCCTCGGCCTCGGGGAGCGGGAGGTCGAGCAGGGCGGCCGCGTCCAGGGGGGTCAGGACGGGCAGACCGGTGGTGGTCAGGGCCGCGAGGGCCGCCGCCTCGGGACTGTCGAGGGCGTCCAGGGCGGGGCGCAGGGCGGCGGTGATGTCGAGGCTGCCGATACGGAGTTCGGCCAGCCGCCGGTCCTCGGCGGCGAGGCGGTCGGCGAGCCGGGCCGGCGGCCGGTCGGGGCGGTCGGCGAGGCGTGCGGCGGCGATGCGCAGGGCCAGGGGGAGGCGGTCGCAGTACTCGGCGATGCGGGCGACCGATTCGGGGTCGGCGGCGAGCCGCGGGATGCCGGCGATCCGGGCGAGGAGGCCGGTGGCCTCGGCCGGGGTCAGCGGGCCCAGCCGGATCAGGCGGGTGCCCTCGAGGGCGGCCAGGGCGGGCCGGACGCCGGTGATGACCGTACGGGCCCGGCCGCCGCCGGGGAGCAGGGGGCGTACCTGGGTGTCGTCGGTGGCGTTGTCGAGGACGATCAGCATGCGGCGGCCGGCGAGCAGGGTGCGGTAGAGGGCGGTGCGTTCGGCGGGGCCCGCGGGGATGCGGTCGGGCGGTGTGCCGAGGGCCTGGAGGAACCCGCCGAGCACGTCGCCGGGGGTGCGGGGGGCGCCGTCGGGGGTGCGCAGGTCGGCGTAGAGCTGGCCGTCGGCGAAGTCGGCGCGGGCGTGTTCGGCGGCCCACAGGGCGAGCGCGGACTTGCCGGTGCCCGGGGCTCCGGTGATGGCGACGTCCTGGTGGGCGGCGAGCGCGTCGAGGACGTCCCGGGTCTGGGGGCGGCGGCCGGTGAAGTCCCGGGGGGCCGCGGGGAGCGAGGCGGGGGCAGGTCCCGCGGTGCCCTGCGGGACCGCCGCGGGGAACGGGGCGGAGGGCCCGGCCGGGAGGGGGGCGGGGAACGATGCCGCGGCGGCTCCCTGCGCGGGAGCGGGTGCCGTGGCAGGAGAAGACGCCGCAGCGGCAGCAGGGACAGCGGCGCCGGCGGCGGTTCCGTCGGCGGCGGGTCCGACACCGGCCCCATGGGCATCGGGAACGCAGACGGCGGCGCCGGGAAGGGGAACGGCGGCGCCGGGGGCAGTGGAAACGCCCTCGACGGCCGGGAGCGTGGCGCCGGCACCGGCGGCAGCCGGGAAGGCGGGCCCGGCACCGGGAACCGCAACAACTCCGGCGGGCACACCATCGGCAGCGGGAACGGCAACCGCGCCGACGGCAGCCCGGAGGGCGGGCCCGGCGCCGGGGGCGGCAGCAAACCCGGCGGGCACACCATCGGCAGCGGGAACGGCAACGGCGCCGACGGCAGCCGGGGATGCGGACCCGGCGGGCAGGGCGTCGGGAGCGGGAGCGGCGGCGGACGGGCCGGGGGCAGGCGGGAGGGCGGGACCGGGCGTCGGCGGTGCGGTGGCGGACGGCGGGACTGCTGCGGGCGCGGCGGCGGACGGGGGCGGGAGGGTGTCCGTCAGGAGTTGGTGGTGCAGGGTGCGCAGTTCCGGGCCCGGGTCGATGCCCAGTTCCTCGGCGAGGGTGCTGCGGGCGTCCTCGTACACGGCCAGGGCTTCGGCCCGGCGGCCGCAGCGGAAGAGGGCGGTCATCAGCTGGGCGCGCAGCCGTTCGCGGACCGGGTGGCGGCCGACCTGCCGGGTGAGGGCGGGGACGAGTTCGCCGTCGCGGCCGAGGGCGAGGGCGGCCTCGGTGTGGTCCTCGGTGGCGGCCAGGTGGGCCTCGGCCAGGCGGGGGCCCTCGGCGGCGGCGAGGTGTTCGGTGACGTCGGTCAGGGCCGGGCCGTGCCACAGGGCGAGGGCCTGGGCGAAGTGGCGCTCGGCGTCGGCGTGGTGGCCGGCGCGCAGGGCGGCGCGGCCGTCGGCGGTGAGCCGCTGGAAGGCGTGCCAGTCGACGGTGGCGGCGGAGGTGTCCATGCGGTAGCCGGCGCCGTGGCGGTGCAGGCCGTGGCCGGGGCCGAGGCGGGTGCGCAGCCGGGAGACGTACGTGTAGAGCTGGCTGGTGCTGGTGGCGGGCGGGTCCCAGCCCCACAGCAGGGTGGTCAGCCGTTCGTCGGTGAGGACCTGGCCGTCGGCGAGCAGCAGGGCGGCCAGCGCGGTGCGCTGCTTGGAACCGTCCAGCGCGACCGGACGGCCGTCGCGCTCGGCCGCCACGGGTCCGAGGAGCTTGAAGTCCATGAGGGTCCCCCGCCGTTGGCAATGGCCCGCTCCTGCTCGCGGACCGCTCCCGAAAACGGTATTGACCTGCGGTTTTTCATCGCTTCCGGTTCGATTTCGCGTGGGCGAAAGCGCTTTGAAAGCGCGTGAAAACGCGGGCTCCGTAGCGTTCGTGGCGTACCGCAGGGCACCGGCCCACGGCGGACACCGGCCGCACGGAGGACACCATGAACCGCATGATCCACACCGCTCGCAGGACCGCCCGCACCGCCACGGTCGCCCCGGTGGGCCGGCTCGCGGCGACGGTGGCCGTACTCGTCGCTGCGATGGGAGCGGTCGCGGTGGACCAGGGGATGACGCCATGGGGGGACCGCGCGGCCGCCTCTGTCGCCAAGGACGACCCGTGGACGTCGGTGCGGGCCGGGGCCGTGCTCAAGGACGACCCGTGGACCGCCGCTCCGGCCGGTGCGTCGAAGGACGACCCGTGGACGTCGGCCCCCGCCGGTGCGTCGAAGGACGACCCGTGGACCTGAGCCGAACCGCCGAGGGGGCCGCCGTCAGGGTTGTACGAGCGCGAAGAGCCGCCGTGAGTCGGCCGGTCCGTCTTCCGCGAGCGCCACCAGCAGGGCGTCGACCCGCCTCCGCCAGCTTCCCGCGCCGACCTCGGTGAAGAGGTCAGCCGCATGCCTGAACGTGCCCGCCGCGCCGCTGCGGTCCGCACGCAGCGCCCGCACGCAGCCGAGTACGACGGCCGCCCGTGCCTGGAGATAGACGTCCGGCACCTGCTCCGCGGCCAGCAGCGCACTGCGCAGTACCGGCTCCGCCTCCTCGAACTTCCCCTGGCACCACAGCGCCTCGCCCAGTGCGCGCAGGACGTGTGTCTCGCCCCGCCGGTCGCCGCTGCCGAGCACCAGTTCCAGGGCCCGCCGGCAGGCCTCCTCGGCCCGCTCCCCCTCACCCCGGTGGATCAGGGCCTCCGCGAGCCGTACCGTGCTCTGCGCCTCGCCGCGTACGGTGCCCAGGTCGCGGCTGCGGGCCACGGCCTCCGCCGACAGCATCAGGCTGGCCTGGGCGTCGCCGCGTTCGAGTTCGATCTGCGCGAGCAGGCCCAGGACGTGGGCCTCGGCGTAGGGGTCGCCGACGGAACGGAAGATCTCCAGTGAGCGGCGGCCGGTGCGCGCGGCGCGGTCGAAGTCGCCGAAGAGCCGTTCGCACAAGGCCAGGTTGCGCAGGACCAGGGCCCGGCCGGCGTCCTGCTCCTGTTCCTCGAAGAGCCGCAGGGCCAGGCCCAGTCGCTCGTACGCGCCCCGGTGCTCGTACTGGATGATCTCCAGGGTGCCCAGGGACTGGAGCATCGCCGCCTCGCCGAGCACGTCGCCGGTGCGGCGCGCGGCGCCCAGGGCCGCTTCGGCGCCTTCGCGCCAGTCCTCCAGGTAGTTGCGGTTCTGGAAGAGCGTCACGCTGGTCATCACGAGGTCCCAGGCGTAGCCGGACTCGTCGTCGCGGGCGGCCTGCTGGATCAGGCCGGTGATGGCCGCGCGTTCCGACTCGAACCACTCCATGGGGTTCTCGACGAGTTCCGCGGCGAGGCGGGCGGGCAGGTCGCCGGACCGCTCGGGGCCGGGGACGACGGTGTAGTCGCCGCCGTAGACCCGGCGGTGGGCGGATCTGGCCAGTCCCAGCCACACGGCGCAGGCACGGCGCAGGGCCGCCCGCAGTTCCTCCTCGCCGTCCTCGGCAAGCCCGCACTCGCGGGCGAAGAGGCGCAGGAGGTCCTGGAAGCGGTAGCGGACGTGGCCGGCGCTGGCGCTGAGGGGTTCCAGGAGCTGGGCGTCGACGAGCTGCTCGATGAGGTCCTCGGCGTCGACGGGGTCGATGCCGAGGAGGGCGGCGCCCGCCCAGGCGGAGAACTCGGTGACGTTGAGGGAGCCCAGCAGGCGGAACATGCGGGCGGTGTCGGCGGGCAGGTCCCGGTAGCTCAGCCGCAGGCCGGCGCGTACACCGCGGGCGTCGAGGCTGAGTTCGTCGAGGCGGCGGTGCTGGTCCTCCAGGCGGGAGACGAGGGTACGGACGGTCCAGTGCGGTTTGGCGGCGAGCCGGGCGGCGGCGATGCGCAGGGCGAGCGGCAGGCGGTCGCAGAGCTCGCTCAGGCGGGCGGCGCCGACGGGGTCGGCGGCGAGCCGGTCGTCGCCGGCGACCCGGGCGAGCAGGGTGACGGACTCGTCCTGGCCCAGGGAGCCCAGGTGCAGGGGTACGAGGGCGTAGTCGCCGGCGAGGCTGCTGCTGAGGCTGTCGCGGCTGGTGACCAGCACGCAGCTGGTGGAGCTGCCGGGCAGCAGCGGCCGGATCTGCTGGTAGGAGCGGGCGTTGTCCAGGACGATCAGCATCCGGCGGCCGTCCAGGACGCTGCGGAAGAGGGCGGTCCGTTCGACCTGGTCGGCGGGGATCTGCGGGCCGGGGACGCCCAGGGCCCGCAGGAAGCGGTCCAGGACGGCCGCGGGCCTGCGCGGTTCCTCCTCCTCGTCGTAGCCGCGGAGGTCGGCGAAGAGCTGGCCGTCGGGGAAGCGGGCGGCGACCTGGTGGGACCAGTGGACGGCGAGGGCGGACTTGCCGACGCCGCCGGTGCCGGTGATCGATCCGATGGGCAGGGAGGGTCCGCCGACGCTGTCCAGCAGCCGGTCGAGGGCGGCCAGTTCGCCGTGGCGTCCGGTGAAGGATGCGGGGGCCGGGGGCAGGTGGGCGGGGACCGCGGTGGGCGGGGTGGCCGGGACGGTCGCGCCCTGCCCGCCGGTGCCGGCGGGCAGGGTCAGCTGGGGCGCGTCGGCGAGGATGTCCTCGTGGAGCTGCTGGACGGCGGGCCCGGGGTCGATGCCCAGCTCGTCGGCGAGCAGGCGGGCGCCGTCCCGGTAGGCCTCCAGGGCTTCGGCGCGGCGCCCGGAGCGGTAGTGGGCGAGCATCAGCTGGGCCAGGGCGGCCTCGCGCAGCGGGTGGGCGCGGACGAAGGCGGAGAGCTCGCCGATGAGTTCGCGGTGCTGGCCCAGCTCCAGGCGCAGGACGGTGAGCTGCTCGTACACGTCGAGGCGGAGCTCGGTCAGGCGCTCGGCCTCGGCCTCGACGCGTTCGGCGGTGACGCCGGCCAGGGCCGGGCCGCGCCACATGGCGAGGGCGTCCTCGAAGTGGGCGCGGGCCTCCTCGGTGCGGCCGCGGCGGGCGGCCTCGCGGCCCTCGGCGGCGCGCTCCTCGAACTCGACGGCGTCGATGCGGTGTTCGCCGGGATGCAGGAGGTAGCCGGGGTGGCTGGTGACGAGGAGGTCGTCGATGCCGGCGTCCGTCTTGAGGATCTTGCGGAGCGCGGAGACGCAGATGGCGATCTGGTTGCGGGCGGTGGCGGGCGGGCTGCCGTTCCACACGGCGTCGGCGAGGGTGTCCACGGAGACCACCCGGCCGGGGGCCAGCAGCAGCATGGACATGATGGTGCGCTGGCGGGCGCCCTGGAGGGCGACCGGCCGCCCGTCGGCGCTGATGTCCAGCGGCCCCAGGATCCGGAACACCAGCTGTAGCACGCCGCCCTCCCTCGCTCCGGCCGCGGTCGTACCCGAACGACCGGTTCGCGCCTTCACTCTGAGTTACAGGTCGCGTTTCGGGGGCCGCAACGAGGGCGGCAGCAAACTGCCACGCGGGCGGCTGATCAGGGGCGGGCCGCCCAGGAGGCCGGGGGGAGGAGGTCACTCCGCTCCCACCGGGCGGCGGGTGTGGCCGCTGGGGCGGGGGTGGCGGGAGTGGGATTGGCGGCGGTGAGGGCGCTGAGGAGAGCGGCGACGGCGGCCAGTTCCTCCGGGGTCGGCCGGCCCTTGATGATCTTGAACAGGGTGGGCCCCAGCGGCCCGTCGAGAGCGGAGACGGGGCCGGGGGCGGGGGCCGGGACGGTGGCCGGGTCCGGGGCCGGGGCGGTGGTCGGGGCGGGCATGGCGGGCACTCCTCACATCGGGGGGTTGCCGTGCTTGCGGGTCGGTGTCGCGGCGTGCTTCGTACGGAGCATGGCGAGTGCGGTGATGAGGGTGGCTCGCGTGTCGGCGGGGTCGATGACGTCGTCGACGAGACCGCGCTCGGCCGCGTAGTAGGGGTGCATCAGCTCGGCCTTGTACTCCTTGACCAGTTGCTGCCGGGTGGCCTCGGGGTCTTCGGCCTGTGCGATCTGCCGGCGGAAGACCACGTTGGCCGCGCCCTCGGCGCCCATCACGGCGATCTCGTTGGCGGGCCAGGCGTACGTGAGGTCGGCGCCGATGGACTGGGAGTCCATGACGATGTACGCGCCGCCGTACGCCTTGCGCAGGATCAGGGAGATGCGGGGCACGGTGGCGTTGCAGTAGGCGTACAGCAGCTTGGCGCCGTGCCGGATGATGCCGCCGTGCTCCTGGTCCACGCCGGGCAGGAAGCCGGGTACGTCGACCAGGGTGACCAGCGGGATCGAGAAGGCGTCGCACATCTGGACGAAGCGGGCGGCCTTCTCGGAGGAGTGGATGTCGAGCACACCGGCCAGCGCCCGGGGCTGGCTGGCGACGATCCCGACGACCTGGCCGCCGAGCCGGGCGAGGGTGGTGATGACACTGGTGGCCCAGCGTTCGTGGACCTCCATGTGCTCGCCGTCGTCGACGACCTCCTCGATGACCTCGCGCATGTCGTACGGGCGGCTGCCGTCGAGCGGGACCAGGTCCAGCAGCCGCTCGGTACGGCGGTCCACCGGGTCGTCGCAGGGCGCGGCGGGCGGGACGGCGCGGTTGTTGGCGGGCAGCATCGACAGCAGGTAGCGGACCTCGGCGATGCAGGTCTCCTCGTCGTCGTACGCGAAGTGCGCGACGCCGGAGGTCTCGGCGTGCACGTCCGCGCCGCCGAGCCCGTTCTGCGTGATCTCCTCGCCCGTCACCGCGCGGACCACGTCCGGGCCGGTGATGAACATCTGCGAGGTGTCCCGGACCATGAACACGAAGTCCGTCAGCGCCGGGGAGTAGGCCGCGCCGCCCGCGCACGGGCCGAGCATCACCGAGATCTGCGGGATGACCCCCGAGGCGCGGGTGTTGCGCTGGAAGATGCCGCCGTACCCGGCGAGCGCGCTGACGCCCTCCTGGATCCGGGCGCCGGCGCCGTCGTTGAGGGAGACCAGCGGGGCACCGGCCGCGATGGCCATGTCCATGATCTTGTGGATCTTCGTGGCGTGGGCCTCGCCCAGCGCGCCGCCGAAGATCCGGAAGTCGTGCGCGTACACGAAGACCGTGCGGCCCTCGACCGTGCCCCAGCCGGTGATCACACCATCGGTCGCGGGCCGTTTGGCCTCCAGACCGAAGCCGGTCGCCCGGTGCCGGCGCAGCTGTTCGACCTCCTGGAAGGAGTCCTCGTCCAGCAGCAGGGCGATGCGCTCACGGGCGGTCAGCTTGCCCTTGGCGTGCTGGGCGTCGGTCGCGGCGGGCACGCCGTCGAGGACGTCCTGGCGGATGCGGACGAGTTCGGCGACCCGTTCGGCCATGGTCATGCGTGCGGCTCCTTGGCGTTCAGCTGGTGCGGAGGGCGACGTAGTCGCAGAGGGCGAGCAGGGCGCGGCGGGCCGGGAGGTCGGGCAGCACGCACAGGGCCGCGCGGGCGCGGTCGAGGCGGCGGTGCATGACGGCCTCGGTCTCGGCGAGCGCGCTCGACCGCTCGAAGAGGTCCAGGGCGCGGGCCACGTCGGCGCGCGGGACGGGGCCCGCGGCGAGCAGGCCGCGCAGTTCGGCGTCGGCGGGGTCGGTGCCCTCGCGGGCGAGCAGGACCGGCAGGCTCTGTACGCCGGCCAGCAGGTCCTTGCCGCGTTCCTTGCCGGTGAGTTCGGCGGGCGCGCGCAGGTCGAGGAGGTCGTCGGCTATCTGGAAGGCGATGCCGAGCTGTTCGCCGTACTCGGTGAGGGCGGCTGCCGCCCGGGCGGAGGCGGCGGCCTGGACGGCGCCGATGCCCAGCGACATGGCGAGCAGGGCGGCGGTCTTGCCGGCGGCCACGTGGAAGTAGTGGGTGACCGGGTCCTCGTCGGGGCCGGGGCCGGCCAGTTCGCGCAGCTGCCCGGCGACCAGGCGGCCGGCGGCCTGCGCGTTGAGGTGGACGGCGGCGGGTCCGAGGTCGGCGGCGAGCTGGGCGGCGCGGGCCAGCAGCCAGTCGCCGCCGAGGACGGCGGCGCGCTCGCCGAAGCGGGCGTGGGCGCTGGGGACCCCGTGCCGGGTGGCGGCGGCGTCCATCACGTCGTCGTGGTAGAGCGAGGCGATGTGGACGAGTTCGGCGATGGCGGCGGCCTGGGTGACGCCGTCGGCCCAGGGGTCGCCGAACTCGGCACCGAGCAGCACCAGCAGGGGCCGCAGGCGCTTGCCGCCGGCGTCGGCGAGGTGGCCGGTGAGGGCGGCGACCCGCGGGTCGAGGGCGTCGTGGGCGCTGGACTGCAGCCACTTCTCGGCGCGGCCGAGCGCCTCGCGCATCCGGGCCTCGAACTCGGGTTCGTCGGCGGCGAGCCGGCCGAGCAGGCGGGCGGCGGGCAGGTCCGGCGCGACGGATGCCGCCGCGGCCCCGTACATTGATCCAGCACCCATGGGATGTGCCCCTCTGCTCGGCGAACGGGCGGACGGGACGCGCCGCGTTTCACGACTGCGTCCGGCGTGAGCGTTCTCGTCCCAGAAGCCTCAGCCGCGTCCGGGGAGCCGGGCAACAGCGCTGACATGAAGGTGCCACTAGGGCCTGCGCACCACGCTGAACAGGCCGTTGTCAGCTTCCTGCCAAACCTGGCGCGGCCCGGCCGACGGGGTTCGGCCAGCCCCTACGCTCCCCCTCGAATCCGACGAGGGAAGGCTTGGGGAATTGCGAAACCGAATCACGCGCGCCGCTGTGCTCGCCGCCGCCGCGCTGATGCTGACGGCCGTTCCGGCCACCGCCGCGCAGCTGCCGGACACGGCCGCCCGGGCCGTCACGGCTCCCGCGGGCGGGGAGTCCTGCGGCGAGGTGCGGCTGTCGGGCGAGCTGCCCGCACCGCCGGCCGGGATGGCCGTACGCCAGCAGGTGACGATCGGCGCCGACTGCACCCCGCGCCTCGGGAAGGTCGAGCTGGTGCCGGCGGGAACGGCGAAGGGCGCCGCCGCGGCCCAGGGGCCCGCCGCGGCGGCCGCCACGACGCACCAGCTGAAGAGCTGGAACGAGATGTTCGACTGCTGCAACATCCGGATGACCGGCGTCTACTCCACCTCGCAGTGGACCACCGACGGCGGCCGGATCACCTCGGCGGCCACCACGGTGACGCAGGGCTTCAACCGGGAGCCGTGGAACGCCGGCTGGTCGCTGAAGTCGGCCACGAAGGACACCGACTGCGCCGCCGACTGCGCTCTCTCGCGCACCGAGGCGCGGGCCGACTTCACGTACAAGGGGATCTTCGACCTGTCCGGGAAGACGTACGCCAACTCACACCAGTCGTGGGTGGAGCTGAAGGCGGACGGTACGGCCACCTGCCGCTTCGACGTACAGCTGCGGAACACCTTCATCGGCTGGAACTGGCAGCGCGGCTGCTCCTGACGGACCCCCGGGGGCGGGGGCGCGTGACAGCAACCGGACAGCGTCCGGCCGCTGCCGCGCGCCCGCTGCCTACGCTCCCGGGAACATCCGTATGCCGCAACTGTTGTGAAGGAGTCTCATGTTCGGACGGATTGGACGTTTCGCCGTCCTCCGGCCCTGGGTGACCATCTCGTTCTGGTTGATAGCCGCCGTGGCTCTGGGCGTCTTCGCCCCGCAGCTGAAGGCCACCAGTGACCAGGCCGATTTCCTGCCCTCCCATTACGAGTCCGTGCAGGCCGCGAAGGCTCAGGAGCGCGCGTTCCCCCAGCATGAGGCGCCGGCGGCCATCGCGGTGTTCCGGCGGACCGACGGCGGCGCGCTCACCGAGACCGACAAGGCCGCGGTGGCCAAGGTCGCGGCGGGGCTGCAGGACAAGGGCCTGGAGCACATCAAGCGGGTGGAGAGCAGCCCGCAGGCGGTCTCCCCCAACGGCGAGATCGCGCTGGCCAGCATCGTGGCCGACGTCAAGGACCCGTACGACCTGGAGCTGTCGGAGTCCGTCAAGCAGCTGCGCGTGGAGGCCAAGTCGCTGCTGGCGGGCACGGACCTCTCGCTCGGGATCACCGGGCAGGCGGCCAGCGCGCTGGACTCCCGGGAGTCCTCCGGCGACACCGACGCCATGATCATGTCGGCCACGCTGGTCCTCATCATCGTGCTGCTGCTGATCATCTTCCGCAGCCCGCTGATCGCGGTGCTGCCGGTGCTGATCATCGGTATGGCGTTCGCGGTGGCCACCGGGCTGATCGCGACCGCCTCCGAGCTGGGCGGCCTGAAGTCCGACGCCTCCATCTCCGCGATCCTGATCGTGGTGCTGTTCGGCGTCGGCACCGACTACATCCTCTTCCTGCTGTTCCGCTACCGCGAGCAGCTGCGCGGCGGGCAGGACCCCAAGCACGCCATGATCAGCGCGGTCGCGTTGGTGGGCGAGACCATCGCCTCGGCGGCTGGTGCGGTCATCGTGGCCTTCCTGGCGCTGCTGCTGTCCACCATGGGCATGCTGCGGTCCATGGGGCCGGCGCTGGCCATCTCGGTGGCGGTGGCGCTGCTGGCCGGGCTCACCCTGGTGCCGGCGGTGTTCTCGCTGCTGGGCACCAAGGCGTTCTGGCCGTCCAAGGCCTGGCGCAAGGAGCCGAAGAACGCCCTGGCGGCCCGGGTCGGCGCCCTGGCCGCCAAGCGGCCGGCCGGGATCGCGGCGCTGACCTCCGCGGTGCTCGCCGTCCTCGCGGTGGGCGTGCTCAGCTTCCACGCCGAGTTCGACAGTGACAGCTCGATGCCGCAGAACCTGGAGTCCGTGCGGGCCATGAAGGACCTGCAGCGCGGTTTCTCCGCCGGGCAGACCGACCCCACCTCCGTGCTCCTGGAGAAGAAGGACGGCTCCGCGCTGGACGCGGCGCAGCTGGAGGCGTACCGCTCGGCGCTGGCCGCGGTCGACGGGGTCGGTGACGTCTCCCCGGCCGTCCCCGGCGCGAACGGCTCCGTCGCGAACTACGCGGTGGTGCTCGAGCACCGGCCCACCGAGGACAAGGCGCTGGCGCTGGTCGACGGGCCGCTGCGGGACGCCGCGCACCGGGCCGCGCCCGAGGGCACCAGAGCGCTGGTCGGCGGCACCACTGCGGTGCTGTCGGACATCCGTACGGCGGTCAACCACGACTACAAGGTGGTGTTCCCGGCCGCCGGCCTGGCCATCATGATCATCCTGGGGCTGCTGCTGCGCAGCGTGGTCGCCCCGCTGTACCTGATGGTGTCCGTCGCCCTCGGCTTCGGTGCCACGCTCGGCGCCACGGTCTGGCTCTTCCAGAACGGCATGGGCAAGAACGGCCTGCTGTTCACCCTGCCGGTGATCGTCTACCTCTTCGTGGTGGCGATCGGCACCGACTACAACATCCTGATGGTGGCCCGGCTGCGGGAGGAGATCGGGCGGGGCCGCACCCCGCGCGAGGCGGTTCGCCGCGCGGTGACCGCCTCCACGCCCACCATCTCGGCGGCCGCGGTGATCCTGGCCGGCACCTTCGGCGTCCTGATGCTCGCCGAGAACTCCATGCTCCAGCAGATGGGCTTCGCGGTCGCCTTCGGCATCCTGCTCTCCGCCTTCGTGATGGCGGTGCTGCTGGTGCCGACCCTGACCACGCTGCTCGGCCAGCGCGCCTGGTGGCCCGGTCACCGCTCCACCCAGCCAGCGCAGTCCGGCGGGGAAGGCGGCGCGTCCGAGGGCGGGGCGCCGACGCCGCCCGCGTCCCGGTCCGACGACCGGACCCTCGTATAACCCGACCCGCGCGTTCCGCGCGATCCGTACGAGAGGAGGGCGCCGTCCGGTCCCCGCCGCTCCCCCACGTCAGGGGGTGGCGGGGGCCGGGCGGCGCACTGCCATGGAACTGACCCTTTTCCTCATCGTCGCCGCGCTCACCCTCGTCCTGGCCGTCGCGGCGCTCTCCATCGGGGCCCGGCGGCTGCTGGGCGTGCGGATCGGCAAGGTGCGGGCCGCGCTCACGGGCTTCGTGGCCATCAGCGCCGCCGGCCTGATCGGCGCCGCCATGGGCGAAGCCCGGCGCGGCGCGCTGCTGTCGGTGCACCTGGGCCTGACCGCGCTGGCCGCGGTGGTCTTCCTCGCCGTCTCGGAGATGGTGATGCCCTCCGGCTCGCTGGCCGGGGTGGTGCGCTGGCCCCGGGCAGTCCGGCGGCGGGTGGCCCGGACCCGCAGGTACGCGCAGCTGAGCCGGATCGCGGTGCGGCACGGCCTGGGCGGCGCGCTGCGCGGCCGGGGCCGGGGCGGCGGCAGCGAGGCCACCGTGGAACGGGCCCAGCTGGCGGCCAGCGTCCGGCTGGCGCTCGAGGAGGCCGGCGCCACCTTCGTCAAGCTCGGGCAGGTGCTGTCCACCCGGTACGACCTGCTGCCCGGCGAGTTCGTGGAGGAGCTGACCAAGCTCCAGCACCAGGTGGCGGCCGACTCCTGGGAGGACGTCGAGCAGGTGCTCACCGAAGAGCTGGGCAAGGAGCCGGCGGCGTTCTTCGCCGAGTTCGACCACGTACCGCTGGCGGCGGGCTCCATCGCGCAGGTGCACCGGGCGCGGCTGGCCTCCGGTGAGGAGGTGGTGGTGAAGGTGCAGCGGCCCGGGGCGCGGCCGGTGGTCGACCGGGACCTGGACATCCTGTTCCGGATGAGCCACAAGATCGAGGAACACACCTCATGGGGGCGGGACTTCGGAGCCGTCGACCTGGCCGCCGGGTTCGCCGACTCCCTCAACGAGGAGCTGGACTTCCGTATCGAGGCCCGCAACATGGCCACCATCAGGGCGGCGAACAGCCGTCCGGAGATGGTCTCCACGGTCCGGATGCCGGTGGTCCACGAGGAGCTGTGCAGCAAGCGGGTGCTGGTCCTCGAGTACCTGACCGGCGTACCGCTGAACGCGGCGGGCTCCGTCATCGAGGAGCGCGGCCTGGACCGCTCCGAGCTGGCCGGACAGCTGCTGGAGTGCGTCCTGGAGCAGATCATGATCGGCGGGGTGTTCCACGCCGATCCGCACCCGGGCAACATCATGCTGCTCGACGACGGCAAGCTCGGCATGCTCGACTTCGGTTCGGTGGGCCGGATCGACCGGGTGCTGCGGGCGGCGCTGCGCAATCTGCTGCTCGCCATCCACCGCAGTGATCCGGTGGCGCTCTCCGACGCGCTGCTGGAGCTGGTCGACCGGCGTGAGGACATCGACGAGATCCGGCTGGAGCGGGCGCTGGGCCGCTTCATGGCCCGCCACCTCACCCCGGGGGTGCGGCCGGACCGGGAGATGTTCGCCGACCTGTTCCTGCTGGTGGCCCGGCACGGGCTGACCGTACCGCCGGAGATCGCGGCGACCTTCCGGGCGCTAGCGACCCTGGAAGGGGCGATGGAACAGCTGGTTCCGGGCTTCGACATCGTGGCGCAGGCCCGTACCTTCGCCGCCTCGCAGCTGGAACGCAAGCTGAGCCCCACCTCGATCGGGCAGGTCCTGTCGGAGGAGGCGCTCGCGCTGGCGCCGATGCTGCGCCGGCTGCCGCGGCGGGTGGAGCGGATCACCAACGCCCTGGAGCACGGCCGGCTCGGGGTGCAGGTGCGCCTGCTCGCCGACGAGCGCGACCGCCGGTTCGTGCGCACCCTCGTGCACGACGTGCTGCTGGCCTTCCTGGGCGGTGTCACCGGCCTGATCGGCGTGCTGCTGCTCGGTACGGACCACGGACCGTCGCTGAACCCGTCCCTGACGCTGTTCCAGCTGATCGGCTACAACCTGATGATGGTCAGCTGCGGGCTCGTGATCCGGGTGGTGTTCGGCATCTTCAAGTCCCAGCGCAGGCCCGTACCGCGGTGACCCCGGGCCCCGGGCGGGCCGGTCGGCCGGCCCGCCCGGGGAGCGCTCAGGCGGCCTTGAAGGCCACCGGGAGGCTGCTGTAGCCGTAGAGGAAGTTGGAGTACACCCGGCGGGGCTCGCCGCGGGACTCGATGGCCCCGACCATGTCGCGCAGCGCGTGGAGCAGGGCCTTGAGCTCCTCGCGGCCCAGGAAGGCACCCAGGCAGAAGTGCGGGCCGAAGCCGAAGGTGACGTGCTTGTTGGGGGTGCGGGCCAGGTCGTAGCGCAGCGGGTCGGCGAAGACCGACTCGTCGAAGTTGGCCGAGGTGTTCCAGAGGGTGACGATGTCGCCGGCCGGGACGGTGCGGCCGCCGATCTCCACGTCGACCAGGGCCCGGCGGCCGAAGTGCATGGCGGGCGTGGTCCAGCGCAGCACCTCCTCGGTGGCGCTGTCCACGCTCACCTCGCCGGCGGTGAAGGCCCGCCACTGCTCGGGGTGTTCGATGAAGCCCAGGACGGCGCCGATGGACGCCATCCGGCTGGACTCGTCGCCGCCGATGATGAGGCTGTAGCAGTTGAAGATGATCTCTTCCTCGGTCAGCGGCCGGCCCTCGATCTCCCCGGTGGCCAGCGCGCTGATGACGTCGTCGCCGGGGTTCTTGCGGCGGGCGCGGGCGAGGTCGGAGAAGTAGAGCAGGATCTCGTTGCGGGCCAGCCACGCCTCGTCGGCTCCGCTGTCGCCGCTGTCGGCGCTGAGCACCTGCTTGTTCCAGTCGAGCAGCGCCTGCCGGTCCTGCGGCGGTACGGCCATCAGGTCGCAGATCGTGCCCATCGGGATGTGTTCGGCCATCGCCTCGGCGTAGTCGAAGGAGCCCCGGTCCAGCACCTGCGAGAGCAGGTCGCGGGTGCGGGTGCGCACCTGGTCCACCACATGGCCCAGGGCCCGCGGGGAGAAGGACTTGAGCATCAGGTTGCGGATGGCGCGGTGGCGGGCGCCGTCGCTGACGGCGAGCATCTTCCCGGCCGCCGAGTCGCCGCCCTGGAGCAGGGTGGACAGGACGTTGCCGCGTTCGGAGGTGAAGCGGGTGGTGTCCTTGTAGACGGCCATCACGTCGTCGTAGCGGGTCAGCGCCCAGAAGCCGGGCAGGGCCCCGGTGGCGCGGTGGTGGTGGACGGGGCGCTCAGCCCGGAAGCGCTGCCACAGCGCGTGCAGGGCGGCCGTGTCCTCGGTGACGAAGGTGCGCGGGTCGGTCAGGTCCACGGCGTCCAGGTCGCCGTGGCGGGCGTGGACGGTCTCGGTCGTTGTCGTCATGTCCGCTCTCAGTCGCGTGTCACGTGTCGCGTGTCAGGGGGTACGGCTCGCCGGGGACTCGGCGCGGCGGCGGATGCCGTGCAGCCACTCGCGGCGGATCAGTCCGCTGGGCAGCCGGATCAGCAGCCAGTAGCGGGCGAAGGAGCGCCGGGTGGCGTCGTCCGTGCTGAGCACGCGCGTCTCGGTGGTCAGCCGGCCGTGGCCGTAGTGGAAGTTGAAGGCCACCTTGTAGTGGCCGGGGAGGTCGAGGGCGGCGAAGGAGTCACCGGCCGGCTCGGCGAGCGCGGCGGGGCCCTTGGGGTGCGTGGTGGCCACGGCCGCGCCGACCACGAGCTCGTCGCCGCCGCGGTGCAGTTCGGTGAAGCCGCCGCTGGTCATGGAGCCGAGGAAGGGCTCCTGGGCCTTGTCGCGCTTGGTGCCGAGCGTCCCGGCCACCATCAGCGCGTGGAAGAGCGGGAGGTCGCGCCAGCGCGTCTCGTCCACCGCCCGCAGCACCCGCTCGCGCGGGGCGTCCACGGCGACGGAGTGCCGTTCGCGGTGGTCCCAGCGCGGCAGCAGCGCGTCCAGCGCCGACTGCTCGGTGGCGTGCGCGTGGTGCTCGTGCTCCATGTCAGGCCTCCGGGGTGAGCGGGCGGGTGCGCCGCTGGAAGGCCAGGGCCAGGACGGTGAACAGCAGTCCGCCGAGCATCCAGTACGGCTCGTAGAGCAGGACGCTGAAGCGGTCCATGCCCTCCAGCGGCCCCTCGCGCCGGCCGGCCAGGTAGATCGCGAGGTCGACCATGGCCGGCAGCGCGTGGAAGACCATCAGCAGGGCGCAGCCCCAGGCGCCCAGGAGTACCAGCCAGCGCGGGAAGAACAGCCCCCAGCGCTGCACCAGGGCGAGCGCGAGGGCGGCGCCGCCCAGGTTCATGGGGATGGCGATCAGGTCGATGATGAACAGGGGCGTGTTGTCGACCAGCGACTCGCCCGGCGGCAGTCCGTACGTGCCGCCCAGCGCCCAGTACGCGTGGAAGCCCGCGAAGAGGACCATCCACACGCACGCGGCGAAGCCCGTCGCTCTCTGCCAGGACGCGGCGGCCGGGATACGGTCCGCGGCGGCCGCCGAGCGGCTCCTGGTGCGGCTGGCGTCGACGGGTGCAGTGCGCATGGAGTTCCTATCGTGGGTGGTGGTGTCAGGCGGAAAGGTCCGGGCCGTAGCCCATCGGGCAGCCGTAGACGACGTTCCCGTCCCCCTCGGCGGAAGCTTCCCGCGCGGGGGGTGCGTGAACCTGGCTGCGGGCCTCGTGCAGTTCGGGGAAGAACCACTTGTCGAGCGTGGTGCGCAGGAACGCGGAGCCGGCGCTGCCGCCGCTGCCGGGCCGTCCGCCCAGGGCCCGGACCACCAGCATCCAGTGCTGGTAGCGCCACTGGTGGAACAGGGCGTCGTACTCCAGGAGGTCCTCGGCGGTGTCGCGCAGTTCCTCGTCGGGCTGGCCGGGAGCGAACAGCTTCTCCGCGTTCAGGCCGCGGCGCTCCAGCAGCCGCGTGAACGCGTCGTTCAGGGTGGGCTCCTCGAAGCGGCGCCGCAGCCTGCCGCGTTCGGCGGCGGTGGCGCCCGGCAGGTCCAGGTAGCGGCGGTCGCGCAGGCCGGAGATCATCTCCAGCTCGCGGAACTGGACGGACTGGAAACCGCTGGACTCCCCCAGCGCGCCGCGGAACTCGCTGAAGCCGGCCGGGGTCATGGTGGCCAGGACGTCGAGGTGCCCCAGCCAGAGCGAGGTGAGGCGGGTCAGCCGGCGCAGGCCCCAGCGGGCCCGGCCGAGCAGCTCGCGGTCCAGGCTGGTGCGGACCTGCTCCAGCTCGTGCAGGGCGCAGGAGAACCACAGCTCGATGGCCTGGTGCGTGACGATGAAGAGCAGCTCGTCGTGGGCGTCGGTGCGCGGGCGCTGGAGCGCCAGCAGGCCCGGGACCTCCAGGTAGGTGCCGTAGCTGAGCGGCTCGGAGGCGGTGTCGGTCGGGACGTGCGTCGGGGTGTGGGCCCGGGCCGGGGCGGCGGGCTCGGCGACGGTGTCGGTCATGGCGTGGGTTTCCCCTCGGGTGCGGCGCTCAACGGGCGACGGCGGTGCGGTACTTGGTGATCGCCAGCGGGGCGACGACCGCGAGGATCAGCGCCATCCAGGCCAGGCTGAGCGCGATGGGATGGTCGTTCGGGAAGGAGTGGCCGGCGGTCGCGGCCGGGTTGCCCCACAGTTCGCGGCAGGCGCCGACGACGGAGCTCAGCGGGTTCCACTCGGCGGCCACGCGCAGCCAGTCGGGCAGGCCGGTCAGCGGGATGAAGGCGTTGGACAGGAACATCACGGGCATCAGCAGCAGCGAGGGCACCGAGGAGGCCGTCGAGGGGTCGCCCACCGAGAGGCCGATCAGGGCGCCCAGCCAGGCGACGGTGAACCCGAACAGCAGCAGGATCCCGAAGCCGGCGGCCACCTGGAGGACGCCCGTGTGGGTGCGCCAGCCGATGGCCAGGCCCACGGCGGCCATGGCCGCGCAGCTCAGCGCGCGCAGCACGGTGTCGCCGACGGTCCGGCCGATCAGGACGGCCGCGCCGGACATGGGCAGCGAGCGGAAGCGGTCCACGAGCCCGTTGCGCAGGTCCTCCACGGCGCCGACGGAGGTGTCGGGTACGGCGGTCAGGACGCCCTGGGTGAAGATGCCGGCCATGATGAACTCGGCGTATCCGCCGCCGGGGACCTCGATCACGCTGCCGAACAGCACGCCGAAGAGCAGGACGAAGACCATCGGCAGCAGGACGGCGTTGACCAGCCGGCCGGGGGCCCGGCGCAAGTGGCGCAGATGGCGTTCGACGCAGATCACGCCGTCGGTCAGGGCGGCGGCCAGGCCGTCGCCGCGGGTCGTTCCGGCCACCGCGCTCATGCCGCGCTCCGTTCCTCGATACGTGCCTCGGCGGGTGCGTCGGCGGGTGCCCCGGCGGGCTCGGCGGCCGGGGTGGTGGCCGGCCCGGCGGCCGGGTCGGCGGACCGCTGGTCGGTATGGCCGGTCAGGCTGAGGAAGACGTCGTCGAGCGAGGGCCGGCGGACGGCGAAGTCGGTGACCGCCACGCCGCTCGCGCGCAGCGCGACGGCCGCCTCCGCGATGTCGTCCAGGCCGGCGGCCAGCTGCACGCGCAGGAGTCCGTTCGCGTCGTCGGCATCGTCGGCGAGCGGCACCGCGCCCACGGCGCGGGTCAGCGCCGCGGCCGCGAGGGCCCGTTGGGCCGGGTCGGCCAGGCCCACCTCCAGGCGTTCGCCGCCCACCGTGCGCTTGAGCTCGTCCGAGGTGCCCTCGGCGATCACCCGGCCGGAGTCGACGACCACGATGCGGTCGGCCAGCTGGTCGGCCTCCTCCAGGTACTGGGTGGTCAGCAGCACGGTGACGCCCGCCGCGACCTGTTCGCGGATCATCGCCCACAGCTCGAGCCGGCTGGCCGGGTCCAGGCCGGTGGTCGGCTCGTCGAGGAAGAGGACGCGGGGCCCGGCGACCAGGCTGACGGCCAGGTCCAGGCGGCGGCGCATCCCGCCGGAGTACGTGCCGGCCGGTTTGCCGGCGGCCTCGGTCAGGCGGAACCGCTCCAGCAGTTCGGTGGCCCGCTCCTTGGCTCGGGCCCGGGTCAGCCGCTGGAGCATGCCCACCATGCGCAGGTTCTCGGCGCCGGTGAGCTGCTCGTCGACGGCCGCGTACTGGCCGGTCAGCCCGATGGCCCGCTGGACCTCCTTGCGTTCGCGGACCACGTCGTACCCGGCCACCCGGGCGCTGCCGCCGTCCGGTTCGAGGAGGGTCGCCAGGATGCGGACGGTGGTCGTCTTGCCCGCGCCGTTGGGGCCGAGGACACCGAGGACGGAGCCCGCCGGGACGGCGAGGTCGACGCCCCGCAGTGCCTCGTGGTCGCCGTAGCGCTTGCGGAGTCCCTCCGCCTGGATTGCCAGCTCCACAGTTCAGTTCCTCATTCCTCGCGTCAGCCGGTCCGCGAGCAGTCGCCCGATCTCGGCGACCGGTCCGGGCCGGGTCATCTCGTCATGGGCGCAGGGCAGGTCGTGGACCTCGATGCGGCCGGACACGTACGGCTCCCAGGAGGCGACCGTCGGCGCGTCGTCGCCCCGGCCCTCGGTGGCGAAGAAGTACAGGACGTCGCCGTCGTGGTGGCCGAGTGCGCCGGTGTCCGCCTGGAGGCGGGCGTTGTTGGCCGCGACCCGCTCGACGGCCGCGACGTGACGCTCCTCCAGGCCGCCGAACCCGGCCGGCCCGGTGCCGTCGCCGTCGCCGTCGCCGTCGCGCAGGGCGGCGGACAGCTCGCGGCGGAACTCCTCGCCGGTGACGTCGGCCTGCCGGGTGCCGCTCGCGTAGGCGTCGAGGAGCGCCAGCAGGGCGACCTCCTCGCCCTGCTCCCGCAGCCGGGCGGCGATCTGGTGGGCCACCACCCCGCCGAAGGACCAGCCGAGCAGGTGGTACGGACCGTGCGGCTGGACGCCGCGGATCCGCTCGACGTAGTCGTCGGCCATCTCCCGCAGGGTGGCCGGGAGCGGTTCGCTCCCGCCGGTCAGGCCACGGGCCTGGAGGGCGAAGACCGGGCGGTCCGCCTCCAGGGCCGGGACGAGCCCGGAGTAGGCCCAGCCGATGCCCAGGCCCGGGTGGACGCAGAACAGCGGGGGCAGCGTGCCGTGCGGGCGCAGCGGCAGCAGGACGTCGAGGGCGTCGTCGACGGTGTCGGTGCCCAGCCGCCCGGCGAGCAGGGCGACGGTCGGCGCCTCGAACAGGGTGCGGATGGTGAGTTCGGCGCCGAGGGTCTCCCGGATCCGGCCGGCCAGCCGCACGATCAGCAGCGAGTGGCCGCCCAGGTGGAAGAAGTCGTCGTCGATGCCCACCCGTTCCAGGCCCAGCGCCTCGGCGAACAGGGCGCACAGCTGTTCCTCGCGCGGGGTGCGCGCCGCCCGGCCGCCGACGGCGACCGGCTCCGGGGCGGGCAGGGCGCCTCGGTCCAGCTTGCCGTTGGCGGTCACCGGCAGCGCGTCCAGGGCGAGGTACGCGGCGGGCACCATGTGCTCGGGCAGCACGGCCGCCAGGTGGGCGCGCAGGTCGTCGGCGGAGGGAGCCGCGCGCCCCGTCCCGGGGGTCTGCGGGACCACGTAGGCCACCAGCCGCTGGTCGCCGGGGCGGTCCTCGCGGACCAGTACGGCCGCGCCGGCGACGCCCTCGTGGCGGGTCAGCGCCGCCTCGATCTCGCCGAGCTCGACGCGGAAGCCGCGGATCTTGACCTGGTCGTCGGTGCGGCCCAGGTAGTGCAGGACCCCGTCCGCGCTCCAGCGCGCCAGGTCGCCGGTGCGGTACATGCGGGCGCCGGGCGGGCCGTACGGGTCGGCGGTGAACCGTTCGGCGGTCAGCGAGGGCCGGCCGAGGTAGCCGCGGGCCAGCTGGGCACCGGCGAGGTACAGCTCGCCGGGCGTGCCGGGGGGCACCGGGCGCAGGGCGGCGTCCAGGACGTAGGTACGGGTGTTCCACACCGGGCGGCCGATGGGGACCGGTCCGGGTGCGGCGCCGCACTCCCACGCGGTGACGTCCACGGAGGCCTCGGTGGGGCCGTACAGGTTGTGCAGCCCGGTCCCCGGCAGCAGGGCGAGGAACTGCCTCTGGAGTTCCTCGGGCAGGGCCTCGCCGCTGCACACCACGCGGCGCAGGCCCGTGCAGCCGGCCGCGGCGGGCTCCCGCACGAAGGCCTGGAGCATGGACGGCACGAAGTGCGCGGTCGTCACGCCCTCCGCGCGGATCAGCGCGGCGAGGTAGGCGGGGTCCTTGTGGCCGTCGGGGCGGGCCACGACCAGGGTGGCGCCCTGGATCAGCGGCCAGAAGAACTCCCAGACCGAGACGTCGAATCCGGCGGGGGTCTTCTGCAGCACCCGGTCCTCGGCCCCCAGGCGGTACCGGTGCTGCATCCACAGCAGCCGGTTGACGATGCCGCGGTGCGGGACCACGACGCCCTTGGGGCGGCCGGTGGAGCCGGAGGTGTAGATGACGTACGCCGGGTGGTCGCCGCTGCGCGGCGCCGGGAGCGGCGCTCCGGCCGCCGGTACGCCGGCCCGCGGGCCGTCGATCAGCAGCCGCGGCACGGCGGGGGCTGCCGGGAGCCGGTCCGCGGTGGCCGTGTCGGTCAGCAGCAGGGCGGGGGCCGCGTCGGCGAGCGTGAAGGCGATCCGCTCGGCCGGGTGGCCGGGATCGACGGGCAGGTAGGCGCCGCCCGCCTTGAGGACGGCCAGCAGGGAGACGACCAGGTCCGCCGAGCGCGGCAGGGCGAGCGCGACCACGCTCTCCGGGCCCACGCCGCGGCCGCGCAGCACGCGGGCGAGCGCGTCGGCCCGGGCGTGCAGGCCGGCGTACGTCAGGGAGTGGCCCTCGAAGGTCACGGCGGTCGCGTCGGGGGTGCGGGCGGCCTGCTCCTCCAGCAGGTCGGTCAGGGTGGTGGCGGGGACGTCGGCGGTGGTGTCGTTGAAGTCCTCCAGGACCCGCTGCCGTTCGTCGGCGCCCAGGACGTCGGCCCGGCCGATCGGTTCGTCGGGCCGGTCGGTGACCGCGGTGAGCAGCCGTACGAAGCGCTCCACGAGGAGTTCGACGGTGGGCCGGTCGTAGAGGTCGGTGTTGTACTGCAGGATGCCGTCGATGCCCGCGGGCGAGCCGGCCGCGTCGAACCGCTCCCCCAGGTGCCCCTCCAGGTCGAACTTGGCGACGGTCTGCTCGGCCGGGTGGGCGGTGGCCTCCAGCCCCGGCATCCGCAGCTCGGCCTCGGCGTTGTTGTGCACCGACAGCAGCACCTGGAAGAGCGGGTGCCGGGCCAGGGAGCGGGCCGGGTTGAGGACCTCGACCAGCCGCTCGAAGGGCAGGTCCTGGTGGGCGTACGCGGCCAGGTCGCTCTCGCGGACCCGGGCCACCAGCTCGCGGAAGGTGGGGTCGCCCGAGGTGTCGGTCCGCAGCACCAGGGTGTTGACGAAGAAGCCGACCAGGTCGTCGAGGGCGTCGTCGGTGCGGCCGGCGATGGGGGTGCCGACGGGGATGTCCGGGCCGGCGCCGAGGGCGCCGAACAGAGCGGCGAGGCCGGCCTGGAGCACCATGAACATGCTGGCGCGGCCGTCGTGCGCGAGGCGGGCCAGACGCGCGTGGAGCTGGGCGTCGAGGGTGAAGGTGACGCCCGCGCCGCGGTTGCCGAGGACCGCCGGGCGGGGCCGGTCGGTGGGCAGCTGGAGCCGGTCGGGCAGGCCGTCCAGGGCGGTGCGCCAGAAGGCGAGCTGCTGGGCGGCGACGCTGCGCGGGTCGTCCTCGCTGCCGAGGACCGTGCGCTGCCACAGGGCGTAGTCGGCGTACTGGACGGGCAGCGGGGTGAACCGCGGGGCGTGGCCGGCGGTGCGGGCCTCGTAGGCGGTGGCCAGGTCCCGGGCGAGGGGGGCCATCGACCAGCCGTCGGTGGCGATGTGGTGGATGACCAGGAGCATCACGTGCTCGTCGGCGGCGGTGCTCAGGAGGTGGGCGCGCAGCGGCAGGTCGGCGGCGAGGTCGAAGCCGCGGGCGGCCTCGGCGGCCAGCAGTCCGTCCAGGGCGTCCTTCGTGGTGGCCGTGAAGGTGAACGCGGTCCGGTACGTCCCGGGGGCCAGGACCTGCTGGCGGGGTTCGCCGTCGGGGGCGGGGAACACGGTGCGCAGGCTCTCGTGGCGCTCCACGAGGTCGGCCAGGGCCGCGTCGAGGGCGGCGTGGTCGACGGCGCCGTGCAGGCGGACGGCCAGCGGGATGTTGTACGTCGCGCCGGGGCCCTCCATCCGGTTGATGAACCACAGCCGGCGCTGGGCGAAGGACAGCGGCACCACGTCGGGCCGGGGTCCGGCACGCAGCGGGGTGCGGGCCCCGCCGGCGGCGGCGACGCGTTCGGCGAGCGCGGCCGGGCTAGGCGCCTCGAACAGGGTGCGGATGGCGAGTTCCACGCCGAGGTCGGAGCGGACCCGGCTGACCAGGCGGGTGGCGAGCAGGGAGTGCCCGCCGAGGGCGAAGAAGCTGTCGTCGACGCCGATCCGCTCGATGCCGAGCACCTCGGCGAAGAGGGCGCACAGCGCCTCTTCTTCGGGGGTCTGCGGCGCCCGGCCGGTGGTGGAGCCGGCGAGTTCCGGGGCGGGCAGCGCCTTGCGGTCGACCTTGCCGTTGGGGGTGAGCGGGAACTCCTCCAGGACGACGGTCGCGGAGGGGACCATGAACTCCGGGAGGGAGGCGGCGATGTGCTCGCGCAGCGCCTCGGGTTCGGCGTGCTGCCCGTCGGCCTGGACGACGTACGCCACGACGCGCTTGTCGCCGGGCTCGTCCTCGCGGACGATCACGGCGGCGTGGCCGACGCTCTCGTGGCCGGCGAGGACCGACTCGATCTCGCCGAGCTCGATGCGGAAGCCGCGGACCTTGACCTGGTGGTCGGCGCGTCCGGCGAACTCCAGATGGCCGTCGGCCCGCCAGCGGCCGAGGTCCCCGGAGCGGTAGAGGCGCGAGCCGGGGGCTCCGAAGGGGTTGGCCACGAACCGTTCGGCGGTCAGGGCGGGCCGGCGCAGGTAGCCGCGGGCCAGGCCCGGGCCCTCGATGTACATCTCGCCGACGGCGCCGGGCGGTACCGGGCGCAGCCAGCGGTCCAGGACGTACACCCGGGAGTTGACGAAGGGGCGTCCGATGGGCGGGGTGCCGCCGATGCCGAGGGCGCCGCTCATGGTGGCGCCGACGGTGGTCTCGGTGGGTCCGTAACCGTTGAGCAGCCGGCGGCCGGGGGCCCAGCGGGCGACGAGCTCGGGGGTGCAGGCGTCGCCGGTGGAGACGAGGGTGGCGCCGGCGAGGACGCCGGGCCCGGCCGGGAGGGAGGCGAGCGCGACCGGCGGCAGGGTGGCGTGGGTGACCTCGTGCCGGGCGACCAGGGTGGCCAGCGGCTCGCCGGGCAGCAGGTCGTCGGCGGCACCGAGCACCAGGGCGGCTCCGGAGAGCAGGCCCATGGAGATGTCCCAGAAACCGGCGTCGAAGCTGACGGAGGCGAACTGCAGGACCCGGCTGCCGGGGCCGGCCTGGACGGCTTCGCGCTGGGTGGCCACCAGGCTGGCCAGGCCGTGGTGCGGGACCACGACGCCCTTGGGGCGGCCCGTGGAACCGGAGGTGTAGATGATGTACATCGGGTGGGCGGTGGACAGCGGTGCGGTCCGCTCGGTGTCGGTGACGGGGGCGTCGTCGTACGTGGCGAGCGCCGCGCCCGTGCCGGGGTCGTCCAGGACCAGGCGGGGTACGTCGCCGAGGCTGTCGCCGAGCCGGGCGGCGGTCTCCGCGGTGGTGATCAGCAGGCTGGGCCGGGCGTCCTCGACCATGAAGGCGAGGCGGTCGGCGGGGTAGTCGGGGTCGAGCGGCAGATAGCCGGCGCCGGCCTTGAGGACGGCCCACAGGGCGGTGATCAGCTCGACGGAGCGGGGGACGGAGACGGCGACGAACTGCTCGGGGCCGACGCCCCGCTCGATGAGGCGGCGGGCCAGCCGGTTGGCGCGGGCGTCGAGTTCGCCGTAGGAGACGGTGGTGTCGCCCAGGAGCAGGGCGGGCGCGTCCGGGTCGGCCTCGACCCGGGCGCGGAACAGCTCGGGCAGGGTCTGCGGGGTGATCGCGCGGGCGGTGTCGTTCCAGTCGCCGAGGATGCGCCGACGCTCGGCCGGGGAGAGCACGTCGAGGCGGCCCACGCTCCGGCCGGGGTCGGCGACGACGGCCGTGAGCAGCCGGACCAGGCGGTCCAGGACCGCCCGGGCGGCGGCCTCGTCGAAGAGGTCGGGGGCGTAGCACAGCCGCAGGTGCAGGTCGTCGCCCATCAGGCCGGCGGCGAGGTTGAGCGGGTAGTGGGCGCCGTCGCGGCCGTCGACGCCGCTGAAGCGGACGCCGTCGACGACGAGTTCCTCGGTGGTGGGGTCGACGGGGTAGTTCTGGTAGACGAGCGTGGTGTCGAACAGCTCCTGGTGGCCCGAGAGCTGCTGGACGTCGGTGAGGCGGACGTGCTGGTGGGCGAGGAGTTCGGACTGTTCGGCCTGGAGCCGGGTGAGCGCGTCCAGGAGGGATTCCTCGGGGCGGAAGCGGACGCGGACGGGCAGGGTGTTGATGAAGAGGCCGACCATGGTGTCGACGCCGGGGATCTCGGGCGGGCGGCCGGAGACGATGGCGCCGAAGACGACGTCGTCGCGGCCCGTCAGGGCGGACAGCAGCAGGCCCCACACGCCCTGGACCACGGTGTTGACGGTCAGGGAGCGGCTGCGGGCGAAGGCGAGCAGCCCGGTGGTGATCTCCACCGGCACCTCGTGCCGGAGCCAGCCTGGTCGCACCAGGCCGCGGCCGCGGCTGACGGGGGCGACGAGGGTGGGCTCGTCGATGCCGTCGAGGGCGCCGCGCCAGGCCTCGCGGGCGGTGTCGGCGTCCTGCGCGGCGATCCAGGCGAGGTAGTCGCGGTACGGGGTGACCGGGCGCAGGACGGCGGGGTCGCCCTTGCTGCCGTACAGCTCGAACAGCTCGCGCACCAGGACGGGCACCGACCAGCCGTCCATGAGGATGTGGTGCTTGGTGAGCATCAGGCGGAACCGGTCGGGGCCGAGCCGGAAGACGGTGAAGCGCAGCAGCGGGGGGCGGGTCAGGTCGAAGCCGCGGGCGCGGTCCTCGTCGGCGTGGCGGGCGAGTTCGGCCTGGCGCTTGTCCTCGTCGAGGGCGCTCAGGTCGATCTGCTCCCACGGTACGGGGACCTTGTGGTGGACCAGCTGGACGGGCTCGGTGGAGCGGTCGTGGCGGAAGCCGACGCGCAGGTTGGCGTGGCGGCGCAGCAGGCTGCGCGCGGCCAGGCGCAGCGCCCGGGTGTCCAGGGGGCCCTCGAGGTCGAGGAGGAGCTGGTGGACGTACAGGTCCGGGCCCTCCTCGTCGTACAGGGCCTGGAACAGCATGCCTTCCTGCAGCGGTGACAGCGGCAGGACGTCCTCGATCGCGGACTTGCTCACTTGGCCATCTCCCATTCGTCCGTGAAGTCGTCGTCGCCCTCGGCGTCCCAGTCGTCCGGGCCGGCCGGCCCGGTGTCCGAGGTGAACGCGTCGAGTTCGTCCTGGCTGAGCCGGACCAGCGAGAGGTCCGACGGGGTGAGCCCGCCGATGCCGGCGTGCGCGGCGTGTGCGGCCAGGGCCCGCACGGCGCGTGAGAAGCAGGCGCTGAGCTCGGTGACGTCCTGTTCGCGCAGCAGGGTCTGCGGCCAGGACCAGACGAGCAGCAGGCGCGGCCCGTCGGGGTGGTCCTCGGTCATCGCGTTGACGCCGAGGGCGTGGGTCAGCGGGGTCTCGGGGTCGGGCCGGCCGCCTTCGAGGTCGGCGCCGCCGACCATGTCGGCGTCGGCGACCGGGGTCCAGGGGGCGGCGTCGCCGCTGCCGGCCGGGGCGGACCGGCCCAGGTAGTTGAAGCTGATCTGGGGACCGGGCAGGTCGCGCAGGACGTCCCGGGTGCGGTGGTTGAGGTGGCGCAGCAGGCCGTAGCCGAGGCCGTGGTCGGGCAGGGCGCGCAGCTGTTCCTTGATCCGCTTGAGGGCCTCGCCGACGGCGGGGCCGCCGGAGTCGAGGTCGGCGGCGGTGTGCGGGCCGGGGTCCAGGCGGACCGGATGGAGGCTGGTGAACCAGCCGACGGTGCGGGAGAGGTCGACGCCGTCGACGACGTCCTCGCGGCCGTGGCCCTCGAGGTCGACGAGGACCGCGTGCTCGTCGTCCTCGCCGCGCCGGGCCCGCCAGTCGGCGACGGCCAGCGCGAGGGCGGTGAGCAGGACGTCGTTGACGCCGGCGTGGTAGGCGGCGGGCAGGGAGGTCAGCAGCGGGGTGACGTGTTCGGCGTCCTCGTGGGTGGTCAGGAACCGCATGGTGGCGAAGACGTCCTGGCCGGGGTCGAGCGGGCGCTCGCCCAGCAGGGCGTCGGGCTCCTCCAGCAGGGCCTCCCACAGCGGGAGTTCGGCCTCTCGCTCGGGCTTGTGGGCCAGCTCCACCAGGTGTTCGGCCCAGCGCCGGAAGGAGGTGCCGGTGGGCTGGAGGGCGATGTCCCGGCCCTCGGCGAGGGCCTCGCAGGCGGCGGCCAGGTCGGGCAGCAGCACCTGCCAGGAGACGTTGTCGACGACCAGGTGGTGGGCGACGAGCAGCAGGCGGCCGGCGCGGCCGGGTCCGGCGTCGAACCAGACGGCCTGGAGCATCACCCCGGCGTCCGGGTCGATGCGGCCCCAGGCGGCCTCGCTCTCGGTGGAGGTCAGCCGGCGCAGGGCGGCGGCGTCGAGCCCGGCGGCGTCCACGTGCCGGACGAGGGCGGCGGCGTCGACGCTGCCGCGCTCGGGGATGTCCAGCCGCCAGCGGCCGGTGTCCCGGGTGAGGCGGGCGCGCAGCGCGTCGTGGTGGTCGAGGACGGCCCGCAGGGCGGCCGTGAGGTGCTCCTCGGTGAGGCCGGCGGGGGCCTGGACGAGCGTGGACTGGTTGAACCGGCCGATGGGGCCGCCCCGTTCGCGCAGCCAGTGGACGGTGGGGGTGAGCTGGACGTCGCCCGTGCCGAGGTCGGGGCCCTCGCCGACGACCTGGTCCAGGCTGCCGGCGACGGCGGCGAGCGCGGCGACGGTGCGGTGCTCGAAGACCTGGCGCGGGGTGATGACCAGGCCGGCCAGGCGGGCCCGGCTGACGAGCTGGATGGACATGATGCTGTCGCCGCCGAGGTCGAAGAAGCTGCTGTCGACGCCCACGGCGGTCAGGTTCAGCAGGTCCTGGAAGAGGCCGGAGAGGATCTCCTCGCGTTCGGTGGCGGCCTGGCGGCCGCCGGCGGCCGCGGTGTGGTCGGGGGCGGGCAGGGCCTTGCGGTCGAGCTTGCCGTTGGGGGTGACCGGCAGGGCGTCCAGGACGACGACGGCCGCGGGGACCATGTAGTCGGGCAGCGAGGCGGCCGCGTACGTGCGCAGCCGCGCGGGGTCGGCACTGTGCCCGGGGCGCGGGACGACGTACCCGACGAGCTGCTTGGTGCCCGGGGTGTCCTCGCGGACGACCACGGCGACCTGGCCGACGTCCTCGTGACGGGCCAGCGCCGCCTCGACCTCGCCCAGCTCGATGCGGAAACCGCGGACCTTGACCTGGTCGTCGGCACGCGAGACGTACTCCAGCTGCCCGTCGGCACGCCAGCGGGCCAGGTCGCCGGTGCGGTACATCCGCTCGCCCGCGGCGCCGAAGGGCGCGGCCACGAACCGCTGGGCGGTCAGGTCGGGCCGGCCCAGGTAGCCGCGGGCCAGGGAGGACCCGGCCAGGTACAGCTCGCCGACGACACCGGGCGGGACCGGGCGCAGCCGGGCGTCCAGCACGTACAGGCGGGTGTTGGCGACGGGAGTGCCGATCGGCGGGACGGTGTCGGTGGCGGCGAGCGGGCCACTGGTGGAGGCGCACACCGTCGACTCGGTCGGCCCGTAGGCGTTGACCAGGGTGCGGCCCGGCGACCAGCGGGCGACCAGCTCGCCGGAGAGGGCCTCGCCCGCGGAGACCAGGGTGCCGCCGGGCAGCAGGCCGGGGTCGGCGTCCATGGCGGCCAGGACCACCGGCGGGAGCGTGGCGTGGCTGACGCCGTGTTCGGTCAGGGTCCGGGCGAGGGGCTCACCGGGCTGCAGCCGGTCGGCGTCGGCGACGACCAGGGCCGCGCCGGAGAGCAGGCCCATGCACAGCTCCCAGAACGCCGCGTCGAAGCTGGGCGAGGCGAACTGGAGCACGCGGCTGCCGGGGCCGACGCCCAGGCGTTCGCGCTGGGTGGTGAGCAGGCTGGCGACGCCGGCGTGGGTGACGACGACGCCCTTGGGGCGGCCGGTGGAGCCGGAGGTGTAGATGACGTACGCCGGGTGGCCGGGCGCCGGGACGGCGGCGGGCACGGTGGCGGTCGGGGCGGCGGGCGGTGCGTCCGGGGCCGGCTCGTCGAGGAGGACGGCGTCCGTGCCCTCCGGGAGCCGGTCGCGGGTGGCTCCGGTGGCCAGGACCAGGGCGGGGCGGGCGTCGTCCAGCATGTACGCGATCCGGTCGGCCGGGTAGGCCGGGTCGACGGGCAGGTAGGCTCCGCCGGCCTTCCACACCGCGAGGGCCGCCACCACCAGGTCCACCGAGCGCGGCAGGGCGAGTGCGACCAGGGACTCGGGGCCGATGCCGTGCGCGGCCAGGTGCCGGGCCAGGCGGTCGGCGCGGGCGTCGAGCCCGGCGGCCGGGAGCACCAGGCCGTCACCGATCAGGGCGGGCGCCTCGGGGTCGGCGGCGACCCGGCGGGCCCACAGCTCGGGGACGGTGAGCGCCTCCAGGGCGCGGGCGGAGTCGTTCCAGTCGGTGAGCACCTGCCCGCGCTCGTCCCCGCGCAGCACCTCGACGGCGGTGACGGGGGCGTCCGGGGCGGCGGTGACGGCGGTGAGCAACCGCAGCAGGCGGTCGACCAGCCGCTCGACCGTGGCGGGGTCGAAGAGGTCGCTCGCGTACTCGACCAGGCCGTCCATGCCGCCGCCGGGGCGCTCGGTGAACTCAAGGCCGAGGTCGAACTTGGCGGCTCCGGTGCCGACGGGCCACGTGCTGGTGGCGAGCCCGGGCAGGGCCGGCTCGGCGTTGCCGGTGTTCTGCAGGACGAGCATCACCTGGAAGAGGGGGTGGCGGGCCTGCGAACGCTCGGGGGCGACCGCGTCCACGACCCGCTCGAACGGAACGTCCTGGTGGGCGAAGGCCGCCAGGTCCGCCTCCCGCACCCGGGCGAGCAACTCACGGAACGTCGGATCACCCGACACGTCCGTACGCAGCACCAGCGTGTTGACGAAGAAACCGACGAGGTCGTCCAACGCCTCGTCCTGCCGGCCCGCGACCGCCCCACCGAGCGGAATGTCCTCCCCCGCACCGAGCCGCGACAGCAGCGCGGCCAGACCTGCCTGGAGCACCATGAACAGCGTGGCGCGGGACTCGCGGGCCAGGGACGTCAGGCCCTGGTGGAGGGCGGGGTCGACGGCGAAGGCGAGCATCCCGCCGCGGTGGCTGGCGACGGCCGGGCGGGGCCGGTCGGTGGGCAGTTCCAGCAGGTCCGGGGAGCCGGCGAGGGTCTCCTTCCAGTACGCCAGCTGGGCCGCGGCCAGGCTGCCGGGGTCGCCCTCGTCGCCGAGCAGCTCCTGCTGCCACTGGGTGTAGTCGGCGTACTGCACGGGCAGCGGCTGCCACTGCGGGGCGCGGCCCTGCGTACGAACGGCGTAGGCGGCGGCGAGGTCGCGGCCCAGCGGCACCATCGACCAGCCGTCGGCGGCGATGTGGTGGACCGTCAGCAGCAGCACCTGCTCCTCGGCGCCGAGCACGAACAGCTCCGCGCGCAACGGAAGGTCCCCGGCCAGGTCGAAGCCGCGGGCGGCGGCCGCCGCGAGCGCGCCGTCGAGCTCCTCGGCACCGGTCGCCACCACGTGCAGCACGGGACGGGCCAGCGCCGGGTCCAGGACCTCCTGGTAGGGGACGCCCGCCTCCTCGGGGAAGAGCGTGCGCAGCGCTTCGTGGCGGACGACGAGGTCGCCGAGGGCGGCCTGGAGGGCGTCGCGGTCGAGGGTGCCGCGCAGCCGCAGGGCGAGCGGGATGTTGTAGGTGGCGCCGGGGCCCTCGAGGCGGTCGAGGAACCACAGCCGGCGCTGCGCGTACGACAGCGGGACGCGCTCGGGCCGTACGGCGGGCAGCAGCGGCGGGCGGGCCGCGTCGGCGCCGAGGGTCCGCTCGGCGAGCGCGGCGGGCGTGGGGGCCTCGAAGAGGGTACGGATGGCGAGTTCGACGCCGAGGGCGGCGCGGACCCGGCCGACCAGACGGGTGGCGAGCAGGGAGTGCCCGCCGAGGTCGAAGAAGTGGTCGTCGGCGAAGACGCTCGCCACGCCGAGGACGTCGGCGAAGAGGCCGCACAGGATCTCCTCGCGCGCGGTGCGCGGGGCGCGTCCGGTCCCGGCGGACCCGGGCGTCTCGGGGACGGGCAGGGCCTTGCGGTCGAGCTTGCCGTTGGGGGTGAGCGGCAGGGCGTCGAGCACCACGAAGGCGGCCGGGACCATGTAGTCGGGCAGGGCCAGCGCGGCGTGGGCGCGGACCTGCGCGACGTCGGTGTCCGCGCCGGCCGGCGGCACCAGGTAGGCGGCGAGCCGCCGGTCGCCGGGCCGGTCCTCGCGCACGACGACGGCGACCTGCGCCACCGCCGGGTGGGAGGCCAGCCGGGCCTCGATCTCGCCGAGTTCGATGCGGAAGCCGCGGATCTTGACCTGCTCGTCGGCGCGGCCGACGAACTCCAGGCCGCCGTCCTCGGTCCGGCGGGCGACGTCGCCGGTGCGGTACATCCGGGTGCCGGGGGCGCCGAACGGGTCGGCGACGAACCGGCCCGCGGTCAGGTCCGGGCGGCCCAGGTAGCCGCGGGCCAGGCCCGCGCCGGCGACGTACATCTCGCCGGGGACCCCGGGCGCGACGGGCCGCAGGCCGCTGTCGAGCACGTGGATCCGCAGGTCGGGGATGGCCCCGCCGATCATGCTGCCGGGTCCGGCGGCGGCGCCGGCGGCGTCCAGGGCGAGGTGGCTGACGTGCACGGTGGTCTCGGTGATCCCGTACATGTTGACCAGGACGGGTGCGTGCTCGTCGTGCCGCTCGTACCAGTCGGCCAGCCGCCACAGGTCGAGCGCCTCACCGCCGAAGACCACGTGCTTCAGGGCCAGCCGGTCGCCGGTGGCGGGGTTCTCCCGGTCGGCCTGCATCAGCTGGTAGAAGGCCGACGGCGTCTGGTTCAGGACGGTCACGCGCTCGTCGGCGAGCAGCTTCAGGAACTCCTCGGGGGAGCGGCTGACGGCGTGCGGGACGACGACCAGGCGGCCGCCGTGCAGCAGCGGGCCCCACAGCTCCCACACCGAGAAGTCGAAGGCGTAGGAGTGGAAGAGGGTCCACACGTCGTCGGGGCCGAAGCCGAACCAGTGGTCGGTGGCGCCGAAGAGGCGGACGACGTTGTGGTGCGGGACCACGACGCCCTTGGGGCGGCCGGTGGAGCCGGAGGTGTAGATGACGTACGCCGGGTGGGCCGGGTCGAGGGCGGCCGCGGGGGCGGTGTCCGGCGCGGCGGCGAGCGCGGCGCGGGCGGCGGGCTCGTCCAGCAGCAGGGTGGGGAGGTCCGCGCCGAGGCCGCCGGGCAGGCCCGCGTCGCCGCGGGTGACCAGCAGGGCGGGGCGCGCGTCCTGGAGGGTGTACGCGAGCCGGTCGGCCGGGTAGTCCGGGTCCAGCGGCAGGTACGCGGCGCCGGACTTCAAGGCGGCGAGGACGGCGACCACCAGGTCGGTGGAGCGGGGCAGCGCGAGCGCCACGAACCGCTCGGGGCCTGCGCCGTGGCCGGCCAGCAGGTGGGCCAGCCGGTTGGCGCGGGCGTCCAGTTCGGCGTAGGTGAGGTGCTCGCCCTCGCAGCTGACGGCGATCGCGTCGGGGGTACGGGCGGCCTGGGCGGCGAAGAGGGCCGGGACGGTGGTCGCGGCGACCGGGGCGCCGGTGTCGTCCCCCTCCCCCAGCACCTGCCGGAGCTCCTCGGGGGCCAGGACGTCGATCCGGCCGGCGGGGCGGGCGGGGTCGGCCGCGAAGGCCTCGAAGACGCGGATCAGGCGGTCGCCGATACGCCGCACGGCCTCGGTGTCGAACAGGTCGGGGCGGTGGTCCAGGCGCATCCGCAGCCGGCCGTCGACGACGGAGGCGATGACGCCGAGGGCGTAGTGGGTGGCGTCGGTGGCGGTCAGACCGGTCAGCGTCAGGTCGCCGCCGGGCTGGAGGCCGGCCATGTCGAGCGGGTAGTTCTCGAACACGGCGATGGTGTCGAAGAGCGGGCCGTGCCCGGCGATGCGCTGCACCTCGGTCAGGCCCAGGTGCTGGTGGTCCATCAGCCGGGCCTGGCGGGTCTGGAGGCGGGCCAGGGCCTCGGCGAACGGTTCGGCGGCCGGCAGTTCGATACGGACCGGCAGGGTGTTGATGAACAGGCCGACCATGGTCTCGATGCCCGGGATCTGGGGTGGTCGGCCCGAGACGGTCGCGCCGAAGACGATGTCGTCGCGGCCGGTGAGCTTGGCCAGCAGCAGGGCCCAGGCGCCCTGGAGCACGGTGTTGAGGGTCAGGCCGTGGTGGCGGGCCTGCTCGCGCAACCGGGTGGTGAGCTCCTCGGTCAGCTCCACGGTCAGGGCCTGCGGCGGGACGGTGGCCGGCGGGGTGTCGGCCGGGGCGATCAGGCTGGGTTCGGCGAACCCGGCGAGCGCATCCCGCCAGGCGGTCTCGGCGGCCGCCTTGTCCTGGCCCGCGAGCCAGGCCAGGTACTGGCGGTAGGGGGTGACGCGGGGCAGGGCGCTGTCGTCGCCGTGCGTGGCGTACAGCTGGAACAGTTCGCGCACCAGGACCGGCATGGACCAGCCGTCGGCCAGGATGTGGTGCAGGGTGAGGACCAGGCGGTGCCGCTGCGCGCCGAGCCGGTACAGGGCGCCGCGCAGCAGCGGCGGGCGGGTCAGGTCGAACGGGCGGGCGCGGTCGGCGGCGAGCAGTGCGTCGGCTTCGGCCTGCTGGGTGAGCGGGTCGGTGGTGCCGCTCAGGTCGGTCTCCACCCAGGGGAGTCCGGCCGAGTGGGGCACGATCTGCACGGTGCGGCTGAGGCCCTCGTAGCGGAACGCGGCGCGGAGGTTGGGGTGCCGGTCCAGGAGGCCCTGGGCGGCCGCGCGCAGGGCGGCGGGGTCCAGCGGGCCGTCGAGGTCGAAGACCAGCTGCACGGTGTAGACGTCGGCGGCCTGCTCGTCGTACAGGGCGTGGAAGAGCAGCCCTTCCTGCAGCGGCGAGAGGGGCAGTACGTCGGCGAGTCCCGGCTTCGTCATGAGGAGGTTCTCCAGTCGGCTTCCAGCAGGTCGATCTCGGCCTGGGACAGAGAGACGAGGGTCAGATCGGAGGGGGTGTGCCCGCCGGCCTCGGGTGCCCGGGCAAGGTCGGCCGTCGCGTCGAGGGCGCGCAGCCAGGTGTCGGCGAGGTCGGCGACCTCGGCCTCGGTGAACAGCTCCCCGGCGTAGGACCAGGTGGCCAGCAGGCGCGGTCCGTCGGGGTGGTCCTGGGTGAGCGCGTTGAGTTCGAGTTCGTGGGTGAGCGGCATGCCGGGGTCGCTGCCGCCGCCGAGCAGGTCGCCCTCGGGGGCGGCGGTCCACGCGTCGGGGCGGGCGGCGGCGGCCGGGAAGCGGCCCAGGTAGTTGAACCCCAGCTGCGGGGCGGGGCGGTCGGCGAGCTCCGGGCTGCCGGCGAGGTGGCGGAGCATGCCGTGGCCGATGCCGCTGTCGGGCAGGGCGCGCAGTTGCTCCTTGACCTGCTTGAGGGCCTCGCCGAGGCCGCCGTCGGTGCCGGTGCCGGTACGCAGGGCCGCGCGGCCGGCCGGGCCGGGGTCGAGCCGGACCGGGTGGAGGCTGGTGAACCAGCCGACGGTGCGGGAGAGGTCGGCGCCCTCGACGACGTCCTCGCGGCCGTGGCCCTCGAGGTCGACGAGGACGTCCGTACCGCCGCCCCGGCCGCGGCGGGCGCGCCAGTCGGCGACGGCGATCGCGAAGGCGGTGAGCAGGACGTCGTTGACACCGGCGTGGTAGGCGGCGGGCACCTCGGTGAGCAGCGCGGCGGTGGGGCCGGCGGGCAGGGTGCGTACGACGGTCCGCTCGGAGGCGAAGACGTCGCGGGCCAGGTCCAGGCGGCGGGTGCCGAGGACCGGGTCGGCTCCTTCGAACTGCCGCTGCCACAGAGCCAGTTCGCCCGCGCGGGCGGGAGCGGCGGCGGTCAGTGCCTCGGACCAGACGCGCAGCGGGGTGGGCACGGGCGCCGGGGCGGGCCGCTGCCCCTTGGCCAGTGCCTCGCAGGCGGCGGCGAGGTCGGGGACCAGGACGCGCCAGGAGACGCCGTCCACCACCAGGTGGTGGACCAGGAGCAGCAGCCGGCCGGCGCGGCCGGGTCCGGCGTCGAACCAGACGGCCTGGAGCATCACCGCGGCGTCGGGGTCGAGCCGGTCGGCGGCCGCGTCGGCCTCGGCGGCGACCGCGGCCCGCAGCGCCCCGGAGCCGTCGGCCGCGTCGGCGGCCAGGATGGTACGGCGCAGCAGCGCGGCCGCACGGACGGTGCCGGGGGCGGGGACCTCCAGCGCCCAGTCCGCGTCGCGCACCAGGCGGGCGCGCAGGGCGTCGTGGTGGTCCAGGAGCGTCTGGAGCGCGCCGGTGAGGTGCTCCTCGGTGAGGCCGGGAGGGGTGTGCAGCAGCATCGACTGGTGGAACCGGCCGATGGGGCCGCCGCGCATCCGCAGCCAGTGCACGATCGGGGTGGCGGGCACGCGGCCGGTGCCGGTGCCCGTGACGGGCGCGGGTACGTCCTCGGCGGTGCCGGCCACGAGGGCGAGCGCGGCGACCGTCTTGTGCTCGAAGACCTGGCCGGGCGCGATCAGCAGGCCGGCCTGCCGGGCCCGGCTGACGAGCTGGATGGACATGATGCTGTCGCCGCCGAGGTCGAAGAAGCTGCTGTCGACGCCCACGGCGGTCAGGTTCAGCAGGTCCTGGAAGAGGCCGGAGAGGATCTCCTCGCGTTCGGTGGCGGCCTGGCGGCCGCCGGCGGCCGCGGAGTGGTCGGGGGCGGGCAGGGCCTTGCGGTCGAGCTTGCCGTTGGGGGTGACCGGCAGGGCGTCCAGGACCACCACGGCCGCGGGCACCATGTAGTCGGGCAGCGAGCCGGCCGCGTACGTGCGCAGCCGCGCGGGGTCGGCACTGTGCCCGGGGCGCGGGACGACGTACCCGACGAGCTGCTTGGTGCCCGGGGTGTCCTCGCGGACGACCACGGCGACCTGGCCGACGTCCTCGTGACGGGCCAGCGCCGCCTCGACCTCGCCCAGCTCGATACGGAAACCGCGGACCTTGACCTGGTCGTCGGCGCGCGAGACGTACTCCAGCTGCCCGTCGGCGCGGTGGCGCACGAGGTCGCCGGTGCGGTACATCCGGGTGCCGACCGGGCCGTAGGGGTCGGCGACGAACCGCTGGGCGGTCAGGTCCGGGCGGCCGAGGTAGCCGCGCGCGAGCGGGCCCGCCACGTACAGCTCGCCGGTGACACCCTGCGGGACCGGGCGCAGGCGGGCGTCGAGGACGCGGAGCCGGGCGCCGAGGACGGGGGTGCCGATGGGCGGGACGGCCACCTCGTGCACCGGTCCGCCGATGGAGGCGCACACGGTGGTCTCGGTGGGCCCGTAGGCGTTGAACAGCCGGCGGCCCGCGGCCCAGCGGCCGACCAGCTCGCCCGAGAGCGCCTCGCCCGCGGAGACCAGGACCCCGCCGGGCAGCAGCCGCGGGTCGGCGTCCATGGCGGCCAGGACGACGGGCGGCAGGGTGGCGTGGGTGACGCGGTGGGTGGTGAGGGTGTCGGCGAGCGGTGCCCCGGCCTGCAGCCGGTCGGCGCCGGCGACGACGAGGGCGCCGCCGGAGAGCAGGCCCATGCACAGCTCCCAGAACGCCGCGTCGAAGCTGGGCGAGGCGAACTGCAGGACCCGCGCGCCGGGGCCGGCCCCGAACCGCGTGGCCTGGGTGGCGAGCAGGTCCGCGACGCCGGCGTGGGTGACGACGACGCCCTTGGGGCGGCCGGTGGAGCCGGAGGTGTAGATGACGTACGCCGGGTGGCCGGGCGCCGGGACGGCGGCGGGCACGACGGCCGGCGGGGCGTCCGGGTCCAGCTCGTCGAGGAGGAGGGCCACGGTGCCGTGGGGCAGCCGTGCGGCCGTCTCCGCGGTGGCCAGGACCAGGGCGGGGCGGGCGTCGTCCAGCATGTACGCGATCCGGTCGGCCGGGTAGGCCGGGTCGACGGGCAGGTAGGCTCCGCCGGCCTTCCACACGGCGAGCGTGGCGACGACCAGGTCCACGGTGGAGCGCGGCAGGGCGAGCGCGACCAGGGACTCGGGGCCGATGCCGTGCGCGGCCAGGTGCCGGGCCAGGCGGTCGGCGCGGGCGTCGAGCCCGGCGGCCGGGAGCACCAGGCC
>NZ_JBVJDL010000019.1:0-59901 GCF_055582305.1 Streptomyces sp. NPDC042102
GCCGGCCGGCGAGCCGGGGGCCGCCCGGCCCCCCCCCCCCGCCCCCGCCGCCCCCCCCCCCGCCGCGCCCCCCCGGGGGGGGGGCGGGCCCCCCCCCCCGCCCGGGGGGGCCCCCCCCGGCCCCCACCACCACTTCGTACCCGCGCAGAGGAACCCGATGACCGTCACCGCACCATCCGCCCCCGCCGCCCGGCAGGTGCTGCCCGCCGAGGAACGCCACGCCGCCGAGCTCGCCTTCCTCGCCGCCCACGACACCGGCCCCCGCCCGCCCGGCTGGGCGCTCACCCCGCGCGCCGTCGTCACCTTCGTCTGCGGCAGCGACGGCACCGAACTGGCCCTGCCCAAGCGCCGCACCGGCCTCCCCGCCAAGCTCGCCATCGCCCCCAAGTTCGTCGGCGAACGCGCCCTGGTGGAGCGGTGCGTCGTCACCCTCGCCGGGGAGCGCGGACTCCTCCTCACGGGCGAGCCCGGCACCGCCAAGTCGATGCTGTCCGAACTGCTGGCCGCCGCCGTCTGCGGCACCAGCGCCCTCACCGTCCAGGGCACCGCGGGCACCACCGAGGACGCCTTCCGCTACGGCTGGAACTACGCCCTCCTGCTCGCCCAGGGCCCCACCCCGCAGGCACTGGTCGACTCCCCGGTGCTCTCCGCCATGCGCACCGGGCGCGTGGTCCGGGTGGAGGAGATCACCCGCTGCCTGCCCGAGGTCCAGGACGCGCTCGTCTCGATCCTCTCCGACCGGCGCGTCAGCGTGCCCGAACTGACCGCCACCGAGGACGCGGTGGTCTGCGCGGCCCCCGGCTTCACCGTCATCGCCACCGCCAACCTGCGCGACCGCGGCGTCTCCGAGATGTCCGCCGCCCTCAAGCGGCGCTTCAACTTCGAGACCGTCGCCCCGATCGCCGACGCCGACGCGGAGGCCACGCTGATCCGCCGCCAGGCCGTCGCCGCCGTCCAGCGGGCCGGCGCCGCCTTCGCCGTGGACGACGCCGTGCTCGACGCGCTCGTCACCGTCTTCCGCGACCTGCGCTCGGGACGTTCCACCGAGGGCTGGGACGTGGAACGCCCCGGTACGGTCATGTCCACCGCCGAGGCAGTACAGGTGGCGGCCTCGCTGGGCGTCGCCGCCGCGTACCTGCCGGACGGGGACGTGCTGGACCTGCTGCCGGGGCACCTGCTGGGCGTCGTACGCAAGGACGACCCCGCCGACCACGCACGGCTGCTCGGCTACTGGGACGGCCCGGTCCGGCGCCGCGCCGAGGACGGCTCGGCGATGTGGCGCCGCCTCTGGGACCTGCGCGGGAGCCTGCGTTGACGCACACCGACCCGCGGGCCGCGGTCGACGCGCTCGCCGCGGCCCGCGAGCCCTACCTGATCGGGGTACGGCACCACAGCCCGGCGCTGGCCGCGGTGGTGCCGGACCTGCTGGACGCCTCCGGCGCGGACGTGGTCTGCGTCGAGCTCCCGGCGGACTTCCAGCCGTGGCTGGAACACCTGGCCGACCCGGAGACCGTGGCCCCCGTCGCCCTCGCGGGCACCGGCGAGGACGGCCGCCTGGCGTTCTACCCGTTCGCGGACTTCTCCCCGGAGCTGGCGGCCATCCGCTGGGCCCGCGGAACGGGCGCGACCGTCCTGGCCTGCGACCTCCCCCTGTCCGCCCCGGGCTGGACCCCCCGCCCCACCGTCCCGCACCCCTCCCCGCCCACGGACCCCCCGACGGCCCTCCCCGCCCCCTCACCCCGGCCGACGGACGCCCCCCTGAGCTCCGCCTCCGCCAGCGCCTCGGGCCCGCCCACGGAACCGGCGGTGACAACGGCTCCGGCCGCGCGAGCGGTTGTCGCCTCCGGTACGGGTCCGGCCGCGACCGGGGTCTCCGCCTCCGGCGGGGCTTCGGGCTCGGCGGCCACGGAATCGGCCGTGACAACGGCTTCGGCCGCGACCGCCGGGACCGACACCGCTCCCGGCGCGGGTGGCGACCCGCGGCGCGGCGGCGGCTTCGCCGACGCCCTCGCCGCCGCCGGCACCGGCCGTGACGGCGACGACCTCTGGGACCGCGCCGTCGAGGTCCTCGCACCGGGCTGCACCCCCGAAGCCGTCCGCCGCGCAGCGCTCGGCGTCGGCTGGGCGCTGCGCGAGGACGGCCCCGTCCCGGACCGGGACCTCGCCCGCGAGGCCCACATGCGTGCCGTGATCACCTCCGCCGCAGCCGACGGCCGCCGCGTGGCCGCCGTCATCGGCTCCTTCCACGCCCCGGCCCTCCTCGGCCCCGCCGAGGCCGGCACGGCCCAGGCCCCTGTCGGCCCCGGTGCGAGCGCCGCCGCGGACGCCGGTTCCGCGGCCGGGAGCGGAGCCTCCCACGGCATCACCGGGCCGCACGGCACCAGCCCCGCCGCGGATGCGAGCGCCGGAACCGGAACCGGCACCGCGTCCGTCGGCCCCGCGCCGAACGGCGGCTCCGGCTCGGCGCCCGGCGCAGGCCGTGGGCCTTCGGGGGCGGAGAGGGGTTCCGCCGGGGGAGCGGAGGCCGGTTCCGCGACCGGTACGGAAGGCGCTTCCGGCTCAGCGTCCGCGCCGGACGGCGGCAACGGCACGCGCCCTGCCCCCAGCACGGACCACGGGTCCACCGCCGGTGCGGACCAGCACCCCGTACCCGGCCGCGGTCCGGTGGGCACGACCTCCCGGCAGGGGAGCGGCACCGGCGGGGACCGGACCGTCACCTCCTTCGTGCCGTACTCCTTCGACCTCCTCGACTCCCGCTCCGGATACCCCGCCGGCATCCGCGACCCGCTCTGGCAGCAGGCCGTCCTCGAAGCCGGCGGTGACCCCGCCAGGGTCCGGGAGGCCGCCTCCGTCGCCGTCACCGGGCTCTGCCGGGAGCTGCGCCGGGCCGGACACACCGCCGGTACCGGCGAAGCCGCCGAGACCCTGCGGCTCGCCTGCGACCTCGCCGTCCTGCGCGGGCTCCCCGCGCCCGGCCGCGGCGAGCTCCTGGAGGCCGTCACCACCGTCCTCGGCCAGGGCGAACCCCTCGGCCGGGGCCGGGCACTGGCCCAGGCCCTCGAGGCGGTGCTCGTCGGCACCGCCCGCGGGCGGATCACCCCGCACGCCCCCCGCTCCGGCCTCGGCCCCTCCGTCGAGGCCGAACTCGCCGAGCTCCGCCTGCCGTGCCCCGAGGACCCCGCACCCCGCGAGGTCCGCCTCGACCCGCTCCGCTCCGCCCTCGACGGCCGCCGCGAGGTCCTCCTCCAGCGCCTCCTCGTGTGCGGGGCCTCCTACGGCGAGCCCCTCACCGTCGCCGCCACCGGCGACGGCACCGCCCTCGGCACCAAGTGGCGGCTGTCCTGGACGCCTTCCGTCCCGGCCCGGCTCGACCTCACCGGCGTACGCGGCGTCACCGCCGCCCAGGCGGCCGCCGGCACGCTCGCCGAGACCGCCCGCCGGGCCGCCGCCGACGGCGGCCCCACCCCGGCCCAGATCCTCACCGGCCTGGCCGCCGCCGCCCGCTGCGACCTGCCCGACCTGGTCGACGTACGTCTCCACGAAGCGGCCACCGCCCTGCCGCAGACGGCGACCCTGCCCGAACTCCTCGACGCCCTCGACCTCCTGGAGGCACTCCACCGAGGCCACCTTCCCGGCACCACCGCCGCGTCCCGCGCCGCCTGCACCGCGCTCACCGGCGACCTCCTCGAAGCCGCCGTACGCTCCCTGCCCGGTCTCGCCGGCAGCGAGGACCCGGCGGACGCCGCCGCCCTCGTCGCCCTCGCCGACCGGGCCGCCGCCCACCACCTGGGCCTGCGCACGGACGACGCCCTCGCCGCCCTGGCGGCCTCCGCGTCCCCGCTGATGCAGGGCGCGGCGCTGGCCGTACGGGTCCTCGTCGACCTCGACCCGGCCGAGGCGCTCGGCGACCGCGCCGCCGGATGGATCGACGGCGCCGGCACCGCCGACAGCCGTCGCGCCCTGACCCGTCGTCTCGCCGGACTCCTCACCGCCGCGGGCCCGCTGCTGCAATCCTCCCCGGCCGCCCTCACCCCGCTCCTCGACCGCGTCGACCACCTCGCCGACCAGGACTTCCTCGACCGTCTCCCCGCCCTGCGCGGCGGCTTCGACGCCCTCGCGCCGGCCGCCCGCGACCGGCTCCTGGACACGGTCACCGAACGCCTCGGCGACCGCATCGACCTCGAGCTCGACGCACCGCCCGGCCTGCTCGCCCTCTGGGCCGCCGCCGACGCCGCCGGTCTCGCCGCGCTCAAGGCCCTCCCGCTGCCCCACCCGCAGCAACCGACCGCGGACGCGACCCCGGCCCCGGACGCGGCCCCGGCCCCGATCCCGGACACCCCCGACGCACCACCCGCCCGCACCCCCCGGCCGGAGGCGCACCGGCTCGCGCCCGCCGACCGCTGGCGGCTGCTGCTCGGCCGCGAACGCGACCGGCTCCCCGCCGGCGCCCGCCGCTACGCCCACGCCCTCGACGAGCTGTACGGCACCGGGCACGGTGAAGGCGCCGGAGACCTCGGCACCGGTCAGGGACCGGGCAGCAGCGGCGGCCAGGAGGCCTCCTTCCCCACCGCCCGCGCGTGGTCGCAGGAGCTCGAGGCGCTGTTCGGCGCCGATGTACGCGAGGAGGTCCTGGCCGGCGCCGCCGAAGCCGGCCGTACCGACGTGCTCGCCCAGCTCGACCCGGCGGCCGTACGGCCCTCCGTGGAGCTGCTGAACTCCGTACTGTCCCTCGCCGGCGGACTGCCCGAGGCTCAACTCGCCCGGCTGCGCCCGCTGGTGAAGCGGCTCGTCGACGAACTCTCCAAGGAGCTCGCCACCCGGCTGCGTCCGGCCCTGTCCGGCCTCACCACCCCGCGCCCCACCCGCCGTCCGGGCGGTGCGCTCGACCTCGCCCGTACCCTGCGCGCCAACCTCGCGCAGGCCCGCCGCCGGGCCGACGGCACGGTGGTCGTCGTACCGGAGCGGCCCGTCTTCAGCACCCGGGCCGCCCGCGAGGCCGACTGGCGGCTCGTCCTGGTCGTCGACGTGTCCGGCTCCATGGAGGCCTCCGTCATCTGGTCGGCCCTGACCGCGGCCGTCCTGGGCGGCGTCCCCACCCTCTCCACCCACTTCCTCGCCTTCTCCACCCAGGTCGTGGACCTCACCGACCGGGTCGACGACCCGCTCTCGCTGCTGCTGGAGGTGCGCGTCGGCGGCGGCACGCACATCGCCGCCGGCCTCGCCCACGCCCGCTCCCTGATCACCGTCCCGAGCCGCACCCTCGTCGTCGTGGTCAGCGACTTCGAGGAAGGCGGTCCGATCGGCGGACTGCTCGGGGAGGTCCGCGCACTGGCCGCCTCCGGCGCCCACCTGATGGGCTGCGCCGCCCTCGACGACACGGGAAACCCCCGGTACTCGGTCCCGGTCGCACGGCAACTCGTCGCGGCCGGCATGCCCGTGGCCGCCCTCAGCCCTCTCGCCCTCGCCCGCTGGGTCGGCGACCGCCTCCGTGGAGAGTCCCGTTGAACACCGAACTGCCGTCCGTCGCACCCGAGGTGCTCGCCGAAGCGGTCGAGAGCCTCACCGCACGGCTGCGCAGGAAACTGGACGACGCCACCGCCGGCTGCGCGGACACCGGCACCCGCGAGTCCGACGGGAGCGTCACCTTCCGATTCGGTGAGGATGCCGTCGTCACCCTGCGACCCGGGCCGGCGGGGACGGTCACCGAGGCCGGACAGGCCACCTGCACCTGCCTGCTGGCGCCTCGGTGCCTGCACCGGGCCGCCGCCCTGGGCGCCGCCCCGCTCGCCGACGCGGCACCACCGGAGGCCGAGCTGGCCGCGGCGGGCCCCGCGGGAACGGAGCGGGAGACGGCAGCCGAGCCCGCCGGATCACCCGGATCGGCCGAAACCGCGACCGCCGATCCGGCCGATCCAGCCGATCGGGCCGTTCCGGCAGGTCCCGCCGAGCCCGCCCCGGCCCTCACCGCGGCCCAGCTCGGCGCCGCGGCCGCCCTCTGGCACGCGGCGGCCGAGGCCCTCTCGGCCGGCGTCACCGCCGGCGGGGCCGTCGTCCAGGCCGAGTTGCTGCGCGCCGCGCACACCGCCCGCCTCGCCGGCCTGCCCCGCGCGGAAGCGGCCGCCCTCCGGGTCGTACGAGGCCTGCGCGCGGCCCGCGACCGCCGTACCGCACACCGCCTTGCCGACCTCACCGGATCCTTCCGTGAACTCCTGTACACCACCGGGGTACTGGCCGCCGGCACGGCCGACCCGGCACTGACCGGTACCTCCCGGCGGGCCTACACAGCGGGCGGCAGCCTCCAGGTGTACGGCCTGTGCCGGGAACCGGTGCTCTCGGCCACCGGCTACGGCGGGGTCGTCACCCACCTGCTGGCCCCGGACGGCTCCCGCTACTCCATCTCCGACGTCCGCCCGGGCGGCCTGGCCCGCGCCCGCGGGGCCGGGCGCGCCTCCGTAGCCCTCGGCGGCGCCACTCTCGACCACGCCGGTCTCGCCCGGGGCGGCCTGCGCATCGTCGGCGCGACGGTCTCCGCGGAGGGCCGGCTCGGCGCCGGACGTGGGGTGAAGGCGACCCCGCTGCCCGGCGCCCCCTGGACGGACGGGCCCGGGGCCGCGCTGTTCGCCCGCCCCGCGGCCGAGGCCGTCGCCGCGCTGCTGGCCTCCCCGGCCGGGGCGGCCGATGCCGAAACCGCCCTGATCGGATGCGACGTGACGGTCGTGGGAGCGGCCGGTGACCACCTCCTGGTCCGCGAGGCACGGCCGGACGCCCCTCTGCTGCGGCTGCTGCCCGCGCACCCGCACCCGGAGCTGCCGCACACCGAGAACCTGCGGCGCATCGCCGCGTACCCCGGACTGCGCATGCGCGTCCTGGGCCGACCCGATCTCGACCGCGCCGCCACCCTGCGCCCGGTGGCGGTCGGCCCGGTGCCCGCCGAGCGGTACACGCTGCGGCTTCCCCAGGACTGGCAGGGCCGGGCCGACCTCGGCTACGACCGCCTCCAGGGCGAACACTTCCCCCCACCGGACGCCGCCCCCGACACGCCGGCCCCCGCACCGGCGGCCGCCGCACCGGACCCGCTGGCCGACTCACCCCTGTGGCGGGTACGCCGCCTCCTGGAGACCGGTGTCGCCGGCGGCCGCCGCGCGGTCGCCGAGGCCGCCCGCGGTACGGCGCCCCTGGCCGCGTACGCCCCGCTGCGCCGGGCCGGTCTGACCGTCGCGGCGGACCTGGCCACCGCCCTGACCGCCGAGGCCGACCGGCGCCCGCGTGACGCCTTCGGCAGGCTCGCCGACCCCTCGCCCGACGGCTACGCCTGGGCCTGGCTGGCCGCGGCTACCCATCTGGCGGCGGCGGAACGTTCCCTGGTCGCCGCGTCGTGGACCGCGTATCCGTGAACAACTCGGTCAGCCGGTCGCGCCATCCGGGCGGCGACCGGGGGCCGGCCAACACGGTGCTGGACAAGAACGGTTGGCACCGCAGGGCCACGACCCTGTCTACCCACCTTTTTGTGGGTACTTGGCAGTCGGCAGACGCCGGGAGAGGCTTGGCGTGTCGGCCGGAGCGGCCGCAGGAACCAGACCGGAGAGGAGGTGCGGCGTGCACCGGGCCCACATCAGGACGCCGCACGCTCCTCGCCCAGCCGCTCGATGCGGCGGTGGCCCCAGTCCGACAGGGGGGCCAGCAACTGCGAGAGTTCCCGGCCGAACGGGGTCAGGGAGTACACCGTCTTCAGGGGACGTTCGTCGTATACCTCCCGGTGTACCAGACCATCGGTCTCCATCTCGCGAAGCTGCTGGGTCAGCACTTTCTCGCTGAGGCCCTCGAAGCGCCGGCGTAACTCGCCCGGACGCTGAGGGCCGGACTCGAGCACCCACAGCAAGGCTGTTTTCCATTTCCCGTCGATCACGGCGATCGCGGCGGTCACCCCGCAGACGTCCGGGTCCTCAGCACGGCTGCGCGTCATCGTCGCCCCCTCTTCTCATCCTTTTCGTCTTCTTCCCACCAGGAGCTGAGCATGTCCGCACAGACCGAAGCCCCCGCCGTCACCGTACTCGGGCTCGGGCCGATGGGCCGCGCCCTGGCCGGCGCGTTCCTGAACGCCGGCTTGCGCACGACCGTCTGGAACCGGACGCCCGGGCGCGCCGCCGCCCTGGTGGCCCAGGGTGCCGTCAGTGCCGCCGAGGCGCAGGAGGCTGTCGCCGCGAGCCCCCTGACCGTGGTCTGTGTGGTGGACTACGACGCCGCGGACTCCGTGCTGCGGCGCGAGGCCGTCACCGCCGCGCTGCACGGCCGCACGGTGGTCAATCTGAGCGCCGACACTCCCGACCGGGCCCGGGACGCCGCGGCGTGGGCGGCCACGCACGGCGTCCGGTACCTCGACGGCGCCATCATGACGCCGACCACGACCATCGGCACACCGCAGGCGGCCATCCTCACCAGTGGTCCGGCCGACCTCCACCAGGAGCACCGTCCGGTACTGGAGGCACTGGGCGGGTCCCTGACCCACCTCGGTGAGGAGATCGGTCTGGCCGCGGCCCACGACATCGCCCTGCTCGACATCTTCTGGACCGCGATGACGGGCTACGCACACGCCCTGGCCGTCGCGCGGGCGGAGGGCATCAGCGCCCGCCGCCTGGCGCCCTTCGCGCAGGGCATCGGCGCCATCCTCCCGCCGATCTTCGAGGAGATGGCGGGCCAGCTGGACGACGGCGACTTCAGTGGCGAGGAGAGCCCGCTCACCTCTGCCGCGTCCTCGATGGCGCACATCGCCCACACCTCCGAGGCGCACGGCATCGAAGCGGGGACGATGCGCGCGGCGGAGGCACTGGTCCGGCGTGCCATCGACGAGGGGCACGGCAGCGACGGGTTCACCCGGATCACCGAACTCCTCGGCCGCCGCTGAGGAGAGGAGACAAGCCCCTGACGAGAGTTGGCCCGCAACCAGGCGGGCGGTGACCTCGATCCGAGCTCCGCGTGAAGCGGTGGGCGAGGGGGACCTATGCCTCTCGTACGGCATTCAGGCAGCGCGTGCCTTGGCTGCGCAGAGCGTCGGCGAGTTCGGGCGGGGCGTGGCTGAGGGTGAAGTCGGCGTCGATCGAGGTGATCATCCACGCGAGGTCGCGCGGGGGGTGAACCGTGGGCCGTTCGGAGTGCGTGGCGTGAGCCGGTCGACGCGGAACGTGCGCCAGTCGGTGCGGTCGGTGTCCCAGGCGACCAGGTACCAGTGGCGCCCGAAGCTGACCCGGCTGTGCGGCTCGACCGTGCGGACGCTGTGGCCGCGGCGGGGGCTGTTGGAGTCGAAGCGCAGCCGCTCACGTCGGCGGCGTGCCTCGGCAATGGCCATGAGGCTGTCCGCGGAGACCTTGGGGGCCGGGACGGCGCCGGCGCGGACGGTAGCGGTGTACAGGGCGTTCACCCGGTGCCGTAGCCGGGACGGAGGCCGCGGCCGACGACTGGAGCACCGACTCAGGCGCCGACACCCCACAAGACGCCGGCTGGGGCAGCGGCCAGGACACCTGGTCAGCCGACCGGCGCGGGACGGTGCCCACCGCCGTACTGGTGTCCGCCCACGACGTGACCATCCGCCGCTGGGCCGAACGCGACCACACCATCGTACGGTGGACCGAACTCGACCACGGCGGTCACTTCCTCGCGATGGAAGCCCCGGACCTGCTCGTCAGCGACATCCGCGAGTTCTTCGGCACAGCACGCTGAACGCCCGGTGCGTGCCCGGCCCGGCCAGGGCGAGACGGGTCCCACGCCGCAGCGGCCGGGCCGGGGTGGTGGGCTGACAACCGTCGAAGGGGTGCCAGTCCCCGGGGCCGTCGAACCGCCAGGCACGCTCGTCGTGGTCAACGACCTCGTCGCCCGCCGGGTCCGGTGTGCCGGGCGTTGCCGGCGGCGGCCCACCGGCTGCGCCAGGGAACAACTGGCTCGGCACGGATCCACAAGAGAATGCACCGTTCCGGTCCGAGGATGAGAGCCCTGCGCCGGGTGGACACACCACCCGGTCCCGGGTGGGAAGAGGGTCGACCATGTTCCGCAGAAGGCCGACGGCACGGAAGACGGAGATGCCCGCACAGCGGCGACTGGCGCTGGCGGCAGCTGCCATCACGGCAGCGAGTGTCGGACTGGTGGGTATGCCGGCCACCGCTTCGGCGGCTCCGGCACCCCTCTACAACTGCACCTATAAGCACGTCACTGGCAGCCTCGGACACAAGGGCGCAGCGGTGACCTGCAAGGGTGGGGCGAACGAGTACTTCTTCGGCTCCATCGACTGCCAGAGGTTCGTCGACCCCAAGACCGTCTATCACCACGAAGGCCCCATCGTTCACGCTGGGGGGACGTCGACGGTGTGGTGTGACTACAACGCCAAGGTGATAGCCGTCTTCTACACACCTGTCTGAGTCGGTCTGCGCAGTGGCCCGGCCCGTTGTGGACATCCGCTGGTCCTCCGCTTCGCGGGCTGTCGCAGCATGTCGGTGAACCGCGACAGACCATGTGACTGCCGGGCCGGGACTGCCTCGTCACCTCGGGTGCGCCCGCGGCGGTGACGCGGGCGCCGGGGCGTCAGGCGGGCTGGGCGGTGATCGTGCAGAGGCGCTTGGTGGCCCGGGTCAGGGCCACGTACAAGTCCCTGTCCCCGCCGGGGCGGGCCGTGGTGATCTCCTCGGGGTTCAGGACGACGACCCCGTCGAATTCCAGGCCGCGTGCTTCGGACGCCGGCACGACGCGTGCGTGGTGAGCGATGTCCTGGGCCGCCAGCTCGTTCACCAGCTCGTTCACCCTGGTGTCCGCGCAGATCACTCCCAGCAGCTCGCCCGGGCGCGCGGTGCTCTGGGCGCGGAGTTCCGCGACGACGGCGGTGACCAACCCTTCCCGAGGTGCGGTCACGGTGCGAGGGCTTTCCCCGCTGCGCAGTGACCGGGTGGGCTTCTGGTCCGGAGCGATCCGGGTGAGCAGGTCCCGGACGCTCTCCAGGATCTCCTGCGTGGTGCGGTAGCTGACGGTCAGGTCGTGCAGTGCGAACCGCGGTCCGACGTGGGGGGTCAGCGCTTCCTTCCAGTCGCGTGCGCTCGCGACCGGGCCTGCCTGGGCGAAGTCACCCACCAGCGTCATCGCCCTCGCCGGGCAGCGGCGGACGAGCATCCGCCACTGCATGGCGGTCAGTTCCTGCGCCTCGTCGACGACGACGTGCCCGTACGTCCGCTCGGGCGGGCCGTGGACCAGGCTCGCCGCCTCGTCCAGCAACGGCACATCGGCATCGGTCCAGGGGTCGTCCGGACCGCGCAGCAGAAGGGACCGCTCCTGCGCGGTCAGGCGGGGCAGGCGCTCGGCGAGGGCGTCGGCGTTCGTCAGGAGCGCCTTCACGAGGTCACCGGGTGCCAGCCGCGGCCACAACACCTCGACCGCACGGTCGACGCCGGCGTCGTCGAGAAGGTCGGCTCCGATGGCGTCCAGGTCCAGCTCGTGGACCGGACCCGAGTCGCCCGCCCCTTCCGCACGGCGCTGCGCGGCTCCCGTGAACCGGTCGAGGTCGATGCCCGTCATCGCTTCGGAATCGGCGTCGATCTGCTCCAGGAGGTCGCCCATGTCCCGCCGCATCGCGTCGGTGACGGCGTCGACCAAGAGCTCTTTGAACACCTGGCGCGCGGGGTTGTGCCCCGGTGCGGCTGCCACGGCGGCGTCGCGTGCCGTGGCGACTTCCTCGCCGGACAGGTGAACCAGTTCCTGTCCGACCCGCACGGTGAAGTCACCGGCGGGGGCCTGGTGGACGCGCAGCAGGCCGGCCAAGGCGTCGGCGAGGTCGGAGCTGCCCTTGAGACGCGCCGTGTCGTACGGGTCCACCGTCTCCGTGGACACTCCGGCCAGTTCCCGGCAGGTCGCCAGAACGACGTCGTTCTCGCCGAGCGAGGGAAGGACCTGGGAGATGTAGTCGAGGAACCGGGCGTTCGGGCCCACCACCAGGACGCCCTCCTGCGCGGCGCGCGGGAACGCGTACAGCACGTAGGCCGCCCGGTGCAGGGCGACCACCGTCTTGCCGGTGCCGGGCCCGCCCTGGACCACGGTCACCCCGCGGTGGGCGGAGCGGACGATCTCGTCCTGCTCGGCCTGCAGCGTCGCGACGGCCGCGTGCATCCTGCCCGTACGCCGTGCCGACAGAGCCTCCGTCAACGGGCCGTCCCCCACGACGTCCTCGTCGGTCGGGGCGGTCCCGTCGAGCAGTTCGTCGCTCACCGAGACGACCGTGCGCTCCTCGAGGCGCAGGTGCCGGCGCCGCCGCAGGTCCATGGGGTGGGCCGGGGTCGCCTCGTAGAAGGGCCGCGCCGCGTTCGCGCGCCAGTCCACGAGCAGAGGCAGGTCATCCTCCTCGGTGTGCAGCCCGATCCGCCCGATGTGCAGGGCCGTGCCGTCCGTCCCGTCGATGCGCCCGAAGACCAGCCCCTTTTCGGCGCCCTCCAGCCGGCCGATTTCCTTGGCCACACGCTCGGCGGCGTTTTCTCTCTCGTATGCCTCACCGGCGCTTTCCGCCGGGGCCTTCAGTACACGCGCTCGGTGGGCTCGCGCCTCGGAAATCCGCTCGGTGAGCAACTCGTATAAGGAGGACACATAATCCCGCTCCGATTCAACCGCACGCACAGCGGGATCATTTCTCGTCGACAACAGGGGGCTCCTTCGATTCGAGCCACACCGTACGGTCAAAATTCCCCAAAGGTAAGTCTTGACTTATTTGTTGGAGCCATGTCTCTGCGACTGAATCGCGACGGCTGACCCTAGGGCATGCATTCCGCCGATCCGCAAATCCATCATTGCGCTCCCGATGCCCACCTGCACCGTGCGCCTGTCCGCGGAGCCACCGGCGTCCATGACAGCCAGGAGACCACCGCGCAGGCGGGACGTACATGATCACGGCTTGGAGACAATCAAGCTCAGCTGCGGGCCGTGATGACGGATCCGTAGGAGCCCCTGACCTTGACATCCACGCCGCGCTCGGCGGGGAAGGTGAACTTGGCGACCTGGTACGTCTGCCCGCTCGCGTTCTTCGCCCTGATCACGACCCGCTGGTCATCGTTCTCCTCAATCAGCAACAAAATGTTGTGTGTTGGAATCGTAAGCAGACCTCCTTCCGTCAACGACCGACTCCGCCTTACCAAATCCTTACGCAACTCCGTTGCCTCGCGCCGGCAATCGGCCACTCCATGGGCGGATCCGGCCGGCGGCGCCCGGCACGGGCCCGGCCGGCCCGGTACCGCGACCCCGGCTGCAAGGCGTCGGCGGCGGGGACCCCGGAGCCGATGGGTCCCCGCGGCCATCAGCGGTGGCGCGCGGTGCTCACGCCGGGTCCGCCGCGCCCCGCCTGTCCTCGACGTGGACGACGTGCAGCTCGGTGCCGTCCCGGTGGCGCTTGGAACGTCCGGACAGCCCGACAGCGATGTTCGACTGATCGTGGGGCTCATCGGGGCCGACATAGGTGAGGACGTCGTTGTGGTGTCCGGTGACGACCCATCCCTCGGCGTCCTCGAGGTCGATCACCCCGAAGTCTCCTGCCGACGATCCTGCACGGGTCGGGCCGAACTCCTTCAGGATCCCGGTGGCCTGTTCCGCCAGATCTCCATCCGGAGCGGTCAGCACGACACACGTGCCGTGCTCGAACAGCACCCAGGACTTGCGGGGGTCGGCGAGAAGCCGCTGCCAGACGTCTGTCAGTTCTTCGGTGTTCATGGCCGTCATCATGTCGCAGAGCACTGACATGGCCGCCTGCCATGGCAGGCGGCCCCGAGGTCGTCTGCCGCTGTGTCAGGACTCTCGCAGGGCGCGTGCGGTCGCCTGGGCGAAGGCCTCGGGATTGTCCAGCATGATGTTGTGCCCGCAGTCCGGGATCGACACCACCTGGACTCCCGACGCGACGAGTTCCCGCGCGCCGGGAAGCGGTCCGTCGGCCTCGGGCAGCAGGCAGGTGCGCGGGATCGGCAGGGTCGTCAGCATCTCGCGTATGCCCGGTGTGGTGCCGAGGGCCCGGTGCACCGCGCTGCGGTGGAGTGCCTCGCGCCCGGCCAGCCGCATGGTGGACCACCAGTGCGGTCCGACGTTCTCGCGGACGTCGCGCCACCCGCCGGCGAGGAACTCCTCCTCGGTGTACGCGGCGATGCCGCTCGCCCCGGGCCGGCCGTGCCCCACGGGAACCGGGTCGAGGGTGGCGTCGACCAGGACGAGCCGGCCGGCCAGGTGCGGGTGGCGGGCGGCCAGCGCGATGGCCACCGCGCCGCCCATGCTGTGCCCGATGACGTCCGCCGCCCGGACCCCGGCCGCCTCCAGGGCCGTCGCCACGGCGTCGGCGTGGTCCTCCAGGGTGTAGGCGAAGTCGGTGGGGCGGTCGCTGATGCCGAAGCCCAGCAGGTCGACCAGGAGCGAGCGGTGGCCGGCCAGGGCGGGGTGCGCGGCGGAGGCCGCGAAGTACGGTGCGGCGCTGGCACCGAGCCCGTGCAGGTAGACACGGGTGGCACGCCGGGGGTCTCCGGGCATCTCCACCCAGCGGATTCGCGCCCCTTGGGCGGTCACCTGAGCGTCGCGCATGACGTCTCCTCCTCGATCACTCGTTCCGTCTGCCCGGTCGCCGACGGCCCGGCCACTCGAAAGCATCGTCGAGTCTATACATCGGTGCCGATATATAGAGGTGGTGAGGCATGATGGCGTGGTGTTGGAACTGGCGATCCTGGGATTCCTGTACGAGCAGCCGCTGCACGGCTACGAGCTGAAGAAGCGCGTCGCGCACCTGACCGGCCACGTCCGGCCGATCGCCGACGGCACGCTCTATCCGGCCATCAAGCGACTGGAGAGGGCCGGGCTGCTGAGCCGTCAGACCGAGCCCGGCACCCGGGCGGCACCCCGGCAGGTCCTCACCCTGACCGGCGAGGGACGGGAAGAGCTGCGCCGCCGCCTGCGCGAAGCCGACGGCGTCGAGATCAGCGACGAGAACCACTGGTTCACCGTCCTGGCCTTCCTGCGCCACCTCGAGGACCCCGACCGGCAGGTCGCGGTCCTCCGCCGCCGCCTGGCCTTCCTCCAGGAGCCGAGCAGCTTCTTCTACGAGGGCGAGCGCCCGCTGCGCGCGACGGAGTTCGACGACCCCTTCCGCCGAGGCCTGCTGACCATCGCCCGCGCCACCAGCCGCGCCGAGCTGCACTGGCTGGACACCACCCTGAAGGCACTCACCCCCGAGGCCGACACGAACTGACGCTCCAGTCCGACGGCGCGGCGCGCGCCCGACCGGACCAACGGCGACTGCAACTGCCGCCGGGGCCCTTCCTTCCGTGGGGGGGGCAGCCCCGCAGGGTGGCGATGGCCTGCTCGATCCGGCCTGCCCAGTGCTCCGACCGTCGCCCCCATGACCCGCACCGGGACCATCGCCGTGTCCCGGAGGGCCGTGAGGCAGGAGATGGCGGCTATTCGGCGTAGGGCTGATCGGTTCCCTGGGCGCTGTAGCCGACACTCCAGATGTAGCCGTCGGGGTCGGCGAAGGTGCCGCCGTAGCCGCCCCACGGCAGAGCACCGGCGGGCTTGTGGATCGTGGCACCCGCCTTCCGGGCGTCCGCCATGATCTCCTCGACCCGTGCCTCACTGCGGACGACGTAGGTCAGAACCAGCCCGCTGAAGCCGCTGCCTTCCGGGTCCGTGCCCACTTGGTCGGCCAGACCCTCACGACCGTAGAAGCCGACCGGCGAGGCGCCGTCCGAGTCGAAGAACACCGAGATGCCGTAGTCGTTCTTGATCTTCCAGCCGAGCCCCTCGGTGTAGAACCGCTTGGCCCGGTCCATGTCCCGGACACCGAGGAGGATGGAGCTGACGTGCGCCTTCATGGCTTACTCCTTGCGTTGTAGACGTAGAGGTAGAGGTAGAGGTAGAGCTAGGGGTGCCGGACATCCTGGCCAGGGCCGGGCTGTCTCACCGGCGTGTGATCGCCGGCCAATCGGCAATCGGTGGGACGGGGCCGGAAGTCAGGACGGCGTGGGGGCGAGCGGCGCGGCAGCCTCCCAGGCGAACCCGTCCGGGTCGGCGAAGGCGTCGAACGCGTCGGTGGCGCCGCCGAGGACGATGCGGTGCGAGCCGGTGCCGTCGACGGGGACCCCGAGGTCCTTGGCAAGGGCGCGGCGCTTGTACAGCGCCAGGGTGACGGTGCCGGACCGACCGGGGGCGAACTCGGCGTACTTGCCGCCGAAGCTCTTGGCCACGGTCAGCCCCCGGCCGGCGTAGAACTGCTTGGTGGCCTTCACGTCCTCGACGCCGAGCAGCAGGACGACCTCGTCGATCTCGCGCGTGGCGGGGCCGGTGTCCTTCCTCGCCGAGGTCGCGATCTTCCAGATCGTCCCGTCCGGGGCCTGGACGACGCCGCTGTAGCCCCACAGCGACTTGGCGGCGGGCTTCAGGACCGTGGCGCCGGCGTCCACGGCGGCGCCGACGAAGCCGTCGACGGTGGCCGGCCCGGACACCGTGAGCGCCAGCGTGAAGCCGCGGAATCCGGTGGAGTGCGCCTCGGACGCCCGCAGGCGTACGTACGTGTCGACGCCGAAGGCGCTGTAGAAGTGGCGGGCGGCCTCGGGGTCGGCCACCTCGAGGGTGACGGACGCGAGGGACGTGACAGCTGCGGTGGAAGTGGTGGTTGCCATGACCATCACGCTAGGGGCTGCGTGGCGGCCGGGGCTTCTCGATTCCTGACCGGTCTTGAGACCTGCTTCGCCACGCACGCCGGCATCCCCTCCACCGTGATCGCCGATCCCGCGTCGCCCGCCGCACCGGCGGTATCGGCAGGACCGGCCGCCCCATCCGCCGCATCCGCCGCCTGGCGCCGGAAGGCCCCGGGCGGCATGCCGACCAGCTCGGTGAAGCGGGTGGTGAACGTTCCCAGCGACGCGCAGCCGACCGCGAAGCAGACCTCGGTGACGCTGAGGTCGCCCCGCCGCAGCAGCGCCGTCGCCCGCTCGATGCGACGCGTCATCAGATACGCGTACGGCGACTCACCGTAGGCGGCCCGGAACTGCCGGCTCAGGTGCCCGGCGGACATGTTCACATCACGGGCGAGCGCCTCCACATTCAGAGGCTGCGCGTATTCCCTGTCGATCCGGTCGCGGACGCGGCGCAGCCGCGCGAGATCGGCCAGGCGCTGCGCCTGGACGCGCGCACGCCGCCACTCGGGCTTGGTCATGAGAACTCTCCCCTTCGTTCTTCCTCTTCCCTTTCCACCGAGGTCTTCGCGCGTCCGGGGTGCCTGCTGAGGCAGGCACCCCGGACGTTCGGTGGTGTGGACCGGCCACCGGACGCGACCCGCCGGTCCAGCACCTGCCGGACAGGCGCGCCGCCGCGTCCCTCGCTCAGCTCAGCTGCTGGATGCGGATCAGGTTGCCCGCGGGGTCGCGGAACGCACAGTCGCGGACGCCGTACGGCTGCTCGGTCGGCTCCTGGACGACCTCGGTGTCACCGGCCTGCACCTTCTCGAACGTGGCGTCGAGGTCCGGGGTGGCCAGCAGGATCCATCCGTAGGTGCCCTTGGCCATCATCTCGGTGATCGTGCGGCGCTCGTCCTCGGTGATGCCGGGATCGGCGGCGGGCGGCGCCAGGAGGATCGACGTGCCCGGCTGACCGGCCGGGCCGACGGTGATCCAGCGCATCCGGCCCTGCCCGACATCGCTGCGGACCTCGAAGCCGAGGACGTCGCGGTAGAAGGCGAGCGACGCGTCCGGGTCGTCGTGCGGAAGGGAAGTCGTGTGAATGGTGATGTCCATGGCAAGCAGGCTAGGGGCGCTCCGCGAACCGCGCTTCTCGATTCCTGATCGATCTGCCCACGCCCCGCACGTACGCCGGGCGCCGCCCGCAGCGACGCACCGGCTGCCGCGCCGCGGCCCCGGACGCGGGGGCACCGGTCCGGGGCTGCGGGGCGGGCCTCAGCCGGCTTCCGCCAAGGTCGTCCGCTGGGTCTGGATGTAGGCCGCGGCGGCCAGGCAGGCCTTGAGGCGGGAGCACAGGCCCAGCTTGGTCAGGATGCTGACGATGTGGGCCCGTACCGTGCGCTCGGAGATGAAGAGTCCGCCGGCGATCTCGCCGTTGGTGGGGCCGTCGGCGAGCAGGAGGAAGACCTCCCGTTCGCGGGCGGTCAGGCGCCCGACCTTGGCGAGGGCGGCCATCCAGCTGGGTGTGTGGTCGATGTCGGTGGTGTGCATGTTTCCCCCTGTCGTTCCGCCGGGACGGGACGTTGTCCGCCCGCCCCGGCGGAATGCTGAGCCAATGGCTCGATTCGGTGCTGTATGCCGGGTGCCGGACGCCGCGCGAGCCTGGTCAGTGGCTCGCAGGGGCCGGCACCTGGGGTCTGTCAGGAACCGTCCTCGCGGGAGCGCGACTTCGCGATCCAGTACGTGCCCTGGACGATCAGGGCGATGCCGGCCAGCTGCGGGCCGTGTTTGAGGAGCGTGTTGTCGCCCGCGACGGGCAGCAGGCCCAAGGTGGCCACGGCCGCCAGGGCGATTCCGGCGACGACGGCCGCGATGCCCGCCGCGAGGTAGAACGTGGGTGACCGGACCGACCGGTCAGGATCATGTGAACTCATGATCATATTCCTACCTGCACAACTGGTATATACCATTTCTTTTCGGCCATTATTGCCATCAACTGCCTTGGGTGCGGGCCCCCTTCGTCACGGCGTCCCGTCCGGCACCTCGTCCGGGTCGAGGTATCCGGACGCCTGCAGGGTGAAGAGCCGCGCGTACGTGCCGTCGGCCTCCATCAGCTCGCGGTGGCTGCCGTGCTCGATGAGCCGTCCTCCTTCCAGGACGAGGATCTCGTCGGCCATGCGCACCGTCGAGAAGCGGTGGGCGATGAGGAGGGCGGTGGCCCCGGAGGCGATCTCGCTGAGCCTGCCGAACACCTCGGCCTCGGCCTCCGCGTCGATCGAAGCCGTCGGTTCGTCCAGTACCACCAGCGGGGCCTTGCGCATGAACGCGCGGGCCAGCGCGACCTTCTGCCACTGCCCGATCGACAGCTGGTGCCCGCCCTCGAACGTGCGGCCCAGCGGGGTGTCGTACCCCTGCGGCAGCGTGTCGAGGAAGGGCGCGGCCCCGCTGTCCTCGGCGGCGCGGCGGATGCGCTCCCCGTCCCCGAGCCGCGAGATCTTGCCGAAACCGATGTTCTCGGCGGCCGGCAGCTCGTACTGCATGAAGTCCTGGAAGATCACACCGATGTTGTCGCGCAGGTCGTCCAGGTCGTACGCGCTCAGCGGCACCCCGTCGATGAGGATCTCCCCGGACGTCGGCTCGTACAGCCGGGCCAGGAGCTTGACCAGCGTGGTCTTGCCGGCGCCGTTGTGGCCGACCACGGCCGCGCAGCGGCCGGCCGGGATGAAGCACGAGAGCCGGTCGAGGACGACCTTCTCGGTGCCGGGGTACACGAAGGTGACCTCCCGGAACTCGATCCCCTCGCGGATCGGGGCGGGGAACGGCCGGGTGCCGCCCTTGATCCGGGACTCCGGCAGGTCCAGGTACTCGAAGATGTTCCCGACGAACAGGATGTTGCGGTACAGCTCGCCGATGCCGAACAGGACGCTGTGCGCGGAGGACTGCACGATGTTGATCGCCTGGGCGTACGCCGCCAGCCGGCCCACGGTGGCCGCCGAGGTGGTGCTCAGCAGCGCGAACAGCAGGGCTCCGGAGGACACGAGCACGCTCAGCAGACCCAGCGGGAACGCGGCGAAGGCCTGCTTCCTGGCCAGGGTGCGGTCGGTGTCGTAGAACTCGCGGGTGAGGGCCTGGTACCGGCTGACGAACTCCCCGCCCAGGTTGAACAGCCGGACCTCCTTGAACGCGCGGTCCGTGGTGGTCAGCTGCCGCAGGTACTGCATCATCCTGCGCTTGGCGGTCCGGTCCCGCTCCACCTGGTACCCGCGCCGGCCGTAGATCACCGAGGCGAGGATGGAGGGAACCGGGGAGAGCAGGATCAGCAGCCCGACCCAGACGTTCCAGGAGAACAGCAGACCCGCGACCGAGACGAGCTGCACGATGTTCTGGCCGACGTCCAGGAGTCCCTGGAAGATCTGGTACGGGCGGGTCGAGCCCTCCTGATTGGCGCGCTGGAGCACGTCGTAGTTGTCGGCGTTCTCGTAGTGCTCCAGATCGAGCCGGGTGGCCTTCTGCATGATGCGTTCATTGATCTTGTACATGAACTGCAGCTGCAGGATCATCCGGGCGTACTGCTCCCAGGTGCCCAGGAAGTGCATCAGCGCGGCCAGTACGGCGAGCACCGTGCCGACGAGGATCACGTAATCGGTGGCGGGGCCGTCCCAGTCGGCGCCGATCGCGTCCACGACCGCCTGTACCGACTCCTGCGTCAGCTTGATCTGGAGGGCGGGCAGCAGGCCCGTGACCAGGGTCAGCCCCAGGATGGCGCTGACGCTCTTCGGGCTGAGTTCCCAGAAGAGCCCGACGACCCGGCCCGCGTAGCGCAGCCGCAGCCACCTGCTCCCGCCGGCTCCCACCGGGCCGCCCTCGCCCGCCGCGCCCGCCTCGCCCGCCGCGCCCGCGACGGCACCTTCACGTCCACTCACGTTCCACACCTCACCCGGCCGGCGGCCGGCCTCTCGTACCCCACTGCCCGCCGCGCCGTCACGGACGCGGCCTGGCCCGTATCGCGTCCAGCGCCAACTGCCACAGGCCGTAGGCGTGCTCTTCCTTCTCCCGGTCCACGCCCAGGAACCGGTTGCTCTGCATGTGGGCCAGGCTCGCCAGCACCCCGCTCTCCACGTCCCGCGCCGCCGCGCCGTGCCGCTCGCGCAGCGCCGCGCGGGCGGCCGCCGCGGCCTGCGCCTGACGGGTGAACAGCGGGGCGAGCAGCGCGTGGTGGCCCACGGCGACGGGATCGGGGTGCCGCTCCCACGGGACGAGCAGGTTCGTCAGGCCGCGGCGAGCGGCCCGGAACTCCTTGCGCACCGGGTCGGTTACCGGGGCCAGGGCGGGCGCGTGCGCCGGCGGCCCGCCCAGCCAGCCCTCGTACAGCGCGTGGTGGGCGAAGACCATCGCGTGCTCCGGCGAGATCCCCGCGTCGATCCCCGCGTCACCGGCGGTCAGGCCCAGCAGGCGCACCACGGCGTCGCTGTTGGCGGAGAAGACCTCCTCCACGTGCTCGATGACGCCGAGCCCGCCGTACCGCTCGATCTCCCGCTCGTAGACGTCGGCCTGGATGCCGTCGACCGCGCCGGACTCCAGCAGGGAGTTGCCCCAGCGGACCGCCTCCACCAGCAGGGCCTCACGGGCCTCGGGCCCGCTCGCGTGCAGTCGCACCCGCAGGTGCGGGTCGGGGTCGACGTACCGGATGAAGAACCACCGGTCCAGTACGCCGGCCGCGCGGGCGTGCTCGACGAAGGCGGCCAGCGGGCCGGTGAGCAGGTCGTCCTGGGCGTCGTGCGGCAGGTAGAGCTTGAGGTACGTCCAGTCGGTCGCCGGGCCGAACCGGCGGCGCGGGCTGCGCAGCGGCTCGGCGTCCCCGTCGCGCCCGGCGCTGCGGAGGGTGACCTCCGCGGCGCGGGCCCGCACGGCGTCGCCCCCGCCGGACGCGGCCGTCAGCAGCGGGACGACGAGCTCGCTGACGTAGCCGCGGCCGGCGGCGTCGGTGAGCCACAGGCCGTCGGCCGACGGCAGCATCTCGTGCAGTTCGAGGTAGCGCGGCGAGCCGTCGCGGACCGCGGTCAGCGCCTCGCGGCGCAGTTGCGCCCGGCCGAGGGGGCTGTCGAGGTCGAGCAGGAGCCGGTTGTCCATCTGGACGACGTACACGTGGCGGTCGATGCCCCAGCGCTCGCGGGCGGCCGCCAGCGCCTCGTCGAACGCCGCCTGCCCGGCGGCGCCGTCGGCTCCGACCAGGGTGTCCGGCGGTACGTTCCACTGGGCCGGACGCAGCACGGCCCGCCCGTGGCGCACGCGGGGGAGGAAGGGGAGGGTGTCCAGGTCGTCCCAGCCGAAGCCGTTGGGAAGGGCGTACCCGTCGTGCGAGGCCTCCAGCAGGAACCGGCCCACGTTCGGCACGGTGGTCCCGACCAGCATGTGGGTCTGGTTGACGACCACTTCCTTGCCCAGGCGCAGCGAGCGCACGTAGAAGCGCTGCGCGGTCGCGCCGACGACGAGGTCGTCCAGGCGCAACTGCCGCTCCCGCTCCAGGGTGGGGAAGGTGCTCAGGGGGATCTCGTACGGGCGCACCCCCGGGTGCACGGCCACGTTCGACCCGAGCGCGAAGGTGGGCTGGTAGCTGAGCTCCGCGTGGAGGGTGTCCGGACGCCGCTCCTCCTCGGCCCGCAGGTAGTCGCGCAGCCGCTCCCGGCCCTGCTCACCCAGTACTTCCGCGAAGCGTCCCATCGACCGCCCGCCGAAGATCATGCAGTCGGCGGTGGTGACGAGCTGCCAGTCGCCGGCGTCCAGGGCTTCCCGGGAGGGAGCCTGGACCTGGCAGAACAGGTCCACGCCGGGCAGGGGAGGGGCGTCGCCGGCCGGGTCCCAGACCGCCAGCCGGTCCACGTCGGCGTCGGTGAGCGTCAGCGTCCGCCGCCCCGCGCTCAGGCAGTCGGCGAGCAGCCGGCCCAGGTAGCGCTTCTGTGCGTCGGGGGCGGGCGGGGGCGGGGAGGCGTGCCGGCCGAAGGCGGGGGCGGGCTGCGTGTAGCCGGCCGGGGCGCCCAGACCGGTCCGCGGGTCGAGGAGCGCCAGCACCGGGACCTCGGTCTCGGTGCCGTACTTCTCGACGAACCGGCCGTGGTAGTCGACGACGTGCTGCTGCCGCGCGGGATAGCAGCCCAGGCGCATCAGCGTCTCGGCCGCGGCGGCCGCCGCCGTCCCGACCTCGTGGTGGAGCGAGGGCCGGGTGACGGCCAGCCGGGTGTCGACGTGCAGGGTGGGGGTCCGGTCGGAGGGCCGGTGGATCGCGTGCTGGAGCGAGGCGGCCTCGGCGAGGAGCGCGTCCTTCTCCCCGGGGGCGGTCGCGTCCGCCTTGTCGAGGATCCGGCGCAGCTCCGTCCAGCGCTCCGCGGCCGTATGGTCCGCGCGCTCCGCCGCGAGCCGGGCCATGTGCTCCTCGGGCCGGAAGTCGGTACGGGCGGGACGCAAGCCGGTCAGGAGGAAGCGCTGGCGGTGCAGGGAGAGCAGGTACCCGCGGGCTGCCTCGCGGCGGTCCTCGCCGGCTTCCGCGGCCAGCCGGTCCAGCAGGTCCGGGAAGGGCACCGGGTCCGCGCACAGTTCACGGATGCGGCGCAGCATCGGCGTCGCGGTGATGGTGATGGCCCGGTTGTCGCTGTCCCCGTACACGTCCGCGTACGGCAGGACGAAGCGGGGGCCGGCGTCGAGGATGAGGGGGTTCCACAGCAGCCGCGAGGACGCCACGACCTCCTGGTCGGCTTCCAGCGTACTGACGTGCTCCAGCAGCCAGCGCATGTCGGAGCGGGTCTGCGTCACCGAGGCGGCCGGGTCGGCCACCGTGCGGGTGGCGTCCGTCAGCGGCAGGACGGCGACGCCCGCGAAGGCGCCGAAGGGGGTGGGGCGGCTGCTCATCCGGGTGAGGTAGCGGGCCAGGCTGGAGACGAGCCGCTCGCCGCGCTTGCCGCTCGGGAGCCGGTCCGCGTCCGCGGCGTTCCCCTCGCCCTGACGGTGCTTGTCGAGGGCGTCCGCGAGGTCGGGGCTCGCGATGCGGACGGCCTCGCCGACGGCGGGGCGCCGGGCGGCGTCCAGGACCCGCTCGGCCTGCTCCTCGGCGGTGGTCAGGGCGCCGGGGTCCCGGTTGAGTTCCGTGAAGGTGTCGATGCCCAGCATCGGGGCCCGCAGCATCACGAAGCCCACGGGTTCGTACAGACCGCTCACTGTGCCGTGTTCGCCTTTCTCCACGCGTCCTGTCCCGACGCGTTCCGTAGCCACGCGTTCTGTCCCCGCGCGTTCCGTCGCCACGCGTTCCGTCACCATCCGAGCATCAGGCTGCTCGACCACAGGGGCTGCTCCCCGCCGGCCACCGCCAGCAGGACGGCTCCGACGCCGGCCGCGCCGGTGAGGAAACCGGGGTCGTCCACGCGGTTGCCGGGGGACTCCTCGTCCCGTACGACGAGCCGGTGCCCGCCGTCGCAGGCGTCGAGCACGTGCCGCGTCAGCTCGCCGGTGGCCCGGACGGCCCGCGGGTCGCCGGTGCGGCCGGCGAAGTAGTGGGCGACGCCGAGCAGTCCGGCGTTTCCGTGGCAGAGGGTGGGGGACTCCACGTGCGCCCCGTCGCCGCACCGCCGCATGGCGGAGTCGAAGGCGTCCAGGGCCTGGGCGCGCATGCCGCTGTCGTCGAGTACTCCGGCGGCCTGGTACAGGGAGACGGCCACGCCGGGCGTGCCGTAGCACCAGGCGGTACGGGTCCGCTCCGGATGCCCGGTGTCCGGCAGGCCCTCGGGGGTCAGGGGGACGCCCGCCGGCCAGTCGATGCCGTGGGCGTCGGTCATGGACCACCGGAGCAGGTCGTCGGTCAGGCGCCGGACGGTGTCGAGGACCCCGGCCTCGGCGGTCCCGGCGCGGTGGGCCGCGACCAGGGCGGAGACGACGCCCGGGATCCCGTGCGACAGGCCGGTGTTGTAGTACCCGTGGGGGTACTGGGCCCGGTACTCCTCCAAGGGGTACAGCTCGGGCGTCACGAAGCAGTGGGAGTGGCCGTTGGAGGCCGGGCGGGCGGCGTGCACGAGGAAGCGGACCAGCTGGTCGCGGGCCTCGGTGACGGCGGGCCCGGCCGGGCCCGGGAGCGAGCACAGGGCGGCGAGGACGCCCGCGGCGCCGGCGATCACGTCGTAGTCGTTGGCGGCGAAGCCGTTGTCACGCTCGGGCCAGGACTGTTCCAGGACCTGGGCGGCGACCTGCTCGCGCAGGGTGGCGGCGCTGCCCCCGTAGCGGGTATCGCTGGCGTTGAATTCCTCCACCGCAAGCAGCAGTCCAGAACTCCCCAACAGGGGGGAGGCCAGGGTGAGCGGGTGGGTATGGGTGGTCGCGACTGCCTGCCGTAATTCTTCCTGAGCCGCCGCGAACCATTCCTGCTGCTGATTCCCGGCAGAATTCCGGGACAATGCAAGATAAAGGAGAGCGGTTCCGGTGCGACCCTTTGCAAGGGAAGCGCCGCCCCATTCGAATGGATTTTTCGCCGTGCGTTCTGATTCCGCGACGGCCTCTTCCACGAGGTCGTCCTGGCGGAGCCGGGAAGCGATGAGCATGGCGGCGGAAAGAGGGGTGTCGACCCCTTGTCGAGCTGGCATCGTGAACCGTTTCCGAGCGTCTTGGGCTGAACGTCCGCACCCGGGAGCGCCGGCCCGGCCCGAGCCGGACCGGCGCTCCCCTACGGGTTCGTCAGCAGCCGAGCGGGCACTGCGTGGCGCAGCTGAGCATGGTGCAGGTCTGCTTCACGCTGGGGCACTTGCTGGTGCAGCCGAGGCAGGTCTTGGTCGGCCACGGCTCGGCGGTGGCCTCACCCTGGGACGTGACCTTGACATCCAGAACGAACGGGTCGGCAACAGAAACGGCAGACATAGCTGCTCCTTTCACGCTTCTCAAGCGTTGGATTCAGGGGGTGGATACGGTGCGATGCGCACCTGCGGCCACGGGTGACACGGACGGCCGGAAGCATGTATTCCGACGGACCGCGCGATACCGAACCGACCTTCCCCGGTGGAGTATTTCCTGAGTGTGTCCGGACGTTGAACAACTTATCCACGACCGGGTCGGGTGATCAATACGAAAAAGGCCGGACAAGAGGATTGTGACGCTGCCCATATGCCAATTCTGACAATGGACCGGCATTTGAACGCTCTGCTATCGCGATCGCCGGCGCGACCGCTAGCGCGACCGCGCCCACCGCTTCAGCATCCCCTCGGCCCGGGCCCGCTCGGGCCCGGGCAGGCCGGAGAGGGCCGTGGTCCCGTGGGTGGCCTTCGGGACCGTCAGGACCGCCGAGTCGCGGGTGCGCCGGCCCACGGAGAACCGCTCGGAACCCCAGGGGTCCCACTGGCCGTAGACGAACAGCAGACGGGTGCCGTCGCGGTCGATCCAGTCCTGGACGTCGCGCATGGCCCCGCGGTCGGGGGCGGCGCCCCGCAGCGGCTCGGGCAGCTGGTTGCGTACGTCGTAGACGTCCGGGTAGCGGCGCAGGTCGGCGAGCCAGTCGAACGCCGGGGACGGTCTGCCGATCTGAGTGGCCGCCTGGTAGTAGTAGGCCGCGTGCGCCCCGATGCGCTGGTCGGTGTAGCCGTCCAGCCCGCCGAGGGTGAAGTGCAGCCAGCCCCACAGGGTGTCCGCACTCGCCCCGGCCACCGGAACCTTGTCGCAGCCCTCCTCGCCCCACAGCATCCAGTACGAGAAGACCGACTCCATCGCCATGAACTCCACGGCACGGTCGGCCGTGCCGAAGGTGGCGGTGTACGTGTAGCCCTGCTCCTTGGCCCAGGCGTCGTACCGGGCGGCCAGGGCGTCGCGCCCGCCGAGGAGCTGCCGGCTCACCCGCTGGACGTCGGCGCGGCACCGGGGCGTGCCGACGGTCGCCAGGAACCTGTCGTAGCCGCGGTCGTCGGTATCGTCCACGTCGTGGGGGGCGACGTAGGCGAGGGTGCCGTCGACGTCCCGCGGGTGGAACCGGCGGTGGTAGACCGATGCCATCCCGCCCTTGCTCCAGCCGGTGCCGATCCACTTCTGCCGGTAGACGTGCCGGAGCGCCGTGACGACGGCGTGGTAGTCGTCGGCCGCCTGGCGGACCGTCAGGGTGGACCAGTCGGGGGCAGCGGGCGTGGACGGTCCGAAGAACCGGTGCTCGATCTTCAGCTCGTTGCCGCCGAGGATCCGGGTCGGCTCGCTGACCCCCTCGCTCTCGTCGAGCTCGTACCCGGTCGAGTACAGCACCGTGGGCGCGTCGAGCGAGCGATGGACCAGATTCAACCGCTGCTCGAAGGTGCCCCGCGAGTGGTCCCTGTGGTCCGCCCACTGCCGGAAGGTCAGGGCGTACTGTCGGTCCCCGCCGTCCAGCACCCGCTGCTCGCCCACGGTCACGCCCGGCACGGTGGCGAGCAGCTCCCGTATGTCCCCGGCCGCCGCGACGGCCGTGCCCGCGCCGGCCGCCGTACCGCCGGCGGCGAGCACCAGCACCGCGACCGCGGCGGAGCCCCACCGCCGCACCGTCCGGTGTCTTTGCCTCTGTCGCGCCAAGGCGCCCCTCCACTTCGCTGTCGCTGCGCTCCGGATTCCCCGAAGCACCCACCAGCTCACCTTGCGAAGGTTCGTTGCGATATTGGCACTTGCGCCAGATCGGCCGCTCACGGCGGCCTCCAGCACGTGATCTTGGTCTCCTCGGCGCGCGACAACACGACGCTCCGCGCCGGGGGGACGGTCGCAGAAGCCGCAACGTCCGCCTGAACGCGATCCGCTCCCTGCTCTCCTACGCCGCCCTCCAGCATCCCGAACACGCCTGTCCAGACCTGCCTTCGCGCCCCGGAGCTCACCAGCCTGAACTCCAGCCCTCCGCATCGACGACTGCACGAACGGGGTCGTGTGGATCTCCGCTTGCGATGGACAAGCGCCAGGCGGCCCGAGCTGTGCAGCTCAGGCCGCCTGGCGGGGTGCCTCCTTGCTGTTCAGCTGTCGCGCATGACGGCGCGTAGGCGGACGGCGAAAGCATCGTGGTCGTCGACGAAGCCGGTGTGGCCGCCGGGGAACGCGGCCGGATCCGTGTCCAGCGCCTGGGCGAGCGCGCGGGCGGTGCGGTCGCAGAGCTGTCCGGTGGAGTCCTCGCCGATGCCGACCACGATGCGGCAGGCCGCCCGGCGCAGGGCGCCGAGGTCGGGCCGCCAGTAGGTGGAGCCCCGCATCTCGTGGGCAAACCAGCGGCGTTCGTCCGCGACCTGCTGCGCGTCCCGCGCCCCGCCGAACATCTGCTCCACCACGGGCTCAGGGATGAAGATGTCGGCCTGGGCGAAGAACTTCTTCCACGCCCCTGTCACGTCGCCGGCGAGATAGGCGGCGATGGTCTCCTCGGTGCCCGCCCGCAACTGCTCACGATCCTCTAGCAGTTCGATCAGCGGGGGCTCGTGGGCGATGACAGTGCGGACGAGCTCGGGGTGGAGCTGGGCGAGGGCCAAGGCGCTGACCGCGCCGCCGCTGGACCCCACCACCACAGCCGGGCCCGCGTCGACGTGGGCGATGAGCCGGGACAGGTCGTCGGCGCGCAGCTGCGGAGTCGACTCCTGCTCGGGATCGTCGAGCCGACTGCGGTTGATCCCCCGAGGGTCGGTGGTGAGCACGGTGTGGTCGGCCGCGAGGAGGTCGGCCAGCGGGGCGAAGGCAGCGGCATCCATCGGGGCGCCGACCAGCACGACGAGCGGACCTCGGCCGCGCACCTCGTAGTGAAGGCGAGCGTCGGGCACCTCGAGGGAACGGGCGCCAGCGGCATCGGTCGCGTGGGTGATCATGCATCCTCCAGCGGTACTGAGATCGGCTGTCGATCACTTAGACCTCTCGGCAGGCGCGGACTCATCGCTCGGGGAGAAGTTTGTTGCGAGCCGGGCCGCGCACGCGGCGGCTGGCACGGACTGGAGATGCGCCGCAGTGGGCCTGCGCGGGCGCCCGGGACAGCGGATGGGGGAGCAGGGGCGGCATGGTCGTGCAGGGGTGACTACGTTGCCTTCCTGGCGATCAGGGCTGTTCACGAGTGACGGTGGCCTGGTGCGGTAGCGGGCACCTGGAGATCGCTTCCCGTCCTCCGGCAGACTTCTGGCGGACAAGGTGAGGCTGCGGCGCACGAGGTCGATCCCGACGAGCCGTACGGTGATCTCGTCGCCCTCGCTCACGACCTGGCCGGGGTGCTCGACGGGCTCGTCACGGAACTCGGTGTTGTGCACCAGGCCCTCGACGCCGTCGGCGAGGCGGACGAAGGCTCCGAACGGAACCAGCTTGGTGACCTGCCCGACCGTGACCATGCCTGCCTCGTCCGCGAAGGCAAGGAGCGGGTCCTCTTGGAGAGCTTTCAGCGACAGCTGAACCTGTCCACGCCGGGTGTCTACGTCGATGATCTCGCCGACGACCCGCTGGCCGGCCATGACGGCGTCTGCAGGATGGTCGATCCACCGCCAGCTGGCTTCGTAGGTGAGAACGGAGAGCGATTGTTGGTGGCAGCTGGCACCACTGTGTGATCGAGTTGTCCAGGAATGTTGATGAGAACTGGCAGCACCTGGGAGGCAGCCCCGTGTGTATCCCTGCTCTCCGAGCCGGGGCAGAACGGCCAGTCGTGCGGAGTAACCGCACGGTCGTTCGGCCGCGTGGAAGGATGAGCCCATGTGGTCGCGACTGCCGTTTGGGGACGAGTTACGAGCTGAGCTGGGATCGCCCAGGCGCTCTCGAAGACTGGGCAGCAGCCCTCGCTCGCGTGTATGGCGTGTCGAGTTGCCAGCGGCGACGGCGGTGGTGAAGCAGGTCGTCGACGGTCCTGATGCCGACGAGCGATATGCCCGCGAGGTGGCTGCCCTCCGGCTCGCCGCCCGTGCTGACGTCCCTGTGGTGCCCGCGTTGCTGGCCACCGATCCCGGCGAGCGGGTCTTGGTGCTGGAGTATCTGGATCACCGACGCCCAGCCGGCGACTGGATCGTCGACTATGCTGCCGCGCTGGCACGGCTGCATGCCACCGCTCGTCCGGAGGACGTTGGGGTACTTCCTCGGTGGCAGGGCCCGAACCAGGCCGATATCGAGTCCTTCCTGCGGCTGGCCGGGGCTCTGGGGGTTCCTGTCACGTCTGGCGTGTCCGGCGAACTCAATGACCTCGTAACCCGGCTCGACCAGGCATCTGGGCATGCCCTTCTCCACGGGGATCCCTGTCCCGGTAATGATCTCCACACTGCCACGGGAACCAGATTCATCGACTTCGAGCAAGCGTCACTGGGTAACGGCTTGACGGAGCTCGCCTACCTGCGCATCGGCTTTCCGACCTGTTGGTGTGTCACTTCAGCGTCGGAGCCGCTGCTGGAACAGGCGGAGAGCGCATACCGCAAGGTGTGGCGCACCGTGACCGGCTCCGAAGCCCAAGGCGGGCTCGCTGACGCGTGCGCCGGCTGGCTGCTCCGCGGCGACGCGCTGGTTGAGCGGGCACGCCGCGAAAGCATTGATCACCTGGACCGGATTCCCCACCGGGACTGGACGTGGGGCACCGCGACCGCCAGGCAGCGGCTCGTCTATCGGCTCGGAGTCGTTGGCCAGATGACAGCCGACCACACCTCTCTCAGCGGCATAGGCAGCCTCACCACCGCCATGCGCCAACGAATGCTCGCTCGCTGGCCCGCGCTTGGGCCCGTCCCGGCAGAGCGACCGTAGAGGTCGGCTGGTAGCCCACAACCGTCGACGAGTCCGGCGGCAGTGTTGGTCAGGCGATGGCTTGTTGTTCGGCGCGGGCGCGGGTGGTGGCGAGCCGGTAGGAGTCGGTGCCGGTTTCGATGATATTGCCGCCGAACGTGAGGCGGTCGACGATGGCGGCGCAGAGGCGGGGGTCGGTGAAGGTCTTTGTCCAGCCGGAGAACGACTCGTTCGAGGCGATGGCCACGCTGTTCTTTTCCTCCCGCTCCGTCAGAACCTGGAAGAGGAGTTCGGCACCGCGCCGGTCGAGCTCCATGTAGCCGAGCTCATCAATGCACAAAAGATCGACGCGGCCGTAGCGGGCGATGGTCTTGGTCAGCTGCTTCTCGTCGGCGGCTTCGACGAGCTCGTTGACCAGCTTCGTGGCCAGCACGTATTTCACCCGGTAGCCGGCCATCGCTGCTTCGGTGCCGAGTGCGATCAGCAGGGTGGGACTTGCCGGTGCCGGAGTCGCCGATGAGGCAGAGAGGCAGGCTCTTCTTGATCCATTCGCATTTGGCGAGGGTGTGGATCAAGGCCGCGTCGATGTTCGGGTTGGCGTCGAAGTCGAACTTGCGAAGTGACTTGTCGCGGGGGAACCCGGCGGCCTTGATCCGTCGCTCGGAGCGGCGGCGGGCCCGGTCGTCGCACTCGGCCAGCAAGAGCTCGGAGAGGAAGCCGAGGTAGGACATCTGCTCGCGGCCGGCGGTCTCGGCAAGCTCTGGGAACTGGGACCGGATGGTCGGCAGCCGCAGCATCCGGCATGCCTGGTCGACCGCGGCGGTGGCGGCCTGCTCGGTGAGTCCTCGCTGGCGGGAAGGGGCACAGTCGTTTCCCGGCCGCGGGTGCGGAGCTATCCGCGTACCGCGGCCACCGCTTCGTCGAAGGCCCGCTCCATGCCGATGGCGCCGTTGCTGCGAGCCCACGTTTCGGTGGCGATGTCGGAGCAGGTCAGGGCGCAGGCGGCGAGCGCACGGGCGCGGACCTGGGTGATCGGGTCTGTGGAGGCGTCGAGCCGGGTGGCGATGTTGGGCGCGAGCAGGTCCGTCCACTGCTGTCGCCTTTCCATCTGGCGGGCTCGGAGCGCGGGCGACGCGTCGACGATGTTGGTGATCTTGAGGATGTCCTCCGGGGAGTACGGGAGAGCCTCGGCGAGCGTTTCGAGGGCTGCCCGGAGTGCCGTCCACGGGGGCTCGTGGGCCGGGCGGTCCTCGAGTGCGGCCTGCAGGATCCTGCCGTACTCGGCCTGGTCGCCGAGCGCGAGGTCTTCCTTGGTGCCGAAGTAGCGGAACAGGGTTCGCTGGGAGACGCCCGCCTCGCGCGCGATCTGGGCGATCGTCGTCTCCTCGAACCCCTGGGCGACGAAAAGGCGGAGGGCCGTGTCGATGATCTCCTGGCTGGCCAACTGCCGTGACCGCTCCCATACCGACGGAGCGGCCGCTCCCGAGCGCTGCTGCTTTGCGTCCTGCCTCATACCTCCACAGTACCCGACTGTCAGCTTGGCATTCACACACCGCTTGGCAGTCGCTGCCAGGCTGGCGTAGGCTGCATTGACGACACGCTGAAACGCAACGAAGCGAGGTTCCGTCATGGGCGCGGTCGAATACCGAGGGCAGCTCACCCTCGTCACGGGAGCCAGTTCCGGGCTGGGCAGGGAGTTCGCACGGCAGCTGGCGCACCGGGGTTCCGACCTCGTACTGGTGGCGCGACGCCGTGACCGGCTCGAGGCGCTGGCCGGCGAATTGTCGTCCCGGCACGGCGTGAGGGCCCACACCGTCGTCCAGGACCTGAGCGATGAGCGGGCCGGGGAGAAGCTGGCGGCTGAAGTGCACGGCCGGGGCCTTGCCGTGACCAGCTTGATCAATAACGCGGGGTTCGGCACCTTCGGGCCCTTCCGCCAGGAGGATCCGGTCCGGATGCGGCAGGAGATCGCCCTGGACGTGTCGGCCGTCGTCGACATCAGCCGTGCCTTCATCAATGAACTTCAGGCGTACGGCCGGGGCGTGCTGGTGAACGTCGCCAGCATGGCCGCGTACCAGGGCAATCCCCAGATGGCCGTCTACGGTGCGACCAAGGCGTTCGTGCTGAGCCTGACCGAGGCGCTGTGGGCGGAGTCGCAGGGCACCGGCCTGCGGGTCCTGGCCCTGTCACCGGGAGCGACCCGGACGGAGTTCTTCGAGGTCGTCGGCACCCAGGACGCCGCCGGCGGCACGCGCCTGCAGGCTCCGGAGGAGGTCGTGGCGACCGCGCTGCGCGCCCTGGACCGCAAGAACCCGCCGCCGAGTGTCATCGCGGGCCGACGCAACAGGATGATGGCCGCCGCGGCACGCCACCTCATGTCCAGGCGTCAGCTCACCCAGCTCATCGGGCGGATGACCCAGGCCCCGACCGCTGCTGCCGGCTGAGACCGAGCCTGCCCCGACGCGCACACCGCGGAACGCAGCACATGCCCGTTCCGCATCCTGGACGCGGACCGCCCCGACCCCTCCGCGAAGGAAGCCCTCGATGACCACGTGCAGTGACGGCTCAGCGCGTGCTCTCGTCGAGGGCGGGGGCGGCGCGGTCGGCATCGGCCGGCAGACCGCGCTGCTCACCGCGCAAGACGATGGGCACTGCATGGGCCCTGGGCCGAGCGCAGCACCACCGATCCCCGCTCCCGACTGCTGCTCCTGATCCCGGCATTCGGCGACGCCTCCGTACCCGATGACGCCGTCGAGCGCCGCGTCGACGCTCGGAGCCTGGACGCCTTTCGAAGACGAAGCCGGATTCTCGATGACGCCGCCGACCTCACGCACCTGAGGCGAACACGGCAGCACACCGGTCACCCGGGTCCGCGGCCGCTCCCAGCACCACTTCTCCACCGCCACCCTGTGCTGCTACACACCCGGGACGCGCTCAACGCGACAGTGAAACCAGTAGTGAACCAGTCGAGCGCCGCGGCGCAGGCCTCGGAGGCGTACCCGTACCCCCACGCCTCCGGCAGGAACATGGAGCCACACGGATGCGCCCGGCGACGCTCAACTCACAGCATGCGCTGGTAGCGGAGCTCCGTGAGCGTGATCCCGTCGTAGACGTCGTCCTGAGTCGCACCATCAGCCTGATAGCCGGCCCGTTCGTAGAAGCGCTGGGCTCGGAGGTTGTCACGCAGAACCCACAAGGCTGATGCCCCGAAGCCCTGGTCTTTCATCTGAGCATGAGCCTCGTCCAGGAGGATCCGGCCGATGCCCTGCCCGATCAGATCCGGCGAGATGTACAGGGCGTAGACCTCACCGACCCGTCCCAGACCGGGTACCTCACTGCGACACGGCCCACAGCAGATCCACCCCACCGGGCCACGGTCACCGAGCGCCACAAGATCTCGTGACTCTCGTCCGGGTTGAGAAAACCACTGCCGCCGTTGTGCGGCGTCGCCTTCCACCGACATGGCATCCAAATACGTCTGCGGAACGATGCCGGCGTACGCCGCCTGCCATCCCCGGACCCGGATTGCCGAAACGGCCTCGATGTCGGCCGCATCCATCTCCCGCACGTGCACCATCGCGCCACCGTAACCGCACAGGCACCCAAGGGCGAAGTGCTTTGCCCCGCGGCCGGTGCCTCCTCCAACGAGAGCGGCTCCTGACGAACGGTCTCCTCTGCGGACTGCCGCCCACGACCGGTACGAGCACCCCGAGTACCGGCCACACCAGCCTTTCACCTGCTATTTCAACTTGGCGGAAGCTCTCTGGCCGGCCAGGCCTCGCGCGCCGGGATGAGCGTGAGGGGCACCCGGTCGGGTCGGATCGGCGTGATCGGCCTGCGGGCCCGCGGGCTGCTGAGGCATCGCCGTCGAAACGGGGCTGCCCGTGCGATGTGGCGCGAGCCTGCTCCGGCACCGGGTGTCGGTTGTCCCGGGCGCCGGGCAGCAGCACGAGGGATCTGGTCGAGGTGGCTACTGGAAGCTGAGGACGTGGGGGTGGGTGGGTTCTGCCGGGCACGTGTGGATGCGGAGGTATCCGCTGGCGAAGCAGACATCGGTCGGCGTGATGGCGGTTGGGGTCTCGTCGGGGTGGCGGTCTTCCAACGGGGCCCAGCTGATCGAGGCGCTGTCCCATTCGACGTAGTGCGCGGTGAGCAGGGGCGGCATGGGCCTTGCGCATGCGGGGCAGTTGACGGGCTTGGGATCGGTGACGCTCCACGTGGCGTATCCGCCGACCTTCCAGCCGGGGGCCAGCGAGTGAGCGCTTGCATAGTCCGGCGGGAAGTCTGCTGCGTCTTCGTCGCCCTCGTCGCCCTCGTCGTAGAGGGTTTCTTCCCAAGCGGCGATGGCTCGCTGGAGGTCTTCGGGGAGCAGACCGATGTATTCGTGTTCCAGAACCTGTTCGGGGTCGAGGACGCACGGGCTCGGGACGCACTCCGGCCGGCCGACGACGGTCGGCTCCGGCTGTTCGGCCAGGACTTCCTGGATATCGGTGCTGCGCCGCCATTTCAGGACGACGTCGACGCTCGGCTCGGATTCCGTCCCATGGGCTTCGAAGGGGCACCAGAAGATCTGCAGAAGGTCGTGACCGGCCGGCCCGCGGAGGTCGGAGACGTCAGGAGACCACAGCTGTGCGACCGCGAGCATCGGCACGGGATCCGCGTCACGGATCTCGGGGGCGTGGCTGCCAGGCTTGAGGGTGGCCAGGATCTCCAGTTCCGCGTCGGTCTTCCGCCGTCCCGCGGAGGCCGTATGGACCTGCCGGGCCCGGCGTACGTCGGCAAGCCGGTAGCCGGTGCCCTTGGGGTGTACGGCCGTACAGACCGGCCAGGGCTCATCGGCGGGCCAGAGCATGGGGCCGCCGATCGAGCCGTCCCGCGCGCTGGGGTTCCCGGGGCGGGGGTGGAGCCGGGTCGCGGTGCGCCGGTGCGCTGCGAGGGCGGGGAACAGCCGCTCGATGTCGTAGGGGCGGCGGGCAGTGGTGTGGGCCATGGAGTCCTCTGCGACGTTGCCATGTGCACGCTACACGCCCGTTCTGGGGGACGGCGTAGCCGAAGGTCTGCTCGTACGAGCCCGCCGCATCGCCCACCCGCCGTCCCTGGGTGTCGAGGGCCGAATGGTGGTCGCCGCGGAGGGCTGCGGCGTGGACTCTGCCGTAGTTGGCGTTGAGGAGGCCGAGGGAGGGTCGGCTGACCTTCCTGACAGCAGGAGATGATCGCCCTGCTCGGGGAGATGGCAGCCGCCGAGACCCACCCGGCTCGCCGGGAGTTCCTGGAAGAGTTCCCGGAGGGCTTCGGGCTCATTGACGATGCATCCTGAACGTCGCAGCTTGCCGTACAAGACAGGCACCGAACCGCGTCACGGCGGTTGATCCTCCACCCACACTCATCACCTTGAGCCCGACGATGTTGGATAGCTACATGGTGAGACGCAAGAAGGAGAAGCGGCCCGCCTGGGGCATGCCGAAAGGGATCGTCCTGTTGGCGACGCCGGAAGGCTGGCGCACCAGCGTCCTGACCATGGAAAGGCGGCATGCTCTGCGGGCGTCTGGACGTGCCGATCAACACCGACCCACAAGACGCGCGGGCCGCGGCGGCGGTGATGGTGGCGGAACTCGCGCGCGACTTCCACAACACCGACGTCGAGGTGAGCTGGGATCCGCCCCAGGAGCCTTGGGCGTGGACCGCCCAAGTCACCCTCGCCGCCGATGGCGAACCGCCGACGGTTGAGCGGCAAGCTCAGGAGTAGAGCAGCACGCGCTTGCGGAAGAATTCGAAGCCGGTCGGCGAGTGCCTCCAGTTCGGGGCAGTGCGACCGTACGGCCTTGAGCTGGAGCCGGTCGCTCTCGGCCAGGGCCTCGGGGTGGGTGAGGATCCAGCGGGTGAGGGCGCGGGCGGTTGGCGGCCGGGGGCTGACCGGCTGGAGTTTGCCGCGTAGGTTCCGGCTGACGTAGGCGCGACTGTTGCCGTTGCGGTTGCCGTCCGGGTAGGCCTCTTTCTTGATCTCCTGCCACAGCTTCCAGGCGTTGGTGCGGCCCTCCCGCGCGGCTCCGCTCAGCGAACCTGTCTCCGGTCGGCCATGGCGACGACGCGAGCGGTTCCGCGGCCTGCTGGGGCCCCTCCGGCGGCGCCGGTGCCGGTCGCAAGCAGGTGCGGTGCCGGAAGAGGCACTTCAGGATTCGCCGGCGGTGCGGCCCAGCTCTCGCAGTACCTGCGACCAGGGGTCGGTGTCGTCCGCTCCGCTGACGTGGGTGTAACCGGGCCCGAAGACGTACTCCAGCAGGAAGCCGTCCAGGTCCTTGCTCCACTGTTCGAAGTCGGCGCTCTGGGACCACACGATGCCGCGGTCGGGGAATCCCCAGATGGACTGGTCCGCGCGCCGCATGAACAGGGGGTCCTCGTTCACCTTGCCGATGCAGTACCACTCGTCCTGCCCGAGTGGGACGGGGGAGCCGGGCGGGGTCTCGGCGTAGAACTGCGACAACGGGGCGGACTTGGCGTCGAAGAGGACGATGCGCCCGAAGAAGCCGCCGTTGGCCGCCTTGAGGTAGTCCCGGTACGGGTCGGGGATCGAGGCGTCCAGGGACTTGCCGAAGCCATCGCTGAAGCCCTGGGGACTTGGTTCATCATCTCCCAGTCCGTGTTCTGCGGGAGGAGGTCTCGGGCGACGGCGAGCAGTGTCGTCAGCTCTGTGCTGGTCATCGTGGTGGTCCTTCGATCCTGATGGGAGTCTAATCGGGGAGGGGGAGGCTCTCTATCCGGCCCCAGATCTGGCCGCCGATCCACTGGTTCGTGAAGGCGTCCAGGATGTGAGGGTTGCTGGCGTGGTCGAGGTTCATCCGCTGGCGGAATCTGCTCACCAGTCGCTCGGCCAAGGCCTTGTTCTGGGAGGCGAACTGTTTCCAGACACGCTTGATGAGTGCGGACTTGGTGATCGAGGTGTCCCGTGCGACCGGGTACCGGGTGCGCCTGCGCTGCGCAGGAATCCTCGCCGCCCATGCCGATGTCGGCGCCTGCGCTACCTGCTCGCGGATCAGAGCCCGCCATGCCGGCGACACCCGCACCCTCTGCCGCCAGCAGGGCCAGGCGGAGATACCCTGCTGCACCGGATGCGGCCGCCCCGACCACACGGACCCGGCTCGACCTGCCGGCCTCGCCCCCTCGCATCCTGTGCGCTGCGCTCGGAGCGGTCGCCGGTCTGTGCCTGCTGGCCGCTTGGCCCCGTCTGCAAACCCTGCTACGCCCTCACCAGCGCAAACCCGGCCTTGTGCTCCGCCTGCTCGACGGTGAGAGTCCTGATTGCCCGGACCGACGGGCGGAGCACCTGCGGCCCCTGCGCCGGACACCCGGACCCGTACGCCTGCCCGCGCTGCGCCGGCGCCAGCAGCCCGTCACCGGGTACCAGTGCGAACGCTGCGTGGTCGAAGACCACCTCAACACCCGATGTCGCGGCCTGCAGCCGGCGCCCGCCGTCCGGTTCGATGCCCTGGGCGAGGCGCTTGTCGCCGCCGAGCATCCGCGGACCGTTCTGACCTGGCTGCGGACCTCGGCCTGCGCCCGCATACTCAGCGAGATCGTGGCTTCCGGCCGGCTGCCCACGCACGCCGACCCCGACTCGGTCACTTCCTCAGGCCGCGGGGGCCGCGCAGCGCGCGGACTGGCTCCGCGGTGTTCTGGTGACCTCGGGAAGTCTGCCCACCGCTGGGCAAGCCCTTCACCCGCTGGTCGGTCCGCCGGTCCGGAAACTGGTCGACCACCTGCGCAGGAACATGGCCCGGCCCGGCCCGATCGGCCGCGAGGCTCTGCGGTGCCTACTGGCCCGCCGAGGGATCACCTTCCAGCGGCCCACCGCCGGGCCCCTGCTGGCAGAAGCAGGGCAACCCCGACAGGCTGCCTGCCACCCACCGCCGCACCACGGCATCGCCTACGTCCACCCCTGCCACTCAGTCGGCGGCGACAAGATCTGGGCAATCAACCGGCGCCGCAAGGGCACTTGCGCTCGGCTCCGGCTCGCCCCGACGGACATCCCGTCCTCAAGCGGTCCCGGCGATCGAGATCGACAGTCCGTCGGTCAGCCATCGATGCGCCACCGTCATGTTCAGCACGCCCCCGCCCGTAGCAGTGCCGACCAGGGCCCAGTACCGCTCCAGGCGGGGGTCGAAGCCGGACGAGCGCGACACCAGCCCGTGCAGGTATGCGCGGAAGGCGGGGGTGTCCGACTCTCGCCGAGCTCGTGCGTGGGCGGACACGAACGCGTCCACCGCGTCCCCCGCGGCGGGCGGCAGCCCCTGGGCCAGGGCGGCGGCCGTCAGGGCGGCGGCTTCGTCGATCTCCGCGTAGAAGGCCGGGCCGTCCCTCATCTCCTCTTCGTGGTCCTGGGTCCACCGGGTGAAACTGGGCGTGGATATGAGCAGGTGCAGCTCGGCGTAGGCCAGGGCCGTAGCGGGGACGGGGTCCTGCGGCGGGGCGGGGGCCAGCATCGCGATCATGATGTCGAGTCGGCGCCTGGGCATGGCCGCGGACAGCTCGCGGTACCAGTGGTCGGTGAGCGTGCGGTGCGCCTCCGGGAGCCGCTGCACGCGTGAGAACACCTCCAGACGCCGGAGCCGTTCCTCATCCGGGCAGTCGTCCAGGGACTTGAGCGTGGCCTCGCGCCACCGCAGTTCGGTCAGTCGTTCCTGCACCGCTTCGAGTTCGGTCGTCACCAGTTCGCCGAGCGTGCGCTCGCCCGTGACCACCTGCGTGATGGTCGCGATCGGGGTGTCCAGCGCCCGCAGGCGTCTGATGAGCCGGATCCGCTCCCATGCCTCGGGGCCGTAGCGTCGATGCCCACCGTTGCTCCGGGCGGCCACGGGCAGCAGACCGCTGTCGGAGTAGTAGCGGAGCGTTTTGACGGGAAGGCCCGTTCCGGCCGCGAGTTCACCGATGCTCCACGTGTCTTGCGTCACAGTCCCTTGAACCTCCAGTGCGCGGGAGGTTCTAGCGTATTGATCACCGACGGCATCGGTCCGCAACCGATCTCGCAGCTCGGACCTCGTCCCGCCAAACGGACCGGTGCAGCCGCGCATGGCCTGGCGAGGCCTCGTCCTACGCCGTCCCCGACCCGAGAAAAGAGGGCGTACGTATGTCCCTGCCCCCGACCCTGACGGCACCGCGCCCATGCCGAAGAGCCCGACTCCGTGCGGTGTTCTTCCCCTTGCTGTGCGCGGTGGCACTGCTCTCGGCCACCGTCGCACCTGCGGCCGGCGCCGGCCCCCGTTCCCCTGACTCCGCGGGGCAGGACGGTTCCGTCGTACGCACCGACCAGGGGCTGGTACGCGGTGTGTCGCACGGCTCGTACACCACCTTCGACGGCATTCCCTACGCCGCGCCGCCGACCGGACCGCTGCGCTGGCGTGCCCCCGTGCCCGCCGCCGCGTGGCAGGGGGTGCGGGACGCGACGAGGCCTGCTGAACGCTGTGTGCAGATGCCGGCACCGGGTTCGAGTGCGGTCGTCGGCTCGGAGGACTGCCTCTACCTCAATGTCACGGCGCCGGCGACGAAGCCGGCCGGGAAGAAGCGGCCCGTGCTGGTGTGGATGCACGGCGGTGCGTTCCTGGGCGGCTCGGGCAGCGACTACAGCGCCGAACGACTGGCCGTCCGCGGTGACACCGTCGTCGTCACCGTCAACTACCGGTTGGGGGTCTTCGGTTACTTCGGCCACTCCGCGCTGGGCGCAGCCCCGCCGTTCGGCCTGGCCGACCAGCAGGCCGCCCTGCGCTGGGTGCGGGCGAACGCCGCGCGTTTCGGCGGTGATCCGGGCAGGGTCACCCTGTTCGGCGAGTCCGCGGGCGCCCTCAGTATCTGTGCGCACCTCACCTCGCCGACGGCCGCCGGACTCTTCCACCGGGCCGTCCTCCAGAGCGGTTCCTGCCAGACGTCCTTCCCGCGCGGCGCACTCGGGCCCGGGACACCGGAGTACGAGCCGTTCGCCTCACGGACCGACGTCCAGACGGCCGGTGCGGAAGCCGCCCGGCAACTGGGCTGCACGGCGGGCGGCGGGAAGGAGGTGCTGGCGTGCCTGCGCGGGCAGAGCACGGACCGTCTCGCCACCGCGCAGCTGATGCAGTCCTTCAACCGGCCCGCCTTCGGCAACGCGCTGCTGCCCGTGGCACCGGCCCAGGCGTTGGCGTCCGGACGCTTCCACCGCGTGCCAATCATCCTGGGCACCAATCGCGACGAGATGCGGATGTTCGTCGGCCTGTCGCTCGGCGCGTTCCCGATCCGTACCGAGGACGACTACCGCGCCCGTCTGGCGGAAGCCTTCGGACCTGCGGCCCCGGCCGTCGAGGCGCGGTACCCCGCGGCACGGCATGCCGCTCCCGCACTGGCCTGGGCCGCTGCGCTGACCGACCGGTCCTTCACGTGCACCGCGCTGGCAGCCGGCCGGGCCATCGCCACGCACGCCCCCGGCCTACCCCTGTACGGCTACGAGTTCAACGATACGGGCGCTCCCGTCCTCGCCGGTCTGCCGGCGACCCCGGGCTTCCCCTACGGTGCGGCGCACGGCTTCGAGATGCCGTTCCTGTTCCCCTCCTTCCCCACCGAGCGACCGCTGACCGACGGCCAGCGCGCCCTGTCGGACCGGATGGTCGGCTACTGGACGAACTTCGCGCGCACCGGCGACCCGAACACTCCCGACGCCCCGGCATGGCCCGCCTTCCGCCCCTCGTCACCTCATGCGCCATGGGTGCAGTCGTTGGCTCCGGGATCAGGCGGTATCCACCCGGTCGACGCGTACTCCGCACACGAATGCTCGTTCTGGGACAGCCTGTCCAAGTGAGCCTCCCGCACGTGCCGGCCGGCGTCGGCGTCGGCGTCGGCGTCGGCGTCGGCGTGGACCGGGCCGTAGCCGGCCTCCTCACCGGGCAGGACGGCCCGCGTCCCGCCGCCCCTGCCCCCGCCCCGGCCGCCGCCTCGGTGCCGGTGTCCGGACGGGGCGGCATCGGATACGCCGTCACCGTTCGCGGAGACGGCGGCCCTCGCGGCGCGCGGGACAGCGTCGCCCGATCAGGCAACATCGTCCGGCCACGACCTGTTGCGTGATCACTCCTCGTTCTCCCACTCCTCGTCCTCCCAGTCCTCCTCTCCCCAGACAGGGGCAAGCGGTTCGGCCACCCATCCCGCGGCGAGCACGAGCCGGGAGGACCGCTGCACCGCGAGGAAGCCGAAGGGCCGGTCGAACCGGAGGTCGATGGTCCGCACGCGGTACGGCGGTGGCGGTGCGATGCCCGCCCCGGCCGCACCGAAAGCGGTCACGGCGGCGGCCTCGAACCCCTTCGCGTGGAACCGTGCCATGGCCGACTGGCTGCCCGACTCGATGCAGAGCGGGTCGCGGCTGATCCCGGGGAAGTGACCGGGAGCGTCGCGCGTGCGGGCCGTCTCCAAGCCGAACAGCCCGGCGTGCTCCAGGAGGTCGTGTTCAGCCTCGACGGAGAAGGCCACCGTGTCGACGGCCAGCCTCGGTTCGGGCCGGTACGCCGCCCGTCGGCCGATCCGGAGTCCCGGTCCGGGCGTGCCCCAGGGCAGGGAGAAGCCGTCCACCGACGGTACGGCACGGGTCACGGCGGCGATGCCACCGGCCAGCACCTGACCGGCAGCGGAATCCGGGGCGCCGAGTACGAGGTGGACGTCCACTGCGCCGTCGCCGACCACCTCGAGCACGGTGACCGGACCGGCGGGCGTCTCGGCGACCCGGACGCGGTGCAGCAGCGAGGTCGTGCGGTGCAGCTGGAGGATCTCCCGGTCGGCCCAAGGCCCCTCAGCAGGACTTCCGGGCCACTCCTGGAACGGTCGGACCCAGCGGAGCCGCAGCGCCAGGGCGGACGCCAGAACCAGTCTGGTGTACTCGGTCAGCTGCACCGGCATCCGCTCGATCAGGCCGCCCGTCCGCGCGGCCGTCCAGTCGTCGAGCAGCTTGCGGTCGGCGGCCCGGTCACCGGTGAGCCTGCCGTGAGTCCCCTCGGGCAGCCGGGCCACCCAGTCCGGATCGAGCGGCAGGTCCGCCCGTGCCCAGAGTCCGGTGGCGGCCTCCAGGCCGGGTACGCGCCCCAGGGCCGTCAGCAACTCCCGGGACGCGGTGGCGGCCCGGTCCGCGGGTATGCCGAGGGCCTCGGCCAGCTCCTCCCGGGCCTGGCCGCCCGCGCCGTCCGCCAGCGAGGCGAGCAGCGGCCAGACCCCGGCGGCGGTCAGGACCGTTCCCGTGCGGCCGTCGGGCGCGACCGAGGCCTCCGCCCAGCGGCTGGTCAGCCGGTTGACCGCGCGGATCGTCGAGTTCCTCATGCTCATGCGCGGGAGCCTACGTGGAGGACGCCACCGAGCCGGAACGATTTTCCGCAGCCCCCGCAGCCCCCGCAGCCCCCGCAGCCCCCGCAGCCCCCGCAGCCCCACCCCGAGGACCGTCCACCGGCGGGCCCCACGCGTGCGAAAGCGGCCCGCTCGCGGCCCCGTTGACCTTCCGGCTCCGGTCACCGAGCATGGCGCGACGCACCGCCCCCATGGGGCGGACCAAGGGGGGTGGGAGCGGTGGGAAGTCCGCTGTTACCGGAGGATCCGGAGAGAATCGGCGCGTACTGGCCCGCTTCACGGCTCGGCGAGGGGGCCCAGGGGGTCGTGTACGAGGCGTACGACCGCGATGGGAACCGGGTGGCGGTGAAGGTACTGCGCCGTTCCGCCGACGAGTCCGTCCGCCGGTTGTTCCGCCGGGAGGCGGAGGCCGCACAGCGCGTGGCCGGTTTCTGCACCGCGCGGGTGCTGGAGGTGTCGTCCGGTATCGATGAGCCGTACCTCGTCGGGGAATACGTGCCGGGCCCTTCACTCGGCGCCCGCGTCCGCGACGGCGGTCGCCTGGCGGAGGACGAGGTGGTCCGACTGGCGATCGGGACGGCCACCGGTCTGGCAGCGATCCATCGGGCAGGGGTGGTGCACCGGGACCTCAAACCGGGGAACGTGCTGCTCGGCCCGGATGGTCCCCGCATCATCGACTTCGGCATCGCCCGGTCCCTCGACATGTCGCAGACCGCCAGTGGCGTGATCATGGGAACGCTCGGCTACATCGCCCCTGAGGTGCTGTCGGGAAAGCGGGCCGGACCGGCTGCCGACGTCTTCGCCTGGGGTGCCACCGTCCTCTACGCGGCTTCGGGCGAGGAGCCGTTCCGCGGCGGGAACGTGGTCGAAACCGCCTACCGGACCGTGCGCCACCGCCCCGACCTCTCCACCGTGCCGCGCTCCTTGCGCGCCATGGTGGCCTGCGCCCTGGCACAGGACCCCGACCACCGCCCGGCCGCCACCGAGATCCTGCTGTCCCTGCTGGGCGACCCGGCCGACGTGCCCGCGTCCGGATCCCGGCCGGTGCCAGGGACGGCCGAAAGCCCTTCCGCTGACCCCCGGATCGCCCTGATGCAGGTCGGCGCCCGCCGCGCCGGCCCCGCGGCATCAGACGCCGGAGACCGGGTTTCCACCCTGGGCGAGCGGGCCGAGGAGGCCTGGGCGGCCCTGCCCGAACGGGCTCGCCCCCTCGCCCACGAACTCATGCTCCGCCTGGTCGTGCCCGGCCCGTCGCCGGACGGGTCCGAGGACACGGTGCGTTCGGCGTCCCGGACCGAACTCCTCGATGGCCGGCCCGACACGGAACAGCACGCCATGGCCGGGGCCATCGCCTCCCTCACCGAGGGCGGGGTGCTGCTCGTGCTTCCCGACGGCGGGGTCCGCCCCGCCCCCGCGCTCATCCCGGCGTGGCCCCGCCTGCGCGGCTGGATCGAGACGGATCGCGCTGGTGCGACTGTCCGCCTCTGGCTCACCACCACGGCGCTGGCCTGGGAGAGGAACGGCCGCCGGAGCGAGGACCTGCCGCACGGCAGCGAATGGGAGAGGTGCGCGGCGTGGTTGCCCACGGCGCCGCTTCACCTGCGTCCGAACCCCTTGGAATCCGCCTGCGCGGGCGCGGCATCGACCGCGGCCCGCAGTGCCGTGCGCCGCCGTCGGCGGTTCAGGGCGGGGCTGTCCGTCGTCACCGTGCTGGCGTTGCTGGCCGGCGGGGCGGCATGGCTTCAGTCTCGCGAGATCGACCGCAGACAGGCCGAGGCCACGGCGCGGACGACCGCTCAGTCCGCCGAGACCCTGCGCGGTACCGATCCGGTCGCGGCGATGCTGCTGGGGTTGGCCTCCTGGCGGGTGGCGGAGGTCCCCGAATCCCGGGCAGCCCTCATCGCCGCCGCCTCCCAGCGCGAGATCCAGGCCACGACCACACCCGCGTTCACCTACGGCGAGAGCACCCAGCGCATGCTGTCGGGCACGGGACGGTACGCGTTCCTCCTGTCTCACGCAGGCCTGAGCGCGGTCGGCCTGACCGGCGCGGACCGGGCCCGTGCGCGTACTCTCCTGCCCGCCGGCACCAAGGTGGGTCTCCTGGCGTCGTCACACCTGAGCGAGGACGGCTCCGTCGTCGTTGTCCCGGCTCCGGACGAGAAGACGCTGCAGGTCGTCTCGACCCGCGACGGCAAGGCGCTGGCCCCGCCGCTGCCGCTGAACGGACGTCACGTATCCGGCGTGACCAACAAGGGCGAGTTGGTCCTCGGCCGGCCCGCAGGCGGTACGGAGCTCGTCGCCCCGGCGGGCAGCACGATCACGAGCGTCCCCGAGGGGGCGTCCGTCGCGCCCGACGGTCGCCACATCGTCTCCTGCTCGACGGCCGGGGTCACCGTCCGGCCCGTGGCCGGCGGGCCGGCCGTCCTGGTGCCCCGGCCCGCCGGCTCGCAGGAGCCGACCTGTCGCGGGAAGTTCCTGTTCAGCCCGGACGGCGTCCGGCTCGGCTCGATCAGCGCGTCCGGCTCCGGGGACTCCCACGACGTCGTCGTGTACGACCTGGCGGCTCGGCGCGTCGTGGGCGAGGCCGCCGGGCTCGTCTCCGAACCCCGGTTCAGCTCCCGGGGGAACTACCTCGTGTCCACGAACACCACCAACGGGATCGAGGTCTGGAGCGCGGACGGGGGAAGCCTGCCCGTCGCACGGATTCCCGCGGCCGGCCTCAACAACCTCTCGAGCACGCGCATCCCGGTCTGGGACCTTGCACTGGACGAGGAGACCGAGAGCCTCCTGCAGTGGACCGGCGACACCGTCCACCATCTCGATGTGTCGGGGGCACTGACGGGGGGACCCCCCGTACGGACCTACGTGACGGCCCGGGCGGTTTCCGGCGCAGGCCGCACGGCTCTGGTCACCGAGAGGTTCTCCCCGGATCTCAGCGGTAGTTCCGACCGCTTTCAGGGGAGGGTGGTCGACATGCGCACGGGCAAGGACGTGGTGCCGGCGTTCCGTCAGAACCTGTGGGTCGCCCAGGACCTGCCCGGCACCGCACTCGGTGACATCAGCGACGACGGCCGGCTCATCGCCTTCACCCAGGGCGCGGCAGACGACCGGTACGGCGTCACCCTGCGGGAGGTCGCCACCGGACGGGACGTGCTGCACTGGGCGTCCGCAGAGGGCAGCGGACCGGCATGGGTGGACCTGGCTCCTGACGGGGCCCACATCGCCACCCTCCAACGGGAAGCGGGCGTCCCCACCGGAGAGGGCGACATCCTGAAGATCCTCGACGTCCGATCACGCAAGGAGGTCCACTCCATCTCCGGGACGCAGGCCCATGGCGCCTTCAGCCCGGACGGCCGACACTTTCTGAGCACCGACGGCACGCTACTGGACCTCAAGACCGGCACCGACAGAAGGCAAGCCATGTTCAGCGGCGGCGTCCGGAAGGTGGCCTTCTCCCCGGACGGGCGCCTCGTGGCCGCCTTCAGGGAGACCGGACTGGTCGAACTCTGGAACGGGCAGGTCACACAGCGGATCACGACGATGTCGAGCAGTGTCTCGCGCGGCGGCGGGAGGGGCGGCCAGGACCTCGACGGGTTCACCTTCTCCCAGGACGGCCGGCTCCTGGCCGCCGTGGTCAACGGCGACAGCGTCCAGCTCTGGGACACCGACAGGCACTATGCCTTGGGAGACCCCCTCCTGCTGCCCGGGCGGGGCGTCGAGGCGCTGGCCTTCGACGGTGACGTCCTGTGGGCCGTCGCCGGCACCCGCGCCCGGTCCGTGGACCTGTCCCCGGACCGCCTGGCCGAACGCGTCTGCCGCCGCGCTGGACGCGATCTGACGGAACGCGAATGGTCGACCTACCTGCCCGGCGTTTCCCGGCGCCGCCTCTGCTGACCGGCAACAGCGCCCCGACCGCTGCCACTGCCCGGTGCCTGCCACCGTGCTCCCCGACGGTCGGCCGTCAGCGTCCACGGAAGCCTGGGCGAGCACCGTGCCGACGAACATCCAGCAGTGCCGTACGGCGCGCTCGGGCGGGGCACCGGCTCAGGGCAACGCGAGGCGCGGACGGCGGCCAGTCGGGGGTGGGTCAGTATCGACTCGCATGCCATCCGCATCGCTGGCCGTGGCCGGGGGCCGGGCGCGGTACGTCCCGGTCCCGGCTCGACGGCGCGCACCTGGTCTTGGCCATGATGCCGAAGCGGAGGGCGAGTCGTCCGGACGGTCGCCGTGGCCCCCCACCCGCCGGGATGCGGAAGCGGGCCTACGCGTCGCGCAGGCGCAGCAGGAGGCCGCCGGTGAGCAGGGCTGCCGCGGCCCATAGGGCCAGTACGCCGAGCCCGGCCCATGGGCCGATCGGCAGCCTGTCGAGGTGGGTGGTGGACTGGATGGCGAGACCGGCGGTCATCGGCGCGACCTGCTGCAGGTGGCGCTGCCACTCCGGGTCGCCCACCACGTGCGCGACGACCGGGAAGAGGTAGAGCAGCCCGAGGACGGTCCCGATCGCGGCCGCGGCCTCCCGGACCGCCGTGGCCACGCCGAAGCTGAGCAGGGCGACCAGCGCGAGGTAGACGACCGATCCCGCGGCGGCCCGCAGCGTCGGACCGTCGGCCAGCGACAGCGGCAGGTACCCGTTCGCCGGCGTGAAGCCGCGGCCCGGAAGGATGTACCGCCCGGCGATCAGCGAGCCGAGAACGCTGACGGTCCCGGTCGCCAGCACCACCCCGGTCAGGACCGCCGCCTTGGCCGTGAACGCGGCGATCCGGTGCGGCACTGCCGCGAAGGTGGTGCGGATCATGCCGGTGGCGTACTCACCGCTGACCGTCAGCGCGGCGGCCACGGCGACGACCGCCTGGCCGAGGACGACGCCGGTGAGGGACAGCCGGACGCCGTCCTCGCCGCACCCCGGTCCGGGACACATGGCTCCCCGGGCCGCTCCGGCGCTCAGCGCCACGGTCAGCGCGACAGCGAGCACCAGGAGCCGGCCTGTTCCCCCCGCAAAGCGCAGCTTCGTCCATTCCGCGCGCAGGGCGTACAGCGCGTACCTCATGCGTCCCTCCGCCGCAGCCGGGTGACCGCCAGGGCGAAGGCGACCGCCGCATAGGTGCACAGCACCCCGAAGCCCGCCCACGGCGGCAGCGGGTGGTAGCCGGTCGAAGGCTCGTAGACGCTCACGATCTGCGCGTAGCGCGGCAGGGTCTGCTGGACCGCGAAACCGGCGGCCGGGGTCACGCGCAGCAGCCATTCCGAGGCGCCCGTGGGCAGCACGGCCGCGGTGGCCAGGACGTACGGAAGCACCATCGACGCGATGACCAGCGCCACCGCCGTGGCGCTGCGCCGCAGCAGCGTGCCGACGCAGACCGCGAGCACCGCGGCGACCGCGAACAGCAGGGCGGTACCCATCATGACGCGCAGTTCGGTGGCCGTCGAGACCGGGAAGACGCGGAATCCCCTGTCCTCCGCCCCCTGCTGACCGAGCGGGATCGTGACGGCGGCCGCGAACAGTCCGGCGGTGAAGGCGGCGGAGGCGGCCACCGCGGATTTCGCGACGAGCACCCGCCCCCGCCCGGGGTGCGCGGCCAGCGTGGTGTGCATCAGTCCGCGCCGGTACTCGGCGGTCACGAAGACGGTGCCGACGGCGATCACCAGGATCAGCCCGGCGAACGCGCCGACGAGCAGGTTCTCCAGGGCGTAGCCGTCGCCCATCGCGGGTCCGCCCACCACCGGTGCGATATCACCCGCCCCGGTCACGGTGAATCCCGGACCCGCTTCCGTGAAACCTCCCTTCGTGGTGTTCGAATAACTGCCGGAGGTGCCCGCGTCACCCCCGACCTGCGTCCCGGTCCACGCCCCGCCGGACCAGTTCCCCTCGAGCTCGGCGCGCCCGAAGTCGCCGGTGACCACGGCAGGGCTGAAACCCGCGCCGGTGGCGGTCTCCTCCATCGCCTGGGGGGAGGTCGCGAAGAGCCCCGCCTGTACGGTGGTCGGCAGTCCCGTCAGGCGGGCCACGGCGACCAGGCTCCAGCGGGAGCCGTCGACGGAGGCGTAGCCGGTCAGGGTGGAGCCGGCGCGGACCAGCCGCAGCCAGCGCGCGGATCCTCCGGCGTCATTGCCGGGGAGCGCGGGGGCGGCGACGTCGGAGGTGAAGTCGTACTGCATCCGCACGCCGTGGGCGCCGGTCACCATGACCGCGGCGTACGAGGAACCGTGCGCGAGGGACTCCTTGACGATGATCCCCGCCTTCGACCACGGCGGCGCGCCGGCGGCCGACTCCCCGGGGCCGGTCTCCACCACACCGGTCAGCCGGCGAACGGGCACGGTGATCCTGCCGTCACCGGTCAGGGTCCGGTGGACGAAGTAGAAGCTGTCGTTGACGGCCTCGCCGCCCGGACCCCGCGGGAACGAGGTGTCGGACACCCGGCCGGGCGGCGCGGGGGCCGCCGTACCGAGGAGCCCGACCACGAGCGTCGCCAGCGCCGCGGCGGCCATGCCCAGCACCCAGCCCCGCACCGTACGCAGCTTGGTCCATTCCGCGTGCAGGAGCCGCATGAAGCCCGTCGCGGTCATCGTCCCGCCTCCTCGGCCGGAACCCCTCGGTACTCCACCGCGTCGCGGGTGAGTTCCATGTAGGAGTCCTCCAGGGTGGCGCGGTGCGCCGCCGCAGGCCCGTGTCCTGCGGGCGGCGGGCATCGAGCTCGATCCGCTCCGGCGTACCGTCACCCGTGACGGAAGCCGGCTCGACCTCTCGGTCAAGGAGTTCGCCCTGCTGGAGGCCCTGCTGGACGCGAGCCCGGCCTTCCTCAGCGCGGAGGAACTCCTCGAACAGGTCTGGGACGAACACGTCGTACCCGTGGTGTTCGGGTCCGGCAAGCGCTACTTCGGGTCGGTCCACGCGCAGTACCTGTTGGAGGATCCTGACGTCGTGATTCAGAGCAACCGGGTGCTTCACCTGCGCTATCGGGTACGCCGTTGACCGACCTGAGCGGGTCCGCGAACAAGTCCACCGCGAACGGTGACCCACGATCGGGCCTCCGGCTGCGTTTGAGCATCGTTGTCTCTGGTCGGGCAGTGCGCCACGCAGCCGTTGATCGCTTCGGTGATCGGTGATCGGTGATCTCGCCCTCGAGGGCGGACTCCAGGATCGCGTCTGTCATCAGGTGTCACTTCCTGCTCGGAGATCCGCCGTTGACCGTACGGACCCGGATGGCCCGGTCTCTAATGAGCAGGAAGTTGCAGTCGATTCGGCGGAAGGCGTGTTGTACATGGGCGACAGGTCAATCGAGGAGGTTCTCGACGATCGCTACGAGGTCAAGGAGGTCGCGGGCGAGGGCGGGATGGGGCGGGTACTGCGGGTGTTACACCGGCAGTGGGGAATCGACCTGGCGGTCAAGACGCCGAAGCCGGAGGTGTTCGCGACCGATGAGCAGCGCGAGCGGTTCATCACCGAGGCCGAGGCGTGGGTTGCGCTCGGGCTGCACCCGAACATCTGCGGGTGCCACTACGTGCGCGTAGTCGACAGCGTCCCTTACGTCTTCGCCGAGTACGTCGGCAACGGCAGCCTGCACGACTGGATTGCCGACCACCGCCTGTACGAGGGCGGCCCGGAGGCGGCCGTGGCACGCATTGTGGACCTGGCGATCCAGATGGCCTGGGGCGTCGGCCATGCGCACGCTGCGGGCTTGGTGCACCGGGATGTCAAGCCCGCCAACGTGCTGCTCGACGTACAGGGCGGCGACATCGTCGCCAAAGTCACCGACTTCGGCCTGGCTCGCATCCGGCCGATCGTCGCCGCGGACGACGGGGACCTTCCACACGGCGTCAGCGTCCCGGTCTCGGCGGGCGGGCGGACACCGGCGTATGCCTCGCCGGAGCAGCTTTCGAACCGGCCGGTCGGGAGGCGAACGGACGTCTTCAGTCTTGGCGTCACGGTTCTCGAGATGTTCACCGGCGGGCCGCGCTGGGGTCGGGGGCCCTTCGCGAACGACACGATCAGAGAACGTCACGGGATCGAGTCATACGGGCCGGGCTTGCCGCCGCTGCCGCCGGATCTGGCCGATCTGCTGGAGCTCTGCCTCGCCCCGGACCCCGAGAAGCGGCCGGTGTCGATGGCGGCCGTCGCCGAGGAACTGGCGGCGATCCACCTGCGGGTCACCGGGCAGCGGTATCGGCGCCTGGAGCCGAAGGCCGCCGACCTGCGCGCTGACGAGCTCAACAACCGGGCGCTTTCCCTGCTCGACCTCGACCGCGATGAGGAGGTCGCCGCCACGTTCACCGCGGCGCTGACAGCCGACCCGCAGCACGCCGAGGCGACCCTGAACTCGGGGCTGTGGCGTTGGCGCAGCGGCGAGATCACCGATGAAGAGCTGGTCACCGACCTCGACGCCGTCCGCACCGACACCGACGACGCCTGGCCGGCACGGCACGCCCTCGGCCTCGTCCACCTCGAACGGGGCGACCTCGCCACGGCCCGGCCGCTTCTCGAGGGCGTCGACCGCGAGCAGCCCGGGCTGCGGGACGTGGCCGAGGCGCTGGACACGCTCGGCTCCGGAACCGTGCCGGACGCGGACTGCATCGGGATCAACGAGATCCGCTGGAACCCGACCGCCGACGGAGAACCCGACCCGATGCTCCACATCGACATGTCCGCGGACGGGAGGACCGCCGTGACCGGCGGTGACGACGAACATGTCCGCGTGTGGGACGTGCTCACGGGCCGATGCCTGCGTACGCTTCGCGGCCACACGGCCAAGCCCCGGTCGGTCCGGATCACTCCCGACGGCAGGTACTGCGCCTCGGTCGACTACGGCAATGTCATGCGCATCTGGGACCTGTCCGACGGCAGATCCCTGCGGACCATCAGGGCGGCGACGTCCTTCGACTGGGCGGCCGTCAGTGCACGGGAGGGCATCTCCGTCGCCACGGAATCGGTCTGGAAGGCCGGTGTGCACGGCGTCGACATCGTCGTGTGGGATCTGCAGCGGCGCCAGGTCCGCCGGCGGCTGTACGGCCCGCTGGCGCAGTTCCCGAAAGCCGAGCTCAGCCCCGACGGCCGCTGGGTCCTCGCGGCCGGGTACGAGGACTGCATCGCCCGCCTCTGGGACCTGCGCACCGGGCAGTGCGCGCAAGTGCTGGCCGGGAAAGGCGTGAACCAGCCCGTCTTGTGCTTCGACACCGGCAACGGCGTCGCGGCGATCGCCGACAACCACGATGCCATCGGCATCTGGGACCTACGGACAGGACGGCGAGTTCGGACGCTGCGGAGCCCCGCCACGTCGCTCGCGCTCAGCGCCGACGCCGCGAGACTCCTGGTCGGCGCTCGCGACGGCGCGGTCCGCCTGTGGGACGTGGAGACCGGCAAGTGCCTGCGGACGTTCCGGGGCCACCGAGGCGCGGCGGGCCGCGTCCTGTGGGGAGCGGGCGACCGGTTCGCGCTGTCCGCGTCGCTCGACAACACCGTGCGGCTGTGGCGGATGCCCGACTCTCCCGCCGTTCCGTTCCAGCTGTGCTGGCCCCGCAGGCATGGCGTGCTGAACCTGCTGGACGAGAAGGTGAAGGCGCTGCTCGACACCGCGGCGGTCCGGGAGGCGGCAGGCGACCGTGCCGCTGCGCTCGACGCGCTCCGGGAGGCTCGCGCTGTTCCCGGGCACGAGCGGGCTCCCGACGTGATGGCCGCCTGGCGCGCCCTCAGCCGGTCACTGGTCCACACCGGCATTCGCGCGGTCTGGCCCGCCCGCAGTTTCGTGGCGCACCAGTCGAGCGTTGGTTCGCTCGACATCAGTGCGGGCGGGGATGTCATGGCCACCAGCAGCGGCGGTGAGATCCGGCTCTGGGACCCGGACACCGGCGCGCTCATGCGGACCATCACCGTCCACGAACGCAGCGAGCGCAGCGGCCCCTTCACCGGCATCGACAAGGTACAGCTCAGTGCCGATGGCAGCACCGTCATGGCCTGGGGCCGCAGCGGATCGGCCAGGGCCTGGTGGACCGGCAGCGGCGCGGAACGGTACTCGATGTCCGACGACCGGCTCATCGGCACGGACGTCGAGCCCGAGTCGCTCAGGTGGATGATTCCCATGGCCATGAGTCCCGACGCGGCCCGGTTCACCGCCGACGGACGCTGCGCGCTCATCGGCGGCCACGGCAACGACCAGCGGTTCCGCCTCTGGGACCTGGAGACCGGCACCCTCCTGCGAACGCTCGAGGGCCACACCGGAATGCCCCGGGCCGTGTGGCTCGGCCCGGGCGACCGGATCGCCGCCACGGGCGCGAGCGACGGGACGGTCCGCCTGTGGGACCTCGGGACCGGCCGCTGCGATGCCGTGCTGCGCGGCCACACGCATTGGGTCATGGCCGTGACGATGAGCGCCGACGGGAGCCTGGCGGCCTCCGCGGGCGGCTACGACGATCTGTTGATCCGCGTGTGGGACACCGCCACCGGGGCCTGCACCGCGGTGCTCGAGGGCCAGCGCGGCAACGCGCGGAGGATGCGTTTCACCCCGGACGGCCGCTTCCTGCTCTCGAGCCACGACGGCGAGGAGATGCGCCTGTGGGACCTGGCGACCGGCACCTGCTTGCGGACGGTGGAGGCCCAGCCCGGGCAACTGGGCCAGCTCACTTTGACGGCCGACGGCGAATACGCGGTCTCCGGAGGAAGCGACGGGCGCGTACGCCTGTGGACGCTCGACTGGGAGCTGGCGGAACCGCAGGCCTGACCTGTTCACAGCCCCCAGCGCTCGCGGTACCGGCGCGCGAACTCCTCCGCGTAGAGGTGCGGGTACGAGCTCTGGGTGTCGGTCATCTCCAGGACCTCGTCGTCGGCGACGAAGAAGAGCCCGCGTCCTATCCTCATCTCGCCTCTGGGGACCGGCGCGTACACCTGCCATCCGCAGTCCACCCGGTCGGCCACGAGGTCCGCGGCCCGGTAGTCGGGGCTGTCCAGGTCGTGGGCGAGCATGTAGCGCCTCACGATCGCGATCGCCTGGTGGCGGGGCAACTGCGGCAGGTCGGTGCGGTGCACGACGCCCGCCATCACCAACTGGTGGTACGCGCCGTCGAGGTCGGCGCCCTCGCCCTTCCCGAAGACCTCGGCCAGCATGCCGCGCTCGGCGAATCCGCCCTCGGCGGCTGTGACCAGCCGCATCGCGGCCGTCTCGGTGTCTCGTGCAACACCGTGGGCCAGCTTGGCCACGATGCCGGCGACCGTTCCGCTGGTCCAGACCCCGGGAATCGCCGTCGCGAGCTCCTCCGTTTTCGGCGATTCGCCCCGCAGCCAGCGCCCGCTCTCCCACCAGTAACAGAAGGACATCAGACCCACCTTGCCCCGTTCGTCGAGCAGCGGATCGGCAACCCATATCGGCGCCCCCGCGAACAGCTCGGGGTGCGGCGCGTCGCCGCGATAGGCATCGGCCAGGCCGGGCGCGTCCCAGACGCCGCCGGAGAGGACGGCGCGGCCGCCCTCAAGCATCCACAGTGTCGAGCCGCTGCGTGTCGAACCCTCGAACCGTGCGTGGGAAGGTGCCATCCGCGGCCCCCGTTCGGAACCGGCCGCGACGAACGCCGCCGACAGGACGGCCCAGCGCGCCCAGGTCGCGGAGAGGCCGGGCATTTCGTTCGGCGAGACACCTTGTGCGGACCGTGCGCCGCGCGTGTCGGCCGGCACGGCGGCCTTCCGAGGGCTGCGCTTTTGTCTGCCGCCGTGGCTGACGAAGGCGGACAACCAGGTCGGGAGCTTCTCCGCCGACCAGTCGAAGGCCTCGAGGTCGGCCCGGTATTCCTCGGGCGTGAACAGGTGCTCGTCGGGAAACGGCTCGTCGCCGTAGTCGAAGTCCACTTCGACACCGCCGTCGACGCGCAGGTCGAGCGTCATACGCCACCAGGGCCCGCGCGGCAGCCGGGCGGTGGTCCGGCGCAGCTCGCGGGCCAGTCGGAACGCATCGGGGCCCGGCGCGGCGTTGGTGGAGGCTCGGCCGGTCGTGTGGAGGACGCGTGAGACCTCGGATCGGAGCGTCAGGGCGAACACCGCGGTGATCCGCCGCCAGTCGGACGGAGCTTCGCCGATGAGACACTCGGCGAGACGCCGGGTCTGCCGATCCGCAAGTGCGACGACCGAGGGATCAGCAGCGAACTCGGGGATGAGCACCTGGCCGGAGGCGGCGTCGAGCCCTTGGAACGCTTCGTTGAAGGCCTCCGGGAAAGAGGCGCTGTCGCCCGTCATAGCGGCCATGCCCTTCGCAGCTTGTCGATCAGCGTGTGGGGTTTGACTGCCCGCTTGAGCTGGAACAGGTAGCCCACGGGCGACTCCTGCGCGATCTCGCGGCGTCTGCGGCGCCACTGAAGGGGCGCACCGACGACGCAGCCGGCGACCACGGCGGGGACGGTCAGCGCCGGGGTGACGCCGACCGCGTCCGCCGCGACCGCGGCCAGCGGCGGGAGGGCCACCGACCTGACATTGGCCAAGGCCCGAACGGTTTCGAGGCCGACGCTGCGCATTTGGTCGTCCAGGTCGTCGAGCCGCGCGCGGACCTCGCGGTCGACCTCGCTTTGCAGGTACTCCTGGTACAGCCCCGCGTCCCGCACGTCCTCGATGGCGCCGAGCCGCTGGACCTGGTCAGCGGTGAAGTCCCGGAACGCATCCAGTTCCGACCCGAATTCGGCCCGGATGTCGAGGATCTTCTCGATCGGGACGTTCCGCAGATCCGCGGGGATCACGGTCTCGAACGCCAGGAACGCGAACGCATCCTCGAGCGGTGGCCGCGCTGCCGAATTCTCATCTGGCAGCTCGTCAAGGAGCGCCGCGGCGAGCCGCTCGAAGGTCCATCCGGACATGGCGGCGTGCGGCAGCATCTGGTCGGTGACCGGGTGCAGGCCGTTCTCGGCGGCTGTCTGCTCGGCCAGAGCGAGCATGTAGACGGTGGCCAGTCGGGGGTGCAGCGCCACCCAGGTCCCACCGCGACCCGGGCCGACGAGCGCGAGCCCCTGGTCAACGGCGGAGTCGAGGAGGTGCCCGCTGAAGCGGCCGGCGTGGACATACCCGAATCGCGGATTGAGCCAGGTCGGGTCGTCCTCGGTGTTGTCCTCGCTGCCCGCCGAGAACACGCCCGCGTTGCCGAATCCGGCCTCGGCGAGCGGTAGGCCCCAGGTCTCGATCCGGTTGAGGCCGAAGTGGTCCCGGAGGGTGGTGCCGTGTTCGTGGAGCAGTTCCAGGAACGGCTCGGCGACTGCGGCAGCAGCCGACGCGGGCGGTTCGAAGTCGAGCAGCCAGCGCGCGGCGTGGAGTTCCTGCGCGGCGGGCGAGTCCTGGAGCGGGTAGCCCGGCGGTCGGATCCGGGCCATCTTGGGCCAGTACAGGGCGGCGTACTTGAGCCAGTCGTCGTCGCGGACGTGGATGTGCGGGTAGTAGAGGGCGAACCGGTCCATCAGGCCTTTCCTCCGTGACGCGCCTCGGTGAGATGCCGGAGAGCATGGGCCGCCTGCTCGTCGTGGCCCATCGATTGGAAGAGCCTCGCGGCTTCGCTCGCATACGGCACCGCCCGCTGGTACTGGCGCAGATGGTCGACCAGGATGCAGGAGATGCTCAGCATCGCCACGGCCCGGATCGGGGTCTTGCCCGCACCGCGTGCCTTCTCCGCGTTGGATTCGAAGATCTGGATCGCGCTCTCGTACGCTTTGAGCTGCCACTCGCAGACGCCCGTGAGGAAGCGGCACTGCAGTTCCTGTTCGACATCCCCGAGTTCGGCGAAGATCGCCGCCGCCCGGACATGGACTCGCAGCGCGTCGGCGAAGCCCTGCCGTTCGTTGAGTAAGAATCCGAGTCGCAGCAGGGCCGTCGCCGTCGCCCGGCGCTGAGCCACGGGACCGCTGATCGCCGCGGCCCGCAGCAGCGGTTGGATCGCGTCGTTGAAGCGGCCCTTGTCGATCATTGAGGTTCCCAGGTCGAGTGACGCTTCGCCCTCGGATCGGTTCTGCGGTACCACGGTCCTCCACAGTGACGTCGGCGCGGGCGTCGGCTTCGGCGTGAGCAGGGGAGTTGGAGGTGCAGGTGGCCCGTTCCGTGATGACGACAGCTGCCAGACCCCCGAGTCTGTCCCAACTCCCTTGGTTTCGGGACCATACCGGACGCCTGGTGCCGTGACCGCAAAGGTTCGTCGGGTTGGCCGGAATGCGCAGGGGGAGTTGACGACGTGCGTATGGTGAAGAGCAAACGCATCAACACCCGCCCCGGGCTGTGAGTCGGGCGGGCCGAACGGGGGAAGAAAGGTGCGTGCCCGATGGCGATCGGGCTCCTCTCCATGATTGCTGCTGTGCTCTACGGCGGCACGGTCTCGGTCCTCGCTCTTACTGCAACCTTTGCCCGGCGCCGCACGCTGCGGCGCGAAGCGCGTAGCACCCTCGCCGTCCTGGTACCGGGGAGAGCCGTGGAGCCGCAGCAAGTGGACCGCGCGGCAGTGGGTCCAAACAGCTGACCGACGCCGTGACCACATGGCGCCGGTTGATCAGGCCGCCGTTTTGAGTGGGGCCGATGCGGATGACACGTCCGTGCTGCTCTCCGCCTACGTCGGACGCCGGCGCGCGCCCATGGACGTGCAGCGCCGGGACCGTGCCGCGCAGGGGGCGCCGGCCACGTGCGCCCCGATGAGCCGCGCGTGCTGGAGGAGTGGGACGGCTTCGCCTGCGTGGTGGTTGGTACTGCCCCCAATCTCACGGAAGCGAAAGCGTGGGCTGGCAACTGATGCCGGAATCCACCTGAGTTTCCGGCTTCCGCGGTCAGCGGTACAGGGCCGCCAGGAAGGCGGCGGCGTGGTCCACGTCGGCGGGGCCCCAGTGGGGGCGGCCGGAGAGGTGGTGTCCGCCCGAGGCCTGGTCCCAGCGGGGGTCGCTTTCGTCCAGGTAGGGCATGGTTCTCCTGCGCTCGCAGGATGAAGTCGGTGCTGTGCGACCCGTTCTCGCCTTACGCCGTTCACCGGCGACTGTTGGGATGCCCCACGCCAACTCGTCGACGACTGGAGGCAATTCGGTGAATGTCGTGGTCAATGGGGATGCGGAGAGCGGGCCCGGGGGGAATGCCACGCCCGTGACGTCCGTGGTGGGATGGACCGTGCGGCAGGGGGCGCCCGCCCTGGTGGCGTACAGCTTCGGGGGTGGGTATCCGACGGCCTCGGATCCCGGGCCGAGTGCGCGCGGGAGCCGGTTCTTCTCCGGGGGGAACAGCCCCGTGACGGAGTTGATGCAGGACATTGCCGTGCCGGCGGCCGTGGACGGCGGGCAGACGACGTACGCCTTCGAGGCGTGGCTCGGCGGGTACCTCGGGCAGGAGGACGGGGTGCGGGCCTCGGTGGAGTTCCGGGACGCCAAGGGCGCGCCGTTGGCGCTGTCCGTGCTGGGGCCGGTGACCGCCGGGGAGCGGGGGTCGCGGACCGGGATGCTGCGGCGGACCGCGAGCTCGACCGTGCCGGCCGGGGCGCGGGCCGCGCGGGTGCGGCTGGTGTTCACCCGGGCCGGGGGCACGTCCAACGACGGGTACGCGGACGGTGTTTCGCTGGTGCTGAGCGGTGGGGGTGTGGCGTGAGGATCGATCGACGGAGCCTGCTGAAGGCCGCGGGCGCGGCCGGGGCGTTGAATGTGGTGTGGCCGCTGAGCGCCGGGCTGTCGCCCGCGCAGGCCCTGGAGGCGGCGCAGGCGCTGGGCGCGACGTACGACCCGGCGCCGTTCACGCTGGGTGTCGGGTCCGGGGACCCGCAGGCCGGCAGCGTGGTGCTGTGGACCCGGCTGGCGCCCGAACCGCTCGCCGCCGAGCAGGCGTTGCCCGACGTGGTCGAGGTGGAGTGGATCGTCGCCGAGGATCCGGCGCTGGCCCGGGTGGTGGCCCGGGGGACGACCCCGGCCTCCGAGACCCTCGGGCACAGCGTGCACGTCGCCGTGCACGGGCTCGCCCCCGGCACCCGCTACTGGTACGCGTTCCGGGCGCTCGGGAAGACCAGCCGGGTGGGGCGGACGAAGACCGCCGCGGTCGGGCCGGTGTCGCGGGTCCGCTTCGCCGCCGCCAACTGCCAGGCGTTCCACGACGGTTACTACGCCGCGCACCGCGGCATCGCCGCCGAGGACGTCGACTTCGTCGTCCACCTCGGGGACTACATCTATGAGCACGGCCCGGTCGGCGGCGACCACGTACGCGACCACGACGCGCCCGCCACCCTCACCCTCGCCGACTACCGCCGCCGGCATGCCCTCTACAAGGGCGACCCGTCGCTGCGCGACGCGCACGCCGCCCACCCCTGGTACCTGACCTGGGACGACCACGAGGTGGTCAACGACTACAGCGGGACCGCCGGCGGGGCCCCGTTCCTCGCCCGCCGGTCGGCCGCCTACCAGGCCTGGTACGAGAACCAGCCGCACCGCGACGCCTCGGCGGCCGGCGGCGCCGGGCTGCCGGAGCCGGAGATCCACCGGGCCCGCCGGTGGGGCGACCTGCTGGAGCTGACCGTCCTGGACCTGCGCTCGTACCGGTCCGCCCAGAACCTGGCGGGCGGCACGATCCTGGGCGCCCAGCAGAAGGCCTGGCTGAAGCAGAACGTCTCGGCCGCGCCGGACAGCTGGCACGTGTGGGCCAACTCGATCATGCTCAGCCAACTGCGCTCGCGGGTCGGCGGCTCGTACATGTTCACTGACCAGTGGGACGGGTTCCTCGCGGAGCGGAAGGAGGTGCTCGGGCACGTCCACAGCACCGGGATGGAGGACCTGGTGGTGATCACCGGCGACTGGCACTCCGCCTTCGTCGACGACATCCGGCCGGACTTCGACAACACCGCCTCGCCGGTGATCGGCACCGAGTTCACCGCGCACTCGGTGACCTCCGGCGCCTACTCGGCGGACTGGAACAAGACCAACGGCCCGGTGATGGGCCGCGCGAACCCACACCTGAAGTACTTCGAGGGGAATCGTTACGGCTACGACGTGTACGAGGCCACGCCCGCCCGCTTCTCCGCCCACATGCGGGTCATCGCGGACCGGCGTGACCCGAACTCCCCGGTGACCACGCTCACCAGCTTCCACGTCGACCGGGGCGTCGCCGGCTCCTACGAGGACCCTGCGACGAAGAACTCACCCGCGCAATGGCGGAGGGACTAGGTGTATTGCCCCGGGAGGTTGTGGACGGGTGATGCAGGTCTCGGCTGAGGCGTCTTGAACGGGTGAGGGCCTTCCGGGTTCGGTGTGGATT
>NZ_JBVJDL010000020.1:0-56654 GCF_055582305.1 Streptomyces sp. NPDC042102
GCGCCGATGGTACTGCAGGGGGGACCCTGTGGGAGAGTAGGACGCCGCCGAACAATCATTGTGGGAAAGCCCCGCACCTTATGGTGCGGGGCTTTCCTGCGTTCAGGGTACGGATGTTCTCCTGTAGGGTCAGGAGGCATCGTTCGCACGTTCAAGTGGAGGCCCCCGGGTGGAGGTCCAGGAGACTCGGGTTCAGACTGATCGAATTTTCACGATCCCGAACATTCTCAGCATGGCGCGCCTGGCCGGCGTACCCCTGTTCCTCTGGCTGATCCTGGCGGAGCATGACGGCTGGGCGCTGCTCGTGCTCATGCTGAGCGGTGTCAGTGACTACCTCGACGGGAAGCTCGCGCGGCGCTGGAACCAGATCAGCAGCCTCGGCCGGTTGCTGGACCCGGCGGCCGACCGTCTGTACATCCTGTCCACGTTGTTCGGTCTGACCTGGCGCGAGATTCTGCCGTTGTGGCTCACCGTGGCGCTGTTGGCACGTGAGGTGATGCTGGCCGCCATGGTGCTCATCCTGCGCCGTCACGGCTATCCGCCGCCGCAGGTCAACTTCCTCGGCAAGGCCGCCACCTTCAACCTGATGTATGCCTTCCCGTTGCTTCTGCTGAGTGACGGCACTGGTTCGCTGGCGTGGCTGGCGTCCGTTTTCGGATGGGCGTTCGCCGGATGGGGTACAACCCTCTACTGGTGGGCAGGAATCCTTTACGTGGTGCAGGTCCGCCGACTCGTGAAGGCGGACGCCGCGGCCGATTGAGCTCGCTCGGCGCAGTGACGCGGAGGAGCGGAGCCGGAGTCCGAGACGGGCGAGGTCGGCGTGTACGTCGTCTCTCAAGGAGGACTCTTCCGACATGAAGGCCGTCGTGATGGCCGGTGGCGAAGGCACCCGTCTTCGCCCCATGACCTCGAGCATGCCCAAGCCGCTCCTGCCGGTGGCCAACCGGCCGATCATGGAGCACGTGCTCAGGCTGCTCAAGCGGCATGGGCTCACTGAGACCGTGGTGACCGTTCAGTTCCTGGCGTCTCTCGTCAAGAACTACTTCGGTGACGGCGAGGAGCTCGGAATGGAGCTCACCTATGCCAATGAGGAGAAGCCACTCGGGACCGCCGGCAGCGTGAAGAACGCCGAGGAGGCATTGAAGGACGATGCCTTCGTGGTGATTTCCGGCGACGCGCTAACGGACTTCGACCTCACGGACCTCATCGCCTTCCACAAGAACAAGGGCGCACTCGTCACGGTCTGCCTGACCCGCGTGCCCAATCCGCTGGAATTCGGCATCACCATCGTGGACGAGGAAGGCAAGGTCGAGCGGTTCCTGGAGAAGCCGACCTGGGGGCAGGTGTTCTCGGACACCGTCAACACGGGCATCTACGTCATGGAACCCGAGGTCTTCAATTATGTGGACCCCGACGTGCCGGTGGACTGGTCCGGCGATGTCTTCCCGCAGCTGATGAAGGAAGGCCGGCCGATCTACGGCTATGTCGCCGAAGGCTACTGGGAGGACGTCGGTACCCACGAGAGCTACGTCAAGGCGCAGGCCGACGTGCTCGAGGGCAAGGTCCAGGTCGATATGGACGGCTTCGAGATCTCGCCCGGGGTGTGGGTCGCCGAAGGCGCCGAGGTACACCCGGACGCGGTGCTGCGCGGGCCCCTGTACATCGGGGACTACGCCAAGGTCGAAGCCGGGGTCGAGATCCGCGAGCACACGGTCGTCGGCTCGAACGTCGTCGTCAAGAGCGGGGCGTTCCTGCACCGGGCCGTGGTCCACGACAACGTGTACCTCGGCCCGCACAGCAATCTCCGTGGCTGTGTCATCGGCAAGAACACCGACATCATGCGCGCCGCCCGGATCGAGGACGGCGCGGTCATCGGTGACGAGTGCCTGGTGGGCGAGGAGTCCATCGTCCAGGGGAACGTACGCGTCTACCCCTTCAAGACCATCGAGGCCGGTGCCTTCGTCAACACCTCGGTGATCTGGGAGTCGCGCGGTCAGGCGCATCTCTTCGGCGCCCGCGGGGTCTCCGGGATCCTGAACGTCGAGATCACGCCCGAGCTCGCCGTACGGCTGGCCGGTGCGTACGCGACGACGCTCAAGAAGGGCTCGACGGTCACCACGGCCCGCGACCACTCCCGTGGCGCACGTGCGCTGAAACGTGCCGTCATCTCGGCGCTCCAGGCCAGCGCCATCGACGTACGGGACCTGGAGAACGTGCCGCTGCCGGTCGCCCGGCAGCAGACCGCGCGCGGCAGTGCCGGCGGGATCATGATCCGGACCTCGCCCGGGGTGCCGGACTCCGTGGACATCATGTTCCTCGACGAGCTGGGCGCGGACCTCTCGCAGGCGCAGCAGCGCAAGCTGGACCGGGTGTACGCGCGCCAGGAGTACCGGCGTGCCTTCCCCGGCGAGATCGGTGACCTGCAGTTCCCGTCGAGCGTCTTCGACTCGTACACCGGCTCGCTGCTGCGGCAGGTGGACACGACGGGGATCGCCGACGCCGGTCTGAAGGTCGTCGTCGACGCCTCCAACGGCAGCGCCGGTCTGGTGCTGCCCAGCCTGCTGGGCCGGCTCGGGGTCGACGCGCTGACCATCAATCCCGGGCTCGACGAGAGCCGGCCGACCGAGACCGCCGAATCGCGGCGGACCGGGCTGGTACGGCTCGGGGAGATCGTGGCGTCGGCCCGGGCCGCGTTCGGTGTCCGATTCGATCCCGTCGGTGAGCGGATCTCGCTCGTCGACGAGCGCGGACGGATCATCGAGGACGACCGGGCGCTGCTGGTGCTGCTGGACCTGGTCGCGGCGGAGAAGCGCAGCGGGCGGGTGGCGCTGCCGGTGACCACGACGCGGATCGCCGAGCAGGTGGCGGCGTACCACGGCACGCAGGTGGAGTGGACGACGACCTCGCCCGACGACCTGACCCGGGTGGGCCGGGCGGAGGGCACCATCTTCGGCGGGGACGGCCGGGGCGGCTACATCGTGCCGGAGTTCAGCAGCGTCTTCGACGGTTCGGCCGCGTTCGTCCAGCTCATCGGGCTGGTGGCGCGGACGCAGCTCACGCTGAGCCAGATCGACGCCCGGATACCGCGTGCGCACGTGCTCAAGCGGGACGTGCCCACGCCGTGGGCGGTCAAGGGTCTGGTGATGCGCAGGGTGGTCGAGGCGGCCGGGCAGCGGCAGGTGGACACCACCGACGGTGTGCGCGTGGTCGAGGCCGACGGGCGCTGGGCCCTGGTCCTGCCGGACCCGGCGGAGGCGGTGACGCACCTGTGGGCCGAGGGGCCCGACGCGGCCTCCGCGCAGGCGCTGCTGGACGAGTGGGCGGCCGTGGTGGAGGGCTCCGGGCACTGAGCCCGGCAGGGGTGTGAGAGGCGTCCCCCGGCGCGGGGCCGGTGCCTGCCGGTCCCGTCCCGGGGGACGGACGCATTCGGTACGGGCCGTTCCGACATGCGACGATGTGCGGCATGTCGCAGCCGTCCAACCGCCGGAGTCCGGCACCTTCCCCGCCGGCGCGTCCCGACGCGTCCATGTCGCTGCTGACGCACGTGATGGACCACAGCCTCGACGAGGGCTACGCGGAGGCCGCGGCCCGGCGCGAGGCGGATGGTACGAAGGGCCTGCCGCGTTCCCTGAAGGCCAAGCTGGGGCTGGCGGCCGGGCTGGTGCTGGCGGCCATGGTCGTCACCCTCGGTGCCGCCCAGACGCAGGTGGCGGCGCCGGTCCTGGCCAAGGAGCGCCACGAGCTGATCGACCGGGTGGAGCGGGCCGACGAGCGGGCGGCCACACTGGAGAAGGACATCGACCGGCTGCGGGCCGACGTCGCGAAGCGGCAGCGCGAGGCGCTCAAGCAGCACGGTGGCGACCAGGGCGGGCCGGTGGCGCTGCTGTCGGGGGCGACGGAGGTCCGCGGGCCCGGGGTCAAGCTGACCGTCGACGACGCCAAGGGCGCGGCCGCGGGCGGTGGCGGGCCGCGCGAGAACACCGGCTTCTCGGACACCGGCCGGCTGCGCGACCGGGACATGCAGCGGATCGTGAACGGACTGTGGCAGTCCGGAGCCGAGGCGGTGTCGATCAACGGGCAGCGGCTGACGGCGCTGTCGGCGATCCGCGCGGCCGGTGACGCGATACTGGTCGACAACAAGCCGCTGGTGCCGCCGTACGAAGTCCTCGCGGTGGGTGACAAGAAGCGGCTGGCCACCGGGTTCCAGGACAGCGCCGACGGCGTGTACCTGAAGGTGCTGCAGGACAGCTACGGGATCCGGGCCAACCTTGCGCAGCAGGACGAGGTGCGGCTGCCGGCGGCGTCGAGCCTGACCGTGCGTACAGCTACAGCAGTAGAGCCGAAGAAGGGTGCATCGTGATCGCGGTACTGGGCCTGCTGGCCGGAGTGGTGGTCGGACTTCTGGTCCGGCCCGAAGTGCCGGCCGTCGTCGAGCCGTATCTGCCGATCGCCGTCGTGGCGGCGCTGGACGCGGTGTTCGGAGGCCTGCGCGCGATGCTGGACGGCATCTTCGTGGACAAGGTCTTCGTGGTGTCGTTCCTGTCCAACGTGGTGGTGGCGGCGCTGATCGTCTTCCTCGGCGACAAGCTCGGGGTCGGCGCGCAGCTGTCCACGGGTGTGGTCGTCGTCCTCGGTATCCGTATCTTCTCCAACGCCGCGGCCATCCGCCGGCACGTGTTCCGGGCGTGAGGCCGATGAGCAACGACGAGACGCCTCCCGAGGGCTCCGGGGCGGCTGCCGGCTCCGGGGAACCCCTGGTGCCCCCGGTGTCCGGGGCGCCCGCCCCGCCCCCGGAGACCGGCCGGCAGCGGCTGGCGGCCGGCCTGTGGCCGCTGCGGCTGAGCCGGTCCCAACTGATCGTGGCGCTGCTGTTGTTCGTCCTGGGTCTGGGACTGGCGATCCAGGTGCGGTCCAACACCGATTCGAGTGCGCTGCGCGGGGCCCGGCAGGAGGACCTGGTGCGCATCCTGGACGAGCTGGACGGGCGGACCAAGCGGCTGGAGGAGGAGAAGCAGCAGCTGACGGACCAGCGCAAGGAGCTGGAGAACAGTTCCAACCAGGCCGAGGACGCCCGCAGGCAGACTGTGGAGAAGGAGCGCCAACTGGGCATCCTGGCGGGTACGGTGGCTGCGCAGGGGCCGGGGATCACGCTGAAGATCTCCGATCCCAAGAACCAGGTGCAGTCCGACATGCTGCTGGACACCATCCAGGAGCTGCGGGCGGCCGGGGCCGAGGCGATCCAGGTCAACGGTGTGCGTGTGGTGGCGGGCACGTACTTCTCGGACGTGGACGGCGGCGTGGCGGTCGACGGTAAGAAGATCACACAGCCGTACGAGTTCAGGGTGATCGGCAAGCCGCAGGATCTGGAGCCGGCGCTCAACATTCCCGGCGGTGTGATCCAGACGCTGGAGAAGGAGCAGGCCACGGCCAGTGTCGTGCGCTCGCCGAAGATCATCGTCGATGCCTTGCGGCCGGCGAAGCAGCCTGACTACGCTCGGTCGTCATCGTCGTGAGTGGGAGTGACGTGTGGGACGGCTCACGTGGGCGGAGGCCTGCGGGGGGTCGGCGCACCGAACGAGTGGTGCGTGGTGGAAACTGTCTGGTGGTTACGGACGTTGTGAGAATGTCCGGGTCGGCAGGTGTGTGCATTCGGAGTTCGTCCTGCCCCACGGGCGGGTCTGTTTCGGTCAAGGGGAATCGCCCGTGAAGTTGTTTGAGAAGTTGTTCGGCAAGAAGAACCGCGAGGAAAGCGGTGCCAAGCACCGCGCCGGCCACGGTGACGTGGAGGCGCAGGGGGAGCGGCCGCTCTTCCGTGACGAGGTCCCCGGCGCGGATGACGTGGCGGGTGGGCGCGGTGCGTCCGCCGCCGACCCCTCCGCCGCCGGCCGCATAGGTTTCGGTGACCCGTCGACCTCAGGTGCGGGTGGAGGGTTCGCCCCCGACCCGTATGCCACCAGTACCTCCGCGGGGCAGCCGCGGCGCGAGGAGCCGTCCATGTCGGCCGAGCAGGTGTGCAGCAGGTGTGGGCACCGCAGCGACGCGGCGAGCCGTTTCTGCTCGAACTGCGGTGCGCCGCTGCGCCCGGGGCTGACGCCCGAGCGTGCCTCGGAGACCACGTCCACCATCTCGATCTCGGGCCTGGAGGCCTACGAGGCCGAGGCATCCGGTCAGCACGTGTCGTCGTCGCTGTCCCCCGAGGCCCAGGCCGCGGTGGAGGCGCTGCCCGCGGGCTCGGCGCTGCTGATCGTGCGCCGGGGCCCGAACTCGGGCAGCCGCTTCCTGCTGGACGGTGAGCTGACCACGGCCGGCCGCCACCCGCAGAGCGACATCTTCCTGGACGACGTCACCGTCTCCCGGCGGCATGTCGAGTTCCGCCGGGGCCAGGAGGGCGGGTTCACCGTCTCCGACGTCGGCAGCCTCAACGGCACGTACGTCAACCGGGAACCGATCGACTCCGTCGCCCTGCACAACGGCGACGAGGTCCAGATCGGCAAGTACCGGCTGGTGTTCTACGCGAGCCAGCGGGGCATCTGACCCTCCCCCAGACTCCGTCGGGGGACTCCCCAGGGAAGGTCCATGCTGCGTACACCGACGGGCGGTGCCGGAAACGGCGCCGCCGGCCCGGTCGGGCGGCTGGTGAGCATCGGTACGGTGCTGGGCCAGCTGCGTGACGAGTTCCCCGAAGTCACCATTTCCAAGATCCGTTTTCTGGAGGCGGAGGGGCTCGTCGAGCCCCGGCGCACGCCGTCCGGATACCGCAAGTTCAGCTCCGACGACATCGAGCGGCTGGCGCGCATCCTGAGGCTCCAGCGCGACCACTACCTGCCGCTGAAGGTCATCCGCGAGCAGCTGGACGGACATGCGGCCGACCAGGGTCGCATCCCCGCGCCGTCCTCGCACGCCGACTCCGACGGGGAAGCCGTGGACGGCCGGGCCGCGTCCACCGCGGCCCGGATCGGGCGGGCGGAGCTGCTGGCCGCCGCCGAGGTGGACGAGGCCCAGCTGGCGGAGTGGGAGTCGTACGGGCTGATCGCCGAGGCGCCCGGCGGGGGCTTCGACGCGGAGACGGTCACCGTGGCGCGTCTGGTGGCGGATCTGGGCCGGTTCGGTCTGGAGCCGCGGCACCTGCGGGCCATGAAGGCGGCGGCCGACCGGGAGGCGGGTCTGGTCGAGCAGGTCGTCGCACCCTTGCGGCGGCATCGCAATCCGCAGACCAGGGCCCATGCGGAGGCCACCATGAAGGAGCTCGCGGGGCTGTCCGTACGGCTGCACGAGGCGCTGGTGCAGACCGCTCTGGGGGTGCGGCTGTCCTGACCGGGACGGCCCCGACTACCCAAACCGGCCGGGCAGGTCCTAGGGTTGCTGTGTGAACGAGCTCGACGTTGTGGGTGTCCGGGTGGAAATGCCCTCCAACCAGCCGATCGTTCTCCTGCGTGAAGTGGGAGGCGACCGGTACCTCCCCATCTGGATCGGTCCGGGGGAGGCGACCGCCATTGCCTTCGCGCAGCAGGGCATGGCACCTGCGCGGCCGCTGACCCACGACCTGTTCAAGGACGTGCTGGAGGCGCTGGGCGAGGAGCTCTCCGAGGTCCGGATCACGGACCTGCGCGAGGGCGTCTTCTACGCGGAGCTCGTCTTCGCCAGCGGGGTCGAGGTGAGCGCGCGGCCGTCGGACGCCATAGCGCTGGCCCTGCGCACGGGGACGCCCATCTACGGGAGCGACGGGGTCCTCGACGACGCCGGGATCGCGATTCCGGACGAGCAGGAGGACGAGGTGGAGAAGTTCCGCGAGTTCCTCGACCAGATCTCGCCCGAGGACTTCGGCACCAGCAACCAGTAGGCCCCGGTCCGGGGCCCGCGGCCGGGTCGGGCGGTGTCGGATCCGGCGTGCGGCGGCCCGGAAAAAGGGCGGTTGCGGCCCATTCGAAATGCCCTTCCCGGGAACGGGGCACGCGAAACCACTCTCAGGGTGATTATCACCCGGCGTGCCGAGTGTGGCGATCGTTGACGCACCCCGGGTGACTGCCTACCGTCGAGATGGCAGGTCAAGGACGGAGGGTCGGGCGTGAGGATCACGGGCGACGGTACGACCGGGGGCACCCCCGCGCGGAGTGAGAGCGGGCCGTTCCCGCTGCACGGCAGTGCGGTGGGCGCCGCGCGCCGTCAGCCGGACTCGACGCCCCGGGCCGCCCCGGCGGGAGCGGCGCCGGCCACCGGGCAGATCGGCTACCGCGGGCCCACGGCCTGCGCCGCGGCCGGCATCACGTACCGGCAGCTGGACTACTGGGCGCGGACCGGCCTGGTGGAGCCGAGCGTGAGAGCGGCGTACGGCTCGGGCACGCAGCGGCTCTACAGCTTCCGGGACGTCGTCGTCCTCAAGATCGTCAAGCGCTTCCTGGACACCGGGGTGGCGCTGCAGAACATCCGTACGGCCGTGCAGCACCTGCGGGGCAGCGGATTCGCGGACCTGGAGCGCATGACGCTGATGAGCGACGGCGCCACCGTGTACGAGTGCACCTCGCCGGACCAGGTCGTCGAGCTGCTCCAGGGCGGGCAGGGCATCTTCGGCATCGCGGTGGGCGTGGTGTGGCGGGACGTGGAGAACGCCCTGTCGCAGCTGCACGGCGAGCGGGTCGACTCGGGCGAGACGGTGGCCGGGCACAACCCGGCGGACGAGCTCGCCGCGCGCCGGAACCGGGCCGTCTGAGACCCCGTCCGGGCCGCCGGGAAGGCGTCGAACGTGTTTGCGGTCCGTTGTCGGTGGCGTAGGGCAGCATCGGTGCTGTGAGAACCGCTCCGACGATCCTGCATCTGGACATGGACGCCTTCTACGCCTCCGTGGAGCAGGCGTCCAAGCCGAGCCTGCGCGGCAAGGCGGTGATCGTCGGCGGGCTCGGACCGCGCGGGGTGGTGGCCACCGCCTCCTACGAGGCGCGGCGCTTCGGCGTCCACTCGGCCATGCCGACGGCGCAGGCGCGCCGGCTCTGTCCGAACGGGGCGTACCTGATCCCGCGCTTCTCGCTGTACCGGGCGGTGAGCGACCAGGTCATGGCCCTGCTGCGGGAGCTGTCGCCGCTGGTGGAGCCGCTGAGCCTGGACGAGGCCTTCGTCGACCTCGAGGCGGGCGGCTGCGCGTTCGACGCGGCGTCCGCGCGGGCGACGGGGGAGCGGCTGCGGGCCGACATCCGGGCGGTCACGGGACTGAGCGGTTCGGTGGGGCTGGCCGGCTCCAAGATGCTGGCCAAGGTGGCCTCCGAGGAGGCCAAACCGGACGGACTGCTGCTGATCGAGCCGGGCACGGAGCGGGAGCTGCTCGCGCCGATGCCCGTACGGACACTGCCGGGAGTGGGCCCGGCCACGGGCGAGCACCTGCGGCGGGCCGGGATCACGACGGTGGGGGAGCTGGCCGAGGCCGGCGAGGACGAGCTGGTGCGGATGCTGGGGCGGGCGCACGGGGTCGCGCTGAACCGCATGGCGCTGGGGCTCGACGACCGGGCGGTGGTGGCCGAGCGGGACGCCAAGTCGGTGTCGGTCGAGGACACCTTCGACGTGGACCTGCACGACCGGGTGCGGATCCGGGGCGAGGTGCAGCGACTGGCGGAACGGTGCGTGCGGCGGCTGCGGGACTCGGGGCACTCGGGGCGGACGATCGTGCTGAAGGTGCGCCGGTACGACTTCTCGACGCTGACCCGTTCGGAGACCCTGCGCGGGCCCACCGACGACCCCGCCGTGGTCCGCGAGGCGGCGGCCCGGCTGCTGGAGGCGGTGGACACCACGGGCGGGGTGCGGCTGCTGGGCGTGGGGGTCTCGGGGCTGGCGGACTACACCCAGGAGGACCTGTTCGCGCAGGCGGAGGCCGAGGCGCAGGCGGAGGCACGGGCCGAGGCGGAGGCCCGGGCCGAGGCCGAGACGGCGGCAGCGGCCCTGGCCGGCCTCGGCGGGGCGGCAGGGGCGGCAGGGCCGACCGGGGTGCCGGTGCCTCCCGGGGCGGCCCCAGGGGCGGCTGTGGCGGCTGTGGCGGCCGGGGCGGGGGAGTCCGGCCCTCCGGAGCCCGGGTCGCCCCCGGAGCGGCGCTGGACGGCCGGCAGTGACGTACAGCACGCGGTGTACGGGGCCGGGTGGGTCCAGGGCAGCGGCGTCGGCCGGGTCACGGTGCGGTTCGAGCAGCCGGGATCGCCGCCCGGCCGGGTGCGGACCTTCCGGGTGGACGACCCGGACCTGCGGCCCTCGGACCCCCTCCCGCTCCCGGGCCTGCCGCCCGGGCCGGGCGCGGCCGGCCCCTGAGGGCCGCCCGCGCCCGGCCCGCGGCGCCTCTCAGGCCGAGGTCGGCGTCGTTCGTCGGCCGGGGTTAGGTCTCCCCGTCGCCCGCCAGGCGGCCGAAGTCGCGCTGGAAGTCGCTGGGGAGGGCGACGTCCAGGCCGTAGTGGTGGTAGAGCTGGAGCTCCTGCTCCGGTGAGAGGTGGCGGCCGACCCCGAAGTCCGGAGCGTCCTTGATCAGGGAGCGTTCGAAGGGCACCCGGAGGGTGTCGTTCACCAGCTCACTGGGCTCCAGCGGGACGAACGCGTCCCTGCTGAAGAGCCCTGTCCGTACGGCTGCCCATTCCGGCACACCCGTGGCGTCGTCGAGGTAGACCTCGTCCACCGTGCCGATCTTGGCACCGTTGCGGTCGTACGCCTTGCGGCCGATCAGGCTGCGCGGATCGATGTCGGTCTGCACGGTCCCTCCAACTGGTCGCAACTCCTCCGTAATGACTACAAAAAGGCAATTCCGGAGCGAGGGCCACTCGAGGGAGGCCCCAGAAGCTCGCTGGTAGGCTGGGTGACGGCTGTCGACCCTGTGCGGGAGAGTCCTCCGAGTGAGCGCGATATGAGCAAGACGTGAACACGACGGAGGCGCCGAAGGAGCAAATCCTCCCCGGAATCTCTCAGGCAGACGTACCGCACGGACGAGGCCACTCTGGAAAGCAGGGGTGGGTGTCGGACCCGCACTACCGATTCCCCTCCCTCACCGACGGTGAAAGCCGGACCTCCACGGGCGACCCCCAGGCGGACCGGTGAAGCTCTCAGGTTGAGATGACAGAGGGGGAGGCCGTCCGGGTGCCCGCGCCGTGGTGCCCCTCGCAGGTCGTACGACCAGGAGGCCTCCGTACATGACCGCCAACCGCATTCCGCTCTCCCAGCTGGAGCGAGGCATCCCCTTCGAGCAGCGCCACATCGGGCCGGACGCCGCGGCCCAGGCGAAGATGCTCGCCCAGGTCGGCTACGGCTCCCTGGACGAACTCACCGCCGCCGCGGTGCCGGATGTGATCAAGAGCGCCGAGGCCCTGGACCTCCCCGGTGCCCGTACCGAGGCCGAGGTGCTCGCCGAGCTGCGTTCGCTGGCCGACCGCAACCAGGTCCTGTCCCCGATGATCGGTCTCGGCTACTACGGGACGTTCACCCCGCCGGTGATCCTGCGCAACGTCATGGAGAACCCGGCCTGGTACACGGCGTACACGCCCTACCAGCCGGAGATCTCCCAGGGCCGTCTGGAGGCGCTGCTCAACTTCCAGACCGTCGTCGCCGACCTCACCGGCCTGCCGACCTCCGGCGCCTCCCTCCTCGACGAGGGCACCGCGGCCGCCGAGGCCATGACGCTGGCCCGCCGCGTGGGCAAGGTCAAGGGCGGGGTCTTCCTCGTCGACGCCGACGCCCTGCCGCAGACCATCGCCGTGATCCAGACCCGCGCCGAACCGACCGGTGTCGAGGTCGTCGTCGCCGACCTGTCCGAGGGCATTCCGGCGGAGATCGCCGAGCGCGGCGTCTTCGGCGTGCTGGTGCAGTACCCGGGCGCCTCCGGTGCCGTCCGGGACATCAAGCCGGTCATCGACCGGGCGCACGAGCTCGGGGCGATCGTGACCGTCGCCGCCGACCTGCTCGCCCTGACCCTGCTGACCTCGCCCGGCGAGCTCGGCGCGGACATCGCGGTGGGCACCACCCAGCGCTTCGGCGTCCCGATGGGCTTCGGCGGCCCGCACGCCGGCTACATGGCCGTCCAGGACAAGCACGCCCGTTCGCTGCCCGGCCGCCTGGTCGGCGTCTCCGTCGACGCCGAAGGCAACAAGGCCTACCGCCTGGCCCTGCAGACCCGCGAGCAGCACATCCGCCGCGAGAAGGCCACCAGCAACATCTGCACCGCGCAGGTGCTGCTCGCCGTCATGGCCGGCATGTACGCCGTCTACCACGGCCCCGAGGGCCTGAAGACGATCGCCCGCCGCACGCACCGCTACGCCGCCCTGCTCGCCGCCGGTCTGACCGCCGGCGGGGTCGAGCTGGTCCACGGCGCGTACTTCGACACCCTCACCGCCCGGGTGCCCGGCAAGGCCGCCGAGGTCGTCGCCGCCGCCCGCGAGGCCGGGGTCAACGTGTACGGGGCCGACGCCAACCACGTCCTCGTCTCCTGCGACGAGACCACCCTGCGCGCCGACATCGAGGCCGTCTGGGCCGCCTTCGGCGTGAGCGCCGACATCGAGGCGCTGGACGCGAGCGCCGCCGACGCGCTGCCCGAGGGCCTGCTGCGCTCGGACGCGTACCTGACGCACCCGGTCTTCCACCAGCACCGCTCCGAGACCGCGATGCTGCGCTACCTGCGCAAGCTCGCGGACAAGGACTACGCGCTGGACCGCGGCATGATCCCGCTGGGCTCCTGCACCATGAAGCTCAACGCGACCACCGAGATGGAGCCGGTCACCTGGCCCGAGTTCGGCCAGCTGCACCCCTTCGCGCCGATCGACCAGGCCCAGGGCTACGCCACGCTCATCAACGAGCTGGAGGAACGTCTCTGCGAGGTCACCGGCTACGACAAGGTCTCCATCCAGCCCAACGCCGGCTCGCAGGGTGAGCTCGCCGGTCTGCTGGCCGTGCGCGCCTACCACCGCGCCAACGGCGACGAGCAGCGCACGATCTGCCTGATCCCGTCCTCCGCGCACGGCACCAACGCCGCGTCCGCCGTGATGGCCGGCATGAAGGTCGTCGTCGTCAAGACCGCCGACGACGGCGAGGTCGACGCCGCGGACCTGCGCGCCAAGATCGAGCAGTACCGCGACGAGCTCTCCGTCCTGATGATCACCTACCCGTCCACCCACGGCGTCTTCGAGGAGCACGTCGCCGAGATCTGCGGTCTCGTGCACGACGCCGGCGGCCAGGTGTACGTGGACGGCGCCAACCTCAACGCCCTGGTGGGCCTGGCCAAGCCGGGTCACTTCGGCGGCGACGTCTCGCACCTGAACCTGCACAAGACGTTCTGCATCCCGCACGGCGGCGGCGGCCCGGGCGTCGGCCCGGTCGGTGTCCGGGCGCACCTCGCCCCGTACCTGCCCAACCACCCGCTGCAGCCCACCGCCGGCCCGGAGACGGGCGTCGGCCCGATCTCGGCGGCGCCGTGGGGTTCGGCCGGCATCCTGCCGATCTCCTGGTCGTACGTACGCCTCATGGGCGGCGAGGGCCTCAAGCGTGCCACCCAGGTGGCCGTGCTCGGCGCGAACTACATCGCCAAGCGCCTGGAGCCGCACTACCCGGTGCTCTACACCGGCCCCGGCGGTCTGGTCGCCCACGAGTGCATCATCGACCTGCGCCCGCTGTCGAAGGCGACCGGCGTCTCCGTCGACGACATCGCCAAGCGTCTGATCGACTACGGCTTCCACGCGCCGACGATGTCGTTCCCGGTGGCCGGCACGCTGATGATCGAGCCGACGGAGTCCGAGGACCTCATCGAGATCGACCGCTTCTGCGACGCCATGATCGCCATCCGTGCCGAGATCGAGAAGGTCGCCTCCGGCGTCTGGCCGGCCGGGGACAACCCGCTGGCCAACGCCCCGCACACCGCGGCGGCGCTGGGCGGCGAGTGGAACCACCCGTACACCCGTGACGAGGCGGTCTTCCCGGGCACCGTGGTGGCGGCCGAGAAGTACTGGCCGCCGGTGCGCCGCATCGACGGTGCCTTCGGCGACCGCAACCTGGTCTGCTCGTGCCCGCCGCTGGACGAGTACGACAACTGATCCCCACGCGTCCCGCACACACGGGCGCATGACACAGGGGCCGGTCCGGGAGTCTCCTCCCGGACCGGCCCCTGTGGCGTTGGCCGTGCCGCGGCGCCGTCAGGCCGCCGCGAGCGGCCGGTGCGGCGCGATGATCTGGCCGTCCGGCAGCAGCTCACCGGTGTCCTCGAAGAGCAGGACGCCGTTGCACAGCAGGCTCCAGCCCTGTTCCGGGTGGTTCGCCACAGGCAGCGCGGCCTCCCTGTCGGCGGATTCGGCTGATGGACAGGCAGGCTGGTGCTGGCACATGGATGCGTTCTTTCGCTGCGGTGTGGTCTGTGTGCTGCGGCTCGTTGCGTGATTCATGGCCGCCCCCCGTATCAATCTCTTGGTGTGGTCAGGATCCCAGTGTTGCCCTACGGACTTGCGTCCGCATGGATTTCCCGGCAGCTGTCCTCTTAGATTGATGACGCATCACTCGTGCGGGCGGTTCAGCCCAACTCCCCTGTCACTTCGGGTGGTTCGGGCCTGGTCCCAGCGGACTAGGCCGAATGGGTCAACCGGGTCAGGCCCCCGTCCGGGTGACGGTCAGGCGGCCGGCGCGGCCAGCGAGGGCGGGACCGGAGGGGTGGGCGGGGTCAGCCGGTGGGTCATCACCGGCAGCAGCTCGGAGACCGGGTGCGGCCGGTACGCCGCGATGCCGGGCGGGGCCGGGGCCAGCGGGACCAACAGGTCGGCGGCGGCCGGCAGACCGGCCGAGGCGTCGGCGCCCACCGCCCCGTGCAGCCACAAGGTCATCATGTACAGCTCGGGCACGGAGAGCAGCCGCGGCTGGTAGTTCTTGCCCACCGACTCCGCCTGCCGCAGCGCGCGTTCGGTCGCCGCCACGTAGGGCCCCTCGAAGAAGTGGGAGAAGACCCAGCCGTCCGCGGTGAGCCGGGTGTCCGCCGCCGCCACGTACCGGTCCCCGCTGCGGATCAGGAAACGCCATCCGGTCAGCCGGGTGCGCGGCGGCCTGCCGCCCGAGGTGATCCGGTCCAGGACGTGGACCGGAAGCGGGAGTTCGGCCGTCTTGGGGCCGGGGAGGGCGCGCAGGGCCGGGGTGAGGACCTCCTGGACGGCGGTGGGGGAGCCGAGTGCCGCGAGGACGCTGCGCAGGGCGGGCGCGGGAGCCGGGGGGACATGCAGCGGCATGGTGGGTCGCCTCTCACTTGGGAGACCGGGGAAGGGGGGAGTGCGGACGGAGCTGTCGCATTCTGGGGCCAGAGGGGGGCTGAGGGGCAATGGCCGCGCGCCAACTCTGTGCCTCGTTTGCGGAGTTTATACGACATGTGTTCACACAGTGTTTCGGCTAGCTGTCCCGCCTATTGCCGACAAGGCGCTTACCGGTCCCGCTGTCATGGATTTCATGCCGGGTGCGCGCAGACATCTCGCGCTGACCTCGGAGGTTACCGGACGGGGGCTCGGCTGGAAAGTGACGGTATTGCGGAATCGGCAAGCGCGACCTTGAAATTGCACCACGCGACTTGCCACGTGAATGTGCCCGCGCGCCGGTCGGCCAAACCGGCGCGCGCTCCCCGACATGCGCGCCCCCCGAGCGTTAGAGATCAAGGCACCGGGGCATCATCGACCGTAACGCGCGCCCGGGAGGTCCGGGCCAGGCCCACTCGAGGAGGGACGCTTCGATGGGGGAGAAGGTCGTGGCAGGCGGATTCGACCTGTCCGATCGGCAACGGTATCGGAGGAAGCTTCACGAGTGCCTGGAGGGGCTGGAGCGGCTTCTGGCGGAGAAGAGGTTCGATCGGCCCAAGAACATGATGGGGCTTGAGATCGAGCTGAATCTCGCGGGTGCCGACGGGTTGCCGAGAATGGTGAATGCGCAGGTTCTGGAGAGGATAGCGAGTACCGATTTCCAGACCGAACTCGGAATGTTCAACCTGGAGGTCAACATACTTCCGCACCGGCTCGACGGCCGGGTATTCGACCAGCTCACCGAGGAACTCAGCGCGGGTCTGGGGTATGCCCACCGACAGGCCGCGGAGATCGACGCCGGCGTGGTGATGATCGGTATCCTGCCGACGATCGCCCAGTCCGACGTGGTCTCCGCGAACCTCTCGGCCGTGGACCGGTACTCGCTGCTCAACGAGCAGATCCTGATGCTGCGGGGCGAGGACTTCACCCTCGACATCGACGGGGTGGAGCGGCTGAGCTGCACCTCCGGCTCCATCGTGCCCGAGGCGGCCTGCACCTCCGTACAGCTGCACCTGCAGGTGACCCCGGCGCGGTTCCCCGCGGTGTGGAACGCGGCGCAGTGCGCGGCCGCCGTCCAGATAGCCGTCGGCGCCAACTCGCCCTTCCTCTTCGGCCGTGAGCTGTGGCGGGAGTCGCGGCCCCCGCTGTTCACCCAGGCCACCGACACCCGGCCGCCCGAACTCCAGGCGCAGGGGGTGCGGCCGCGGACCTGGTTCGGTGAGCGCTGGGTGGACTCGGCGTTCGAGCTGTTCGCCGAGAACGTCCGCTACTTCCCCGCGCTGCTGCCGATCTGCGACGAGGAGGACCCCCTCGCCGTGCTCGCCGAGGGCGGGGTGCCCAGCCTGCAGGAGCTCGTCCTGCACAACGGCACGGTCTACCGCTGGAACCGGCCCGTGTACGGGGTCGCCGACGGGATACCGCACCTGCGGGTGGAGAACCGGGTGCTGCCCGCCGGGCCGACGGTGGCCGACGTCGTCGCCAACGCCGCCTTCTACTACGGGCTGGTCCGCACCCTCGCCGACGAGCAGCGCCCGGTGTGGAGCCGGATGCCGTTCGCCGAGGCGGAGGCCAACTTCGACGCGGCCTGCCGGCACGGCATCGACGCCCGGCTGCGCTGGCCGCGCCGGGGGCGGGGCGGCGGGCTGGCGAGCGTACCGGCGGTGCGGCTGGTCCTCGACGAGCTGCTGCCGATGGCCGCCGCCGGCCTCGACGCGTGGGGGATCGAACCCGCCGACCGGGACCACTACCTGGGGATCATCGAGGAGAGGTGCAAGCGCCGGGTCAACGGTTCGACCTGGCAGGTGGACACCTACCACCGGGCGCTCGCGGCCGGGCTGGACCGGGACGAGGCACTGGCGGCGACCACCCGCCGGTACACCGAGCTGATGCACAAGGGGGATCCGGTCCACACCTGGCCCGTCGGGCTGCGCTGAGCCCGCCCGGCGTCCGGCGGTTCCTCCGGCCGGTCGGCCCCGCTGATCGCCCCGCTCCGGGAGGAGGCAGTATGGGGTGGTCGGAGCGGGACGACGGGACGGGAGTCGGGCGTGCGGGTGGAGCCGGAGCCGGTGGTCAGGGAGCTGCGCGCGGACAGGCGGGGGGTCCTGCGCACCGAGACGCTGCTCGTGCTCGCGCTGTCGCTGGGCGCGAGCGCGCTCTCCTCCCTGATCAGCTTCATCGGTTCGCTGACCAGGCCCGGCGGCCTGAAGGACCAGGCGGCCACGCTCAACGGCTCGTACGCCCCCGGCCGGCCCTGGCTGGACCTGGCCTGGCAGCTCTTCGGGATCACCACCGCCCTGGTGCCGGTCCTGCTGGTGGCGCACCTGCTGACCCGCGAGGGCGCGCCGGGCCTGCGGGTCCTCGGCTTCGACCGCACCCGGCCCGGCTGGGACCTGGGCCGCGGCACGCTGGTCGCGGCCGCCATCGGCAGCGCCGGACTCGCCTTCTACCTGGGGGCGCGCGCCGCCGGCTTCAACCTGACGGTGGTGCCGGAGGCGCTGCCCGACGTGTGGTGGAAGTTCCCCGTACTGATCCTCTCCGCGGTGCAGAACGCCGTGGTGGAGGAGGTCATCGTGCTGGCGTACCTGCTGCGGCGGCTGGACCAGCTGGGCTGGTCGCCGATGGCCGCGCTGCTGGCCAGCTCGGTGCTGCGCGGCTCGTACCACCTCTACCAGGGCATCGGCGGTTTCATCGGCAACATGGTGATGGGCGCCGTCTTCGTCCTGCTCTACCGGCGCTGGGGCCGGGTGGGCCCGCTGGTCGTCGCGCACGCGCTGCTCGACATCGTGGCCTTCGCGGGTTACGCGCTGCTGGCGGGCAAGGTGGGCTGGCTGCCGACGGCTTAGGGCCTGGTGCCTACGGAGCGGGGGCGAGCAGTTCGCCGTCGATGACGGTGACCGCGCCGCCGGTCAGGAGCGTACGGTCGCCCGCGAGCGTGACCTTGACCAGGCCGGTGCGCGCGGACCCCTGCAGGCCGGTCAGTTCGGTACGGCCGCCCAGGCGGGCGGACCAGAAGGGCGCGAGCGCGGTGTGGGCGCTCCCGGTGACCGGGTCCTCGTCGATGCCGAAGGCCGGGAAGAAGCCGCGCGAGACGAAGTCGTAGCCGCGGGAGGGGTCCTCGGCGGGCGCGGTGACGATCACCCCGCGCCGGGCGAAGGCACGCAGGGCGTCGAGGTCCGGGGTCAGCTCGCGGACGGTGCGTTCGTCGGCCAGCTCCACCAGCAGGTCGCCGATGTGGGCCGCGGTGTCGTGGACGGAGCGGATCGCGACGCCGCCGAGGGCCCGGTCGACGTCGGCCGGTGCCTCGACCGGGGTCAGCGAGGACGTCGGGAAGTCCAGGGTGATCGTGCCGTCCGCGGCCGCCTCGGCGGTGAGGACGCCGCAGCGGGCGGCGAACCGGACCGGGCCGCTCGCCAGCCCGCCGGTGGCCAGGACGTGCGCGGTGGCGAGGGTCGCGTGGCCGCACATGTCCACCTCGGCGGCCGGGGTGAACCAGCGCAGCGCCCAGTCCGCCGGGCCGCCGGGCGGCAGCGGGTGGGCGAAGGCCGTTTCGGAGAGGTTGACCTCGGCGGCGACCTGCTGGAGCCAGGCGTCCGGCGGGAACTCCCGGTCCAGGAGCAGGACCCCGGCGGGGTTGCCGTGGAAGGGGCGGTCGGTGAAGGCGTCGACGATTCGGATGCGCATGTCCCGACGGTAGAGGCGCCCCACGATCACCGGCCAAGGCCAATCGACGACCACTGGCCTGCTGTCGCCGAGCAGTCTGCGATCGGTTCCGATATATCGTTGACGCATCGCGATGGATCAGCGATAGTGATGGTGTGGAACAAGGAACCACAGCGATACGCGGCGATTTATGACGAGAGGGGCGCAGTGATGCGTTCACATGGACATGGACACGGACATGAGGGCGGGCGTCGGCGCGGGCACCCCTGCGGGCCCGACCAGCACGGGGAGTTCGAGGGGCGCCGTGCGGCCTTCGGGCCGTTCGGGCCGGGCTTCGGCGGCGGGCCCTTCGGCGGACGCGGTGGCCGGGGCGGCCCGCACCGGCGGGCGCGGCGGGGCGACGTACGCGCGTCGATCCTGGCGCTGCTGACCGACCGCCCGATGCACGGCTACGAGATGATCCAGGAGATCGGCGAGCGCAGCGGCGGGGCGTGGAAGCCCAGCCCCGGCTCGGTCTACCCGACCCTGCAGATGCTCGAGGACGAGGGCCTGATCTCCAGCGAGAGCGAGGGCGGCAAGAAGCTGTTCACGCTCACCGAAGCGGGCCGCACCGAGGCCGGGGCGGGACCCGCGGCCCCCTGGGAGGAGGTCGGTCAGGGCGTCGACCGGGAGGCGATGCACGAGATCCGGACGGCCGGCTTCGGTCTGATGGAGGCGTTCGGCCAGGTCTGGAAGACCGGCACGCCCGAGCAGCGGCAGAAGGCCGTCGGGGTCATCAACGAGGCCCGCAAGAAGCTCTACCTGATCCTGGCCGACGAGCACTGATCCGCTGCCGGACGGGGGCGGGGGTGCGGCGGCGCCCCGCGCGGACGACCGCGCGGGGCGCCGCCCTGCCGGTTCAGGCGACCAGGCCGGCGAGCTTGCGCAGCGATTCGTTCAGCGCGGCCGTCGCCGAGTCCTTGAGTTTGCCCGCCATCAGCGAGACGGCCGCTCCCGTGAACTCGCCGTCGATGCGGACGGTGGTCGCCTCCCCGTCGGGGACCAGGGTGTACCGGGTGCCGACGATCACGCCCATCGGGCCCTTGCCCCGGATGGCCAGGACGCGCCCGTCCTGGAGCTCCTCGACCGTCCAGGTGACCTCGGCCGGGAAGCCCATCATCTTCATGTTCTCCTCGAAGGTCGCCCCGACCGCGAGGGTCTGCGGGCCGCCCTTGGGGAAGCTGGTGTGCGTCATGCTCCACTGGCCGTACGCACCCCAGTCCGTCAGCTGGGACCAGACCTTCGCGGCGGGCGCCTCGATGCGTGATTCCGCGGTGACTTCGGCCATGCGACCACCCCTTCTCGTCGGGTACGTGCGGCGGAACGTAGTGGTGGTGCGCGGAACATTCAATACTGACGACCTGTCAGAAATCCTGTGACCGTCTCAACAGGTGTCACCCCGGTGACGGTACTGACGGCTGCTGTCATGATGGCCCGATGCAAGCGTCAGGGAGACATGCCGGACTGGGCCTCGCCCTCGTCTCGGCCATCGCGTTCGGCGGTTCCGGAGTCGCGGCGAAGCCGCTGATCGAGGCGGGTCTGGACCCGCTGCACATGGTGTGGATACGGGTGGCGGGGGCGGCGCTCGTGCTGTCCCCGCTGGCCTGGCGCCACCGGGACCTGCTGCTGCGCAGGCCCGCCCTGCTGGCCGGGTTCGGTCTGGTCGCCGTCGCCGGCGTACAGGCCTTCTACTTCGCCTCCCTGTCCCGCATCCCCGTCGGGGTGGCCCTGCTCCTGGAGTACCTGGGCCCGGCGCTGCTGCTCGGCTGGATCCGCTTCGTGCAGCGCAAGCCCGTGACCCGGGCCGCCGCGGCCGGCGCCGCGGTGGCCGTGGTCGGGCTCGCCTGCGTGGTGCAGATCTGGTCGGGGCTCAGCCTGGACCCGCTCGGCGTGGTCCTCGGCCTGTGCGCCGCCTGCTGCCAGGCCTTCTACTTCGTCTTCGCGGACCAGGGCGCGGACGGGAAGGACGCTCCCGACCCGCTCGGCGTCATCGCGTACGGGATGATCATCGGCACCCTCGTCATGACGGTCATCGCCCGCCCCTGGCAACTGGACTGGTCGGTGCTGGCCGGGCGGGCCGAGGTGGCCGGCGCCGAGGTGCCCGCGCTGGTCCTCGTGGCCTGGGTGGTCCTGGTGGCCACCGTCTTCGCGTACCTGACCGGAGTGGTCTCGGTGCGCAAGCTCTCGCCGCAGGTGGCCGGCGTGGTGGCCTGCCTGGAGGCGGTCATCGCCACCGTGCTCGCCTGGGTGCTGCTCGGCGAGCACCTCGCCGCGCCGCAGATCCTCGGCGGTGCGCTCGTGCTGGGCGGGGCGTTCATCGCGCAGTCCTCGCGGGCGGCCGGACCGTCGGCGTCCGGCCCGTCGGGGGACGGCGCGTCGGGGGACGGCGCGGACGGCGCACCGGCCTCGACGGCGCTGGACCGTGAGCCGACCAGCGCCTAGGGTGGCGCCCATGCATGCGACCGTGCTTCCGCCTCCTGCCGCCTAGGGCCGTCCGGCGGATCATGGCCGGGGCCGCGACGCCTGGCACGGCACCTCGCCGCGTTGCCGGAACGTCCCAATAGCTCCGCTATCGAGACGCTCCGGCGCCTTGCGATGCACCGCACCAGACGCCGCGGCCCATCCGACCCTGATCCGCCGGACGGCCCTGGCGCGGGCGGCCGCCACACGAACCGGACCGGCCCGGGGTGTCCCCGGGCGGTTCCGCGCTGCCCGCAGAAGCGATGACCCGCATTCCTCATCCTTCACGCACGCGCGGAGAAACACGTGTCGAACCGTTCGGCTGCCGGGCGCAGCCTTTTCCTTCTCATCGTCGCCGGAGCCGCCTGGGGCACCGCCGGCGCCGCCGCCTCCCTCCTCTTCCTGGCCAGTGATCTCGGGCCGCTGTCCCTGTCGTTCTGGCGGTGCGCCGGCGGGCTGGCGCTGCTGCTCGGGGTGCTGGGGGTGCGGGCGCTGTACGCGCCGCGGCGCCGCGAGCGGGCGTCCGGGCGGCCGTCGGTGGCCTCGCTGCTCCTCACCGGGCTGATGTTCACGCTCTTCCAGGCCGCCTACTTCGGTGCGGTCCGCGAGACCGGGCTGGCCGTCGGCACCGTCGTCACGCTCGGCGCCGGTCCCGTGCTGATCGCGCTGGGCGCGCGGTACGGCATGGGCGAGCGGCTCGGCCGGGCGGGAGCGGCCGCCGTGTGCGGCGCGCTCGCCGGACTCGTGGTGCTCGCCCTGGGCGGCGGGGGCGGCGAGGTGCGGCCGCTGGGTGTGGGCTGGGCGCTGCTCTCGGCCGCCGGGTACGCGGCGATGACCCTGCAGACCAGGTCGCGTGGGCGGCGCGGGGCCGGCGGGGACGTCCTGGTCACCACGGCGTGGTCGCTCGCGGTGGGCACGGTGTGCCTGCTGCCGCTCGCGCTGGCGGAGGGGCTCCTGCCGCACACGGGCGAGCCCGCGCGGGTGCTGTGGCTGCTGGTGTACGTCGCCGCCGTGCCGACCGCGCTCGCGTACGCCTGCTACTTCGCGGGGGCGGCGGCCGTACGGGCCGCGACCGTCTCCGTGATCATGCTGATCGAGCCGGTGGGCGCGGCCGCGATCGCCGTCCTCGTGCTGGGGGAGCGGCTGACCGGCGCGGTGATCCTGGGTACGGCCCTGCTGATGACGGCGGTGGTCGCCCTGATCGTGGCCGAGGCGGGGCGCGCGGCGGACGGGACAGCAGAGGGGACGGCCGACGGGGCGGCCGGCGGGACGGCGGACGGGATGCCGGACGGGATGCCGGACGCGGCGCCTGGCGGGGCGCAGCAGGGCTCGGTGGGCGGGCCGGTGGGGCGGCCCGCCCCGGCTCAGAGCGCCGCGAGGTAGTCCGGGGTCGCGATGGACGGGTCCAGGCCGGCGGACGGTATCGGCGTGCCGTACGTCCGGGCGACCGGGACCACGCCCGACCAGTACGGAAGCGACAGGTCCTCGGGTTCGTCGTTCACGTCCCCGGTGCGGATCTTCGCCGAGACCTCGTCGAGGTCGAGCCGGATGACAGCGGTGGCGGCGAGCTCCTTGGCGTTGGCCGGGCGCGAGTCGGCCGAGCGGCCGGGCACGACGTGGTCGACGAGGGCGTCGAGCGCCATGCGGGCCTCGTCCTCGTCGGTCACCTGGTATGCGGTCCCGTGCACGACCACCGAGCGGTAGTTCATCGAGTGGTGGAAGGCGGACTTGGCCAGCACCAGGCCGTCCACGTGCGTGACGGTGACGCAGACCGGCAGGCCCGGGTCGGCCTTGCCGGCGGCGAGCAGCGGCCGGGAACCGGTGGACCCGTGGATGTAGAGGCGCTCGCCTACCCGGCCGTACAGCGTCGGCAGGACCACCGGTGCGCCGTCGCGGACGAACCCGAGGTGGCAGACGTAGGCCGCGTCGAGGATCGCGTGCACGACCTCGCGGTCGTAGTGCGCGCGCTCGCGGGCACGGCTGGGGACGGTGCGGTCGGTCGGCCGGTAGGCGGAGGCGTGGTCGGCGGAACCGGTGTCGACAGGGGCGGCGGTCATCGTGGCCAACTCCATTGCACTAGTGCATAATGTTGTTTGTGCTAGGAGAGTATCGGATCGTCGGGCGTCGCGCATCGGAGATCGCGGCCAGTGTGGAGACGGGCGTGGGCGCGGGCGAGCTCGCGCCGGGGGCGCTGCTGCCGCCCATGCGGGAGCTGGCCGCCGAGCTGGGGGTGAACCCCAACACGGTCGCCGCCGCGTACCGCACCCTGCGCGAACGCGGGGTCATCGAGACCGACGGGCGGCGCGGCAGCCGGGTGCGGGCGCGGCCGGCCAGCACGCCGCGCGAGGCGCTGAGCGTGGAGGTGCCGGCGGGCGTGCGGGACCTGTCGACCGGCAACCCGGACCTCGCGCTGCTGCCGTCGCTGGAGGGCCCGCTGGCCGCCGCGGCCCGCCGGTACGCGGCGGCGCCCACCCGCTACGGGGACGCGGCGGTCGTCGAGGACCTGGCGCGGATCGCCCGGCAGGGGCTGGATGCGGACGGCGTCCCGGCGGGGCCGGTGGGCCTGACGTCGGGGGCGCTGGACGCGATCGAGCGGGTGCTCGCGGCGCACCTCAGACCGGGCGACGCCGTCGCGGTCGAGGACCCGGGCTGGGGCAGCACGCTGGACCTGGTGCCGGCGCTGGGGCTGCGGGTGGTGCCGGTGGCGGTGGACTGCGAGGGGCCGCTCGTCGAGGCGGTCGCGCGGGCGCTGGCGGAGGGGGTGCGCGCGCTGGTGGTGACGGCACGGGCGCAGAACCCGACGGGGGCGGCGGTGAGTGCCGCCCGGGCCGCGGAGCTGCGGGCGCTGCTGGCCGCGCACCCGGGGGTGCTGGTCATCGACGACGACCACGGGCACGGGATCGTGGACCTGCCGCTGCACTGCCTGGGCGGGGTGACGCGGCACTGGGCGCTGGTCCGGTCCACGGCCAAGGCGTACGGGCCGGACCTGCGGCTGGCGGTGCTGACGGGCGACGCGGTGACGCTGGACCGGGTGCGGGGGCGGCAGCGGCTGGGCCCGGGGTGGGTCAGCCGGCTGCTCCAGTACGCGGTCGCGGAGCTGTGGGCCTCGGGGGCCGTGGACCCGGCGGCCGTGGCCCGTTCGTACGGGGTGCGGCGCGACGGGCTCGTCGCGGAGCTGGCGGCGCGGGGCGTCGCGGCGTACGGGCGCAGCGGCATGAACGTGTGGGTGCCGGTCGGCGACGAGACGGGCGTCGTGACGCGGCTGCTGGCGGCCGGGTGGGCGGTGGCGCCGGGGGCGCGGTTCCGGGTGGCGTCGGGGGCGGGGGTCCGGTTGACCGTGTCGTCGTTGGGCCCGGCCGACGTGCCCGTGCTGGCGCGGGCGGTGGCCGACGCGGTCCGCCCGGGCGCGGCCGTCCGCTACGACTAGGTGTGTTGTCCGGACAGGACGGTCGACACCCGAGCCGCCGCGCACGGCCACTCGGAGGAGCACGGCATCCACCTCACCCCGCTCGGCCAACAGCGCGTCACGGCAGCCGTGTTGGACGCATTCGGGCCAGAGTCGCGGCCGCACGGAACCCAGGGACGTCAGCCGATGACGGAGGCGAAGTGGTCGAGTGTTCAGCTCTTGCGGGTCAACGGTTGCCCGGCGAAGCTCACCCCGGCCAGGCCATGGGCCACGAGGTTGCGGATGTTGCCGTGATCAGTGTCGTTCGGCGTCGCCAGCACACTGCGGTAGTGCTCACCGAAGGCCAGCAGTGCCTCCTGGTCGCTCAGCTCTTCCAGCAGGGCCAGCCCCAGGGTCTTGCAGGAACCCTCGTTCTCACCCGCGGCATTTTCCAGTTCCCCGTTGCGGAACGTCTGCGGCTGGTACTCGTAGTGCGCGGCGATGAAGGCCAGGGTGTCGGCGAACTCGTGCTCACCCGACGCCAGGCTTGCCCGCAGCGAGTTGAGATCAGTCATATCGGCTCCCTTGGGTTGAACAGACGATCCGGTTGCCGTCCGTGACCGGACGAACATACCTCCCTCGGGTCGGCCGTCAGGATTCGCGCCACATGTCGGAACGACCGGCATCTCCGCAGGTCACCATGCCCCGCCCGGCTGATGGGTGCCGGGCGGCGCGAGGGCGCCGGCCGCGACGCCGGGTCACGGTGAGCGCTTGGGCTGGGTCAGGGCCGCGCCCGCCAGGACGATCGCCGCGCCCACCGGGGTGTTCCAGTGCAGCTGTTCGCCCAGCACCAGCAGGCCCGCCGTGGTCGCGATGACCGGGATGAAGTACGTGACCATCTGTGCGGTGGTCGGACCGACCTCGGTCACCAGGCCGTACTGCATCTGCAGCGCCATGCCCGTGCCCAGTGCCCCCAGGGCGATCACCGCGAGCGTCGGCCACAGCGGGAACGAGGCCGGGGCCGGGGTGAAGACGGCCGCCAGCACCGCCAGCTGGGCCGTGGAGACCAGGAGCTGCGCGGCCGTCATCGCCGCCGGCGAGCCGTCGGCCCCGGCCAGCGTGCGCCGTACGTAGATCCAGCCGATCGGGTAGCACAGCGACGCCAGCAGGGCGAGCGCCGTGCCCTTCGCGTCGACCCCCGAGAAGCCCTGCCAGGCGCCCAGCACGGTGAGCACGCCCAGGAACCCGAGCCCCAGGCCCGCGACGCGGCGGCGCGTGGGGCGGTCCTCGGAGAGGGCGACCAGGGACAGGGCCATGCCCCACAGCGGGGAGGTGGCGTTGCAGATGCCCGCGAGGCTGGACGGAATGCTCAGCTCCGCGTACGCGAAGAGGGAGAACGGGGCCGTGTTCAGCAGCAGCGCCGCCACCGTCAGGTGCGCCCAGGTCCGTCCGCCGCGCGGCAGCCGCTCGCGCCGCAGGAACAGCACCACCAGCAGCGCGAGGGCACCGAAGAAGACCCGGCCCAGCGCCACCTGGAACGGCGCGTACGCCTGCGTGCCGACCTTGATCAGCAGGAAGCTGAAGCCCCAGATCACGGCGAGGAACCCGAAGCGCAGGCGCCAGTCCGCGGCGATCTGCCGGGAGGGACGGAGGTGGAGGCGGGGTCGGGAGCCGGGGCGGAGGCGGATCGGCCGCCGGGTCGGGGGCAGGGTGCTCGGTGCGCTCATGGTCGTTACTCTGCTACCCGCGATCTCGTAGGACAAGCGAGATTTCTTTGGGGTGAAGGCGTAGCATCGCTTATATGTTGAACCTGGAGCGCCTGCGCACCCTCGACGCCCTCGCCCGCCACGGCTCGGTCAGCGGCGCGGCCGACGGGCTGCACGTGACGACCTCCGCCGTCTCCCAGGCGATGGCCAAACTGGAGCGCGAGGTCGGGCAGCCGCTGCTCGCCAAGAACGGCCGCGGGGTGCGGCTGACCGACGCCGGGCGGCTGCTGGCCGACCACGCGGCCCGGATCATCTCGCAGGTGGAGCTGGCCCAGGCCGACGTCGAGGCCCAGCGCGGCCGCGCGGTGGGGGAGCTGCGGATCGGGGCCTTCCCGACGGCCATGCGCGGCCTGCTGCCCGCCGCCCTGACGGCGCTGCGCGCCCGTCACCCGGAGCTGTGCGCCCGGGTGCGGGAGCAGGAACCGGAGGAGTCCATGGCCGCCGTCGTCCGCGGCGACCTCGACCTCGCGCTGGCGATCGACTGGTACAACAAGCGCATGCCGGTCCCCGCCGAACTGACCCGTGCGCACCTGCTCGACGACGCCGTCGACATCGCCGTGCCCGCCGGGCACCCCCTGGCCGGGCGGGAGCGGATCTCCCTGGCCGAGTTCGCCGCTGACGAGTGGATCTCGTGGAACGAGGGGCAGTTCTGCCACGAGTGGCTGGTGTTCACGCTGCGCGGCCTCGGCGTGGAGCCCCGGATCACCCACATCGCCGAGGAGCACCACACCCAGCTCGCCTTCGTCGAGGCCGGGCTGGGGGTGTGCGTGACCCCCCGGCTCGGGCGCGGCCCGGTGCCGCCCGGTGTACGGCTGCTGCCGGTCTGCGACTCCGTACGCCGGCACGTGTACGTCGTCTGGCGCGCGGACGCCGACCGGCGGCCCTCGGTCCGGGCGGCCGTTGACGCCCTCGTGGCCTCCGCCGCCGGGGCGTCCGGCGGGTCGGGGGCGGACGGACCCTAGCGCTTGCGGAAGTCCCAGGAGACCACCGACTCCGGCGTCAGGCGGAGCCAGGCGTGCCGGCCGTCGTGCGGCATCTCGTCGATGCCGAAGTTCTTGGCGGGGAAGAGCCGTTCCGCCTCGGCCAGTTCCGGGCACGGCTCCCCGGTGCGCGGGGCCTCGCCCACGAACACGGCGGTGCCCGACAGCTCCACGCCCCGCAGCTCGTCGTAGGACTCGCCCGCGTCGACCACCACCGAGATCCGGGGATCCCGTTGCAGGTCGGACCAGCGGCGGCTGCGCGTGATCGAGTACAGCCACAGCGACGTGCCGTCCCAGGCGAACCACAGGGCGCCGACGTGCGGTCGGCCGTCCGCCGAGACGGTGGCGACCCGGCAGGTGCGCTGCTCGCGCAGGAAGGCGTCCACCTCGTCGGCCGTCATCATGATGCGCCGTCCGCGGCGCTGTGACTCGTCCATCGGCCCTTCACCCCTTCACATCTGACTGTGTGTCAGGAATCATGGGGGCTCTTCCGCCGCCGCACCAGGGGGAGCCATGCCGGAACTCGATCCCGCCACCACCGTGCTGCTCACCGTCGAATGCCAGAACGGCGTCGTCGGCGAGGACAGCGCACTGCCCGAACTGGCCGGGGCGGCCCGCGACTCGGGGATGCTGAACCGGGTGGCGGCCCTGGCGGCCGCCGCCCGCGGGGCCGGTGTCCAGGTGGTGCACGCGGTCGCCGAGCGGCGCGCGGACGGACGAGGGGCCAGCACCAACGCGCGGCTGTTCCGGGCCGCCGCGAAGCTGCCCGTGCAGCAGCTGCCCGGCAGCCGCGCCGTCCAGCTCGCCCCGCCCCTGGAGGCCGCCGAGCAGGACCTGGTGGTGCGGCGCCTGCACGGGCTGTCGCCGATGGCCGGCACCGATCTGGACGCGCTGCTGCGCAACCTCGGCTGCCGCACCCTGGTGGTCACCGGCGTCTCGGCGAACATCGCCGTCCCCAACACGGTCTTCGACGCGGTCAACCTCGGCTACCAGGTCGTCGTCCCCTCCGACGCGATCGCCGGGGTGCCCGCGGCGTACACCGCCGAGGTGATCCGCAACGCCCTCGCCCTGGTCGCCAGGATCACCACCACCGCCGAGCTCCTCTCCGGCTGGTCACCCCGGAGCTGAATGCCACACCCCGGCCGTGCTCATGAGCCCGGCCGCACCACCACGGCCGGCACCTCCATCGGCCCGCCGCGTTCGAAGTGCAGGGTGAAGAACAGGATGTCGCCCTCGCGCCGGGTCCGGTCCGAGGGCACCGTCACGTTGACGCCGGACGGCGACATCGTCACCGTCCACCCGGCCGGGACGGCAATGGAGTCCCGCTTCTCGTCGGTCGCGGTGTTGGGGCCGAGCATGCGGTGCCCCGAGAAACCGATGGCGTCGGTGACACCCGGCAGCGTCACCTTCACCAGGCGGTCGTCCGAGCCACCGGAATTGGTGAGGCGGAAGTACGCCGAGGTGTACGGGGTGTCGCCGAAGGACACCCAGATCCGGCCGTCGGTGACATCGAGCCGCGGCGGCGATCCCGCGTAGCCGGCACCCGCCCAGACGGTCAGGGACCCGAGGGCCACGGCGCACGCCGCGACCGGTGCCAGCACGACGGACAGGCCCTCGGGGAGGCGGCGGCGGTCCGCCGGCGGGCGGGACGCGCTCATCGGACACCACCCGGCCTCCGGACGCGCCGGGCCCCGGGCGGCGCTCCCGGCCGCCAGGCCCGCAGCCGCAGGCTGTTGGCGACGACGAGCACCGAGCTGAGGGACATGGCCACCGCAGCGACCATCGGGTTCAGCAGGCCGACCATGGCGAGGGGAACGGTCACCACGTTGTAGCCGAAGGCCCAGACGAGGTTGGCCCGGATGGTGCCGAGGGTGCGCCGGGCGAGCCGGACGGCGTCGGCGAGGTCCTCGATGCCGCCGCGGGCGAGCGTCACGTCGGCGGCTCCGATCGCCACGTCCGCCCCGCTGCCCATGGCGATGCCCAGATCGGCCCCGGCGAGCGCGGCGGCGTCGTTGACACCGTCCCCGACGACGGCGACCCGGTGTCCCTCGGCACGCAGCCGGCGTACGAGGGCGGCCTTCTCCTCGGGCGTGCAGCGCGCGTGCACCTCCTCGATCCCGAGCGCGGCGGCGACGCTGCGCGCGGCCGCCTCGTGGTCACCGGTGGCGAGAACGGGCCGTACGCCCAGCCGCCGCAGCCGTTCCACCGCGCGGTAGCTGCCGGCGCGAACGGTGTCGCCCACCTCGATCAACGCCGTGGCCTCGCCGTCGACGCGGACCAGGACGGGCGTGCGCGCCGCTTCCCGGGCGGCCGCGAGGGCGTCGGCCAGTACGGTGGGGAGGTCCCCGTCCGGGACACCGGCCTCCACGACCCGGCCCTCGACCGTGCCGCGGACACCACGCCCGGCCGTCGAGGCGAAGTCCCGTACACCGGGCAGCCGCCGGCCGGAGTGGCCCCGGTGCGCGCAGGACACGATCGCCCGGCCCAGCGGGTGCTCCGATCCCTGCTCCACCGCCCCGGCGAGCAGCAGGACCTCGTCCCGGCCGAGACCGCCCGGCACCACCGTGACCCGGGCCACGCGCATGTCGCCGGACGTGAGGGTGCCGGTCTTGTCCAGCACCACCGTGTCGATGTGCCGCAGCCGCTCCAGCGCCTGCGGACCCCTGACCAGGACGCCGAGCTGGGCCCCGCGCCCGGTGGCGGCCATCAGGGCGGTCGGGGTGGCCAGTCCCAGCGCGCACGGGCAGGCCACGACCAGCACCGCGACGCAGGCGGTGACCGCGGCCTGCGGATCGGCGCCCGCACCCAGCCAGAAGCCGAGCACGGTCACGGCCAGGGTCAGGACGACCGGGACGAACACACCGGCGACCGAGTCCGCCAGCCGCTGCGCCCGCGCCTTGCCGGTCTGCGCCTCCGTCACGAGCCGTGTGATGCGGGCGAGCTGGGTGTCGGCGCCGACCGCCGTCGCCCGTACGAGGAGGAGTCCGCCGGCGTTGACCGCTCCGCCGACCACGGCCGAGCCGGGCCGGACCTCGACGGGTTCGCTCTCCCCGGTGACCAGGGAGAGGTCCACGGCGGAGGAACCCTCGGCGACCTCCCCGTCGGTGGCGACGCGCTCACCGGGGCGTACGAGGAAGACCTGACCGATCCCCAGGTCCTCGACGGGGAGCAGCCGTTCGGTGCCGTCGGGCTGCCGGACGGCGACCTCCTTGGCGGCGAGCCGGGCCAGCGCCCGCAGGGCGGCGCCCGTGCCGTGCCGGGCCCGGGCCTCCAGGGACCGCCCGGCCAGGACGAACAGCGGGACTCCCACGGCCGCTTCGAGATAGACGTGGGCCACGCCGTCCGAGGCTCCGGGCAGCAGACGCAGCGGCATCGTCATGCCGGGCTCGCCCGCGCCCCCGAGGAACAGGGCGTACACGGACCAGCCGAAGGAGGCGGCCACGCCCAGGGACACCAGGGTGTCCATGGTCGCGGCCGAGTGCCGGAGGTTGCGCAACGCCCGGATGTGGAACGGCCACGCGCTCCAGACGGCGACCGGCGCGGCCAGCGCGAAGCACAGCCACTGCCAGTTGCGGAACTGCCAGGCGGGCACCATGGACAGCACCAGCACGGGAACGGCCAGCAGGGCCGTCACCAGCAGCCGTTCGCGGTCCTGACGGCCGAGGTCCTCGGCCGTGCCGGCGGTGCCGGCCGAGCCGGCGGGGGCGCCGTCGGCCGGCGGCCGCGGCTTCGCCGGCTCGGGCAGCGCGGCCGTGTACCCGGCCTGCACGACGGCCGCCACCAGGTCCTGCGGACGGATGCCCACCGGATGGCTCACGCGGGCGCTCCCCGTGGCCAGGTTGACGGTCGCCGTCACCCCGTCGAGCTTCGCCAGCTTCTTCTCCACCCGCCGTACGCATGCCGCGCACGTCATGCCGCCCACGGTCAGGTCCGTGGTGACGAGCAGGGGCCGGTCGTCCGAGGCCGGCCGGGACACTCCTCCGGTGCTCACCGTCCGCCGCTCCCGGTCCCCGTGCCCGTGTGCCCGTGCTTCATGTCCGTGTCCGTGCCCCTGTCCGTGCCCCTGCCCGTGTCGTCGTCGCCCGCTCCGCCACCGCTCAGGCCCGGGCCGTGCATACCGGGCGCGACCGGCCCCGCGGTGGTCCCTACCGCGTACGACACGGTGAAGACCAGGGCGAGGAGCAGCAGGAAGCCGCAGAGGGCGAGGGGCGGCGCGAACGCGCCCGGGGCCGCGCCGCTTCCGGCGGAGGGGATCGACTGCGGGGGTTCTTCCATCACGGCCCAGGAGTCGGTACGGCCGCCGCGCGAGTTCCGCACGCGTCCTGTGGCGTGGGTCATACCGCAGTGCGCCCCGTCGGCCCCGGGACCGCGCGCCCGGTGTAAATTGACGAGGTCACAGTGGCGCGAGTAGACGAGCGGGCCGGGCCTCGGACGATGCGGCCCGCCCCTGGGACGGCCTGGGAATATGTTGACCGAAGTGATTGCGACCCGCTACGTCACGCCCTTGCGCGAGGGCGGTTCGCTCCCCGGCATCGTCGAGGCCGACGATCTCGGCACGTACGTCATGAAGTTCACCGGAGCCGGTCAGGGCCGCAAGACGCTGGTCGCCGAAGTCATCTGCGGGCGCCTGGCCCAGCGGCTGGGGCTGCGCGTCCCCGAGCTGGTGCAGATCCAGCTGGACCCCGTCATCGGGCTCGCCGAGCCCGATCAGGAGGTCCAGGAGCTGCTCAAGGCGAGCGGCGGGCTCAACCTCGGCATGGACTACCTGCCCGGCTCGATCGGATTCGACCCGCTCGCCTACCAGGTGGACCCCGTCGAGGCCGGCCGGGTGGTCTGGTTCGACGCGCTGATCAACAACGTCGACCGGTCCTGGCGCAACCCCAACATGCTGGTCTGGCACGGCGAGCTCTGGCTCATCGACCACGGCGCCACCATGATCTGGCACCACAACTGGCCCACCGCCACGGCCGCCGCCGCCAAGCCGTACAACGCCTCCGACCACGTCCTGGCCCCCGTGGGCCCGCGCATCGCCGAGGCCGCCGCCGAGCTGGCGCCGCTGGTGACGGAGGATCTGCTGACCGAGGTCGCCGCCGACGTGCCCGACGAGTGGCTGGTCGACGAGCCCGGTTTCGACTCCACCGACGCGCTGCGCCGGGCGTACGTGGCGGCACTGCTGCCGCGCGCCGCCACGATCCACGAGCGGATCTCGCTGGAGGCCCCGGCCCGGGCCCCGCAGGCTCCGCCGGGATGGCTCACCGATCATCTGCCCGAATGGCCCCACCCGACCCAGAAGAAGAGCGACAGCCGGTGACGAAGCGGGACGTGTTCGAGTACGCGCTGGTGCGCGTGGTGCCGCGGGTGGAGCGGGGCGAGTGCTTCAACGCCGGGGTGATCGTCTACTGCCGGGCGCGCTCGTACGTCGCCGCCCGTGTCCACCTCGACGAGGCCAAGCTCCTGGCCCTGGACCCGAAGGCCGACGTGGCCGGCGTACGGGCGGCCCTGCGCGGGGTCGAGGGCGTGTGCGCGGGGGGCGAGCGGGCCGGCCAGGCGGCCGGTGACGACGCCGGGCGGCGCTTCCGCTGGCTGATCGCGCCGCGCAGCACGGTCGTGCAGCCCGGCCCGGTCCACACCGGTCTGACGGCCGACCCCGAGGCCGAGGTGGAACGGCTGCTCGACCTGCTGGTCCGCTGACCGGTCGGCTCAGGAGCCCTGCCGCCCGGTGCCGTTGACACCGGGTGCCAGGGCTCCTAGCGTCTCCTCAGCTGAAGCTACTAAGCGGTTGCTCACCTCAGGGCGGCCGTGTCCAAGGGCGAGGAGAACCAGCATGTCCACCACCGAGCAGCGCGTCGCCATCGTGACCGGGGCGGCCCGGGGCATCGGCGCCGCCACCGCCGTCCGGCTGGCCGCCGAGGGCCGCGCCGTCGCCGTACTCGACCTCGACGAGGCCGCCTGCAAGGACACCGTGGAGGCGATCACGGCGGCTGGCGGCAAGGCCGTCGCCATCGGCTGCGACGTCTCGGACAGCGCGCAGGTCGAGGCCGCCGTCGAGCGGGTCGCGGCCGCCCTCGGTGCCCCGACGATCCTGGTCAACAACGCGGGCGTGCTGCGCGACAACCTGCTGTTCAAGATGAGCGACACCGACTGGGACACCGTCATGAACGTGCACCTGCGCGGTGCGTTCCTGATGGCGCGGGCCTGTCAGAAGCACATGGTGGACGCCAAGTTCGGCCGGATCGTCAACCTCTCCAGCAGCTCCGCGCTCGGCAACCGCGGGCAGCTCAACTACTCCGCCGCCAAGGCGGGCCTGCAGGGCTTCACCAAGACCCTGGCCATCGAGCTCGGCAAGTTCGGCGTCACCGCCAACGCCGTCGCCCCCGGCTTCATCGCCACGGAGATGACGGCCGCCACCGCCGCCCGCGTCGGCATGGACTTCGAGGACTTCCAGGCCGCGGCCGCCACCCAGATCCCGGTCCAGCGGGTCGGCCGCCCCGAGGACGTCGCGGGCGCCATCGCCTTCTTCACCGGCGACGACACCGGCTTCGTCTCCGGCCAGGTCCTGTACGTGGCCGGCGGCCCGCTCAACTGACGAAGGGGAGGGCGTACGTCATGGCGTACGAAGGCACCGACAGCGGCAAGGTCGCGCTGATCACCGGCGGCAGCCGGGGCATCGGCTACGGCGTGGCCGAGGCCCTGGTCGCGCGCGGCGACCGGGTCTGCATCACCGGGCGCAACGAGGACACGCTCAAGGAGGCCGTCGAGCAGCTCGGCGCCGACCGGGTCATCGGCATCGCCGGCAAGGCGCACGACGAGGTCCACCAGGAGGCCGCCGTCGCGGGCACGATGGAGGCCTTCGGCCGGGTGGACTTCCTGATCAACAACGCGGGCACCAACCCGGTCTTCGGCCCCCTGGCGGACCTGGACCTCGGCGTGGCCCGCAAGGTCTTCGAGACCAACGTGATCTCCGCGCTCGGCTTCGCGCAGCGCACCTGGCACGCCTGGCAGAAGGACAACGGCGGCGCGATCGTGAACATCGCGTCCATCGCCGGCGTCTCCGCCTCGCCCTTCATCGGGGCGTACGGGATGAGCAAGGCAGCCATGATCAACCTGACCCTCCAGCTCGCCCACGAGATGGCGCCCGGGGTGCGGGTCAACGCGATCGCCCCCGCCGTGGTCAAGACCAAGTTCGCGCAGTCGCTCTACGAGGGCCGCGAGGCGGAGGCGGCCGCCGCCTACCCGCTGGGCCGGCTGGGCGTTCCGGCGGACATCGGAGGAGCTGCGGCATTTCTCACTTCGGCGCAAGCGGAATGGATCACCGGGCAAACTCTGGTGGTCGACGGCGGAATCTTTCTCAATGCCGGAGTCGGGTGACCGATAATCGGACACAAAAGGGTGCATTGAGGTGCCAAATGCAGCCCTAATATGCACGGAACCGGTCAAGTGCCTCACGGAACCACCCCATTGGATTCGTGGGGCACTGCGGTAGGGTCTGCCGCACCCCTGGCTGATCGAGGAGCGTGCACGTGTTCAACCGGACCAGATGCCTGCAGACACTTGCAGCCCTTGCGTCCATATCCCTGCTCGCCGGCTGCGGGCTGCTTTCGGACGATGCCGGAAAGGACGCGAAGCCCATAGTCGTGGGCACCACCAGCGCGCCGAGCACCCTCGATCCCGCCGCGGCCTGGGACGGTTCCTGGGAGCTGTACCGGAACATTTACCAAACCCTTCTCGCCTTTCCGACCGGAAGCACCAAGCCGCAGCCCGACGCGGCCCAGAGCTGCGAGTTCACCGACGCCGCGAACGAGTCCTACCGGTGCACGCTGAAGAAGGGCCTGAAGTTCTCCAACGGCGAGCCCCTCGACGCCAAGGCCGTCAAGCACTCCATCGACCGGATCCGCACCATCGGCTCCAAGGTCGGCCCCAAGGACCTCTTCGGCAGCCTGGAGAAGATCGAGACCCCCGAGCCGCTGGTCGTCGTCTTCCACCTGAAGACGCCCGACGCGACCTTCCCCTTCGTCCTCGGCTCGCCTGCCGCCTCGCTCGTGGCGCCCAAGGAGTACCCGACCGACCGGGTCCGCGCGGACGGCAAGGTGACCGGCTCCGGCCCGTACGTCCTGGACTCCTACAAGGAGGGCGACGAGGCCGTCCTCGGCCGCTACGACGACTACCAGGGCTTCGCGCAGCGCCGTAACGACGCCGTCACCATCCGCTACTTCACGGACTCCGCGAAGATGGTCGGCGCGCTCAAGGAAAAGCAGCTCGACGCCACCTACCGTGGCCTGTCGGCCGCGGAGATCAAGGACCTCCAGAGCCCCGCCTCGAACGCCCAGGGCGTCCAGGTCGTCGAGAACGTCGGCGCCGAGATCCGCTACCTGGTCTTCAACCCCAAGGACCCGGCCGTCAACAAGCCGGCGGTCCGCCAGGCGATCGCCCAGGTCGTCGACCGCGGCGCGATCGTCTCGAAGGTCTACCAGGGCACCGCCGAGCCGCTGTACTCGATGGTCCCCAAGGGCGTCGCCGGCCACAAGACGCCGTTCTACGACCGCTTCGGCACCCCCGACGTCGTCAAGGCACGGAAGATCCTCAAGGACGCCGGGATCACCCAGCCGGTGGACCTGACCTTCTGGTACACCACCGACCGGTACGGCGCCTCCACGGCGGCCGAGTTCACCGAGCTCAAGCGCCAGCTCGACGAGAGCGGCCTGTTCCGGATCACCCTGCGCAACCAGCCCTGGAAGGCCTACCAGGAGGGCTACAAGAACGGCGAGTACCCGGTCTTCGGCCGTGGCTGGTTCCCCGACTTCCCGGACCCCGACAACTTCATCGCGCCGTTCGTGGGCCAGGAGAACGCGGTCGGTACCCCGTACTTGAACACGGAGATCCTCACCGACCTGCTGCCCAAGTCCCGCCGCGAGGGCGACCGCTCGGTCGTCGCCCGCGAGTTCGAGCGGGCGCAGGCGATCTTCGCCGAGGACGTCCGGCTGCTCCCGCTGTGGCAGGGCAAGCTGTACGTCGGCGCGCGCGACGACATCGCCGGCGCGGAGCGGGCCCTGGACCCGCAGACGGCCATGCAGATGTGGGAGCTGTACCGCAAGACCAGCTGGTAGCGGTCCCGTCGGCCGGCCCCGCGGGGCCGGACGGTGCCGTTGTCAGTGGTGCCCGGTAGGTTCGGAGCAGTTGCACGAACACGTACCGGAGGTTGTCGACGTGACCCAGATGCTGCCCGAGTCCTGGCTCCCCGTCCTCGGTGGGGAGCTGGAGCAGCCCTACTTCAAGGAGCTCACCGAGTTCGTCGAGAAGGAACGGGCGAACGGGCCGGTCTACCCGCCCCGCGAGCAGGTCTTCGCGGCCCTGGAGGCGACCCCCTTCGACAAGGTGAAGGTGCTGGTGCTCGGCCAGGACCCCTACCACGGCGCGGGCCAGGGGCACGGCCTGTGCTTCTCGGTGCGGCCCGGGGTCAAGACCCCGCCGTCCCTGCGCAACATCTACAAGGAGATGCACGCCGAGCTCGGCACGCCCATCCCCGACAACGGGTACCTGATGCCGTGGGCCGAGCAGGGCGTCCTGCTGCTCAACGCGGTGCTCACGGTGCGCGAGGCCGAGCCCAACTCGCACAAGGGCAAGGGCTGGGAGAAGTTCACCGACGCGGTGATCCGTGCCGTGGCGGGGCGCCCGGACCCGGCCGTCTTCGTGCTGTGGGGCGCGTACGCGCAGAAGAAGCTGCCCCTGATCGACGAGAGCCGCCACGTCGTCGTCAAGGGCGCCCACCCCTCCCCGCTGTCGGCGAAGAAGTTCTTCGGCTCCCGGCCCTTCACGCAGATCAACGAGGCCGTGGCCGCCCAGGGGCATGAGCCGATCGACTGGACGATCCCGGACCTGGGCTGACGCCGCACCGCGCCTTGCGCGGCAATGCCGGTGCCTCCGGCTAGCGTCTTGATGATCGGACCGGACCGGACGGGGTCCGGCGGACGCAACCGGAGGCCGCATTGAGGGAGCAGCAGCGGGAGGCGTCGGAGGACGCCGTCATGACCAGGATCGGCCAGGCGGTCATCCTGCTGCACGCCGGCGACCGTGAGGAGGCCCGCAACCGCCTCGGCGCGATCTGGGCCGAGATCGGCGAGGACGGAGCCGCGCTGCACCGCTGCACCCTGGCCCACTACATGGCCGACGCCCAGGACGACCCCGTCGACGAACTGGCCTGGGACCTGCGCGCGCTGACCGCCGCCGAGGGGCTCGCCCGGGAACTGGACGACGGGGCGGCGGGCGACGGGGCGGAGGGCGGCGACGCGGCCGCGGGCGCCGGAGAGACGCGGGGAGCGTTTCCGGCGGCGCGCCCCGAGCCGTACGAGCCTCCCGTGGCCGTACGCGCCTTCTACCCGTCCCTGCACCTGAACCTGGCCGCCGACTACCTCAAGCTCCAGCGGCCGGAGGCGGCCCGGATCCACCTGGCCCGCGCCCGCGCCGCCACCGCGGCCCTGCCCGACGACGGCTACGGCGACGGCGTACGGGCGGCCCTCGCCCGGCTGGAGCGGCAGCTGGCCGCCGGGCCGGGCGAGGACCCGCGCCCGGGCCCCTTCCCGGGGCAGCACCCGTAGCGGGTGTCCGGGGGAGGGGCGGGGCGCCGGGCTCAGTCCTCCCGCACGTGCGCGCAGATGCGGGCCTCGGGGCTGTCCGGGCTCCACGAGCCGTGCTTGCGGCCCAGCGCGCACACGTCGGCCGGGCGCACCGGCAGTTTCTGGATCAGCCGGCGCGGCACCTCGCCGTCCTGTCGGTCGTGCCGGCCGCCGCGCCGGCGCCGCTCGCCCGGGGGAGCGGCGCTCGCTCCGGGCTCCGCGACGACGTCCGGCACCGACGGCGGGACCTCCTCGGGCACGGGGGCGTGCTCCTGCGGCCGGGCCGCCTCGCGCCCGGTGCGCGCCGGCACGCCCGGCGCGGCGGCCGGGGCACGCTCCGGAGCGGCCTCCAGGGCCTCCAGGGCGGGCGCCTGGACGACCACCGGCGCGGCCCCGCCGCCCCGCGGGGCGTGCTGCGGCGGCTGCGCCGACGGGGCCGCCGCCGGCTGGAGCGAAGCCGGGGTCACGTTCACACAACCGGAGACGGCCGAGACGGCCGCGGCGACTCCGAGCAGCAGGGTTGTCGTGGTTCGGGATGAATGCACTCGCGCAACTCTGCTGTGCCAGGAGCCGGTTGCGAAAACCCGGAGGCCATATTCACCCCGCATGAGTGACGGCTACTCGCCGGTTGCCCCGTCGATCTGCTCGCGCAGCAGGTCCGCGTGCCCGTTGTGGCGCGCGTACTCCTCGATCATGTGCGTGTACACCCAGCGGAGGCTGAAGTGCTCGCCGGTGCGGCTGCGGCGTACGGAGACCTCGTCCAGCGAGCGGCCGGCCGCGGCCTGCCGGGCCAGTTCGATCTCCCGCTCCCACGTCTCGCGCGCCTCGGCGAACGTGTCCGCCGCCCCGAAGTGGAAGTCGCCGTCCCGGTCGGCCTCGGTGCAGTACAGATCGGGCAGTTCGGCGCCGTGGGTGACCTGGCGGAACCACCACCGCTCGACCTCCGCGAGATGCCGTACGAGCCCCAGCAGGGTCAGCTCCGACGGCGGCAGCGAGGCCCGCCGCAGCTGTTCCTCGGTCAGGCCCTCGCACTTCAGGGCGAGCGTGGCCCGGTGGTAGTCGAGCCAGCCCTCCAGCATCTCCCGCTCGGCGGCGGTGGTGGAGGGCTCGGTGCGTACGGTCGTGACCGTGGTCTCGGATGACGTCATGGACGCCATCCTCGTCGAACGCGGCTGCGCCCACCAGGGATTAAGCTGTCACCCGGCAGTCGCACGCACCCTCGGGGAGGCTTTCGGTGAAGGTCGCTTGCATCGGACTCGGTGACATCGCGCAGAAGGCGTACCTGCCCGTCCTCACGGCCCGCGCGGGTGTCGAACTGCACCTGCAGACCCGCACCCCCGCCACGCTGGAGCGGATCGGCGAGCTCCACCACATCCCGGCCGACCGCCGGCACGCCGACCTCGACGCGCTGCTGGAGCGGCGCCCGGACGCGGCGTTCGTGCACGCGCCCACCCCCGCCCACCCCGAGATCGTCTCGCGGCTGCTGGAGGCGGGCGTCGCGACCTACGTGGACAAGCCGCTGGCCTACGAGTTCGCCGAGTCGCGGCGGCTGGTGGAGCTGGCGGAGGAGCGCGGCGTCAGCCTCGCCGTCGGCTTCAACCGCCGCCACGCGCCCGGCTACGCCCAGTGCGCCGACCATCCGCGCGAACTGATCGTGATGCAGAAGAACCGGGTCGGGCTGCCCGAGGACCCGCGCACGCTGGTGCTGGACGACTTCATCCACGTCGTCGACACCCTGCGCTTCCTGCTGCCCGGCGAGGCCGACCACATCGACGTACGCGCCCGGGTGCGCGAGGGACTCATGGAGCAGGTGGTGCTCCAGATGTCCGGCGACGGCTTCACGGCGCTGGGGATCATGAACCGGCTCTCCGGCTCCACCGAGGAGATCCTGGAGGTCGCCGGGCAGGACTCCAAGCGGCAGGTCGTCAACCTGGCCGAGGTCATCGACCACAAGGGCCAGCCGACGGTACGGCGGCGCGGGGACTGGGTGCCGGTCGCCCGCCAGCGCGGGATCGAGCAGGCCGTGGACCACTTCCTGGAGGCCGTGCAGGTGGGCAAGGTGCTCAGCGCCCGGGACGCGCTGGCCAGCCACGAGCTGTGCGAGCGGATCGTGCTGACGGCGCTGGAGCAGGCTTCCTGAGCCGGCGCGCCGCCCCGGCCGCCCCCGCCGCCCCCGCCCAGCGGTACGCGCCGTAGCCGGCCAGTGCCGCCAGGGCGGCGGCCACCGGCCAGTCGCCGAAGCGGGTGTAGAGCGTGGTGCCGTGCGCCAGCGGCACGTCGTACACGGCCGCCGTGCTCGCCGAGGCGGCCAGCGGGGCCGCCAGGCGCTCGCCCGCGGGACCGTACACGGCGCTGGTGCCGGTGAGGGTGGCATGGACCATCGGGCGGCCGTTCTCGGCGGCCCGCAGCGCCGCCAGGGAGGCGTGCTGGGCGGGCGCCCAGCTGTTCTGGAAGGTGGACGTCGCCGACTGCGCGACCAGCAGGTCGGCGCCCTCGCGCACGAGGTGCCGGCTCATGTCGGGGAAGGCCGATTCGAAACAGACCAGCGGGCCGATCCGCCCCGGCCCACCCCCCGGCAGGGTCATCAGCACGGGGGTCTCGCCGCGGTGGCGGTCCTCGCCCGCCGCCTTGCCGACCGAGGTCACCCAGCCGAGCGCCGCGCGCGCCGGTATGTACTCGCCGAAGGGGACCAGGCGCATCTTGTCGTACCGGTCACCGGTCGGGCCCTGCGGGCCGACGAGCACGGAGGACTTGTATATCCCCGGCCGGTCCGAGCGGCGCGCGTCCACATTGACCAGCAGCGGAGCCGACACCTCCGCCGAGAGCGCCGCCAGCCGCCGCGCCAGGTCCGGGCGTGCCGCCAGGTCCGCCCCCACGCTGGACTCGCCCCACACCACCAGGTCCGGGCGCTGCCCCGCCAGCTCCCGGGTCAGCCGCTCCCCGATCTCGAAGCGCCGCTCCACGCTCTGCGGACCCGCCACCAGGCCGGGCTGGACGACCGCAACCCGCAGCCCGCCCGACACCTCGGGCTGCGGCGCCCACCACCACACCGCCGCCGTCAGCACCGCGCACCCCGTCAGCCCGGCCAGCGCCGGGGCCCGGGCCGGGCGTACGGCGACCAGCATCACCACCGCACAGTTCACCGCCACCACTAGCAGGCTCACCAGCCACACCCCGCCCACGGACGCCACCCGCAGCGCCGCCGGGACCTGCCACTGGCTGGCCCCCAGCAGCCCCCACGGCCCGCCCAGCCCCTGCCAGGACCGCGCCAGCTCCGGCAGCAGCCACCCCGCCGGTACGAGGACCAGCGCGGCCGCGGCCCGGCCGGGCGGCGGCACCCCGCCCAGCAGCCGCCGCACCAGCAGCGCCCAGGGGATCCACAGCAGCCCCAGCAGCGCGGCCAGCGGCAGCAGGAACACGTGCAGGCTGGGCAGCAGCCAGTGGTGGACCGCCAGGATCAGGCCGAGGCCGCCGAGCCAGCCCTCCAGGGCCGCCCGCCGTCCGCTCGGCGCCGTCCGCAGCAGCAGCATCCAGGGCACCAGGGCGACGTACGCCCACCACCACAGGGCGGGCGCCGGGAAGGCGAGCGCCGGCAGCGCGCCGGCGGCCGGCGCCGCACCGGCACGCCACCACCACCGGGTCCGGTCGGACTGCATCTGACGCCTCCCCTCCAGTGTGGCCCGGTCCCACCCTGCTTCAGGCCGACATGTGCCGCCACTTCTCGTGGACCGTCACACCGGTGAGCCGCCAGCCGTCGGGGGTACGGGCGAGCGCGAAGGCGTACCGTCCGGCGGCCACGAAATTGGGGGTGGTCACGCTCCCGTCGAAGTCGGTGCCCGCCAGCCGCATCGGATTGACGAAGTCCGCGCGCACCCGCGCCCGGTCGCCCGGCCCGCCCGCGTCGTCCTCCAGCTCGACGAGCCGGTTGCAGATCAGGTGCTGGCGCACCGGGAACAGTTCCATGGTCTGCGCCAGCCATACGGCGACCTCGCCCGCGGGCCCCTCGATGCCGCCCGCCGAGGTGTAGTCGGCGCGCCCGGCGGGGGTGAACAGCGCCCGGTACGCCTCCCAGTCCCCGTCGTCCACGGCGAGCGCGTACCCGGTGACCACGGCGTCGATCGCCATCCGGTCCATTACCGTCGCGAGATCCACACGCTGCGTCATCGGGTCAGTGTGGGTCAGCGGACCCGCGAGGCCAAGGGGCGTGCGGGCACGGGATCCGGCGGGCGGGCGCTCAGTGGCCGGAAACGGCCTCCCGCTGCCGTACGACGACCAGGAACGCGTCCGTGGCCAGGTCCATCACCACCTCGGCCGGCACCCCCTCGCGCATCCGCTGCGCCGCGTACTCCTCGGCCGGCCAGCTCCCCCTCGGACTGCCCGCCGGAAAACGCTCCAGCACCACTCGCCCCATGGGGCACCCCCTGTTTCATCGCCCTTCAGTTCTCCTCAGGCACAACGACGCGAGGGCCGCACGGGAACGTTCCCGTGCGGCCCTCGCGTCGTCGTCCGGGCGCGCCGGGCGCGCCGTGGATCAGTGTCCGGACTCGCCCGCGTGGGGGCTCAGCACGTCGGTGCCGACCAGGGCGAACAGCACGATGCCCAGCAGGATCCGGTAGATCACGAACGGCATGAAGCTCTTGGTGGTGATGAACTTCATGAACCACGCGATCACGGCGTAACCGACGAAGAAGGCGATCACCGTCGCGAAGATCGTCGGCCCCCAGGACACGTGCCCCTCGCTCGCGTCCTTCAGCTCGAACAGGCCCGAGGCCAGCACGGCCGGAATGGCCAGAAGGAAGGAGTAGCGGGCAGCCGCCTCACGGGTGTAGCCCATCAGCAGACCGCCGGAGATCGTCGCACCCGACCGGGACACACCCGGGATCAGCGCCATGGCCTGGCAGAGACCGAAGATCAGACCGTCCCGGACGCCCAGCTCCTTGAGCGTCTTGCGCTCCCGGATCGCCCGGTGCCGGCCGCCGGCCTCGTCGCGGGCCGCCAGCCGGTCGGCGATGCCGAGCACGATGCCCATCACGATCAGCATGGTGGCGATCAGGCGCAGGTCGCGGAACGGGCCCTCGATGGCGTCCTTGAGCGTGATGCCGAGGACACCGATCGGGATCGAGCCGACGATGACCAGCCAGCCCATCTGGGCGTCGTGGTCCGAGCGCAGCGACTTGTTCGTGAGCGAGCGGAACCAGGCGGAGATGATCCGGGCGATGTCCTTGCGGAAGTAGATCAGCACCGCGGCCTCGGTCCCGATCTGCGTGATCGCGGTGAAGGCCGCCCCCGGGTCCTCCCAGTTGGCGAACGCCGCGGTCAGCCGCAGGTGGGCGCTCGAGGAGATCGGGAGGAACTCCGTAAGCCCCTGGACGAGACCGAGGATTAGAGATTCGAACCAGCTCATGTCGGGGTGCGCTCGTCCTTGTGATCGTCGGGCAGTTCGGGTCCGATGCTAGGGCCCGTGCGAGGCACCGCTGACCACAGGGGTCCCTTGAACGTCCAACGACTCCCGGACACGGTGCCGCTTGCGCCAGGCGACCGTCCCCGCGAGGAGCAGGGAGACGGCGATGAAGCCGAACGAGACGAGGAAGACGGGCGAGGTCGGGGAGGCGGCGTTGGCCCCCGCGACCACGTACGCGGCCGTGTTGGGGATGGTACCGAGCGCGGTCGCGAGCAGGAACGGCAGCAGCCGGCACCGGGACACCGCGGCGCAGTAGTTGGCCACCTGGAAGGGCACTCCGGGGAAGATCCGCACCGCCAGCATCGACCGGAACCCGTGGCGGCTGAGCTGTCCGTCGGCCGCCTCCAGCAAGCGCCGACCCTTCAGCAGCGGCCGCAGCGCGTCCTGGCCCAGGGCCCGGCCCAGTCCGAACGCGATGCCCGCGCCGAGCACGGTCCCCGCGAGCGCGGCCGGCAGCCCCAGGGTCGTCCCGAACACCGCCCCCGCGCCCAGGTTCAGCAGCGGCCGCGGCACGAGCGCGGCCGTGCACAGCCCGTACACGAGCGCGTAGAGCACGGCCGCGACGCCGGCCGGCACGCCGGGGGTCCACCCTTGCGACAGCAGCCGCTGGGGCTCGTAGAGCAGGACGCACCCGCCGGCCGCGACGAGCAGCACGACGAGCAGCGACAGCCGCGTCCACGGCGTGAGGAGGAGGGACATCCGGGGAGACTAACCGACGTATCCGGCATCGCGCCGTCATCTGGGTCTCATCCGGCCGAAGCCGCTCTCGTGCACCGGAGCCGTGGTCGTGGGCCGCAGCCCGGTGCCGGGGTAATTCGCTCGACGCGACCGCGGGCCGGCTGGCACCATCGGCCCCATGTCCCGGTACGCCTTCCCCGCAGCGCCGTCCGCAGTCGCGGACGCGCCGAAGGCTGCCGTCTTCCTGATCGATGCGTTCGACGGCGCACGAAGCTGACCCTTCCCGGACAGTCCGGCGGACCCCGCAGGGGGAGGGTCGGTCCGACGCAGGGGTCCCGTTCACGTCACGAACACGACGTGTCACGCGTCGCACATCAACGGGAAGAGATCATGGCCAAGACGGCCTTCGTGCGCACCAAGCCGCACCTCAACATCGGCACCATGGGTCACGTCGACCACGGCAAGACGACCCTGACCGCCGCCATCACCAAGGTCCTCGCCGAGCGCGGCGGCGCCGCCTTCGTGCCCTTCGACCGCATCGACCGGGCGCCGGAGGAGGCCCGGCGCGGCATCACCATCAACCTCGCCCACGTCGAGTACGAGACCGACACCCGCCACTACGCCCACGTGGACATGCCCGGGCACGCCGACTACGTCAAGAACATGGTCACCGGCGCCGCCCAGCTCGACGGGGCGATCCTCGTCGTCTCCGCGCTCGACGGCGTCATGCCGCAGACCGCCGAGCACGTGCTGCTCGCGCGGCAGGTGGGCGTGGAGCACATCGTCGTCGCCCTCAACAAGGCCGACGCCGGCGACCCCGAGCTCACCGACCTCGTCGAGCTCGAGGTCCGCGACCTGCTCGCGCAGCACGGCTACGGCGGTGACAGCGTGCCCGTCATCCGGGTCTCCGGGCTGAGGGCGCTGGAGGGCGACCCACGGTGGACCGCGGCGATCGGCGCGCTGCTGGACGCGGTGGACACGTACGTACCCATGCCGGTGCGCTACACGGACGCCCCGTTCCTGCTGCCGGTCGAGAACGTACTGACCATCACCGGCCGCGGCACGGTCGTCACCGGAGCCGTCGAGCGCGGCCGGGTGGCCCTCGGCGACCGGATCGCGCTGCTCGGCGGCGAGGGCGAGCCGGTGGAGACGGTCGTGACGGGCCTGGAGACCTTCGGCAAGCCGATGGAGTCCGCCGAGGCGGGCGACAACGTGGCGCTGCTGCTGCGCGGGCTGCACCGCGAGCAGGCGCGCCGCGGCCACGTGGTCGCCGCACCCGGCAGTGTCACCCCCAGCCGCCGGTTCACCGCCCGGGTGTACGTGCTCTCCGCCCGCGAGGGCGGCCGCAGCACACCGCTGACCTCCGGCTACCGCCCGCAGTTCTACGTACGCACGGCGGACGTCGTCGGCGATGTGGACCTCGGCGACCGCGCGGTCGCCCGGCCCGGCGAGACGGTCACCATGACCGTGGAGCTCGGCCGGGACGTCCCGCTGGAGGCCGGGCTCGGCTTCGCGATCCGCGAGGGCGGGCGCACGGTCGGCGCGGGCACGGTGACCACCGTCCTCGGCTGAGGGCGCCGCCCGCGCCCCGGCCCCGGCCCCGGCGCCGGCCCCGGCCTGGTGACGGCAGTGCGGCACTGCCACACTGCCGTCACCACACATTTCCAGGACGGGGGCGGCGATGGCGGCGACGGGCGGCGGCGAGCGGGCACTGGTGCTCGGCGGCGGGGGACTGACCGGCATCGGATGGGAGTCCGGGATCCTGTGCGGCCTCGCCGAGGCGGGCGTGGACCTGTCCGGCGCCGACCTCGTCGTCGGCACCTCCGCCGGCTCCGTCGTCGGCGCGCAGCTCACCTCCGGGCTGCTCGGCCCGCGCGAGCTGTACGAGCGCCAGCTCGCCGACCCGGCCGGCGAGGACGTGGCGCGCCTGGGCGCCGGTGTCCTCGCCCGTTACGCCCTGACCATGCTGCGCTCCGCGGACGCGCGCGGCTACCGGCGCCGGATCGGCGCGCTCGCGCTGGCCGCGGACACCGGCGACGAGGCGGCGCGGCGCACCGTGCTGGCGGCGCGCCTGGTCTCGCACGAGTGGCCCGAGCGGCGCCTGGTGGTCACCGCCGTGGACGCCCTGACCGGTGAGCTCAAGGCCTTCGACCGGGAGAGCGGGGCCCAGCTGGTCGACGCGGTCTGCGCCAGCTGCGCGGTGCCGCGGGTGTGGCCGCCGGCCACCGTGGGCGAGCGCCGCTACATCGACGGCGGCATCCGCTCCAGTGCCAACGCCGACCTCGCGGCCGGCTACCGGCGTGTGGTGATCATCGCCCCGATGACGCTGGGCGCCGGCCACATCCCCGCACCGCTGACACAGGCCGCGGCGCTGCGCGCGGCGGGCGCGGAGGTGGCCGTGATCCACCCGTCCCGGCAGGCGCGCCAGGCCTTCGGGCGCAATGTGCTGGACCCGGCACGGCGCGCCCCGGCGGCCCGCGCAGGCCTGGCCCAGGCCCCGGCCCACGCGGCCGAGGTAGCCCGCATCTGGTCCCCCTGACCCCCGGGCGCCGACCCTCCGGGGCCCCGGGCCCAGGGTTCCCGAGCCCCCGAGCCCCCGCCCGGCGCCTTGCGTGCCTGCGGCCCCCGGGCATGCCGGCCTGCGGCCCCTGGGCGTGCGGGCCTCTGGCCTCCGGGTTCCCGGACCCGCGGTCCCCGGCCCCGGGCGCCGGGCGCCGGGCCTGGGGTCTTCGGGGGACGGGTCCGTGGCCCGGTGGCGGGCGGCGGAGAATGGTGGGGTGAGTGACGAGCTGATCCCGGTGGTCCGGGACGTGGACCAGGGCATCGCCAAGCTGATGCCGGACGTGGACCGGGAGCGGGCCTGGCTGCTGACGGTCGACGGCGCCCCGCAGTCGTACGTCGACCTCGACGACCCCGAACACCTGGAGTTCGAGTACGTCCGCCGGCTCGCGCACGTGCTGGACTGCGCGGCGGATCCCGGCGTCCCGCTGGACCTGCTCCACCTGGGCGGGGGAGCGCTGACCCTGCCCCGTTACGCCGCCGCCACCCGGCCGGGCTCGCGCCAGCAGGTCGTCGAGTTCGACGGGGCGCTGCTCGATCTCGTCGCCGCACACCTGCCGCTGCCGGCCGGCGCCGACGTGGCCCTGCACGCCGCCGACGCCCGGAGCTGGCTGGAACAGGCGCCCGCGGCCGCCGCCGACGTGCTGATCGCCGACGTCTTCGGCGGCTCGCGGGTGCCCGCCGCGCTGACGTCGGTGGAGTACGCGCGCGAGGCGGCCCGGGTGCTGCGGCCCGGTGGCCTCTACGCCGCCAACCTCGCCGACGGCGCCCCCTTCGGGTTCCTGCGCGCCCAGCTGGCGGGCTTCCGCGCCCAGTTCGCCGAGCTCGCCCTGCTCGCCGAGCCCTCGGTGCTGCGCGGCCGCCGCTTCGGCAACGTGGTGCTGCTGGCCTCTGACGCCGGGCTGCCCACCGCGGAGCTCGCGCGGCGCTGCGCCGGTGACGCCTTCCCGGCCCGCGTGGTCGAGGGCCCGGCGCTGACGCGGCTCATCGGCGACGCCAGGCCGGTGGCCGACGTGGACGCCGCACCGTCGCCGCGGCCGCCGTCCGGAGCGTTCAGCGTGGGGTGACCTCGGCGGGCAGGTGAGCTTCCTTGACCGGGCTCGTCGTGGGGTGCACGGGGCGGCGCGTGATCCGCCGTACGTCGGGGACGAGCAGCACCAGCGCCGTGGCCAGCACCACCAGCCCCGCGCAGCCCCACAGCGCGCCGGAGCGGCCGAAGGCGGACTCGGCCGGGCCGGCCAGCGCGGTGGCCAGCGGGAGCATCGACACCGACCCGAACCAGTCGTACGCGGAGACCCGGGAGAACTTGTCCTCCGGGATCTCCTGGTGCAGCGTCGTCATCCAGTTCACGCCGAACACTTCGATCGCCGTGCCGGTCAGGAACATGACCGCGCACAGCCCCCACGCGGGCAGCGGAACGGCCAGCGCCGCCGAGGGCAGGGCCAGCGGGAACACGCACAGCGTGCCCACCAGCAGCAGCCGGCGCGGCTTCCAGCGCATCATCAGCAGTGCGCCGCCGAGGGTGCCCAGGCCGAAGGCGCCCATCGCGTAGCCCCAGGGCGCGGGCCCGCCCAGGTGGTCCCGGGCGACCAGCGGACCGTAGACCGCCTCGGCCGCGCCGACGACGGCGACCACGACGGAGAACTGCAGCACGATGCCCCACAGCCACGGCCGGCTGCGGAATTCCGCCCAGCCCTCGCGCAGATCGGCCAGCAGCCCGCCGCCGGGCGCCCGCGCGGCGGCGTCACCGACGTCGAGGAAGGCCCGCAGCGCGCCCGCGACGGCGAAGGCGGCCGCGTCGACGGCGAGGACCCAGCCGGGCCCGAGCGCGGCGACCATGGCCCCGCCGAGCGCGGCGCCGCCGATGCCGGCGCCGTTCATGGCCATCCGGAAGAGCGCGAAGGCGCGGTTGGCGTGCTCGCCCGAGACGCTGGAGAGCAGCATGCCCTCGGCGGCCGGGTTGAAGAAGGCGGTGCCGGTGCCGCACAGCGCGGTCAGCAGCATCATCTGCCACAGCCGCGGCTCGCCCAGCAGGACCAGCGCGGCGAAGGCGGCCTGGGACACACAGTTGAGGGCGTTGGCGGCCACCATCACGCGGTGACGCGGCAGCCGGTCGGCGAGCGCCCCGCCGACGAGGAGGAAGAGGACGAGCGGGAGCGTGCGCGCGGCCGCGACGAGACCGACGTCACCGCTGGATCCGCCCGTCTCCAGGACGGCGAAGGCGGCGGCGATGAGCGCGCCGTGGCTGCCGAGGTTGGTGACCACGGCGGCGCCCGTCAGCAGGCTGTAGTTGCGTCCCGCCCAGGCGGGGCGGCGGCGGGCGAGGCGGCTGCGCAGGGCCGGGGCAGGAGGTTTCACCCAGGGACTATCCCCGCCCCGGGCCGGGAATCCAAACCGGTTTCCGGCCCGGGCGGGAAAAGGGCGGCGCCGGCGCTCAGCCGGAGAGCCGGATCGAGCCCATGACCTTCTCGTAGACCTCGGGCTTGATCTCCTCGGCGACGCCGGTCGGACCGAACATCACCCAGTTCGCGAAGTCGCCCTTGGCGTTGCGGAAGCTGAAGGAGACCGACTTGGCGTCGGTGACCGAGCACTTGTGGGTCTTGGGCAGCCCGTTCACGGTGGCGGTGGCGGTGTGGCCCTTGATCCCGGAGGCGGTGGTGAACTCCTTCGGGGTCGTGATCTTGACCATTTCCTTGGGCTGCTTCTGCGAGTACGCCGCGTACACCCAGGAACCGGCGTTGTCACGGGAGTTCGAGGCGGTGTCCGTGCCGCCCTGGCCGCCCTTGGTGCCGGTGGTGCCCAGCGGGTAGCTCTCCTCCCTGCCGTTCTTGTCGGAGTCGACCTTGCACCAGTCCTCCTTGAGGTAGGCCGGTGCCGACATCATGATCAGCGGGGAGCCGTCCGACTTCTTGTCGTCGCCGTAGCCGGTCGACAGGCCGGACGAGGCCACCGCCCACTCCGGCGGGACGTCGAAGGCCACGCCGTAGTTGGGGTTGAAGACCACCTTCCAGCCGGGGACCGTCGGCTGGAGCTGGCCGCCGGCGCGCGGGTTGTCGCTCGGGGCGGCCGGGGCGGCGGAGGTGGCGGGCGTCGAGGCGGGTGCGGAGGCGCTCGTCTCGGGCTTGTCGTTGGCCTGCGGGTCGCCCTTGTCGTCGTCCTTGGTCAGGACGAAGGCCGCGGTGACGGCCGCGGCGGCCACCACGGCCGAGGCCGCGATGATCGCGATGGTCTTGGTGGAGGCCGAGCTGCCGCCGTCCCCGGGGCCCTGGGGCGCGTGGGGCGGCTGCGGCGGCATGGGCGGCTGGGCCCACGGCTGCGTGGCCGGCTGCTGCTCGTGCCCCTGCTGCTGCGGGTATCCGTAGCCGGGCTGTTGCTGGCCGTACCCCGGCTGCTGGTAGGGGTTCGGCTGCTGCCCCGGCTGCTGCTGGTACGGGTTCTGGTGCGCGTCCTGCGGGTTCTGCTCGCCCCCGGGCTGCTGCTGCTGTCCTGGCCACATGGCCGGTAACGATAGTGGGAGCGCGCGGCGGCGGCCACGTCCGGTCCCCCGTCGGGTCTGGTCAAGCTCATCTACTCGCGGGTAACATCGCATTTCATGAGCGCAGATCAGATGAACGTGGGCGAACTGCTCGCCGCGACGGTGCCGATGGCCCGCACCCTGAACCTCGAGTTCCTGGAGACCACCCCGGAGCGCGCGGTCGTCCGGCTGCCCGACCAGCCCGACTACCACAACCACGTCGGCGGCCCGCACGCCGGCGCCATGTTCACCCTCGCCGAGTCGGCGAGCGGCGCCATCGTGCTGGCGGCCTTCGGCGACCAGCTCTCGCGCGCGGTCCCGCTGGCGGTCAAGGCCGAGATCGGCTACAAGAAGCTCGCCAAGGGCGTCGTCACGGCCACCGCCACCCTGGGCCGCCCCGCGGCCGAGGTGGTCGCCGAGCTCGACGCGGGCGGCCGCCCGGAATTCCCGGTCGCCATAGCCATCCAGCGCGAGGACGAGGCCGTGACGGGCGAGATGACCGTCGTGTGGACCCTGCGCCCCAACTCCTGAGTTGTGTGCGGCCGGGCCGGGCCCCGGCCAGTGAAGGAGCGTGACCCCGGTGCGGGGTCACGCTCCTGTCGTACGGGTTGGCCGGTCAGTGCCAGCCGCCGTGGCCGCCACCGTCGTGGCCGCCCCGGCCGCCGCCCCAGCCGTCGTCGTGGCTGCCGCCCCAGCCGTCACCACCGTGACCGCCCCAGCCGCCGCCGTGGCCGTCCCAGTCGTCGTTGTAGCCGCCCCAGCCGCCCCAGCCGCCGTGGTCGTCGTCGTGCCAGCCGTTGCCGCCGTAGCCGCCGTAGCCGCCCCGGTCGTCGTCGTTCCAGTAGGCATGACGGTAGCCGTTGCCGCCGTATCCGCCGTCCCCGCACCAGTCCGACCGGTTGTCGCCGCGCCAGTTGTGCGTGTTGTCCGAGCAGTGCCGGCCTGTGTGTCCGTCCGCGGCGAAAGCTCCGCTCACGGGCATGAGGCCCAGGGTCATACCTGCGGCCCCCGCGACGACTGCCGCCATGATCCTCCGGCGCATTTCCATGCACCTCCCGGCAATTGCTTGCCAATGAGACATCTGGGTCATTTCCACCCTCCCCTCTCCCCAGGGAGCTGTCAAAGCGGACCGCTCTGACCAGCGGCGGGGCGCCTCAGGCCCACCCCGCCGCCCGCCGCAGGGCTGAACCGGCCGCCCCCGTCTGCGCGTCTGACGGGGCCACGGGCGTACGGGGCCGCACAGTGGGCCGGGGGGCGGTCCGGTGCGGGCCGCCCCCGCCGCCGACCTGCAGGGAGCGCCCATGAGCGAGGCCAGCGACGCGACCGGAGCCGGTGCGGCCGGTGACGCCGGGTCCGTCGCCCGCACGGCGTCCGCCGGACCCGCCCTCTCCCGCCGCGCCGCGCTCCGGCTGCTCGCCGCCGCTGCCGCAGGGGCCGGCGGCTGCGTGGCCACCGTCCCGCCGGGCGCGGGCGTACGGACGACCCCCCGGGCGGCGCAGGCTCCGGTGGCCCCCAGACCCGGCCGCGCCGCGCGCGTCGACGCCCTGCTGGAACGGCTCACCCTCGACGAGAAGACCGCCCTGCTGCACGGTGCCAGGGACCCCGCCCCCCTCGGCCAGGCCGGATACGTGCCCGGCGTCCCGCGCCTGGGCATCCCCCCGCTGCGGCTGGCCGACGGATCCGCCGGCGTCCGGGTGGCCGAGCCGGCCACCGCCCTGCCCGCGCCCGTCCTGCTGGCCTCCGCCTTCGACCCGGCGCTGGCCCGCGCGTACGGCCGCGTCCTGGGCCGCGAGGGCCGGGCACTGGGCCAGGACGTCCTGCTCTCGCCGATGGTCAACCTCATCCGCACCCCGTTCGCCGGCCGCAACTTCGAAACCTTCGCCGAGGACCCCAAGCTCACCGCCGACCTGGTCGCCGAGGTGGTCCGCGGCATCCAGGACGAGGGACTGGTCGCCACCGTCAAGCACTTCGCCCTCAACAACCAGGAGCGCGCCCGCGAGACGATCGACGTCGTCGCCGCCGAACAGACCCTGCGCGAGACCGAACTGCGCGGCTTCGAGGCCGCCGTCGCCGCCGGAGCCGGCGCCGTCATGGGCGCCTACAACAAGGTCAACGGCACCTGGGCGTGCGAGCACAAGCAACTGCTGGACGAACTGCTGCGCGGCGACTGGGGGTTCGACGGCTGGGTGATGTCCGACTGGGACGCCGCCCACAGCACCGTCGCCTCCCTGGGCGCCGGACTCGACATGGAGATGCCCGGCGGCACCCACTTCGGCGCCCCGCTGCGCGAAGCGGTCCGCGGCGGCTCGGTCGCCGAAACCGCCGTCGACCTCGCCGTGCGCCGCGTGCTCACCACCATGGACCGCTTCGGTCTGCTCGACCCCCGCCCCGCCGCCCGGCCCGCCCGGGACGCGGCCGCCGGCGCCCGGCTCGCCCGCAGGGTCGCCGTCGCCGGGGCCGTCCTGCTCCGCAACGAGCAGGGCACGCTGCCCCTGGCCGACGCCGCCGCCCGCTCCGTCGCCGTCGTCGGACCCACCGGCGGGGTGCCCTTCGTCGGCGGCGGCGGCAGCGCCCAGGTGGTGCCCGAACGGGCCGTCAGCCCGTACACGGCGATCCGTGAGCGGGCCGGGCGCACGGCCACCGTCCGCTACGCCCTCGGCGAGGACGTCTACGGCAAGCCGCTGCCCGGCGGCCTGCTCACCCCGCCCGCCGACCTGGAGAACCGCACGGTGAAGGCGGGGCGCGGCTTCAGCCACCAGGCGGAGTTCACCCTCGCCGAGGACGACGAGTGGACCGTGCTCGTCCACTACAGCGGCAAACGGCCCGACGTGCGCGTCGACGACGAACCGCTGTTCCCCGTACGGCAGGGCGTCGCCGAGCGGTACGCGGGCGGACTGCTCGGCACCGCGCCCGACGGCCTCGCCGTCCGCCGTCACACCCTTGCCCTGAAGGCCGGCACCCACCGGCTCTCCGTCGCCGCCGAGGGCGGGGCCGCGGGCCAGCGCTTCCGGCTGCGCCACACCACGCGGGCCAGCCGCGCCGCCGACCTCGCCGAGGCCGTCAAGGCCGCCCGGGCCTCGCGCTCCGTGGTGCTGTTCGCCTACGAGGACGCCACCGAGGGCACCGACCGCACCGGCCTCGCCCTGCCCGGCGACCAGGTACGGCTGATCGAGGCGGTCACCGCCGTCAACCCGCGCACCACGGTGGTGCTCAACACCCCGGGCGGGGTCGCCATGCCGTGGCTGGCCCGCACGGGCGCCGTGCTCCAGATGTACTACCCGGGCCAGGAGGGCGCCGCCGCCACCGCCGACGTGCTCTTCGGTGACGTCGACCCCGGCGGGCGGCTCACCCAGACCTTCCCGGCCGACGACTCCTCCCACCCGGCCGGCGGGGACCCGGCCCGCTATCCGGGCGTCGGCGGCCGCCAGGAGTACAGCGAGGGGATCCAGGTCGGCCACCGCTGGTACGACGCGCAGGGCGTGACGCCGCTGTTCGCCTTCGGCCACGGGCTGTCGTACACCACGTGGAGCTACGAGAAGCTGACCGTACGGCCCGAACGCGGCGGCCTGCGCGTGGAGTTCACCGTACGCAACACCGGGCGCCGCAAGGGCACGGAGGTGGCCCAGGTGTACCTCGGCCCCTCGCCGGAGCTGCGGCTCGACCAGCCGGTGCGGGCGCTGGCCGGCTACCGGCGGCTGACCGTGGCCCCGGGGCAGTCCCAGCGGGTCACCCTCGACCTCGACGCGCGCACGCTGTCCTCCTGGGACCCCGTGCAGCACGCGTGGGTGGTGGGCAAGGGACTGCGCGAGGTGGCCGTGGGCCGGTCCTCGCGGGACCTGCCGTTGCGGGCCAGAACCGTGGTCAGGTGATCGGCAGCGGGTAGGCTGCCCGGTCGGTGCGTCACAGGGGACGCGCCTGGGACGCGGGAGGACGCACCGGTGCACATCCAGGAATGGCTCGAGACCGTGCCGGCGGTGAGTATCTATCTCCTGGTGGGGGTGGTCATCGGACTGGAGAGCCTGGGCATCCCGCTGCCGGGGGAGATCATCCTGGTGAGCTCGGCGCTGCTGGCCTCGCAGCACGGGGACGTGGACCCGCTGGTGCTGGGCATCTGCGCGAGCACCGGCGCCATCGTGGGCGACTCGATCGGCTACGCCATCGGCCGCAGGGGCGGCAAGCCGCTGCTGCAACGGCTGGGCCGGCGCTTCCCGAAGCACTTCGGCGAGGCCAACATCGCCATGGCGGAGCGGTCCTTCGAGAAGTGGGGCATGTGGGCCGTCTTCTTCGGACGGTTCGTGGCGCTCCTGCGGATCTTCGCGGGGCCGCTGGCCGGCGTGCTGCACATGCCGTACTGGAAGTTCGCCATCGCCAACGTCTTCGGCGGGATCCTGTGGGCCGGCGGGACGACGGCCGTCATCTACTACGTCGGCATCGTCGCGGAGGCCTGGCTCAAGCGGTTCTCGTGGCTGGGGCTGGTGCTCGCCGTGCTGATCGGCGTGACCACGATGCTGGTGCTGCGCAGCCGGGCGAAGAAGGCGCACGCCGAGGGCACTGCGGCCGCCGCGGCCGCCGCGGGCGCGCTCCCGGCCCAGCCGGAGCCGGAGCCGGCGGCCGCGGTCCGCGACTGACCCGCCGTACGGACGTCACGCGCCGTACGGGGCCCGGGGGATCCCGTACGGCGGCCGGTTCACCCGGCGTGCGTCACGCGGCGCAGGTCACACGGTGTGCGTCACGCGTCAGCGCCCGTCACCGAGGCCCGGTGCTGCTCGGCCAGCTCGGTGTACATGGCGGCGTTGACGCGGATGCCCGCGCGCTCCTCCTCGCTCAGCTCCCGGCGCACCTTCGCCGGGACGCCCGCGACCAGCGAGCCGGGCGGGACCACCATGCCCTGCGGCACCAGCGCCTGCGCGGCGACCAGCGAGCCCGCGCCGATGACCGCGCCGTTGAGCACGGTCGCCCCCATGCCGATCAGGCAGTCGTCCTCGACCGTGCAGCCGTGGACCACCGCGTTGTGACCGATGGAGACCCGCTCGCCGATCGAGACGGGGAAACCCGGGTCGGTGTGCAGCGTGCAGTTGTCCTGGACGTTGCTGTCGGCGCCGAGCGTGATCGGCCCGCAGTCGGCGCGCAGCACCGCCGAGTACCAGACGCTCGTCCCGGCGGCCAGGGTGACCTCGCCGATCACCACGGAGGTGGGCGCCGTGAAGGCCCCGGGGTCGATCTGCGGGTGCTTCCCGCCCACGCCTGCGACGAGTGCCTGGCCGGCCTGGTGCGTCATGGTCTGTTCCTCTTGTCTCGGGTGAGGTTGCCGCGCTCCCCGCACGGTAGAACACGCGCCGCCCCCGGCGGGCGATGGGGTAAAGATCACAGGGCCGGGATGCGACGCCGGTGGCCCGGCCCACTACCGTGGCCGGGTGCCGAAGAACAGAAACGCGTTCTCATCTCTGGGTGCGCTGCGCCGCCGCCTCGCCAGCCGTGCCGTGCACGCCGGCTGGCGCTGGATGCAGCAGGCGGGCGCGGTCACCGCGCAGGCCCCCGGGCGGTTGCGCTTCGGTGCCATCGGCCACGGCACGCGCCTGGCCTTCCCGCAGGGCACGGTGTTCGGCGAGCGCTGGATCCACATGGGCGCCCACTGCATCATCGGCGAGCAGGTCACCCTGACCGCCGGGATGATGCCCGATCTCGACCTCGGCCCCGACCCCGTGCTGGTCCTGGGCGACGGGGTGGTCCTCGGCCGGGGCAGCCACGTCATCGCCGACACCCGCATCTCCATCGGCAACGACGTCTTCTGCGGACCGGGGGTCTACATCACCTCCACCAACCACAGTTACGACGACCCGCACGAGCCGGTCGGCCGCCAGTGGCCGCGCAGCGCACCCGTCGAGATCGGCCCGGGCTGCTGGCTGGGCACGGGGGCGGTGATCCTGCCCGGAGCCCGGATCGGCCGCAACGTGGTGGTGGCCGCGGGGGCCGTCGTACGGGGCGAGGTGCCCGACCACAGCGTGGTCGCGGGCGCCCCGGCGCGGATCGTACGCCGCTGGACGCCCGAGACCGGCTGGCAGCCGCCGCTGCGCACGCCCGCGCCCCGGCCCATCCCGGACGGCGTCACCCCGCAGCAGCTGCGCGCGCTGGCAGAGCTGGGCGACCTGACCGAGCTGACCGAGCTGACCGAGCCGGACCCGGCCTAGGTGTATTGCCCAGTGAGGTTGGGGACGCGGCTGGCAGGTGGTTTGCCTGCGAGCGCGGTGTGTCCGCGGTGGTGATTGTAGGTGTGCA
>NZ_JBVJDL010000021.1:0-48950 GCF_055582305.1 Streptomyces sp. NPDC042102
CAGCCAGTCCAGTGCGTCCTGATCGAGCTGGTCGGCGCGCAGGGTTTCGGCGAGCGGTCCGGCGATGACGGCGCCGGGTTGAAGGACGGACTGGTAGTCGGCCAGGACGCTGGGGTCCGAGATGTGGGTGTAGGTCATCGACATGCCCGGGCTTTTATGCCCGAGGACCTTCATGATGGTCTGCATGCGGGCGCCCTTCTCGGCGAGTTGGGTGCCCAGGGTGTGCCGGAAGCGGTGCGCGTGGATAGCGGGTTTGCCTTCGCCGTTGAGGATCCCCAGTTCTGTGCAGATCTGGCCCAGGGGGTCGGCGAACAGATAGTCGGGGTGGGCGAGGCAGCCGTTGCGCAGGAACAGGTAGCGCACTGGCTGCCCGAGGTCGGGATCGTAGATGCCCCGGTCGTGCTGGTTGTGCCGCAGCTGGGCAAGGGTGCGGATGGCATCTGCCGCCTCCTCGTGGACGGGGACGGTGCGTTCCTTGAGGGCCTTGCCGGCCGCGAGCCGCAGCCGGGGGGTGCCGTCGGGGTAGGCGTCCAGACAGTCCAGATGGAGCTTGCGGATCTCGGTCCGGCGGGCGCCGCTCCAGCGGGCCACCAGCAGCGCGCATCGCTGCAGCGGGCAGGTCAGGGCTCGGATGCGTTCCATGACCGGTTCGAGTTGGTGCTCGGGAATGAAGCGGGGAACCTTCTCGATGCGGCGGGGCATGTCCGCGGCCGTGATCAGCGGTCGGGTCGGGACGTCGTCCCATTCGCCAAGTGCGGCATGGCGGAAGAAGACCGCGAGGGTGGAGATGATGCCGGCCCGGTAGGCCGGGCTCAGCGGCTCGGCCGGGTGCTTCATCTTCCGCAGCCGGTTGACCTTCTCCATGAAGGCGACCGCGTCGGCCCGGTTCAGCTGGTCGAGACGGTCGATGTGCGGTCGCTCGGTGTCCAGCCACAGCCCGAAGCGCCGCAGGCCGCCGCGGGCGCTGCTCATACTCTCCGGCAGCAGCACCAGGGCTCGTTCTGCCAGGAAGCGTTCCATCACGGCGTTGATACGCGGCTTGCAACTCAGCAGCAGGCGCGGAGCGGCGGGCATCCGTGGGGGCGGATGCCCGATGACGCCTGTGTGGAACAGCGCCAGCCCGGCTCGGTAGGCGTTGGTGCCCCATGCCGACTGCACGGTGGGCAACCGGTGGGGATCGATGACCTGGTCCATGCCCGGGACGCGCTGAAGGTGCCGGACGGCCTGGCGCATCTCCTCGATGTCGTCGGCGTTGATCGCCGAGATGTCCGGATCACCGCGGTGCAGGACCAGCCGGATCAGGGCCCAGGGCAGGCGCCAGTCTTCTCGGGAGTGGGCGTGCCCCAGAGCGATCAACTGTTCCTGCAGATCGTTGACGTGTTCCCGGAAAGGCAGTCCCAGCTGATCGGCGACCTGGAACGGCTTGAGCACGCCGATGCCCAGCAGCCATCCCCAGTCCAGCCGCAGGCGGCCGGTCAAGCCCAGGTAGATCACGTAGTGGCGGGCGTGGAAGTTGATCCATCCGGTGGTCGCATCGAAGTCGGCGTCAGGGCGGGTGCGGCGGTTTTGGTCCTCACCGTTGCGCCAGCCCAGACGCTGCCGCAGCGGCTGGGCGAACCAGGTGGTCAGGTCAGGAAAGGTGTGCATGAACCGCTGGTGGGAGGAGGCGTGCCGACGCCTTCGGGGTTCGCTGACGTCGAGTTCGGCGATGAACGCGGCGTACTCCCGCATCGGGCAGTGACGCGGCGTGCGCGGATCGGGGGCCGGCGATGAGGCCGGCAGCGGGACGATCGAGCTCACGGCGTCACCTCTCCGATCACCTGGCGGTAGTCCTTGATGACCTCGGGGTCGCTGACCCGGGTGTAGATCTTCATGGAGTCCGGCGTCGCATGGCCCAGCCGAGTCATCAGCGTCAGCTCGCGCATCCCGCCCTCGAACATCCGGGTGGCATGGGTGTGGCGCAGGCTGTGCGGCGTCAGCCAGGCATCGCGGACATCGGCCCGCGTCGCGGCCCGGGCGAACATCCGCACCAGCCCGTCATAACTGAGCGCCTCGTCACGGCGCTTGCCCCGCCCTCCCACCAGGAAGACCCACGGGGTGTCGACATCGACGGGACGTTCGTGCATCACGTACGCGTTCAACGCCGGCAGCGCACGCCCTTCCAGCAGGTCCACGACCCGGTCCCGTCGGGACTTCTGCTGCACTCCCCGCGGGTGATCGGAACGCTTGCGCACCGTGACTCGGCGCCGGCCGTAGGAGATGTCCTCCAGCTGCAGCCCCAGCACCTCACCGGGACGAAGACCCCCTTCCCACATCACCTCCAGCAAGGCCCGGTCCCGGCTGGTACGCAGCTCAGCCAGCAGCGCGGCATAGACCTCCGCCGACATGGGCCGCGGCATCGCCTCGACGGTCTTGACCCGCAGCACCCGACGTACCGGTTGCTGCCGAGCGGCGTTGTCCAGCGCAGGCCGATGCCGTCCCGGCACTCGGGCAGCCGCCTGATCGACGACCTTGACGATCGGATTGTCCCGACCGGAGTAGCACTCGCTGGCGATCAGGAACTCGTAGAACGAGGACACAGCCGCCATGACCCGGTTGCACGTCTTCGCCGACAGCACCCGGCCCTCGTCGGTGGCGACGCCCAACTCCAGGCGCTGAGCCCGCCGCGCGGAGGAGACCAGCCGCAGCCACTGCAGGAAGTCCATCGCACGGGACGGCGTGAACTCCTGTGCACTCAGCCCCACTTCACTCAAGAACAGGAACAGCTTCTGCAGGTCATAGGCGTAGGCCCGCACTGTGTGCGGCGAGTACGCACGAACAGCCAGCAGTCGCAGGAACTCATCAACCTCGCGTACCGGCTCGCCGGACGCGTCGACCAGACGTACCTGCGGCTTGCCAGGCTCCGAATCCATCACCTTCACGACACGCACGGCCGGAACCATATGCCCAACTACCCATCCGCACAGTCACCGAGAAGAGGGAATCGTCCAGATAACACCGTCAGGCTCAGACTGAGGCCGACTCTGGTCTGTCTGGCCGGGTTGATTCTGTCCTGCCTAGTGCTGATTGGCTTCACCGGAGAGGCACGGGCGGCGCTGTGGGGCAAGTCCGGGACCGTGTCTGAAAGTAGATGCCGGACGTACAACAACCCCAGCACCTCACCGGGAAGCTCGTCGTACTGCTCGGCCTCCTTCACGCCGGACGGCAGCGGATCGTCGTTCGAGGTCGACGTCGAGGAGGAGGATGTCAGCGTCTATCCGTTACGTGCGCGGATGGCGGGCGGCACCGCGTACGTCTCACCGTCGGTGTGGACGGGGGTGATCTCGGTGGGTTTCGCCCTCCTCTTGGCCGGTGGACTCCCAGTAACGATGATGGTGGGGTACGTGAGCAAGGTCCGCGCACAGCGTGCCGGAAGACGCCGTCAAGAGACCCCACCCGGAGCAGGACTGAGGCGACGGTGACGAGCCCTCCTCGTGACGCCTGGAGCGGATCCCAGACCACTTGAGTCGCCCTCGTCCACGAACCGGACAGCAGCAGAGTGCCGTGCACCGCCCTCATAACCTTAGGAACTGGGCACATTCACCTGTACGTGGCTGAGCCCTTTCACCCGTACCCCGACAGCGGGGGAGCACTCGTCGATCACATGACTCGGGAGCACGAGTGGCGGTTCACCCCCGCGTCGGCGGGGAGCACCGGTGTACGGCGGAGGCGACGCCGACCACAGACACGCCGCGTCCCAGCCGACCGGCGCCTGTCCCCAGCTCTCCCAGTCCAGCAAGGTCAGCGGCGTACCGGTCAGGTTCGCCCACCCGACATCGCCATGGGCGCACGCCCACTGCGTGATCGTCGTGTCGACCTCGGCGCCGTACACCCCGCTGATCCTGCCGGACAGGTGCCCCTGGTCGAGAGCCACCCGGTTCGTGTCGTGCCCGGACAGGTTCCGGAGCGCGATGCGCAGGTCCGCCCACCAGGCGTCGGTGAGGCCCGGATCGCGGTCGAGGGTGCCGATAGGGGAGACCGCGGCGGCGGGCGCGTGCCCCATCTCGTCCGCGCGCCAGACGACCTCGCGGCCGCGGTCGTGCCACATCGCCCCCGCGATCCCCTCCGGCCGGGGCACCGCCTGGATCGCGACGGACGCTTCCAGCCCCGTCCACCCCTGGGCCGACAACGAGCCGGGCCGCGTTCACGCCAGACGCAGCCATGTGCCTGCGGACGTCGGGAACCCGGCGGTGCCGTTGTAGCGGAAGTAGTGGCCGCGGTCGCGGTCGAGAATGAGGCCGGTGCGCTTCTCGGCTTCAGCGAGGACGTCCTGGTGCTCGACGGTCGACAGGTCATCCATTGTGGGCTGCACGCGCAGGTTCCTTCCCGCGTCCGGCCCGCGCCGCCAGCAGGGCCCGGTAGGCACGGATCGTGTCCTTGCTGGCCTTTATGCTGGTGGCGGAGGCGAGCTCGGTGAGGTGGTCCGGGCTGGACGTGCCCACCGCGATCCGTGTGACGGCAGGGACAGCGAACGCTACGGCGAGTCTGGCCGCAACGCTCGACACGACAGGCTGGTCCTGTTCATGACGAGGACGTGCTGGATCCCGAACAGCAGGATCCGGCCGAGGGGTCGGGATTCGTCGACGGGGTGGGGTGTCGCGGGTGCGGTGGTCGGCTGCTCGGCAGCGGGGTGGGTCTGGCGGGAACTCGACACGTTCTGGCTCCATTCGAGCGCGCGATCCGGCCCTGGGCGGAGAGCCACAAGGAGAGGGGGGCCGATGGCCGGCCCCGGTCCCGTGAACGGTTCAGCAGACGTAGAAGGTCTGCGGCTCGGTCTGGTGGCCGTGCGTGTTGACGGGGACGGTCAGATAGGCGGAGCCGAGCGTCGCGGTGTCCCAGTAACCCGTGGTACCGACCTGTGCGTAGGTGCCGGAGGTCATCGAGCAGACCGAGGTCATGTTCCGGAGCACGGTGCCCTCGCGCCTGTTCTCGGTAGCGGGGATCATCTTCAACTGGCTCGAGCTCTCCGACGGATGGGTCGTTGCTCCCCGTACGACTTCGTAGTGGTCGATCCTGTCCCAGACCGCTCCGAGTTCGCTCGTGTAGAAGGGGAACTCATCACATTGGTGGCCGGCCGGGACCCGTGGTCTCACACATACGGCCTGCTGGTAGGCGGCGTTGTCCATCCACCGCCGGGTGGGGACGATCAGGCGCTTGTTGGCGCTCTTCACGTAGTTCTGCTGGACCCACAGGGGGTTCTTCGCCAGGGCCTCCGCGTCGTTGACGGCCGCGCCGGCAGCGTCGTGCACGCTGACGAACAGGATCCGGGTGGTCATGCAGGGATCGCCGACGACGCCGCCCCGGCGGGTGAGGTCCAGGCAGAACCGGGCGGCCGCGGCTGCCTGGTCCGCGGTCACGGTCCAGCGTTCGATGCCGGCCGGACGGCTGGCCACGTAGGCGAGGATCCGCTGCTGGACGGCCTCGGGGCTGCTCCGGCCCCGCAGCTGCGTGTTGACCAGGTCCGCGAGTTGGCTCTGCCCCAGGGCGGTGGGGTGGAAGCTGGCCGGGTCCACGGCGGTGCCGTCGAGCATGCCCGGGTTCGACCACCGGTAGGCCTGGGTCCAACTGGTGCAGGGCCACTTGCCGACTCCTTCCCGCCACCGCTGGGTGGAGTTGATGAAGGTGATGTCGATCCCCTGCCCGTGGAGCTCGTCCACGGCCTTGGCGATGGTGATGTTGAGCAGTTCGGCGAGGACGTTCAGGAAGTGCTGTTCGTCGAAGGTGGTTCCGACGCACGTCCCGGTCGGATCGCCGGGGCGGTCGGGGAAGAGCTGCGGGTAGCCGAGGACGATGATCCGGGCGTTGGGCGCCTTGTCGTGGACGGCTTGGTAGGTCGCCTTCAGGTGGGCCGGGAGGCGTTCGCGGATCAGCCACTTCTCGTACCAGCGCAGCAGCTCGGGGTCGACGACCCCGTTGTCCCGGGTCAGTTTGTGGTCGTCGCCGAAGCAGTGGTCGAGGGAGACGAGGCAGGTCCGCATGACCTCCGAGAACCGCACGTCGTTACCGCCCGCTGTCAGGGTCACCAGAGAGGTGTCCTCGTCCAGGTAGCCCTGGTCGACCTGGGGCAGCTCGCCGTAGAAGGACTTGGAGGAGTCGAGCCCGAGGTCCTCCCAGTCGGTGTGGCCGGCCGTGTCCCGGGGCGGCAGGTCGTAGGAGGTGATGGTCATGTTGGTCGTCTGCGCGCCCGAGCAGGCGATGAAGGCGAAGCTCGCGGTGCCTTCGGCGGCTTCCTGCGCGATCGTCTTCGTGTGCCCGGGCAGTGTCACCTGGGTGGGGTAGGCGCCGGTCCGGGATCGGTGGCACCGGTTCTCCTGGCCGTTGGAGCGCTCGTAGTCGCTCTCCGGCTGGTAGGGGGCCAGGCCCTCCCCCGAGGAGTACGAATCGCCCATCGCCACGTAGAAGGCGGAGGGTTTCGATGTGGGGATGAACAGGGCCGCGTCGAAGACGATGCTGTGGTCGCCGCGGCCGTCGGGGGTGTCGGTGCGCAGCGTCAGGGCGGCCGGGCCGGACAGCGGGAACACGCCGAGGTCCACCCAGCCGTTGCCCTGCTTGGCCTGGTTGACGACCCGGTGGCGGCTGCGACCGTTGCCCAGGTCGATGAGGTAGGTGGCCTGTCGCGTCCACGCGCCCGTCTCCGGGATGAAGACCTTGATCCGTGTCCAGCCGTGCATCGGCTGGGCGGGCTTCCAGACCGCGGTGACCTTGAGGCGTTCCTCGTAGCCCTCGGGCATGTAGTCGGGACCGCGGGTGTGGGCGGACCAGAAGTGGCCGCCGAACCCGGATCCGAACTGGTGGAAGTCGACCTTCGACGGGCGGAGCCCCGCCGGATCGCTGCCGAAGTCCAGTGTGAACGTTCCTCCGTTCGACCAGGTGCGGGGGCAGTCGGGTCTGATCGACGGCACGGTGTCGGCGACGTTGTCGATCAGGACGGCGTTCGGGGGAATGCCGGTGGTGGTGCAGTACGGCGGGTAGGAGGCGCCGTCGGTCTGATAGGCGTAGCCGGGATCGAACCGCAGGAGTTCACGGCCGCAGGTGGTGGGGCAGTCGGTCTTCCAGGTCTTGGGAGCGTGGTACCAGCAGCGCAGGTCGTACCGGCCCTGCGCGTTCTTGTGCGCGCAGGGACCGGCCGGCTCGCCGGCTACGTCCCCGGCATCGGGGGGATACGAGCCTCCGGGAACACAGTCGTTGCTCGCGTCGCAGAACGTGGTCGGCGGCGGCTGCACCCGGCTCCGGTTGACGGCGCTCGACGTCGCGTCGCCCGGCCACCAGGCGGGCCGGAAGGCGGCCACGTAGGTGTTGGGCGCCTCGGGGAGCTCCAAGGGGTGTCCGGCGAAGCCGAGCACCTTCTCCTGGTAGGGCCAGTCCTGGGGATGCGCGGCGTCGCCCATCGAAGTGTCCAGGAACGCGGAGCGGTTGGCCGGGTAGTGCGGATTGGCCGGATTGTTGAGCCAGCCGACGCCCCACGGGGAGCCGTCGCCCTTGTCGGGGTGGAAGCCCGAGTTGTAGGCCCATAGGGCGAAGTACCAGTTCTCCAGGTACTGCGGCTGCCCCTGGTTGATCACCAGGCCGGCCTGCCGCGTCTCGTTCCACTTCCGCTGGAGGATCTGCAGGCCGGCTGCGACGTTCGCGGCGAAGTCCAGGGCCACGGCGCGCTGGGTCTGGTACGGCAGCGCGACCTCGTCCGGCCGTTCCCGGCCGGCCAGCCGCATCCGGTCCGTGACCTGCATGATGCCGTAGCCGCAGTCCGCCTTGTCCCAGCGGATGTCCCAGTCGTCGACCTCGTTGAAGTTGTAGACGTCCCGGCCGTGGAAGTTGCCGATCAGCGGATTGCCGGTGACTCCGGGCATGGCCCGCCCGGTGGCCTGCCACAGGTTGGACTCCTGGCTGGCGATGCCGAGCAGGATCTGGGCCGGCACGAAGCCGCCGCCCGCCAGCTCCACGGGCGGGAAGAGGCCCTGGGGGGTGTAGGCGGGCATGCCGAGGCCCTTCCAGTTGTCCGGCCGCTGCACGGTGAGCACCTTGCGCACGGCCTGGTCGACGGCCCACTCCACCTGGCGCGGTTTCGGCTGGACGGCCTGGTTGCGGGGGTCGTTGCGGGGGACGGAGCAGGTCCGCTCCTCCTCGACGGGGTCGGTCGGCGATCCGGCCGCTTGCACCGGCCGGGGTGCGGCGCCCGGGGGCGCGAGGCGCGGGTGGGGTGCCTGCCCGGGCCGTGGTCCGCCGCCGGGCCCTTGTCCGGGCCGCAGCGTGAAGGCCTGCTTCTTCCCGGTGCCGGTCACGATGAGTTCTCCCGTGACCGGCTGCGCCCCGCCGGCATCGGGCTGCGGTGAACGCGGTCCCGCAGCTCCGGCGGGGTGGGTCAGTACGGCCACGTCGCCGTTGAGCGAGGGGGTGGATCCCTTGGGCGCCGCGAGCACCCGCACGGGTGCGGCGGACTTCGCCGGGTTCGCGGTGCCCGTGACGAACACCGCGCCGCGGGCACCCCGTACGAGGTCCAGTCCGGCGATCGGGCCCTCGGCGACGTCAACGGGCTCGGCCGCGGTGGCGCCGCGGCGCACTGCTTCGGCGGGGAGGTGCTTCACGCGGCCCGTGCCGCCGTCCCGCTCGATGAAGGCGACGCCGCCGTCGGCTGTCACCGCGAGTCGGAAGGGCACGGAGCCGGCGGCGGCCAGCGGTGAGCGGCGGCCGGTGTCGCCGATCCGGACGAGGCGGTTGACGTCGGCGGCCACGATGCCGCCGTCGGCGACCGGAACCGCCGAGGTGATCTGTCCTTCGAGGGTGACGGGGGGCCGGGCGGTGCCCGTGGCGCCGTCCACCCGGATGAGCCGGGTCCGGGAGGCGTCCGCGTCGTGGGACTGGGTGATGACGGCGGACTCCCCCGCTCCGCACCCGGGGCTGTAGTACGCCAGGGAGGACATGACCGGCAGCTTCCTGACCGTGCCGGTGTCCAGGTCGACGGCGGCCGTGAAGGCGCCGCGGGCGAACAGCGCCTCCCGGTTGGTGAACCCGCGGGGTGCGTACGCCACGATCAGCCGGCGGCCGGACTCGGTGAGGCAGGCGTTCCCGATCCACCGGTCGGTGTCGAAGCCCTCCTCGGACAGGGTGGCGACCGTGCGCCAGCCGTATCCGCTGCGGGCGTCGGCGGCCAGGACGTGCAGCCCGGAGGCGTCCCCTGCTGTGGTCCAGGCCCGGTCTGCGGAGGTCCGCCAGCCCCGGCCCAGCAGTTGGTCGCGTTCACGGTCGCGGATCTGCTCGGCCTCGCCGAATGTGCCGGTACCTGGGGCCTCCGGCGGGGCGGGGGCCGCGGTGGCCCGGTCCGGCGGGCCGAGTCCGGTGAGGAGCCCGGCCAGCAGGACGGCGATGACCGGCAGCGGGCGGCTGCCGCGGCGGCGGAGACGGCTGCGGGGACCGCTGCGGACACGGCTGTGGACACGGTTCGGGGCCGTCGTTCGGCTGGTGCGGTTCACGGGAGCCCCCGGCGGTGGGTGGTATCGCGGTCAGGGCCGTCGGGGCGGTTGCGCCCCGACGGCCCTGTTCCTGACTGCGTGGCGCTCAGAAGACCGTGGTGCACAGACGGTGGTCGGGGACCCCGTCCCGGTCGAGGCAGCCCTGGAAGGACCGGTCGCCGACCGACGTTCCGAACATGGCCGTGCTCACGAACCGGCCCGGCCGGGCCGTCCGGGTGATGATGTGCTCGTAGCCGGGGGTGAAGCGATGGAGGTCGACCGAGCCGGAGATCGAGGCCGCCGATGTCCGCTTGCCCGTGGCCCAGATGGCCTCACACCCCTGGGACCAGGTCAGATAGACCCGCTCATCGCCCTGGGAGATGTCCCTGACGATGCGGCTGCCCGCGGTGAGGCAGTCCTGTTCCGAGGCGCTCTGGCTTTCGCAGCCGTCGCCGTGGCAGCGGGCCACCGGCCAGATCTGCGCCCAGGAGCTGTTGCAGCCCCACATCTGCAGCTTCTGCCTCATCGCGAAGTTGCTGTTGGGCACGTCGACGCAGAAGCCGTTGTTGTCCCACGCCACGAGCATCTGGTACTGGCCGCCGTAGCGGACGACGCTCCACCGCTGCAGGGCCCCGCCGTTGCAGTTCTGGACCTCGACCGCGGCACCCCAGTCGGTGGCGGTGCGGCCGAGGCACAGCCACCGGTCGTACCCCGGGTGCAGGTACGCCTCGGCGCCGCCCTCCATGAACCACACCTGGTTGGAGTTGCCCGTCCGGCTGTACAGCTGCGCGGGACTGCCCTGGCCGCCGGACCGGTAGGCGTCGAACACCAAGTCGTAGTTTCCGCCCGCGTGGAAGGTCCACTGCGGCCAGTTGCCGTTCCTCGGGTCGATCGGAGGCGCGTCGGCGGCCTGTGCCGCCGCCGTGCCCGCCGGGTCGGCCCGGGCCGGTGCCGCCGTCAGGCCGGCCAGCAGGACCGCGGCCGCCATGGCCATGGCCAGCACCGCAAGGATTCTTCTCCAACGTCCCATACGACCCCCAACCCATCGGCGCCTGGGCCCGCGCGCTGCTGCGCGGCCGGGCTGTTGGCTGCGCTGTTGTACGGCTGCGCTGTCGTTCGTACGCGGTTGCTCGGTTGCGCGGTGACGAGGCTCGCACGGGGCGGCTGAGCGAATGCTGAAGGCTCCTGAGGGGACTTCAGGTTGCTCTCAGCCGCGCTGCGGAATGCTGGAGCCATGCGGATTCTGGTGGCGGAGGACGACCGGCGGCTGGCGGAGCTGCTCAGGCGGGGGCTGACCGGGGAGGGCTTCGCGGTGGACGTGGCTCACGACGGCTCCCGCGGTCTGGAGCTGGCCCTGGAGAACGAGTACGACGTGGTCGTCCTGGATGTGATGCTGCCCGGGATGAACGGATTCCGGGTCTGTGCGCGGCTGCGCGAGGCCGGGGTGTGGGTGCCGGTCCTGATGCTCACGGCGAAGGACGGCGAGCTGGACGAGGCGGAGGGGCTGGACACCGGTGCCGACGACTACGTCACCAAGCCCTTCTCCTACGTCGCGCTGGTCGCCCGGCTCCGCGCGCTGGTCCGCCGGGGCCAGCGGGAGCGGCCGGCCGTCATGGAGCTGGGGGACTTACAGGTGGACCCGGCGACCCGGAGCTGCTACCGCGGGGGCTCCCTGGTGCCGTTGACCGCCCGGGAGTTCTCGGTGCTCGAGTACCTGGTGCGGCGGCGCGGCGAGGTCGTCGCCAAGACCGAGGTGCTGGAGCACGTGTGGGACCGCAGCTTCGACGGGGACGTGAACGTCGTCGAGGTCTACGTCAGCGCACTGCGCCGCAAGATCGACGCGCCGTTCGGGCGGCGCACGATCCACACGGTGCGCGGTGCCGGCTACCGGGTGGACGACGAGCGGATCCGTGGATGACCCTGCAGGCTCTGCGGCGCCGGCCGCAGTCGCTGACCATCCGGGCCCGGGTGACGCTGTTCGCGGCCGTTCTGGTGGCCCTGCCCATGGGCGCGGGGGCCGCAGTGGCGGCCGTGTCGCTGCGGGACTCGCTGCTGCGCGAGGCGCGCGAGGCCACCGAGGCCGCCGCTGACCGGTCCGCCAACCAGGCGAAGGAACTCTCCACCTGCGAGGCGCGCGCCATGGAACCCGGTCCGCCGGAGGCGGCCCGGCAGGCCCTCCGGCAGTGGTGCGAGCCGTCCTCGGTACAGGGGTGGACGGAGTGGCTGGGGGCTGCGCGCGGCGGATCGCTCTCTCTGCGGCCGTGGACGGACCCCGCGCAGGGGCCGCAGCCGTTCCGCATGGCCACGATCGGCGACCCCCGGGTCCGGACCGTGGTGTTCACCGTCAGGCCGCTGGGGCCGGAGCAGGAGGAGCTGAACTCCTTCCTGTGGAGGCTCGGCGCGGGCGTGGCGGGGGTCACCACGCTCGTGGCGGCCAGCGCCTGGTTCGCGGTCGGGCGGGTGCTGCGGCCGATGGAGGCGATCAGGACGAGGTTCGCGGAGCTTAGTGCGCACCAGCTCGACCGACGGGTGCCCGTACCGCGCGGCGACAACGAGATCGCCCGGCTGGCCCAGACCATGAACGATACGTTGGACCGTCTCCAGGGGGCAGTGGAACAGCAGCGCCGTTTCACCGCGGACGCCTCCCACGAGCTCCGCACTCCACTCGCAGCGCTGCGCGCCGAGCTGGAGATCGCCCTCGCCCGGCCCGAGAACGCCGACTGGCCGCTCGTCGCCCGCGGAGCGCTGGGCGACACCATGCGGCTGCAGCACCTCACCACCGATCTGCTGCTGCTCGCGCGCCTCGACGGCGACGACACGCTCCGGCGCCCCGGCCTGCCGGTCGATCTCGCCCAGCTGGTCCGCGAGGAGACCGCCCGCCGCCATCCGCCCGCACCGCTCCGCCTGACCACGGCCGCGGGGCCCGGGGCCCTGCTGGTGGACGGCCACCCGGCGCTCCTCGCCCGGGTCCTCGCCAACCTCCTCGACAACGCCGTACGCCATGCCACGCGGAGCATCACCGTCAGCCTCGGCCACGACCCGGAGCGCCGCCAGGCCGTGCTCGAGGTGCTCGACGACGGCCCCGGCATCGCGCCGGAACACCGCACCCGCATCTTCGAACGCTTCACCCGTCTCGACGACTCCCGTACCGAGCAGACCGGCGGCACCGGCCTCGGGCTGGCCATCGCCCATCACATCACCGCCCTCCACCAGGGCACCCTGTCCGTCACCGACAGCCCCCGGGGCGCCCGCCTGACGGTCCGTCTGCCCGTGTCCGGCCGTCCTTGCACCCCGCCCTCCTCAGTGAGGTGACCTGCCGAACGGGCGGCGAACCGGAACATTCCCGCGGAGTGCCTCGTTGACCCCAGGTCCAGTGATCCACACCGCGAACCGAGGAGTGTCTCGCCGTCCACCCGGACCGCGTTCCCGCCGCCGCCCTCGCACCGCGTTTCAGGAGCTCTCCGCCGATGGTTCAGCGACTGGCGTCCAGGTACGTCTGCCGCGCGATGACCAGGCCGCGCCACCGGTCGCGGGTGCGCTGTTCGCTGTCGAGCCACCGGGCCCCGGAAGCCTGAACGAGGGGCATGTCGGCCATGAACTGGGCGATGTCGACGTAGTAGGCGTAGTCGCCGCCGCGGGTGAGGTCGCACAGCCGGGAGACCGCCGCGGTGACCTTCTCGGGGCCATCTTGGACGGCGTGGTGGAAGCACAGGGCCAGTTCCAGCGCGGCCTGTGCGGCGGTAGGCCGGCTTCGGTGATGTCGGCGCGGAGGAGGCGTACGGGGTCGAGGCTGCTGATGGCCCCGGCGTCCCGGACGACGGCGGGTGCTCGTGCTGGCGGCGGGCGAGGGTGGCCAGGAGCTCGACGAGCGCGTCGGCCACCGTCGCCATACCGCCGGCGCCGTCGTTCCGGGCGGGCGGGGCGATGGCTCCCACACCGAGTCGCTGACGTACGCCCAGGCGGCGTCGGCCAGCCAGTCCAGGTCAAGACGGAAGTCAGCGGCGATGCCTGGGACCGTGCGTCGCCGGGTGTGCTGCTGTGGGGAAGGAAGGGTGTGCGGCACCGGGTCGGGTCAGGTCTGCGGATTGTGGGGCGGGACCGCCGGTCGGTGAGGCAGGGTTGGTCGCGGAGTCCGCCGCTCCGGGTGGGCTGGAGGGATCGGGAGGTGTGCTGTGGCTGATGACGAGCTATGGCAGACGCAGGAGTTCGGCCGGTCTCACGAGGGTCGGGTGGGCGTGCTTCTGGAGGACGGGAGTGTTCCGCCGGCCGTGTACTTCGATGGGGCATCGGCGTATGGCCGGGACGTCGCGCACTGGAGTGTCTACGACGGCGGAGACTGGCCGGTGCGGCCCAGGGCATGGGCGCTGCGCGCGGCGTGCTCATGCGGCTGGACGGGCCAGGAGCGCCGCTTGGACTGGGAGGCGATGGGCGGGGAACGTTTCGGTGAGGCCGGCCTGCGGGATGCGGACCGGTGTCGGGAGGAATGGCGCGGGCATACTGTGCGGGTCGAGGAGACCACCGTGTCTCTGCCTGTCGGGCTTCAGGCCCTTCTGGAGCAGGTCGAAGCGGCCGTTGAGCAGTTGGTGGACTACGTGCCGGTGGTCGCGCCCAAGGCAGCCCGTGCCCTGGAAGTCCTGGCTGCCCGCCTTGGCCAGGAAGCGGCTGTCCGGGCCCAGGGTGTCGATCCCGGCGAAGTCGCTGCCGGGCTTGGGCTGGACCCAGGCGCGGCCCGCTCGCTCCTGGCCCGTCTCGGGGGCTGGCACTCCTACCACTGATCTCGATCTTGTCCGTCGGCTGGCGTCGTTCTGGCTGTCAGCTCGGGAAGGGGCTTGGCTGAACACCAGCGGATGCCTTCGGCATCACTCCCATACCTATTCCAATGCCAGCACCGACCAGTGAAAGGACGAGGGCTGCGGTCAGTCCTCTAGATGTACGCATCAAGCGCCGGGAACAGTCACCTGGTTGAGTGATTATGAGCCTTCCGGCTAATCGAATCCACGCGCGTAGCGCAGGCGCGTGAGGGCGGAGGCCGGCGAGGCTCGAGAGGTCGGCGCAGAGCCTCGATATGGGTCCATGGAGCACCGCGTGGTCGTCTGAGATCGCAGCCGGCGGCACCAGGCGGGAACGGTGAGGAGGACTGGGCCATGTCTCGGCAGCGACGTCCCTCGGGGAGGGGCGGTTCACCGGGCTGCCGCGTGGATACACCGGCGGCCGCCCCGATCACCTGGTACCGCCAGGGCGTTTCGGCCTGGTACTCCGGAAGCTGCGGCCAGGTGCCAATTGGCACCTGGCCGCAGCTGTCGACGGGCACAAGGTGACCCGTGGGCTTCACCTGGCGGATCCGCACTGTCAGTCAGCAGAGATGAGCGCCGCAGTAGGCGAGCGCACCTGGTCCCCAAGGCCGAAAGTCACACTTCCCGGGAGTCGCGCCCTTTCCCCTTCCAATCCCAGGCTCATGTGGCCAGAGCCTGTTCCGAGGAGAAGCGGAACATGGGCTACCGCTAATGGCTGCGGATCTGGTCCCCACTGCCCGGACCAGGCGCCCCTCTGGTCTCTTGCCGTGCAAGGTACTTGTTGATTATCTTGTACCGCATGACAAAGGAACTGTCCGCAGCCGGTGACCAGCGGCGCAGTCAGCTCCTGCGCGGCGTGCTCGACCTGTGCCTGCTCTCGCTGATCGCCGAACGGCCCAGGTACGGCTTCGAGTTCGCCGAGGCGCTCACCGCCGGCGGGCTGGAGCTGGTCAGTGACGGCAGCATCTACCCGCTGCTCGCACGGATGGAGCGGGCAGGGCTCATCTCCTCCTACCGCGCTCCGTCACCGAGCGGCGGTGCCCCGCGCAAGTACTACCGCCTGACCGAGGCAGGGCACGCCGAACTGAGTCGCGGCCGGGCCGAATGGCTCGCCTTCGCCGGGCAGGTGGGCCGCATCCTGACCGCCACGGAACCCACGGGGGAACCACACCATGACGAACGCGCAGATCCTCGCCGCCTGCCGCAGTAACTGGGAGTACCGGGGGATCGACGACGCGTCTGTGAGGGACATGCTCGACGAGCTCTCCGCGCACCTGGAGGACGCGCAGGCAGCCGGCCGTACGGCGCAGGACGTCATCGGGGGCGACGTCCGTACCTTCGCCGCCGCATGGGCGCGGGCAAGCGCCCCGCTCCCGCGCCGGGTGCTGCGCACCGCGTCCCTGGGGTGCTTCGTCACCGGCTGCGTCCTGCTGATCTCGTACGTGACCCGGTGGACCACCAGCCTGGACGTGACCCCCGGCTACCTCGCCTTCTGGGCGGTACTCGGCACTGCCACCGTCGTCTGGGAGTTGCGGCGCGGCAGCCTCGGCATACGCCGGAGCTGGGCCGTCGCCTTCGCCGCCGCCCTGCCCGCGGCGCTCCTCACCGACCGGCTGACCGGCGGCGGGGTGCTGTTCGAGCTGCCGCTGTGGGTGGCACTGACCCTGCTGCTGCCCGGGTTGCCGTTCGCCGCCGCCGACGTGCGGGCCAGGAAGAACGGCCGAGCCTGAGGGCCACGGTCGGCCAGGACCACATCGAAGATCTCCCGTGACAGAACCACCCACCAAACCGGCAACTGATTGGCAGGTTCGACCGGTCGAGGATGTGTCGGCTCCTGACATGCATCAACGCCTACCTGATGCGTTGGGTCCGTTCGAAGTACAAGCGGCTGCGGGCAAGGAAGAAGGCACAGCAGGCGTGGTTGAGGGTCACCAAGCAGTACCCGAGGCTGTTCGCGCACTGGAAGTGGATCACCACCATCGGGCGGGGAAGGGTCAGGTCGACAGGGAGCCGGAGAGGGCCGCGCCGCAGATGGCGAAGAGGCAGCCGGCGCGGACGGACCACGCGGGGGTGAGGCCGGTGAGCAGGTAGCAGAGTGCCGAGCCGCACATGGCGGCGGACAGGGCGCTGAAGGCGGTGGACCCGGCGCTCAGATGGCCCAGCGGCCAAGCCACGGCGAGGTGGCCGAGGGCCGCGAGGCCTGCTGCTTCCGGGAAGGGCTTGTGGAAGGGGCGCCAGCCCACGGGCGGGGCTTGGCGCCGCTCGGTCGCCCGGTTTCGGCGTGCGGATACGGTGATGGCGGCCACGACGCAGGACAGGCCGGTCAGGGTCCATACCAGCAGCAGGCCGCCGGGGCGGTACCGGCCTTGGGGGGCCACTGTCCGAGCGGTCGCTCCTGCAGGTGCGTGTGCCGGGCGTGCCAGTACATCCAGTGAGCCGAAGCACGATAGTTGTCACACAGGCAGGCTTGTTGACACAGGCGTAGTGGCGTACGGGCGGTTTGGCGGCAGGCCTGCACCCTTCCGGCGGTGTGTCGGTGTCGCGCGCGTGTGCTTGACGGTCCGGAAAGGCTGGCTCTGTCCCGTGTCGCACCATGCCGCAGGCTCTCTATCAGCGTGCAGGGCAGCTGATGTGTACTGGAGGCCTGCTGCATCGAGGGGGAAGCATGCCGAACACACCGGATCCGGGAACACCGGAGTCAGCGCACGAGGAGGAGCCCTGGCTCAGCAGTGACGAGGTCGCGAAGCTGTGGCCGGTGCGCAAGAACTGGCTGCCGGGTGTCGCCTATCGTGCGGATGTCCGCGTCCGCAGGGTCGGCGGGGAAAGCCGGGGCACATGGGGAGCGGAGCCGACCTTCCATTACTTCCACCCAGGGGACGTGCGCAGGGCCGCGCTGGCCATCGCCGAGGGAAGCGTCGACATCCCGTCGGACTGGCGCACCGACACTCCCGACGGTCGGCGGACAGAGTTCTGGGGCGTGTGGACTGCTCGTGTCGCAGTCACGCTCTTACTTGTGGCCGTAGCGTTCGGGCTCTTCCTCTGCTTGGCCACAGTGATCTTCTTGCTGACAGTGGAATGATCAACGGCGCCGTAGCCCGACGAGCAGCCCTTCTTGTGAACGGAGCCAGTCGCGTGCTGGTGGCAGAAATGCTGTCGAATGAGCACGTGTGACAAGCCGCGTGCCTCACTGGTGACAACCGCGCTGCTTCGTTCGGTCTCGTTCACCACGTCAGCCGGCTCTGCCGGGGACAACTACTGAGCTTCGGCTCAATTCGGCGGGCCGCCGAACACGCTCTGGCGGCGGCCCGCTCCCTGATACCGGGCCACGATTGCGAGGCCGATGATGACCACGCCCTGGCCGACCCGGCGCACTGCCCGCCGCCCGCTCCCCACGGCTGTCGCCGCGCCCCGCGAGCCGGTCGACCCGGCCCGCATCGGCCGCCGTGTCGTACGGCGCCGGGCGAAGGGCATGGACGCCGGCGCAGTCACGGCGGCCCTCGAGGACGCGCGGTTCGACACGCGGCAGGCGTCCCGGTACGAGGACCTGGCCGCCGGGGTCCGCGGCCCGGCGGAGCTCGCGGAGTGGGAGCGCATCGCCGCGCTGCTCGCCGCCGCCGGTCCGGGCACCGTCTACGACCCGGACGTCGACGACGTCGTCCCGCGGCCCGCGCCAACCAACGCCCCGGTGCTGGAGATCGTCTACAACAAGCCGCCCAACGTCCCGCGCGCGGCCGACATGAGCACCTCGCCGGGCGGCGCCTGCGTGACCAGTGGATCGGGCACCGGCATCGGCAAGACGGACCTCGAATTCCGCATCAAGGGCAGCGACCCCGACGGCACCGACCCCAACGGCCCCTCCTATCTCAAGCACATCCAGCTGGAGATCTGGGACGCCGCCAGTGGCCAGAAGGTCGTCACCGAGCTTCTTACCCCGACCACCGACGGCGTGGCGACCGAGAAACTCACCTGGGACAAGTTCACCTCCGGCCGCAAGTACTACTGGCTTGCCCGCACCATCGACACCGACGGCTGGTGGTCCAACGGCAGCGGACCGCTCGACTCCGGCAGCAGCGGCTGGTGCACCTTCACCGTCGAGCACACCATCCCCGCCAGCCCGGACGTCCGCTCCACGCACTTCCCCGAACCCGGCCCCGACGGCGAGCACTGGAGCCTGAACCCCGCCGGCACACCGGACCAGTGGATCGAGATCCTCGGCAACGGCGCCAAGGCCGAGGACATCGAAGAGTTCCAGTGGAGCCTGAACCGGCCCATGTTCGACCAGAAGACCAAGGTCTGGGACACCGCCAACGCGCTGGGATCGATCAATCTGAAGGTGGACACCGCCGGCCCCAACGTCCTCTACGTCCAAACCAGGAGCAAGGCCGGCAACCTCTCCCTCCCCAGCACCTACCTGTTCTACGTACGACCGCGCGAGGGCCTGGACAAACCCGGCGACGTCACCGGCGACGGCCTCCCCGACATCCTCGCCATAGACTCCGCCGGCGACCTGCGCACCTACGCAGGCGACTCCCTCGGCGACACCGACGCCTGGATGCCCGGCGCCATCAACGGCGACAAGCCGGTCGCGAAGGGCTACTGGAAGGACACCTCCGGCAAGTCCGCCCTGATCAGCCACTCCACGGACTGGTTCCCGGGCGACGGCCTGACCGACCTCATCGCCCGCATGCCCAACGGCAAACTGTACGTCTACCCAGGTGACGGAGCCGGACGCTTCGGCACCAGCCGACGCATGGAGATCCTGCTCCCCGACGGCGCCCCGGACCCCGCGACCCTTGATCAGATCATCACCACCGAGGACGTCACAGGTGACGGCCTGCCCGACGCCTTCGCCCGCATCGGCGACGCCTTCTGGGCCTTCACCGGCTACAGCGGCGGCACCTCCGCCGAGGCCCGCCGCCTGTCCGCGACCGGCTGGAACAAGCGCGACATCGTGGGCGTCCGCGACGTCTCCGGCGACGGCGTACCGGACCTGCTCTTCCGCGACGACGCCGACCCCAACCGCGGCCTGGCCCTGCGAAAGGGCAAGCCCGGCACAGGCGGCGGAGTCGACCTGACCTCGATCGGCACCGCTGGCGCCGCCCTCGACGCGAAGGACCACACCTACGCCACAACCGGCTGGGGCAAGGCCGCCCTCCCGAAGGTGATCGGGACCCCCGATGCCACGGGCGACGGGATCCCCGACATCTGGGCCGTCGGCACCGACGGTGTCCAGCGCCTCTACGCAGGCGAGCGGGACAGCGTCCGCTGGACCCCGGCCTCCGACGAGGATGGCTGGACCTCGTTCCTCACGATCGGCTGACACCCCCCTTGGCAACCCCGCTCTTTGCCGGAGCACCAGCACCTCCCCGACCCGGGGTGCGCTCGCGCTACGGAGTTGCTGGTGGCGCCTGTGAGGGGGGTGTGGTCGCAGCGGCTGGTGTGGACGGGATGCGGCAGCGCCGGGTGGCTGCGGCGAAGCCGAGTGCTGATCGGTCGCGGCGTTTCTACCGCGACACAAGGAAGTGGACCTCGCGGGGCCTGACCTCCAGGTCGCTCAGGCCGTCGGGCGTCGCGCCCATCTCGCGGGCGAGGCCGGCCGTCGCCCGGAAGGCCTCCTCGGACTCGAATGCGCCGGTGGTGACGACGGCGTCGCCGTCCGGGGTGGACCAGACCCCGACGGACAGGAAGCCGGGCTGCTGCCGCATCACCTCGGCGACCTGGTGGCACTCGGCGGTGAACTCTTCGACATGCTCGGGGGCCGGGTAGTGGAAGGCAACGAAACCGAATGACATGACGGTGTCCCCTCTCGAATTATACGATGCCGTATAACGCGAGACTAGACCTGCTATACGGCTCCGTACAACCGGTCTGACAAGGTGAGGCAGGCCACAGATGGGCGCGTTGTGCACACCGCGGGAGAAGTGGGTAGAGGAAGGACTGCGGGCGCTGGCCGCAGGCGGTGTGGACGCGGTGCGGTCGAGGCGCGCCAAGGCTTTGCGGGTGTCCAAGGGCGGCTTCTACGGGTACTTCGCCGACCGCGACGCACTGCTCGCCGAGATGCTCGACACCTGGGAGCACGAGAGCGTCGACGACGTGATCGACGCGACCACGCTGTCGCCGAGCGCCTGCACCGCGTGGAGAGCCAGCGCATGCAGTTGGCGCGCGACGCAATCGGCACCTGGCGGACACGCATCGCCCGTTGTAGCCGTGCTTGGGGCGTGGTCCGGGTCCCGGCCGCCGCTGCCTGGTGGACGGGACCCGGGCGGTTACTGCTGGCAGGCCACTGCTGGTGTCAGGTCGAAGGTGGCGGAGAAGAGCACCTCCGGGCTGTCGAGGAGTGGCGGGGTGAGGGGGCTGAAGGGGAGGGGGGTCACCTCCGCGTCTTCTTCTGCATCCCGTGAAGGCCGCGGTGCCGTCTGGTAGAAGGGTGGCGGCCGCGTTGAGGCTGAAGTGCGGGATTTTGACGGTTGAGCGTCAGGAATTTGGCAGGGTTGAGCGCTCGTGTCGGCGGGCCACGGGCGGCCGCGCGCACGATCGTCCGAGAATGCGATGACCTGCGACGACGGGCCGTGGCACAGTGCACGCATGTCCAGCGACATCGCCTACCCCGTCTTCCGGACCCCCGACCTCGCACTCGCCCTGAGCACCGCGCGCCGTCTCATGGAGTTCGGTCGGTGCGAGTACTCCGACGTCTCCGTGTACGCAGAGCTCCGTTCCGTGGCCGAGGTGCGGCGTGTGGCGAAGGAGCTGCCCGAGGCATGGTTCCAGGGGCAGGCGGAGTATGAGGAGTTCGGCGGGGTGCCGCGGGAGGAGCGGCTCCCGCTGGTGAAAGGCGTGCAGGGGCCGGGTCTGCCGGCCGACCCGGCCGCGTACGAAGGGCGGCTGCCGGTGGAGTGCGGGCTGAGTGAGTTGCCGGTCGGCAGCATCGAGGATGCCTTCACGGCGGCGATCGGCGTGAACGTGGGCCGGATCAACTGGGAGGTGCTGTGCTGGCCGGACGCGCCCGAGGCGGGTTTCCACGGAGAGTCCAAGCACGCTGAGGTGACGCTCCTCTTCAACACCCGCACCCGCGAACTCGACGAGCCCGCCGAGGACCACACCATCCTTGTCCATGTCCGCAGCGCCATCTTCGACGGCGTCCAGACGAGAGAGCCGTACGCGCACTGGCTCGCCAAGCAGGTGGGACTCACGGTCATCGGGCCTGGGCAGCGGCTCTGAAGCGGGCCGACCGCTCTCCAGCGGCTCTCGGCAGCCCGCCGTGCCGGCGGTATCCGAGGCGGTTGACGATCGCGAGTGGGTTCTGCCGTTCTGACGCTCACGGCGGCTGAGCGAGGACCAGCGTCCGCAGGCGAGCGAAGGACGTCCGCCCGTATGACCGGCGTTTGATCAGTTTGATGTGTGTGACGTGGCCTTCGACGGCGCGGGAGCTCCAGGGCAGTGTCAGGCCGACGACAGCGTCCCAGTCGTCAGGCTCTCTGGGCGCCGCATGGTCCAGGTGGTGATCCGGCGGGGGCTGGGGATCGGCCGCGGTGGTTCGGGGACGGCGGTGCCAGCGCGGAGGGCTGCGATGTACGTGGTGACCACGACGCGGCTGTCACGGTAGCCGCGTGCGCGGATCTCGCGGAACAGGGCTGCGGCGTTGGTCGCGCCGCCGCGTAGGCGGTGTTGCAGGTAGGGCTTGAAGCGGTTGATGTGGCCGTTTGGGCGGCGTTCGCGTGCCGAGGCGAGGATCGGGGGCGTGGTCTCGGTGTTCTGGTGCGCCGTACACGGGGACGTGGTCGGGCCGGTGGTGGAGTGGCATCCCGGTAGTGGGATCCGGTGCACGCAGTAGGCTCGGGGGAGTGTGCGCTGGCGGTGGGGCGGTTGGGGGCACGGGGTCGGGGTGCAGTGGCGTTTCGGCGGTGAATCGGTCGCGCCGTGTGGGTGAAGTACTGGGTGGGGGCCTGTTGCCGGTGTGGGGGTGGCCGGTACAACCGCCCCGTGATGATCATGATGATGTGGGCCGCCACCGCGGCCGCCGCTGCCCTCGCCCTGTCCCTCCCCGCGCATGCCGCGCACGCGGCGGACGCCGCGCCCGCGGTGCCGCAGGTCCTGCCGATGGGGGTTGCGGTGTCCGTGCTGTCGGTCGCGGCTGAGGACCGGACCGGCTATCAGCGGACTAGCTTCCGGCATTGGAATGGTGGCGTGAACCCGTCGGATGGCTGTAACACCCGTCAGGAGGTGCTGATCCAGGAGGCGATTGAGGCGCCCGAGGTCGGTCCGGGCTGCACGTTGATCGGGGGTGTCTGGTGGTCGTACTACGACGATCAGCGGGTGGCGTCGGCCGGGGCACTGGACATCGACCACATGGTCCCGTTGGCCGAGGCCTGGGATTCGGGTGCCAGTTCATGGACCGTACAAAGGCGTGAGGCGTATGCGAACGACCTGGGCCAGGAGTCCAGTCTGGTTGCGGTGACAGCCCGGTCGAAGCGGAGCAAGGCGGATCAGGATCCGTCTCAGTGGCTGCCGCCGTCGGGCTCGCGGGTGGTGCTGTGCGAGTACACCGCGGAGTGGACCGCGACCAAGCTCCGGTGGGGCCTGACGGTGGACGAGGCCGAACGCGACAGGCTCTTGGACATCGCGGCCGGCTGCGGCTCCACTGACGTGGTGTTCACCCCTGCTCCGTAGCGCCGAACAAAGCGTGTGAAGGGTCGTCACCCGGCAGGTGTGAATGGGTGCGGCGGTGGCATTGGATGGGTGTCAGCCAGGACGGGACGACTGTCACCGGCTCAAGTTGGGCGGCTGTTGTTGGCACGGCGACGGCCACGGCTACGGCCGCCACGACTACACCGGGTCCCCGACCGTCTGACCTGCTGCTCTGGTCGGTCCCCAGGGTCGTGCCCGTCGTCCTGGCCGTGGCGGAGGATCGGCAGCAGGGTCTCGGCGGCGTCGCACCCGGTGCACGCCGCCGTTCCGGGCCGTGCGAGGGCATCGAGGGCCGCCATGGCCCAGAGGCCGCGCCCGGTCGGTGGCCAGCCGGCACCCTCGGCGTGGACGGTCGCGGCGCGGCCGTGGGTGCGGCCGTCCAGCAGCCAGGCCCACTCGGGCGGCGGGCGCCGTGGTCGTGGCGGGCCTGCCGTGGCGGGGTACGACGCCCGGGTCCACGCCGGGGATCGGGCGCAGCTGCGCGGAGGTCACCCACGTCGTGTACTCCACTGGTTCGGTGCCGCCGCCGGCGGCGGTCTGCCAGAGGGGGATGCCGATGCGGTACATCCACAGGCCCGATTCGCGCTGCCGGCGTTCGTAGAGCCGTACGCGCTCGATCTCCTGCCCATCGGGCAGGAGCAGCGTGATCGATACGGGCGGTGGTGTGGGGGCGGTCACGGTCAGGGGCGGGCCGCGAACTGTTCCCGCCGGGCCCGGCGGCACGCCTCGCACGGCGAGTTCTCTGGGGGTGTGGCTCCGCGGCAGATCGTTGCGATCGGTACGTGGAGAGGAAGCGGCAGTGCGGGCACTTCTTGTGGCCCTGCCCTCAGGCAGTCGGTACTGGACGGTGGTCGACGAGGACTACAAGGTCGTCAAGGCAGCTGACCGGTTTTTGAAGGAGACCCGGTTGGCTAGGGGGCGGGCGGAGACGACGACGAAGGCGTACGCCGAGGGTGTCGCCTTGTTCCTCCGGTGGTGCGAGGCCACCTCGACCGGTGGCTCACCGACGACTCCGCCACCTACCGCCACACAGCCGGGCACTTCATCCGCTGGGCCCGCACCAACAAGCTCACCACCGTCCACGTCCTGCCATCCGCTGGAACGGCCCCACACAGCCGCTCGACGACGAACACCGCTGGAACACCGCACGCCGGCTCCTGCACGACGACACCCTCAAGCCCGAAGACCGCCTCGCCGGACTGTTTCTCCTCCTTTACGCCCAAGGGCCGTCGGCGATCCACCGGTTGACCACCGAGGACGTCGAGGCCGGCGTCCAGGAAGTACGTCTCCACCTCGGCGACGCCCCCGTCCAGTTGCCTGAGGCCGTCGCCCACCTCGCCCGCACCGTCGTGGCGAACCGCAAGGGCCACGCGACCATCGGCGCCCTGACACCGTCTCGATGGCTCTTCCCCGGCGGACAGCCTGGACGGCCGATCAGCACCACACAGCTGACGCAGCGGCTGAACCGGCTCGGGATCCGTCCCAATCAGGCCCGCAGCACGGCGCTCTTCCAACTCGCCACCGAGATCCCCGCCGTGATCCTCGCCCGCACCCTGGGCATCCACACAGATGTCGCCGTCGCCTGGCAGCGGCTTTCCGCAGGCGACTGGGCCAACTACGCCGCCGAGATCAGCCAGCGAACCCCCCGCTCGCTCCAGCAAGGAAAAGACGTACCTGGCCTCCGGTGATCAGTGCGGCGCGACCGGCGGACTGCCCAGCTCGTTGATGAGACGCCGGTATGTTTCGAAGGCTGCCTTGCGGGTGTAGTCGTCGCGCAGCAGGCCGAAGCGGTGGAAGAGCCCCTCGGCGGTGCTGTCGGCGTCTCGCAGGGCGAAGAACGAGTATCCGTCGATGTTCAAGTCGGCGGAGAGGCCGGCCACGGTCCGCACCACGGTTTCGAGGACCGCGGCCTGCTGCTGCTCGCTGCGGTCCGGGCCGGTGGGCCAGCCGTTCTCGCAGATGCGGATCGCGACGCTCCCGGGGATGCCGGCCCTCTGAAGGTCGGTGCGCCGGAATGCGGTGAGGACCGCAGTGACCGCTTCCGCCAACTGCTCAGCGGCGATGGGACGGAACACGTCCGGGAAGAAGTCCAGGCCGACGTAGTCCAGGCTCTGCCGGAAGCGGTCGTCGGCCAGGGCGCCGAGCTCGGACCAGAAGGTGTCGGCCGGGTTGAAGGTCGGCACGGCGTTGAAACCGACCGCCACACTGCGCACCAGGGCCCGGGCCTCCTGCTTGGCCGCGACAACCCCCTCAATGAGCGCATTCAGAACGTTGGGAATGCTGCCGTCGACCACGAGCAGGTCGGCGTTGGGCTCTTCGCAGATCTGGACGGATGCCAGGTTCGGCCCACCGGTGCGGACGGCCTCGCGGACGAACTCCCGCCACCCCTCCAACTCGCCGGTCGGCTCACGGAACTGCAGCACGAGGTCCAGCTTGCGGCCCCGTTGGAGATAGGTCGCGGGATCGGCGGGCGTGGGCGGTTCCAGCGGCGTCACGGTCGTGGCGAACGAGTGGTAGGCGCGCACCGACAGGCTGGCCGTGTCGCCTTGGAGCGTGTCAAGCGCCTCGATGATGCGGTCCGGCACATCCGGGCGGACCGGGTAGACGATGCCCTGGTCGTCGCCCAGGATCCCGCCGGGATAGATACCGAAGTGCAAAGTCATGCTTACCCCACCCCAGAAATCTTGGTGTCACTACAAATTTGTAGTGACACTATCATCTGGGCATGGGCCTTCGAGAGACCAAGAAGCAGCAGACCCGCACGGCGATCGCCGACGCAGCCCTGCCCCTCTTCCTGGAGCACGGCTTCGACCAGGTCACGGTCGCTGAGGTGGCACGACACGCAGGTGTCTCCACGAACACCGTGTTCAACTACTTCTCCACCAAGGAAGATCTCTTCTTCGATCGCCAGGCAGAAGTAGAGGGCCATCTCGCCACACTGGTACGCGACCGTGCACCCAGCGCCTGCCCAGTGGAGACCATCCGCGACGACCTGCTGACCGCCCTGCGGCACGAAGACCCCGCACTTGGGCTGCACCCCGACGCGCCCCGGTTCTGGCAGGTCATCCACGACAGCACCGCACTCCGCGCACGCGAACGCGAGATCAGCGAACGCGCCGAGGCCGTGCTGGCGACCGCCCTGGCCGAACACCCGCCGAAAACCTCCACCAGATGGAACCAGGGCAACCACTCGATGTTCAGGCTCCTCGCAGGGGCCATCGCCGGCACCCACCGGGCCGCCTTGCGTGAACTGCAACAACGCATCTTGTCCGGCGAGCCACCCACCAACGCCCGCGACAGCGTCGCCACAGCGGCAGTCCAGGCATTCAACCTGCTCTGCTCCGGACTCCACATCGACGCCGACCAGACGTCGCAGGAGCTACAGCTCCCTCAGTAACCCTGCAGCCCAGCCGAGGCATTCAGACAGTTCCAATACCCGACGTCACCATTAGTGAGCGAGAAACGAAAGCGCGAGGCCGTCGACCGGGTCACCACCATGCAGTTCGACCGGCACGGCAACCGCGTCTGGCGCCAGGCTCAGCTCGTCCTCGACTCCGAACACGCCCGGCGAGCCGTCGGAGAAGTCCAGGTCCCCTACGGCCTCTGCACCGAACCGACCAACGTCGCGGCCGGCGGGCACGACTGCCCGGTCAGGTTCCGCTGCCTCGGATGCCCCCACTTCCGCACCGACGTCTCCTACCTCCCCGACCTCGAGGCATACCTGGCCGACCGCCTACGAGGACGCGAACGGCTCGCCTCGTTCGCCGCGGACCCCTGGGCCAAGGCCGAGGCCATGCCCTCCGACGAGGAGATCACCCGGGTCCGTCGCCTGATCAAACGCGTCCGCGACGACCTCGAAGACCTCACTGACGAGGACAAGGTCCAGATCAAGGACGCAATCTCCGTCGTCCGCCGCACCCGCCGCGTCGTCTCCCTGGGCCTGCTCCGTGTCGGCCCTCCCGAAGATGATCTCCGTCCCGAAAGGCCAGCCGGATGACCAACCCCATGATCGACGGACGGCGAGCCGACTCCCCACGCCGCCGCCAACGCGTCCTCAAGGCCATCGACACCGCCGTCAAGTCCGGCGGAGAGATCACCGTCTCCGGCCTCGCCCGCATGGCCCGGGTCGACCGGACGTTCCTCTATCGTCGCCGCGACCTGCTGGAACGCATCCACGTCGCCGCCAGCACCCCCGCCGAGAACGGACGGATGGCCGCGGTCAGCCGGACCTCACTCCATACCGACTCGCGAACGCACTCGAAGCCGACAAACGTCTCACCGCACGGGTTCGGCAACTGGAGAAATGCCTGTCGTCTCAGCTCGGCGAGAGCGTCTGCGCGGAGGCCGGGCTCGGCGCCCCGGTCGATATCGACCAGCTGCAGCGACGCATCACGATGCTGGAGCAGGACCTTGTGACCATGCGAGATGAGCTGCATGAACGGACTGAAGAACTCGAGGCAGCGCGAGCTGCCAATCGCGAACTGACCCGCACCATCAACTCGGCGACCCACCCACACTCGTGACCACGAACAGTGAAGGGGCCCGTCGAAGAACGACGGGCCCCTTCGCCCACACGTCAAACGATCACTAGCTGTCACCGCCTTCGGTGAGCTCCCTCCACCATTGTCTAGCCGCCTGATCATCGAACAGTCCCAGAGGCCCAGCACGTCCTCACGTATCGGGGAAGTCGACGACCGCCAGCACGAGCGGCAGCTCATCGGTGCGGGACTGTGCCTCGGGCAGCCTGCCCTGCAGGAAGGTGCCGCTCAGGTAGTCGTCGGTGGTCACCCAGGTCGTGAAGGGGATCTGGCCCAGGTAGGTGAAGCGGTCGATGACGTAGGGGACGGCGTCGGCCTCCAGCAGCGACGGGTCGTCCATCAGCTGGAAGTGCAGGTGAGGGGCGTTGGAGTTGCCGGTGTTGCCCAGATCCGCGATCTTCTGGCCCTTCTTGATTTTGTCCCCCGGCTTGACCAGCAGACTGCCCTTGATCAGATGTGCGTACATGGCCCAGACGCCATCGCCGAGGTCCTGGATGATGTTGTTGCCGTCCACGTTCTGGACGGTGATCTTCGGACCGAGAACGGGGTCGTTGGCGGGCAGGATGCCGGGGGTGCCCGCCTCGACCGTGTCGAGCGTCGAACTCACGGTGCCGTCGGCGACCGCGTAGACCGCCTCGCCGTAGTCGGCGTAGCTCTCGTTCTTCGTCTTGTCGCCGCTGTAGAACTTTCCGTCGTCGGTGAGTTTCATCCAGTCGATGGCGAAGCGCTGGGAGTTGGCCAGTTTGCCGTTCAGAGAGTTGAGCGCGATGCGGTGCGACCCGCCGGTGCCGCAGCAGCTGTTCAGGGCGACCCAGTCGTCCCCCTTGAGCGGGGGTGCGATGATCCGCGGCTTGCCGGAGGAGATGTTGTACGGCGCGGCGTAGTAGTTGACCGGGCTCGGCTTGGTGGCCGGGGGCACGGCCTGCCCGGTGAGGAACAGCCGGTGCATGACCTCGGCGGGCGCCTGGTCCAGCGAGTCGAAGGTCAGATCCACCATCAGGGCTCGGGACTGGCCGGGAGGCATGACGGTGTCGGTCGCGTTCGACGAGGGCAACGTCCGCAGCAGATTGCAGGCTCCGTACTCACATCCGGGATCGACCAGTTGGCGACTGGAGAGGGTGGCGACGACAGTGTCAGGTCGTTTGGCGTCGACCACCTGCACCTTGGTGAGCGTGGCCGGCAGCCGCGAGGCGTTGGTCAACTGCAAGTCGTAAGAGACGTGGTACTTCTGGTCGCTGCCCAGCCAGGGAAACGTCGGATTGCTGATCGGTGTCACGACCACGGGGCTGAAGCTGTCCGGCACGGTCGCAGCGGCCCGAGCGCCGGCCGGGGCGGCCCGCCCACCAGGGTCCGAGGACGCGCCTTGTGCCGACGTACCCCCCGCGACGAGCAGCCCCGCGACCAGCGTCGCGGACAGCGCCATGGGGCTCGTCCGCCGCCGGCCCGGGTACGACCGCGTCCGTCGTCCTGAGCGGCGCGCTGCTCGCGACGCCAAATGCTCGGTGATCCCGTTCGAGTCTGGACGGGAGCGTTGGATCTTCATCACTCCACCTCGCATGGCCAGGTGAACGCCCGCGGGAGGACGCGAACGGTGAGCAAGGCCGAAGTGCCTACGCACAAGGCTGCTGAACATGCGCACAGGAACGGTGTGGGATTCGAGATTCGGGTTCGCTGCCTGGCCGTTTCACATGGGGAGCAGCGCCCCGATGGGCATATGGCACCGCCGCGCTGTTGAGGGCCTGGTCGATCTTCTCAATCCTGGCACGACCCCGATGGTGGTGCCAGCCGTGCGGTTCCCAGGCCGAAATCTGCTGTTTATGGCCGTGAAAAGGGAGCGTGTGTGATGGCTGCTGCGACGGAGTACCCGCCCGCGTTGCGTCGGCGTCCGTCCAGGCGTAGCCCGGGACGGACCCCAACGGTGATTCGCCGCAGCGACGAGAAGCTGAGCGTGGCCGAGGTTCGAAATCCTGCGAAGCCTCCACCTGTGTCGCTGGCGAGCTGTGCCCACCCCCGGGGAGGCCTAGAGCGTATCTCTTTGACGCGATGTGGGACCGGATCGAGCCGTTGATGCCGGCCGATCCGGTCCGTGGTCGGCGGTGGGCCGACCATCGCCGCACCCTGGAGGCCATCGCGTGGAAGTACCGCACCTGCTCGCCCTGGCGGGACCTGCCGGACGAGCTCGGCTCGTTCCAGACCGCTCACAAGCGGCTGATCAGGTGGGCCGTGGATGGGACCTGGGAACAGATCCTCGCTGCTCTCCTGGCCGCGGCCGACGCCGGTGACGACATCGGCTGGACCGTGTCAGTGGACTCCACTGTCTGCCGTGCCCACCGGCACGCCGCCGGAGCCAGAAAAAGGGGGCGCCGGGCAGGGTCGAACCCGGCGACCACGCACTCGGACGATCCCGCGGCGGCTTGAGCACGAAGGTCCATCTCGTCAGTGACAGCCGTGCACGGCCCATGGTCCTCCGCGTCACCGCAGGCCAGGCGGGCGACGCACCAGCCTTCGAAGCTGTCATGGCAGGCATCCGTGTTCCGCGAAGCGGACTCGGAAGACCGAGAACCCGGCCGGAGACCGTCCTGGCCGATCGGGCTTACTCGTCCCGAGCGATCCGGAGCCATCTCCGCCGACGCGGGATCGGCGCAGTCATTCCCCAGCCGTCCGACCAGGTCGGCCATCGCCTGCGGCGCGGCCGCGCCGGCCGCCGACCGCCCGGTTTCGACGCGGAGGCATACAAGCAGCGCAACGCGGTCGAACGATGCATCAACCGGCTCAAGCAATGGCGCGGCTTGGCCATGCGGACGGACAAGCTCGCCATCGCCTACCAGGCCGCACTCCACCTCGCTGCCATCCTCATCTGGACCCGACACTGAGCGACGAAGGACCTAATCGGAGGTGCTGGGCAGCCAGTTGGTAGCGCCCACCACTTCGCGCGCTATGTCGACCACTGAACGTCCGTCGGTCGCCACTCGCACCGTGTCCAGAGGCGTCTGCTCATCCAGAATCCGCGCCTTACGGGCGCTGCTCTCCAGCTCGTGATCCAGCTCCGAGCCCAGTTCCCGACCGGTCAGTCGCTCGCGGGCGGTGGCGTCGGAGGCGGTGAGCACAACCCGTACGATCCTGACATTCGCACCCATGGCGCGCTGGAACATGCCCTCATTCTCAGCCAGCACGCTCACAGTGTGCGTATAGATCAAGCGGCGGTACCCGAGCTCGGCGTAGTTCGACCAGAGCGCCGTCAGATTGCGCTCCGCGATCTTCCTGCGCCGGGGGTCCCCCTCTGGAGCAGGATGCGCCTGCCCCATGAAGTCACCTTCGACTACGCAATGAGCAACCATCGCTGCGCGCAGACGCGCTGAGACCTCCCACCCCACCGTCGTCTTGCCGACGCCCGCGCGCCCGCCGATGAGCAATACCTCTGCTTGATCCATAACTGCACCCTGCCACCGAGTAGTCGAACTACGCGAACCAAATGCGCGCGGATCAAGGAGACAGGCCCTAGCCGGCGGATGATGACCGCCGACCTGCGCGCCCTGTACCCGCACGACACCGAGGACCAGGCCGTACTGCGCGCGCTGACCCGCAAGCGGTCCGCCGCCCCGTACGAGCGGGCCCGTCTCGCCGCCGGGGCATTGACCGCCCGCGTCCACGCACTACGCCGCGCGGACCGCCTGAACTCCCGGCCCCGACCGCCCATCGTCACCGTGGCGACCACCCTGAGCCCCCGCCCCGGGCGGAGGGCCGGCCGGGACCTGGAGCCGACGACGGACGTCGCCGCGGTGGAGCTGACCAGCCGGACGCTGGAGGCCGCAGCCGCCGAGATGGCCGCCCGGCTCCAGGCCGGCATCCGGGAACGAGCCGCCGCCCGCCGCCCCTCTCCCAAGTCCGCGACGGCCCCGCCGCCGAGCGCCCAACAGCCTGTCCAGCCCGCGCCGGGCCGGACCCCACCCACCGGAGGAATCGGATGACCACCACGCCGCCCGCGGACCCGAGGATCGAAGCCGTCGCCGCCCGCCTGAAGGAGGCCGCGCAGAAGCGCGCCGAGGCGTACGCGCCGCCGACGGACTGGCAGCCGATCTGGAAGCGGCCCCGGAAGCCGAAGTCCATCAAGGCGAGGAAGGCGGAGCTGGCCAAGCAGCGCAGGGGTGGGTATCGAGGGCCTGGCCCGCTCCCACCGCCTCCAGCTGGCGCAGGACATCGGCGACGTCCTCGTGATCGTCGGTGAGGAACTGCACGACGAAGTCGATGACGGCGCAGGCGATGCCCTCCGCCGCGTCCGGCCCGGCCTGCGCCCAGGTTCGCAGGGTGGCCACCAGGACCCGCCCGAGGGCCTCCAGGGCGAACATCTCCGTGGTCGGCTCGCCGGCATCCGGGCCGGGCAGGGCGGTGACGGGGACGACGATCCGCTCGACGACGCCGACGACCAGCTCGGCCATCCGCGGCTCGGCGCCGGCGAACTCGCGGGCGGCTTCGACGTCCCCGGCCTGGACGGCGCGGAGGTAGCTGAACGCGCTGATCGCCGCGTGGGGGGTCATCGGGGCGAGCGGCAGGGTAGTGGTCTCGGGCATGACGGCTCCCTAAGAATGGTTGGCGGTCCGGGAGGACCGGGTGTGGCTGATGTCGGCTTGCCATTGATGGCTCGTGAGGAATGGCCGCCCGGTTCTCCGGGATGCTCCGGCCACTGATTGAGAACTGCGGTCATCGCTGGTTAGGGACCTGTCGGCGGAGTGTTCTTCGGGCCACGAAGTGCTGGTCACGAGAGACACGGAGCGACGGGCGTGAGCACACGGCAGACGCGGATGTGGGTCGGCATCGACGCCGGCAAGGGACATCACTGGGCCGTGGCCCTTGACACCGACGGCGAGACGCTGTTCTCGACAAAGGTGATCAACGACGAGGCCCAGATCCTCACCCTCATCGAGACCGCCCGCGAGCGGGCCGACGAGGTGCGGTGGGCGGTGGACATCTCGGGCAGGGCCTCCACCTTGCTGCTGGCCCTGCTGGTCGCCCACGGCCAGCACGTGGTCTACATGCCCGGACGCACGGTGAACCGCATGTCCGCGGCCTACAAGGGTGAAGGCAAGACCGACGCCCGAGACGCCCGCGTCATCGCCGACCAAGCACGCATGCGCCCAAAGGACTTCACCCCGCTCGACACACCCCCAGAGCTCGTCACCACACTCCGGATCCTGACGAACTACCGGGCCGACCTCATCGCTGACCGCGTCAGGCTGATCAACCGGCTCCGCGACCTGCTGGTCGGCATCTGCCCCGCACTGGAACGGGCCTTCGACTACTCCGCGGCCAAGGGCCCGGTCATGATGCTGACCGAGTACCAGACCCCGGCCGCACTGCGCCGGATCGGCGTCAAGCGCCTCACGACCTGGCTGGAACGACGCAAGGTCCGCGGCGCCGGCGATGTGGCGGCCAAGGCCGTGCAAGCGGCACAGTCCCAGCAGATCGCGTTGCCCGGGGAGAAGCGAGCCGCCGACCTGGTCTGCGACCTCGCCCACCAGCTGCTGGCCCTGGACGAGCGGATCAAGGACAACGACAGGGAGATCCGCGAGACCTTCCGCACCGACGAACGCGCCGAGATCATCGAGTCGATGCCCGGCATGGGGCCCATCCTCGGCGCCGAGTTCGTCGCCATCGTCGGTGACCTGTCCGGATACCGCGACGCAGGCCGCCTCGCCTCCCACGCCGGCCTCGCCCCGGTCGCCCGCGACTCCGGCCGCCGCACCGGCAACTACCACCGGCCCAAACGCTACAACCGGCGCCTGCGCTGGCTGTTCTACATGGCGGCGCAATCCGCGATGATGCGGCCAGGACCGTCGAGGGACTACTACCTCAAGAAGAGGGCCGAAGGGTTGCTGCACACCCAGGCCCTGCTCGCGCTCGCCCGCCGACGGGTCGACGTCCTCTGGGCGATGCTGCGTGACAAGAGGCTCTTCACCTCCGCCCCGCCCCTCATACAGACGGCTTGACACGGTCATTGAGATTCCTCACGTACGGGCCACCGCGCGGATCGCGACGGCCCCAGGCCCCGAGACTGGGGGAGCGGCCCTTGGACAAAGTCCGCGCACCGACGGTGACCACCCGCCCCCTTGTCCTTGTGACGACGCACTTCAGTTGGCAAATCGGCACGCTTGTTGGCAAAGGGGACGCACCGTAGGAACCGAAGCGGACACCGCTGTCGGGACCCAGAGCCGTGTTGCCCTCCGAGCAGCTGCGCGCCGACAGCCCACCCGTAGCGGCGCAGCTCGCGTTGTTTGGTGTACTGGTCGGCGTTCTGACACAGAGGGGGATCAATGAGCACGGGTCGGTTCGAGCTGGCGTACGCGGGTGGAGTCCATGGGTACGCCGGGAGGATGGCCACGCACATATGGGCCGGGATGGTGGACGGGTTCGATCCGGTGGAACTGCGCTACCCGGTGGAGTCCCTGTACGACGACACGTACTATGCCGCCGACATCGCGGGCCAGGGCATACCGTCCATGATCTTCCGAGGGAACGCCTTCCGCGGCCGGCCGCGCCTGGCCGACATGGACCTGCACACCGACGGCTGGCTGGCCAAGGTGAAGCGGCGGAGCCTGGCCGTCACCACGAACGGACGTGCACTGCGGATCGAGGTCGACGGACGGTCGTACCGGTACCGGCCCGTGGGCGGCCGGCTGAGGCACGAGCTGCGCCGTGACGGCGCCACCGTCACGGTGACCCGCTCGGAGTGGCACCTCCCCCGCCACATCACGGGCACGTGGCAGGGCCAGGCAGACGGTATGGACATCGGTCTGGCGATCCTGCTGGAAGCCGCCTACAGCCGGAACCTGACGTTCTGCGGCGCGCTCTTCTCGTGGCCGGGCCGGTTCCTGAGCCGGCTCGCCCAGATGCCGCTCCTCTAGCGGATTGGCAGCCCAGCGGCCTGGTCGCCGTGCTCATCGGCCTTCACTCTCCGGGCACGCGGCCGTCGGTTGAGCTCGCCTGGAAGCCCTACCCCGTGACCGTCCCGGTCACGCCGCTAGGAAAGTTCCAGCAGGGCCCCGAGTCCGCCGAAGACGACGAGGACGACGGTGGTGAGCACCGCGCAGGTGACGAGCACAAGCCAGCCGCCGGCAATGCCCAGCAACGCCAAGCCTCGCCCGTCCCGTCGTCGACGCAGGCGTCCGGCGTGGCCGGCGACGACGGCGAGCAGCCCGCACACCACTGCCCCGGCGAAGGTGAGTTGCGGAAACACCCAGCCGGAGATGGTGAGGAAACTCATCAGGAGCGCGACGCCGGAAAGGGCGGAGTATGCGCTGAGCCGGGCCGGTCGGTTCACGAGCTGTGCGGTCGCGTCCTTGCCTGCTTTGTCGTTCACGCCGTCACCTGCAGGCGCCCGCTGCGGCGGGCCGCGAACAGTCCCGCACATGCCAGCAGTGCCACGGCGAACAGCGTCCCTGCCGTGAGGAACGGCCAAACGGGCCACGCGGGCGCGGTGTAACCCGCCTCGTACGGGGACGCGGCGCAGCTCGTGGTCGAGTCGCACACGATGTGCTTGCCCGCCTTCGCGGCCAGGCCCCACAGGACGCCGTAGAGAGCGATCAGCAGCGCGCCGAGGGTCATTACGGCCGGTACGGCGTACCACCCGCCGTGGGGGCGCCGCCGCCGGGGCGCCGGCGGACGGTACGGATACGCGGGCACCACACGAGCCGGGTGCGTCAAACGCATCAAGGGCCTCCTGCGAAGCGGGGTCAGGGATCCACACATCCTTGCCCGTCAACCGGCCGTCAGCATGAGTGCGGATACTCAGACGCCCCGGCCGAAGACGGGACGATGGAACCGTCGCGTAGGTCCCAGAGGCAGACGACGGGCAGTGGCTCCCTGAGGTCTGGACGCGAGCCATCGCTTCCGCCCCTGGCGGACGACGCATCGGCGCCGGGCTCCCACGCCTGCCTCTCCGCTGCGGTCTGGTCTCGCCACACGGGCAGCGAGTGGCGACTGGCCTTGCCCGGAAATGACGGCCAGTGACCACGGTTTGCCAACTGATCGGCGCTGCCCTTGCCAACTACGTAGCGTCAAAATCTACTTACCAGCGGCAACCCACGCCGCCCCTGCCAACAAGCCTGCTTCGTCACAGTCCTGGTTCGGACGGCAGCGCGTTTCTCCTCGACCTGGTCCGCCAGGAGCGACAAACCGTTCATCCTGAGAGGGGAGAAATCTCCGTCCCGGCACGCTGAGCGACGGCCGGGGAAAAGCCGCTGCCGGACTCGGCACGTCGCTGGGAGACTCCGGAGATGACCACGCAGCGCCTCCCGTTCCCGGTGCCCGACGAACGCGCCCACTACTTCGTCGGCCAGTACGCCGACATGCACGACCTCGTTGAGGACCTGGTCGTGCCCGACGGCGTCCCCGAGGCCGCGGCGACCGTCCTGCACACGGCCCGGGAGCTGCTGCGCCAGTCCTACTACTGCTACGAGTTCTCCACCGTGGCGGTCATGCACTCCCTGATCGCGGTGGAGATCGTGCTGCGCGACCGCATCCCGGGCGCGGGCAAGAAGCCGTTGCAGCAGCTCATCAAGCAGGGCGCCGACACAGGCGTCCTGACTGCCCGGCAGGCGGAGTACCTCGACTACGGGCGGAAGATCCGCAACGGCATGGCGCACGGCAAGACCACGCACGCGGCGATGCCGCCGGCCATGGCGGTGCCGATGGTGACGACCTCGTTCACGATCGTTTCCGAGCTCTGCGCCGCCCCCTCCGAATGATCACGGCTCGATAACGGGCGTCACACCGTCGGCTTCGGCGCCACCTGTAGCAGGTGAATGCGGGACTCTGCCCGGAGTCCCGCGCCACCCGCGTGAGGAGCCTCGACCATGACGTACGCCAGCAGCGCCCGGCAGCCCGAGCCGGAGCCTCGACCGACCTGGTCAAGGGGTGCTGAGAGCCCCGCAGCCGGCCCGGATTCCAGTGCCGTGTCCAGTGCCGTGAACGACTCGAACGTCGTGCCCATCGCCGCAGCTCACATCACCCGCAAGGGGTCTGCCCGGCACGCTGACACCTCTCTCCCTTGCCTTGAGGCAGCAGCGAAGAGAAGGAAGTCCACTCCCACGGCCGGGAAGGTACGGGCCGATGCCCTGCGGATGCTGGGGTGCGTACGGATAGCCACGGTCCGGCAGATGGCTCAGGTGATCACGGAAGCAGGGTCAGACGGCCGGTCGTACGTGCGCAGGGCCATGGTGGAACTGGCGGAGCTCGGGCTGGCGGAGACGAACGGCAAGCACGGCAAGCACCAGATCTGGAACCTCACCCCGGCCGGGCAGAAGGCGCTGGCCGACGGCAACGAGCTGCCGCCCCGACCGAAGGCCGGCACCGGCGCGAAGGCTGTGAGAGCCGGGTTCGGCCCGCACGCCGTCGCGGTGACCGACACGATCCTCGTCTACACCAACACGGTCCTCTCCGGCCGTCGGGAGTACCTGACCGACTGGCAGGTGGAGGTCAACCACGCCATCAAGGAGACCGGCGCCTGTCCTTCAACACCGACGCCGTCCTCGCCGTGCCGACCAAGACCAGCGAAGTCCGCCTCTTCGAACTCGACAACGGCACCATGTCCCAGGCCCGCCTCGCGAAGGAGGTCTGGGACTACGAGCGCTACGCCGGACACCGCGTCTGGGAGGGAACCCGCGGCACCATCGGCACCACGTACCCGTTCTGGCAGCGCCACCGCTACACCCGCTCCCAGACCTTCCCGAGGCTGCACGTCGTCCTGGCCGGCAAGGCCGAGCACCTCCTCGACAACCGCCTCCAGGCGCTCACCGCCGCCATGCAGGGCATTACCATCGCGGTGTGGGCCAACACCCTTCCCCGGCTCCAGCGCTGATGGCGCTCTTTGAATCTCCCCAGGTGTCGCTCTTCAGGTGGCCAAACCTGCTCAGGTGATCTCCCCACCCATTGCGTGATCTTCCCGGCGTGTCGAACTGGTGTCGGCGTGTCGTGGAGAGCCTGCGTGAGCACGGAGTTCGGGCTGTTGAAGGGCCCTGGATGCTCACCTGGGAGGAAGACGTGGATGCCCACGCGCTGCGTCGCCAGGGCTGGTCGATCTCGGCGATCGCACGGCACCTGGGGCATGACCGCAAGACGATCCGCGCGTATCTGAATGGCGAGCGAGTCTCCGGATACCGACGTCAGCCGCCGGACGCGTTCATGCCCTTCATGGAGTACTGCCGCCAACGACTCAGCGACGACCCACACTTGTGGGCCTCGACGCTCTTCGACGAAGTGGTGGAACTCGGCTATTCGCGCGGCTACTCAACCTTCACCCGGGCCCTTCGGCGATACAAAGCGCGACCTCACTGCGAACCCTGCCGGGCGTCAAGCGGCCGCGACGTGGCGATCATCGCGCATCCTCCGGGCGAGGAGATCCAGTTCGACTGGGTCGAGCTCCCGGACCCGCCCGCGGAGTGGGGCGTCGGCGCCAACGCGCATCTCCTCGTCGGCGCCCTGGCCCACTCGGGCCGGTGGCGGGCCGTGCTCGCGGAGGCAGAGACCTTCCCGCACCTGGTCCAGGCCATCGACGCGGTGCTGCGGCGGCTGGGCGGAACCGCCCGGAGGTGGCGGTTCGACCGGATGGCCACCGTCTGCCACCCGCCGACCGGACGGATCCTTCCGACCTTCGCCGCCGTCGCAAAGTACTACGGAGCCGGCATCGACATCTGCCCGCCCCGGCGGGGCAACCGCAAGGGCGTCGTCGAGAAGGCCAACCACTCAGCGGCCCAACGCTGGTGGCGAACCGTCCCGGACGGCATCAGCATCGAGGCAGGCCAGAACGGCGTTGACAAGCTGGCCGTCCAGATGGACAGCCGCAAACGCAAGCTCGACGGAGCCTCGACCACGGTCGCCGCGCTCGCCGAAGCCGAGCCGCTGCTGGACCTGCCGACCCGCCCCTTCTCCGCTGAGCTGGAGCAGACCCGAGTCGTCAGCCCGCAAGGACTCGTCTCCTTCGCCGGCAACCACTACTCCGTCCCGCCCGGGCTGACCGGCGCCCACGTGACGGTCCGGATCCGCCTCGGCGAGGACGACCTGCATGTGGTCACCGCCGGCCGCGCGGTCATCGCCCACCACCGCCGGGCTCCGGACGGAGCCGGCCAGACCATCCGGGACGCCGGGCACGTCATCGCCCTCGAACGAGCCGTTCTCGCCTCGTTCTCCGACAAGGCTCCCTGCCGCACCAAGGTCCGCCGGCCCCCGTCGGCCGCGGCCCAGGCGGAAGCCGAGAAGCTTCGCGGCCGACCTGAATCGGACGTCGCGAACCGGGTCGTCATCGACCTGTCTCACTACGCCGCCGTCGCCGACCGGCTGCGGCAGGCCCCCACCCACGAAGACCAGGAGCGTGAGAGTGAGTGACACCATGCCGATGAGCGAGGCCCGCCGCTACCAGCAGCTGCGAGGCCACCTGTCCTATCTGAAACTCAACGACGCCGCCGAAGCCCTTCCCCGCGTCCTGGACCAAGCCCGCGCCGAGCGGATGACCCTCACCACCGCCCTGGAGAAACTCCTCGAGATCGAAGTCGAGGCGACCGAAGCACGCAAACTCTCCTCCCGACTGAGGTTCGCCTGCCTGCCAGAACCATGAACCCTCAACGACTTCGACTTCGCCGCCCAGCTCGGCGTCGACGAGAAACTCATCCGCGACCTGGCCACCCTGCGATTCCTCGACAACGCCTCCAACGTCCTGCTGGTCGGCCCGCCCGGCGTCGGCAAGACGATGCTGGCCGTCGCACTCGCCCGCTCAGCGGTCGACGCTGGCCACCGCGTCTACTTCACCACCGCCGCCGAACTCGCCGCCAAGTGCCACAAGGCCGCACTCGAAGGCCGCTGGTCGAGCATCATGCGGTTCTTCGCCGGCCCCCGCCTGCTCGTGATCGACGAACTCGGATACCTCCCGCTGCCAGGCGACGGCGCCTCGGCCCTCTTCCAGGTGATCAACCAGAGGTATCTGAAGTCGAGCACGATCCTCACGACAAATGTCGGTATTGCCGACTGGGCAGGTGCCTTCGGCGATGCAACCGTCGCCGCCGCGATGCTCGACCGGCTCCTTCACCGAGCCGCCGTAGTCGGCATCGACGGACCTTCCTACCGCCTCCGCTCGCACCAGTCCCACTCCGACAACCTCCGCAAAGGGGTGACCGGACGTGCTGGTTGAACTCCGGGCCTGCCCCATCTGCTGGACCCAATTCCAGGTCAACCCCCAGGCAACCCGCCACACTTACTGCACCCCCCGCTGCAAAGCCGAAGCAGCCAGGCGACGACGCCGTGAACGCGACGAAGCCATCAACGCAGCAGAAACCGACGTGGTCACGCGGCAGTCGCCGGCACCCACACCCCTGACGCCCACAGCTATCCGCAACTGCCCGCACTGCGACAAACCCGTCACCATCGTCGCGCTTCTCGCCACCCCCGAGGCCGCGCGGCCCACCATCCCCGCAGCAAGTCCCGACGTCATCCCCCATGCGTCGCAGCTGAGCGAACGCACTCACTGACCCTGTCGGCCCCAGGCGGCGGCAGGGTCAGTCGGCGTTTTCGAACGAGGCACCGATGTTGTTCCACATGAAGGCGTCCTTCCAGCCCGGGCCCCCCTTGGCCCAGCCGCTCAGGGCGACGATCACCTTTTCCTGGGAGATCGTCCGTGTCTGGTAGTGCTCTGCCGCCGTCCCGTCACGGAACTCCAGCTGATAGGTGTTGTCATCCCTCAGCCACACCTGCACATACCAATCGCCGGCCGCCTCATCGTCGACTCGCTCGACGATCACGAAGGCGTTGCCCCGGCTGAGGTTCGCCACCATCCGGCTCAAGGCCGTGGGCCCCGGATTCCTCACCTGACGACCGTGCTCGTCTCTCGCTTGCAGCATGGCCCGATCATCCCCCACGGCTCTGACACCAGTCGAAGAGCAGCAGCGTCACGCCGGCTCTCGCTCCCCACGTTCCCCAGTTGGTTCACTCCGTGAACCAACTGGGGCGAAGAGTAGCTCTGAGGACAATTCGGGATCGGCATCAGCGCGGCGAGCCCTGGTACGAGATCGGCGTCGACGACCCGCACCGACGTCGCGACCGCTACCCCGAAGCCGTCGGCCGCTGACCGTCACACGGGTGCTGGGCAAGCCCAAGGCGAGCCTGGGCAAGCCACCCCGAGCACCGGGTTGTCTACACCTGCCGGAGTGGGCTGGGAGGCGTCATCGGTCACGGCCGGCCCCGGCTCCGCGGCGAGGCTGCTGCTGGCCGGTGACCGATGACCGGTCACCGGCCCGGCGGGAGTTGCACGGACCGGTCACGGCGCTGACGTGCTCGTTGACCGATCGCGGGAGCCGGATCGGTAACGCTCAGCCGCGCTAACCGGTCACGAGACCCGCTGGGCAAGCCCTCGGCACGGAGGGCTTGCCCAGTATCCGGGCCGCAGGACGGGACGCCTTCCAAGGTCGTGGCCTCACCGTCTGGGACGCGGCGGCCCGGAGCCGGCCGAAGCCTGCTCGGGGGCCGTAGGACGGAGTCACGAGACGACACCATCACGACAACGCCAGGCTCGTGCCGACCCTCCCGGGAGACATGTGGCACGCCCTCGCCTCCCTCCATGGAGCCCACGTCGATCCCGTCGGCCACCTCCTACCCCTCGACAGCCCCGACGCGTTCCTTTCGCTCACCCGGCCCGGCGACATCGGCTTCACCGCGCGAGTGGAGCTGTCCGGAGGGGAGACGATGGGCCACCTCCACAAACTGATCACCACCCTCACCCGCGGCATCACCTACGAACTGGGCGCTGCCGCGCCCGGGACCGCGCTGGAGATCCTGGTCGGCAAGCGCCACCAGATCGCCCTTCACACCGGCCACGTCGACGGCCTCACCCGGCTCCTGCGCGATGCCGTCGACACCATCGACGCGCACAGCACCTCCGGCGACGGGACCGTGCTTCCACTGCTACGGCTCCGGGCGTGCGAATCCCCTGTGGGGGCCGGAGACCGAAGAAGCCTGAGAGCCTGGGCAAGCCTTAGGCGACCTGGGCAAGGTCCTCGTGAAGGGCTTGCCCAGGCTCACGGGCCGTCCCGTCCCGGGCGCAGGACGTCGGAGTAGATCCGGGCGCGGACGCCGGACTCGCCGTGATCCCGGCGCACCGGCCCAACGCCTGATGTGGCCCACCGGTCCTCTAGCGCGGTCATGACGGCCCGGACGGTGTCCTCGTCCCCACCGGTGATGTCCAGCACCACTAGGCCGGGCTCTGCGATGTGCTGCTCGTCGATCGGCTTCATTACCGCTGCGACAGCACGACAGAGCCCGGCGGTTCGCCGGCGGCGACGGCTCCACCCGTACGAGCGAGCGAGTACGCCGCTACCGCCTGGTCGTCCCGGGCTGGGTGACGGCCCAGCCGCAGGCGCTCTGAGGGTGTGACTGAGCACGAGAGTTAGCGGATGAGCGCTGTACCTGGCGGAGCTGAGCGCTCTGCTCGGCGGGCCGGGTGGCTGTCCGCCTTCTCACCGGGACCAGCACGCCGGAGCCGACGAGCGGGCCAGGGAGAGATTCCGGAATCAGTCGGCCTCCCGTTCCACCGGCAGCCACAGCTCGGCATCCGCCTCGCTGCCGTCCGCCGACATCCGTGTGCGAAGGATCTCCGGCCCGGGGCGGCTCCGGTACGGGGTCGATGGGAACCACTCGGTGAACACATCCCGCCACAGCGCCTGGATCGCCTCCGGCGCCGGCCCCGAGGTGGTGAAGACCGCCCATGTCCCGGCCGGCACGGGCAGTCTGGCCATGCCGTCCGGCGCGGACGCCGAGGTGACGACCCCGTGGTAGTAGTCGAGGTCGGTGCCCTCCGCCCGGCTGGGATCGAGGTCTTCGCAGACCGCGAGGATACCGTGCGGCTCCTGGTCGGACAGCTTCTCCAGCAGCTCCTTTGCCTGGTCGCCGATCCCGCGGACGAAATCGATGATCGCCTGGTTCGGCCCCGAGTACACGAGCGGCACCCGGGCCTTCGCCCCGACGACACTGAACTCCGGCTTGTTCACGACGCGGTAGCGCATGCTACTGCTCCCGTCGATGATGAGGCGGAAGGCCATCCGGGGCTGGCAGCTGAGCGCCGCGCCCGTGCGCCGCGCCTCGCCGGGCCCGACGCTGTGCACCGCGCGGAACGCCCGCGCGAATGCCTCGCCCGAGCCGTATCCGTACCGCACCGCGATCTCCAGAAGCGTCCGCTCGCCGGCCAGTACCTCCGCGCCCGCGACTGTCAGCCGCCGGCGCCTGATGTACTCCGACAACGGCATCCCTGCGAGCGCCGAGAACATCCGCCGCAGGTGGTACTCCGAGGTGGCCGCGACCCGCGCCAGCTCGCCTATGTCGACGGAACTGTCGAGCTGCCCCTCGATGTGCTCCATGGCCTGATTGAGCCGCTCCAGCACGCTCGCCTCCAAGATCCAGACCATCGATTCAATCACGCACGGCCCTGCACGCCGCACCCGAGAAAAGCGGTGCGGCAAGTGTCGGGTGACCGGGACGGGCGGCGCCGCACGATGGAGGCATGGACGACATGACTTTGGTATCCCGCTTCCTCCGCGACGGCTTCGTCAAGCTGGAAGGCGCCGTCGCGCCCCGCGTGGCCGCGAGCTGCGCACGGCTGCTCTGGCAGGAGACGGGCTGCGACCCGGACACCCCGGAGACATGGACGCAGCCCGTGCACTGGGTCGACGGAATGGCACAGGGACCGTTCGCCGCCGCACCCAACTCCCCGGCCCTGCACCGAGCGTACGACCTGCTGGTCGGCGCTGGGCGGTGGGAGCCACGCTACTCGCTCGGCACCTTCCCGCTGCGCTTCCCGCACGAGGAGGAGCCCGACGACGCGGGCTGGCACATCGAGGGCAGCTATGCGGTGGAGGGCGAGACCTGGCCCTTCACCAATCTCCGCTCGCACGGCCGGGCCCTGCTGATGCTGTTTCTGTTCAGCGAGGTCGGGGAAGAGGACGCCCCGACCCGGATCCGGGTCGGCTCCCACCTCGACGTGCCGAAGGTGCTGGAGCCGTACGGGGAAGAGGGCGCGAGCGGCCTGGCCATCGCGCCAGATCTAGTATCGGCATCCGCCCACCGGCCGCTCGCCCTCGCCACCGGTTCCCCAGGTGACGTCTTCCTGTGCCATCCGTTCCTGGTGCACGCGGCACAGCCGCACCACGGGGTGCGGCCACGCTTCATGGCCCAGCCGCCGCTGATGCCGGCCGCGCCGTACGAACTGGAGCGGGCCGACGGCGCGTACTCACCCGTGGAGATCGCGATCCGCCGGGGCCTGGGACAGGCCACCTCCGGTCCCGACGGGCAGGACGCGACCCCGCCAACCAGAATGCTCGGCTCCGCCAAGTAGAGCGGGGCAGCCGGCGCAACCTCCGCTCGACCCGCCACTGCCTGGCACGACATGCCGCCGAGCAGAAAACCGCGTCCGGCCGGGCACCCGACCGAAGCCGGTCACCGCATAGTCCCTGAGGGCCTGGGGCGGTGGTTGGTTTCCGTGGTACGTGAGGTATGCGGATGGGGCGGGGCGGACTGACCTCCGTGGGACGGCAGCGTCGTGAAGAAGTGCGGATGCAAGCGGCCTAGCAGGCTGGCGGCGTTGCTAGCCAGGCGGGTCTTGCCGCTTAAGATTCCGGAATGGAATTCGAACTGTCTGACTATATGGACGAACTGCTCGACCTGCAGGAAGCGAACGACGCAGCCCATGCCGTGGTGAAGCGCCTTCAGGAGGAACTCGGCGGCGTGCAGAAGTGGACCGACGAGCAGCACGTGACCTGGCGGGACGCGTGGGAAGACTGGCGTGAGGTCTGGGAGCCGCTGCAGGACACCCTGACCCACTACGCGGAGACGCTGGGTCTGGACCGCGGCGAGCTGGAGGCCGCGGTGCAGAAGGCGGCAGGCCACGCCCTGCTGCCAGTCGAGGACTGACGGGCCCGCCAGCGGTCGAGGCCTGACGCGCGTCGCCCCGTAGGCCGCCACCGCTGGACGGTCCGCTGGGACACGCCCAGGACGACGGCTACCCGCCGGGTGGAGCCTCGCTCCCACCGCAGCAGAGCCTTCAGCTGATCAGCCGTCGTCGCAGGCACCGGCCGCGTGTACAGGAGCCGCTCCAGCCCATCACCTATGGCCCGCACGATCCCAGCATCCCTCTCTACGACACCGCACTGTGAATGGGCGTGGTGGTGGCGCGGGATGGGCGTCAGCCAGAGCGGGGCGACTGTCCCTGCCCACACTGCGTTGAGGTAGTGATCATGGCTGTCATGGAGTGACCGAGCTGCTGCTGTCGGGTGCCGATCGGGTGATGGCTGGCTGTCATGGGCTTGCCTGTTCACACCGTCCTCAGCGTGTGCCTGACGGGCGCTCTTGTGGGGGGATTTGCTCTTCTGGCCGAATGGCAACGCAGGGCCACGCTGCTGGCTTTGGTGCGCAACGCGCCGTCGGGCACGGTGGTTGTGCAGGAACGGGGTAGGGGCGGGCCGGCCATGCGAGTCCACATTGGTGCCTCGGCACCGGACGAGGGGGCATGAGTGACGAACCGGCGAATTCCACGCGACGTCGCGGACCAAGTCGCAAGGCTCTGGGATCGCGAAGGTGCATCCTTGAAAACTCCCAGCTCGTCAGGAAGATCCGAGGGGCCAAGGACGCCCTGACTTCGGCCAGGGTCGCGGCGTGCTCGGCCGTGTGAAAGAGCCCGCCAGTGCTGGCGGGCTCTTGGCTGGTGCTGCCGGCCGTTGACCGGTGGTGCTTCTGTCGGTCGGTGGTCTGTCGGCCGGGTGTGGGGTCAGGTTGTGGTGTATCCGGGGATGTGTGACTCGGGTTCCCCGAAGGGCTGGGGGTTGCCGGCGATGATGCTGTCGGACAGGGTCTGGACTTCGTCGGACGGGGGCGGGGGGAATTGGGTGTAGACCCGTGACTCGACGTCGAACGACAGGGTGGACTGGACGATGGGGTCGCCGTCCTCGCGGCGGGCGACGATCTCGTGGCGGGGTGACCACAGGACGGCCGAGTGGCCGGCCGGTACCTTCATCGTCCAGGTCTGGGTGGTTTCGGTGAACTGAGTGTTGTCGTAGCGCCTGGAGTAGCCGAGTTCGTGGGCGACGCTCACTTCCATGGAGGCGGAGAAGCCCTTGGTCTCGATGCCGGCGGAGGTGGTGACGGTGATGCCGGTCTTTTCGCTGTACTCCTCGCTCGCCGTCTCGCTGACCCCGGTGGTCACTGTCTGGCTCGGCTCCTGCTCCACGGTGCCCTGCGAGTTGTCGTAGTGGAGCTGGGCGTAGTAGTTCACCCGCCGTTCCAGGGTGTAGAACGGTGAGTTGAGGACTTGCCACTCGGCTGTCTTGGACCGGTCGGTCACCAGCGTGGCGGGCACCAGCACGGACCGGTCGGTGACCTTCAAGGTCTCCCTCGGCGCGGGCATGTCGTGCGAGGTCAGCACTGGCGCTGCGGGCGGGTACTGCTTGGTGACGATCGCCGGCAGGTCGAGCACGTACACGGTACGGGTCGGCTTGGTGTAGTTGCCGGCTGTAACGAAGCCGTTCACGCCCAGCAGCAGCCGCTCGATGTTGTCCGTCGGGGACTCCGGAGTCTTGATCAGCCATGCCGACATGTCTGTCGACGAGCCACTGCCACGGTCGTCCCAGACTGGCTCCGCCTCGATCACGGCTTCCCGGACGTAGCTGCGCCCGCCGACCGCGCCCTTGCGGACACAGAAGGGAGTCAACTGGCCCATGCCCGGAAACTGGCCACTGGGCAGGATCATGTCGCCGAGCGAGACGTAGCCCTCCGGCGGTACCGGCCGCCAGGCAGTAGCGACGGTCAGCCCGGGGAACGGAGTGAGCGTCGCGACCGCCTGGTAGCCAGCGGGCGGCGCGAGAAGGCGGTTGGACGTGTCGACCTCTCGGGCGATGATCGACGTCGTCTGGCGGTGGATGTTGTCGTGGCTCGGGCGAATGACATGAGCCAGTGTCCTCCAGCCACCCCCCGCGCCTGGGTTCGGGCTGAAGCACGCGCCGTCCTTGTCGGCCCCTGAGCCCCTGTCGCTCCACACCTGCTCAAAGTTGTGCGTCACGCAGATTTCGAGCGCTCCGAACTGCACTGTTGTGACCAAGGCCATCTCCTCCCGCTGCACAGCTGCTTTGCCGCGCGGCGGATAGAGGCTAGGCAACCCACAGAGCACTTCGGTGCACTTTAGGAAACTTTGTCCGGATGTTGCTGCTGACGGCCGCAATGACTCTGTCTATACAGGTGATCACATCGGTATGTGCCCGCTGCCTCTGTGGGCTGGTCACGCCGGGCGGCGCGTGGTGGTGTGCGTGGTGTCGGTGGTCGCCGTGGTGGGGGCGGGAGACTCTTGGGTATGGATGTGGAGTCGGTGGCGGCTGAGTTGGCGGGGCTGCTGCCGTCGCGGTTCACCGCGGCCTGTGACGAGTACGTGGTGAAGGTCCGGAAGGCGGGGGACAGGGAGCTTGCGGCGCGGATTGCTGCGTTGCGGAAGCCGACGCTCGCGGTGTGGACGGCCGGGCTGCTGGCGCGTCGCCGGCCTGAGGAGGCGGAGGGGCTCCTGGTGCTGGGCGAGGCGCTGCGTACGGCGCACCGGACGTTGGACGCGGCGCAGCTGCGTCGGCTGTCGCGTGATCAGTATGTGGTGATCGGCTGGCTCGCGCGGACGGCGCGGGCTCTGGCCGCCGAGGCCGGGCAGACGGTGAGCGAGCCGGTGCTGCACGAGGTGGAGCAGATCTTGCAAGCGGTGCTCGCCGACGCCGACGTTGCCGCGCAGTGGGAGGCCGGCCGCCTGGTGAAAGCCTCGGACGCGGTGAGGGGGTTCACCGGCCTTGAACCGCTGCCCGGCGCTGCTCCGCCCCGGCGCACGCAGTCCCGGTCCGCCGGGCCTTCAACGGAACGCGTCCAGGCCCCAGCGCCGGATGTGTGGGCAGGACAGGCGCGCCGGAAGCGTTTGGAGGCGGTCCGGACGGAGGCGGTCGAGGCTCTGGCCGAGGCCGGGCGTCTGGAGGCCGGGCAGGCCGCCGCGAAGGAGCTGGCGGACCGCAGCGCGAAACGAGCCAACATGGCGCCCGGGTCAGCCCGGGTTCGTGCGTCGTCAAGGACCGGGCCCGCTCCGGCCGGTCGTCCCATGGGTCGTGTCGCGATCGTGGTTCCTTGCGGCCGAACGTCACCGCCGGCTGTAACGTCGTGATCAGCAGTCGTGGTTCCGAAGTTCCGTTCTCTCGTGATCGCAATCGCGAGCGTTTTTGCTGTTCAACGCCTCGCCGGACCAGGGCGATCACCCACGGATCCCATAGGGTGCGGGACGCGATACGAGTCCCGTCGAAGGAGACAGGCACATGGCTACAGGCACTGTGAAGTGGTTCAACTCGGAAAAAGGCTTCGGCTTCATCGAGCAGGACGGCGGTGGCCCGGACGTCTTCGCCCACTACTCGAACATCGCCAGCCACGGCTTCCGCGAGCTGCTCGAGGGCCAGAAGGTCGAGTTCGACGTCGCCCAGGGCCAGAAGGGCCTGCAGGCGGAGAACATCCGCCCCGCGTGAGAATCCGTCTTCTCGGGCTCGGTAATCCGGAGGTCCGAAGACGGGTTCTTAGGGCAACGAGGATGAGAGCCACTTTGCTCCGTTCTGGCCTGTCCTGTTTGGGACGGTCGAGGTCTGTCTTGATGAGGTGGCGGTCTGGCGTTCGGCGAGGGATGTCAGTGTCGTTGACTTTCTGGGGGGTTGGTACGTCAGTGCTTTCAGTGGGTGGTGTCACTTGGGTGACACTGGGCATACCGGTAAAGCCGCAGTTCATGAGGGTGTGAGGGAGTGTCGGGGACTGTGCGGGGGAGTGCTGCGCAGTTTCACTGGTCCGTGACAACCTGTCGGCAGGGGTTGCGGGCTATGCCATGTCTTCCAGTGTCAGTCTGGCTCGTATTTTGAAGCAGAATCTTGTGGCCGCATGGTCTGGGTTCTGGGAGACTGGGTGCATGGCGCCTCCTGTAGGCCGGCCGGGTCAAGAAGTGGTGTAGGTGCCGGCCGCACGCGTGGCATGCGAACGGTGTCTTCGCCAACCCGCTGGATCCATATGCCCCTCTTGGTGAACACAGGGCCTCTGCTCCGAAGGCGAGTCCGGAGAGATCGGAGAGCGGGAGCGGAGACCGCTGTCATCGAAACGGTGAGCCCTTGTGTGCTGCTGGCTGCCCGCGGAGCGGGCTGGTCCTGGAGGCGGAGCCGGAAGGATCCGGGTGGGGGAGCGGAGCGGACCCGCCCAACGGGCCGAAGGCCCGGACCCCGTGAAACGGGGTCACCCAGGCCTGCGGAGCAGGCAGTTCAGGGTGGAGCGCAGCGGAACCCTGAACAGTCCGGAGCGCAGCGCAGGACTCCGGCCCGAAGGGCCGGCCATAGGCCTGCGAAGCAGGCCGCCGCCGAGCGAAGCGAGGCGGTTCTCTCCTG
>NZ_JBVJDL010000022.1:0-37210 GCF_055582305.1 Streptomyces sp. NPDC042102
GCACACCTACAATCACCACCGCGGACACACCGCGCTCGCAGGCAAACCACCTGCCAGCCGCGTCCCCAACCTCACTGGGCAATACACCTAGGCCGTTTCTCTCGGCTCATCTGATCGTCGGTTGATATGTTTCGTTGACTGACGCTCAGCGGGCACGCATCGAGCCGTTGCTGCCGGACCGGACACCGCCTACAGCAGGCTGCGGATGTGGGCGATCGACGGCACGTGGGACCGCGTCTGCGCCGCCCTGCTCGCCCAGGCCGACGGCGACCTGGGCTGGGTCCTCGGCCGTCGACTCCACGATCGTCCGCGCCCACCAGCACGCCGCCGGGGCCCGTCAAAAGGGGCCCCGGCTGGCGAGCCGCACGACCATGCCCTCGGACGCTCCCGCGGCGGACTGACCACCAAGATCCACCTCGCCGCCGACGGCCGCTGCCGGCCGCTGGCCTTCGTCGTCACACCTGGCCAGGCCGGTGACGCACGAACTGGCGGCGGAGCCATCCCGAGATCTGCTCGGGCGACCAGCGCAGGGCGAGTTTCGCTTCCACCACGGCACACAGGCCAGCCGACTGCTGGAAGAACCGGCGCACATGGTGCATGGGAACACCCATCACCCGCCCGATCAGGCTGAACGACTCACCCTCACGCCATCGCCGCCAGATCTCGTCTCGCTGAGCCGGCGAGAACCCGTAGTCACGCACCAGACCCCCCATAGCCACATGATCATCCGTGGGTGATGCGTTGATCCCTTGAGCCCGCCGTCGTTTGTCGACAGGCGGCCGATGCCCTGTGGGCTGGAGCAGGCCGTCCGCCGCCTCGTAGTCCTGTTACGAGAGATGGCGAGCGAAGAAGGTCCCCACCCGGCGTCGTAATTCGGCGAGTGTGACCGCGGGGTCGCCGGTGCCGACGAGCGCGGTCCGCGCCGTCGCTGTTACGAGACCGGAAGTCTGGAGTCGAGGGACGAGCGAGCCGTAGTCGGTGAACGCCCAGTGGTTCGCGTCGGGGAGCAGCACGCGGCGGCCGGGAAGCCCCGCCCAGGAAGAATCGATACGGGCGGCGCCGTCGAATCCGTCGGTGCGGAACAGCAACAGCGGCTGGTCGAAGCCGTCCAGCGTCGGGTAGAGGTCGAGATAGCCTTCCAGATTCGCCACCGCACCGACCCGGTGGTCGTCACGGGCCGCGTACACCGCCGCCGTGCCGCCGGCGGAGTGCCCGTACAACCCGATCCGGCAGGAGTCCATGACCTGGGCGAGCGGCAGATCGCTGAGCCGGTCCAGGACCAGCCGGAGGTCCGCGATCCGCGTGTCCACCATCGTGCGGAAGGTTGCCGAGTCCGGTGGCCCGAACAGGACGGTCGTCCGCAGCCCGGTCGGCAGCTCCACCTGGGAAGCGTCGCCGGGGTGATCGACGAGCACGACCACTCGACCGTGGCTCGCCAGGTCCTCGGCGACGGTTGTGCCGAGCGTGCGGGAGTCACCGCCGCCGGGTGAGTACACCAGCACCGGACGCCGCCCAGGCAGAGGCGGCGCGCCCACGTACCCGTGGGTGAGGACCGCGCCCCAGTCCACCACTCCCGGCTCCGGCAGTCCCGGATGAATGTGCGGCGCGTAATCGGCGAACACCCCGGCCTCGCCCGGTGTGAGCTGCGGGGCCCGGGAGAAGCCGCGCACCGATCGGGCCGGGTACAGGACGGTCAGCATCAACTCCCGCACGCCGCCCACCCACGGGTCGGTCCGGGACGGATCGGTCAGATGGACCGTCTGCATGCCTACGGGGTACGGGCCCGCGGGCGCGGGCAGCCGGAGGACCGCGCGGCCACCGGATGCGGACGCAGCCGTGGGCAGCAGGGCGGCGGCACTCCCGAGTAGGGTGCCTTTCAAAAGAGTGCGTCGCGAAATCATACGAACATCCTTGGTGCGAGGCTGTCACGACGCGAAGGTTCAGGCCCTGGCCAAAAGGCTGGCCCAGGACGAGGAGCTGTGAGAGTGCTGCGAGTCCACTTCACCGCGGAGGACTTCGCCCGTACCCGGTTCGCAGCCCGCCCGGCGCCGCTCCAAGAGCTGCACGCCGCCCTGACCACAGCCATGACCCGGAGTGGCGGGCCATTGTTCGTGCCGTGGCGTGGTCGCATCCTGCGCTCCCTCCCGGCTACGAGTAGCCCGCTTGCCGACCTGGTTCCGGCGGGCCACCCGCCTTCCTTCCTCGACACCCTCGGCGACACCGTCGCCGCCGGCTTCGAACAGATCCGCGCCACCAGCACCGTTCTCGTCCGCTCCGAGCTGGAGCGGGTCTACGGGACGATGCCCGCCCCTCGCTGGATCCGCGACCTGCACGCGGGCGACGAGACGGCCTGGCACACCCTGCACCGCGCCCAGCAGGCCACATACGAGACTGTCCTTGCCCAGGTCTGGTCCGCCGTGCAGGATCTGCACCGTCAGGAGTTCACCCGCTACGCCTTGACAGTCGCCGAGCACGGAGTGGCCGCCACGCTGACCGGCCTGGCCCCGGGCAGCCGACTCCGCGGGGGTGTGTGGGAATGGCCCGGCGGAGCGCCGGACCGCGACATCTGCCTCGACGGGCGCGGCCTGGTTCTGCTGCCTACCTTCCACCACCCGGCGGGCCCACTTCTTCAGGACCCCCCGGGCCATCCCGCAGTCCTGACGTACCCAGCCTCTTCCGGGCTCCCGCCCACCGCCGGGGGCCCGATCGTCTCCGCCGAGACCCTGGCCGCCGTCCTGGGCCGCACCCGGCTGGACGCCCTGCGCCTCCTCGTCGAGCCTCACACCACGACATCCCTGGCCCGCGCCCTCCACGTCAGCAACGCGACGGCCTCGTCCCACGCGGCGGCGCTCAGATCGGCAGGCATGGCGACGACGACCCGCACAGGCCGCTCGGTCATCCACCAGCGCACGGCCCTCGGCACGCTGGTTGCGGGTGCCTGACCGCCGTAGTTCGCCACACGACGGACCGCAAGCCCATCACCGCCCCGGTCGGCCCCCCTCAGTCCTGCCCGCTGCCGTCGTCGTCCTCGTCCAGCTCGGGCTCGTGCGGGTCGCGCAGCGGGCGCAGGTCGCCGGCGACCGGGACCCCGGCGGTGAAGGTGTAGCGGCCGAGCAGGTTCAGGTTGCGGTGCTTGAGCGGGGAGAGTCGGGCGATGTCCTCCTCGCGGATCTCCTGGCCCTCGGCCTGGAGCTGGGCGACGGCGGCGTCGATGTACTTCGTGGTCCACAGCACGATGGCATTGAGGACCAGGCCGAGGCGTCGCCACCAGGTCGCCGGGCAGCGCCGGGTCCGCGCGGCGGCCGGCGCCCGCGACGGTGGCGTGCAGCCGCTTGTCCGCGACCATCCGCACCTCCGAAACCTGCCGGGCCAGCTCATCGTGTTACTCGTAGGCGTCCCTGATCTCCCACGCGTGCTCGTACGCCGTCTTCGGCCGCTCGGTGTACCGCTTCACCACCGACGGGTCCTCGATGCCGAGCTGCGCGGCCAGGTGCCTCAGATCGCGGTCGGCGTCGTCCAGGAAGAAGAACCGCTCCAGCTCGGGGCGGGTCGGCTCCTCGGCGAACTTCCCGTACGCCTCGGCCTGCTCATCAGTCAGAAACTTCACCGGCACGAGCGGACCGTAGCCAGCCCCGGCACCAGCCCGGCGATCTTTCCCCGAACCCCAGCGGACGCCTCAACCGGTGTGCTAATTGACCATGATCATTCTCGGCGCCAACCGCCGTACCGATGTTCCCCGAGGCCGTTCAACGTCGACCAAGATGGTCCCGTAGTTGCGACCCTCGCGGGTCGCGTACTCATCGACGCCAACCACACGTGGGGCCGGAACTTCCGGGTCGGGCAAGGCTTCGACCAGCCTGAGGGCGCGTATCGAGTCGTGATCATCGGGTGGTCCTGGTGAGGTCTTAGATCCAGATCATCGAGGCGTGCAGGTGGAGACTGGCGAGGTAGCTGTCGGGAGTCTTGTCGTATCGGGTGTCTCACCGTCCCGGTTCCGGCCTCCTGGTACGTCACGCTCTGGGGCGGTGAGGCACGTGGAGCCGACGTGAGCCGACCGGTGCACTGATGTCCGGGCGGGGACTCATGGGACATGGCCCGTCACCCGGCTCAGGTTCCGGGGAGGATACGGCGCGTTTCGTAGGCCCACATCGCGATCTCGACCCGGTTGCGGGCGCCGAGTTTGGCCATAAGGCTGGCCAGATGCGTCTTCACCGTGCTGAGGCTGATGTGCAGTGCATCGGCGATCTCGGTGTTGGTCAGCCCGCGAGCGACGGCGAGGAGCACCTGCTCCTCGCGGGCGGTGACGGGGGAGACCGGCTGGGCCACGGGCCGGCCGGCGGGCAGGTCCGCGAATGCCTGGAGCAGACGGACGGTGACGCTGGGCGCGATGAGCGCCTCACCGTCGGACGCCGACCGTACGGCCTGCGCCAGAAGGTCCGGTCCCGTGTCCTTGAGGAGGAATCCGCGGGCGCCGGCACGCAGTGAGCCGTAGACGTACTCGTCGAGGTCGAACGTGGTGATGACGACCACGACCAATGGGTCGGCGACGCCCGGGCCGGCGACCAGTCGGGTGGCCTCGAGCCCGTCGAGTACGGGCATGCGGATGTCGAACAGGCAGACGTCGGGGCGTAGTTCGCGGGCCAGACGTACCGCTTCCCGCCCGTCGGCGGCCTCGCCGACCACCTCGATGCCGGGCTGGGCGTTCAGTATGATCCGCAACCCGGTGCGGATGATCGTCTGGTCGTCAGCGACGAGGACGCGAATGGACACCGCTCTCGCTCCTCGCTCTCGGCAGTTCGGCTTCGACATGCCAGCCCCGGTCAGTACCCGGGCCGGCTCGTAGTGTGCCGCCGAGCAGGGTCGCGCGCTCGCGCAGTCCGGTAAGTCCGTATCCGTCGCGACCCCGGCCGGTGCGCCGGCCGTTGTCGAGCACGCTCACCCGTACCGTGTGCCGTTCCGCGGCGACCCGGACGACGAGCTCGGTCGCGTCGACCGCATGGCGCAGCGTGTTGGTCACCGACTCCTGCACGATCCGGTAGACGGCCGCGTCCACGGCCGGGGGCAGCGCGTCCAGTTCGCCGTCGAGCCCCAGATCGACCCTGAGGCGACCACCCGGGGTGCGCGCCAGGCGCTCCAGATCCGCGACTCCGGCAGGGGGCGCCAGCTCGGCGCCGACCCCGCGGTCGCGCAGCGCGGCGACCATGGCGCGCATTTCCTCCAGCGTGCGCGCCCCTTCCTCCTCGACCCCCTCCAGCGCCTCGACGGCGGCGGACGGGTCGGTGCCCGCGACCACCCGGCCCGCCTGGGCGATGATCACCATGGCCGACACGTGGTGGGCCACCGTGTCGTGCAGTTCCCGGGCGAGCTGCTCGCGCTCGCGGGAGCGCACCTGGTCCAACTGCCGCTCGCGAGCGGTCCCCCGGAACCGCACGGCAGCCCCGAGCACGCCGGGCAGCAGCAGGAAGACGAAGCCCACGACCTTTTCGACGACCGGGGTCTCGTCCGCGAGGACACACAGCGCGCCGGCCGCGAGGATCACCGCGCCGCCCAGCACGATCTCGCGTCCCGATCCCCACCGGGGCAGCGCGTACACCAGCACGAGCACGACCGCGCCGGTGTACAGGCCGAAGGGCTCGCTCGGTGCGGCGACGAGCGAGGCCACCGGAGGCAGGACCACCGAGCCGAACGCCAGCGTCACCATCGCCAGCGGGCGGGTCCGGCGCCACAGGGGCAGCAGGCACAGCCATACGGCGAACACCACCGCCACCGGCCGCCACACGACGTTCTCGCGCAGGGTGGCCTCCAGGGCCACACCGGCAAGGCCCGCGGCGAGCAACGCCCAGTCCCGCCATACCCGGGCGGGCGCGTCGGGCGGCCGGGGTTCCGTCCACAGGGCTCGCAGGTCGTCTCGTAGCACGGTTCCCAGCCTAGGCACCGTGCCGTGCCGCGCATCGGCCGAAAGGACGGGTCGTCACTCCGCCCTGAGGTCGACGGATCCGCGGCCCGCGGGCCGATGCCGCGGAGCGCCGTGGCGACGAGCCTCGGCATCGGCGGCCGTACAACGACGGCCAACGTAGTGGTTGGAGGACCCTATGCTCTCGAAAGCCCTGTTGCGCCTGGGCGCAAGCGCCGCCCGCCATCCCCGGCGGGTGATCGCGGCATGGCTGATCGCCGCCACGCTCGCCGTCCTCGCCGCGATCGCCTTCGGCGGGCGTACCGCGGACTCGATGACCGCTCCGGGGCTGGACTCCCAACGGGCCGCGGAACTGATCGAGCGGGCCGGCACCGGCCAGGAGGGGATGACCGCCCAAGTGGTCGTCACCCCCCTCGACGGCGGTGCGACGTTCTTCGACCACGGCAGCGCGCGCACCGCTCTCACGCGGCTGCAGACCGAGGTGAAGCGGCTGCCGCACGTGGTCGGCACGAGCGACCCGGCGGGGGCGCTCGGCACGGGCGGGGACACCGCCGTGCGCGGCGGACTCGTTTCGGCCGACGGGCGGATCGCGGTCGTCCGGGTGCAGTACCCCGACCAGAGCCGGCTGTCGGCCGAAGACCTCGACGCCCTCGTCGGTCTCGGCGACCGGCTGCGCGCCGAGCTGCCGCTGCGCATCGAGATGGGCGGGAACCTCTTCTACGCCTTCTCCGACCCCGACGGCGGCGCGAGCGAGCTGATCGGCCTCCTCGCCGCGGCCGCGATCCTGTTCCTGGCGTTCGGTTCGCTCGTCGCCGCCGCGCTGCCGATCGGCATGGCGGTCTTCGGACTGACCGTCGGGGTCGCCACGATGACGGTACTGGCGGGGGTGACGGACGTCCCCACCTTCGCGCCGGTCCTGGGCAGCATGGTCGGGCTCGGAGTGGGCATCGACTACGCGCTGTTCGTGCTCGCCAGGCACCGGGAGTACCTTGCGCGCGGGCTCGATCCGCACGAGGCGGCCGGACGAGCGGTGGCAACGGCGGGGCGGCCGGTGGTCTTCGCCGGCGGCACCGTCGTCGTGTCGATCCTCGGCATGGCGGTCGCGAACGTGCCGTTCATGACGGTCGGCGGGCTCGCCGTCTCGATCGTCGTGCTGACCATGGTGCTCGCGTCGGTGACGCTTCTGCCGGCCTTCCTCGGCGCCGCCGGCCCACGCCTGGCCCGGGCCGGCCGGATCGGCCGGGCTCTGCAGACCAGGAAGCCGGGCCGACTCGCACGGCGGCGGGACACGGCGGCAGGCGCCGCCCACGCCGCCGGGTGGCGGCGCTGGATCGGGCACGTCAGCCGGCACCCGGTGCCGTACGCGATCGGCGCGGCGGGGCTGCTGCTGACCGCGACGCTGCCCGTGCTCGGCCTGCGCGTCGGCCTGCCCGACGACGGGTCGCTGCCCCACAGCCGTACCGAGCGCCGCGCGTACGACCTCGTCGCCGAGGGGTTCGGGCCGGGCACCAACGGTCCCCTCGTCATCGCCGCGGACCCCGCCGGTGATCCGGGCGTGCTGGACCGTCTCGTCGGGGCGGTCGCGGCGGATCCGGGCGTCGCATCCGTCGCGCCGGCGCACGTCGATCGGGACACCGGCATCGCGACCCTCGTGGTGTTCCCGACCAGCAGCCCTCAGGACAAGGCCACGGCCGACACCATTGCCCGGCTGCGCACCGACGTGCTGCCCACGGCGATCGGGCACGGCCCGGCCAGGGCCCACGTCGGCGGCGCCGCCGCGAGCCTGTCCGATGTGGGCCAACGCACCAGCCAGCGCCTGCCGGTGTTCGTCGCCACCGTGCTGGTGATGTCGTTCCTGCTGCTGGTGCTGGTCTTCCGCTCGATACTCGTACCGCTCAAGGCGGTACTGCTGAACCTGCTGAGCATCGGCGCGGCCTACGGCATCATGGTCGCGGTCTTCCAGTGGGGCTGGGGAGGCGCACTCATCGGGCTGGAAGCGACGGTTCCGATCGTGTCGTTCATCCCGATGTTCCTCTTCGCCATCCTGTTCGGCCTGTCGATGGACTACGAGGTGTTCCTCCTCTCCCGCGTACGCGAGGAGTACCTGCGCACCGGCGACAACGGCACGGCGATCGTCGAGGGCGTCTCGGGCACCGCCCGGATCATCACCTCGGCCGCCCTCATCATGGTGGCGGTCTTCCTGTCCTTCGCCGTCGCCGAGGACCCCTCCACCAAGATGTTCGGGCTCGGCCTTGCCACCGCGATCTTCATCGACGCCACGGTCGTACGCATGGTGCTGGTACCGGCGACCATGACACTCCTCGGCCGGACCAACTGGTGGCTGCCGAAGTGGCTGGACCGGATGCTTCCCCACGGCCCGGTCGGCACCGACGACACCGACGCGGAATCCACGGGTGAAGCCCCGCGTCCAGGGCTGGTTGACCGTTGACTCAACTCCTGCCCGCCGTTGGCGTCCGGCACCTCAGCGCGTCACCCAGGGGCATATCGAATCGTGATCATCGGGTGGTCCTGGTGAGGTCCCTGATCCAGAACATCGAGGCGCGCGCAGGCGGGTTCCTTGTAGAGATCGGGGTGGCGGCTGACGGGTCGGCCACCTCTGGAGCCCTTCTTTTCCGGGATGACCGCCTTGATACGGCGTTTGCGCAGGTGGGCGCGGTTTCCGCGGGACGAGTACGCCTTGTCCCGGGCGACCGCGTCCGGCCGGACGCGGGGTCGGCCGACGGGCCCGCGCGCCGAACTCCGGCGGCATCTCCCGTCACCGCCCGCCCGCCTTGAACCGCCAGATCACGCCCTCGAACTGCTGCCGCAGTCGCTCGGGGTACGGGCCGTACTCGCCGATCAGCAGGTACGGCTCGCTGAACTCCCAATCCGGATCGTCAGTTGCACTCGCGTCACGCAAGACCGTCTATGGACCGGACCGTGCCACGAAGGCACATCCCGCAAATTGATCACGACTCGATACGCGCCCTAGGAGAGCACCCATTGGGGCGAGTGGTATGTCTTCCCTCTCAGGGTTGGATCTCGGTCCTCCAGAGGCACCCAGCTGTGCGAGCCGGCGTCCATCTCGTAGCCCTCCGCCGTCAGCAGCAGCCGCATGGGGGCTGCGCAGAACGCGCAGTCGACGGCCATCGGGCCCGTCGACGCCCAACTGGGGTAGCCGCCGACGCGCCAGCCGGGAGGGATCGACAGGTCGTACTGGTAGCTGGGGGATCGGGGCCGTGTTCCGCTACCTGGGCGTCGTCCCACGCGTCGATTCGCGTGATCAGCGAGGCGGGCAGTGTGTCGTCCTCCGCCCAGGGATAGGTGTCCACCTCTTCCGGGTACAGGACACACGGCTCGGGGAGTTCGTGCTCCCATCGAAGCAGGGGAATTTCGGGCGGAGCGGTAAGGAAGCGTTCCGCGTGCTCGGTCTGCTCGGTCTGTCGCCACCGCAGTCGGTACTGGCGCTCCAGGTACGGGCCGTGGGTGAAGGGGCAGCGGAAGAGCTGCACCAGGTCTGCACCGCCGGGCCCGCAGGCAAGGCCGGGGATGTCACGGCGGAAGAACTGGGCCAGCCCCACGAAAGGCACCGGACGGTCCTGTTCGGCACTCCATGGCCGGCGCGGCGGCCAGCTCCGGGAACACGGCCTCCACGGACACCGGTCTGGCCGGCGTGGTCCTCGTCATGCGCAGACCGTACGCGGCCGGGCAAGGGCCACGCGAACGGATTGCCCCGAGCCCCGTGCGGCACCCCGGCCGACGACCGAACTCCGGCTGGCGCCCTCACCCCGTAGTTCAGAGAAGTCACCAGGCCGAAGGAGATCGCCCCGTTCCAGACCGGCCGCATCGCCGCCTCCATCACGACAGCCAGCCCCTTCTCCTCCGCTGTGCGGGACCGAGCGGTTTGGGCTTCGCTGGATGTGTGGGCTCATGAACCTGCGTGGCCGTCCGAGCTGGGACGCCAGGCCATGGCCTGTATGCGGAGAGCGGTGATCACATGCTGGCCGAGTCGTGACGGCTCTGGCACTGGCGGGTGGTACCGCGGTGGTCCAGGCCGCGGGAACTGACGCGTGGAACGGCCTGCGCAGACGGATTGGGGAGCTCTTCGCCCACGGCGACGCCGCGCGGGCGGATACCGAGCTTGAGCGTCTGGACCACACTGCCGAGGTGTTGAGCAGCGCGAATGACATCGGCAGCGAGCGTCTGCGGCAGCAAGGTGCGTGGCAGGGCCGGTTCGAGACTCTGCTGGAGAGCCTCGACGCCCCCCAGCAGGAACGGGCAGCTGAGCAACTGCGGGACATGCTGTCGTTTCTCGCCGCTTCAACCGGTGACGTGGCCATCGGAACAGGGAATGCCATCGCTTGCGACGGCGGCAGCGCGGTCACCGGTGTCAAACGCGGGCGCAGCAGTCAGACCGGCCCCGCGAAAGCGTTGAACACAGGAGAAGCCGAAGCCGAGGGGACCGGCTCCAGGGCCGTCAGCGGGATCGTCAAGGAATGACGGCCCGCCACCACCACAACTGAGCGAGGCGAGCCAAGGAGCTGCCATGGTCCGGTGGCCGTGGGGCAGGTGGGACTCCGGCAAGGCCGTCGAGCCTGCGGAGGCGACGGGAAGCGGCGACCACGGGACACAGCAAGATCCGCGCGACACCCGGTCGGCTGCGGCACGCGGAGCCCCAGGTACCGGGCACATCCTGATCAACACCGGGGATGCGACTGCCACTCACGGTGGGTACGCCATCACTGGCATCTTCAGTCCCACCGTGCACCTTCCGGACGAGGCGATGCGGCCTCCCGCCGAGGTGGACGCCTCCGCCGGCCTGGACAGCCTGCTGCGCAGGCCGAGCCTCTTCGTGGGGCGTGGCGAGGAGCTCGCCCGCTTTGACGCCGCCCTCGCCGCCCCAGGCGCGGCCCTGGTCCAGGCAGTGCACGGGCTGGGCGAGGTCGGCAAGAGCACTCTGGCCGCTCACTGGGCCGCCACCCGCCCCCACGACTGCGCCCCGGTGCGCTGGATCAACGCCGACAGCCCCGCCGGCGTCGAGCAGGGGCTCGCCAGCCTGACTACCGCCCTGCAGCCCGCCCTGGCCGAGGCCTTGGCCGTCGAGGGGCTCGCTGAGTGGGGGTTGCAGTGGCTGGCCAGCCACACCGGGTGGCTGATCCTCCTCGACAACGTCAACGATCCCGCCGACGTCGGCTCGCTGATCGCACGCGCTCCCGGGGGCCGGTTCCTGATCACCAGCCACCTCGCCACCGCCTGGAGCGACGCCACCACCGTGGTACGCCTCGACGTCCTGGACGAGGCTGAGTGCCTCGCCCTCCTCACCCGCGTCACCACCGCGGCCGGCCCCGCGATCTGGACGAGGCCATAGACCTGTGCATCGAGCTCAGCCACCCCTCCTACCCCCGCGGCTACCTCCACCTCCTCGCTCAGAACGCGGCAGCGATGTACGGCCACGGCGGGGCCACCACCCCAACCCAGCGCACCATCGCCCGAATCTGGGACGTCAGCCTCGACCAGATCGCCGCCCACCAGCCCGCAGCCGCCGACCTTCGGCAGGCCGACGTCTCGTACGCTGCGGCGCTGCGCCGTGGCTCGGGCACGTCCCGACCGCCGTGAGCGCGGTGCGCTGGTCGCCCTGGTGAGCCTGTGCCGGCGAAAGCTGGCCGGCCCCCGGGGCACCCGCCGTGGCGCGATCTCGGCGCCCGTGGCGCAGCAGGAACGCGGTGGCGGATTCCTGGCAGCACGTCGCCTACGGCCAGGTCAAAATCCTCAAGCTTGAAGGCCCCGCGATATCCGCGAAGATGGTGAACTGCAGCACTGCCCAGATCGTCGGCAACAGCGTGAACTTGCCCAATGCGGACCCGACCGGGTGGCAGTCGATGGGCTGGTCGAACGGCGTGTTCTGCCTTGCGGTGAAGGGCAACGGGAGCAATGCCCGGGACACGTGGGACGGATACCTCGATTACTGACGCACGAGTATGAGCGTGTCGTCGGTCGAGATCACGGTCAACGACTTCCCGGCCGACACGAGTAGTAGCTCCCGTGTGCACGGCGGCCCCCGGAATTCTCCCGCGGGCCGCCGCGTGCTGTCCGGCCCTTCCGTCGAAGATGGCCCGGCTCCGCCGTAGTGGGCCATCCACGAGACGTGGTCCGGCCTCGGGGACCGATGGAACAGTCAGCCGACCCTGACCAATCTCAGCTCCAACCACAGTTCCATGGATGCAGCAGTCCGCCCGATCGCAGGCTGTGCCCGCCGTCGTCTGTGGCCCGGGCGCCGCCGACAGCCGGAGTCGGGTGCGCGGGCAGTGCCGCAGGCCGGCTCGGGAAAGCCGTCATCCGCACGTTTCCGACGAGCGGGCCTTGCGTGCTACCAGAGCCAGCGCAGCTCGGGCTGATAGGGGACGCACGCCTGCAGGGTGAGGCGGGGGGCGAGTTCCACCAGGTCGTCCTGGTGGAGGCACCGTCGGCCCGACCCGATCCTTCCGTCGGCGTCGCGCCACCAGGTTTGGCCGCTCGACCCGTCGCAGGACGCCACGCCCAGAGCGGCGGTCAGGCAGCCGTCGGACCCCGCGACCTTGATGGTGTCACCGACGAAGGTCCACTGCTGGGCGGGGCTGCCGTCACAGTCCTTCGTCGTCACGGCGGCCGTGGGCCTCCCGGCGCCGAGCGTCAGGCACCGCTCGACGGCGATCCGCTCTGCGGTACGGCCGATGGCCGACATGACCTCCCCGGGACGGGGCTGCCGGCGCATCCTGCGGTGTTCCCTCTCCATCCACTGCTGATAGCTCCGGCTCAGCGTGATGATGCGGGACGGGCAAGGCAGTGTGAGGCATCCCGTGTACGCGGCATAGGCCTCGTACACGGCCTTCTTCTCGCGTCGCTGCCGCGGTGTCAGGTTCGGTGGCAGCAGCGGCAGACCGTAGCCGACGTACGGTGTGACGGCAGGACGGGCGGGGGATCGGAAGGCAGCCCTCCGAAACAGCCGGCCGGTGATCTCGTGATCGCTGTGATCGGCCGGATGCGGCGGGCCGACCCCGAACGTGGCGCTGTCGTAGTCCAGCGTCAGAACGTGTTCCGCCTTGCGCAGGGTGAGCACCTCGGACAGGACAGAGGCCAGCTCAGCCTCCGTGTAGGACCTGGTCCCGTCGACCGGTCTCATGGTGGCGGACTGCCCCCGGAACAGCTTCAGCAGGCTCTGCCCCGAGTACTGCGGACTGCCGACACCCCTCGGGAACCCGTCGGGCAGTCGTAGGAAGACCAGCCGTACGTCGGGGCGGCCGGCCAGGACGTAGGACACCAGGTCGCGCCCGCGCACCGTGAGATCTGCCCGGAGCCAGTGGTTCGCGGCGCCTGCCATCCGCGCGTAAGCCGCCCGCAGACCCCGCTCCCGACGGTGTACGTATGAGCTGCCGCCGGTGGACGGGCGCCCGGCATCCCCTGCCGTCAGATAGACGGTGCCGACGAAACACCGGGCGCGTATGAGCCGTTGGATCTCGGGACTGACGAAGAGGAGGTCGTCGTCCTGGTGTGCCATGCCGGCCAGCGTGGGTCGGCACCCTGCGTCCGGCTCCGCACCCCGGCGGACACCGGTGCTTCCCGAGCCGTGCGCATGCCCGTGCGCATGCCCGTGCCCGACCGGCAGGACGGAAGTAATCGCGCCGAAGACCACCCCCAGAGCCACCAGACCCACCCGCGACCGATACCGCTGGCCTCCTTGCGGTGCCGAGACCGAGTGGGGGGAGCGCCCCGAACCCGCGAATCCACTGCTGTCGAGCGGCTCAGACCTCACCTCGGATCCCTCCGGCTGACGCGTGGCACACCGTTCCGCGAGCGGCACCTCGCGCGTGTCGCGCCGCCTGCGCCCGATTCTACGAATGAGCGTGCGATGGCTGCGACTCGAATGGGCCGACTGGTGGACGAGGCGGAACACGGGCCACGCCGTCCCGCGTCGCCCCCGTGGCGTCGTCGGCGAGATCACGGCTCCGGACGACGCCCAGTTCATCGTGGGAGAAACCGGGAGGCGGCGAACCCACCGACGAGCAAGATGAGCGGGCGGGGGCTGCCCGCTGCTGCCGAGTCCTCAGTGTCCTTGAGCTGCCCGTCGATCAGGTCCAGGATCTCGGGCACGACGGTGTCGAATAGTTCTGCCGCCTCCTTCACGGTGACGACGATCTGGTCACTCGTGCCGTCCTGCTTACGGGCCAGGCGCTTGCGCACGGCAGCGCCCAGCGCGCGGTCGATGGCGGTGGGGATGTTCAGGAAGAAGGGACTCGTCCGGTCCGCCGTGAAGTCCAGCTTCGGCCGCTCCCACTGCTCGCAGAGGTCGAGAAAGGCCTCGGGACATCTCACTTCAAGGCCGTCGACGATCTCGGCCTTGTCGAAGCGGTCGACGAGGAGCCGCTCACGGAACGCCCGGTTGATCGCTTCCGCCCCGTACGGCCCCCGGTGGGAACGCCCGTCTCAACCATCCGCCCTTCGGCGTCGTTCTCGTACGAGGTCAGGTCGACGGTACCGCCACCGCAGTCCACGACCACGAACCGGCAGCCCGGGGCCTGGAGATCACTGTCCTCCTTCCCCTGCTCTCCGGGCACGTTGACGCCGCTGGTGCGGGCGCAGTGGGCGGCTGCCTCGGGTTCGATCGCCAGGACCAGCCGGCCGTCCTCGGCTGGCAGCCCGGCGCGGATCGTACAGTCCCGCATGACCTGCTCCTGCTCATCCGTCCAGATGGCTGGCACCGTGACGCACCAGCGGATGACGTCAGGGCCGTAGCCCCAGCGCTCCGCTTCCTTCAGGGCCCTGCGATAGAGGCGCTGGAGGAAGAGAGTGATGAGGGCCTCGGACCGCTCCCGCGGCGGCAGGTCCTTGAGATCGACAGATGCCCACAACTGCACCCCAGCCTCGTCCCCGTCCCGCTCTTCCCCGAGCAGAGCGAGAGGGGTTGCATCAGCGTCCGGTTGAGCCCGTGCGTCCTCAGGCTTGCTTACGTCCTGTTCGTCGTCCCAGCCACCCTCATTCTCGGCATTGTCCTCCTCCTCTTCCTCCAGCTCAGCCGGCGCTGCCAGCGGTGCAGGGCGGTGCATCAGCCCCATCTTGAAGCCGGTGAAGTACTGCGGCGCGTCAGCTGCGGGGCGCTATCAATTCCTACAACCACTCGCGGGATGTGCAATCTATCTCCTGCGGGACGAAATCTTCTGAGTGCAGGCTCGGCCGCTCGTGGCGTGTACGCTCTCGGAACCCGGCCCAAGATGGGAATCGCAGGTAAGGACCAACTGCTCCCGCTGCTCACAGGTCTCGAAGGAGCATTGCTCCTCGGTCTGTCCATCAGCCAGATCGGAACGACGCCGGACCGCATGCCCACCGACTTGACGCCTGACCACGGTCGGCGACCTGTGACAGCGAAGACGGACCGCTTGCCACCGAAGCTGGGCCAAGGCTGCTTTGTGACAACGAAGTTGGACCGGCGGGGATGTCGTCAGGTGAGGTGATTCGGTCTTGGATACGTGCTGGGCCGTCCCCTTTGGATCATCTGATCGTTACGCACGAGCAACTTCGGACAAGGGAGACTCGTGAAGCCGCGCAATCGACTCGCTGTACTGGCAACCGCACTTGCCGCCGCCTTCGCGGCAGCAGTACCGGGTGCCGGGGCGGCCGAACCTCAGATCCGCTCGGAGATGGCCCCTGCGGTCGCGGCCGGAGTCGGCCCGTTCCAGGTCAGGAACCAGGGCACGGGCCGCTGCCTTGGCTTCCCGTACGGTGAGGACCGTACGCGGGTGTGGGACTGCACCACTGAGGCCTACCAGCTGTGGGACCTGGTGGCTGACGGCCGGGGCCGCTACCACATGGTGAACCGCAGGGACGGCCGCTGCCTGGCTGGCTACGCGAACGGCCCGAGCGGCTGGGCGACCTGGCTGTCGACCTGTGACCGCGACTTCACCAACGTTGACCAGCTCTGGTATGTCGACCCGGCGCACCAGAGCGACCCTGCGCGCATCGCGAACCTCTTCGGCCGGGCCCTGGAGCCCGACCGCAGCTGGAACGGCGCGAACCGGTCTCCGGTCGTGACCAACGACAACCAAGGACTGCCGAACCAGAAGTGGACGCTCAAGTACATCCAGTGAGCCTATCCACAGGAAGCGGCCTAGTGTTTCGAGTGCCCAGTTGCTGGCGTTGCAATCGCGGATCGTGTTGGAGAGCGCGGACGGGCACGCGATTGCGGAGGTCGCCCGGCGGCTGGGCATCACCACGGATACGGTCCGGGCCCCGCTCCCCGCCGGCCGCTGGACCGAAAGCCGACACCGACGCCTGCGGGGGCGCCGGCGGCGACTGCGCCCCGGGCCAAGACCTCCGCCTCCACCGCTACCTCCACACGCACCACAACAGCTGCCGCTCCGCCACTGCGTTCCCTCTGCGCCACGGGCGCCGCGGTCGCGCCACGGCAAGGACGGCGTCATGTTCAGTGGTTCTCCATCTACTTGGCGGGACACGGTCGGCGTGAACGCGTCCTCGCACCGCAGACGAACCCCACCGCGCACTTCTCCCCCCACAGCCCCTCGATTCACCCGAGTGAGTGAATGGCGGGCCTGCCCCCGCACTCCGGCGCACGCCGGCACCCCGACGACGAGTCACATCGCCGGGCACCCTCGGATCAGCGGTCACGGCGCGCTCGAACCGGTCGAAGGCCGATCAGGATCCGGCGCAGTGGTTGCCGCCGTCGGCGGAGGCGTTGTGCCGGTACGGGTCGGAGTGGACGGCGACGAAGCTGCGGTGGGGGCTGGCGGTGGATGAGGCGGAGCGGGACCGGCTGTACGACATCGCGGCCGGCTGCGGTGGCACCGAGGTGGAGTTCACCCCCGCCCCGTAAGCCGGGTAGGAGCAGTACCGGCCGCCGGCATGAGGCGCTGGAGCAGTTGGCCGCGCTCAGCGTCCTGGCCCGTTGGGTCGATACCGCTGCCCTGATCACCGCCTGACGTCAGCGCTTGGCCGTTCAGGCAAGCAGTCGCGGATCTGTCGGGCTGCGATCACGTAGCGGCACCCCGACGACGGGAAGGCCCCTGCGGGTTCGGTGGGGCAGCGGATTAGGGTGCGGTCAAGAGCGGGGGTGGAAGATCTTGAACTTTGATGTGCCTGGCCCGCAAGCCGGCTGGCTGGATGCACCGGTCTCGGCGTGTGCGAATCCGAACCCTGCGTGGCAGACCAGCATGTGGTGGTACATCTCGGGTCTATTCCGTGTCGTGGCAGGCCTTGCGCCGTCGCTGGACTCCGTGGCGGGCCGGTTGAAGCTGACGACCGAGCGGGGCTGGGAGGAACTGAGCCCTGTCGATGTCGCGATGATCCAGATTCGCGGCGTGCATTTTGCGCTCCACCGCATGGAGTGCAGCCCGATGACGGACACCATCGTGTCCGTCATCAAGGAAACGGACGACGACGAAGTCGAATGGCTGCCAGCAGCACGTCCCCTGGATTGACCTAGTCAGCTCTTTTGGTTGAGGGCGCGGGTCAGGTCACGGTTGGTTGCTCGGCCGGCTTCAAGTTCGGCTTGACGCTCCTCAAACGCGCGCGTCAGCTCAACGTTGCTCTGTTCGAGCCTGGTGATTCGACTGTTCAGCTAGGCGACGTCGGCAGGTGGCCCGAGGTCAGAGGCCCGCCAGATCTCTTCGCCGAGCGCCTTCGACAGGCGTTCTTCGAGCTGCTGAACGCGGGAGGCCAAGCGAGCGCTGCGGGCACCTGCGTTGGCGAGATCGGCTTGAAGCGACGCCGAGGAGACGGTTGGCCCAGTCCCGGACGGCGTGGCCGGTTCGTGCGCCGCGGTGTGGAGCGCGTCGGGGAGGTCGCGGTGGCGGTAGAGGAAGGTGCGGTCGAAACAGGCGGCGCGGGCGATGGCTGAGGCGGGCAGTGGGCTTCCCTCGCGCCGTGCGGTGATGATCGCGCTCGTCACTCGGGTACGGCGGCGTTCGGTATCGGCCTGGCGGCCGTCGTTGATGGCTGTGGTCACGACGGGTGGGTCCTTGGGGGTCGGACGTCGGGCAGGGGCTGGCCGACGCGGGGCATACCGAGGTGGACGGTGCGCGAGCGGCGCACGAGAATGACGGCCTGTTCGATCTGCGCGCGGTCCTCGGCCGTGAGCTGGGCGAGGTCAGAGCTGACGCGGGGCGATCAGCCGGCGGACCCGGCTGATCTCCTCCTGTGAGGGCATGGCCTGGGTACGTGCCCATTCGTCGGCTTCGAACGCGGACATCAGCCGTTCCCGGCTTCGCAGCAGGTCGGCGAGGTGTGCTTGGAGGTCTGGGAGGTAGGAGACGTCGGTGGAGAAGTGCTCGCAGCCCAGACAGCGGAACCGCAGCGGGCACGCGTGGCCGCCCGCGGCGACGTTGGAGGGTTCGCGGCAGACCTCGTACGGGGTGGCGACCTCCCCGATCGCACGCCGGACGTGCTCGGAGTCCAGCAGGCTCTGGGCCGCGCGCCAGACCCGGTTGCCGTGCCGGTCGAACCGCAGAGCCGTGACCCGGTCAACGGCGACCCGACGAGTCCGGACTCCGCTGCCCCAGCAACACCTGCACCCACCGCGATCTGCCGCCTGAGCCGGGCCACGATGGGTGGAGCCTGGCCGGGCGGGTGGGAGCTACTGGAGACGTGTCGCAGTCCGGATGAGGTCGGCGACGGCTCTGGACCGGCTGTGCGGTGGCCAGGCGATCACGGTGGTGACTGTCGGCGCGTCCAGCACGGGCACGGCGGCGAGGTCACTGTGCAGTTGGGCTCGGCACGACTCCGGTGAGACCGCACAGGCACGGCCGAGCGCGACGAGCTGCAACAACTGCGCATGGTCGCGGACCTGCGGGCCGGGGCCGGGCGGGTAAGTGCCGTCGGGGTCGGGCCAGCGTGGGAGGGGCAGGCCCGGCAGCCCGGTGATGTCGGCCATGTGCACATGGGCCCGAGCGGTGAGCGGATGCCCGGCCGGCAGGACCACAACCTGACTCTCCGTGCTGAGCTCTTCGGTGTGGAATCCGGCCGTCGAGTCGAACGGCCGGTGCAGCAGAGCCACGTCGGCCCGGCCCTCGCGCAGGAGTCGTTCCTGCTCGGCCGGACCGCACAGGATGACGTCGACGGGTACTGCGCCGGGTTCGGCGGCGTACGCCTCGAGCAGCCTCGCCAGCAGTTCCCTGGACGCGCTGGCCTTCGTGACCAGGACCAGGCCGGGGCGGCCGGTCACGGAAAGGGCGGCGCGGCGGGTCCGACGCTCGGCGGCCTCGACCGCGTCGAGAGCCGCCCGGCCCTCGACCAACAGCACCGAGCCGGCCTCGGTCAGCGTGACAGTGCGACTGGTCCGATCCAACAGCACTGCCCCGAGCCGGCGTTCGAGCCGCTGGATCGCCCGTGACAACGGTGGCTGCGCGATCCCGAGCCGCTGCGCGGCACGCCCGAAGTGCAGCTCTTCAGCGACAGCGACGAAATACCGCAGTTCCCGGGTCTCCATCCGGCCACGCTATCCCGGATCAATACCCTGACGGTATCGCTGTGCACCCGATCGGTCTTGGACGCCCGCCGAGGCCCGAAGGCAGCATCGTCCCTATGACTGAACAGACGATCGCGCTGGTCACCGGCGCGAACAAGGGAATCGGCTACGAGATCGCCGCAGGCCTGGGCGCCCTCGGCTGGAGCGTCGGCGTCGGCGCCCGCGACGACCAGCGCCGAAGCGCCGCGGTGGAGAAACTGCGCGCCGCCGGCATCGACGCGTTCGCCGTACCGCTGGACGTGACCGACGACGCGAGCGCGACCGCCGCCGCACGGCTGATCGACGAACAGGCCGGACGCCTCGACGTGCTCGTCAACAACGCCGCCATCGCAGGCGACATGCCACAGGAGCCCACCCGGATCGACCCCGCCACCATCCACACGGTCGTGGACACCAACGTGATCGGCGTCATCCGCGTCACGAACGCGATGCTGCCACTGCTGCGCCGCTCCGCCGCACCACGGATCGTGAACATCTCCAGCAGCGTCGGCTCCCTCACCCGGCAGTCAGGACCCGCCGCCGAGCAGACGGCGGGTCCGGTGTCCGCGGCGTACGCGCCGTCGAAGACGTTCCTGAACGCCGTCACCCTCCAGTACGCCCGGGAGCTGAGCGGCACGAACATCCTGATCAACACCGGCTGCCCCGGCTACGTCGCCACCGACCTCAACGGCTTCCACGGCGTGCGCACCCCCGAACAGGGCGCGGCGATCGCCATCAAACTCGCGACCCTGCCCGACGACGGCCCCACCGGACAGTTCTTCGACGACGCCGGCGTAGTGCCCTGGTGATGTGCACGGCGGCCATCACCCGCCAGGCTGATGGCCGCTGCGCCCACGTATCTCGAACAGATCCGTGGTGGCCGTCCGTGCAACGCTCCGGTGCCCGGGGCAACGCCCCGCACCGCTACCGGCTCCAACAATCGTGACCCGCGGATCCGGATCGCAAGACCTCACTGCTGTTCACCAATCCTCCGACCTGCCGAATCTCTATGCGCTCGGTGACAACTGGGCCAAAAAACTCGGAGCAGGTGGCAACAAGGTCGACCATCTGGTGACAAGTAGCGCGACCGCTGCGCCACCGAAGCCCAGGTCGGCCCGCAGAATTGGTGACACCCATCTTGGCAAGTCACATAGGTCTGGTGGCACAGCGCGGTGACGGCGGGGCTGGTCACGCCGTGCGCCGCGCGGCACAGCTCCGCCTTGTCCGCCGCCCCCGCACGAGGCCCGGGTGCTGGTCGGGCGGGCCGGTGCGGGGCGCACAGCCGGCCTCGGCGGGCTCGCCCTGCGCGGCCGGGCCGGTGCCGGAGCGGCTCGTCCTGCGGGGCGCCGGCCGGGCCCGGTGGCCCTCACCGGGCGCGACAGTCCCGTCGAGCCGGTCAACCGGCCCCTCGCGAACACACCCGCGACTGACCGGTTCACCGCCACCAACCGCACCCAGCCCTGCCAGCTACGTTCAGAGGACCTTGGTGTCGGCATCCAGATAGCGCAGTTCGAGCGTCTCTTCCCCCACGCCGGACTCGCCGGCGGTGACACCCGGACCGCTCCAGCTGACCGGGTGCACCCGGGCGAAGGACACCTTCTTGACGGGTTCGTTCTTCGCGTTGACGAACACCAGTACCAGGTCCCGCTCCGCGCCGGTCGCGGCGGGGTCCCTGGCCTCCTGGATCCACTTCGTGAACGCTTCGCTCTTGTCCGCAGAACGCGTCAGCGTCACGTTCTGCCAACCCGGAAGCCCAGGCGCGAAGTCGATATCGGCCTTTCCGGACGGCGTCATCGACACCACGTCGATGAATTCCTGGTCCGCGGCGCTGGACGAGACGCCCTTGAGCGTCTCCACTCGAAGCCCGCCCAGCTCCACCTGGCACTGGTAGGTAGCGACTGCATCGTCCGGCATGTGTCCACCCTTATGTCCGACGTCACAGGACGACCCGTCCGCCCCATGATCGTGGACATCGTGGCAGGCCTCAGCCGCGAGGAACGCAAAAGTCCCCCATCCGAGTGAGCTGCAACGGCATCCCGCACTCCTGTTGTCATGCGCGGCTCAGGAACAGGTACTGAACTTGCCGTTTAACCTCAGGCCTCGAACGAGGCTCGAACACAAGTGACCGCATACTCAGGAGTATCAACCGGACCCGGAGTAGCCGAAATTCGCGGAGACGCCGGTAACGTCGCGATCGACGGCGTCCAAGGTTCTCCGGAAGTCCTCAGCACGCCGGGGTTCTCGGTGCGAACAGTAGTAGCGGGGTGGGGGTGAAGGGGGAAAGTGAGAACGGCGACGGTGTCCAAGGATGCGCCAGGGATGTCAACCATGCCGGAGTAATCGGTGTGCACACCATTTTGGCGGGTGGAGGTGAAAGGGGACAGCGCGAACGGCGACGGCGTCCAAAGCTTCGCCCATGATGCCAACCACTCCGGAGTAGTGGGAGGCAACACGAGTACCGGAGTTGGCGTACTAGGGCCAGAGTCCGGACGGTGTGGGAGTCCAAGCGACCTCGGCCCACGGCACCGGCCTGGTCGCCAGCGGCGGGTACCGCGCTGCAAAGTTCGACGGCCAGGTGGAAATCAACAGCGTCCTGTACACCAACAATCTCCTGAGCGGAACAGCGGGCCGTTTCAGTGGGGAAGTACATGCCAAGAAATTCATCCCAGCCGGAGGGGACTTCGCAGAGGACTTCGCGTCAGAAGGCGTCTGCGAACCGGGAACAGTTCTCGTCATCGGGAATGATGGTCTGCCGACCCCCTGCGGCGCAGAGTACGACAGGCGTGCAACCGGGGTCGTGTCGGGTGCTGGCGGCCTCGAACCCGGAATCGTCATGGACGGCAAGACAAACTCCAAACACCGCGTGACGGTGGCGCTAAGAGCTGTCCCGTAACTGGACGGCGTCCCCTTCCCGACCCGGATCGGACCGTGTCAGTGGCTGGTGACAGGATCGAGGGGTGCTGATCAAGGGATACGACGTCGGCCCGTTGGTACCGGGCGAGTCACTGCTGCTCCACTCGGGGTTCTGGTCGAACTACCTCTTGGCGATATGCAGTGACGGGGGATGCGCCGAGCGCCCGGTTCCAGAGTGGTTCGGTGAGGACGGCGCCGATGCCGATGCCCTGTGCGAGGTCCTCTTCGATCCTGAGCACTGGCCCGTGTTCAGGGTGCCGGCTGACGACGGACCCGGAGCCGCGGTGATCTACCGCAACCTGGACGGTGACTACGGCACCGACTACCTACTCACCCATCCGGACAGAAGCTACGCCGAGCAGATCGCCAGCTGGGACGGAGATTTCTCGGGCACTGGGCTGACGTGGCACGAACTGATCCGGATCGCTGACAGCCCGTTCCTTGCGGACGAAGGCGTCCAGGACACGGCCACCCGCTTCCTGCTACTGCTTCCCCTCCTCACCGACCCGGACGTGCCGGAAACAGCATCGGCAAGGCTTATCGCGGCCCTGACCGCAGTCGGCGCGCCGCAAGACACAGCCTCCCTCACGGCGGAGCACCTGCTGGCGCACCTTACGAGGAGATCCCGACATGACCCTGCGTGGACGTCTCCGTTGAGCGGCAGCTGAGAGGTGGACCAAAACCGCTGATCACACCATGGAAGATCTTGGTATGGCTGGTGTGATCACGGCGTCGGAATCTTCCTGGATAGCCCCGTTCTCCGGGCTGAGTCCTCGCACCTTCGGGAAGCTGGTAACCGTTCTGCGGCTCCAGGGTGCGGACGCCATTCGGAAGGGCCGGCCGTGGAGCCTTCCGCTGGAAGACCGCGCACTGCTGGTCGCGGCCTACTGGCGCACGAACCTGACCATGCGACAGCTCGCTCCGCTGTTCGGGGTGTCCAAGTCGGCAGCGGACCGGATCATCGACCACCTTGGGCCGCTGCTCGCGCTCCAACCCCGCAAACGGTTCGCCAAGGACACCGTGCTCATCGTCGACGGCACCCTGGTCCCCACCCGCGACCACACCATCGCCGAGCGGTCGAAGAACTACCGATACTCCACGAACCACCAGGTCGTCATCGACGCCGACACCCGCCTGGTCGTCGTAGTCGGCCGGCCACTCGCCGGGAACCGCAACGACTGCAAGGCCTGGGAGGAATCCGGCGCCAAGGCCGCCGTCGGCAAGACCCTCACGATCGCCGACGGCGGCTACCTGGGCACTGGACTCGTCATCCCCCACCGCCGACAGCGCGGTCAGACCGAACTCCCGGACTGGAAAGAGGACCACAACAGGTCCCACAAGCAGATCCGGGCCCGCGTCGAGCACGTCTTCGCCCGCATGAAGACCTGGAAGATCCTCCGCGACTGCCGCCTCAGAGGCGACGGCGTCCACCACGCCATGCTCGGCATCGCCCGGATGCACAACCTCGCCCTCGCCGGATAGGCCAGGGGACCACATCGCAACCAACGATGCACGGGACGACTTGGAGATCATTTACGGGACAGCCCTTAGGCTCCCGATCAGCCGAATCGCCGTGGCTCGAGAATACGCGACCCGTCTCGGCGATTTTGTGATGATCGGATGGATCTTTGCCTGGCGTTGCTCCGTGGCAACGGTCTATCGTAGGTGGCCGGTCCGCGGCGAATCCGCGTCCATCCGAAGAGATGTCGCATCACCCATTGGGGCGTATTTAGCGTGCACAGAGAAAATGTGACCTCGGATTCCCTCCATGATGATTGCAGCCTTCTCAATGATCTTGAGCCCATTGCCGCCCGAGCCCTGGACGACCACCTGCGGCATGCGGAGGAGTGGTACCCGCACGCCTTCGTGCCATGGAGCGAGGGGACGAACTTTGACGGTGTTCTGGCCGGAGAGGAGTGGCAGGCCGGACAGTCCAGGCTCAACACGGCCGCTCGCGATGGGCTCATCCACAACCTGCTGAGCGAGGACAACCTGCCCAGTTATCACCGGGTGGTCACAGAGCTGTTCGGCAGAGACGGTGCATGGGGCACGTGGGTCAACCGGTGGACGGCCGAGGAGGGGCGCCATGGACTGGCCATCCGTGACTATCTGCTGGTCACCCGCAGCGCCGATCCTGTAGCGCTGGAAGATGCGCGGCGTCAGCACGCCGAACGCGGCTACGACATCGACTACCGCGGAGACGTCCTCGCATCGCTCATCTACGTGACGCTGCAAGAACTCGCCACTCGCGTCTCGTACCGCAACATCCGACGCGTATGCGGTGACTATGCCTGCGAGGCGCTCTTGCAGCGGATCGCCCAGGACGAGAACCGCCATATGCTCTTCTACCGCTCCGTGTTGACAGAAGCGGTGAAGCTCCGGCCAGACCAGGCCTTGCGGGCCTGCGCCGATGTGGTGGAGTCCTTCCGTTCACCCGGTCACGGTGCACCCGGATTCACCGCGTTGGCCCTCTCGATGGTGCGCTCCGGCATCTACACGCCCGCGTGCCACCACGAGGAAGTGCTTATGCCAGTGATGCGCTTCCTCGGTGTGTTTGACCTGTGCGGGCTGAGCGCGGATGGGGAGCAGGCGCGCGAGAGGTTGTCCGCCGTTCTCGACCGGTCCGAGACACGTGCACGGCGCTTTTCCTCCCTTGACCTTTCCACAGCATCCGCGCTCATCTCACCGTTGCGTTGAGAGAGCCAGGCCTTTTCCTGCAGATCCTTTGGCCTCCGCCGCCCGGCGTTTCGCGCCGGATGCGGCGTGCGAGGGTCGGGCCCGGTGCCCGCCGTCGAGCCGTCCGCGGTCCCGGCGGTCGGCCAGGCCCCGGGTCCCTTGGCCAGGGCCGGGCCCTGGATTGCGCGTGGGGTGCGCATTCACGCGTGCCCACTGCGCAATCCGGTGGGGAAATTGACTCCCACGTCATGTCCGGGCCCGGTCCACGCCCAGCTCGGGGAGCCAGCGGCGTCGCGCCGGTCGCGTGTGCCCTGCTCGGTCGCACTGGAACCCGGCGAGGACATCCACAAGATCACCTTCCGTGCCCGGCCCACCGCCCGCGCGGTGCGCTACGAACTGTTCACCGCGCTCGGCCTGCCCGGCGAACCACCACGCCACCCCAGCGAATTCGACCGCCTGCTCAAGACCGCAATGGCCGAACTATGATCGGCCATTGATGTAGTGCCTGTGCTGGTCCTCTGAGCTGTGTGTCCAGGTTGGCTGGCTGGTGTGCGGGTGTGGTGGGTGTCTGCTGTGGTCGTCGGGGCTGCCCGATGGGGGCCGGGCGGCTAGGGTCTGTCGTCAAAGTGATCTTGCGTTGTGGATCATGGAGTGGTGATGTCCCGGGCAGGAGAGATCGTCCCGCGCCGCGCGTGTCCGGTACGCCGCACGGCAGGCCGCCGTTGCCTGGCCCGACCGGGCCGGGCAACGGCGAGACTCTTGATCACGGCATGGCGGCCCGCCGCTACGCGATGTCCGCCAGCCGCCGCGCTGCTCGGGGGTTCGGCTGCTGGCAGCCGAGGCACTCTTGGACTCTTGGACCGCTCACCGTCCGATGGCGTCCCCGTGTCAGGTCCCCCTGGCACGACGTGCTTCAGCGGTGCACCCCGAGAGCCTGCCCCGCGTAGGCATAGTGGCGGTGCCGGTCGTCCGCCCACCGGCGATTCCGGATCCCTCTCGAGCCTGCCGGAGCGGGGGAGTGAATTTCTGCGTCGTAGCGGCAGGCGGAATTGTGTGGATGTGCGGGGGAGGACCGCGTCATGCTGTTGTCGATCTGAGGGGGACATGTGGGAAGCGGTCGGCCAGACAACCTTGAAGAGGCACACCAGCGTCGGCTCGAGGTGTTCGTGGTACGTGCTCGCCGCGTGGAGGAGCACTCACTGGCCGCGGACTGGGATGCACTAGTGGCGCTGACCCGCATGCAGATCGGCGTCCGCCGCGACAAGGATCAGACATGGATCCGCTACGAGCTGCCCGCCGAGGAGCTAGTCGAGTCCGCCGCAGCCCGGATCCGTCCGATCCTCCTGGAGAACGAGCTCTGCTTCTACATGAAGGCGCTGAACGCACTCGGCTACGCCTGTCGTAACTCCCCACGCGACGCGGAGTGGGTGCGCGCGGCGCGTGCCGAGTGGCGGGCCCGGGTAGCCCCCTCCACAAGTTCTCAAGCCGCCTACCGGATCCTGCTCACCGACATGGCCACGGGCCAGAACCACAACCTCGACGCGCATACGCTGGCTATGGCATGGATCTACGGGGACGTCGTTCACCATGACATGGAGCGACGCAAGGAAGGCGACCCCTTCGGACTACGAGACCGCTTCCGCGCAGCGGTGCCCCTGGTCGCTTGGGCCATGGTCGGAACGATCGAGCTCCTTAACTACATCCGAGTCCTTCGGCAAGACGGCCTTCTGCAACTCCGACAGGAAGTCTTCGACGAGCAGGTCGCCCTGCCGATGACAACCTGGGAAGAGCCTGTCGAGATGTACTTCGCTCCCGAAGGCTCAGAACCCCCCTCTGGTGCGACCACCCCGCTGCCCAAGGGATGGCTGCACCTAGAGAAGGACACAGACCTCGCACCCTTCCAGCACAGCTTCGCCGGACAGCTCCTCCAAGCCCAGCCCTCAGCAGTCTTGACGGAACTCCCCTCACCTTGATGAGGCTCGTTGTTTCGCAGATCCTCATCAACCGGCGATGCTCTCGCCGGACACCCCGACCACGCCCCGTACGACCGGCTGCTGTGCACCTTCGGCGTACGCACCATCCCCCGCGCCTGGCTGCAGCAGGTACGGCCTGGCGGGGTCATCGTCGCCCCCTACGGCACGCACTACAGCAGCCGCGACGCCGTCGCCCGCCTCTCGGTTCATGCCGGCGGCACTGCGAGCGGCCCCCTCGTTGCGGCGGTGGAGTTCATGAAGGCGCCCTCCCAGCGCACCGTGTGGCCCGACGCAACCGCGTACGTCACGCAGTGGCCGGCGCCCAGCGGGACGGTCGTGCAGCCCGGCCAGCTCGCGGACGCCCACCACGCCATCAGCCTCGCCGTTGCCCAGATCGCGTACACCACCCACATCGACACCGACGGTGCTCCGGCTGCTTGGTGGTACAGCCTCACCGACCGCTCCTGGGCAGCCGTACGCTGGCCGCACGAGCATGTCCCGGCGTCGTCTATCAGCACGGCCGACGCAACCTGTGGGATGCCGTCGAAGCCGCCTGCGAATGGTGGGAAGCGCAAGACAGCCCCGACATCGACCGCTTCGGCGTTACCGTGGGACCGACGGCCGGACAGCATGGCTGGACTACCCCGCAAACCTAATCCCCGGGGCCCGATAGCGAAAGGAACCCGACGTGGACGCCGGCGGTGAACCTCTCGCAGCGTGGTGATGAGGATCTTTGAAAACGGCTCTGGTCGGAGTTTCGTGAAAGGCCAGGTCGTCGGAATGGGCGGTACTTGGAATCGACGGCCACTCCGCAGGTCACTACCCAGCAGCCACAACCTGGCCGGCCGTGACCTGAGGACGGTTGGGGAGTAGTGACGCGAGGTTGTCCCGGACGAAGTCCGCTGCTCTTTTGATCGACTCTTCGGCCCCGGCTTGGTCTTCGAAGACGCTGGTGGAGACCATCACCCCATCCCCGGCGTCGATCCAGTAGTAAGCCACGAAACCAGGGACCTGCCGGAGGAGAGGCACGAATCCCTCGTCCACTCGGCGTCCCGCCTCGGCAGGGTCAGCCACCCCTTCGTAACGCCGAATCACTGCGTACATAGCTGATCTCCTCATGGATCCCAAGGTCACCTTGCGCAAGACGACCTACCCCCACCGCGCGTCTCTCGCCCGAGGGACGTTCAGAAGCGACCCGGATAGACGCATTGGTGATCCCAAAACCGGTCATCTGCTGTGGCCGGGGCCGGGCGAACCGGGGCTTCACGGAACTCCGGTCAGAGCCGTTTTCAGAGATCCTCATCACCGTAGGCCGGGGTGTCTTCCGATCTGTCTGATGACGGTTGCCATACCTGCCACGAGGTGTTGCTTTCCGATGGCTACCAAGCTCAAGTGGGGCCTGGTGGTAGATGGGGATGCTCTATATGGGTGAGAGTTGTGAACACGTTAGGTTCTTCAGGGTGGCGTTTTTGCTCAGTTGCTAGGATTTTCAAGATCCTGACCTCTGAGAGTCTCTCCGGATTCTGACCTGAAAGCGAGGGCGCATGGTAGGGCTCGATCCGAAGTACATCGAAGACCACTTGGCAGGCGTGCATAACTTCGAGTCGTTTGGCCGTAACGTATGTCAGGCTGTCCTGGAGGAGACCAAGGAGCAGGTTAAGAACTCTCCTGGGAAGCCGGAGGTCGTGTTCCCTGTAAGAGTCACCGTTAAGCCCGTCGAAAGCCACGGCCCGACGTCAAGGCTGTCCCTCAGGGTCTTGGTTGAATGCGAGAGCCGAGCGACTTGGGTGACCATCTACATCCGCGAACAGTAACGGAATACGCGGCATCTGGATGTGCAAGCTTTCAGCCTGAAGGTGAAGCCGGAAGGTCAAGGTGGGGAAGCGGGCCTGCTCTAAGGGCGGCGTTGCGGAAGGTCGTGAAGTAACCGGTCGCCACGATTTTCCTCCGCCGTCCCTCGACACTGCGCCCTGCAGGCCGGACCGTCAAAGGCAAAGCGAAGGGCTCCGACTGCAGGCCCGCTCCCCTGTCCGCGAAGGTGGCCTCCGCTGAGGCGGCGCGAAGCACTCGCTCTCTCGATCTGCGCAGCGCCCGCCCGCGGCAGGGCGGGAGGCGAATTCACCGACGAGGAGCAGCTCCTGCCGAGGCTGGGCGGCGGAGATGCTCTGCACCCCGTGATCGCCCGCGGGGTGCAGGAGGTTCCTCGGTGGTGTACATAAGGCCCGGAAGACGGATGGCGATGCTCTATATGGGTGAGAGATGAGAACGCGTTAAGTTTCCCAGGGTGGTGTTTTCGCTCAATTGCTAGGCTTTCCGAGATCCTGACCTCTGAGAGTCTCTCCGGATTCTGACCTGAAAGCGAGGGCGCATGGTAGGGCTCGATCCGAAGTACATCGAAGACCACTTGGCGGGCGTGCACAACTTCGAGTCATTTGGCCGGCGCTTGTGCCAGGCCATCCTGGAGGAGACCAAGGACCATGCTAAGAGCTCTCCTGGGGTGCCGGAGGTCGTGTTCGAGGCACGCGTCACCGTTACGCCCTTCGAAAGCCAAGGCCCGGAGCCAAGGCTGTGCATTAGGGCTCTGATTGATGTCCAGAGCAAACCGACTTGGGTGCACATTTATACCGGCGAACAGTGAGCCTTTGCAGGATCGGCAGCGATCGGATGACGACCTGGCCGTCGGCGTGAGTGCAGAACGAACGACCCCTCCCGAGCCGGGCGCTGCAGACAACACCCGCCCGCTGGCCGCCGTGTACGCCGCGACCGTCTCGGGCTGGTTGGCTGACACCTGGCAGGACGAAGCCGTGCGCACGGCCAGGGCCGATTACTCCTGGGAGGAGATCGCGAGCGCCCTCGGCGTTTCCAAGTAGACGGCACATGAGCGCTTCCGCTGACCGCGACCGCCTGGCCGGCCACGCGCGGACCGCCGACGCGGGGAGCAGGGCCGCCCCCCTTATGGGGTGGCGGCCCTTTCGCGTGCCGGGTGCCGACCTCGCTGCGGCGCCCTCCGCACAAGCCGCCTACGCGTACGCAAAGGCCATTGCACACCCGCGCAGCCCGACCGTCGGGCCGCGCCGGATGAATTGCCGCTCGGGGGCCTGTGTGGGGGCGGGGGGTGGCCGGTCGATCGACCGCGTGATGATCATGATCGTGCGGGCCGCTACCGCGGTGACCGCTGCTCTCCTCCTGTCCCTGCCCGCCGCACGTGGGCTGGCGCGGGGGCCTGGCGGGGTGCCGGCTTGGCGCGCTGGCCGGCGGACACCTCGCGGGCCGCGGGAACGGGCTGGGGCGGTTTCGGCGTCGGCCCTGCGGTCCGCCGGAGTGTGACCGGCAGAGGTACCGGGCGCGGGCTCGGGTAGGCGGGAGAGGGGCAGGACCGGCTGGGCCTCGGGCCGTACCGGCACCGGGCCGCCGGGGTGCTTGTCGTCCGCCGGGGCCGCCTCGGCGGAGGCCCCGACCGGGCGGGTGGGGGCGGGGGGAATGGTGACGCATCTTTCAGGCCGCGAGGAGCACGGCGAGGAGCAGAGGCAGGGACCGGCGACGCATGCCGGCACCGTCCCGCACGCGGGGCCGGCAGCGGCTTTGACGGCCCCGCGGCGCCCCTCGGACGGATGATGCGGCGGCCGTCCCGCCGGGCCGCTCGCGGCCGGTTCGGCCGACCCTGGATGCGATCTCTCGATTTCGGGGCAGTGGTGTGAGAGACAGCAGGCCATGGTGTGTTGATGCTGGTCAGTGACTGTTCTGGGGTGCGGGGTCACTGTCTTTGATGTGAGAGATCGGCGTTGGATCGCTGTCCTTGGCCTTTATTCCTTCAGGGGTGACGCTGTCTCAGTTTCGTGAGTTCTGATCCATCGGTTGGTCGGGGGCTGGTCGTGTGGGACGGGTGGACGAGGAAGTGCAGTTCCCGGTCTCGGGGGGTTCGGGTGGGGCGTTGCCTGCGGTGTCGGTGCGGGCGTTGCGGGGGCCGGCGGTGCGCCGGTTGCTCACCTTGCGCCGGGAGGGGAGGCTGACCACGCAGCATGTGCGGACGGTGGGTGAGACGTTCGGTGTGCGGGAGCGGGCGGTGTGGCGGTGGCTGGCCGCCGCGGCGGATGGGGCCGCAGTGCCGGGGGAGAGCAGCCGGTACTATGGGCGGTTCATGATCACTCCGGAGGTCCGGGCTCTGCTCGGCCTGTGGAAGGGGAACGTCGCCGCTGTCCATCGTGAGCTGTCGGCTCGTGCGGCTCGGGGCGAGGGGGATCCGCCGCCGTCGGTTCAGACGTTGCGTCGTGCGATCCGGCGGGATCTGTCGCCGGGGGAGCGGGCTGGGCTTGCTGGTGGCGAGGGTGAGGCCCGGAAGCATGATGTGTTCCTGGCTCGGCCTCGGGGGTGGCGGAATCAGGTGTGGGAGGCCGATCACGTCCAGGCCCCGGTTCTGGTCGATGTTGAGGGCACGGTCCGGCGGCCTTGGGTGACGTGGTTCGTGGACTGCGCGACGAACACGGTCATGGGGGTCGCGGTCACGCCCGGGTATCCGTCGCGGGAGTCGGTGCTGGCAGCGCTCCGTGCGGCGGTGCTGCGCGAGGAGCCGTTCGGACCGCAGGGCGGGCTACCGGAGAGGGTCCGGGTGGACCGGGGCAAGGACTTCTTGTCGAGGACGGTCGCGGCGGCGTTCGGGGCGCTGGTGGTCGAGGTGGAGGACCTGCCTGCTTACACCCCGCATCTGAAGGGCACGGTCGAGGGCCTGAACCGTGCGGTGGAGGTTATGTTCCTCGCCGCGCTGCCCGGCTATGTACGCCAGCCGCGCCCGGGCCGCCGCCCCGGTCGGCCGAAGGACGAGCTGCTGCTCGGTTTCGAGGACTTTACCGTCCGGCTGCTGGGCTGGGTGGAGTGGTGGAACACCGTCCACCAGCCGGGTCCGCTGGGAGGGAAGACCCCGCTTCAGACCTGGGAGGCGGATCCGACTCCGGTACGGGAGGTCAGCCCGGAGGAGTTGTGGACGTTCACGCTGGAGGACGACGGACGAATCCGTGTCGTCTCCACCCGTGGGGTCCGGTTCCGCAGGCGGGACTACGTGGGACCGTGGATGACGGGCCTGGCGGGTACCGGGGTCAGGGTGCGGTTCATGCCGCACCACGATCACCGCATCGAGGTTTTCGACGCCACGACCGGCCGTTACCTGGGCCCCGCGACTATCGCTGACGAGGCGAGCCCGGAGCAGATCACCGCGGTCCGCACCGCGCGGGCCGCGCGGAGCCGGCGTCTGCGCAAGGACCTCGCTGCGGCGCAGCGTGAGCGCTACGCCGCTGCAACGCGGCCGGGGAAGCCGGAGCGCCTGGGGGCGGTGTCCGCGGTGGAGGCCGGGGTGGAGTTGGCAGCGGCTGAACGGGCGGATCTGTCGAGGCTGGCGCTGCCGGACCTGATCCCGCCGGCCGCGGCCCCGCCCACCTGGCGCACTCCGCCTTCCCTCGCCGCCCGCACCCGCCAGGCGCCGGCACCCCGGCCTCCCGAGGAGGGCGAGCGGCCAGCGCACTCGGGCGGCAGCGGGCAGGACGAGGCTGCGCGGTGACCGCACCCACGTACCAGTACGTCGACCTGCCCGAGGCCTCCATCGTGACCACGAAGGCCCTGCTGACAGCGCGGGAGAACATCGCGGACACGGTCGCCGCGCGGGCGATGATGTGCATCCACGGCAACGCCGGCTTCGGGAAGACCCTGGCGGTCAACACCTGCCTGCACGAGCTGGAGGACACCCGGGGTGAGGAGGTCTGCCGGGTCACTTTCCGGGCCCGTCCGACCGCCCGCGCGGTCCGCTACGAGCTGTTCGAGACGCTCCGCCTGCCCGGTGAGCCGCCGCGCCATCCCAGCGAGTTCGACCGCCTGCTGAAGACGGCCCTGTCCGAGCGGCCCCGTACCTTCCTCGTCGACGAGGCCCAGTGGCTCAACGGCGAGGCGTGTGGATGAGCCGGTTGTTTCGCTGGCGGGGATTGCCTTTCCTGAGGTGGCTCGTTGGGTTCGTCGGTGGCGGTGTGCTTGTTCAGGTGCTGCCTTAACTGACGAGTGTCGGGGTGTTGCGGCGTGGGTGTGGGGGAGCGGGGCGGTTTCCGCCTCGTCGAAGGCGGGTTGGCCGGTCCGGACGTCGGGGTAGATCCGTGGGTGTTCCAGGCCGGGTGCGCTGAGGCGTTTGAGCGGTCGTGGGTAGTGCGTGGCTTCGCTCCGACGACGGTCCGCGGTTACACATCTCTCCTCGCGCGGGTGCTGGGGCGTTTCGACTGTCCGATGTGGGCCGTGGAAGCCGAGGACGTGGATGAGATGCTCCACGCTCTTGCGGTGGCGGGGTTGGCGGCGGGTACGCGTCGGCAGTACCTGCAGATGTTGCGTGATTTCCATGGCTTCGTCGCACAGAGGTACGGGGCTCAGGTCCGTGGCGCGTTCGGGGTGCCGGTCGGCGACGGCGGGCTTGATCGGTTCAATCGTGTGCGGCATGCCGGTGACGACGCTGCGGTGGGTCCGCCGCCGAGCCGTGAGCGGCTGGATGCGTTTTTCGCCTTTGTCCGTTCGCAGGTGGCTGTCGTGTCCGATTACCGGTTGGCGGCGCGGGATTACGCCATGCTGCGCACGCCGTACCTGTCGGCAGTGCGGGTGAGTGAGCTGGTGCGTCTGGACCGGGCGGATGTGTATCCGGGGCTCGGGCCGTCGGGGAAGCTGCATGTGCGGTTCGGGAAGGCGGCGAACACCTCGGGACCGCGGCCGCGGTGGGCGCCGATGCTGGAGGGCCTGGACCGGATCCTGGCCTGGTACCTGGAAGATGTCCGGCCGCTGTTTCCTGCCAGTCCGGCGCTGTTCTGCGATGAGGACGGTCACGCGCTGAAGGCGGGGACGGTCCGGGATCGCTTGGCCCGGCTTCTAGATCTTGAAGGCGTGGGCTGGGACGAGCGGTTCACGCCTCATGCGCTGCGCCGGGCGTGCGCGACGCATCAGTACGAGCGCGGGATGGATCTGATCGCGGTCCAGCAGCTCCTCGGGCACCGGCATATCGCTTCGACGATGGCGTACGTGAAGCCGTCGCAGAAATTCGTCGAGGACGCCTGGCAGCGCGCCACTGACTCCGCTGTCCGCGCGCTGGCCGGCTGACCGAAGAGAGGCGAGGGGCATGACCTCAGCAGGACCCCAGTTCCCGGACCCGGCCTCGCCAGGCGTTCACTGGCGGCTGCGGATGGCCGCGGCGGAACGCGGTGTGTGGACCGGGACTCAGCTGCGGCGGCTGCTTGACGAGAGAGCGGGGCTGGACCTGTCCCCGGCCTCGGTATCCGCTCTGTTCACCAAGCAGCCGTCCCAGGTGAAGCTGTCCACCCTGGCTGCGCTGTGCGCGGCGCTGGACTGCGCTCCTGGAGATCTCCTCGTGCTCAGTCCCGCGGCACCGGCACAGGTAGCCGCACCGGCGGGGCTGTCAGGCGGGCAGCCGTCGCCTAGCACGCTGCGGGTCACCGGGAGGCGGTCCCTGCCGCCCTTGTGACTCCGCGGCTGTCCGTTGCTCCTCCTTCTACCTGGGCGGGTTCGAGATCCATGTCAGCAGCTGCTCCTGGCGTCGTGCAGGGCCGCTGTCCCAGCTGCATGAAGCTGCGCCGGCTGCGCCCCGGCTCCGGTCTGTGCGCCTGGTGCTTGCGGACGTGTCCCGGTTGCGGGGGCGGCAGGCGCTCGGAGGAGGAGATGTGCGCGGCGTGCCGGCGCCGGGCCGCAGGCAGGCCCGCGCTTGGTCCGTGTCAGCGCTGTGGGCGCCGGCGGACTCTCGAGGCGGCGAGGCAAGTGTGTCGTCCGTGCTCCGATCCGGCGATGGCGAAGCCGCTCGCTGCCTGTTCGGGATGCGGTGTGCCCTCCCAGTGGGCGCGGGGCATGTGCAAGCGCTGCTATGAACACTCGCCTCACACGGTGCAGACCCGCGCGGCCGGCTGGGCCCGCCGGATGCCTCGCACGCCCTCGTGGTGGGGGATGTTCGCCGTGTATCTGGCGACTCACCGCCACGCTTTCTACGCCGCGGACGCCCTCGCTCATACGGCCCGTCTCGTCATCGACACGGGCTCCACCGACCCGCACAGCCTGCTCGCCGAAACCCGTCGCACACGCCCCTGGCTCAGCCGGCTGCTAGCGGATTTCTTTCACGCCCACCGCATCCTCGACGTCCCCGCCGACGCCCAGGACACGCGAGCTGCGGTCCGGCGCGAGCGCCGGATCCAGGCCGTCCCGGCCCCGCTGCGCCCCGCCGTACGCGCTTTCGCCGAGGCGCTGGTGGCCCAGAGAGAGAACACCGAGCGTCTCGGGCTGCGACCGAATCAGCTCAAGACCATCGAGATCCGCCTCGACACCATCCGAGACCTGGCACTCCACATCCATGCGCAGGGACGCACCAACTGGACAGGCGTGAGCGTCACCGACTTGGAGGTATTTCTCGCCCGCAACCCGGCTCGCAGGGCGTCCTGGCTCGCGGGGCTACGGCAGTTCTTTCTCCCACGCCCGCCGCACCGGATTGGTGCTCCACGATCCCGCCGCGGCAGTGGAGGCCCCGCAGCCACGTGGCTTCAGGGGCCCAACCCTCACTCTCGACGAGCAGCGCGCCCTCTACCGCCGCTGGAGTGCCGACAAGGATGTCCTCCCGCACGAGGCGTTCATCGGCCTGGCGGCCCTCCTCCACGCTGCCACCACTACCGAACTCCGCCACCTCACCCTCGACGACATCAGCACCGTCACCCAGACGGTCCGCTTCCCCGGGCGCAGCGTCGACCTCGCCCTCGACAACGCCACGTGGCGCGCCCTGGAAGGCTGCCTCGCCCACCGAATCGCCCTGCATACGCACAACCCGCACGTACTGGTTACCCGGCTCACCAGAGTCACCACCGGCCCTGCCGGCGCGGCCCACATCCGCGACAGCCTCGCGCCGGTCGCCCTCCTCCCACGAATCCTGCGCTCCACACGGCTGCTCACCCTCGCCGACGAACTCGATGTCAAACAGCTCACCGTGGCCCTGGGCATGTCCTACGCTGGAACTTCCCACTACCGATAGCACTCTGAGCGGCCGTCACACTTGGCGCTGTCCTTTCCACCATCGCTCGCAGTTACCAGAGCTGGCGTGGCCGTCAGTCCGGTTTGGTGGACGGGTGGGGTTCCAGAGTGCATCTGCGGAGTATTTTGAATCAGGGGTGGGCTGCGCCCTGACGGGTGTGGTCGGCAGGGGGCCAGAGGACGGCTGCGACGTGCGGATGTTAGCTTCCTTGCCGTGGCGGAGCATCAGGAAGAGACGAGGGCGGCCTACGACGGGGTCGTCGAGCTGTATGCGTCGATGTTCGCTGATCGGCTGGAGACGCAGCCGTTCTCGCGGAACATGATCGGCATCTTTGCCGAGCTGGTGCGCGGTACGGGGAACCTGCGGGCCGCCGACGTCGGGTGCGGGCCTGGACATCTGACGGCCATGCTGCACGAGCTGGGGTTGGACGCCTTCGGGCTCGATCTCTCCCCGGCCATGGTGGACCACGCCCGGCGGGCTCATCCGGCGCTGCGGTTCGACGAGGCGCGGATGGAGGCCCTGCCGGTCGAGGACGGCTCGCTCGGCGGCGTGCTGGCGCACTACTCGATGATCCACACCCCGCCGGGGGAGTTGCCGGCGCTGCTCGCCGAGCAGGTGCGTGTGCTGGCACCAGGGGGCCTGCTCCTGGTCTCGTTCTTCGCGACCGACGGACCGGAGCCGGTCCGCTTCGACCACAAGGTGACGCCCGCCTATAGCTGGCCGACGGACCGGTTCGCCGAGTTGCTGGCCGGGGCCGGGCTCGTCACGTTCGCCCGGCTGCTCCACGACCCGGCCTCTGAGCGGGGCTTCCTCGACGCCCACTTGCTGGCCCGCCTCCCCTAGAGGAGTACAAGGCCGGCAGTCGGCCGCCCCCGACACCGGTGCCCCTGTTGCTGCCGCCCGCGTAGCGGGCTGGTCCTGGAGGCGGAGCCGGAAGGACCGGGGTGGGGGAGCGGAGCGGACCCGCCCAACGGGCCGTAGGCCCTAACCCCGTGAAACGGGGTCACTTCCCGTGCGGAGCACGGGAACATCAGGGCCCGCGAAGCGGGCCCGTTCGGGTAGAGCGCAGCGGAACCCGAACTGTCCGAAGCGCAGCGCAGGACCCCGGCCCGGAGGGCCGGCTCTGAGCCCGCTTCGCGGGCCCCCGCCGCGCGACGCGAGGCGGTTCGTTGGCACAGCGCGCAGCGCTGTGGGACCCGCTCCGCGGG
>NZ_JBVJDL010000023.1:0-26770 GCF_055582305.1 Streptomyces sp. NPDC042102
AGCCGCTCGCGCTCGACGCGTACGCCGACTCCCGGCGCACCGGGTCCTTCCTGCTCATCGACCCGGCCGACGGCACCACCCTCGCAGCCGGCATGACCGAGCCCGGAGGACCTCCCGATGCCCGCCTCTGATCACCCCATCCGTATCCAGGGCCGGGCGATCCGGCTCGCCCGCCACCTGGTCGAACCGCGGATCGACGGCCTCCTGCGGCTCTCGTGCGTGCAGGACGAGGTCCACATCGACACCGAGCAGCTGTCGTTCCGGGTCGCCTTCTCCGACCCCGGCGCCCCGCTCTCGCTGACGATCCACACCACCGGCGCCGCGTACACGGGCGCCGACACCCTCGACGTACCCCCGACCGCGGGGCCGGGCGAGATCGCCGCGCGGATCGCCTCGGCGATCCAGTACCTCCAGGCGCTCGCCCTGACCCCCAGCCCGTCCTGACGGGACGGCCGGCAACGGGCCGGACCGTTAACGGCGTTAACGCTCAGCTCTCGATGAGCCGGTGGAAGACGACCGTGTCGAAGACGTCCTCCATCCGTACGGCGGTCCCGTCCCGCAGGGTCCAGGAGTGGATGAAGGGCAGCGTCCGCGTCGTACCGCGGACCGAGGTGACCTGGCGGACGCCGAAGACCACCACCCGGTCCGCGGCCGCCACGAACTCCTGCGGCTCCAGACGCATGCCGCCGAGCACGGCCGGTACCCGGGAGAGGAAGTCCCGGACGCCCGCGTGGCCGTGCTTGGTGCCGCCGAGGCCGTAGTCCGCCATGCCGTCCGGGTGCACCCACTCCACGCCCGGGTCCAGGGTGGCCAGCAGGGCCGGTACGTCACGGTCGTGGAAGGCGCGGTAGGCGCGCCGGACCAGCGCCACGTTCGCGTCGGTGTCCGTCGCCGTCGCCGTCGCCGTGGCCCGGCCGGTATCGGCGTGCTCTCGTATCATCGCGCGTCGTCCCCGTTCGTCGCTTCGTCTCGGTGTGTCGTCAGTGGCCGACGTGGGCCGGGTGCAGGGCCCGCAGGGTGCGTTCGACGCCGTCCCGCCAGTCGACCCGGCACGGCCCGGTCAGCAGCCGGCGCAGCGCCGGGTCGAACGCGTACGTCTCCCGGGTGATCTCGCTCGGTACGAGCCGTGCCTCGACCCCGGTCAGCTCCTCCATGTGCCGGACCAGGTCGGTGACGCCCACCGCCTGGTCGCCGCCCCAGTTGACGAGCGTGGCGGGCACGGACGCGGCCCGCCACAGCGGCGGCACCTGCGCGACGAGGTCGTCGGTGTACAGCGGGGAGCACCAGTTCTGGCCCTCCAGCGGCACCGCGAGGGGCTGGCCGGCCAGCATCGCCTTGAAGTAGAGCATCGGGACGCCGCCGTAACTGCCCGGCCCGTAGGCGATGTTCAGGCGGGCGATGGTGGTCGGCAGGCCCAGCACCCGGGCGAAGGCGCGGACCGCGCCCTCGGTGGCGAGCTTGCCCATCGGGTAGGCGGGCAGCCAGGCGGCGCTGCCGTCGACCGGGTCGTCCTCGGTGTAGGCGTGGTCCAGCGTCTGCCGGGCGTAGAGGGCGCCCGTCGAGACGTACAGAAACGATTCGGCGGTCCGGCAGTGCGCCATCAGCCGTCCGGTGGCCACCGCGTTGATCTCGGCGGTCGCGTTGAAGTCGCCGTCCTCGCCGCGGCGTACCGCCGAGTGCAGGACGTGCGTGAAGTCCTCGGGCACGCCCTTGAGCGCGTGCTCGGAGGGGTCGGCCATGTCCCAGTGCCAGGTGGTGACGCCGTACTCCTGGAGTTCGGCCGCCACACCCGGTGTGCCGAAGCGGCCCAGGCACCAGACGTCGTTGTGCTCGGCCAGCGCCTGCGCGACCGGCCGCGCGACCTGTCCGGTGCCACCGGTGATCAGGATCTTCTTGCCCCGCATGCTGTGCTCCCCCGTGATGCTCGTCATGCCGTCGTCCGCCCCGCCCGGAGCGCGTCGGCCCCGGCCAGCGCGCGGTCCAGTTCCCGGCGCAGGATCCCCTGGAACACCGCGACGTGCCGCGGGCCCATCAGGGTGTAGTGCTCGCCGGGCACCTCCAGGTACCGGTTCGGGCCGGTGGTGTGCTCGTCCCAGCGGCGCAGCTCGTCGTTGAGCCAGTCCTCGCGCGTCCCGTGCAGCGGGGTCGCGTGGAAGACGCTCATCGAGCGCACCGTCCCGCTGGGCGTGTAGCCGCGGCCGAGGCCGGTGAGGGTGTCGGCGAGCTCCGCCCACGCCGCGAACCTGTCCTCGTCCAGGTCGAGTTCGGCCAGCCGCCGGCGCGGCGCGAGCGCGATCAGCCGGGCCACCTGCTCCTCCCGGGGCAGGTGCCGCAGCCGGTCCGGGAGCTCGGCCGTCTGCGCGGCGTCGATCAGCTCCAGGAAGAACGCCAGGTGGGCGGCGGTGTCCACGAAGTCCAGCTGGTCCATGCGGTACTTGATGTGCGGCGGCAGGTTGAAGCTGCCGACGAAGTCGACCCGCTCGCCCTCGGACTCCAGGACCTTGGCGATCTCGAAGGCCACCGCGGCGCCGTACGAGTACCCGGCCACCGCGTACGGGCCGTGCGGCTGGCGCGCCCGGATCGCGTCCACGTAGGCGTCCACCATCTGCTCGAAGGAGACGAACGGCTTCTCGCCCTCGTTGAAGCCACGGGCGCGCAGCGCGTAGAAGGGGCGGTCGCCGACGAAGTAGCGGGCGAGGTTGACGAAGACGAGCACCTCGCCGACCCCGGGGTGGACGCAGAACAGCGGGGTCTTGGTGCCGCCCGTCTGCATCGGCACCAGCGGGTCGTACGGGCGGCCGGCCGCCCCGGTGCGCCCGGCGTCCGTCGCGGTCGTGCCGTGCGTGCCGTCCATCCCGGTGAGCCGGGCGGCCAGGGCGCGGACCGTCGGCGCGGTCAGCACGGTGATGACCTCCAGGCCCGAGATCCCGAGGCGCTGCGCCACCTTGGCGCGCAGCCGCAGGATGTCCAGCGAGGTGCCGCCCAGGTCGAAGAAGCCGGCGGTGGCGCTGATCGTGGCCGGGTCGACGTCGAACAGCTCGGCGTAGATCTCCGCGAGCGCCCGCTCGACCGGGCCCTCGGGGGCGGTGTGGCCGCCCAGCATCCGCAGCGTCAGGTCCGCCGCCGCGCGCCGCTCGTCCTCGTAGGCGCCGGCCTCCAGGCGGGCCCGCATCAGCGCCCGCTGGATCTTGCCGAGGCTGGTCTTCGGGAAGGCCTCGGCCGGCAGCGGCAGGACCAGCGCGGGGCGGAATCCCCAGTGCATCACCACGGTGGCGCGGACGGCGGTGAGCACGCGGTGCAGGCCCGCCTCGTCCCCGGCGGGCAGGTCGGGGCGGAAGGCGATCACGAGCTGCTCGGTGTCGCTGCCGGCCGGGCGGGTGGGGAAGGCGGCGACGTACGAGCGGGCCACGCCGTCGAGCTGTTCGAGGGCGGCCTCGATGTCGTGGCTGAAGTAGTTGACGCCGTTGACGATGACGCTGTCCTTGCTGCGCCCGGCCAGGGTCAGCCGGCCGCCGTCGATCCGGCCGAGGTCGCCGCTGCGGAACCAGCCGTCGGCGGTGAACGCGGCGGTGGTGGCCCCGGGGTCGTTCCAGTAGCCGCCGGTGACCATCGGGCCGCTGAGCTGGAGCTCGCCGACCTCGCCCGCGGGCAGCTCCCGGTCCTCGGCGTCCACCACCCGCATCCGCAGGCCCTCGACCGGTGTGCCGAGGTTCGCGAACTCGCCGCCGCGGTCCGCCCCGGGGAAGGCCCCGCGCGAGTACACGCTGCCGGCGCAGGTCTCGGTCATCCCGAAGGCCGGCCACAGGGCGTCGCCGGCCAGGCCGTACGGCGCGAGGCGCTCCAGGAACGCCTCGCCGGTGGCGACGACCACGGCCTCGCCGCCGCTGACGATGTGGCGCAGCCGGCTGAGATCGAGCCGGGCGGTGTCCAGACCCTCGCGGTCGGCGGCCGCGTTGATCAGCCCCAGCAGGAAGTTGGGCGTGAACGTCATGCTCACGCCGTGCCGGGAGACCAGCCGCAGGAACTCCAGCGGATCGTCGAGCACCACGGACGCGGGGACGTGCAGCTGACGGCTGCCGGTGGACAGCGGCAGCAGGTGGCACTCCAGGAGCGCCGCCACATGGTCGAAGGAGACCCAGTTCAAGGTGGTGTCGGCCGCGGTGAGCCGGTGGTGGCCGTTCTTGGCGGCCATGGAGACCAGCAGGTTGGCGTGGCTGAGCACGACCGCCTTGGAACTGCTGGTCGACCCCGAGGTCAGCATCAGCAGGGCGGCGTCGGCCGGGGCGGCCCGGTGCAGGTCGGTGGCCGGGTCGCCGTACAGCTCCTCCAGCGCGGCCACCCGCAGTCCCTCGACCGGCGGGAGCGCGGCCGCCGTGGCGGCGGTGGTGACGGTGAGCGGCCCGTCCAGCAGCCGGACGACGTGGCGCAACTGGGCGGCCCAGCGCTCCGCGTCGCCGCCCCGCGCGGTCATCGGGCACGGTATGAAGCCGCCGAGCACGGTGGCCCAGAAGGCGGGCAGGAACTCCTGCGACCGCTCCAGGACCAGCAGGACGCGGTCACCGGGGCGCAGCCCCCGGCCGCGCAGCCCGGTCAGGATCCGGCGCGCCTCGGCGAGCAGTCCGGCGTGGCTCTGGTCGAGCCGGCCGTCGTCGGCGGTGCCGAGGCAGTGGCGCAGGCCGCTGCGGGGGTGCCGCTCGACGGCGGTCAGCAGCAGGTCGGTGAGCGTGGTCGGAGGAGCCGGGGGAGTCTGGAGGGTCTGGAGGGGTTGGGGGGAAGGCACGGTCGTCGGTCTCCTGGCCTCGGGGCGCGCCGGAGCGGGCCTCCGGCTGCGGCGAACAGGGCGTGGGGGGGACGGGAGGGGGTCCCGTGACGAGGGGAAGGGGCAGTCGGCTGCCCCGGTACGGCCCGGAAGGGGCGGGCCGGTGAGGAAGGTCAGAGGGGGCGGACCGACAGCGGCCGGCCGGCGTCCGCCGGCAGGGCGAGGGAGGCGACCCAGCCCTGCGGCACGGGTACGTCGGCCACCCGCCAGGTGGCGGGGGAGCCGGGACCGGTGGTGGTGACGTGCGCGGGGCCCGGCTCCCAGAACCGGGTCTCCAGGGCGGTCAGATCGGTGGTGATACCGATCCCGACGGCCTTGAGCACGGCCTCCTTGCGCGTCCAGCACCGCAGGAAGCCGGTGGTCCGCGCGGTCCCGTCCGGCAGCGCGCGCAACTCCCGCCGCTCGGCCCCGCTGAGCACCGGCCCGTCGACCTCCGCCACGTCGAGGGGGCGCAGCCGCTCGACGTCGACGCCGACCCGGAAGGGGGACAGGGCCAGCAGCCCCAGTCCCGCGGTGTGGGCGATGCTGATCCGCCAGGGCGTCAGCGGAAAGCGGACGGCGGGCGGACCGTGGTCGGCGGCGCCGCAGCCGGGGCAGGGGTGACGCGCCAGAGAAATATGCGTGGCCGGTACCTGAAACACCTCGGAAAGCGTCCGGCGGACCGCCGCGCGGCAGGTGATGAACTCCGCTCGGGCCCGTGCCGATTTCATTTGCTGAACGCGGGTCAGTTCGGTGCGGTCGAGAAGATCGGCGTCACTGTTCCGGTACCGCCCGGTCGGTACCGTCCACCACCACGCGACAGCGTCGTGGGATTCGAAGAGTGGCGCAATTGTGTGCTGCTCGGTCCCCGTGTGGCTTCTCGTCACGGGCCTCACCGTAGGCTCGAAGGCCACTCGACAGGGGGTTGCGCAGGCGGTGGTTGGCCGGAACCGGACACCGATGTCACGGACCGCGCCGGGATGATCGCCCGGGGTGATGAAACCGGAAGGGGTGGACGTCGTTCCGGGGGGTGGGTGCAGCTTGCTGCCACGGCGGCTGGAAATCTCCGCCCGGGTGCGTTGAAAAATCAGGGGTTGACATATGCCCGAACTGTCTTGTCGTTCACCGGGATCTTGTTGACTGGCCGCGAAGCGGCCAACTAGGGTCGGACCCGATGAGCTGCTCGAATGACGCCGGAAAGTTTTCAACTAAACAGTTGAAAAGGTGCGGTTCGGGGGAAGCAGATCATGGCCAAGGGGGAAGCAGTGACCGGTGCCGCGATTGACGCGCACGGCTCGGAAGAGGTGGTAAAGGAAGTGGAGGAGAGCCCGCCGGCGGATCACGCCGCACATGTGGAACAGACGCTGCTGCAGGCCAGAGCCCTCATCGAATCCACGGTCTCCCTCTATCGCAAACGCCCGTCCCGGGGACCGGCGGCGCCGCACACGGACGTCGCCGTGATCGCGGAGGCCGTCGAGAACCTCGTCCTCGGGGCCCGGCACTCCGTCTGCGTCGCGATGACGGGAACCGATGCCTTCCACCACGTGGTGCGCCAGGCGCTCGGCACCCTGGACTGCGGCCTCGTGGTACGGGTGCTGTGCGCCCCCGCGGTCGCGGACGCGGCGCTCGCCGAACTCGCCCGGGCACCCGGCGCGCGCTTCGAGATCCGCGTGTGCGAGGCCGCGTTGCGCGACATCGTCGTCGTGGACGGCGGGTCGGCCCTGGTCCGGGCCGCCGCCGGGACCGCCAAGGGGCAGGCCACTCTGGTCAGCGATCCGGCGGCGGTACGCGCCCTGGAACTGCTCTTCGCGGGCGCCTGGTCGCGCAGCCGCAAACTCGACGACCACCTGGCCCTCAGCACCAAGCTGCGCAGCGAGCTCACCCGCCGGATCCTGGAGCGCCTGCGCGACGGCCAGACCGACGAAGCCGCCTCCCGCGAGCTCAGCGTCTCCCTGCGCACCTACCGCCGGCACGTCGCCGAGATCATGCGTGAACTCGGCGCCAGCTCCCGCTTCCAGGCCGGCGTACGGGCCGTGGAACTGGGGCTCCTCTCCGCGTAGCGCAGCAGCACGGTGGCGCACCGGCACAGCAGCACGACGACCGGCCGACGAAGCGGCCGGGACGTACGACGGGAACACCACGCGGTCCGCCCTGCGGCGGACCGCGTCGCAATATGGAACACCAACGGGGAAATGGTGACGTGGACGTGTCCAACGGGCCAGAGGACGAGCTCGAACAAGCACTGCTGGAGGTGCGGGCCCTGATCGAATCGACGGTGGCGATCCACCGCGACCGGAGTCTTCGGGCGCAGCAGATCACCACCGTCGAGGGCGGATACGTGCCGGTCCTGCACGCCGCGGCGGATCTGATCCGGGGCGCCGCCCGGACGATCGACATCGTCGACGCACGGCTGCCGGGGGCCGAGGAGGAACCGATGCGCGGCGCGCGCGTCGAACGGGAACTGATCTACTCGGCCGCCGACACGGTCTCCGTACGGCTGCTGACCAGCCCGGCCCTGATCGACGAGGACTTCGTCCGCGAACAGCTGGGGCTGGAGCGGCCGGTGGCCATCCGCGTGGCCCGGGTGCCGCCCCTGCAGGCGCTGCTCGTCGACGGCAGCACCGCCCTGGTGATGGCGGAGTCCGCGGCCGGTGTACGAGCCTCGCTGATCCGCGCGCCGGAGGTGCTGCACACCCTCGACACCCTCTTCGAGAGCCTGTGGCGCAATGCCCTGCCCGCCGGCGAGCGGATCGTCTTCGGCGACCGGGACCGGGCCGCGCTCGCCCGCCAGATCCTCGGCGCCCTGCGCGCGGGCGTCACCGACGAGGTCGCCGCCCGGGAGCTGACCGTCTCGGTCCGCACCTACCGGCGCCATGTCGCGGAGATCATGGCGCTGCTCGGCGCACAGTCCCGCTTCCAGGCCGGGGTCAGGGCCGCCGAACTGGGCCTGCTGCCGCCGCCCGGCCCGGCCGCCCCCGGCGGCGGCCCCCGCTTCTGACGCCGCACTGGCAGCTTCCTGAAACCTCTGTTGCCGCCCGGTCGGCGGGGCCAGTTGTATGACGCCGGGACAGGGGATCCGGGCTCGCGAAGAGCCCGCGCCCCTTCCCGGTGGCATGGAGAATCCCCCGACCTGCATGCCGCCGGCGCGCGGGGATCCGTACACGCGAAGCGCCTCACGCGCAGCGCGTCACGAGAAACGGATCCCCGTGCACCCGGTGAACACGGCGGACACTCTCCCACGTCATCCGGTCCGGCCCGCGGTGGGCGGCGCTCCTGCGGGCCCGCGCACGGCCCCCGCGGCCGGCCGGCCGCGCGCCCGGGAGAAGAAGGAGGAGGAGACCATGGCTCTCGGTACCCGGAGCAGCTGGCTGCGCCGGTACGCCACCGCCGCGCCCCCGAGGCAGCGGCTGCTGTGCCTGCCGCACGCCGGCGGCTCGGCCGGCTTCTACCACGGCTGGGGCAACGCCCTCGGCGACGACGTCGAGGTCCTCGCCGTCCGCTACCCGGGCCGCCAGGAGCGGATCGCCGAGGAGCCCTGGACCTCGCTGGAGGACCTCGCCGCCGCCCTCACCGGCGAGCTGGAGCCGTACCTCGACGTGCCCCTGGCCATCTTCGGCCACAGCATGGGTGCCACCCTCGGCTACGAGATCACCCTGCGCCTGGTGGAGCGGTTCGGCGTCGCGCCCGGACTGCTCATGGTCTCCTGCCGCAAGGCCCCGCACCTGCTCACCCCGCGCGCGGCGGCCTTCGGCAGCGACGCCGAGCTCGTCGAGGAGGTCCGGCGGCTCGGCGGGACCGATCCGGCGCTGCTCGACGACGAGGACCTGCGGGAGCTGGTGCTCCCCGCGATCCGCGCCGACTTCACCGCGGTCGCCCGCTACACCGCCCGCCCGGGCGTCCCGCTGCCCTGCCCGGTCGTCGGCTACGTCGGCGACAGCGACCCCGGCATCGACGTCCACGAGGTCGGCGCCTGGGCGGACATCGCACCCCACGGCTTCGCGCTGCGGGTGCTGTCCGGCGGCCACTTCTACCTGGTCGACCGGCGCGAGGAGCTCCTCGGGGACATCCGCGCACGGCTGGCGCCGCAGCGGTGAGCACCGCCGTCCGGCCGAGGCCGATGTGCGGGGTGGGCGTGCTCGACAAGGCGTCCGTCCTGCTGGAGATCGTGGAGAGCGGGCCGGCGACCCTGGTCGAGCTGGTCGCGCACAGCGGTCTGCCCCGCCCCACCACCCACCGGATCGCCGTCGCCATGGAGCGGCTCGGCCTGCTCACCCGGGACGTCCAGGGCCGCTTCGTGCTCGGCCCGCGGCTCGGGCTGCTCGCCGTGGAGGCCCGCCACGACCGGCTCGCCGAGGCCGCGGGGCCCGTGCTGGCGGACTTGAGCGGGCGCAGCGGCCTCGACGCCCGGCTCTACCGCCGCCGCGGCGGACTGCAGATCTGCATCGCCTCCTCCGTGGACCGGGTGGCGGGCGTCGACCTGGCCGCGATCGGCACCGCCCGTCCGGCCGCCGCCGGCCCCGCCGCGCAGGTGCTGTACGCGTGGGAGGAACCCGACGAGCTGTACGAGGGGCTCCAGCGGGCCCGGTTCACGGCGGCACACCTGGCCGCCGTACGCCGCCGCGGCTGGGCGTACGGACCCGACCCCATGGCACCGGGCGCCGTCTCGTACGCCGTGCCGGTGCGCGCCGCGGCCGGCACGGTGGCCGCGGCCCTGGTACTGACCGGGGTCGCCGGCCGGATGCCCGACGTGCCCGACCGGCGCCTGGGCGTCGCCGCCGCGGACGCCGCAGCCGCCCTGACCGACGCGTTGCTGCCGGTCTCCGGGGAGAATTCCCCGCCCGCCCGCTCCGGGAGCTGAATTCACCGGCGCCGGTGGCAGGTTGTTGCAGCCGTCGTTGTGGGAAAAGAACGCCCGGCCCCACCATTTCCAGAGCGAGAAACTGTGCCGCGCTTGTGGCGGCGAATCCGATAAGGGGAATCAGCGTGACGACTGCTATCCGCGACGAGCGTATCGAGACCATCAAGGAAATCGTCTGCGACATTCTCGAGATCGAGGAGGACGAGGTCACCGAGGTCAGCCTTTTCAAGGAGGACCACGACGCCGACTCGCTCCGCGCCATCGAGATCCTCGCCGCTCTGGAGAAGGAGTTCGGCATCGTGATCAACCAGAGCGAGCTGCCCCGCATGGTGAACCTCAAGGGCGTCTACGAGGTCGTCTCGGAGCCGGCCGGCTGGTAGGGAAATCGGCGCTGCGACGGATGGGGAGAATTGCCATGACGGCGGCAGAGCGCGGCATCGGCCACAACCGGCCGGAGCGGCACCGGGTGGTCCTGACCGGACTGGGAGTGGTGTCCAGCATCGGACTCGGCGCGAAGGAGTTCCTCCAGGGACTCCGTGAAGGCCGCAGCGGTGCCCGGCCCATTTCCGTGTTCGACACGGAGGGCTTCGCCCACGCGAACGGGTGCGAGATCACCGATTTCGACCCGCGCGAATGGATCACCACGCTGGACGTGGAACAGCTCGGCAGGGCCGCGCAGTTCTCGACGGCCGCTGCCCGGATGGCCCTGGAGGACTCGGGCCTCGATCTGACGCAGCTGCGCGGCAGGCGCGGACTGATCTCCATCGGCACCACGGACGGCGAGAGCTACGACCTCGACCAGCTGGTCGAGCTCGAGATCGCCGCGGGGCTCGGCACGTTCGACCCCACGGCCGCCCGGCGCGTGCCGGCCGGGCGGCTCTCGGTGGCCATCGCCCAGGAGCTGGGCCTGACCGACGTGGAGGCGCTCACCATCCCGACCGCCTGCTCGGCGGGCAACTACGCCATCGGCTACGGCTTCGACGCCGTCAGCTCGGGCGAGGCGGAGTTCGCCTTCTGCGGCGGCGCGGACGCGATGTGCCGCAAGACCTTCACCGGCTTCTACCGGCTGGGCACCATCGCCCCCGACCGCTGCCAGCCCTTCGACATCGACCGCAAGGGCATCCTCACGGGCGAGGGCGCGGGCATCCTGGTCCTGGAGCGCCTGGACTCAGCCCTGGAGCGCGGCGCCACCATCTACGCCGAGGTCCTCGGCTACGGCCTCAACTGCGACGCCCACCACCAGGTCGCCCCCGACCGCGACAGCGTCGCCGAACTGATGCGCCTCGCCCTGGACAACGCCGGTGTGAAACCGCACGAGGTGGACCTCATCTCGGCGCACGGCACGGGCACCAAGGCCAACGACATCACCGAAGCCGGCGCCATCCGCCAGGTCTTCGGGGACACCCCGCCCCGCACCGTGTCCATGAAGTCGATGCTCGGCCACAGCATGGGCGCCGCCAGCGCGCTGGGCGCGATCGGCTGCGCCCTGGCCATCCAGAACCGCTTCATCCCCCCCACCATCAACCATGTCACCACCGACCCCGAGTGCGACGTCGACTGCGTACCGAACCAGGCGGTCGAGGCCGACCTGCGGATCGTCCAGAACAACGGTCTCGCCTTCGGGGGCAACAACGCGGCGGTACTGCTCGGCCGGTACGACGCGATCAAGGAGTCGTCATGACGATCCGCCCCATCATCGGGATGGGCGCCGTCGCCGCCACCGGCTCCGGTGTCGGTGAACTCTTCGAGAACCTGTGCGCGGGCATCAGCGGCCGCGCCGAACTGCGCGGCTTCGACCGCACCAGGTTCCGGGCGCAGCACGCCTACGAGGTCGACGACCGCCCGGCCGTCGGCCAGGACGTCCCCGGCCGGGCCGGCCGGCTGCTGCACGAGGCCATCGCGCAGGCCGCCGCCGACGCGGGCCTGGGCGAGGACCTCTCCGGCATCCCCATCCTGGTCGGCACCGGCCTGCGCGAGCTGCGCTCGCTGGAGCTGTGGTGGCGCGACGGATCGCCGTTCGCGGACTCCGGCCTGCACTTCGGCACCGGCCTGAAGGAACGTTTCAACGCCGACGTCACGCACACCTTCTCCAACGCCTGCTCCGCCTCCCTCTACGCCCTCGCGCTCGGCAGCGACCTGCTGGACCAGGAGGGCGAGGACGCGCCCGACACCGTCATCGTCGCCGGTGTCGACGTCCTGACCGAGTCGATGTACGGGCTCCTGGAGCGCGTCCACCCCACCCCGCCCGACCGGGTCCGGCCCTTCGACCGCAACCGCACCGGTGTCCTGATGGGCGACGGCGCCGCCGCGATCGTGCTCCGCCGCACCGCCGAGGGCGCCCGCCAGGTCCACGGCCACCTGCGCGGCGTCGCCGTCAACTGCGACGCCTACCACGTCACCGCGCCCTCCCCGGAGGGCATCGCCGAGGCCATGCGCGACGCCCACCGGCTCGCCGGCGTCAAGCCGTCCGACGTGGACTTGGTGATGCTGCACGGCACCGGCACCCTCCTCAACGACGAGGCGGAGGCCACCGCGCTCGCCGACGTGCTCGGCGACGACGCCTCGGTGCCGCTGATGACCGCCGTGAAGTCCATGACCGGACACACCTCCGGGGCGTCCGGCCTGATCAACCTGATCGTGGGCGTCCGCGCCCTGAACGAGGGGCGGGTGCCGCCGACCGTGGGCCTGGAGGAGCCGGTCGAGGAGGCCGCGCCCTTCCGCTTCGTCACCGGGCAGCCGGCCGAGGACCAGCCCCTGAAGGTGGCGCAGCTCAACGCCTTCGGATTCGGCGGCATCAACGCCGTCGCCATAGTGGAGGGCGTCCGATGACGACACCGACCGCCAACACGGCCCGCACCGCCGCCACGGTGGTGATCACCGGAGCCGCCGTCCTGCTGCCGGGCGCCGACACCGTACGCGCCCTGGCCGACGGCCCCGCGGCCGGCGGCGCCCCCGTCGAACCCGCCGCGCACGTCGGGAAGAAGGGGCTGCGCTACAAGGACCGGGCCACCCAGCTCGGCTACGCGCTGACCGCCGCCGCGCTGCGCGACGCCGGCCTGCTCGGCGCCGACGAGAAGGCCGGCCTCACCGTGCCGGCCACCAGCGTCGGCGTGGTCGCCAGCTCCAACTTCGGCAACCTCGACACCGTCGCCCGGGCCCTGGACACCCTCCGCGAGGAGACCGTCTCGGGCACCTCCCCGATGGACCTGCCCAACGCCTCCAGCAACGTCATCGCCTCCTCGGCGGCCATCCGCTACGGGCTGCGCGGCCCCAACCTGATGGTCTGCAACGGCGAGACCTCCGGCCTGGACGCCGTCCACTGGGCCGTCACCATGATCTCGGCCGGCCGCACCGAACGCGTCCTGGTCCTCGGCGTCGAACCCGACAACGAGGTCGTACGCCGCCTCCTCGGCGGCCGGCACGCCGTCGACGGCGGCGCCGCCCTGCTCCTGGAGTCCGCGGCCGCCGCCACCGCGCGCTCCGCGACCGTCCGCGCCGTGCTCGGCGGCTACCGCCGCGGCGCCGGCGAGCAGCCGGCGCGCGGGCGCCGCTGGGAGGCGCCCACCCACCTGGGCCGGGCCTCCGGTGCCTCGGGCCTGCTCCAGATCGCCGCCGCCGTCGGCTGGTTCGACGCCGGCGAGCGGGGCCCCGTACAGGCCGTCACCGGCACCGCGGCGGACGACGCGAGCGCGGACCTGCTGCTGCTCGCCCCCGAAGCCGCGTGAGCGGCACGGCGCAAGAGGAGAAGGTCATGGTGAACACCCACGTGGACCTGCGTCCGGTGGCCGTCGAACGGCGCACCGACGGCAGCGGCCCCCGGGTCCTGCTGCTGCACGGACTCGCCGCCAACGACAGCGTCTGGGACCGGGTCCTGCCCGAGCTGCCCGCCTCGTACCAGGTGTGGACGGCGCGGCTGCCGTGGCGCACCGAGACCATCGCCGACTGGAACGAGCAGCCCAACCTGCGGGGCTGGCTCGCCAAGGCGCTGGAGGCCGTACCGGGCGGCGCCGAGGTGGTCGTCGCCCACTCCATGGCGGCCAACGTCCTGCTCGACCTGCTCGACCAGAAGAACCGGGGCGGCGTCGACGCGCTGCGCCAGTTCGGCATCCGGGCCCTGGTCCTGGTCTCGCCCTTCTACCGGGGCCGGGCCGAGGAGTTCGACTGGGAGACGATCTCGTACTACCTCAACGACTTCCACCTGATCATGGAGGAGGGGATCCGGGCCCACTCCGGCGGCCGGGTCCCGGACGACATCCAGCAGGCCATGGGGGAGCGGGTCCGTGACCGGGTCGGCCCCTACGGCTGGCTGCGCTTCTTCGACCTGTACCTGCGCACCCCCGCCCTGCAGACCGGCCGGATCACCGCCCCCGCCCTGGTGCTGGCCGGCGAGCACGACTTCGCCGCCCCTCCGCGGGAGGGCGTGGCCCTGGCCGAGGCCCTCCCCGACGCGGCCTCGTACGTCCTGCCCGGCAGCGGGCACTTCCCGATGCTCGACGCGGCCGCCGACTTCGCCGCCGCTGTGAGCCGCTTCGTCAACTCGACCCTGGGCCTGACCCCGCAGAGCGGGACCGCCCTCCTCAACGCCCTGGAGCCCCGCCCATGACCCTCGTCACGGACACCGCCGTCAAGGCGCTGCTCACCACCGCGACCACCACCACGGTGCGCCCCCGCTACGAGGGGTCCAACATCTGCACCTGGATCGGCTTCAAGCACGTCAACTACCTCGTCGAGGAAGCGGTCCTGGACCACTTCCGCCAGGCCGGGCTGCCCGCCCGCGCCCTGTACGAGGAGCACGGCCTGGGCCTGGACCTGGTCTCCATCGACAGCCGCATCCTGCACGCCTTCCACATGGACGACGTCGCCGAGGCGGAGGTCGTGCCGTGGACACCGAGGGACGACGGGACCATCGGGTTCAAGATCACCATCCGGTTCGAGCGCGACGGCGAGACCCTCAAGGCCGTCACCTCCAAGGTCCGCGTCAGCCTGCGCGTCGACACCTACCTGGAGGCCGCCGGCGAGATCCCCGAGCTCCTCGCCCGCTTCGCCGTCGCCACCCTCGGCGACGACCTGGAGCGCGAGGCGCCCGCCGCGGCCCCGGCCGAGGAGGAGATCCTCGCCTCCCTCACCGCCGGCGAGAACGCGTATGCCTGGAAGTGGAACATCCCGTACCCGTACTGCCACTTCACCGAGCGCATCCAGATGTCCGGCTACCTGCGCCTGATGGAGGAGGGCAAGGACCGCTTCGTCGCCGACCGCGGCATCTCCATCAAGACCCTGCTCGACGACCGCCGCTGGATCCCGGTCGTGCCCCGCTCCGACATCCGCATCCTCGACGAGGCGCTGATGGAGGAGGACCTCTACACGGTCTACACCGTCGAGGAGGTCTTCAAGGACTTCACCTACACCTCGCGCATGGACTTCTACGTGCTGCGCGACGGCAACCTGGTCAAGACCGCCACCGGCCGCATCGTGCACGGCTACGCCGTCATCGAGAACCGCCGCGACTGGAGCCTGGTCAGCTTCGACCAGCACGTGCTCGACGCGATCAACGGGGCGCCGGCGGCGTGAGCGAGATCTGGGAGAGCGGCACCCCCCGGCTGCTGCTCATCGAGAGCCAGGGCCGCGTCGCGCAGGACGCCGGTTTCCGGCGCGACGCGGTCACCCAGGTGATCACCGGGCAGTCGGCGCTCCTCTTCCTGGTCCAGGACGGGGTCGTCCTCGCCGTCCCCGGCAGCGACACCGACCTGGACCGGTTCCAGAGGGAGGGCGGGGTGCTCGCCGCCGACAGCTTCTCCCTCGCCCAGCACGGCCTGGACACCGCGGCCCTGCGCCCCGAACTGCGCGTCGTCGGCATGGACGTGGTGGCCGGCTGGATCCTCGATCCGGCCGTCAAGGTGGTGTGGCACTAAGTGGCCAGGCAGATCCCGCACACGGACGTGCTCATCACCCTCATGGGTGCCCCCCACGCGTCGGACCAGGTCACCAGCGCCCTGCGGCTGACCCAGTCCCTCCTGGAGCGCGGTGCCACCGTACAGGTGTGGACCTGCGGCTACGCGACCATGCTCACGCAGCGCACGCTCGGCAGCGACAAGCCGCGCAACCTGGCCGACTGGAACGGGGAGTACCCCTCCACCGCGGCCGTGGTCGAGGACATGCTCACGACCTGGGAAGGCCGTCTGTACTGGTACGGCTGCCGGTTCTGCAGCGACGACCGGGGGGCGGTGGACCACCTCCCCCAGGTGGTCCTGCGCCCGCCGGGCGGCTACGCCGCCAACGTGGCCGCCGCCGACAAGACCCTGCACCTGGGAGGGATCTGATGGACGGCCGCGTGCTCGCCATCGTGGAACGCGGCTACCGCGGCGCGCTGGAGAAGCAGTTCTTCGACGAGCTCTACCTCGCCACCGAACTGCACCGGCAGCTCGGCGGACTGGACATCCTGCTGCGCGGCTCCGCGGCCGGCTACGCGCTGGACGCGGGCCCGGTGCCCGCGCTGCGGTTCGGCGGCCGGACGGTGGACACCCTCACCGACCCCCGCAAGGGGCTGCGCACACTGCTGGACCTCGGGGTCCGCGTCTGGGTGGAGGAGCCCGACGTCGCGGCCCTCGGCTCGCCCCGCCCCCTGATCGAGGGCGTCGGGGTGACCCGCGCCGGCGAGACCGCCGAGCACTGGGGCGACTACCGGTTGGTCTTCTTCCTCTGACCACCCGCCCGCTGTGACCCCTGTACCTGACTACGGAAGGACATCGTGACGGCCATGACCACCCCCACCACGGCAGCCGGACGCCCGGTGATCACCGCCTGGTCGGCCGTGTCGCCGTACGGCATCGGCCGGGCCGCCTTCACCAAGGGCCTGCGGGAGCGGCGCGGCACCGTCACCGAACTCGGCCCCGAGCACGGCACCACCCCCGACGGCGTCGGCCACGTCGTGCCCGGCTTCTCCGTCCGCGAGGTGCTCGGCAAGAAGGGCACCCGCTCCATGGACCGGGTCACCGGGCTCGCCGTCACCGCCGCGGGCTCCCTGCTGGACGACTCCGCCCGCAACCGCGGCGTGGGCACCGGCGAGGGCGCCGCGTTCGCGCTGGGCACCACCACCGGCAGCGCCCAGTCGATGATGGACTTCACCCGCGACTCCCTCACCGGCGAGCAGCCCTTCTTCGTCGACCCGGCCCGCTTCCCCAACACGGTGATGAACTGCGCCGCCGGCCAGAGCGCCATCTGGTTCAACCTCAAGGGCCCCAACGCCACCATCGCGGGCGGGCGCACCGCCGGCCTGCACGCCCTGAACTACTCGCGCCGGCTGCTCGGCGCCGGCCGCGCCCGTACCGTCCTGTGCGGGGCCGCCGAGGAGTTCAGCCAGGCCCGCGCCTGGCTGGAGCACCACAGCGCCGACCGGGGCACCGAGGCCGCCCCGGCCCTCGGCGAGGGCTGCGCCATGCTGCTCGTCGAACCGCATACGCCCGAGGACGCCGGCCAGCCCGTCCTCGCCGAACTCCTCGCCGTCGAACTCGGCGTGGTCCTCGACGGCGACCCCCGCCCCGCCCTGGTCTCCACCCTGCGCGCGGCCCTGCGCCGGGCCGGCGTCGAGCCGGCCGCCGTGGCCGCCGTCGCCCGCTCCGGCGCCCCCGGCCGCGAGGGCGAGGGCGAGGCCGAGGCGGTACGGGAGGTGTTCGGGGCGGTGGAGTACGCCGACCTCACGCCGACCCCGCTGATCGGGGACACCGGCGCCGCCGCGGCCGCCTTCCAGGCCGCCGCCCTGCTGTCGTACGCCGAGGACCCCGCCGCCGGCGCGGCCGGCCGGATCGGCGTGATCACCTCCGTGGACCGTACCGGCACCGTCGGCTGCGCCCTGCTGGCCCTGCGCTGACCCGCGCGGACCCCCGAACCGCCCCCCGAAAGGACAGGAACACCGTGCTGGACACCGTGCTGGACAAGGAAGAACTGCGCGCCCTGGTCGCCCAGGTGCTGGACGTCGACGTGAGCGAGGTCGGCGACGACGTCCTGTTCGTCGACGACCTGGAGGTCGACTCGCTGATGGCCCTGGAGGTCGTCGTCGTCCTGGAGAAGAAGTACGGCATCAAACTGCCGGAGTCCGACCTCAAGAACATCGTCACCCTGCAGAGCGCGTACGACCTGCTGAACGCCCGCCTCGCCGCGGCCGGAGCGGCCTGATGCCCGCCGCGAGCCCCCTGCGCGCCGCGGTCGAGGTGCTGCCCGCCGAGGGCGCGGCGGCGACCGCGGCCCGTTTCACGGTGGCCGAGACCGAGACCGTGCTGCCGGGTCACTACCCGGGTTTCCCCATCTTCCCCGGGGTCTGCCTGGTGGAGTGCGCCCGGCAGAGCGCCGACGCCACCCTCCCGGCCGGCGCCAAGGGCACCGCGCTGGCCGCCGTGGAGTCCACCCGCTTCACCGGACCGGTCTTCCCCGGCGACCGGGTGGACATCGACCTGACGTGGAAGCAGACCCCGGCCGGCGACTGGCAGGTACGGGCCAAGCTGACCACCGGGCGCGGCCCCGCCGCCGCCGTCCGGCTGCGCTACGCCGTGCCGGCGACCTCGGCCCTGCCTGCGGCGACTTCGACGGGGGCGGCGGCGTGATCGGCCAGCGCGACATCCGGGCCCGGCTGCCCCACCGCTTCCCGATGCTGCTGGTGGACCGCGTGATCGACGTGGTCCCCGGCGAGCACCTGATCGCCCTCAAGGCGGTCACCTGCAACGAGCCCTGGTACGAGCGGCTCGGCGCGGACACCCCCGACGAGGACTTCGCCTACCCCAGCAGCCTGCTCGTGGAGTCCTGGTGCCAGTCCGCCGGGGTGCTGGCCACCTGGGACGACCCCAACCCGGACGTCCTCGACGGCCAGGTGATGCTCTTCGGCGGCATGACCGGCGTCGAGTTCCACCGGCCGGTCCTGCCCGGCGAGGTCCTGGAGCACCGGGTGCGCCTGGACCGCAAGGTCGACGACACCCTGCTGTTCGAGGGCGAGAGCCGCTCGGCCGGCGAGACGGTGATGACCGTGGGCCGCATCGTCATGGCCTTCCGCCCCGCCGCGGCCCTGCGCCCGGCCACCGTCTGAGGAGACGACGAGACATGTCGGACACCACACCCCGGGTGGCCCTGGTCACCGGCGGATCGCGCGGCATCGGCCGGGCCACCGTCACGGCGCTCGCGCGCGACGGCTTCGACGTCGCCTTCTGCTACCGCTCCGACGACGAGGCCGCCCGCTCTCTGGAGAAGACCGGCCAGGAGTACGGGGTCCGGGTCGTCGGCACCCGTGTCGACGTCGCCGACGGAGCCGCCGTACGCGCCTGGATCGAGACCATCGAGGACGCGCTCGGCCCCGTCGCCGCGGCCGTCACCGCCGCCGGCATCACCCGCGACAACCCGCTGGTCCTGATGGAGGACGAGCAGTGGCGCGAGGTCCTGGACACCAACCTCGACGGCGTCTACCACGTCTGCCGCGCGGTGGTCTTCGGGATGATGAAGCGCCGCGGCGGCGCCATCGTCAACATCTCCTCGGTCGCCGGGGTCTACGGACACGGCACCCAGACCAACTACTCCGCCTCCAAGGCGGGGATCATCGGCTTCTCCCGGGCCCTGGCCAAGGAGACCGGCCGCGCCGGCATCCGCGTCAACGCGGTCGCCCCCGGCTTCATCGAGACCGACATGGTCGCCGCGATGAACGACAAGGCCCGCAAGGAGGCCCTCTCCTCGATCCCGCTGCGCCGCATGGGCACCGCGGAGGAGGTCGCCGACCTGGTCGCCTACCTGGTCTCGGACCGGGCCGCGTACATCACCGGCGCCGTCCTGCAGATCGACGGCGGCATCACGATCTGAGCCGTCCGAACCACCTGTCGCACCCCTGGAGCACGAACCGTTGGAGGCGGTGATGGCACGACGCGGACCGCGCTGGTACTTCTCCTTCCGCAGCCCCTACTCGTGGATGGCCTACCGGGACCTGGTGGACCACCACGCGGACGTGGCCGAGCGGATCGAGTGGCTGCCGTTCTGGGAGCCGGACGAGCCGGCCCTGGACGAACTCGAACGCAGCAACATCAAGCTGCCCTACGTCCCGATGTCCAAGGAGAAGCACCTCTACATCCTCCAGGACGTCCGCCGCCTGGCCCGGGCCCGCGGGCTGGAGATGGTCTGGCCCGTCGACCCGGCCCCCCGCTGGGAGGTCTCCCACCTGGCGTACCTGGCGGCGGCCGAACTCGGCCGCGGCCCGGAGTTCATCGCCGAGACCTACCGGGCCCGCTGGGAGCTCGGCGACGACATCTCCGACCCGGCCACGATGGCGCGGATCGGCAAGGAGATCGGCATCGACCCGGCCGTCGCAGAAGGCGCGCACACCGATCCCCGGATTCGTGAAAAGGGGATCCAGGCACTGAACTCGCTGCACCGGGACGGCGTATTCGGCGTCCCCTTCTTCATCGTCGGATTCGACAAGTACTGGGGGGTCGACCGGCTCACCGGATTCGCCGAATCCGTACGGGCCGGACGAACCCGCACACAGAAAGGATGACCACCATGGCGACCAATCCCTTCGAGGACGACAACGCGAGCTACTACGTGCTCGTCAACGAGGAGGGCCAGTACTCCCTGTGGCCCGCCTTCGCCGAGGTGCCGGCCGGCTGGACCGTGCGCCACGGCGCCGCGCCCCGCCAGGAGTGCCTCGACCACATCACCGAGCACTGGACGGACATGCGGCCGACGAGCCTGGTCCAGGCCATGGCGGCCTGATCCGGGCACGAGGACGGCAGAGCGGCCGGGGTGCCGCCGGGGACGGGCGTTGGCAGGTATCTGCAACGCCCGTTCTCCGTTGCCGGGGCCGGATGGCAGGTTGATGCAGTGGCCGTTGTCGGAGATTTCGGGCCGGTGCGAGAGTGGAATTCGTTCCACAAAATCGCGGCTCGTAATTCGGCCCACATGTTGCCTGCTAGGGGTGGATGAGAATCATGCTCGGTGGAGACCGTATGCAGCTGACGGCGGCGCAGGCCGGAATCTGGTTCGCCCAGCAGCTGGACCCCGAGAACCCCATCTACAACGCGGCCGAATACCTCGACATTCAGGGAGCCGTCGACACGGTCGTGTTCGAAAAGGCGCTGCGCCGGCTGGTCGCCGAGGCCGAAGCCCTGCGGATGCGCGTCGTCGAGGACGACGAGGGGCTGTGGCAGAGCGCCCACCCCGACCCCGCCTGGGAGCTGGAGCAGCTCGACCTGCGGGACGGGACCGACCCCGAGGCCGCCGCCGGCCAGTGGATGCGCGAGGCCCTCGCCGAGCCCGTCGACCCCCGCCGCGACCTGCTCTTCCGCTTCGCCCTGCTGCGGGTGGCCGACCACAGGTACTTCTGGTTCTACCGCTACCACCACGTGACCGTGGACGGCTTCGCCGTCGCCCTCCTCGCCCGCCGGGCCGCCGACCTCTACACCGCCCTCGCCGCCGGCCGGGAGCCCGAGGCCCCGGAGTTCGCGTCCGTCGCCGGCCTGGTCGACGCCGACGCCGCCTACCGCGCCGGCGAACGCTTCGCGGCCGACCGCGCGTTCTGGCAGGACCGGCTCGCCGGCTGCCCCGAGCCCGTCAGCCTCTCCGACCGCAAGCCCGTCATGCCGCAGGGCCTGGTGCGCCGTACGGAGTTCCTCCCCACGGACAGCCTGGAGGCGCTGCGCGACACCGCCCGCGAGGCCGGCGTGACCTGGCCCGCCGCGATGATGACGGCCGCCGCCCTCTACCTGCAGCGCTCCACCGGCGCCGACGAGGTCGTCCTCGGCGTCCCCGTCTCGTGCCGGCTGGGCCGCGCCGCCCGCTCCGTGCCCGGCATGGTCTCCAACGTCGTCCCGCTGCGCGTCCCGGTCACCCAGGACATGACCCTGAACGGCCTGCTGGCCCAGGTCTCCGCCGAACTGCGCGCCGTCATGAAGCACCAGCACTACCGCTACGAGGACCTCGTCCGCGACCGCAACCTGCTGGGCGGCGGCGGCCGGCTCGTCGGCCCCGAGATCAACATCATGATGTTCGACTACGGGCTGCGCTTCGGCGAGGCGCCCGCCGTCGTCAACAACCTCTCCATCGGTCCCTCCGACGACCTGTCCCTGATCGTCTACGAGCGCTCCGACGGCCGCGGCCTCCAGGTCGACTTCGACGCCAACCCGGCGCTGTACACGCCCGCCGAGATCGCCGCCCACCAGCACCGCTTCCTCGGCTTCCTGGCCCGGCTGGCCGCCGCCGACCCGCAGGCCCCGCTGGGCCGGACCGACCTCGCCGACGCCGGCGAGCGCGACCTGGTGGTACGCGGCCACAACGCCACCGCCCACGAGGTCCCCGACACCACCCTCACCGCCCTGCTGGCGGAGCAGGCCGCCCGCACCCCCGACGCCGAGGCCCTGCGCTTCGAGGGCAGCTCCCTGACCTACCGCGAGCTGCACGCCCGGGCCGACCGCCTGGCTCGCGTGCTGCGCGCCCGCGGCGTCGGCCCGGAGGACCGGGTGGCGCTGGCCGTCCCCCGCTCCCACGAACTGGTCGTCGCGCTGCTCGGCGTACTCAAGGCGGGCGCCGCCTACGTCCCCGTCGACCCCGACTACCCGGCCGAGCGGATCCGCCACATGCTCGCCGACTCCACGCCCGCCCTGCTGCTCAGCACCGCCGACACGGCCGCACGCCTGCCGGAGGGCCTCGACGCGCCGCTGCTGGTCCTCGACGCCGACACCGAAGCCGACGCCCTCGATGCCTACGCCGCCGGTCCCGCCCTCGCGGGCGACCACCCGGCGTACGTCATCTACACCTCCGGCTCCACCGGCCGCCCCAAGGGCGTGCTCGTCCCCCACCGCGCCATCGTCAACCGGCTGCTGTGGATGCAGGACCGCTACGGACTGGGCCCCGACGACCGGGTCCTGCAGAAGACCCCCTCCGGCTTCGACGTGTCCGTCTGGGAGTTCTTCTGGCCGCTCATCAGCGGCGCCACCCTCGTCGTCGCCCGTCCCGAGGGCCACAAGGACCCCGCCTACCTCGCGGAACTGATCCGCACCGAGCGCGTCACCACGGCCCACTTCGTGCCGTCCATGCTCCAGGTCTTCGTCCAGGAGAGCGCCGCCGCCGGCTGCACCGTGCTCCGCCGGGTCATCTGCAGCGGCGAGGCCCTCCCCGGCGAGCTGCAGAAGGAGTTCTTCCGGGTGCTGCCCCGGGTCGGCCTCTACAACCTGTACGGCCCCACCGAGGCGGCCGTCGACGTCACCGCCTGGGAGTGCGCCCCCGCATCCGGCCCCGTACCGATCGGCCGCCCGGTGTGGAACACCCGCACCTACGTCCTGGACGCGGCCCTGCGCCCGGCCGGCCCCGGCGCGCCCGGCGAGCTCTACCTCGCCGGTGTCCAGCTGGCCCGCGGCTACCACGGCCGGTCCGCCCTGACCGCCGAGCGCTTCGTCGCCGACCCCTACGGCCCGCCCGGCGCCCGGATGTACCGCACCGGCGACCTCGCCCGCTGGAGCCCCGACGGCGCCCTGGTCTACCTCGGCCGCACCGACGACCAGGTCAAGATCCGCGGCTTCCGCATCGAGCTCGGCGAGATCGAGGCCGCCCTCGCCCGGCACCCCGCCATCGCCCACGCCGCCGTCGTGGCCCGCGAGGACACCCCCGGAGACAAGCGTCTGGTCGCCTACCTGGTGCCCGACGGCACCGCGCCCGGCGCCGAAGAACTGCGCCGGGAACTCGCCGGAGAGCTGCCCGGCCACATGGTCCCGGCCGCGTTCGTGAGCCTGCCCGAACTGCCCCTGACCCCCAACGGCAAGCTCGACCGCAAGGCGCTGCCCGCCCCCGACCTCGCCGCCGCCGGCACCGGCCGGGCCCCCGCCAACCCCCGCGAAGAGATCGTCTGCGGCCTCTTCGCCGAGGTCCTCGGGGTGCCCCGGACCGGCATGGACGACAACTTCTTCCACCTCGGCGGCCACTCCCTGCTCGCCACCCGGCTGGTCAACCGCGTCCGCGCCACCTTCGGCACCGAACTGACCATCCGCAGCATCTTCGAGGCCCCCACCCCGGCCCTCCTCGACGCCCGGATCGCCGACGGCGACCGCACCGAGGACCCGCTCGACGTGGTCCTGCCGCTGCGTCCGCACGGCAGCCGCCCGGCGGTCTTCTGCGTGCATCCCGCCGGCGGACTCGGCTGGTGCTACGCCGGCCTCATCAAGCACCTCGGCCAGGACACCCCCGTGTACGCCCTCCAGGCCCGCGGCCTGGACGGCACCGGCGAACTGCCCGCCACCTTCGAGGAGATGGCCGCCGACTACGTCGAGCAGATCCGCAAGGTCCAGCCGCACGGCCCGTACCACCTGCTCGGCTACTCCTCCGGCGGGATCGCCGCCCACGTCATCGCCACCCAGCTGGAGCGGGCCGGCGAACAGGTCGGACTCCTGGCGATCCTCGACACCTACCCCGGGCAGACCCTCGCCGAGCTCGGCGAGCAGGAGATCCTCGCCGACCTGCTGCGCTGGGTCGGCTACGACCGCCGCTACCTCGGCAGGAAGCCGCTCAGGCACGAGAAGGTCATCGAGATCCTGCGCAAGCTCGGCAGCTCGCTGGCCAGCCTGGAGCGGCACCACATCGAGGCCATCGGCCGGGTCTACGCCAACGGGCGCAACCTCGTCCACGAGTTCGTGCCCGACCGCTACCCGGGCGACGTCACCGTCCTGGTCGCCGACCTCGACAAGGTCGACATCTCGCCGACCCCCGAGACCTGGCGCCCGTACGTGGCGGGCCGGATCACCGCGCACCACCTGGAACGCAACCACAACGACCTCATGAAGCCCGCGGCCCTCGCCGAGATCGGGCGGATCCTCGCGGCCGAGCTGCGACGCATCGAGGAGGCCGCCCCCGCGCCGGGCGCGGCCCGCCTCTGACGCCACGCAACCGACAGCCATTCAAGGGTGGTTAACACGATGAAGGACACCGTGCGCGCCGTGCCGGACGCCGACCTCACACAGCTGATCGAGGCACAGGCCGCCCGCACCCCGCACGCCACGGCCGTGGTCTTCGAGGAGACCCGGCTCGACTTCGCCGAGCTCGGCGCCCGCGCCAACCGGCTCGCCCGCCACCTCGTGGCCCGCGGCGCCGGCCCCGAGCGCCTGGTCGCGCTCGCCCTGCCGCGCTCCGAGCAGTTGCTGGTCGCGCTGCTCGCCGTCCTGAAGTCCGGCGCCGGGTACGTCCCGCTGGACCCCGAGTACCCGGCCGACCGCGTCGCGTACATCCTCCAGGACTCCGCGCCCGCGCTGGTCCTGGACGCCGCCGCCCTGGCCGCGGCCGAGGCCGATGCCGCCACGCTGCCCGACGGCGACCTCACCGACGCCGACCGCACCGCGCCGCTGCACCCCGCCCACCCGGCGTACGTCATCTACACCTCGGGCTCCACCGGCCGCCCCAAGGGCGTCCTGATCACCCGCCGCAACGTCGTCAACTTCCTGTCCTTCATGGCGGACCGCTTCCCGCTGACCACCGCCGACCGGCTGCTCGCCGTCACCACCATCGCCTTCGACATCGCCGTCGTCGAGATGTACCTGCCCCTGATCACCGGCGCCGCCGTGGTGGTCGCACCCCGCGAGAGCGTCATCGACCCCGCCCGCCTCGCCGACCTGGCGCGGGCGAGCGGCGCGACCCTCCTGCAGGCCACCCCCTCGCTCTTCCAGGCCCTGACCACGGAGCAGCCCCAGGCCCTCGAAGGGCTGCGGCTCCTGGTCGGCGGCGAGGCCCTGCCGCCCGCCCTCGCCGGCGCCATGAGCGCCCTCGGCGCCTCGACCACCAACCTGTACGGCCCGACCGAGACCACCGTCTGGTCGACCACGATGGACGTCGAGGGCGCCGACAGCCCGCCCGGCATCGGCGGCCCGCTGTGGAACACCAGCCTCCACATCCTCGACGCCGAGCTGCGCCCCGCCGACGAGGGCGAGCTGTACATCGGCGGCGAGGGACTGGCCCGCGGCTACCGGGGCCGGTCCGCCCTGACCGCCGAGCGGTTCGTCGCCGACCCCTTCGGTGCCCCCGGCGCCCGGATGTACCGCACCGGCGACCTGGCACGGTGGCGCGCCGACGGCGGCGTGGACTACCTCGGCCGGGTCGACCACCAGGTCAAGGTCCGCGGCTTCCGCATCGAACTCGGCGAGATCGAGAGCGTGCTGGCCGCCCACCCGGCCCTCGCCCAGGTCGCCGTCGTCGCCCGCGAGGACCGCCCCGGCAGCACCCTGCTGGTCGCCTACGCCGTCCCCGCCCCCGGAGCCGACGCCCCGGGCCCCACGGCCCTGCGGGCCCGCGCCGCCCGGGCCCTGCCCGACTACATGGTTCCCGCCGCGTACGTGACCCTGGAGCGGTTCCCGCTCACCCCCAACGGCAAGCTCGACCGCTCGGCGCTGCCCGCCCCCGACTTCGCGTCCGTCACCTCCGGCCGCGCCCCGCGCACCCCGCGGGAGGAGCGGCTGCGGGACCTGTTCGCCGAGGTGCTCGCCCTGCCGGCGCTCGGCATCGACGACGACTTCTTCCACTTCGGCGGCCACTCGCTGCTCGCCACCCGCCTGATCTCCCGGATCCGCTCGGAGTTCGGCGTCGAGCTCGCCGTCCGGCAGGTCTTCGAGGCGCCCACCGTGGCCGCCCTCGCGCCGCTCCTCACGGGCGCCGCCGCCGCCCGCCCCGCCGTCCGCCCGGCCGTCCGCCCGGCGGCCGTGCCGCTGTCGTACGCGCAGCGCCGGCTGTGGTTCCTGGACCGGCTGGAGAACGGCGCGGCCACCTACCACCTGCCGTACGCGCTCCACCTGCGCGGCACGCTCGACCACGACGCCCTGGCCGAGGCCCTGGCCGACGTGGTCGCCCGGCACGAGGCCCTGCGCACCGTCTTCCCCGAGACCGACGGCGTCCCCCGCCAGGAGGTCCTGGACCCGGCCCTCGCCCGCCCCGCGCTGCACGTCGTCGCCACCGGTGCCGAGGAGCTCGACGGCGCGCTCGCGGCGGCCGCCGCCCGCCCCTTCGACCTGGCCCGCGACCTCCCCCTGCGCGCGGAGCTGTTCGTGCTCGGCGCCGAGGAGCAGGTGCTGCTGCTGACGGTCCACCACATCGCCGCCGACGGCTGGTCGATGGTGCCGCTG
>NZ_JBVJDL010000024.1:0-16577 GCF_055582305.1 Streptomyces sp. NPDC042102
CAGCCAGTCCAGTGCGTCCTGATCGAGCTGGTCGGCGCGCAGGGTTTCGGCGAGCGGTCCGGCGATGACGGCGCCGGGTTGAAGGACGGACTGGTCAGCACGGTCCGCGAGCCCGTGCCCATGTCCTGCACGGCGCAGCGGGCGACGACGACCCCGTCCTCGACGGTGAGCTCGACCTCGGTGACGGGATCGAGGAAGTACAGCCAGTTGGCCGCCGCGACGCCGACACCCCGGCGGAACCGCCCGGTGCCGCCGCGCGGGCCGGACCAGACCGGAAGGGCCGCGGCCCAGTCGTACAGGGCGCGCCGTTTGGGGTTGCCGTCCCAGCGGCGGCGCAGGGCGATCGGGTCCTGGCCCAGCCGGTGGGCCATCTCGTCGACGGCCTGCTCCAGGGCCCAGCACATCGTGGGTCCGCCCGGGCCGCGGAACGGGGCGCCCGGCGGCCGGTGGGTGACCGTGTCGAAGTCGCGCAGCCGGCGCGGGGCCTTGCCGTACATGAACCGGGCCAGTGCCGCCACGGTGCCGCCCACCGAGACCCCGCCGTCGGTGTCCGCGTCCATGGCCAGCGCACTCAGGTCGCCCGCCGCGTCCGCGGCCATCGCCAGCCGGATCCTGGTGCCGGGCCGGTATCCGCCGTCGGTGAGCTCCTCGTCCCGGTCCAGCACCACCCGTACGGGAGCCCCGTGCAGCCGAGCCAGCTCCACGGCGGCCACGACATCGGAGGTCAGCCCCATCTTGCAGCCGAAGCCGCCGCCTACGTGGACGGCCCGCGCCACCACCCGTTCGACGGGCACACCGAAGCGCTCGGCGGCGAGCTCGGCCGTGTGCTTCACCGACTGTGTGGACACGTCCAGGTGGAGGGTGCCGTCGACCCACTGGGCCAGGCAGGCGTGCGGTTCCAGCGGGGTGTGGGTCTGCGCGGCGGTGGTGAACTCGCCCTCCACCACCCGCTCGGGGTTCCGGCTCCGGGCCTCGGTGATCCGGCGCACGGCGGTGGCGCGGCGCTTGTTCATGGCGGACGGGCCCCGCAGGTTCCCGCGCCAGCGGGCGGGCACCAGCTGCGGGGTCTCGCCGGATCCCGGCGCCCGCTTGCGCGCCGCCTTATCCTCGTAGACCAGCGGGCCCTCGCCGGTCCGGGCCTGGCGTGCGTCCAGGGCCGCCGGCAGTACCTCGTAGTCCACCGTGACCCGCGCGGCGGCCGCCCGCGCGGAGGCGCGGTCCGGCGCCGCGACGGCGGCCACCGGCTGCCCGACGTACCGCACCACGCCGTCGGGTGGCAGCAGCGGCACCAGCGGGAGGTCTCCGGCCTCCAGGGAGCGTACGTGCGCATGCGCGTGCGGCGAGCGGATGATCACACCTTCCAGCAGTCCCTCGGGGCGCAGGTCCGTGGTGTACCGGGCCGATCCGTCGGCCTTCTGCGGGGCCTCGGTGCGCGGGACCGCCGGGGCCTCGCCGCCGGTCGACGGCGTGTCGTAAGTGCCTGCGCAGGCCGCGGCCACCGCGCTGAAGATGCCCTCGTACGCGCCGCACCGGCACAGGTGGCCCGCCAGCGCATCCGCGATCTGCTCCCGCCCCGGCCGGGTACGGCCGTGCGAGGCCCGCCACCGCTCGAAGAACGCCGCGGCCTCGACCACGAAGCCCGGGGTGCAGTAGCCGCACTGGAGGGCGTCCTCGCCGGCGAAGGCACGTGCCACCGGGTGGCCGGACAGGCCCTCCACCGTCGTCACCTGACGACCGGCCAGCACGACCGCCGGCGTCAGGCAGGACACCCGCGGCTCACCGTCGACCTGGATCGTGCAGGCCCCGCACACCCCTCCTGCGCAGACCAGCTTGGTGCCGGTCAGACCCAGCCGGTCGCGCACCACTTCCACGGCGGCAGGGTCATCGTCCACGTCCACCGCGCGCCGGACGCCATTGACCTCGAATTCCACGAGACGTACTCCTCAGCCGTGGGGGGCGACCGTCGGGCCTCGCGCTCACCTTCACGCGCTGGCCTTCACGCTCCTTGATATCCCGCTCCCGGGTCCGGCGCAGTGCGGCGCGCCCGGCGCCGGGGTCGCCGGGTAGGTTTCCGGCATGACTGATGACTGGCGGACGGACCGGATCGGGAGTGCGCTCAGGGGCGAGAACCCTGCTGTGCTACGGCGTTTGGGCGCGGGGTTCGCGGTGATCGGGGACGTGCAGTTCCTGCCGGGCTACTCGGTCCTCTTGGTGGACGAACCGGATGTGCAGCGGCTGTCGGACCTTCCGAGGGCCAAGCGGCTCAGCTTCCTGTCCGAGATGGACAAGCTGGGCGAGGCCGTCGAGCGAGCTTGCCGTCGCTTGGACCCGGCCTTCCGGCGGGTGAATCTGGAGATCCTCGGCAATACCGACGGCTTCCTGCACGCGCACGTGTGGCCGCGGTACGAGTGGGAGCCGGCCGATCTGGTATGCAAGCCCGTCTGGCTCTATCCGCGAGAGCGCTGGAGCGAGGAGCGGTTCCAGCTCGGCCCGCAGCACGGACCGTTGCGGGAGGCGATCGGCGGCGAACTGGACCGCTTGCAGTCCTGAGTTGCCGGGTGGGGCCTCGTTCCGGGCCCGGCGCCACTTCGGGCCGGCGCCGTGGTGGCGTCGGCCCGCAGTGGGCTGTCAGAGGTGCGCTACTTGGCGGGGGAGGTCGCCGGCGCATCCGTCCAGGGCTCTCCGTCGCGGCCACCGCCGAGGTCTTCCTCGGGGTCAGCAGCCGGCGGGGTAACCGGAGAGTCGGCAGGAGGGTTGACTGCCGGAGGCCTGGTGCCGCCGCCCGGAGCGTTGGGGTTGAGGTCGGGGGCGGGCGTCGGGTCGGGCTTCGGCTTCGCGTCGGGCTTCGGATCCGGCTTGGGCTTGGCGTACGCGCCTTCGATCGCGAAGGCCTCCGCCGCCGGTGTGAAGTCGCCGTTGGGGAGGATCCCCCCGAGGGCGTACACACAGGCGTTCTTGGTGTTCTTGGGGCACGGCGCTGCGGCCACGCCCAGATTCTGGTGCGGTGTGGGCAGGGAGGGCAGCGTCACCCAGAGGTTGCTGACCGGGGTGTAGGCCTCGATCGTGGTCGGGGAAGCGTCGGTGCCCGACCCTCCGACGGCGTACACGCAGTCGCCCCTCACTCCGCCCGGGCAGGGAGCCGTCGTTGCGGCGGCGCCGTTGCGCGGCGTCTTCAGCGGCGTCAGCGTGGCCCAGGTGCCGGCGGAGGGGCTGTACGCCTGGTTCCTGGACCCTGCGACGGCGCCGCCGATCGTGTACACGCAGGTACCGGTCAGCCCTTCGGGGCAGTCCGCCGACGCACCGGCGAGGCCGACGCGCGGTGTGGGAATCGTGGGGATGGCCACCCACACGCCCTGCGCGGTCGCGGCGGTGGATGCCAGGGCCAGCAGCGGGGCCATGGCCAGCACGGCGAGCCGTCGGCGCCAGGCCGAGCGCCGCCTGAACCGGCCTGGCGGGGACTCCTCGTCGTCACTTCGCGGAATGCGCCTTATCGGTACCTCTCTGCCGACGTGCCTCGGCACGCTCTGCCGGGGCGGGAGTGGGAGCATTCCGAAATTACATATGGTCACTGAATCGTCGCGCGTCGCGAGGGCCGAATGCCGCGCCTCCGCTGCTGGCGGGAGGCGAGGGGCTTCAGTGATCCTGTTGGCGGCCGAGCGGCGGCTGGTACTTGTAGTAGGCGAGGAACATGTCGACCCCGGTGACGGTGAGGGCTTCTGTTGTTTCCGGGGGCAGGGTCATGCCGTAGGCGGCGTGGATGATGTGCGGGTACAGCACCAGTGAGTAGAACTGGATGATGGCGACCTCGATGTCGGGCATGTCGAGGCGGTCTTCGGCGATGAGTTGCTGGAAGGTTTCGACGAGCGAGGGCCTTGCCCGGTCCGGCCCGTGCTCCTTCCAGGCCTGGCCCAGTTCGGGGAAGCGGCGGACTTCGTTGACGACCAGCTGGCGGAGTGCCACCACCTCGGGCCGGGTCATGCTCTTCACCCAGGCCTGTGCCGTCCACACCAGTGCGGTGCGGACGTCGTCCCTGTTCTTCAGCCGCGCGGCCGTGCCCTCGACGGCTTCGCTGAGCGCTTCTTCGAGCGCGTCCCCGACAACGGCCAGGAACAGCTGTTCCTTGCTGCCGAAGTGGTTGTAGACGGTCACCTTGGAGACGCCGGCCTCGGTAGCGATCGTGTCCATGCCCACCCGGAAGCCGTCCCGCACGAAAGCCGTTCGGGCGGACCGGATGATCGCCTGTCGCTTACGGGCGGCCCGGTCGCCCGCCGGTACCCGCGGGGTCTCTCGCACGTCCACTCCGTCCTTCTCGGGTCGGAAGAGAGTCTAGCAGCTTCTGAACTGATCAGTTGAGTTCACATGAACTGCTCTGTACAGTTCAGGCCATAGGTCGGCCCAACCCGGCTGACAGGACACGTAGTTGCAGGCCACCGACCACCCGGCGTAAGGATTCTCTGGTGCGCATCACCCTGCTTGGCCCGGTCGAAGCCTGGGCCGATGACGGGACACGGCTCGATGTCGGCGGTGTCCGGCTGAGGATGGTGCTGGCGCGGCTCGCCCTGGAGGCTGGCCGGCCGGTGTCCGCCGACGCACTCATCGACGACCTGTGGGGGGAGCGCGTACCGGCCGGGGCGGCCAGTGCCCTGCAGGCCTCGGTGTCGCGTCTGCGCAAGGCGGTGGGCAGGGCGGGAACCGTCGAGCTGACGGCGGCCGGATACCGGCTTTCGGTGCGCGCCGAGGACGTGGACGTGCACCGGTTCGAAGAGCTGGCCGTCCGGGGTGGGCGTGAGCTGACCGCGGGCCGGGGCAAGGAGGCGGCGTCCCTGCTCGGACAGGCGTTGGGGCTGTGGCGAGGCGAGGCCCTGGCGGACGTACTGGAAGCGCCGTTCGCCAGGCTGTCCGCGACGAGGCTGAACGGGCTGCGGGCGAGCGTGGCCGAGGACCGGTTCGACGCGGAGCTGCGGCTGGGCCGCCACACCCAGGTGCTGGCGGACCTCGGAGCGGCAGCGGCCGACCATCCGCTGAACGAGCGGCTGGCCGCACTCCAGATGCGCGCGCTGGCGGCCGTGGGACGCCGGACGGAGGCACTGGCCGTCTACGAGCAACTGCGGTGCAGGCTGGGGGAGGAACTCGGCGTCGATCCCTCGGCCGAATCGCGCAAGGTTCATCTCGCACTGCTCCGCGGCGAGACGGACTGCCCCGCCGCCGCACCCGTGGCCGCACCGGGCAGGCTCCCGACGCACCTGACCAGCTTCGTCGGACGGGAGGCCGAATTGCGTGAGGTGGCCAGGCTCCTCGCCGCCTCCCGCTTGGTCTCGATCGTCGGCCCCGGCGGCTCGGGCAAGACCCGACTGTCCCTCGAAGCGGTGACGCGGGACCAGGCCCATCAGTTCGGCCGGGTGTGGTTCGTACCCCTGGCCGGGGTGAGCGCGCGCGACCAGCTCGCCGACGCGGTACTTGCCGTACTCGCCGACACTGACCGCGGGCCTTACGGCGTGGGGGAGACGGGCACACCTGTCGACAGGCTGGCGGAACTGCTCGATGACGACGACGCGGTGCTGATGCTGGACAACTGCGAGCATCTCGTAGACGCGATCGCGGATCTCGCCTACCGGCTGCTGGAGCGGCAACGGCGGCTGAGGATCCTCGCCACCAGCAGGGAACCCCTGGCGATCGCCGGGGAGGTGCTGTTCCATCTCGGTCCGCTCGACCTGCCGGCCGGTGATCCCGGTCCGTCCGAGGCCGTCGAGGCCGATGCGGTGCGTCTGTTCGTCGACCGGGCCACCAGTGTCCGGCCGGGCTTCGTGCTCGACGAGTCCACGGTGGGCGCCGTTGTGGAGATCTGCTGGCGGCTGGACGGGATGCCACTGGCGCTGGAACTGGCCGCCGTCCGGCTGCGGGCGATGAGCGCCGAACAGGTCGCGAGGCGGCTCGACGACCGGTTCAGACTGCTGACCTCCGGGAGCAGGACCGCGCCGCCACGCCAGCGCACCCTGCGCGCCGTCGTCGAATGGAGCTGGGACCTGCTGGACGAGCCCGAGCGCGTGCTGGCGCGCAGGCTGTCCCTCTTCCCCGGCGGGGCCACCCTGGAGGCGCTGGAAGCGATCTGCTCGGACGAGTCACTGCCGGCCGGCGACGTCCTCTACCTGCTGAACTCCCTCGTCGAAAAATCCCTCGTGGAGGTCTGCGGCGGCCAGGAGCCGCGCTACCGGATGCTGGAGACCGAGCGTGCCTACGCCGCCTCCGAGCACGCGGCCTCCGGGGCCGATCTCGCCGCACCCTTCGCCGACTACTTCATCGCGCTGGCCGAGGAGTACGCACGGCTGCTGCGCACCGAGCAGCAGCCGTGCGTGATCAGGCTGTTCGAAGCCGAGCACGACAACATGGTCTTCGCCCTGCGCATGGCCGTGGCCGCGGGGGACGCGGACCGGGCGTACCGGTTCGTCGGCGCTCTGCTGGTGTACTGGGGCCTGCGGGGCATGACCACCCAGGTCGAGCTGTTCATGGCCGAGCTCCTGAAACTCGGCGGCGGTCTCGCCCTCACCGAACGGACCGGCTGAGGGGCGGGGCCGGCCCGGGGGAGGGGGGAAGGGCTCGGTCAGACGGTGCTCTTGCGGTACGCGCGCATCGCGAGCGGGAGGAACACCGCGACCACGGCCGCCATCCAGGCGAGGCCGCCGGCCAGGGGTCCGGCGACGTCGCCGCCGTTGAGCAGGCCTCGCGTGGTGTCGGCCATCAGGCTGACGGGGTTGATGTCCGACCAGACCCGCAGCCAGCCGGGCATGGTCTGCGCCGGGACGAACACGTTGCTGGCGAAGGTCAGCGGAAGGACGAGGACCGTCATGAGGCCCTGCACGGCACCGGGTGTCTTGACCAGCATGCTGATGTAGACGGACATCCAGGAGAAGCAGAGCGCGAAGCCGATCAGCAGCGCGACCGAGGCGAGGGCCGCCGCCGCATTGGTCTCGATCCGGTAGCCCATGACCGTGGCGAGGGCCAGCAGCGTGCCGAGGCAGACCACGTACCGCACGAAGTCGGCCAGGACGGCGCCGATCAGGGGAGCCGAACGGGCGATGGGCATGCTGCGGAACCGGTCGAACATGCCGGTGCTCGCGTCGGCGTTGAGGGAGACACCGATGCCGATGCTGGCCTGGAAGACGGTCATCACCATGATTCCCGGAGTGATCATGCGCAAGTAGCCGTCGGTGTCACCGCCGGCGATGGCGCCGCCGAAGAGGTAGACGAACATCAGCAAGAACACGATCGGCGTCAGGATGACGTCGACGAGCTGCGCGGGCGACTTGAGGAGTTTGGTGACGCCGCGTCCGGCGAGGGCCAGGCTGTGCCGGGCGGCCTTGGCCGGTCCGATCCTCAGCGGGCCGTGGCCGTGGGCGGCGAGGGTGTGGGCGCTCACGCGGCGGTCCTTCCGGTAAGGGTGTCCTGCTGGGGCTGGGGCTGAGGTGCACGCTGGCGGGTCAGCGCCAGGAAGACCTCGTCCAGGCTCGGCAGGCGCAGGCCGAGGTCATCGGCCGTGATACCCGCGCTGTCCAGCCTTCTGACCAGGGCGGACAGCAGCATCTGGTCGGTGGTCGGCACGCTGAGCAGGCCGGTGTTCACCTCGTGGGCCGGTGCGGCGCCGGTCAGTTCGGCCAGGATCCGGGCCACCGCGTCCGCATCGGCCGGCACGCTCGGCCGTACGTGCAGGATCTGGCTGCCGATGCGGCGCTTCAGCTCGCCCGGCCTGCCCTCGGCCACCACCCGGCCCTGGTCGATCACGCTGATGCGGTCGGCCAGTTGGTCGGCCTCTTCCAGGTACTGCGTGGTGAGCAGGACCGTGGAGCCGTCCGCCACCAGGGCGCGGACCACGTCCCACATCTCGTTGCGCGTGTGCGGGTCGAGGCCGGTGGTCGGCTCGTCCAGGTACAGCACCTGGGGCCGGCCGACCAGGCTCGCGGCCAGGTCGAGCCTGCGGCGCATACCGCCGGAGAACGTGGAGATCGGGCGGGTCGCGGCCTCGGTGAGCTCGAACCGCTCCAGCAGTTCGGCCGCCCGCACCTTGGCGCCCCGCTTCGTCATGTCGAGCAGGCGGCCCAGCAGTACGAGGTTCTCCAGGCCCGACAGGGTCTCGTCGACCGAGGCGTACTGGCCGGTGAGCCCGATCAGCGACCGTACGCGCACCGGATCCCTCACCACGTCATGGCCGCCCACTTCCGCCCGGCCGCCGTCGGGTCGCAGCAGTGTCGCCAGGATCCGCACGGTGGTCGTCTTGCCCGCCCCGTTCGGTCCCAGCACCCCCAGCACCGTTCCGGCGGGCACCTCCAGATCCACACCGTTCAGCGCGACCATGTCCCCGTACCGCTTGACCAGGCCTTCGGCCCGGATCGCGTACGCCATCGTTCCTCCCCATCCGTACGTGCCGTTCTCGGCGGTCCACACCATGGCCCCGCCTGCCGACAAGCCACTGACCAGGAGCAGACGCCGCGCTGACCGCATGTCTCGTCGCGGGCCGACATGCCGCGGAATGCGCTGACAGGCGGAGCGCTCCGCTGTCAGCGTGCTGTCGGCGGTCTGTCAACACGCCCCGGCATCGTCCTGGCCATCGAGAACGACGACCCCGATCAGGAGTACCTCATGAACGCTGTCAGCACCGAGAAGTCCCAGGCCGAGCTGGCCGAGTTCGTCGGGCGGGCCGCGACGGATTCCGGTGTCCCGGGCGTCACCGTGGGCGTGTGGGCGGACGGCCGCGAGACCTTCGCGAGTCACGGCGTGACCAGCCTCGACAACCCGCTGCCCGTCGACCAGGACACGCTGTTCCAGCTGGGCTCCACGACGAAGACCTTCACGGCCGTGGCGCTGATGCGGCTGGTCGCCGACGGCCGCATCGAACTGGACGCGCCGGTGCGCCGGTACGTGCCCGAGCTGGTCCTCGCGGAGGAGAAGGCCGCCGACGCCATCACCGTCATGAACCTGCTCAACCACACTTCGGGCCTGGGCTGGAACATCATCGTCGACACCGGTGACGGTGACGACGCCCTGGCCGCCTTCGTGGCGAGGCTGGCCGAGCTGGAGCTCATCGGCGAGCCCGGCGCCAGGGCCTCGTACAGCCAGGCCGCGTACAACCTGCTCGGGCGCGTCCTGGAGAACGTCACGGGTCTGACGTACGAGCAGGCCATCGCCTCCCTCGTGTTCGAGCCGCTGGGGCTGTCGAACAGCTTCTTCGGCACCGCCGACGTCATGACCCGGCGGTTCGCCGTGGGCCACAACGCCGACGAGGACGGCAACCTCGCCGTCGCGAGGGAGTGGCGGCTCACCCGGGGCAACAACCCGGGAGGAGGTCTCGCGTCCTCGGCGGTGGACGTCCTGGCCTGGGCGCGGTTCCAGCTCGGCGACGGGCGTACGGAGAACGGCGAGGAGCTCCTGCCGACCGAGGTGCTGCACGGGATGCGGGAGCAGACGGTCGAGCTGCGCGGCAGCAACCTCGGTGACGGCTTCGGCATCTGCTGGTTCCTGCGGGGCGTGGACGGCGTGCGGACGATCGAGCACGGGGGTTCGGTCAACGGCCAGTTCGTCGAGTTGGTGATCGTGCCCGAGCGGAACTTCGCCGTCGTGGCCATGTCCAACGCCGGCCCGGATGGCATCGCCTTCAACCGGACCGCTGTCCGCTGGGCCCTGGAGCACTACCTCGGCGTCGTGGACAAGGACCCGGAGCCGCAGCCGTACGACGAGTCGCGGGCCCGGGAGGTCGTCGGGGCCTTCGAGAACGACGCCATGACGCTCACCGTCGCCATCGACGTGGCCGGGCTGACCATCGCGGCCGCGATCAAGCCGGAGATCCGCGAGGCGGCCGACTTCGAGATGCCCGCGGACTACGAGCCGGCCGCCATGGGCCTGCTGCCCGGCGACGGCGACGAGTTCATCGTCATCGCCGGTGGACTGCGGGGGCAGCGGGGCTTCTTCTCCCGGGACGCGGGCGGCGCCGTCGTCGGCATCGACCTCGGCGGCCGGATCTTCAACCGGGTTCCGACCGCATAGCCATGACGTGACCGACGCGCTCGGGATGCCTTCGCCGCCCCTCGGGGACGGCGAAGGCATCGCGGAGCGGTGCGGACGATCACAAGCGGTGGTGGACGGCCCCACCCGCTCCACATGCTCCCGGGGGCGCGATGCCGGACACTGCTGTATAAGGGTCGGCGTATGGCGCGCGGGCCGAGGTGAGGGTGTTCGCCGTGCTTGAGGTCCCGCTCTGGCTGTGGGGGGCGTTCGCCGCGACGGTGGTCGTGTCGCTGGCGGTGGACCTGCTGTCCCACCGCACCGCGCACGTCATCCGCTTCAAGGAGGCAGCCGCCTGGAGCGGCCTGTGGGTGAGCCTCGCTCTGATCTTCGGCGCGGTCGTCTTCCTCGTCCTCGGCACCACCGCCGGCACCGAGTACACGACGGCCTGGCTGCTGGAGAAGAGCCTGTCGGTCGACAACCTGTTCGTCTTCGCCGTGATCTTCGCGTACTTCAAGGTGCCCCGCGCCTACCAGCACCGCGTGCTGTTCTTCGGCGTCATCGGCGCCCTCGTCTTCCGCGGGATCTTCCTCTCCTCAGCGGCGAGGAGGAGAAATTCGACCCGGGCAAGAGCTTTGCCGTACGGATGCTCCGCAAGATCATCCCGGTGCGCGACGAGTACGCCGGGGCGAAGTTCTTCGTGAAGGAGGCTGGCAAACGGATGGCGACCCCGCTGCTCGCGGTGGTCGCCGCGATCGAGGCCGCCGACCTGATCTTCGCCGTCGACAGTGTCCCGGCCGTCCTCGCGGTCAGCGATGACGCCTTCATCGTCTACACCAGCAACGCGTTCGCGATCCTTGGTCTGCGGGCCCTCTACTTCATGCTCGCCGGCCTCCTGGACCGCTTCCACTACCTGAACAAGGGCCTGGCGATCATTCTCGCCTTCATCGGCGTCAAGCTCATCCTTCAGGCATCCCACAAGATGATCAGCCCCAGCATCCCGGAGATCCCGTCACCGGTCAGCCTCGCGGTCATCGTCGTCGTCCTCACGGCTTCCGTGGTGCTCAGCCTCAGCAGGCCCGTCCCGACGGGTGTACCTGTGGTGGATGACGGTCCACTTCCCCCCGCGCCAGTAGGGGCATATCGTAAAAAAATGGTCAAAATGAATCCTGAATCCAGAGTGTACGCGTGTCCGACCTGCAAGCAGCCCGTGCCGGCCGTACCCCACCGGCACAAGAGCCTCGGGGTGGTCGTTCCCGAGTGGGGTCCCAGCGCATGTGAAAACCGCAACTGTCCCGACTTCCGGCTGGACCCCCACCACAAGCACTCACCTGCCCCGTGACAGACCTGCCGTCAGGCGGGTACGGCTCCCAGCAGGCCGCCGTCCACGACGAGGTCCTGGCCGTTGACGTAGGACGCGTCGGACGAGGCGAGGAAGGCCACGGCCGCCGCGACCTCCTCCGGGCGCCCGAAGCGGCCGGCGGCGATCAGGCCGGTCAGCGCCTGCGCCTGCGCCGTGCTCAGCGCGGCGAAGGGGTACATCGGCGTGTCGATGTAACCGGGGCTGACGGAGTTGACGCGGATGCCGCGCGGGGCGAGCGTGGCGGCGAGGGTCCGCGCCAGGTTGTGCACGGCGGCCTTGGTCGCCGAGTACAGGGTGAGGACGGTGTTGCCCCGGTGGAGCGTCCACGAGGCGTTGATGACGACCGAGCCGCCGTCCACCAGCAGCGGCAGTGCCTCCTGGACGGTGAAGAACACCCCCTTGAAGTTGACGTCGACGGCGTGGTCGAAGTCGGGCTCGGTGATGTCCTCGAAGGGCAGGAACGTGCCGGTGCCCGCGTTCGCGAAGAGACTGTCCAGCCGGCCGTGCCGGTTCTTGACGGTCTCCATCAGCGCACGCACCGCGCCGAGGTCGGCGGCGTCGGCCACGACCCCCGAGGCATGGGGGCCGAGCTCCTGGACGGCGGAGTTCACCCGTGCGCGGGTGCGGCCGGTGACGACGACTTGGGCGCCCTCCGTGACAAGGCGGTGCGCGGTCGCCAGGCCCATGCCGCTGGTGCCGCCGGTGATGAGGGCGGTCTTCCCGGTGAAACGGTTCATGTTCCTGCTCCCGTCAGTTCGTGCGCGAAGTGGTCGCTGAGACGAGCCGGCCAGTCGGGCCGCGCGTTGCCGAGGAGGTGGTCACCGTGCGGGACGCACAGGTAGGTGCCGCGCGGTGCCAGGCGCGCCAGCGGCTCGCCGTTCGTCACGCCGGGGATGACGTCCTGGCCGCCGTCCACGACCAGCAGTGGTGCCGCGATGCGCGGGGCCAGGGCGGCAAGGTCCACGTGCCGGGCGAACTCGCGGGCCGCGTCCGCGCCTCCCGCGCGCCGGGCCATGATGTCCCGTACCGGCGTGGGCAGTTCCTCCCAGTCGAGGCGGAAGGGGCCGCTCACGGTGGCGACCGCCGCCACGCGCGGCTCCAGTGCCGCGGTCCGGGCCGCGAAATAGCCTCCCAGACTGAGACCGGCGAGCCCGATGCGCGCGACGCCGAGGGCGTCGATGACCCGGCCCACGACCTGCTCGTAGTCCGGCTGAAGAACCGTCGTGGCCGCGAGCACGCCCTGCCCGGGGCCGTCCATCGCGAACACCGCCAGCCCCCTCGCCAGCAGCGCCGACACCAGATCGAGGAACTCCTCCTTCGCCGAATCGAGGCCGGGGGCGACGACCACGGTCCCGGGCGCATCGGCGGGGCCGCGCAGCCAGCCGGTGAACCCCTCACCGCTCACCCGCCGCGCACCGGGCTCCAGCACACCGAGCGCCCTGCCCAGGGCCTCGTCCGCCGCAGCGGCGGCGCGGCCCGCCTCCGCGTACGGCGCCAGCGTCGCGAGGTGGAACCACCGGGCCGCCATCAGCAGGTACGCACCCGCCGAGACGGACGATCCGGCGCTCTCCGCGCGCTCCAGGTAGACCCGTCCGGTACGCAGGAAGGCCGGCTCCCAGTCGTCGACGCTGGTCAGGCCATCGGTGACGCGCCGGTACTCATGGGGGTCCACGCCCGCGCCCGTGGCCCGTGTCCACTGGGCGGCGGCGAACTCGGCGGCGCTCATCGTGCTCCTCCTGTCAGCAAGACTGCCTTACCGCGGATGCGGCGCTCTCGCAGGTCGACCAGGATGGCGGCGGTCTGGCCCCAGTCGGCGATCCGGTCGATCTCCGGGTGCAGCCGGCCCTGCTCCACCAGGCGCACCAGCGCAGTGAGATCGGGGCCGTACGGGGCGCCGGCGTAGTGGAAGTGCCGGATCGTGACGCGCTCGGGCCCGCCGAGGAGCTCGAAGAAGTCGAGGGTCACCGGGGTGCGGCTGGCCTGGCCGAACCAGACGAGCGTGCCGCCCGGGCGCACCTTCGCGAGCGCGAGGGCCAGATCCGGCCCGCCGGTGGACTCCAGCACTACGTCGAACGGTCCGCGCGCCGCCGCGACCTCGTGCACCACCTGCGCGCCCAGGTCCGCGAGCCGCTCGCCACGCGCCGGCGTGGCCGTTACCGCGGTCAGCTCGGCCCCGGCGCCGACAGCCAGCTCGGTGACGTAGTGGCCGACACCGCCCGAGGCGCCGGTCAGCAGCACCCGTCGGCCGGCGAGCGAACCGGCCGTCCGAAGCAGCCGCAGGGCGGTGATCCCCGCCAGGGGAAGCGCCGCCGCCCGTACGCTGTCGATGCCGTCCGGGAGCGCCGCAAGGGAGTGGGTGGGCACGGCGGCGTACTCGGCCCAGCCGCCCTGCGCCGGATGCCCGACCACGCGGGTGCCGATGCCAGGGCCCGAGCCGTCCGTGGCCTGCTGTACGACGAGCCCCGCGATGTCCTTGCCGGGCAACAGCCCGGGCCCGGGGCGTTCGAGGAGGAAGGTCTCGCCCCGGTTCGGCGCGAACGCCTCCACCTTGATCAGCGCCTCATGGGGCTCCGGGACGGGCTGGGGGACTTCAGCGAAGGCAACGGGACGCGCCGCCTGCCCTGTGGGGATCAGTCTCTGCATGCCGAGAATGCAACCTCGGCGGCCCCCTGGTGATCCAACAACGTGCAGGAGACCCTGACAACCGCTGGTTGTCACCCCTGGACCTGGCTAGGGTGGGTCTGTGGATCTTGACGTGGCGCAGGTACGTGCCTTCGTACGCGCCGCCGAGGAACTGCACTTCGGCCGTGCGGCCGGCACCCTCGCAATCTCCCAGCAGGCGCTGTCCAAGAGGATCGCGCGGCTGGAATCCCTGCTCGGCACCGTGCTGTTCCAGCGCGGCAGCCACGGGGTGCAGCTCACCGAGGCCGGACAGCGGTTCCTCCCGTCGGCCCGGCAGACGGTGGCCGCCGCCGATGCCGCGGTCGCGGCGGTGACCGGCGAGCGGCGTCCTCTGCACGTGGACCTCTGGGGGCATCTCTACGCGCCGACGCGGACCCTGGCCCGGGTCGCCGGACAGGCCGGGGACCTGGTGCTGGGGCACGGACGGGACCTGCCGGCGGTGGCCGGGGCTCTCCTGGACGGCTCCATCGACGCCGCCTTCGGCCGGGTCCACCCCCCACTGCACGAGGGGCTGACACACCGCCTTGTCCGCCTCGAACCGGTGGACGCCGTGCTGAGCGCGGACCACCCGCTCGCAGCCGAACCGGCACTGAGGCCGGACCAACTGCGCGGCAGCGTCCTGTGGGCACCCGGTGCACTGGACCGCCTCGACTTCCTCCACCAGTTCGCCGAGCGATTCGGCATCCGGGACAGGGCGGCCAGCGTCAACCTGGGCCTCACCCACTTCCTCGCCGAGGTCGCGGAAGACCCGCGGCGCTTCTCGCTGCTGCCCGCCGACGTACCCCTGCCGGACGTTCCCCGGCTGCGCTCCGTCCCGCTGGCCGATCCCACACCGCTGTACGCCTGGTCCCTGCTGTGGCGCACCGGCAACGGACACCCGGGGCTGGACGGCCTCACCGCCGCCTGCGCCGCAGAAGCACGCCGAAGCCGATGGCTGGAGTACGACCCGGTACGCGACTGGCTGCCCGAACCACCCGTGAACCATCCCCAGCACCAGGGGCACGGCCGCTGACGCAGCCTCAGGTATGGTCCGCCTGCGGCGTCTTCGGTACGGACTCCCGCGCCGAGTCCTCCCGTACGAAGCGGCTTCGGTACCGTGGAACGAGCAGTGCGCAGTAGAGGACGCCGAAGGAGGTCCACGCCAGGTACAGGCCGGGCAGACCGAGCCCGGCGTGGATGCCGAGGATCCAGCCGAGCGGGATCAGCAGGACGTAGTCGCTGGTCACGGAGGCGATCAGGACGGCCCGGGTGTCTCCCGCCGCGCGGAGCAGAGCGGCGTACGACATGCCGACGGCCAGGGGCGCCATGCTGAGCAGGGCCAGGGGGGTCGCGCCCCAGGCGCGCTCTGCGACCACGGGGTCCGAGGTGATCCAGCCCAGCAGGGCGGGACCGAGGGCGAGCGCCACCGCGGACGGCACGGCGAGCATGAGCAGCAGGAGCCTGATGCCCGTCCGGTGCCAGGCCCGGGCACCTTCGGTGCTGCCCCTGCCGAGTTGCTGGCCGGCCAGGATGGTGACGGCTGTGGAGGCGGAGCCGAGGAAGGTGAAGACGATGAGCGTCAGGTTGTCCACGATCCGGTAGGCGGCGAGGTCGTATGTGCTCATGCGGGCGGCGAAGCCGGCGAGGAGGGCCTCGTTGACGTAGCCGATGCCCAGCGTGCTCATCTCGGGCCAGCCGATGCGCCACAGCTCTCCCGTCTCGGCCCGGTCGGCGCCGGACTTCCCGGCGGGGCGCGGCAGCCGGGTCCGGCAGTACACGAGCAGGTAGCCCGTCCCGGCGAGCGTGGCTGCGAAGGTGGAGAGCGCGGCACCGGTGACGCCGAGGTCGGCGCGGAAGATGAGGAGCAGGCCGAGGGGGAGGTTCACCAGGTTGACGAGCAGCGCCGTGTACATCGCCGCGCGGGTGGCCCCGATGCCGGCGCAGGCAGCCTGGAGGGTGAAGGACATCGCGGCGAACGGGACGGCGAACGCCAGCACACGCAAGTAGGCGGTCCCCGGCCCGAGGACGTCGTCGGCCGCACCCAGAGCCGTCAGGGCGAGCGGCGCCACGGCGTAGAGGACGGCGCCGATGAGCGCGCCGGCGGCCACGGATGTGATCAGCCCGGTGCGTACCACGCGCCCGAGGTCCCCGCCCCGGCCGGCGCCGTGGCATTGGGCCACGCGGACCTGGACGGCCGTGGCCCAGCCGCGTACGACGATCAGTGCGACGAGGTACACGGGTGCGGCGAGCGCGAAGGCGCCGAGCGCGTCGGTGGACACGCGGGCGAGCATGACGGTGTCGACGATGTTGACCGCGACCTGCGTCAGCCCGGCGATGAGCAGCGGGCAGGCCAGGATCCACGCGGCGCGGAGGGTGGGGCGTACGGGGTCGTTCACAGGGCGGCCTGGGCGGCTTCCAGGAGTTCGGGGTCGCGGTCGAGGAGGATCAGGGTGTCCACCCGTGAGTCCTTATCTGGACAACTTCGAGTTGTGCGGCGGTGGGTTCCTCCGATCAGGTGTCACTCTGCTGGGGGCGGTGTCATCGCTTCCTTGCCGTGCAGTGC
>NZ_JBVJDL010000025.1:0-15630 GCF_055582305.1 Streptomyces sp. NPDC042102
GCACCCTGCGCCGTGACGAGGGCGGTCCGCAGCGGCTGCTGGCCTCGCTCGCCGAGGCGTGGACCCACGGCGCCACCGTCGCCTGGCAGGCCGTCGGTGACACCCCGGACGCCACCGTGGACCTGCCGACGTACGCCTTCCAGCGCCGTACCTACTGGCTGGAGGGGAGTGCGGGCGGCGACGACCGGGCACCGGTGGTGGACGAGGCCGAGGCCGCGTTCTGGGAGTCCGTCGAGAGCGCCGACGCCGACGCGCTCGCCGGGACCCTCGAACTCACCGACACCGCGCCGCTCCAGGACCTGCTGCCGGCCCTGTCCGCCTGGCGCCACCGGCGCCGCGCGGCGAACGCCCTGGACGCGCGCCGCTACCGCGTCGTGTGGAAGCACCGCCCCGACGGTCCGGCCGCCCGCCTCACCGGGACCTGGCTGCTGCTCACCCCCGCCGCCACCGGCGACGAGCAGGCCGAGGAAGCCCTGACTGCCCACGGCGCCCGCACCCACCGCCTCCCCCTCGCCCCCGCCACGGCCGACCGCACCACGTGGGCCGAGGCCCTGCGCACCGCCCGGACCGAACACGGCCCGTTCGCCGGCGTCCTCTCCCTGCTGGCGTCCGACGGGGACACCGCAGACCCCACCCCCGCCGCCGTCACCCTCACCCTCGTGCAGGCCCTCGACGAGGCCGGCGTCGAGGCCCCGCTGTGGGCCGCGACCCGCGGCGCCGTCGCCGCCGGGCCCGAGGACGCCCCGCGCAGCGCCGTCCAGGCCGAGGTCTGGGGCCTGGGCCTGGTGGCCGCGCTGGAGCGGCCGCAGACCTGGGGCGGACTCGTGGACCTGCCCGCCGAGCTCGACGAGGCCGCCGCCGGCCGGCTCGCCGCGCTGCTCGCGCACCCGGACGGCGAGGACCAGGCCGCCCTGCGCACGGCCGGCACGTACGTACGCCGCATCGTCCGCGCCCCGCTGCCCGCGCAGGCCCCGGCCCGCGTCTGGGAGCCCGCCGGCACCGTCCTGCTCACCGGGGCCGCCGGCCCGCTCGGCGCCGAGACGGCCCGCCGGCTCGCCGACGCGGGCGCCGCCCGGCTGCTGCTCACCGCCGCCGCCCAGGACGAACTCGACTCCCTGGTGGCGGAGTTGGACGGCCGCGGCGTCCGGGCCGACGTCGCGGAGTGGGACGGCGCCGACCCGGTGGCGCTCGCCGCGCTCGTCGCCCGCGCGGACGAGGCGGGTGCGCCCGTCCGTACGGTGGTCCACGCCGCCGCGCACGTCGCCCTCGCGCCGCTCGCCGACACCACCGCCCGGCACCTGGCCGAGGCCGCCGCCGCCAAGATCCCCGCGGCCCGCGCCCTCGACGAGGTGTTCGGTACGGACGGCCCCGCCCTCGACGCGTTCGTGCTGTTCTCCTCCGTCACCGGCTACTGGGGCGGCGGCGAGCACGCCGCGTTCGCCGCGGCCAACGCCCACCTCGACGCCCTCGCCCAGCAGCGCCGCGCCCGCGGCCTGCCGGCGACCGCCGTCGGCTGGGGCGTGTGGGACCTGTTCGACGCGGCCGAGCACCCCGAGGAGGCGCGCGAGCTCCACGAGCGCTCCGACCGGCGCGGCCTGCCGCTGCTCGACCCCGCCGACGCCCTCCGGGCCCTGCGCGCCGCACTCGACCACGACGAGACGGCCGTCGCCGTCGCGGACGTCGACTGGGACCGCTTCCTGCCCCTGTTCACCTCCGCCCGTACCGGCCGGCTCACCGAGGACGTGCCCGAGGCCCGCCGGATCCTCGCGGCCGCCGGCCGCCCCGACGCGGGGGACACCGACGGCGGCACCGCCGACGCCCTGCGCCGCAAGCTCACCGAGCTCTCCGGCGAGGAGCAGGACCGGATGCTCTCCGACCTGGTGTGCGGCCACGCCGCGGCCGTCCTCGGCCACGCGTCCGCCGGCGCCGTCGACCCCGCCCGGGCCTTCAAGGACCTCGGCTTCGACTCGCTCACGGCCGTGGCCCTGCGCAACGGGCTGGGCGCAGCGACCGGCCTCACCCTGCCCGCCACGATGGTCTTCGACTACCCCACCCCCGCCGCACTCGCCGGCTACCTGCGCGGCGAACTCCTGGGCGGCGCCGGGCGGGAGGAGGCCACGGCCGCGTCCGTCCACGGCGGGCTCGACCGCCTCGAGTCCGACCTGCTCTCGCTCGCGCTCGGCCAGGAGGAGCGCAAGGACCTCACCCGCCGCCTGGAGACGCTGCTGTCCCGCTGGAAGGACGCCCAGGCCGCGTCGGACACCGAGTCGCTGAGCGGAAAGCTCGACGCCGCGTCCGACGACGAGATCTTCGCATTCATCCGCAAGGAATTCGGCCGCCCGGAGTAAGGGCGTCCTCCGGTCAGGTCAACACGAAATCCCCGCTCTATCCGAGAGGTTCGAAGAGGTCCCCATGGCGACGAACGAAGAGACGCTCCGCGACTACCTCAAGTGGGTCACGGCCGATCTGCACGAGACCAAGCAGCGGCTGCGCGAGGTCGAGGACGCCGGTCACGAGCCCATCGCCATCGTCGGCATGGCCTGCCGCTTCCCCGGCGGCGTCACGTCGCCGGAGGACCTGTGGCAGCTGGTCGCCGACGGCGGGGACGCCATCGGCCCCTTCCCGCAGGACCGCGGCTGGGACACCGAGGCGATCTACGACCCCGACCCGGAGCGGCCCGGCCGCACGTACGTCAAGGAAGGCGGATTCCTCTACGAGGCGGGCCACTTCGACCCGGGCGTCTTCGGCATCTCCCCGCGCGAGGCCCTCGCCATGGACCCGCAGCAGCGGCTCGTCATGGAGGCCGCCTGGGAGGCGTTCGAGCGGGCCGGCATCGACCCGCAGTCCGTCAAGGGCAGCCGCACCGGCACCTTCATCGGCTGCTACAACCTCGACTACTGCTGGTCGCTGCCGGAGATCCCCGAAGGGTACGAGGGCCACCTCACCACCGGCAGCGCGGCCAGCGTGGTCTCCGGCCGCATCGCCTACACCTTCGGCCTGGAGGGCCCAGCCGTCTCCGTCGACACCGCCTGCTCCTCCGGCCTCGTCGCCCTGCACATGGCCGCCCAGGCGCTGCGCGCCGACGAGTGCTCCATGGCCCTCGTCGGCGGCGTCACCGTCATGTCCACCCCACTGGAGTTCATCGGCTACAGCGAGCAGCGCGGCATGGCCGCCGACGGCCGCTGCAAGGCCTTCTCCGCGGACGCCGACGGCATGGCGCTCGCCGAGGGCGCCGGCATCCTCCTCGTCGAGCGGCTCTCGGACGCCGTACGCCACGGCCACCAGGTCCTCGCCGTCGTCCGCGGCACCGCGACCAACCAGGACGGCGCCTCCAACGGCCTGACCGCCCCCAACGGCCCCTCCCAGCAGCGCGTCATCAAGGCGGCGCTCGCCAACGCCCGCCTGACCACCCAGGACGTGGACGTGGTCGAGGCGCACGGCACCGGCACCGCCCTCGGTGACCCGATCGAGGCGGGCGCGCTGCTCGCCACGTACGGCCGCCGCCCGGCGGACGCGCCGCCGCTGCGGCTCGGCTCGGTGAAGTCCAACATCGGCCACACCCAGGCCGCGTCCGGCATCGCCGGTGTCATCAAGATGGTCATGGCCATGCGCGAGGGCGTCCTGCCCCGGACGCTGCACGCGGCCGAGCCGTCCCCGCACATCGACTGGAACTCCGGCGCCGTCGAGCTGCTCACCGAGCCGGTCGCGTGGCAGGCCGGGGACCGGCCGCGCCGGGCCGGCGTCTCCTCCTTCGGCATCAGCGGCACCAACGCCCACGTCATCCTCGAACAGCACGTCCCCGCGGAGGAGGCCCCGGCCGCGGAAGCCCCCGAGCCGGCCGTCCCCGCCGCCGTCGCCGCCGTCACTGGCGGCCTCGTGCCGTGGCCGCTGTCCGGCAGGACCACCGGCGCGCTGCACGGCCAGGCGGAGCGGCTGCGGGCGTACGCCGGCTCCGTGGCCGGGCTGGAGCCGGCCGCCGTCGCCACGGCGCTGACCGCGACCCGCGCCGGACTGGAGCGGCGCGGTGTGGTCCTCGCCGAGGACCGCGACGGGTTCCTCGCCGGACTGGACGCCCTGGCCGCGGGCCTGCCCGCCGCCGGAGTCGTGGACGGCACCGTGGTCAAGGGCGCCGACCGTCCGGTGTTCGTCTTCCCCGGTCAGGGGTCGCAGTGGGCGGGCATGGCGGTGGAGCTGTACGGCGCGTCGCCGGTGTTCGCCGCCCGCCTGGACGAGTGCGCGGCCGCGCTGGCGCCGTACACCGACTGGTCGCTGCTGGACGTTCTGCGGCAGGGCGAGGACGCGCCCGGTTTCGACCGGGTGGATGTCGTCCAGCCCGCGCTGTGGGCCGTGATGGTCTCGCTGGCCGAGCTGTGGCGGGCGGCGGGTGTCGAGCCCGCGGCCGTGATCGGGCACTCACAGGGTGAGATCGCGGCGGCGGCCGTCGCGGGCGCGCTGTCCCTGGAGGACGCCGCCAAGGTGTCCGCGCTGCGGAGCAGGGCGATCGTCGCGCTGGCCGGCCAGGGCGGCATGGTGTCGGTGGCGGACGCCGCCGCTGCCGTGACGGAACGTATCTCCGGCTGGGGTGAGCGGCTCGCCGTCGCCTCCGTCAACGGTCCGAACTCCACCGTCGTCTCCGGCGACCCCGAGGCGCTCGACGAGCTGATGGCGGCCTGCGAGGCCGACGGGGTGCGGGCCCGCCGTATCAACGTCGACTACGCCTCGCACGGTCCGCAGGTGGAATCCATCCGCGACGAGGTCCTGGCCGCGCTGGCGGGGATCGCCCCGCGTACCGCCGAGGTCCCGTTCTTCTCCACCGTCACCGGCGCGCTCGTCGACGGCTCCGAACTCGACGCCGCGTACTGGTACACCAACCTGCGTCAGACGGTCCGTTTCCAGGAGGCGGTGGAGGGGCTGCTGGAGCGCGGGCACGGGCTGTTCGTCGAGTCCAGCGCCCACCCCGTCCTCACCGTGGGCGTGCAGGAGACCATCGACGCCGCCGGCTCCCCGGCCGTCACCCAGGGCACCCTGCGCCGCGACGAGGGCGGCCCCCAGCGGTTCCTCACCTCGCTCGCCGAGGCCTGGACCCACGGCGCCCCCGTCGCCTGGCAGTTCGTCCACGCCGGCGCGGACGCGCGCGGCGTCGAGCTGCCGACGTACGCCTTCCAGCGCGAGCGCTACTGGCTGGAGATCGCCGGCACCGGCTCCGCGGACGTCTCCGCCGCCGGACTCGGCGCCACCGACCACCCGCTGCTCGGCGCCGCCGTCCGCCTCGCCGACGGCGACCAGGCCGTCCTCACCGGCCGGCTGTCGCTGCGCACCCACCCCTGGCTGGCCGACCACGCCGTCAGCGGCACCGTGCTGCTGCCCGGCACCGCCTTCGTCGAACTCGCCGTCCGGGCCGGCGACGAGGTCGGCTGCGACCGCCTCGACGAACTCACCCTGGAGGCCCCCCTCGTCCTGCCCGCCGAGGGTGCGGTCCGCCTCCAGCTCGTCGTCGGCGGGCCCGAGGCCGACGGCCGCCGGCCCGTCACCCTGCACTCCCTGCCCGAAGACGCGGCCGACGGCGCGCCCTGGACCCGGCACGCCACCGGCCTGCTGGGCACCGCCACCGGCGAGGGCGCCTTCGACCTCGCCGCCTGGCCGCCGCCGGGCGCCGAACCCGTCGCGCTCGACGGGTTCTACGAAGCCCTGGCCGCCACCGGCTACCAGTACGGCACCTCCTTCCAGGGCCTGACCGGCGTCTGGCGGCAGACCGGCGGCGAGGAGATCTACGCCGAGGTCGCCCTCGCCCACGAGCAGCACGACGACGCCGCCCGCTTCGGACTGCACCCGGCGCTGCTCGACGCCGCGCTGCACGCCGGTCTGGTCGCTGCCGCCCGCGGCGAGGCCGACGGCATCCGCCTGCCGTTCTCCTGGAACGGCGTCACCCTGCACGCGGTCGGTGCCACCGCCCTGCGCGTACGGATCTCCCCCGCCGGGGACGACGGCGTCGCCCTCGAGATCGCCGACGCCGCCGGCCGCCCCGTCGCCACCGTCGGCGCCCTGGTCTCCCGGGCCGTCACCGCCGCCGCACTGGAAGCGGGCCCGCAGACCTCCGACGCGCTGTACCGGCTCGACTGGACGGCCGTGCGCGAGGCCGACGGCCCGGACGCCCCGGCCGCCGCCCCGCACGACTGGTTCGTCCTCGGCGAGGACCGGCTCGGCGTCGAAAGCGCCTTCCAGCGGCTCGGCGCCTTCCCGCAGATCTTCGACGACGTGCCGACCCTCGGCGACTCCGTCGCCGCCGGCCTCCCGGCCCCCGAGGTCGTCGTCCTGCCGCTCGGCGGCGGCGCCCCGGCGGACCTGCCCGGCCTCGCCGACGCCGTCCGCACCGAAGGCGCCCGCTTCCTGACCGTCCTCCAGCAGTGGCTCGCCGACGAGCGCCTGGAGGGCGCCACCCTGGCCGTCGTCACCCGCGGCGCCCTGGCCGCCCGCCCCGGCGAGGACGTCACCGACCTCACCCACGCCCCGCTGTGGGGCCTGGTGCGCTCGGCGCAGGCCGAGAACCCGGGCCGGCTGCTGCTCGTCGACCTTGACCCGGCCGACGCCGGGGCCGCCGCCCTGCTGCCGCGGGCCGTCGCCGCCGCCCGGCACGCCGCCGAGCCGCAGGCCGCCGTACGCGAGGACGCCGTCCTCGTGCCCCGCCTGGTCCGGGCCACCGCGCCGGGCGGCGCCCTGACGCCGCCGCGCACCGGAGGCTGGGAACTCAGCGCCGCCGGTGGCACCCTGGAGCAGCTCTCCCTGACGCCCGCCCCCGTCCGTACGCCGGGCGAGGGCGAGATCCGGGTCGCGGTCCGCGCCGCCGGCCTGAACTTCCGCGACGTGATGATCGCGCTCGGCATGTACCCGGGCGACGCCACCATGGGCAACGAGGGCGCGGGCATCGTCACCGAGGTCGGCCCCGGCGTCACCGGCCTCGCCGTCGGCGACCGGGTCATGGGTCCCCTCCCGGGCGCCTTCGGCCCCGAGACCGTCGTCGACCGCCGCGTCGTCGCCCGCATCCCCGACGGCTGGACCTTCGAGCAGGCCGCCGCCGCCCCGACCGCCTTCCTCACCGCGTACTACGCGCTGGTGGACCTGGCCGGGCTGCGGGCGGGCGAGCGGATCGCGATCCACGCCGCCGCGGGCGGGGTGGGTTCGGCGGCCGTGCAGATCGCCCGGCACCTGGGTGCCGAGGTGTTCGGCACGGCGAGCGAGGGCAAGTGGGAGGCTCTGCGGGCCGCCGGGCTGGACGAGGCGCACCTGGCGTCCTCGCGGGACGCCTCCTTCGAGGAGCGGTTCCTGGCCACCACCGGCGGCGAGGGCGTCGACGTCGTCCTGAACTCCCTCGCCGGGGACCTCACCGACGCCTCGCTGCGGCTGCTGCCGCGCGGCGGCCGGTTCATCGAGATGGGCAAGACCGACGTCCGCGACACGCAGGAGGTCGCGGCCGGGCACGAGGGCGTCGCCTACCGCGCGTTCGACCTCGCCGAGGCCGGACCCGACCGGCTCGCCGAGATCCTCGCCGAACTCGTCGGCCTCTTCGAGTCCGGTGCGCTGACGCCGCTGCCGACGCGCAGCTGGGACATCCGGCGGGCGCCTGAGGCCTTCCGGTTCATGAGCCAGGCCAAGCACACCGGCAAGATCGTGCTGACCGTGCCGCAGGGCTGGGACCCGGCCGGCACCGTCCTGATCACCGGCGGCACGGGAACCCTGGGCGCCCTGCTGGCCAGGCACCTGGTCACCGAGCACGGCGTACGGCACCTGCTGCTGACCGGCCGCCGCGGCCCGGAGGCCCCGGGTGCGGCCGAACTCGTCGCGGAGATCGCCGAGTTGGGCGGTTCGGCGGAGGTCGTGGCCTGCGACGCCGCCGACCGCGAGGCGCTGGCCGCCCTGCTGGCCGCCGTACCGGCCGACCGGCCGCTGCGCGCGGTCGTCCACGCCGCCGGTGTCCTCGACGACGGCGTCATCGCCTCCCTCGACGCGGACCGGCTCGCCACCGTCCTGCGGCCCAAGGCCGACGCCGCGGCCCTGCTGCACGAGCTCACCCGCGACCTGGACCTCACCGCCTTCGTCCTGTTCTCCTCCGCCGCCGGTGTCATCGGCGGCCCGGCCCAGGGCAACTACGCGGCCGCCAACGCCTTCCTGGACGCCCTCGCCCAGCACCGGGCCGCCCACGGGCTGCCCGCCACCTCCCTGGCCTGGGGCCTGTGGGACAAGGCCAGCGGCATGACCGGGCACCTGTCCGAGGAGGACGTGGCCCGCATGGCCCGCTCCGGCATGGTCGGGTTCACCCCGGCCGAGGGGCTGGCCCTCCTCGACGCCGGCCGCGCCGGCGGCGAGCCGCTGCTGGTGCCCGTACGCCTGGACCCGGCCGCCCTGCGCACCATGTCCGCCACCGGCTCCCTGCCCGCCCTCGCCCGCGGCCTGGTCCGCGCCACGGGCCGCCGCACCGTCGAGGCCGCGGACGGCGCCGGCGGCTCCGCCCTCGCCCGCACGCTCGGCGGCCTGTCCGCCGACGACCAGCTGCGCACCCTGCTCGACCTGGTCCGCAGCCACGCCGCGGCCGTCCTCGGCCACTCCGGCACCGACGCCGTCGGCGCCGAGAAGGCCTTCAAGGAGCTCGGCTTCGACTCGCTGACCGCGGTCGAGCTGCGCAACCGCCTCGGCGGCGCCACCGGCCTGCGGCTGCCCGCGACCATCGTCTTCGACCACCCCACCCCGGCCGCCCTGGCCCGCCAGCTGCGCGGCCAGCTCGTCGGCGACGACGCCCCCGGCCCCCAGGACACCCCGCTCGCCGTCCCGGCCGCCGCCGGTGACCACGACCCCATCGCGATCGTCGGCATGGCCTGCCGCTTCCCCGACGGCGTGGACTCGCCCGAGGCCCTGTGGCAGCTGGTCACCGAGGGCCGCGACGCGATCGGCGCGTTCCCGGCCAACCGCGGCTGGGACCTCGACGGCCTCTACGACCCGGAGCCGGGCGTACCCGGCCGCACGTACGTCAAGGAAGGCGGCTTCCTGCACGACGCGGGCCAGTTCGACGCCGAACTGTTCGGCATCTCCCCGCGCGAGGCCCTCGCCATGGACCCGCAGCAGCGGCTCGTCCTCGAAGGCGCCTGGCAGGTCTTCGAACGGGCCGGCATCGACCCGGCCACCCTGCGGGGCAGCCGCACCGGCGTGTTCGTCGGCGCCGTCCCCTCCGGGTACGCCACCGAACTCCAGGAGATCCCCGAGGGCGTCGAGGGCTACTTCGGCACCGGCCTGTCCAACAGCGTCATCTCCGGCCGCGTCGCCTACGCCTTCGGCCTGGAGGGCCCGGCCGTCACCGTCGACACCGCCTGCTCGTCGTCGCTGGTGGCCCTGCACCTGGCCGCGCAGGCGCTGCGCGGCGGCGAGTGCTCCATGGCGCTCGCCGGCGGCGTCGCCGTCATGTCGACCCCGGCCGAGTTCCTGGAGTTCGGCCGCCAGCGCGCGCTGGCCGCCGACGGCCGCTGCAAGGCCTTCGCCGGCGCCGCCGACGGCACCTCCTTCTCCGAGGGCCTGGGCGTCCTGCTGCTGGAGCGGCTCTCCGACGCCGAACGCAACGGCCACCGCGTCCTCGCGGTCGTCCGCGGCTCCGCCACCAACCAGGACGGCGCCTCCAACGGGCTGACCGCCCCCAACGGCCCCGCCCAGCAGCGGGTCATCCGCCAGGCCCTGGCCAACGCCAAGCTCGGCGCGCAGGACGTCGACGCCGTCGAGGCGCACGGCACCGGCACCAAGCTCGGCGACCCCATCGAGGCCCACGCCCTGCTGGCCACGTACGGCCAGGGCCGCCCCGAGGACCGGCCGCTGTGGCTCGGCTCCCTGAAGTCCAACATCGGCCACACCCAGGCCGTCTCCGGCATCGCCGGCGTCATCAAGTCCGTCCAGGCCCTGCGCGAGGGCGTCCTCGCCCGGACCCTCCACGTCGACGAGCCCTCCCCGCACATCGAGTGGACCACCGGCGCCGTCGAACTGCTCACCGAGGCCCGCGCCTGGCCCGAGACCGGCCACCCGCGCCGCGTCGGCGTCTCCTCCTTCGGCATCAGCGGCACCAACGCCCACGTCATCCTCGAACAGGCCCCCCAGCCCGCCGAGGCCCACGACCGGGCGCCCGAGGGCACCCGGCCGCCCACCGTGGCCGCCGTCACCGCCGCCACCGTGCCGTGGATCCTGTCCGGCAAGAACCCCGCCGCGCTGGCCGCACAGGCCCAGCGGCTCCACGACCACCTGGCCGCCGACACCCACGTCTCCCTGTCCGACATCGGCCTGTCCCTGGCCACCACCCGCGCCACGCTGGACCACCGGGCCGCGGTCGTCCTCGGCAGCCGCGAGGAGGCCCTCGCCGGCCTGGCCTCGCTGGCCGCCGAGGCGCCCGCCGGCCAGACCGTCACCGGAGCCGCCGGCATCGACGGCAAGACGGTGTTCGTCTTCCCCGGTCAGGGTTCGCAGTGGGCGGGGATGGCGGTGGAACTCCTCGATTCGTCGCCGGTGTTCGCGGCGCGGTTCGCGGAGGTGGCGGGTGCGGTCGAGGCGTATGTGGACTGGTCGGTGGAGTCCGTGGTGCGGGGGAGTGAGGGTGCTCCGGAGCTGACCCGTATCGAGGTGCTCCAGCCGGTGCTGTTCACGGTGATGGTCGCGTTGGCCGAGCTGTGGCGGGCCGCCGGTGTGGTGCCCGACGCGGTGGTGGGTCACTCGCAGGGTGAGATCGCGGCGGCGGCCGTCTCGGGTGCGCTGTCGCTCCAGGACGCGGCGAAGGTCGTGGTGCTGCGCTCGCAGTTGTTCGCGGACGAGCTGGTGGGCCGGGGTGCGGTGGCGTCGGTGTCGCTGGGTGCGGACGCGGTGCGGGCGCGGATCGCGCCGTACGGGGACGCGTTGTCGATCGCGGGGATCAACGGTCCGGGCACGGTGACCGTGGCCGGTGAGGTGGCTCCGCTGGAGGAGCTGGTCGCCGTACTGGAGGCGGAGGGCGTCCGGGCGAAGGTGATCCCGTCCACGGTGGCCTCGCACTGCGCGCAGGTGGACCGGCTCAAGGAACGGATCCTGGACCTGCTGGCCTTCGTACGCCCGCGAGAGGGCTCGGTGCCGCTCTACTCCACCGTCACCGGCGAGGTCCTCGACGGCTCCGAACTCGACGCCGCCTACTGGTACGAGAACTGCCGGCAGCCGGTGTCCTTCGAACCCGTCGTCCGCACCCTCCTCGCCGACGGCCACCGGTTCTTCATCGAGTCCAGCGCCCACCCGGTGCTCGTCTACGGCGTGATGGAGACCGCCGAGGACACCGGCACCGACGCCCTCGCCCTCGGCACCCTGCGCCGCGACGAGGGCGGCCTCGCCCGCTTCTACGCCTCCCTCGCCGGAGCCTGGACCCGCGGGGCCGGCGTCGACTGGACGGCCGTCCTGGCCGGCCGCGGCGCCCGGGCCGTCGACCTGCCCACGTACGCCTTCCAGCACCAGCGGTACTGGCTGGAGTCCGGCCCCGCCGGCGCCACCGCCCCGCAGGGACCCGGCGAGGAGACCGAGAGCGACTTCTGGGCCGCCGTCGAGACCGGCGACCTGGACGCCCTGGCCGCCACCGCCGGCCTCGACGGGGACCGCCCGCTGCGCGAGCTGCTGCCCGGCCTCGCCGCATGGCGCCGCTCCCGCCGCGCCCGCCGGGCCGTCGACTCCTGGCGCTACGACGTCTCCTGGACCCTGCTGCCCGAGGACGGCACCGACCGCCTCACCGGCGACTGGCTCGTCGTCGAGCCGCCGGCGAGCACCGACACCGACCGCACCGAGGCCACCGTCGCCGCGCTCGCCGCCCAGGGCGCCGACGTCCGCCGGCTCGTCCTCGACCCCGCCGCCGCCGACCGCACGGCGTGGGCGGACCGGCTGCCCGGCGAGGGCCTCACCGGCATCGTCTGCCTCTTCGGCGACAGCACCGACCGCGACGCCGTCGCCACCGGCACGCTCGTCCTCGTCCAGGCCCTCGGCGACGCGGGCGTCACCGCGCCGCTGTGGGTGCTCACCCGGGGCGCCGTCAGCACCGGTACGGCGGACGGGCCCGCCGACCCCGTACCGGCCCAGCTGTGGGGCCTGGGCCGGGTCGTGGCCCTGGAACAGCCGCGCACCTGGGGCGGTCTGGTCGACCTGCCCGAGACCCTGGACGAGCGGGCCGCCGCCCGGCTCGGCCGGATCCTGGCCGGCCTCGGCGACGAGGACCAGATCGCCCTCCGGGGCGGCGGTGCCTTCGGCCGCCGTCTGGTGCGTGCGCCGCTGGGCGACCGGGAGCCGGTGCGTTCCTGGACGCCGCGCGGCACGGTGCTGATCACTGGCGGTACGGGCGGGGTGGGTGCGCAGGTGGCCCGCCGTATGGCGGCCACCGGTGCGGAGCACGTCGTCCTGACCAGCCGGCGTGGGCCGGCGGCTCCGGGTGCGGCCGAACTGGCCGAGGAGATACGGGAGCTGGGCGCCGAGGTCACCGTCGCGGCCTGCGACATGGCCGACCGCGCGCAGGTCGAGGCGCTGCTCGCGGCGATCCCGGCCGAGCGGCCGCTGACCGCCGTCGTCCACGCCGTCGGCGTCGTCCAGACCACCCTCGTGGAGGAGATGACCGCCGACGACTACCGGCAGATCAACGCGGGCAAGACCGGCGGCGCCCGGCACCTCGACGAGCTGCTCGGCGACACCCCGCTCGACGCGTTCGTGCTGTTCTCCTCCAACTCCGGTGTCTGGGGCAGCGGCCGGCACGGCGGCTACGCACCCGGCAACGCCTACCTCGACGCGTTCGCACAGGTCCGCCGGGCCCGCGGCCTGACCGCGACCTCGCTGGCCTGGGGCGCCTGGGGCGGCGGCGGCATGATGGAGGGCGAGGGCGTCGAGGAGTACATGCGCCGCCGCGGCGTCATCGAGATGGACCCCGAACTGGCCCTGGACGCCATGGTGCAGGCCGTGGAGCACGACGAGGTGTTCCGCGCCGTCGCCGACGTCGACTGGGAGCGGTTCGCCCGCGGCTTCACCTCCGGCCGCCCGAGCCCCCTCATCGACGGCGTCCCCGAGGCGCGCGCCGCGCTGAAGGCGGCCGCCGCACCGCAGGAGAGCGCCGGCGCCGCCACCGGGGCCGCCGCCCGCCTCGTGGAGCAGCTCACCGCCGCGAACCCGGCCGAGCGGGAGACCCTCCTGCTCGACCTGGTGCGCGAGAAGGTCGCGGCCGTCCTCGGCCACGCCTCCGGCGACGCCATCGAACCCGGCCGCGCCTTCAAGGGCCTGGGCTTCGACTCCCTGACCGCCGTCGAACTGCGCGACCGGCTCGGCGCGGCCACCGGTCTGGCGCTCCCCGCCACGATCGTCTTCGACTACCCGAACCCGGCGGCCCTCGCCCAGCACCTGCGCGGGGTCCTGCTGCCGGACTCGGCCGCACCGGTCGGCTCCGTCCTCGACGAACTCGACCGCCTCGAAGGCGCCCTGGCCGCGGACCGGCCCGACTCCGACACCCGCACCAAGCTCAAGCAGCGCCTCGAGGCCCTGCTGTGGACCTTCGGCGACACCGCGGCCGAGGAGGCCGCCGACGAGGGCGGGCTGGAGACCGCCACCGCGGACGACATGTTCGCCCTCCTCGACAAAGAGCTGGGCACCTCCTGATTCGACCGGGGGGTGCCTTCCGGGCCGGGCCGACGCCCGGCCCGGAAGGCACCCCTTCCCCATTCCACCCGCCGGCCAGCGATCCGCCCCACGGGGCCTCACGGAGATACCGACCATGGCGAACAACGAAGAGAAGCTCCTCGAATACCTCAAGCGGGCCACGGCCGACCTGCAGCAGACCCGTAAGAGGCTGCAGGCCGTGGAGGCGTCCGGCCACGAACCGATCGCGATCGTCGGCATGGCCTGCCGCTACCCCGGCGGCGTCAGCTCCCCCGAGGACCTGTGGGAGCTGGTCGCGGCCGGCGGCGACGCCGTCGGCGGCTTCCCCGTCAACCGCGGCTGGGACATCGACTCCCTCTACGACCCGGACCCCGACAAGCCCGGCACCAACTACGTCAAGGAGGGCGGCTTCCTCCACGACGTCGACGAGTTCGACGCCGGCTTCTTCGGGATCTCGCCCCGCGAGGCCCTCGCGATGGACCCGCAGCAGCGGCTGCTGCTGGAGACCGGCTGGGAGGCCGTCGAACGCGCCGGCATCGACCCCACCACCCTCGCCGGCAGCCTGACCGGCACCTTCGTCGGCTTCAGCGCCCTCGACTACACCACCGGCATCACCGAGGCCCCCGACGAGCTCGAGGGCTACCTCGGCACCGGCAACCTGGCCAGCGTCATGTCCGGCCGGCTCGCCTACTCCCTCGGCCTGGAGGGCCCGGCCGTCACCATCGACACCGCCTGCTCCTCCTCCCTCGTCGCCCTCCACATGGCCGTCCGTGCCCTGCGGGGCGGCGAGTGCTCCATGGCGCTCGCCGGAGGCGTCACCGTCATGTCGAACCCCGCCGGGTTCGTCGAGTTCAGCCGCCAGCGCGCGCTGGCCGCCGACGGCCGCTGCAAGGCCTTCGCCGCCGCCGCCGACGGCTTCGGCCCGGCCGAGGGCGTCGGCGTGCTGCTCGTCGAGCGGCTCTCCGACGCCCGCCGCGCGGGCCGCCGCGTCCTGGCCGTCATCCGCGGTACGGCCGTCAACCAGGACGGCGCCAGCAACGGCCTCACCGCCCCCAACGGGCCCGCCCAGATGCGCGTCATCAAGCAGGCCCTGGCCAACGCCCGGGTCCCCGCCGCCGAGATCGACGCCGTCGAGGCGCACGGCACCGGCACCACCCTCGGCGACCCCATCGAGGCCCAGGCCCTGCTCGCGACGTACGGCCGGAACCGGCCCGCCGACCAGCCGCTGTGGCTCGGCTCCGTGAAGTCCAACATCGGCCACACCTCGGCCGCCTCCGGCGCCGCCGGCGTCATGAAGATGGTCATGGCCATGCGCCACGGCCTGCTGCCGCAGACCCTCCACGTCGACGCCCCGTCCCCGAAGATCGACTGGGCGTCGGGCGCCGTGGAACTGCTCACCGAGGCCCGCGACTGGCCGGCCACCGGCCACCCGCGCCGGGCCGGCGTCTCCGCCTTCGGCATCAGCGGCACCAACGCCCACGTCATCCTGGAGCAGACCCCGCAGGACACCGCCGCCGACGGCGCGGGCGAGCCGGCCACCCCGGAGGAGACGGCCGCCGAGACCGGCCCGGCCGTCCTGTCCGGCCCCGTCACCGGCACCCCCTGGATCCTGTCCGGCCGGACCGCCGCCGCCCTGCGCGGCCAGGCCGCCCGGCTGCACGCGTACGCCGAACGGGGCACCGACGACCCGGCCGCCTCGGCCGTCGCCCTCGCCACCGGCCGCGCCGCCTTCGACCACCGCGCCGCCGTGGTCCCGTCCGCCGACCCCGAGGACACCCTGCGGGCCCTGACCGCCCTCGCCGAGGGCGACACGGCGGCCGGCGTGCTCCAGGGCCACACGTCCGGGCACGGCAAGCCCGTGTTCGTCTTCCCCGGTCAGGGGTCGCAGTGGGCGGGCATGGCGGTGGAGCTGTACGGCGCGTCGCCGGTGTTCGCCGCTCGCCTGGACGCGTGTGCGGCGGCGCTGGC
>NZ_JBVJDL010000026.1:1986-5287 GCF_055582305.1 Streptomyces sp. NPDC042102
GATCGTGCTTGGCACGTTGTTGGGTATCTGAGGGTACGGCCGATTCGGCTGGACCTTCGCGATGCCGGCCCCAGTGAACCTGGTCCTTAGGGAGCAGGGTGATGGGTGGCTGGTCGTTGCTTGAGAACTACACAGTGGACGCGAGCATCTGTGGCCAAGTTTTTAAGGGCGCACGGTGGATGCCTTGGCACCAGGAACCGATGAAGGACGTGAGAGGCCGCGATAGGCCCCGGGGAGCTGCCAACTGAGCTTTGATCCGGGGGTGTCCGAATGGGGAAACCCGGCAGTCGTCATGGGCTGTCACCCATGCCTGAACACATAGGGCATGTGGAGGGAACGAGGGGAAGTGAAACATCTCAGTACCCTCAGGAAGAGAAAACAACCGTGATTCCGGGAGTAGTGGCGAGCGAAACCGGATGAGGCCAAACCGTATGCGTGTGAGACCCGGCAGGGGTTGCGCATGCGGGGTTGTGGGAATGAGCTTTCACAGTCTGCCGGCTGTGAGGCGAGTCAGAAACCGTATGGATAGGCGAAGGACATGCGAAAGGTCCGGCGTAGAGGGTAAGACCCCCGTAGCTGAAATCTGTACGGCTTGCTTGCTCATCTCCCAAGTAGCACGGGGCCCGAGAAATCCCGTGTGAATCTGGCGGGACCACCCGCTAAGCCTAAATATTCCCTGGTGACCGATAGCGGATAGTACCGTGAGGGAATGGTGAAAAGTACCGCGGGAGCGGAGTGAAATAGTACCTGAAACCGTGTGCCTACAAGCCGTGGGAGCGTCGGATACCTTCGGGTATCTCGTGACTGCGTGCCTTTTGAAGAATGAGCCTGCGAGTTAGCGGTGTGTAGCGAGGTTAACCCGTGTGGGGAAGCCGTAGCGAAAGCGAGTCCGAATAGGGCGATTGAGTTGCACGCTCTAGACCCGAAGCGGAGTGATCTAGCCATGGGCAGGTTGAAGCGGAGGTAAGACTTCGTGGAGGACCGAACCCACCAGGGTTGAAAACCTGGGGGATGACCTGTGGTTAGGGGTGAAAGGCCAATCAAACTCCGTGATAGCTGGTTCTCCCCGAAATGCATTTAGGTGCAGCGTCGTGTGTTTCTTGCCGGAGGTAGAGCACTGGATAGGCGATGGGCCCTACCGGGTTACTGACCTTAGCCAAACTCCGAATGCCGGTAAGTGAGAGCACGGCAGTGAGACTGTGGGGGATAAGCTCCATGGTCGAGAGGGAAACAGCCCAGAGCATCGACTAAGGCCCCTAAGCGTACGCTAAGTGGGAAAGGATGTGGAGTCGCAGAGACAACCAGGAGGTTGGCTTAGAAGCAGCCACCCTTGAAAGAGTGCGTAATAGCTCACTGGTCAAGTGATTCCGCGCCGACAATGTAGCGGGGCTCAAGCGTACCGCCGAAGTCGTGTCATTGCAGCAATAGGGCCAACGCCTGCTGTGATGGGTAGGGGAGCGTCGTGTGCCGGGTGAAGCAGCACCGGAAGGTAGTTGTGGACGGTTCACGAGTGAGAATGCAGGCATGAGTAGCGATACACACGTGAGAAACGTGTGCGCCGATTGACTAAGGGTTCCTGGGTCAAGCTGATCTGCCCAGGGTAAGTCGGGACCTAAGGCGAGGCCGACAGGCGTAGTCGATGGACAACCGGTTGATATTCCGGTACCCGCTTTGAAACGCCCAATATCGAGCCCATTAATGCTAAGGCCGTGAAGCCGTTCCGGACCCTTCGGGGAAAGGAAAGTGGTGGAGCCGCTGACCCAAGGTGGTAGTAGGTAAGCGATGGGGTGACGCAGGAAGGTAGTCCAGCCCGGGCGGTGGTTGTCCCGGGGTAAGGGTGTAGGGCGCTGTCTAGGCAAATCCGGACAGCATGAAGCCTGAGACCTGATGCCGAGCCGATTGTGGTGAAGTGGATGATCCTATGCTGCCGAGAAAAGCCTCTAGCGAGTTTCATGGCGGCCCGTACCCTAAACCGACTCAGGTGGTCAGGTAGAGAATACCGAGGCGTTCGGGTGAACTATGGTTAAGGAACTCGGCAAAATGCCCCCGTAACTTCGGGAGAAGGGGGGCCATCACTGGTGATCGGATTTACTCCGTGAGCTGGGGGTGGCCGCAGAGACCAGCGAGAAGCGACTGTTTACTAAAAACACAGGTCCGTGCGAAGCCGTAAGGCGATGTATACGGACTGACGCCTGCCCGGTGCTGGAACGTTAAGGGGACCGGTTAGTGACCTTTCGGGGTTGCGAAGCTGAGAACTTAAGCGCCAGTAAACGGCGGTGGTAACTATAACCATCCTAAGGTAGCGAAATTCCTTGTCGGGTAAGTTCCGACCTGCACGAATGGCGTAACGACTTCTCGACTGTCTCAACCATAGGCCCGGTGAAATTGCACTACGAGTAAAGATGCTCGTTTCGCGCAGCAGGACGGAAAGACCCCGGGACCTTTACTACAGTTTGATATTGGTGTTCGGTTCGGCTTGTGTAGGATAGGTGGGAGACTTTGAAGCCGTGACGCCAGTCATGGTGGAGTCGCCGTTGAAATACCACTCTGGTCGTGCTGGATGTCTAACCTCGGTCCGTGATCCGGATCAGGGACAGTGTCTGATGGGTAGTTTAACTGGGGCGGTTGCCTCCCAAAGGGTAACGGAGGCGCCCAAAGGTTCCCTCAGCCTGGTTGGCAATCAGGTGTTGAGTGTAAGTGCACAAGGGAGCTTGACTGTGAGACCGACGGGTCGAGCAGGGACGAAAGTCGGGACTAGTGATCCGGCGGTGGCTTGTGGAAGCGCCGTCGCTCAACGGATAAAAGGTACCCCGGGGATAACAGGCTGATCTTCCCCAAGAGTCCATATCGACGGGATGGTTTGGCACCTCGATGTCGGCTCGTCGCATCCTGGGGCTGGAGTCGGTCCCAAGGGTTGGGCTGTTCGCCCATTAAAGCGGTACGCGAGCTGGGTTTAGAACGTCGTGAGACAGTTCGGTCCCTATCCGCTGTGCGCGTAGGAATATTGAGAAGGGCTGTCCCTAGTACGAGAGGACCGGGACGGACGAACCTCTGGTGTGCCAGTTGTCCTGCCAAGGGCATGGCTGGTTGGCTACGTTCGGGAGGGATAACCGCTGAAAGCATCTAAGCGGGAAGCCTGCTTCAAGATGAGTATTCCCACCTCCTTGAGAGGGTAAGGCTCCCAGTAGACGACTGGGTTGATAGGCCAGATGTGGAAGCCCGGTAACGGGTGGAGCTGACTGGTACTAATAGGCCGAGGGCTTGTCCTCAGTTGCTCGCGTCCACTGTGTTAGTTCTGAAG
>NZ_JBVJDL010000027.1:0-4824 GCF_055582305.1 Streptomyces sp. NPDC042102
ATCGGCCCCGACGCACCCATCATCACCACCGACGCCCGCCACCGCGCCGACGCCAAGAGCGCCCTCATCACGCTCGTCGAACACGCCCTCATGGCACGGCTGAAGTAAGGGCGGGCCGCCAACTCGACCGCCGCACGGGCGGGCTGTGTCCAAGGACACGGCCCGCCCGTGTCGTTCATAACGTTTCGACAGAGAATTGGCGGTACTTGGACACTCGCAGCACTCGTCCGGTGCCGCTGTGTTCACCGTGCGTCTCGTTTTTGCCGCAGCTCGCTCTTTATGTCCGATTTATGTGAGGCGAAGGTCTCTAGGAATGGCCGGATTCAACTGTTTGGAACACGGCCGTTGGACATGCTGGAATTCAACGAACTAGCTAGTAGCACCGCCGAGAGGTTGTTGGTCGAGTGAGGCGAAGCAACTCGAGCCCCGCGGATGAACCCGCGCGCGGCAACTTCACCCCGCCGCAGCGCGCGGCCGCGTCTTCTGTCGACGTGCCCATGGACACGCCCAGAAGCAGCCGTAGCACCAGCAGGTTCTCGCCCCGCAACTGGCGTGTGCCGACGCGTCTGAACGCGATCCTCCTGCTGCCCGTCGGCGTCGGGCTGGTCATGGGCGGCTTCCAGGTGAAGGGATCGATCGACACCTGGAACTCGGCCAAGGACGCCGAGAAGACGGCCATGATCGTCAAGGCCGCGTCGGAATACGGCCAGGCCCTCCTCGACGAGCGCGACCTGACCGCCGAGCCGCTCCTGAGGGGCGACAAGAACAACGCGGTCGTGGTCGAGGCCCGCGCCAAGACCGACAAGGCGAAGCAGAAGTTCGCCGAGGCGATCAAGGGCATGCCCAAGAAGAAGGGCCTGCAGCACCGTCTCGACCTCTTCCAGAAGGATGAGCCGAAGCTTCAGCACCTGCGCGACACCGCGTACAACCTCAACACCGAGACCCCGAAGAAGAACCTGGCGGCCAGCCAGGGCGGCCCGGTGGCCACCGAAGAGGGTTATGTGCTGGTCCAGCACAACCTCATGCAGTTCTCCAACGAGCTGGGCCTGGGCACCGGAAACATCACGTCCTACGGCCGCATGGTCTACGCGATCCAGCTCGCCAAGGCCGCCGGCTCGCTCCAGCGCTCCATCGGCACCCACCTCCTGGTCCGGCCGAGCAAGGACCCGGCGATCAAGGAGGGGCAGCTCGTCGCCTTCTCCTCGTACGCCTACCTGGAGGAGATCGCGCTCGCCGAGTACGTCGCGGCCGGCACCGACGCCGACACCGAGCGCCTCAAGGAAGTCTTCGCCGCCAAGACCAAGGAGGGCGAGACCAAGCTCGCCGAGGTCAAGCAGCAGACCGAGGCCTCCGGCAAGCCGTTCGTCGCCCCGCCGAAGGTCAACGACTCCATGCTCGAGGGCATGACCGAGGCGATAGCCGGCGGCGAGGACCCCAAGGTCCTCGCCACCAAGGGCACCAACGCCCTGTTCTGGCAGGCCGCGGCCACCGCGAAGTTCGAGGCGTACACGCAGATCGAGCAGGAGGTCACCGCCAAGGCCGTGACCGAGGCCGCCGCGGTCGCCGACGACGCCCGCACCGACGCCATCATCACCGGCGCCGTCGTGGTCGTCGCCCTCACCACCGCCTTCCTCCTGGCCGGCCTGGTGGCCCGCCAGATGGGCCGCCAGATGCGCCGCCTGCGCGGCGCCGCGTTCGACATCGCCGAGCAGCGTCTGCCGAGCCTGGTCGACCAGCTCTCGCGCACCGACCCGGGCAAGGTCGACACCCGTGTCGAGCCGATCCCGATCGACTCCCAGGACGAGATCGGCGAGGTCGCCCGCGCGTTCGACCAGGTCCACCGCGAGGCCGTCCGGCTCGCCGCCGAGCAGGCCCTCCTGCGGGGCAACGTCAACGCGATCTTCACGAACCTCTCCATGCGCAACCAGTCGCTGATCGAGGGCCAGCTGACCCTCATCACCGACCTGGAGAACAACGAGGCCGACCCGGACCAGCTGGAGAACCTCTTCCGCCTGGACCACCTGGCCACCCGTATGCGCCGCAACGGCGAGAACCTCCTCATCCTCGCGGGTGAGGAGCCGGGCCGCCGCTGGGACCAGCCGGTCCCCCTGGTCGACGTCCTGCGTGCCGCCTCCTCCGAGGTGGAGCAGTACGAGCGCATCGAGCTGTCGGGCGTCTCCGAGGCCGAGATCCACGGCCAGGCCGTGACCGACCTCGTGCACCTGCTGGCCGAGCTGCTGGAGAACGCCACCACGTTCTCCTCCCCGCAGACCAAGGTCCGCGTCAACGCCACGCGTCTGCCCGACGGCCGCGTCATGGTCGAGATCCACGACAAGGGCATCGGTCTGACCGCCGAGGACTTCGCGGACATCAACCACAAGCTGGCCAACCCGCCGACCGTGGACGCCGCGATCTCGCAGCGCATGGGTCTGTTCGTGGTCGGCCGGCTGGCGGACCGCCACGGCATCCGCGTCCAGCTGCGCCCCTCGGGCGAGCAGGCCGGCACCACCTCGCTGGTCATGCTCCCGGACGCCATCACCCACGGTGGTGGTGGCGAGGGGATCCCGGACGACGACTTCACCGTCTCCTCGATCATCCCGCAGAAGCAGGCCTACGAGTCCGCTCCGATGCGCACCGCGGCCGAGCTCGGGTTCGACGACTCCCGGTACGAGAACCAGGGCGCCGAGAACCGTGGCCTGGACTCCATGGGCCGGTCCCTGTTCCGCGAGGGGCGCCGGGCGCAGCTGGAGGCCGGAGTCGGCCAGCAGCCGCACCTGGAGGGCCAGGACGCCCCGGAGGCCCACGGCGGCCACGACGGGCAGGGTCAGGCCGCTCAGCCGGGCCAGGAGTACGCCCAGGACTATCCGGAACCTCAGCCGGAGCACGGGTACCAGCCGTACCAGGGGTACGAGCCCCAGTCCGAACAGGGTTACGAGCCCGCGTACGACGCCCAGCGCGAGCAGGGTGGCTACGAGGCGTACCCGCAGGACAACTACACCTATCCGGAGGGTTCCTACCAGGACCAGCCGCAGGATGGGCAGAACTACGACACGGGCTACGATGGCCAGTCCCACCAGGCACAGTGGCCCGAGCAGAACTCGTATCCGGCGGCCTACCAGCAGGAATACGGGATCGAATCGGAATCCCAGTCGGCTCCCGAACCGGCGCCGGAACGCGTAGGCTTCGACCGTCCGGGCGCCGCTGCCGACAACGGCCACCAGCTGACCGGAGCGGGCCTGCCGCGTCGCGGCAGCCAGCAGCAGTGGCAGCCGGCACAGCAGGAAACGGAGTCGACCCCTTCCCTCTTCGAAGGACGGCCGCAGCGACAGCAGCAGCCGGCCCAGGAGGAGGAGCAGGGGGCGGACGGCAGCGCCTGGCGTTCACGCAACGACGAGCGCTGGCAGCAGGCCGGCAAGCTCCGCGAGCCGAAGGCGGGCGGGGTCACCCCGTCCGGTCTCCCTCGGCGCGTACCCAAGGCCAACCTGGTCGAGGGTGCGGCGGAGACGACCCCGCAGGGCGGCCCTTCGGTCTCCCGCGCCCCGGAGGACGTCCGTGGCAGGCTGAGTAACCTGCGACGTGGAGTCCAGCAGGGACGCAGCGCGGGTTCAGAGCAGTCAAGTAACAGCTATGACCAGGAGCGTTAGTGTGAGCCCGATGAGCCAGGCGGCACAGAACCTGAACTGGTTGATCACCAACTTCGTGGACAACACCCCTGGGGTGTCCCACACCGTGGTGGTCTCCGCCGACGGCCTTCTTCTGGCGATGTCCGAAGGTTTCCCCCGCGACCGCGCCGATCAGCTGGCGGCCGTGGCCTCCGGACTGACCTCGCTGACCGCCGGAGCCTCCCGCATCTTCGAGGGCGGTGCCGTCAACCAGACCGTGGTCGAGATGGAGCGCGGCTTCCTCTTCATCATGTCCGTCTCGGACGGTTCCTCGCTGGCCGTTCTCGCGCACCCCGAGTGCGACATCGGCCTCGTGGGCTACGAGATGGCTCTTCTGGTGGATCGCGCGGGCAGTGTCCTCACCCCGGACCTGCGCGCCGAACTGCAGGGAAGCCTTCTCAACTAACAGACAGGCAGTGCGTTTCGCGTCATCGCACCGTAGGGTGCGGTGGCGCGGTTCCACAGGGAGTACTGCGTTTTTGGAGTCGGAGGAGGAGACGTGACAACACCCGGAGGTCATCCCTTTGGCGGCCATCAGCAGCCGCAGGGTGGGCACGACCAGAACCGCTTCAACTTCCCCTCCGCCCCCAGCCGGCCCATGCCGGAGCACAACCCGTACCAGCAACAGTCGTACGGCCAGCCCCAGCCGCCTCAGCAACCACGCAGGCACGCGCCGCCTCCCCACCAGGGTGCGCAGCGACAGGCCCCCAAGGCCCACAACCCGCTGGTGCGTCCGTACGCCATGACCGGTGGCCGGACCCGGCCGCGCTACCAGCTCGCCATCGAGGCGCTGGTCAGCACGACGGCCGATCCTGCGCGCCTGCAAGGGCAGTTGCCCGAGCATCAGCGCATCTGCCGGCTGTGCCAAGAAATCAAATCGGTGGCCGAGATCTCGGCCCTCCTTTCCATTCCTCTCGGCGTCGCCCGAATCCTCGTGGCCGACCTGGCCGAGGCGGGTTTGGTCGCCATCCATCAGCCGGGCGGCGACGAAAACGCCGGCGGCCAGCCTGACGTGACACTGCTCGAAAGGGTGCTCAGTGGACTTCGCAAGCTCTAACGGCGGAGCGGCTCGCTCCACCACCTCCGCGAAGATCGTGGTGGCGGGCGGCTTCGGCGTGGGCAAGACCACGTTCGTCGGCGCGGTCTCCGAGATCAACCCCCT
>NZ_JBVJDL010000028.1:0-3929 GCF_055582305.1 Streptomyces sp. NPDC042102
GGGCAGGGTAACTATGCGGCTGCCAACGCCTATCTGGACGCGCTGGCGGAGCAGCGGCGCGCGGACGGGCTGCCCGCCACCTCCATCGCCTGGGGCCCCTGGGCCGACCACGGGATGGCCGCCTCGGACGAGGCCGTCGCGGAGCGGATGCGGCTGGCCGGCATGACCGGACTGCCCGCCGACACCGCGTTCGCCGCCCTCGCCCGGGCGCTCGCCGACGGCACCGGCACGCTGACCGCCATCGACCTCGACTGGCAGCGCTTCGCGCCCGGCTTCACCTCCGCCCGCCCGAGCCCGCTGCTGGCCGGCATCCCCGAGGCCGTACCGGCCCCGGGCGCGGGCACCGAGGAGAACGGCCTCCTGGAACGACTGGCCGCCCTGCCGCCCGCCGAGCGCACCGACGCCCTGCTGGAGACCGTACGCACCAACGTGGCCGGCGTACTGGGTCACGGGTCGGCGCAGCGCGTCGAGGCCGGGCAGGCGTTCAAGGAGATCGGCTTCGACTCGCTGACGGCGGTCGAGCTGCGCAACCGGTTGGGCCGGGCGACCGGGCTGGACCTGCCCGCCACGGTCGTCTTCGACCACCCGACCCCGGCCGCGCTGGCCTCGTACCTCCTGACCGAGCTCACCGGCGAACTCGCGGACGCGGGCACCGACCCGCAGGAGGCCCGGCTGCGCCAGGCCCTCGCCTCCGTGCCGCTCGCCCGGATCCGGGAAGCCGGGCTCCTGGAGGTGCTCCTGGACCTCGCGGGCCTGGACCCGGCCCCCGCCGCGGCAGCGGCAGTACCGGACGAGGCGGCACCGGAGGACATCGACGCGATGGACGCCGACGCCCTCATCCGCCTCGCCATGGACAACACGGACTCCTGACGGTCCGCGGAAGTGTGGAGCTGACACATGGTTACGCCCGACGAAGTGACGACACCCAACGACAAGCTCGTGGCAGCGCTGCGGACCTCGCTGAAGGAGGCCGAGCGGCTGCGCGAGCAGAACCGGCGGCTCACGGACGCCGCCCGTGAACCCATCGCGATCGTCGCGATGAGCTGCCGGTTCCCCGGCGGCGTCCGCACCCCGGAAGGCCTGTGGGACCTGGTGGTCTCGGGCCGCGACGCGGTGGCGCCGTTCCCCACCGACCGGGGCTGGGATCTGGAGGCGCTGTTCGACGAGGACCCCGACAGCCCCGGGTCCTCGTACGTCCGCGAAGGGGCGTTCGTCCACGACGCGGGCGATTTCGACGCGGGGTTCTTCGGGATCTCGCCGCGTGAGGCCCTCGCCATGGACCCGCAGCAGCGGCTGCTGCTGGAGACCTCCTGGGAGGCCGTCGAGCGGGCCGGGATCGCCCCGGACGCGCTGCGCGGCAGCCGTACCGGCGTGTTCGTCGGTTCCAACGGGGCCGACTACGGGACGGTCCTGGTCGGCGGCCCCGAGGACGTCGACGGCTACCTCGCCACCGGGAACGCGACGAGCGTGCTGTCCGGCCGTATCGCGTACGCGTTCGGCTTCGAGGGGCCGGCCGTCACCGTCGACACCGCCTGCTCCTCCTCGCTGGTCGCCCTGCACCTGGCGGCGCAGGCCCTGCGCCGCCAGGAGTGCACCCTCGCGCTGGCCGCGGGGGTGACCGTGATGTCCAGCCCCACCACCTTCACCGAGTTCAGCCGCCAGCGCGGCCTCGCCGCCGACGGCCGGTGCAAGCCGTTCGCGGCGGCCGCCGACGGCACCGGCTGGGGCGAGGGCGTGGGCGTCCTCGTCCTGGAGCGGCTGTCGGACGCGCGTCGCAACGGCCACCGGGTGCTGTCCGTGATCCGAGGGTCGGCCGTCAATCAGGACGGGGCGAGCAACGGGCTGACCGCCCCCAACGGCCCCTCCCAGCGGCGCGTCCTGCGGCAGGCGCTGGCGGACGCCCGGCTGACCGCGGAGCAGGTGGACGTGGTGGAGGCGCATGGGACGGGGACGACGCTGGGTGATCCGATCGAGGCGCAGGCCCTGCTGGCGACGTATGGGCGGGGGCGTCCGGTGGGGCGGCCGCTGGGGTTGGGGTCGGTGAAGTCGAACATCGGGCATACCCAGGCGGCTGCCGGGGTGGCGGGTGTGATCAAGATGGTGGAGGCCATCCGTCACGGTGTCATGCCGCGCACGCTGCACGTGGACGAGCCGACACCCAACGTCGACTGGTCGGCGGGCACGGTACGGCTGCTGACCGAGAACACCGACTGGCCCGACACCGGCCAGCCGCGCCGCGCCGGCGTCTCCTCCTTCGGCATGAGCGGGACGAACGCCCACGTGATCCTGGAGGCGGCGACGGCCGAGGTCCCGGCCGGTACCGATGCCGATGACCGCGCCGCTGCCCCGGACCGCGCCGCCGTGCCCTGGCTGCTCTCCGCGCGGTCCGCCGAAGCCCTGCGGGCCCAGGCCGGGGCCCTGCGCACCTTCCTCGCCGAGCGCCCCGAGGAGAACGACCTCCCGGCCCTGGGGCGTTCGCTGGCCTTCGCCCGCACCGCGTTCGACCACCGTGCCGTGCTCGTCGCCGCCGACCGGGAGACGTTCGCCGAGCGGCTGACCGCCCTCGCCGACGGCGCCCCCGCGCCGGGCCTGATCGAGGGCGTGGTGCCGGAGGGCCGGACCAGAACCGTGTTCGTGTTCCCGGGGCAGGGTTCGCAGTGGCCGGGCATGGCCACGGAACTGCTGGCGTCCAGTGAGGTGTTCGCCGAGCGGATGGCGGAGTGTGAGCGGGCGCTGGCTCCGTACGTGGCGTGGTCGCTGACGGAGGTCCTGGGTGACGAGGAGGCGCTCGCCCGGGTGGATGTGGTCCAGCCGGCCCTGTGGGCGGTGATGGTGTCGCTGGCCGCGCTCTGGCGTTCGCACGGAGTCGAGCCCGCGGCCGTGCTCGGCCACTCGCAGGGGGAGATCGCCGCGGCGTGCGTCGCGGGTGCGCTGACCCTCGATGACGGGGCCCGTGTCGTCGCCCTGCGCAGCAAGGCCCTGCTCGCCCTCTCCGGGCGCGGCGGCATGGTGTCCGTCCCGCTCTCCCGCGACGAGCTGGCGGAGCACCTCGACGAGCGGCTGTCGGTCGCCGCCGAGAACGGTCCCCGCTCGGTAGTCGTCTCGGGCGACCCCGAGGCCCTCGACGCGCTCCTCGCCCGCATCGAGGGGGCCCGCCGGATCGCCGTCGACTACGCCTCCCACTCGGCCCATGTCGAGGAGATCCGCGCCGAGCTGCTCGACGTCCTCGCGGCGGTGACCCCGCGGGCGGCCGAGGTGCCCTTCTTCTCGACGGTCACCGCCGACTGGCAGGACGGCGCCGGGCTGGACGCCGGCTACTGGTACCGCAACCTGCGTCAGACCGTACGTTTCGACGAGGCCACCCGTGCCCTGCGCGACCAGGGCTTCGGCCTCTTCGTCGAGAGCAGCCCGCACCCGGTGCTCATCCAGGGGCTCGGGGACGGGGCAGTGGGCTCGCTGCGCCGCCAGGAGGGCGGGACGGAGCGGTTCCTGACCTCCCTGGCCGAGGCCTCCGTGCGCGGCGCGGCCGTCGACTGGACGCCCGCGTTCCCCGGCACGGGTACGGGCCAGGACCACGCCGACCTGCCGACGTACGCCTTCCAGCGCCGGCGCTACTGGCCGCGCCCCGGAACCCGCGCGACCACCGGCGCCGACCCCGCCGAGGCCGCCTTCTGGACAGCCGTCGAACACGCAGACCTCGACGCCCTGTCCGGTGAACTCGGCGCCCACGGCCAGGAACGCGAGGCGCTGGAGGCGACGCTCCCGGTGCTCTCGGCCTGGCGCACGGGCCGCCGGCAGCGCTCCACGGTGGCCTCCTGGCGCTACCGGGCCACCTGGCAGCCTGCCCGCGCCGACCTCACTGCTGGTTTGTCCGGTCGGTGGGTGGTGGTGGACGGGTCTGCGGTGGCTGGTGTGTTGCGGTCGGCTGG
>NZ_JBVJDL010000029.1:0-1076 GCF_055582305.1 Streptomyces sp. NPDC042102
CTAGGTGTATTGCCCAGTGAGGTTGGGGACGCGGCTGGCAGGTGGTTTGCCTGCGAGCGCGGTGTGTCCGCGGTGGTGATTGTAGGTGTGCAGCCAGCCGGGGAAGGCGTCGCGTCGTTCCTGCTCTGACCGGTAGGGACGGGCGTAGGCCCACTCGTCGAGGAGAGTGCGGTTGAGCCGTTCGACTTTGCCGTTGGTCTGGGGCCGGTAGGGCCGGGTTCGCTTGTGGGTGATCCCGGCCTCGGCCAGCAGGTCGCGCCAGGCGTACGACTTGTAGCAGGAGCCGTTGTCGGTCAGGACGCGCTCGACTGTGATCCCGACGCCGGCGTAGTAGGCCTGGGCCCGCTGCCAGAATGCGGTCGCGGTCTCCTTCTTCTCATCACTGTGGATCTCGCTGTAGGCGAGGCGGGAGTGATCGTCGACGGCGGTGTGGATGTACTGGTAGCCGGCCCCGGACTTGGTCTTGCGGCCCGCCGGGCGGCCGAGGACTTTGTGGCCTCCGCCGTCGGGAATGTTGCCGAGCTTCTTGATGTCCACGTGCACGAGTTCGCCCGGGCGGTCGCGTTCGTAGCGGCGTATGACACGGCCGGTTGCCCGGTCCAGATGGGTCAGGCGGGCCAGGCCGAACCGGCTCAGGACCCGATGCACGGTCGACGGTGCCAGGTCCAGCAGGTAGGCGATGCGGGCCGGTCCCCAGCGCCGCAGGACTCTGACCTTGATGATCCGGCGTTCGGTCCGGGTCGGTGTCCGGCGGGGGCTGCGAAGAGGCCGCGATGAGCGGTCCGCCATCCCGGCCTCGCCCCAGATCCGGTAGCGCGCGGCCCACCGCTGGGCCGTCGTCGGTGAGACCTGGAAACGCTCGGCGGCCCGGCGCAGAGGCCAGCCGTCCTCGACCACGCAGCGGGCCAGGCGCAGGCGTCCGGTCTCGGTCAGGGGTGCATTACGGTGGGGCATGAGGGCCTTCTGCTGGTTGGTGTAGACGTCGCAATCCACACCGAACCCGGAAGGCCCTCACCCGTTCAAGACGCCTCAGCCGAGACCTGCATCACCCGTCCACAACCTCCCGGGGCAATACA